>NZ_NASZ01000010.1 GCF_014596575.1 Flavobacterium pokkalii | reverse complement strand
CCAAAGCGTCTGCTTTTGCTTTTTCCTCAGCAGCTTTCTGAGCGGCAAGAGCTTCGGCTTTCGCCTTGTTTTCAGCGTCCAGTTTGGCTTTCGCCAAAGTGTCTGCTTTTGCTTTTTCCTCAGCAGCTTTTTGAGCGGCAAGAGCATCAGCTTTCGCTTTGTTTTCAGCGTCCAGTTTGGCTTTCGCCAAAGCGTCTGCTTTTGCCTTGTTTTCAGCGTCCAGTTTGGCTTTGGCTAAGGCAGCTGCTTTAGCTTTTTGTACGGCTAATGTCTCGGTTTTCGCTTTATTTTCAGCTTCCGATTTTGTTTTTGCTAAGGCTTCGTTTTTAGTTTTTTCTTCGGCGTTTAGTTTTGCCCGGATTATAGAATCTATTCGTGCTCTGTTTTCGGCGGCTTTTTTTGCTCTGGCTAAGGCGTAAGCTTTGGCTTTTTCTTCTGCGGCTTGTCGTGCTTTAGCCAAGGCCTCCGCTTTGGCTTTGGCTTCTGCTGTTTGTTTCGATTTGATTAAGGCGTCAGTTTTTGCTTTTGCATCAGCGGCTTTTTTAGCTTCTGTTAAGGCAACTGATTGTGCTCTTGCATCCGCGATGCGTTTGGCCTGCGCAATAGAATCGGCTTTTGCTTTTTGTTTTGCTTCAGCGAGTTGTTGCTGTCTTTTTTCTTGCTGTTCTAATTTTAAAGCTTCTTTAAGTTCTCTTAGTCTTTGCGCGTCTTTTGGAGATAGAAGCGGAGAATCTTTTTGCTTCGCAGCAACATATTTTTTCTTTTGTGCTGGCGGGATAATCGAACCTTGTTCGTCTTCGTCGTTGTAATAAAATGTCTTTTTGTTGAATTTGTAAGCAAAAACAATTTCGTGAGAAGCACCAAAATTGGATAAATTTCCAGTGCCTTTTTCGAAATTGTATTCAATAGAAATCTTGGGTGAGATGTTTACTCCAAGGCCGGCGCTCATTCCGTAAACCGAATTGTAACCTGCCTGAGCCCAGATTCCGCTTGGAACAGCAAATAAGACTAAGCCGGAAACTTCTGTTTTGTCTTTTTTTAAATCGGTTTTAATCAATGCCGAAAATTTACTTTTGTCAAAAAAACCATAGGTGTCAAGATAACCGGTGTGCATAATGTGAGCTTCAATGCTTCTTTCGGGATCATCCTGAACAATTTTTGAAGTTTTAAGGTTGTATAAAACCAAGTTGTTTACCGAAACTCCAAAATCCAGAAAAGCCGTTCCGTAGTTGATACCCGGATTGATGCTAATGAGGGAATTGTTAGGGATGTTATTCAGTGAAGGATCATCGTAATTTGTAATTACACGTCCTTTGTTGATGCCGCTTTTGTAAAAACCAAGATTTAATCCAAAGGTTAAATTATTGTCTTCCTGAAGCATGACGTTGTGTGCAAAATTGACGACTCCTCCAAAAGTGGAAAGGACACCGTAATTTTGTTGGAATAATCCAATGGCTGCTCCCTGATTTTCGGCTATTCTGCCGGAATAACTAAATAAATAAGTTTGTGGAGCATCATCAAATTGAACCCATTGTTTTTTGGTATAAAAACTAATATAAGAGCTTTGTTCGCGAACAAAACTAAAAGCAGGGTTGATTAAATATCTGTTGAATTTTAAAGAATTTCTTACGGGAAGACGGTACGAAACAACACCGTCTTCCTGCGCCTGTAACTGCTGGAGAACACAAAGAAATAAACTTAAAATTATAAAAACATTCCTCATTTTATTTCACTAGTGTTATAGACCCCTTTTTGGTTTTTTGATCTTTTGTGGTAATGATATAGTAATACACCGGATTTACATTTTTGAAATTAGTGCTAGTTTCCGGCCAGTTATTTTGATAATTATTGGTTTTCAGTACAATTTCTCCCGTAGCGTTCATCAATACAATTTCGGTATCGGTTCCGCTGGTATATTCCTGAGGAATAATCCAGGTATCGTTGAATCCGTCGTTATTGGGACTTACTAAATTGGGGATTTTTTCTGCATTAGGATCTATTGAAGAAATGATTCTGAAAGTTAGTTCCTGAGCTAAAACACAAGTGGAAGTTTGGGTAATCTCTACTTTGTAATTCCCTGGTTCAGTTGCTTCATACGAAGCTGTGGTCGCATCAGGAATAAGAGTTTCGTTTAGAAACCATTTGTATTCCGGATTTAGTGCATTTGTGGTAACTGTTACCGGAAGTGTTTCATCAGCATTGATAAAATTTGTTTCCGAAACGTCGATACTACTTGAAAACTGATAGGATTGTAAATTAATTGCAGCTGTTGCGGTACATCCTCCAAAATTTACAGCAACGGAATATTGTCCCGCCTGAGTTGCGGTGTAGGTTTGATTGGTTGCTCCAGAAATTGCTTTACTGTCTTTGTACCACTGGTAGCTGTTTCCGGAAACCGTACTCAGAGTTGTAGTGCCATCATTAGAACAAAACGGATTGCCCTGACTGGAACTAATGGTTGTAGTATTGCCGGAAGAAGATTCACTTACGGTTACTCTGTTAGAATAAGAATAAGATGTGCAGCTGCCGTAATTGGTTTCAGCATAATAAACTCCGGGTTGAGTTACGGTCAGACTGTTTCCTGTTGCAATGGGAGTTGTGCCGGGTTCTTTGAACCAGTTAAAAGTCAATGAAGGGTATTTTAACGGCGAATCATTGGTGCCGGTTCCGGGATTATCAATGTTTAAAATATAGCTTGCCCCCGGGCAATAAGTGGCTGTTGAAACAAAATTATTTATTGTAAACGGACTGTCCTGAATTTTGTAATAGGCAGCAAAAGAGGCAGAGTTTGCACTGGTATTTCCCGGGGCAGTACTTTTAATGCGTATTTTATAATTTTCTCCAGCTGTATTTGTTGGTATTGAAAAAGATATCTTCCCTGGTGAAGTTGTAATTTCTCCCGGATTAGAAGTAGCCAGAACTGTTGGTGTGGTACCAAAAAAACCATTTGCAGCTGAAAGCTCTACTATAAATTGATTGGAAGGACTTAAAGCTGTTTCAGGTGTAAAAGTAAAAGTTACCTCAAAAGGCTTTTGAGCATTATAAGTTGCATCGGTACAAATTTGGGTAAAACCTAAAGATGGATTTCCAATAACTAACTGAGCATAAATTTCTTTAGTTAAAGGGGAAAGAAAAAAAACGAGACATAGGAAATAGTTGTGTAGTTTTTTGCTCATTATCTTCGGCGGTTTAATTATTTGTCCTTCGCATTTCGGATTCAATTAATGATTTCGAAATCAGTTTTACATTATTCACTTGAAACGGTAATTTTGCCTATTCGTAATCTGTAATCCGGTTTTTTATCATCTGAAGTGTTTATGAAAGTTTCAACATTGTCGCTTTTAGCATAAACATTGGAGAAGGCGGCATTGCCATACCAGTCTTCTAAATCTTCGTTGTTTTGATTAAATTCGGTAAAAATATTGCCGTTACAGGAATTGAAATACATGTCTTCAAAGCCTAATTTTCGAAGGTTTTCATCGTTAATTTCAATTTTGTTGCTTAGTAATACAGCCGGATTAAATCCGGAAACAACGGTTCTTTTAAAGTTTATTTTAGCATTTTCAGCAATGTAAATCGCTTCTTTGATAAGACCGGATTGGATGTCGGCATTGATGTTTTCGCTGTCGTTAACCAGTGTCATATTAGTAGCGGTGACAAAGGTTTGTTTTTTAGAAAAATCAACTTCTTCTTTTTTGTCATACGAAGCTACATTCATACATCTTGAGCCTAAACTGCTGGTTAAAAAGGAAGAACGAACCGCCAGCGAATTGTTTATTTTACATTGAGCACCATAGTTGAATTTATAATCGTCCCGACTGCATTTGTACGAAACCATTTTGTTCATGTTAAGATTACCGCCGTATATTTCAAAAGAATCTCCTGCGGCATAGCTTACCATAATGTTTTCTAATACAGTTTTGTTTCCTACTCCGGCTAATAGTAATCCGTTGAAGTTTTCTTCTCCTCTTATTTTTTTTCCGGCAAATTCAATACGAACATATCTTAAAATCCCGGAATTGCTTTCGGAGTTTTCACCTCCATAAGTTGTTAAAGAAGTATCCAGTCCCAGATTTATCGAAGAGGAATTTCCGAATTTGTTAATTGGAGCGTCTCCTAAAACGATAATTCCTCCCCAGTCTCCGGCTTTTTTTAAACCCTTATTTGAGGTAAAAACAATTGGATCTGTTTCAAGTCCGTCGGCAATTATTGTAGCTCCTTTGGTGATAATCAAAGCAGCATTTGTTGCATAATCACCAATGATTGTTGTTCCGGGTTCGATGGTTAAAACAGCGTTATTGGTAATATATACATTTCCCTGTAGGATGTATTTGTTTTTCTTGTATAATTTGGTATTAACCGCAATATTGCCTGCTAATATTTGGTCGGCTTCACCATAATCGACTTTGTTTGGTTTAAACTCGGTCCAATTATTTAACCAATTGTTCGAACCAGTGATTCCTTTTTCCTGTTGCGCCTGAACACCAACAACGACCAAAAGGAAAATGCTTAAGATTTGGGATATGCTTTTCATAGGTTGCTAAAGTTTAATGGTTAATGTTAATTGTTTGGGTCTTAGTTATAAAATTAAGAATGCACCGAGAATATATTTAATCGAATGAGTTATAATGCGCCTTTTTTTGTTTTGGCTAAAGGTTTAGCGCTTATATTTCATTAAATTCATGCAAAGCTTTCAGTGTGTTCTCATAAAATAAAATAGCTGCAATTAAATTTTTAGTGTCCGAATAAGGCATCATTCTTTTTTGAAATTCAGTTGTTACATTTAGAAAATCAGCTGTGCTTTCTTCCTGTTCGGTTAATGATTTTTTGTTTTCGTTATTGTCCGGAATTCCTAAATCGGTCAAAGTAACGCCTGGTTTAGTAGCCAAAGCAATATAAGGCAGTGTTTTTACCAAAACAGTAATACGTTCCGTATATAAATCCAATAGTTCTCCTTTTTTCATTTCCTGAAGCTCTTTCAGGTTGTGGTATTTTTTAATCGTGGCGCTGGTGCTAATGATGCTTTTGGATGCTTTTTTATCCTGAGCAGATGCCAGATTTATAGTTGTTAAAAAAAGAAAGCTTAGGAAAATAATTTTACTTTTCATGAAATGAGAATTATAAATTAATATTATTCAAACAAAAATAGATAATTAATCCCTATTAACAACTTTCTTGGAGCTTTTTTACTTGTAAAAAGATTACAAAATTTTAAAAAAAATGCATTTTGTCCGATAAATTTGTATTTTAAACGATGTTTTCGCTGTTTTTGAAAATCCTAAAAGCCTTGAACAACGGAGCTTTTGTTTATAAGATGTTGAAAAAAAATAAATCAGAGTGATTTTTGGAATTATTTTTTTGTTTATCAAATAATTACTTACAATTTGTTTTTTCGGGTAGCGGTTTTTGAAAAAAAAATTGAAAAATAAAGGGTTTTAAAGCGTTTTTTCGGGTAAATTAATTAGTGTTTTGGTGATGAAAAACACATTTGAAAAGGAAGAAATTGGACGGAAAAAATTATTTAACCTGATTGTTTTGACTACGATATTCTCCCGGTGTCAAACTAACGATTTGTTTGAAGATTTTCGAAAAATGAGGTAAATTAGAAAAACCGGTATCTAAGGCAATTTCTAAAAAAGTCTTGTTAGTAGTTGCAATAAGATATTGTGCTCGTTCTATCTTTTTTTCGTGAATGTAATTTAAGGGTCTTTGTCCGGTGTGTATTAGGAATTGTTTTGAGAAATAATCCTGATTTTGATTGACTCTTTGGGCTAATTCAGCAATAGTCAGGTTTTTGTCCAAATGAAGCTGGATGTAACTCATGGTGTCTAAAATTTTTGAAGGAGTACTTTGAGGAGTGCTTGGTTTGAAATTTTTAGTGCTCAAAAATTTGGAAATTAACAGGAGCAGTGTTCCCTGATTTTCGAATTTCAAGTGTAGTTTGAGTTCTTTGTTAAGTGCTTGATATTCCTTGTAATAAGCTTCTTTTTCATAAACTTCAGGATTATCAGAACGATTAATTCCTCTGCCGGGATTGTTTTGAAGCATTTGTTTGATAAGAGTGATGTCGGTTTCGGTGGCGGGTAATTTCATCACATTTCTATTTTGATTAAACAGTGAAATTCCATCGGGAGATTCTTCAAAAAACTGGATGAAATATTGGCTTAGGTATTTTTCACAGTTTAAATTACAAATGGTAAAACTTGGTATAAGATACAGAAATCCGGGTTCTAAAATCAATTTTCCTGAATTATCCGAAATGGAACCCATGCCTTCGTCGATGTAATAAAGTCGGTAATACGGACTAATTACATTGTTGAAATTCCATTTTTGATTCAGTTTTACATAATCAATGTGTAGCAGTGAAAAATAATATTTAAAAATGTTTTTGGACATAAATTGGTTTTGGTAAAAAGTCGGTTTTGTGTAATAAATAATCGGTTTTGGGTAAAAATAGAAGTTGAAGCCTTGTTTATATTTGTAATTATATCCTTTTATTAAGAATCAAAAATAATGAATAATATATTTTTAGTCTTAAATATTTGTGTAAAATATAAGATTAATTCGTTTTTAATAATTGATGTTCGATTTGATAAAATGAATTTGTTGAAATAATTAAAAATATAAAGTCGGAAATAAATAAATGACTTTTTAAAAATAAATACAAATGAACAGAAGAAATGCTTTGAAATTAGGTGCATCGGCACTGGCGGGACTTTATTTATCTCCTCTATTAGGACAATCCTCAATTTTGAATGCTGCTAAAATTGACGGTCCATTCCAGCCTGACTGGGGTTCCTTAGGGAAATATCAGGTGCCGGATTGGTTTCGGGATGCTAAATTTGGTATGTGGGCGCATTGGGGGCCACAGTGTGAACCCGAAGCAGGAGACTGGTACGGAAGAGGCATGTATGAAGAAGGCTCTCGTCAATATAAATTTCATGTTGAAAAATACGGACATCCTTCAAAATTTGGTTTTAAAGATGTGATTAATGTTTGGAAAGCCGATAATTGGAATCCGGAGGAATTGGTGAATTTGTACAAAGATTCCGGAGCCAAATATTTTATGGCAATGGCTAATCATCATGATAATTTAGATTTGTATGATAGTAAATACCAACCACAATGGAATTCGACCAAAGTGGGGCCTAAAAAAGATATTATTGCCGGATGGGAAAAGGCGGCCCGAAAAGCAGGATTGCCTTTTGCGGTAAGCGTTCATGCGGCACACGCCTGGAATTGGTTTGATACTTCTCAGGGTGCCGATAAAAACGGTCCGTTGGCAGGAGTTCCTTATGATGGAAAATTAACTAAGGCTGACGGAAAAGGAACTTGGTGGGAAGGTTTAGATCCTCAGGATTTGTATGCGCAAAATCATGAATTGAGTGCTAAACCATCTGGAAATTCATCTGTTCACAGTCAGTGGGATTGGGGAGATGGAGCTTCAGTTCCTAACTCGGCTTATTGTGAAAAATTCCACGACCGTACCCTTGATTTGATTGACAAATACAATCCGGATATGATTTATTTTGACGATACCGCATTGCCTTTATGGCCAGTGAGCGATGCTGGTTTGCGTATTGCAGCACATATGTATAATAAAAGTTTACAAAAAAATAAAACGGTTCAGGCGGTAATTACCGGTAAAATTTTAACCGAACAGCAGCGCAAAGCTATCGTTTGGGATATTGAAAAAGGGCAAAGTAATAACATCGAACCTTTACCTTGGCAAACCGATACCTGTATCGGGAATTGGCATTACGATAGAAGACTCTATGATGAAAAGCGCTATAAATCGGCAAAAACGGTTATTCATACGTTGGTAGATGTGGTGAGTAAAAACGGAAATTTAATGCTGAATATTCCGGTGCGTGGCGATGGAAGTATTGACGAATTAGAGCGTGAAATTGTAAAAGAAATTGGTGTTTGGATGAAACTGAACAGCAAAAGTATTTACGGTACGCGTCCCTGGAAAATATTTGGCGAAGGCCCGCAACAGGCAAGTGCCGGAGCTTTGTCTGCTCAGGGTTTTAATGAAGGAAAAGGGAAACCTTATACAGCCGAAGATATTCGATTTGCTCAAAAAGACAAAAAGCTGTACGCTACGGTAATGGCATGGCCAGAAAATGGGATGGTGGTAATAAAAAGTTTGGCAAAATCTAATTCGTATCATACAGAAAAAATTAGACAAGTAAAATTAGTGAGTACCGGAGAAAAGTTGAAGTTTAAACAAACCGAACAAGGACTTGAAGTGTATTTTCCGAGTCAAAAACCACAGGCTTCGTATGCAAATGCGTTGGAGATTGTTTAAAAAACCATGCTGTTTATGAAAACCAAGAGATTATGCTTTGCCTGTGATTTAATTGATAAACCAGAATTGATTTTGGAGTATAAGCGTTATCATGCTAAGGAAAATGCCTGGCCGGAAATTACTAAAAGTATCAGGGATTCCGGAATTATTGATTTGGAAATTTATATATTGGCAAATCGCCTGTTTATGATTATGGAAGTAGATGAAACTTTTAGTCCGGAACGCAAACAAGAGATGGATGCTGCCAATCCAAAAGTGCAGGAATGGGAAAAGTTGATGTGGCAATTTCAACAGGCGCCTCCGGGAGCAAAAGAAGGGGAGAAATGGTTACCGATGGAAAAGATTTATAAATTGCCTGACAATTAAACAGCCTGTAGCTGTTGTTATTCTATTGTTGTTTAGGTTTTAAATAAGCTTTTTGCGTCTTTAAACTTTACCATCTAAAATTTTAGACTTATCCATTTTCTGCTATCTTTGCTTCATGCAATTTTCGGAAATTTTAGGACAGGAACATATTAAAAATCATCTTACCCGAACAGTCGATTTGGGTCGGATTCCACACGCGCAACTCTTTGTCGGACCGGAAGGCAGCGGAACTCTGGCAATGGCCATTGCCTATGCACAATATATTTTATGTAATAATTCCGGAGGCGAAAATGATGGTGAAAATCACGCCTGTAATATTAAGTTTCAAAAGTTATCCCATCCCGATTTGCATTTTGCTTATCCTACCGTTACCACCGATGAGGTAAAGAAAAATCCGAAGAGTATCGATTTTATAGCCGATTGGCGGGAGTTTGTGCTTCAAAATCCTTACGGCGGTTTGTTTGATTGGTATGCCGTTTTAGGTGTTCAGAACAAACAGGGAGAAATCCGGGTTGATGATGCACAGGAAATCCTGAAATCCCTTTCTTTAAAAGCCTATGAAGGCGGTTATAAAATTATGATTGTCTGGATGGCTGATAAGATGAATATTGCAGCCTCTAATAAATTACTGAAATTAGTAGAAGAACCGCCAGAGAAAACCATTTTTATCCTTATTTCTGAAAACGAAGAAGATATTATTCAAACCATTCGTTCCCGTTGTCAGGTATTGCATTTTAACGGATTGAGTGAGGCTGTAATTGCCGATGCTTTGGTGGCTCGGGAAGGAATAGATTCTAAATTGGCGGCTAAATTAGCACATCAGGCACAGGGGAATTTTAATGCGGCTTTGCAATTATTGCATGATAATGACGAAGAACATCCGTTTGAACAATGGTTTGTTACCTGGGTTCGTGCGGCTTTCAAAGCTAAAAAAGACGCAGCAGCTATTCAGGATTTGATTCTTTGGAGCGAAAAAATCGCAGCTTTGGGAAGAGAAGCCCAAAAGAAGTTTTTGCAGTTTTGTATGGAAATGTTCCGTCAGGCATTGTTGCTTAATTATGAAGCGCCCAGTTTAGTTTATTTCGAACCAAAAGTTGATAAATTCAAATTGGAAAATTTTGCACCTTTTGTAAACGGAAATAACATTCGGGATATTTTCAAAGAACTTTCAGATGCGATGTATCATATCGAACGCAACGGAAATGCCAAACTTATTTTAACCGATTTATCAATCAAACTGACACGTTTAATCCATAAAAAATAACTGTTATGAATAATCCGGCTTCATTTTTAATTTTGGTGTTCTTCGGGATTACCTATTTACAATCCAGTTATGAAAAACTCTTTTATTGGGAAGATAATCTGAATTGGTTAAAAGGACATTTTGCCCAAACCCGATTAAAAAATCATGTAAAATTAGCGCTGATTAATCTGGTAATAATGGAGCTGATTTCTACCATTTTGTGCTTTGTGGGCTGTGTCGAATTGTATGTTAGCAATGGAAGATTGTTTGGTTTTTATGGTGCGGTATTTTCAGCCATAACTTTGCTTATGATGCTTTTTGGACAACGATTAGCTAAGGATTATGATGGGGCAAGAACCATTGTGATTTATTTTATTCCGGCTGTAATGGCGGTATATTGGTTGAACTAGATATTCATCATTCCAACCAAATCTGAAATTTAAAATCGTTAATCAACGTTCTGAAATCAAATAAGATTATGTCTTTAACTCCAAAAACTCCATCGGAATCTTTAACAATACATACTGATTTGGTTTTGCCAAGTGAAACCAATCACATTCATAACTTATTTGGGGGAGAATTATTAGCCCGAATGGATCGTGCGGCCAGTATTGCAGGGCAAAGACATTCCAGATGTATTACCGTTACAGCTTCTGTAAATCATGTGGCGTTTACGAAAGCAATTTCTTTGGGAAGTGTGGTCACAATTGAAGCCAAAGTTTCAAGAGCTTTCAAAAGTTCGATGGAAGTCTATATTGATGTTTGGGTTGAAGATCGCGAATCGGGAAGTAAAACCAAGGCCAATGAAGCGATTTATACCTTTGTGGCGGTTGATGAAAATGGGAAACCTGTTGAAGTAGCTCCGATAATTCCTGAAACCAAACTGGAAAAACAGCGTTATGATGCCGCTTTAAGACGCAAACAACTGAGTTTAGTTTTGGCCGGAAAAATGAAACCCGAAGAAGCTACAGAATTAAAAGCCTTGTTTGTATAGGTGTTATTTTTTTTGATTCGAAATCTTTGCATCAAAAAAAGAAGTATTTTTACGAACATAAAAAATGAAATGAATCAGTGTTGATTGATTTTAAATCCTTGAAAAAAAATAATTTAACGATAGAAAAGCGAAATAGAAGATGAGTACAGAGAAAGAAGCCAAATTAAAAGCCTTGCAGCTTACCCTTGATAAACTGGATAAAACCTACGGAAAAGGAACCGTTATGAAAATGGGGGATAAAGCCATTGAAGAAGTAGAGGTGATTTCTTCAGGGTCTTTAGGTGTCGATTTAGCCTTGGGAGTAAACGGATATCCAAAAGGAAGAATTATTGAAATTTACGGACCGGAATCTTCAGGTAAAACTACTTTAACACTTCACGCTATTGCCGAAGCGCAAAAAGCAGGTGGAATTGCGGCTTTTATTGATGCGGAACACGCATTTGACAGAAATTATGCAGAGAAATTAAACGTTGATATCGAAAACTTAATTATTTCGCAACCGGACAACGGAGAGCAGGCTTTGGAAATTGCTGAAAATCTAATTCGTTCGGGAGCAATTGATATTGTGGTAATCGACTCGGTAGCGGCTTTGACTCCAAAAAGTGAGATTGAAGGCGAAATGGGAGATTCTAAAATGGGTCTTCATGCCCGTTTGATGTCTCAGGCTTTGAGAAAATTAACGGCTACGATTAGTAAAACTAATTGTACGGTTTTCTTCATCAACCAGTTGAGAGAGAAAATCGGAGTGATGTTTGGAAACCCTGAAACAACTACCGGAGGTAATGCGTTGAAATTTTATGCTTCGGTACGTTTAGATATTCGTCGTTCGTCTCAAATTAAAGACGGAGAGAATGTTATTGGAAACCGAACTAAAGTTAAAATTGTTAAAAACAAAGTGGCGCCACCTTTCAAAGTTGCTGAATTTGATATTATGTATGGAGAAGGAGTTTCTAAAACAGGAGAAATTTTGGATTTAGCAGTAGAATTTGAAATCGTAAAAAAATCAGGTTCCTGGTTTAGTTATGGCGAAACCAAATTAGGGCAAGGTCGTGATGCGGTAAAATCCTTAATTAAAGACAATCCGGAATTAGCTGACGAACTGGAAGTAAAAATCAAATCCAGAATCAAAGAATTGGCTGATAATTAATAAAATACAGTTTGAAATTATAGAAAATGCCCGGTTTTTTGCTGGGCATTTTTTTGTTAAAAAAAAGGTGTGATTGTAATTTTTTTGAAAAAAAATCGTTTTATAAAGCAACCCTTTTAAATGTTCACGCTCTTTATAAAAGAAACCTAACGAAAGATTGTTAATTTATAAAATCAAAAGAGAATGAAAAAAATTGCTTTATTATTAGTTTTAATGACCACTTTTTTAAGTTGTAGTGTAGGAGACGGAGATACTTATACCAATTATGTTTTGCCGGTAGATAGTTATACTTTGCCGGAGGGGACTTTAGAAGTTGGTCAGATTTATCAGGTAAAATTAAAATATGATAAACCGGGTGATTGTTTTAATTATAGAGGAGTTTATTATTATAAAGTTGAAGGGACTAAGGAAAGACTTATCGGTGTTTTAAATGATAAAAAAGACGGAGATAGTTGTTCAGATGATTCTACTGAGCTAACGGAAGTGTCATTTAATTTTCAACCCGAAACTGCAGGAACTTATACTTTTAAATTTTATAAAGGAAAAGATGTAGATGATGCAGATGATGATGGAGATACTACCGAAGATCTTTTTGAAGATGTTGAAATCGTTGTAAACGAAGCGCCATAAAAACTTTTTTTGCCCTAAAATGAAAATGCACCTGCCTTGGCGGGTGTTTTTTTTATATGGTTTCCAGTTTTTTTTCGTTTTCAAAGATTACTAACTGCTGGTAAATGGTTTTATGCACATCTTCCCTAATGGCTTTTCTGTGCGATTCGTTTTTATCAATAGTATCTACCAGTTTGTGGATTTTTACTCTCATAATACCCGGACTTCCTGCAAAAAAAGTATAAGGAAAGCGTTTTTTATTGTCCCCAAAGCTTATCGGAAGAATAGGGATTTGATGTTGAATTGCCAGTTTAAAAGCGCCTTCTTTAAAATGATCTAAAAGAATCGATTCGTCATCCGGAACACCGCCTTCCGGGAAAATACAAACACTGAGTCCGCGCTCAATTCGTTTGTGAGCTTTCGTAAAAACAGCCATCCGACTCTGTGAATCTTTACGATCCACGAGAATACAAGTTCTTTTATAGAAAAAACCAAAAACTGGAATTTTAGCCAATTCTTGTTTGCCAACAAAAACAAAAGGATTTTTGATTACAGCCAACATTAGCATAATGTCGGTCATGGAAGTGTGATTGGCTACAATCATATAACTTTTATGAAGGTCAATTTCCTGTTCGCTATCGACTTTATAATAAAATCCCATGCCAAAAAGGATGAATTTGGCCCAAATTCTGGCTATCATAAAAAAATAAGGATAGCCTTTTTCCGAAATTATCGTTAGAATTAATATTGGAAAAAAGAGTAAAATAGGAACCGCCATTAGTATATAAAACCAAATGCGCCAGAGAATCCAGAAAATTATTTTGATGCCTTTCATGTTTTCAAAAATAAGGAATCAAAAAATAGCATTTTAATTAAATTTATTTTTTTAAACCATATAAGTGTATTAAAGTTTTTTGTCAATCTAAAACTTATATGGCTTATATGGTTCAAAATAGACAAAGTTGTTTTTAAAATTTGCGAATTTGCGGTAAAAAATAAAAAACTTTGCGAACTTTGCGGTTTAAAAATTTCAGCTAGAGAATAAAATATAATGGCAAAAATACTTACAGGAGTTCAAAGTACAGGAACTCCGCATTTAGGAAACTTACTAGGAGCAATCATTCCGGCAATTCAATTATCAAATAATTCTGAAAATGAATCCTTTCTTTTTATCGCCGATTTGCATTCGGTTACCCAAATAAAAAACGGAGAAACCTTAAGAAATAATACCTACAGCGTAGCTGCTGCTTGGTTGGCTTTTGGGTTGGATGTGAATAAGGTAGTTTTTTACCGTCAGTCGGATGTGCCACAAACAGCGGAATTATCTTGGTATTTAAGCTGCTTTTTTCCGTACCAAAGATTGACTTTGGCGCACTCTTTTAAAGATAAAGCCGATCGATTAGACGATGTAAATGCGGGATTGTTTTCGTATCCAATGCTGATGGCAGCTGATATTTTATTGTATGATGCCGAGTTTGTTCCTGTAGGTAAAGATCAATTGCAGCATTTGGAAATGACGCGTGATGTGGCTTCTCGTTTTAATCACCAAATGGGAGAGACTTTTGTACTACCGGAAGCTAAAATTCAGGATGACAGCATGCTGATTCCGGGTACGAATGGAGGAAAAATGAGTAAATCAGCCAATAACATTATTAATATTTTCTTGGACGATAAGGCTTTGCGCAAACAGGTAATGAGCATCGAAACCGACAGTACACCACTGGAAGCTCCAAAAAATCCGGATACTTGTAATGCTTTTGCTATTTATTCTTTGTTAGCCAATGAAGAGCAAATTGCACAAATGCGTGCTAATTATCTAGGAGGAAATTATGGTTACGGTCACGCTAAACAGGCTTTGTTTGAATTAATCTGTGAAAAATTCAAAACTGAAAGAGAAAAATACCACTACTATATCAATAATCTTCAGGAGGTAGATGCCTTGTTGAAAATAGGAGCTGAAAAGGCTGCTGCTGTAGCCAATGGTGTTTTAGGAAGAGTAAGGGAGAAATTAGGTTTCGAACCTAGATAATTTTTAAAAAAATAATTTACCGCAGATTCACAGATTATTATTTTAAATCTGCGAATCTGCGGTTTTTTTGTTTAAAATTTGACAACTTTTTGAAAGTTGTCAAATTAAGTAAATCTGTGAATCTGCGGTTCGCTTTTAAATAGCTTCAAACAATTTCCCTGGTAAAGGTCTGATTACTCCTTTTAATTCCATATTCAATAAAATACTGGAAACTCTGTAAATCGGAAATTCACATTCCAGCGCAATAATATCCATTAATTCCTTTCCGGTTTTGATTAGATAATCGTATATTTTTTGTTCGTCATCATCGAGTGAAACGAATAATTGTTTTTGTATGCTTTTGGTTTCTTCTTTGATGTCCCAATTGAGCATATAAACCAAATCGGCGGCATTGGTGAGTACATTTGCTTTTTGGGTTTTGATAAGGTGGTTACAGCCGGCGCTATATTTATCGGTGGTGCGACCCGGAACCGCAAAAACATCTCTATTGTAATCATTCGCCATATTAGCAGTAATTAAGGATCCACCTCTTTCAGCCGATTCAATTACAATCGTAGCTTCGGCAATCCCTGCTACAATGCGGTTTCGTTTCACAAAATTTTCCTTATCAGGATTGGATGAACTCCAAAACTCGGTCATAAAACCGCCGTTTTGTTCCATTTTGGTCATGTATTTCTTGTGGTTTTTGGGATAAATTTGGTTCAAACCATGAGCCAAAACGCCTATGGTTTGTAAATTATGTTCCATAGCCAACTGATGTGCAACAATGTCAACGCCATAAGCAAATCCGCTAACGATTACCGGATCTAACGGTGCTAAATCTTCAATGAGTTTTTTGCAAAATTCGGTCCCGTAAGAAGTAATTTGGCGGGTTCCCACAATGCTGATGATTTTTCTGTTTTTTAAATCAATCGTGCCAGAAGTGAATAAAATTACCGGTGCGTCAACACAATGTTTGAGTTTGTCAGGATAATTTTCGTCCTGAAAATAAGTAACATTGATGGCGTTTTTTTCAATAAATGCTAGTTCTTTATGTGCTTTATCAAAAACGCTTTCGTCTTTCAAATTTTTGAGAAGCATGCTTCCAATGCCGTCAATAGATGCCAAGTGTTGCTTTTTTGTTTTAAAAACCGCTTCGGCTGAACCACAATGACTGATTAGTTTTTTAGCCATGATGTCGCCTACGCCTTCAATTTTAAGCAAAGCCATTGTATAAAATAAATCCGATGTTGTCATGCTAAATATTTGAGATTGAAATGTATAAATTTTCGCTGGAATTGTTAATAAAAATTGTGAATAAAATTTTGATAACTATATTGGATGTTTAACTTTGTATGTATGAATATAGAAAACTACATAAGCCAGCTATTATATCGTTACCAATGTGTTACCATTCCTGGGTTTGGTGCTTTTTTGACCGAAATCCAATCGGCACAGTGGGTGGAGAGCGCAAATTCTTTTTATCCGCCTAAAAAATTAATTTCTTTCAATACCAATATTAAAAATAATGACGGTTTGTTGGCTAATCATATTGCCAGAACCGAAAAAACCTCTTATGAATATGCTATCAGTGCAATTCAATATGAAGTGTTGAATTGGAAAAAGGAATTGGAAGAAAACCGAGCTCTGACGGTTAAAAATGTAGGTAGTTTTGTGTTGAATGCTTCTGATAATTTAATTTTTACTCCGTCGGAACAAAAGAATTATTTAACGAGTTCTTTTGGTTTGGCTTCTTTTATTGCTCCGGTTGTTAAAAGAGAAGTTGCCGAAGAAAGTATTTCAGCTGTTGAGGAAAGAGACGTAATTGCTTTGGTTCCGGAAGAAAGAATTGGTCGTTCTTATTTAAAATACGCGGCTATTTTTATCTTGGGCTTAGGTTTGGCAGGAACTGTGGCTTATTCGGTTTACAATAATCAAATTGAAACCCAAACGATTTTAGTGGAGAAAGCGGTTCAAAAGAAAGTAGAATCTAAAATTCAGGAAGCGACTTTTTTTATCAAAAGTCCGATGGCTCCGGTGACTCTTTCTGTAAAAGCAGATAAAGAAGAAGCTAAAGAAGTAAAAATGCCTTATCACGTGGTGGCCGGTGCTTTTAGAGATGAAGCAAATGCGGAACAGGTGGTTAAGCAATTAACAAAAGCAGGCTTTAAAGCCAGAAGATTGGAAAAAAATAAACATGGTTTGTATCCGGTTCTTTACGGTAGTTTTGCAACTTATGCTGAAGCTCAAAAAGTAAAGAATGAAGTTCGCGCTTCTGAAAATCCCGAAGCCTGGTTGTTGGTGGAATCTTTATAATTTCAAAGCCTTTCTTAACGGAAAGGCTTTTTTATTTCTTTTTTTTCTGTTGTTGCAGCTGATATTTTCTGGGGCTAATTCCGTTTCGTTGTGAAAAAGTAGAAGTGAAATGCTGTAAGGACGAAAAACCGCAACTAAAGGCAATTTCAGCCATGCTAATGCTTGGACTAGTTTTGAGTAATTGAATAGCTTTTTCAAGTTTTAAACTGATGATAAAGCTGTTGGGAGGAAAACCCGTAAGTTTTTTAACCTCATAAGTGAATTTGGTTTTTCCCATGTTGAAAACGGCAGCCAAATCTTCGATGTGCCATTTTTTAGTTAAATCACTTTCAAGTAATTGGGTGAGTTTTTCAATGAAAGTATCACTTTCCTGATTTTTATGGATTTTATTCGAAAGTTGGCGATGCAAATCGATAAACAAATTTTCCAGAATATTTTGCACTTTGATTTCAAAACCTTCTTCCTGATAAGCCAGTTCGTTGCGTAGTTCGTCAAAATATTTCTTGAAATTTCTGGCTTTTTCAATAACGGAATTATCGGCGTCGCCAATCATTTTTCCTAAGTTTTCTTGAAATGCTACAGGTAATTTGCTCCAGTTTCCAAAGTTTAATGCTTTTTCATTTGTGAATTCCTGAGGTTTGATAATAATCCAGTTAATCTGACCAATATCCATAATCCCTGAAATGCTGCCGTTTTCGTGCCAGGGAGCCGTTACCGATAAATTTTCGGGAAACAATTCGATTGCTTTGCCTTCAATAACCCAGTCGTATTTGCCACTGTTTACATAATGAATTTCGATGCCGTCATTCAGGTGCGGACGCATGCTGTCGTCAATGCGTACTTTCGAGAATTTCATGCTGCCAAATTGCTTGATAAAAGGCAGTTTTTTTAGTGGTCCGGGATTGTTTTCGTGCCACCAAACTCCGTAATTTCCATGTTCATCTTTTTCTCTAAGGTTTTTTGGTAACAAAAAGGAATTCATAAAATAATTTATATTAAATTGGTATAAAGATAATTATTAAATTTATTTCTTAGAAAAGTATCTGTTTTTATAAAATCGACCGTTGTTTAAAAGTATGATTTATTTTGAATAAAAATAGGTAACTTGCCCATCCCAATTTATTTATTTAAAGGGTATTAGAGTCGAAAGACTTTTTTTTAACTTTAAAAATGATAACGTTTACATTTTGAGTTTGCTTAAAATGATAAGGTTTTGAGGATTAGGACGTTTTTGAAATTTATTTATAATTAAAAAATCATTATATGTTTTTAAAAAATCGATATGGTTTGTTCGCTTTTTTAGCGTTGTTTTTTACTACTCTTTCCATGCAGGCTGCGGATATTTGGGTAGCAACTAATGGAAAGGATACCAATGAAGGAACCAAAGAAAGCCCGCTGGCAACCGTACACATGGCTTTGCGAAAAGCCAGAGAATTACGCCGACTAAATGATGCTTCTGTCAAAGGCGGAATCCATATTATTATCAAAGACGGAACGTATTATTTTGATGAAGCTTTATTCGTTAGACCGGAAGATTCCGGAACAGAAGATAGCCCGACAACTATTGAAGCCGATGTAAATGCAAAACCTATTTTTAGCGGGGGAGTTGCCATTAAAAACTGGAAAAAATCAACTACTGTTATTAACGGACAGAAAGCTGGTACGGTTTGGGTAGCCGATGCGCCGCAAATTGCCGGAGAAGTGCTCAATTACCGCCAACTTTGGGTAAATGATGTAAAAGCCGTTCGTGCCAAAAGTACTGCCGGAAATAAAATGGAAAGAATTTTGTCCTGGGATAAGGAAACTGAAACCTGTTGGATTCCATTTAAAGATAAATCGGTGAAATATGAGCCAGGCATGGAAATGTTCATCGTGCAATGGTGGGCTATTGCTCATTTGCGAATCAAGAATATCGAAGTAGTTAAGGACAGCGCAAGACTTTCATTTGAAAAACCCGAAAGTCGCATTCAAAGTGAACATCCGTGGCCGGCACCTTGGATTTCAAAGAACAACGGAAATTCGGCTTTCTTTCTAAACAATGCTAAATCTTTGCTGAATGAAGCCGGAGAATGGTTTTTAGACCGAAGAAATGCGAAGATTTACTATATCCCAAGAAAAGGTGAAAATATGGCTGCCGCCAAAGTAATTGCGCCGGTTTTAGAAAATTTGGTAGATATAAAAGGAACTATCGACAGACCGGTTCATGACGTAAAATTCAAAGGAATTTCGTTCCAGTACAGCAATTGGCTACGTCCTTCGCAACAAGGACACGTGCCTTTGCAAGCCGGAATGTATTTGCGGGATGCTTATAAATTGAAAATTCCGGGAACGCCTAATCAGGCATCTTTGGAAAATCAGGGTTGGGTAGGACGACCAAGAGCGGCTGTAGAAGTGAATTTTGCTCATAACAATACTTTTGAGGGATGTCGTTTTGAGCATTTGTCTTCAACGGGATTGGATTTGAACAAAGGAACAAACCACAATACAGTTCAGGGAAACTTATTTAAAGACATTGGAGGAAACGGAATTTGTTTAGGCGTTTTCTCTGAAGAAGCTTATGAGTCGCATTTGCCTTTGCAAGTAAAAGACGAAAGAGAAATTTGTTCGAATGAATTAGTAGCCGATAACTTAATTACCAATGTTGCCAATGACGATTGGGGTTGTTTGGGAATTGCTGCCGGATTTGTGAGAGATGTTACCATTGCACACAATGAAATTTCGGATGTGGCTTATAGCGGAATTTCCTTGGGTTGGGGTTGGACTCATACCGAAAATGTGATGAAAAACAACAAAATTTTGGCAAACAAAATTCATCATTATGCCAAGCATTTGCATGATGTAGCCGGAATTTACACACTTTCTTCTCAGCCTAATAGTTTTATTGAGGAGAACTATATTGACAAAGTATATCACAGTCCTTACGCACACGATCCATTCTTATGGTTGTATTTGTATACTGATGAAGGTTCGCAACATTTTACTATCAAAAACAACTGGATTCCAATTCAAAAAATCCTGAAAAACAACAATGGACCAAAAGGAAATCTTTGGCAGGATAACAATCAGTTTGTAAGCAATGCCATTAAAGAAAATGCCGGAATTCGTGCGCCATTTACTAATTTGAAAAAAGAAGTGGTTATCGATGAAGCCTGGGGATTGCAGGAAATGCCAAAATCGGTTGCGATTGAAGTGATAGGAAAGAATCTGGATGTAGCCAAAATCAAATCGACCATCAAAGGTTTTAGAATCGTGGGTGAAGAATTGTACCAATGGGAAAATCATCTGGTGATTTACGGTTTGATGAATCAACCAGAACGAACCAAAAGAAAATTAGCCTTGGCTTTCCCTGATTTGCAAATAAAAATATATGAAAATCCGGTTTACGATTTTCAAAATTTTGAAAGATGTCCGGGTGTAAAACCAGCATCTGAATGGGAAAATATCGTTTTGACAGCCAATTTGGTAGAAGATCCAAAACTGCAACAGGAATATTTGGATTATCATAAAACTCAATTTGAAAAATGGCCGGAAATAGCCAAAGGTTTCTGTAATGCCGATTTTCAACAATTGCAGGTTTTCAAAAATGGCAGACAATTAATGTTGGTTATCAGTATTCCAAAAGGAGAAGATTTAGACAAATTAAATCCAAAAACTACCGAAAATAATCCGCGAGTTGACGAATGGAATGCTCTGATGAAAAAATACCAAACAGGAATCGAGGATGCCAAAGCAGGTGAAACTTGGATTTTTTTGAAGAAAATAAATTAATAATTAGGCCACGAATTCTCGAATGATTTAAAGAAAACAGTTTTCAATTTCACAAATTTCTATTAGAATTAGTGGAATAGTAACTACAAAGATCAAAAAGAAAAAATTCGTGAATTCGTGGCAAAACAAATAAACAAAAAGCAATGTTAAAAATAGCCATTTTAGGTCTTGGAGAAGGACGCAGTACCATGTCAGCCGCTATAGAAAGCAGCAAAGTAGAGTTGGTCAAAGTATGTGACAGAAATGAAGAATTGTGCAAACAGCGCGCTAAGGAATTTGATTTTCCGCATTACACCACCAATTATAATGATTTGTTGCAGGATGAGGCTATCGATATCATTGCTATTTACACCCCGGATCATTTGCATGCCGATCATGTAAAACAGGCATTATTGCACGGAAAACATGTAGTTTGTACCAAACCTTTTATTGATGATTTGGCTGCTGCCAAAGAGTTAATTGCCATTAGTGAACAAACTGGAAAAAGAGTTTTTGTGGGACAGAGTTCCCGCTTTTTTGAACCGGCAAAAAGGCAAAGAAAAGATTTTGAAGAAGGATTAATAGGAGATTTAATAACGATTGAATCGCACTATCACGCAGATCATCGTTGGTTTTTAAAGAAAGAATGGTCTTTGTTGCAGTCTTTCAAATGGTTGTATGGAGGATTGAGTCATCCTGTGGATTTCATTCGTTGGTATTTACCAAATATAGAAGAAGTAATGGGCTACGGAATGATAAGCAGCAACGGAAAAACAGCAGGTTTGAAAAACGAAGATACGATGCACTTTATTTTCAAAGCCACCGACGGTAGAATTGCACGTGTGAGTGGGGTGTACACTTCGCCAACACAGCCAACCAAGCGTGACAGCGGAATGACCGTAATTTTAAGAGGTACAGAAGGAGCTAGCCAGGCCGATTATCACGAATTGCGTTATTCGGTTACCGATAAAGAAGGAGAAGAAAGAATCATTCATTGGGGTGATGCTACGATTAAATATTATTTCCGTTTTGAGGGACAAAGTCATCATGGTGGAGAGTATCAAAATTATTTGGAATATTTTGCAGATAGCATCGAACAAGGCTTCACTGCTTATCCGGATATGAAAGAAGGAATTGGAACTGTTGCTTTGTTACAGGCAATGGACAAAACCCTGCAAACCGGAATGCCGGTTAAAATTGCCGATGTTTTAGCAGCTTATGATATCCAACTTTAATAGACAGAACAAATGAGTAAAATCAGTAGTTTTTTAGAACCCATAGATTATGCCGTTGTTATTGGTTATCTGTTGATATTAATTGCCTTTGGGTATTATATTTCTTTTGTAAAAAATAAAAAATCAGAAGACGAAAGTATCTTTCTAGCTGGAAATACTTTAGGTTGGTTGAGTATCGGTTTGAATATGTGGGGAACCAATGTGGGGCCTTCGATGTTGATTGCTTCTGCCAGTGTGGGATTTACAACAGGAATTGTGGCGGGTAATTTTGCCTGGTATGCGTTTATTTTTATCCTTTTATTGGCGGTGGTTTTTTCGCCAAGGTATTTGGGGGCTAAAGTACTGACCTTGCCTGAATTTATGGGAAAACGCTTTGGAGATTCAACTCGAAATATTCTTGCTTGGTACACATTAATAACCATTTTGATTTCTTGGTTGTCTTTAACCTTGTTTGCAGGAGGTGTTTTGGTGAAACAATTATTGGATTTACCAATGTACCTTTCTGTAATTATGATGGTCATACTGTCCGGTTTTTTTGCGGCTGCAGGAGGATTAAAGGCAATTGCATATACTAATGTTTTCCAGATGTTATTACTAATTGGCGTTTCGTTATTATTGGTGGTAATGGGTGTTAACAAAGCAGGAGGATTGGAGCATGTTTATCAAAGTACTCCCGGTTCTTATTGGAATTTATTATTGCCGGCAGACGATAAAAACTATCCTTGGTTGGCCATTTTATTGGGTTATCCTATCATGGGAGTTTGGTTTTGGTGTACCGATCAGTCTATGGTGCAATCTATTTTGGGTGCCAAAAATTTAAAACAGGGACAGTTAGGAGCCAACTTTATCGGTTGGTTGAAAATTTTAGATGTGCCTTTGTTCATCCTTCCTGGAATCGTATGTTTTGTTTTGTTTCCGAATTTAAAAAATCCGGATGAGGCTTATATGACTATGGTAACCCAGTTGTTTCCTGCTGGATTGAGAGGTTTGATTATTGTGGTATTAATTGCAGCCTTAATTAGTACGATTGGTTCGGCATTGAATTCTTTGAGTACCGTTTTCACGATGGATGTTTATGTGAAAAATCACAAACCAAATGCGACCAACAAAGAGATTGTTAAAATAGGAAGATTGGTGACTTTGTTTGGTTGTATTCTTTCTATTTTAATCACCTTGGCTATTGATAGTATTAAAGGTTTGAATCTATTTGATATTTTTCAATCGGTATTAGGATTTATTGCTCCGCCAATGTCGGTTGTGTTTTTGTTTGGCGTTCTTTGGAACAAAACTACTACCAAAGCAGCCAATTTAACGCTAACTTTAGGAACAATCATAAGTTTAGGAACAGGGGTTTTGTACTTATGGGTTTTCCCAAATCAAGTGTATGAATGGCCTCATTTCTTATTGTTATCGTTTTACATTTTTGTAGCATTGGCAGTAATGGCTTATCTGATAACAATTACCGACAAAGCAGGACAAAAAGACAATCAGGAGTTGTTGAAAATCAATCCTGCAGCCAAACCAGATAAGCAGGTCAAAATGCTTTGGGTACTGCTAAGCTTGGTTATGATTGCACTTTACGTTATTTTTAATGGACATTAAAATCAAATAGATATAATATGAATAGTATAGCGTCTTTAATAAAAAAAGGAAGTTTTCTAACTTTAATAATTGTTTTTTTGTTCCAAGGATTTTCAGGTCTTGCGCAATCACAACCAAAAGAAAACAAAGCCACCTGGATTTGGTATCCAGGGGATTTTGAAGTTTGGTTGAGTAACAAAATGCAGGTAAGACGTACAGAAAGAGAAGCCGTTTTTCCGCCGCTTTGGCAATATTATAGTCCGTATGCTTTAGTCACTTTTCAAACAGAAGTTGATATTCCAGAAGCCGATGAGGTGAAAATTTTCACCGAAGGTCCTTTTCAGTTATTATTAGATGGAGTGCAAATTTACGGCCAACCAAAATCACTAAAAATACCTGCCGGGAAACACAAAATTTCCTTTAAAGTTTACAATCAGGAAGTGTTGCCTGCTATTTATATTGCAGGTAAATATGTCAAATCAGATGCTTCTTGGAAGGTAACCAATGAAGACAAACTGTGGATTGATGAAAACGGAAAAGCACAGCAATCTGGTACGCCTTGGGTACCTGTGGGTTCTTGGAATTTTGATGCGCCAGAAAATAAGCCTTCAGGTTTTAGACTGGCAACCACTACTTGGAAAGCCAAAAATACAGAACAAACAGCCGCAGGTCAATTGGTTGATTTTGGAAAAGAAACCTTTGGTTATATCAAAATTCAGGGTCTAAAAGGCAAAGGAAAAGTAGCCTTGTATTATGGTGAGTCTCGTGAAGAAGCCCTAGATACCGCCAAATGTGAAACCTTAGACCATTTGTCTTTTGACGGAAAACAGGCGGAAACCTACACGCATAATGGATCCAAAGCATTCCGTTATGTGCAGGTTGTAGCCGATCCATCGGTAAAATACGACGCCATTTCTATGGATTATGAATATTTACCTTTGGAATATCGGGGCGCTTTTAAATCTTCTGATGCGGAATTAAACAAAATTTGGGATGTGTCGGCTTATACGATGCATCTAACTTCCCGCGAATTTTTCATTGACGGAATTAAGCGTGATCGTTGGGTTTGGTCCGGCGATGCCTATCAAAGTTATTTGATGAATTATTATTTATTCTTTGATTCGCCTTCGGTTGAACGTACCCTTTTGGCACTTCGTGGAAAAGATCCCGTAACAGCGCACATCAATATCATCATGGATTATTCGCTGTATTGGTTTGTGGGTGTTTACGATTATTATCTGCACACAGGCGATACCAAATTCATTACAACTTTTTATCCTCGAATGAAATCCTTGATGGAATTCTGTCTCGAAAGAAGGAATAAAAACGGATTTTTGGAACCATTAGAAGGGGATTGGGTTTTTATTGATTGGGCAGATGGATTACCAAAAACAGGCGAAGTTAGTTTTGAACAAATGCTTTTAGCCAGAAGTTTGGAAGCCATGGCGGTGAGTGCAAAAATTGCTGGCGAAAGTGAAGACCAAAAACAATATGAAAAATTGGCAGCCGATTTAAAAACCAAATTATTTGATGTTTTTTGGGATAAAAAAGAGAACGTCATGAAGCACCAGCGTATTGATGGTAAAATGCAAGATATTGTGACCCGATACGCTAATATGTTTGGAATTTTCTTTAATTATTTTGATGAAGATCAAAAGCAAAGCATTAAAAATAAGGTGTTGTTGAATGATAATATTCTTCAAATCACCACGCCTTATATGCGTTTTTATGAGTTGGAAGCCTTGTGCGCTATTGGCGAACAAGATTATGTAATGAAAGAAATGAAAGATTATTGGGGTGGTATGCTCAAAGAAGGAGCGACTTCTTTTTGGGAAGAATACAACCCAAACAAAAAAGGCAAGGAACACCTAACGATGTATGGTCGCCCTTATGGAAAAAGCCTTTGTCACGCCTGGGGTTCCAGTCCAATTTATTTGTTAGGCAAATATTATTTGGGTGTAAAACCAACAGCTCCGGGATATTCGCAATACGAAATCAAACCTAATTTGGGCGGATTGCAATGGATGGAAGGCAAAGTGCCAACTCCAAAAGGTGAAGTGAGCCTTTATGTAAGCAAATCTGAAATCAAAGTAAAAGCTGCCGAAGGCGAAGGAAAATTAATCATCGAAAGTAAATCAAAACCAAAAACCAATTCAGGAACGATTGTTGTGTTAGGGAAGAACAAATATCAGTTAACCGTTAAACCAAATGTAAGCTATCAAATTAGTTACAAAGCACTTTAGTCATTGCGAGTTCCGATTACTATCGGAACGAAGCAATCACACTTGCATAGTCAAGTTTTGTGAATTGTTAGGAGATTCCTCCTTCGTCGGAATGACAGAATCGTAGAAAAACTGCTACTTAAAAAGAAAAAATATGTTTTCAAACAAAATGAAATATCATTCTAATTCAAAAATAATAATTGCAGTATTGTTGTTTCTTCTGAGTTTTCAAATATATGCTCAAAAAAACAATTGGAAAGCTGCTTCTTTCGAAGTCGTAAAATCCAAATATAAAACTTTCAAAACCACGCAATACGCCCATGTTTTTTCGGGAAGTAAACACAATATTGTCAGTTTAGCTCCGGAATTGGAAGGTTTAACAGGTGTTGAAATTCCGTTAGATTTATATAAAAATGGAACGAATGCTCCTTTGAAATTGAAATTCAAAGAAAATGCGGTAGTACTTGTGGGAATTTTTCAAGACAAGGGAAATAAAGAATTTTTGCAATTAGAACCTTCTTCTAAGTCAACCTTGTTACTTCAAAATGGTGTAACCATTACCGGATTGCCGCCGGTTAATGTGTATGCGCTTTCGTTCGAAAAAGGAACACATTCAATTTTACCTGATGCTAAAGGACTTTTTGCGGTTTTGGGTGTGGTTCAAATGAAGCAAGCTTTAGTGCAAAGAAATGCCGAAAAATTAGACGGAAGATTATGGAATCCAACGTATATCATCGAAGGATTTTCGGATGAAAAACCTTTGTTCGAAATTATCGGTGGAGAAAATAAACCGGTTATTGACGAAGGGTTCCCTGGAACGGAAGGAATTCAAGGCGGTTTTGAAGGCGGACGCGTAGTGAAAGTGGGCGATACTTATCATATGTTTCCAACCGAAAGAGCTGGAGAAAAAGGAGTCGAAATGTACTACGATCGCGTGAAAACCAAAATCGGGCACTGGACCAGTAAAGATGCAATTCACTGGAAACGCGAATCAACTATTTTACAAGCCAGCGGAACGTATGCTATTACTGAAGATGATAATCCAATGAACGATCGTCGTGCAGCCATTTGGTCGTATATGCCGGTTTTTAACGAAAAAGAAAATAAATGGTACGGCTATTATTTGGCTTATACCGTTCACAAAGAAATTCAACCCAATCATTCTTTCGGACGTATCTGGAGATGTGAATCTACTGTAGCAGGAATCAACGGCATTGCCGGACCTTACAAAGACATCGGCATCATTATGGAACCAGGATTGGATTCGCAACCCTGGGAAGGTCGTCAGGGCGTAGCTTCCTTTTTTCCGTATCAAGTAGGAGATAAATATTATGGTTTTTACAGCGGAGCCTATCCTTTTGAAAGTTGGAAAGATTATCCTAAAAAATCAGGAAAAGGTTGGTTTGTGGCTTTGGCCGAATCCAATAGTTTAGAAGGCCCTTGGTTTCGTATGAATAAAGGTGTTGAACCAATTAAAACGATTCATCCGGTTTTTGTTGAAAATCCAATTGTGAGTCAGTTGCCTAATGGCTTGTACATCGCTGTTTTTGACGGAGGTCCTGAAGGTTGGGGGCATCATTTGCCTAATATGATGGGGTACACACTTTCTAAAGACGGTATTCATTGGTCCGAAGCACATTATTGGCCAATAGAAACCAAAGTGGATAAATGGTGGGATATTATGCGAACACCTTTGTGTTTGATTCCTGAAGGTAATGATGTGTATACGATTGTGTACAACGCCATCGATTTGAAAAAGCGTTTTCATCCTACCGGAATGGTAAAACTGAAATTGAATCGTGAGGTGATGGATGCCCGATTGAAGGAAATGAAATAAGAAAATAGAATACAGAATAAAGACGATTGAGTAAAATCTGCGAAATCTGCGTGCCCAAAATGAGAAAAAATTAGCCACAGATTGTACGGATGAAACGGATTTATACAGATGGTTTGATTTTAAAAGTTAGAAGAAATCTGTGATAATCTTTTTAATCTGTGGCAAGAAAAAAAGAAAAAGAAATCCGCGTAAATCGGTTTAATCCGTGTCATCCGTGGCCTATAAAAATTTTAAAATGAAATATTCAGTTAAAAAGTTTGTTTTTGGAATAGTAGCTTTAGCTACAGTAAGTTGCGCGACCCATTACAAAAAACGTGAAATCACGGATAGTGTAATGAACGAAATTTACAACGAAATCAAAACGCCCTACAAATACGGTCTCGTAATGGTGCCAACCGACAACTCCTATAAAATGGATTGTCCTTCTGTTTTCAAAAAAGATGGAAAATGGTTTATGACCTATCTAATTTATGATGGGCGTGGGTACGAAACCTGGCTGGCTGAAAGTGCGGATTTGCTAAACTGGAAACACCTGGGTAAAGTAATGTCTTTTTCAGAAAATGAAAAACATTGGGACGTGAATCAAAAAGCGGGATATATTTCATTGCAAGATCTTACTTGGGGAGGTTCATACAAATGGAACAAATACGATGACAAATACTGGATGAGTTATTTTGGCGGAAATACTAAAGGTTACGAAGCAGGAGTTTTGTCAATCGGTATGGCTTATACCAAGGATTCTCCAACAAAAGCACACGAATTTGAACGATTGGGATATCCGGTTTTGACACCAAAGGACAAAGATGCTCGTTGGTGGGACAACAGTACTATGTATAAAAACTCAGTTATCGAAGACAAAGAGCGCCTCACGGGAAGCAAATTTATTATGTATTACAATGCCCGTGGTGATAGTATCAATCCTGCAAAAGGTGCCGAGCGAATTGCTATGGCAGTTTCAAACGATATGAAAACCTGGAAGCGTTACGGAGATAAACCTTTAATCAATCATCACAGGGGGATTTCAGGGGATGCTTATATTCAGCGAATTAATGATACCTGGGTGATGTTTTATTTTGGGGCTTTCTGGACAGGTTGGGATCAGGGTGCTTTTAACCGCTTTGCCGTTTCAAATGATTTGGTTCATTGGAAAGAATGGAAAGGTGCTAATCTTATAGAATCTTCGGAACCTTATGATAATCTGTTTGCACACAAATCATTTGTGGTAAAACACAAAGGTGTTGTTTATCATTTTTATTGTGCTGTAAACGAGGCTGAACAAAGAGGCATTGCAGTGGCTACTTCAAAAGATTTAGGAAAAAGTGAAGTACATTTTGTCGCTCCTCCGGAGAAAAAGAAGAAATAAAGTTTTCAGTATTCAGTAGCAGTAATCAGTTTTAAGTAAGATAAAAAACACTATGATCAATTTTGTTCAAGAGAAATTAAGTAATAAACGGTGTATCGAAAGGTTTTCAAAATCAATATGTATTGACTCGAAAATCTTAATTCTTAATACTTTATTCTTAATACTTCCTTTTATTAGCCAAGCCCAACTGGTAACGGGTGAGCCTGCAGGTATTCCAAGAATCCCTCAAAAATATGCTTTTACGCCTTGGGAAAATCCAATGGTTACCAGCATTAATAGAGAACCGGCAAGAGCTACAGCTTATTCTTTTACTAATGTTGCCGATGCATTGGAAGGAAAACGTGAAAAAAGCCGAATGAAAATGTTGAATGGCGAATGGGATTTTAAGTTTGCCAATAATCTTCAAGAAGCTCCACAGGATTTTTATAAAAACGAAGTAAAAGGCTGGGACAAAATCGAGGTGCCATCCAATTGGGAAATGAAAGGCTATGGCATGGCGATTTACAAAAGTGCTGTCTATTCCTTTCGTCCGGTAAATCCGCCTTTTGTGCCTCAAGACGACAATCCTATTGGTTCTTACCAAAGAAAATTCATAGTTCCAGAAAACTGGAATGGGATGACAGTGAGTTTGCATTTTGGCGGCGTTAGTTCGGCTTTTCAGGTTTGGGTAAACGGCGATTTTGTAGGTTATGGACAGGATAGTTTTAATTCGTCTGAATTCAATATTACCCCTTATCTTCATAAAGGAGAAAATATTTTATCGGTTCGTGTTTTGCGTTACAGTGATGGTTCTTATTTAGAAGATCAGGACCATTGGCGTTTAAGCGGAATTCAGCGTGAAGTGTATTTGATGGCAGAGCCAAAATTGCGCATCGCCGATTTCTTTTACCAAACCAAACTAGACAAAAACTTTGAAGATGCTGTTTTCCAATTGCGTCCTCGTTTGGATAATTTTACAGGAGATACCATCAAAAATCAAACTTTTGAAGTACAATTGTATGATGCTCAAAATAAACCTTTGTTTGAAAAAGCTTTAGTGAGAAAAGCTTCTGAAATCATTGAAGAAGTATCGCCACGATTGGACAAAGTACGTTTTGGTTTTTTCCAGGAAACTATTAAAAATCCTTTAAAATGGAGCGCCGAAAAACCGAATCTGTACACTTTAGTAATGACCTTAAAAAATCCTGATGGAAGTATTAGCGAGGTGAAAAGTTGCAAATTAGGTTTTCGATCAATAGAATTTTCGAAAGAAAATGGCAAAATGCTCATTAACGGAAAAGAAACGTATGTATATGGCGTCAATCATCACGGGCATCATCCTGAAAGAGGAGAGGCGGTCAATCATCAGGATTTAGAAGAGGACGTAAAACTGATGAAGAAATTCAATTTCAATTTTGTGCGAACTGCTCACTTTCCCGATGATCCTTATTTTTATGAATTATGCGATAAATACGGTCTGATGGTCATGGACGAAGCCAATCTGGAAACGCATGGTTTAGGAGGTCATTTGAGCAATGATCAGCTTTGGACCAGTGCTTATTTGGAGCGTATGACCCGAATGGTGCATCGTGACAAAAATCATCCGAGTATAGTTATGTGGAGTTTGGGTAATGAAGCAGGTAAAGGACCTAATCATGCGGCAATGGCAGCCTGGACACACGATTACGACATTACCAGACCGATACATTATGAACCGGCACAAGGAAATCCACGTTTGGAGGGTTATATTGATCCGTTGGATCCCCGTTATCCTAAAACCGTTGATCATTCCCATCGTTTTGAAAATCCGCAAGACGAACCTTATGTAGATATGGTAAGCCGTTTTTATCCGGGTGTATTTACACCTAAGTTTCTGGTAGATCAAAAGAAAGACACCCGTCCAATTTTGTTTGTTGAATATGCGCACTCGATGGGAAATTCTACTGGGAATTTAAAAGAATTATGGGATGAATTCCGTTCGACTCCAAGAGTTATTGGTGGTTGTATCTGGGATTTAAAAGACCAGGGTATGCTTCGCAAAGATCCAAAAACGGGTCAGGAATATTTTGGTTACGGAGGTGATTTTGGAGAGAAAAAACACGATGGAAATTTCAATATCAACGGAATGGTATCTTCTGACGGAAGACCAAAAGCAGCTATGTATGAAAACAAATGGATTTATCAACCGGCAACTTCTAGTTTAAATGCGGATAAACTGACCATTCACAACCGACAAACGGTCCAAAATTTAAGTGATTATATTCCTGTTTTGAAAGTTTTAGAGAATGGAAATATCATAAAAGAAGTTGTTCTGAAACCGCTTGATATTCCTGCCGGAACTGATTTTATTTTGGATGTGAAAAAATACCTTCCTAAAATGAAATCGGATTCAGAATACTTTTTGAATATTGAATTCCAACTTTCTAAAGACGAATTTTGGGCATCCAAAGGTTATGCGGTTGCTACCGACCAATTTTTGTTGCAAAAGAAAGCCGAAGTTGCTTTGGCGGAGGCCAAACAAAAAAGCAATTTACAAGAAACGAAAGAAGCCTACACCATCAACGGAACTGATTTTAGCATTAGCATTAATAGAGCAAATGGAGCTTTGAGTTCGTATGTGTACAAAGGCAAAGAGCAGTTAAAATCCGCATTGATGCCTAATTTTACCCGTGCTTTAACGGATAATGATCGGAAAGGATGGAAACCTCAAAAAGTTTTGAAACAATGGTTTTTGGCTAAGCCAATATTGAAAAATATAAAAATGGAGCAATCAGCTGGTGAAATAAAAATTAGCAGTGATTACGAAATCATTAAAGACAGTGCTGCGGTAAAAGTAGTGTACAACATCAATCCAAACGGAATTATAAAAGTGGATTACCAACTCAAAGCTACGTCAAAATTGCCAAACATTCCTAGAATTGGAATGCAAATGGGAATCAATCAGGATTTCGACCAAATTTCATGGTACGGAAAAGGGGAATTAGAAAATTACAGCGATCGTAGTTTTGGTTTCACTGTTGGGAAATATGCATTGCCAATAGATAAATTCGTTGAGCCTTATGTAATGCCGCAGGAAAATGGTAATCGTACCGAGGTGCGCTGGATGGCTTTTACTACGCCAACAAGAAACTCCGGTTTAGTGGTGGTGAAAGATAATACCAATTTGAGTATGAGTGCCTGGCCTTACACCCAACAAAATTTGAACGAAGCCAAACATACATTTGACTTAGTAAATCCTGGTTTTCTAACGGTAAATATTGATTTAAAACAAATGGGCGTGGGCGGAAATGACAGTTGGTCACCAGTAGCAGCACCAATGGAAAAATATCAAATTCCTTCGGGTGATTATCAATATAGTTTTTATATCCTTCCTTTTACGGAAGCAAAAAATGGATTGGAAACTAATTTGAAGAAATTTAAGTATTAATGAGGTCATTGCGAGGAACGAGAAATCACATAATCTAAATTACTAGATGAGATTCCTCCTTCGTCGGAATGACAAAGTAAACGGATAAAAACAACAATAATGTTCAACAAAAAATACTTCTTTCTTATATTACTCTTTGCGGGAATGCTTTCCGCACAGGAGTTTCATAAAAAAGAAAATGCTCTTTTTCAGCCAACCATCGAATCCTCCAGGCCTTGGGTGTATTGGTATTGGATGAAATCGGCCTATTCTAAAGTGGGTATAACTGCCGATTTAGAAGCCATGAAACAAGTCGGAATCGAAGGTGCTTATTTAATGACCATCAAAGGACCCGCTGAGCCGCCTTTAATTTCACCACCGATTTTGCAATTGAGTCCAGAATTTTGGGATATGGTGAAATGGGCTTTTATCGAAGCTAATCGATTGGGGGTAAAACTAGCTTTTCATGCCGCAGATGGTTTTGCTGTTGCCGGTGGCCCTTGGATTACGCCTGAAATGTCGATGCAAAAGGTCGTTTGGTCCACGACTGAATTCACAGGAGGTAAAAAAGTTGCTGTAAAATTGCCCGTTCCGGAACATTACAAAGATTTTTATAAGGACATTGCTACTTATGCGATTCCAATAAAAGAATTTGAACAAAGTTCGAAGAATATCCTTCCTAAGGTGAGCACTTCCAATGGGGAAGAAGCCGCTTTTTTAGCAGATCCATCAAAAGACGGAAATTTAAAAATCAGCAACAAAGGCTGGATTTTATACGAATTTGAAAGTCCGTTTTTATGCCGAAATATCAATATTCAAACCAAGGGCTTGGACTTTCAGGCGCAACGATTAATTGTAGAAACCAGTAATGATGGAGTGAATTTTTCTTTTCATCAACGATTACAACCGCCGCGTCAGGGTTGGCAAAATACCGATTACGGAACAACAAGCAGTGTAAAGGCAGTTAAAGCCAAATATTTCCGATTTGTTTTTGATCCGGCCGGAACAGAACCGGGTGCCGAGGATTTGGATTTTGCCAAATGGAATCAGGCGAATTTAAAAGTGAGCAAAATCACCCTTTCCAATCAATTTGTAATTGATAATTACGAAGGAAAATCGGGAGCAGTATGGCGATTAGCGCCAGCGACTACAGAAGATTTGATTCCAAATTCCGATGCGTTTCCTAAATCAGCCCTTATCAACGTTTCCCAATTTGTTGATGGCAATGGTAATTTAAGTTGGAAAGCGCCCAAAGGAAAATGGAGAATCATCCGGATGGGACATACGTCAACAGGGCATGAAAATGCAACTGGTGGAGCAGGAAAAGGTTTGGAAGTGGATAAATTCAATCCGGAATTGATTCGTTTTCAGTTGGACCATTGGTTTGGAGAAGCCGTTCGTACTGCCGGACCGGTATTGACTTCGAAAGTTTTGGAAATTTTACATTTGGATAGTTGGGAATGTGGAAGCCAAAATTGGTCTGCTGTATTTCAGGGGGAATTCAAAAAAAGAAGAGGTTATGATATTATAGATTATTTGCCGGTTATGGCGGGAATTCCTATCGAAAGTGCCGCTACTACCGAAAAAGTATTGTATGATGTTCGAAAAACCATAGCCGAATTAGTCGGAGATAATTTTTTTGGTACTCTGGCAACAATAGCTAAAGAAAATAAGGTAAAATTCAGCTCTGAAAATGTAGCACCAACGATGATGAGTGATGGTTTGTTGCATTTTAAATATGTAGATTATCCTAGTGGTGAGTTTTGGCTAAAAAGCCCTACGCATGATAAGCCTTTTGATATGTTAGATGCCATTTCGGGCGGACATATTTATGGAAAAGATATCATTCAGGCGGAAGCTTTTACAGCTTTGCGTATGGATTGGGACGAGCATCCGGGGAATTTAAAAGTAATTGCCGATCGAAATTATGCTTTGGGAATCAACCGTTTTTTCTATCATGTTTTTGTGCATAATCCTTGGTTAGACAGAAAACCGGGAATGACTTTGGACGATATTGGTTCGTTTTTCCAAAGAGACCAAACCTGGTGGAAACCAGGAAAGGCATTTTTTGATTATTGTCAAAGGGTACAATTCCAATTACAAAAGGGTAAACCGGTCGTGGATTTGGCTGTTTTTATTGGTGAAGATTTGCCTTCCCGTTCCTTAGTTCCGGATCGATTGTTTCCTTTTGTCCCCAATGTTTTTGGACAGGAAAGAGTGGCAAGTGAAAAAATCCGATTGGAGAATGAAGGTCAGCCGACAACCAAAATGCCAAAAGAGGTCACGTTTTCAAAAAATAACACTGATTTGTCCCAATGGGTCAATCCGATGAATGGTTATCAATATGATTCTTTTAATGCCGATGTTTTATTAAACAGAGCCAAAGTTGTCAATGGAAAAGTGAGTTTTGGTGGCGGAATTGAATATGGTGCTTTAATATTTCCGGGAAGCAGAAGAATGGCTCCGAATAATGTTATTTCATTGGCGGTAGCTGAAAAAATGCTGCAATTAGTTAAGGATGGAGCCACTTTGTTTATTGACGAAAAACCTATTGACGCACCAAGTTTTCAAACTGCCGACGAAGCTAAAAAATGGGAGAATGTTTTAGATGAATTATGGTCTAATAATAAAAACAGAACTTCCGGATCAAGACAATTAGGGAAAGGAACAGTAATCCAACTTCCGTTTTTAGGTACTGATTTTTCTAAAATTGGAATTAATGCCGATTTGTTATTTGAGGATGCAACAGCTAATGACCGAGGCTCTATAGCCTGGACACACAGAAGAGCAGCCGATGAAGAAATTTATTTTATTTCTAATCAGTTGGAAGAAAAACGATCTGTTGTTTTTTCTTTTCGCGAAAGCGGTAAAATTCCGCAATTGTACAATCCTGTGACTGATGAAACCACTGTTGTTAAACAATGGAAAGTAGAAAACGGTAGAACGATTATTCCATTAGAATTGGATAAAAATGAATCTTATTTTGTTATTTTTAAAGAAAAAACCACAGTTTCAAAATCTGAAAATGGTTCGAATGCATTTCATTATGAAACGGTTAAAACTTTGGATGAAAATTGGAAATTGCAATTTGATTCGGCTTATAAAGGCCCTGAAAAAGCTTTGTCAATCAATAAACTTTTTGATTGGAGCACTTCGGAAAATGAAAGTATTAAATATTATTCGGGAACGGCGGTTTATACGAAGGAATTTATGTGGAATCAAAATACAAAAGAACCCGTTTATATAAATTTAGGTTCGATTGCAAATCTTGCCGAAGTGACTGTAAACGGAATAGATTGTGGAACGATTTGGACCTTTCCATATCGAACCAATATTTCAAAAGCGCTGAAAAAAGGAAAAAACACCCTTGTTATTAAGGTAACAAATACCTGGGCAAATCGTTTGATTGGTGACCAAAAATTGCCGGAAAAAGACCGATTGACCTGGACAACGGCTCGCTATAGACTGGTTGAAAGTGAAAATTTATTAAAAGTAGGATTGCTTGGGCCAGTGACATTAGAAAGTAAAAAATAAAGAACAAAATAAATTTTTCCACAAATTCACGAATTTTATTAAATAAAATTCTTATGATAATTCGTGAATTTGTGGCGATTAAAATGAGAATAAATGAGAAATTTTAGTAAATCAATTATTGCGATTTTATGTTTAATTGGAAGTTTCCAAATGAACGCAGCTATCAAATTACCCGCTTTGTTTTCGGATAATATGATGTTGCAACAAAAAAGCAACGCTCCTATTTGGGGTTGGGCAGATAAAAATCAAAGCCTAAAAATCAAAACTTCCTGGGATGCCAAAACCTATGAAGTCAAAGCCGATAAGGAAGGAAAATGGAAAATCGCCTTGCAAACTCCAGCTGCCGGTGGACCCTATGAAATTTCAGTTTCAGATGGTAAGACTTCTCAAACGATTAAAAACATTTTGATAGGTGAGGTGTGGTTGTGTTCCGGCCAATCCAACATGGAAATGCCTTTGAAAGGATTTCCGGGTCAGCCTGTTTATAAAGGAAACGAGGCCATTGTGCATTCGAAAAATAATCAAATTCGTTTTATCACCATTCCACGTGCTACTGTTTTGACACCAAATGAAGATTTTGTTGGGAAATGGAACGCAGCAGGGCCACAAACTACAGGAGATTTTAGTGCCACTGCCTGGTATTTTGGTTCGTTGTTGCAGGAAGTATTAGAAGTGCCGGTGGGATTAATTCACGTTTCTTACGGTGGTTCAAGCATGGAAGCTTGGATGAATCAGGAAATGCTGAAAGATTTTAGCAGTGCCAAAATTCCAACCAAAAAAGAAGATTTGGCCAAAGACCCTAATCGTGTGGCAACGACTTTGTTTAACGGAATGTTGTCGCCGGTTATTGGTTACGGTATCAAGGGATGTATCTGGTATCAGGGTGAATCCAATTATGAAAGAGCGTCGGAATATTCAGCTTTAATGCAAAAGATGGTAAGCAGCTGGAGAACGCTTTGGGGACAAGGGGATTTCCCGTTTTATTACTGCCAGATTGCACCGTTTAATTATGCACAATTTCATCCGAATGATTATGTAGAAAAATACAATTCGGCATTTTTGCGTGAAGCACAATTAAAAGCTTCTAAAGAAATTCCGAATTCAGGAATGGCAGTTTTGATGGACATTGGCGAAGAAAATAACATTCATCCTATTCATAAGGAAGCAGGAGGAAGCAGATTGGGGTATTTGGCTTTGACTAAAACCTATGGTCTAAGTGGTTTTGAGTTTGAAAGCCCTGAATATAAAGCCATGGAAATTAAAGACAATTCGGTAACGGTTTCCTTTGATAAGGCGCCAAATGGTATTACCGCAAATGGAAAAGATGTAACTGGTTTTGAAATAGCTGGTGCAGACAAAGTATTTTATCCGGCCAAAGCAGAAGTACGAAGAAAGTCGGTGGTGTTAAAATCGGATAAAGTGACTAATCCGGTTGCGGTGCGTTATTTGTTTAAAGATTTTGCTGAAGCGCAGATTTTTAGTACTGGTGGATTGCCGGTTTCGTCGTTTAGAACGGATAATTGGTAATTGATCTAAAAATACACACAATTTTGTCATTCCGACGAAGGAGGAATCTCCGCAACGGAAATAACTAACGAAGATTCCTCCTTCGTCGGAATGACAATCAAGACTAAAAAAATGTCAAGTTTGAAAAAAATAATTTCCATACTTCTACTAATTCTATCGCTTTCTGTCCAAGCTCAACTTCCTGTGCTTGAAAATTACAACCAAATTTGGACAACGCAAAGCAATAATTCATCCGAATCCATGCCTTTGGGGGGTGGCGATATTGGTGCCAATGTTTGGGTTGAAAAAGGTGATTTGTATTTTTATTTTTCTCGCTCTGGGACCTTTGACGAACATAACACTTTATTGAAATTAGGAAGAGTAAAACTAAGTTTGAGTCCGAATCCTTTTCAAGGAAACGAAGGCTTTAAACAAGAATTACAATTGAAAAATGGTTCGATTAACATTTCACAAAATGGAACTACTATCAAACTTTGGGTCGATGTTTTTCATCCGGTGATTCATGTTGAGGTTGCGAGCAAAAATCCAAGTCAAATGAAAGTGGCTTACGAAAGTTGGCGTTACAAAAACCGAGCTTCCTTAGGCAAAGCCAACAATGCCAATTCGTACAAATGGGCGCCACAAGGAGAAATTTTTACTTTTAAAGATTCTATTTCTTTCGAAAAAAATGGTGTGCAATTTTATCATAGAAATAGAGCCAATACGGTTTTTGATGTCGCTGTGAAACAACAAAAAATGGAATCGGTAAAAGAACAAATGCTGAATCCATTGGCAAATTTAACCTTTGGTGGAAAACTTTTCGGTGTTAATTTAATTGCAGATGGAACTTACACCGGAATCTATCAGGATACCGATTTTAAGGGCTATCAACTGAAAACTGTAAAAGCATCCAAAAAGCACCAATTCCAAATTCAGTTGCACAGCAATCAATCGGCAGATGCTGGTTTGTGGAAGCAAGAATTGCAAAAGCAAATTGTAAACTATAAAAAAGACGAAAAGAAGACAATTTCATGGTGGCATAACTTCTGGAACCGTTCTTTTATTTATACCCAAAAAGGGAAAAGCGAAACAGATTCTGTTTATCAAATGGGTCAAAATTATCAGCTGTTTCGTTATATGTTGGGCTGCAATGCTTACGGAAAATACCCGACCAAGTTCAATGGTGGATTGTTCACCGTAGATCCTGTTTTTACCAACAAGGATTTGAATTTTACCCCTGATTTTCGCAATTGGGGAGGTGGAACCATGACAGCACAAAACCAACGCTTGGTTTATTTTCCTATGCTGAAAAGCGGCGATTTTGATATGATGACTTCGCAACTGGATTATTATTTGAGTTTGCAAAAAAATGCCGAACTGCGTTCTCAGGTATATTGGAAACATAACGGAGCTTCTTTTACCGAACAATTGGAGAATTTTGGTTTGCCAAATCCTGCTGAATACGAGTGGAAACGCCCAGCTGATTATGATCCGGGAATGGAATACAACGCCTGGCTGGAATATGAATGGGATACGGTTTTGGAATTTTGCCAAATGATGTTGCAACAAAAAAATTATGTAGCGACAGACATTAAAAAATACAATCCGTTTATATTAAGTTGCCTGCGTTTTTTTGATGAACATTACCAATATTTGGCCAAACAAAGGGGACGAAAGGCTTTGGATGGTGACGGAAAACTGGTTTTGTATCCCGGTTCAGGAGCTGAGACTTACAAGATGACTTACAATGCCAATAGCACAATTTCGGCTTTAAAAGTAATTACGGAACAATTATTGATGCTATCGGAAAACGATTTATCAAAAGAGGAAGTGGATTATTTGAAAGCATTTCAAAATCGAATTCCAGCTTTGAATTTCAGAGAAATTGACGGACATAAAACTTTGGCTCCGGCCAAACTTTGGGAACGAATCAATAATAGCGAAGTACCGCAATTGTATTCGGTTTTTCCTTGGAAAATTCACGGTCTAGGCAAAGCCGATTTGGACATCGCCCAAAACACCTGGTATTTTGACACCGACGCATTGAAATTTAGAAGTCATGTTGGTTGGAAACAGGATAATATTTTTGCTGCTCGACTAGGATTAACCAAAGAAGCAGCCAAATATAATTTGCTAAAAATGGCCAATTCCGAAAGACGTTTTCCAGCTTTTTGGGGACCTGGATTTGATTGGGTTCCAGATCATAATTGGGGCGGAAGCGGAATGATTGGCATGCAAGAAATGTTGTTGCAAACCAATGGAGATACAATTTATATTTTTCCAGCCTGGCCAAAAGATTGGAATGTGCATTTTAAATTGCATGCAGCAAAAAATACCGTTGTCGAAGTGAAATTGGAAAATGGAAAACTGACTTTGTTGGAAGTTTTTCCGAAAGAAAGAAAACAAGATATCATCAATCTGTTGGGAATGAGTGCAGCAGATAAATTACAATTAAAATAATAAAATTATGAGTTTAATAAAACAGCTGGCATTTTGCGCCGGAACAATGATAACGTTTACATCGGGATTAGTGGCTCAGGAAAAGCAAATTTTTCCGCTTACCCAGTCGTTGAAAGTTGATTTTGATTTGGCGCAACGCCGTACTCTGGAAGTCAATGATCCTAATTATATTTCGTGGCCAATTAGTGAAGGAACTTCCATTGAGAAGAATTTTGGAACTATTAAAGTAACTTTAAAAGGGATTATTAATTCAAGTTGGTACAAAACCGGAGTGCAATCGCCTTATTATGCCCGACTGGTTAATGATGGAATTGTTGCCGATAAAAATGTTGAAATGCGAATTAGCGGATTAGCGAGAGGAAAACATACGTTGCTGACTTTCAATAATACGTTCGATAGTCCGGAAGTGGCTCATTTTGCTCCGGTGAAAGTGTTTGTAAACGGCGTTTATTCGCAAACTATTTTGCCAAGTAACAGAGCGACAGCAACTATCGATGCGGCTACTTCGTATATTAAATTTGAAGTAAAGGATGCTAAAGAAGTGGTTATTCGTTTTGAATCGGATGCTGAAGTTATTGGGAAAATTCAAAAAGTGGTTTTGAACGGTTTTGAATTGGATTTGCCAAATCTGAAAAAACAGGCCAATACGCCTAAACCGTTGAATAATGACGAACATGTGGTTTTAGCCGAAGATTTTAAATTGGAATGGAATGCACCCGAAGGAACAGCTTCGCATGATTTTTATTTTGGTGAAAACGAAAAAGAAGTGGCGGCTGCCGATAGAAATTCGGCGGCATTCAAAGGAAATTTGAAACAAACAGAAGCGAAGATTGACTTAACTTCATTGAGTAATTTGAAAAATTATTATTGGAGAGTGGATGAAATTGATGCTGATAATGAAGTGACCAAAGGGAAAGTATGGTATTTTAAACCGGCACAATTAGCTTTTCCGGGAGCCGAAGGTTATGGACGTTTTGCCATTGGTGGAAGAGGCGGAAAAGTTCTCACAGTAACCAACTTGAATGACAGCGGACCGGGAAGTTTGCGTGATGCGGTAGAAAAGGAAGTAGGTCCAAAAACCATTGTGTTTAATGTTTCGGGAAATATCCAATTGAAATCTAGGTTAGTGGTGAGTCAGCCTTATGTAACTATTGCGGGACAAACCGCTCCGGGTAAAGGAATTATGATTAGCCGTGCGCCAATTGGTTTAACCGGAAATGACGGTATTATTCGTTTTTTGAGAGTTAGAATTGGTGGCGGAACAACCTATGACGGTATGGGATTAACAGGAGCTAACAATAGTATTATAGATCACGCTTCGATTAGCTGGACCATTGATGAATCGTTCAGTTCCAGAGGGGCACACAATATTAGTTTACAACGTACTTTGATTGCCGAAGCACTAAATGTGGCGGGTCATGATAAATATGGTGCTGGTAAAATGCACGGTTATGCGGCGACCATTGGTGGTGATGTAGGTAGTTTTCATCATAATTTATTAGCGCATAATTATGGTCGTAACTGGAGTATTGGTGGCGGTTTGAATGGAGATGGCTATTATGGCGGAAAAATTGATATTCGTAATAATGTGGTGTATAACTGGGGACACCGCGCTACTGACGGTGGTGCCAATCAGGTGAATTTTGTCAATAATTATTACAAACCAGGCGCTTCGACTAATTTCTTTTTTGCTTTAAATGCACAACATGAAGGCGTTGGAAAAGGGAAACAGCAATATTATTTTGATGGGAATGTAATGCCGGGTCATTTTAATGAAAAAAATCAGGAAAAAGGAAGAACGGTTAGTTATTCAAATGGTGATAAATCAAGTTATGAAACTTATTTAGACAAGCCTTTTTTCGAATCTCATGTAACAACTCAATCGGCTGAAGCTGCTTATAAAAATGTTTTATCTGATGTAGGAGCTAATCAACCGTTTTTTGATGGGCACGATCAGCGAATTATCAAGGAAACTTTGAAAGGTACTTATACGTATAAAGGAAGCAAAAGTGGTTTAGGTGGAATGATTGATAATGAAAAGGATGCCGGAAGTTGGGAAGATTATCCAAATGAAAGCCGTCCGGCCGACTGGGATACCGATCAGGACGGATTGCCAAATTGGTGGGAAATTGCCAAAGGATTGAATCCAAATTCGGCTCAGGGTGATTTTACCGATGCGAATGCAGCTAGTGGAAACGGATATACGCAGTTAGAAGATTATTTAAACTGGTTGGCGCAACCACATTATTTTGTGAATGCAGGAGAAAAATTAAATTTTTCGGTAGTTGATTATTTCAAAGGGTACGAGAAGAAACCGACTTATTCCTATAATGATGTTGTTAATGGAAATGTAGTTCTAAAAAGGAAAGAAATTGAATTTTCTTCTGATAGTAAAGGATTCTCTTCTTTTGTGATTAAAGTTCAGGATGCCGATGGCGATAGCATGAGTAGAGTTATAAATGTATTTGTAAAATAAATGATTACCGCAAATTCGCAAATTTAACTCTTTCAATAGGTTTTAATAATTTGCGAATTTGCGGTTAAAAGTTTTAAGTGGATTCAAAAAAAGATATGAAATGAAAAAGAACGTTATTCTATTATCAGCCGTGCTTTTTTCGGTAGTTACATTTGCCCAAAATAAAGGTTTGGTGGATAATTCGGCGAGTCCGTACACCAAATTAAAGAGTGTGGGTTTACAGGATGTAAAATGGACCGGCGGATTCTGGCAACAACAGCTAAATGTGGAAAATCAGGAAACACTGCCGTATATGTGGGATTTGTATCATAATGACGAAGTTTCACATGCCTACGCCAATTTTGAAATTGCTGCCGGAAATCGAAAAGGAACTTTTAAAGGTCCTTCTTTTCATGATGGTGATTTTTACAAAATTTTTGAGGGTTTGGCAGCTACTTATGCCGTGACTAAAGATAAAAAGCTGGACAAACAAATGGATGAAGCTATTGCTTTGTTTCAAAAAGTGCAGCGTAAAGACGGATATTTGCATACTCCGGTTTTAATTGATGAACGTTGGGGGACTTTGGGGCCTGAAGAAGTAAAAAAACAGCTAGGTTTCGAAAAATACAACATGGGACATTTAATGACTGCTGCCTGCGTACATTATCGTGCTACCGGTAAAAGTAGCTTTTTGAATGTTGCTAAAGGAGTTGCTGATTTCTTATATGATTTTTACAAAAAAGCCTCTCCGGAATTGGCTCGAAATGCCATTTGTCCATCACATTATATGGGAATTGTCGAAATGTATCGTACGACAAAGAATCCAAAGTATTTAGAATTAGCTAATAATTTAATCGATATTCGCGGAACTACGAATGACGGAACTGACGATAATCAGGATAGAATTCCGTTCAGACAGCAAACTACCGCGATGGGACACGCTGTGAGAGCCAATTATTTGTATGCGGGAGTGGCCGATTTATATGCCGAAACCGGAGAACAAAAACTATTAGACAATCTAAAATCCATTTGGGAAGATGTCGCTTATCGCAAAATGTACATTACCGGAGCCTGTGGTGCTTTGTACGACGGAGTTTCACCAGATGGAACTTCTTATAATCCGACTGAAGTTCAAAAAATCCACCAAGCTTATGGACGCCCCTTTCAATTACCAAATGCTACGGCACATACGGAAACCTGTGCGAACATTGGAAATGTATTGTGGAACTGGCGTATGCTGCAACTTACTGCTGATGCCAAATATGCTGATGTAATTGAATTGGCTTTGTATAACAGCGTGTTATCCGGAATTAATTTAGAAGGAAATAAATTTTGCTACAACAATCCGTTGAATGTATCGGTTGATTTGCCATTCAAACAAAGATGGGGTAACGAGCGCGAAGGTTATATTGCTTTGTCCAATTGTTGCGCGCCTAACGTAACCCGCACTGTGGCTGAAGTAAGCAATTATGCGTACAGTTTAACCAAAGAAGGATTATATGTGAATTTGTATGGAACAAATGCATTGAATTCTAAGACTGAAGAAGCTGCGCCAATCCAATTGCACCAACAATCCAATTATCCTTGGGACGGAGCGATAGCGATAACATTTGATAAGGCTCCAAAAGGAGATTATGCTTTGTTTCTAAGAATCCCGGGTTGGAGTAATGGTGCTGTTGTGAAAGTAAATGACAAAGTAGTAGATGCCAATAGTATTTCGGGAAGCTATTTGAAAATCAATCGCCAATGGAAAAAAGGAGATGTTATCAGTTTGGACATTCCAATGCCGGTGCAGTTGATGGAAGCGAATCCCTTAGTAGAAGAAACTAAAAATCAGCTGGCTGTAAAAAGAGGTCCTTTGGTGTATTGTTTAGAATCGAATGGAATTTCTAAAGAGGCATCTATAAATGATGTGGTTTTAGATATTAATTCCAATTTTAAAACAGAAACGATAAAGGTGGATAATAGAGATTTAGTTGCCATCAAAGCTCAGGGCTTTTTGAACTCAGAATCCTGGGATAAAAAATTGTACCAACCGATTCAAAAAAGTAAAACTGAGGTTTCTTTACAATTAGTGCCGTATTTTTCATGGGGCAATGCCAATAGTAAGGAAATGACGGTGTGGTTTTCGCATTAAAAAACTTATTAAAATCAAAAAAATAATACGATAAAGAAAATTTAACATAAAAAAAACACGAAAACTAAAAAAAAATGTGCTAAAAAATCGTGTTGTAATAAAATTTTAGTACATTTGAAAAATGTAAACGTTTACATTTGATTGAGTTAGCTCAGTTTCAGTTGTTAAAATCTGATTTGTCTTACGAAATGTAAACGTTTACATTTAGAATTTGTAAAGAATAAAATACAATTAAATGTTAACAAGACCTAAAAAGAGGCAGTTGTAATTAACATGATCCCATTTGATTTCTCATTTTTTAGAAATATAAACCAAACAACAATTAATTTTTTAACCAAAAGAAACACACTTATGAAACAAACATTTAAAATGGTATTTAGTGTATTGCTTTTCAGTATGATGGCTCTGACCGGCTTTGCGCAAAATGCAAGAGTTACCGTTACAGGAAAAGTTATAGACAAAGACGGACTTGGTGTTATCGGTCTTAATGTTATTGAGAAAGGCACCAAAAATGGTGTCCTAACAGATATCGACGGAGCCTATAAAATTCAGGTTCCTAAAGGAGCTGTGTTGCAGTTCTCTTATATTGGGATGAAAACTCAGGAAAGAACGGTAGGTAATGCAGGGGCAATTAATATTACAATGCAAGAAGATAATGCTACTTTAAATGAAGTGGTAGTTGTGGCCTATGGTGCGCAAAAAAAATCAAATTTAACAGGGGCTATTGCTACAATTAAACCTGATGATATTCAGGATTTACCTGTTTCAAATTTAACAGAAGCACTTAGAGGTCAGATTCCAGGTTTGTCAATTAGCAATGCTAATGGTTCCAGTCGTCCTGGTGGTGCTGCTGATATTACTATTCGTCAGACTTTTGGTTTTTCAAAAGATGGAAACTCAACTATTCCATTGATTGTAATTGATGATATGATACAAATTGATCCTGAAACGGGAAAACCTTCTCAGGAAGCATTCAATAGACTAGATCCTTCTGAAATTGAAAGTATTACAGTGTTGAAGGATGGTTCTGCAGCTATTTATGGTTCTCGTGCTTCACAAGGTGCAATTATTGTTAAAACTAAAAGAGGTAAAGAAGGAAAAACGAAGTTTACTTATTATTCTCAATTTGCAGTTAATGATGCAATCAGTCATGTGAAAACAATGAATGCGTATGAGCATGGAATTTGGAAGAATAGATTTTTAAACTCAAGAGGTGATACTAATACTGCAAATTATTTTTCTGCAGATGAGTTAGAAGCCATGAAAGGTTTGGATTATGATTGGTTGAAAAAAGCTTGGAAATCAGCTACCCAACAAAGACACGTACTGAATGTAAGTGGTGGTACGGATAAGTTTACTTATTTTGCCGGAGCGACATATTTTACTCAAGGTGCTAATATGGGTGATCAGGATTATAATAAATGGAATTTCAGAACTGGTATTAATGCAAAAGTTACAGACGATATAGATTTCTCTGCAGCTATTTCTGTTAATACAACTGACGTACAAAAATCATTTACAAAAGCTTCTGCTAACTTAAATGATAGTAGTTTTGGTGCTCTAGGAGGTGGTGAGCAAGCGGATTATATGTATTTATTACACATGCCTAAATACATTCCTTGGGAAACAACTAAGGATGGTGTAACATATTGGATGTCCCCGTTTGCAAGAACTGATAGAAACTTAAACTCTGCAAATGCAAATACTACTATTGCTGGTTGGAACTATTTTGCAGCATTAGAATCAGGTAAGCAAATTGATCAGGAATTTGCTTATAATGTGAATTTAAATTTGACTTATAAATTGCCTTTTATTAAAGGAATGGCAATTAAAGGAAGTTATGCCAGAAGTCAATCAAGTTCTAAAACGGAGCAGGTACAATTACCTTACGATTTATTAAGAATTTCAAACTATAATACTGCAGGGAATCACTTGTTGAATGAAAATTCAACTTATGCAAATAGTGGTAAGCCTGAAACAAATGTACGTGGATCAAGGGTGTATTATAATACAGATTTAAATAAAGTGGTTCAGTCTAATATTTTTGCCACCTATACCAGAACTTTTGGAGATCATGCAGTTGATGCTATGGCAGGTATAGAACGTTCTGAATCTGATTATAGTAATGTGCGTTTAGCTTATGAAGGAACAGGTAAAGATTATTTAGGCTCTAATACTACTGCTGGTACAATCAGTACGAATTCCACAGCAGATAAAGGAGAGGCTGGAACTTTGTCTTATTTAGGGCGTTTGAATTATAGTTTTAAAGATAAATATCTGGCACAATTTATTTTCCGTTCGGATGCATCTACAAAGTTTGCACCTCAGAATTATAGAGCTTTCTTCCCGGGAGCCCAATTTGGATGGGTTGTTTCTAAAGAAAATTGGTTTGCTGATAATGTATCTTGGGTAGATAACTTGAAATTACGTTATTCAATTGGTAAAACAGGTAAAGATAATATTCAAGCTTGGAGATGGTTGCAATTATGGGAGCCTGTGGTAGATAAAGGGGCTCAGTTTGGTTCAGCCGGAGGTACCTTAGGACCTACTATTAATCCAAGAGTTACTGTGAATCCAGATGTGAAATGGGATAATACCATTAAAAACAACTTTGGTATTGATTTAGCGGTTTTGAAAAACAGATTGCAAATTAGTGCAGATTATTATTATGACAAAACAACAAATGCATTGATTAGTTTGGCCGGTGAGGTAGGTACACCAATTTCTGTAGGAGGTGCTTTTGCGGAACAAAATTATGCGGCGATTAATGCTTGGGGTTATGAATTTGCTTTAAATTGGAATGATAAAATAAAAGACAATTTTAGTTATAATGTAGGGGTTAACTTTGGTTTCTCTAATAATGAAATTAAGCAATATCCTGAAGCAGCTGAAAGAGATCCTTCTTTCAATGACAGAGTAGTAGGGAGATCAATGTATATGCCAGTTTGGGGATTCAAAGTTTGGAAAGGAACTTCAACGGGTGATGGTATCCTGCGTACAGATGATGATGTAACCAATTATTGGAATTATTTAACTGAGCGTGCTGCTGCAGTTAATGGGACTCCTAGTTATTTAAATATTACAAATGTCTCTCAAATGAGAAAAGGGATGCTTGCTTATCAGGATGTGGGAAGTGCTTATGATGCTTCAATAAATCAAAGAGGAGGTGCAGATGGTAAAATTGTAAGAAATGAAGATTATCAAAAGTTAGTGAATCAAAACAGAACATATGGTTTTACTACAAATCTTGGATTTAAGTATGGAAATTTCTCTTTAAGATCACAGATTGCTACTTCTTGGGGAGGGTTTAATACTTTGGATATGATTAAGCAAGGAACTGCTTCTGCTCATAATGATTGGGCTCATGAGATTTTCTGGAATGATATGTATGACGCTACAGATAATCCAAATGGAAAATACCCAAGCATGGGACAACAGGATTATATTTTTGAAACTTCAGATTTCTGGCAATTGAGTAACTTTAGATGTGTGGTTAGAAATTTAACTGTAGGGTTTGAGATTCCAAAAGAAGCATTGAAAACTATTAAAATTGATGGTATTAAATTCGGTATTACTGGAAATAATCTTTGGGATTTATACAATCCATATCCAAAAAAATATCGCAATATGTACGATGACTCAAGTACTAAATATCCTACACTTAGAACCTGGTCTCTTAGTATGAATGTAGCATTCTAATTTAAAATTAATTGCAATTATGAAAACAAAATTTAATAAATATATAGTAGTATCGCTTTTATTCGTCTTGGGCATTTCTTCTTCTTGTAGTGATGATTTTTTAGAAGAAAAAAGACAATATAAGTATTATCAAGAAGAGTTTTATCAAAATGAAGATAGAGTAAATCAGTATGTTGCAGGTTTATATTATAGATTCTTTGATGGTTATAAAACACCTGCAGGTATTAGAGTAGGTTCGTTTACAACAACAGAAGCTTCTTATACAGAAGAAGTAGGTGGTATATCTGACTTAATAAACCCTAATAAGACTTTGGTGAATGCTCAAGATGCTTCTGGTTATTATGGGCCTGTTTTGAGAGATGCATTAGATAACGTGCCTTATACCAGAATCAGAGACTGTAATGGTATGCTTGAAAATATTGATGTCTTAGGTGCTAATTTATCACAGGATTTTAGAGATAAAATTAAAGGACAATTGTATTATTTACGTGCTATACAGTATTACGATTTAATGCGTACATATGGAGGTGTTCCAATTGTTTTAACAGTTCAGAATGCTTCCAATGATGATCCTAGTATTCAATTGCCTAGAGCTTCGGTTACTGAAGTGGTGAATCAAATAGTTTCTGATTTAGATATGGCAGCAACTTTATTGCCACCAAATTGGGATTCAGCTAACTATGGTCGTTTTACAAAAGGAGCGGCTATGGCACAAAAATCTCGTGTATTATTAACTTATGCCAGTCCGTTATTTAATAAAAACTGGGATACTGATAATTCTCGTTGGCAAGCTGCTTTAGATGCTGGTTTAGCTGCAGAAACACAATTAAAGGGAGATGGTTATGGATTATATGGTACTACTGCTAAGCAATGGGCTGAAATGTTCTATATTAGTAATAATGCTAAGATAAGTGAAGCTATTACTGTTAAACTTTTGTCTGATGGTACAACATCATTATATTCAAATAATTCCTGGGAAAGAAGTATGCGTCTTGCAAGTCAAGGTGGTCAAGGTAGTGGAGGAGTTGATGTTCCAAAAATGATGATTGATCTGTTTCCAATGAAAAATGGAAAGCGTCCAATGGATGTTAATGGTACAGCAATTAATGGATATAATGCTTTTACGTTTTTCGTAGATCGTGATCCTCGTTTTTATAGAACTTTTGGTTTTTCTGGTTGCTATTGGCCATATAATAATACTCTTGGAAATACTACTCAGCCAACTGTTTGGGCTTATCGTTGGTCAACAAATGCTACTACAGGTGTAGCTTATAGTATGGGTAATGATGTAGCAAGTCCTGCTTTTGTTCGTAAGATGTCTAGTCCTACTGTAAGTAATGCAAGTAATTTCCAGTATTCTGGAACTGATATTATGGAATATCGTTTTGCAGAATTGGTGTTGAACATTGCTGAATGTTATGCTGCTATGGGCGATATTACTAATGCAACTTCTTATTTGGAACAAATTAGAAAACGAGTGGGTATTACTAATACTAACAGTGATCATTATGGAATTGGTACCTTAGCAACAAAATATGAAGCTATTGAAGCGGTTTTATATGAGCGTAGTGTTGAGTTAGCCTACGAAGGAAAACGTTTCTGGGATATTCAACGTTGGATGTTGTTTAATGATGATGCAACTGCTAATAATACGACATGTGCAAAACTTGGTGTAGCACCATTAAATGGAAAACAGAGAATAGGTAATTATTTGCATTATAAATTAGGAACTAGTGCTTCAGGTACAGATCCATTAGCGTCTGCTCGTGCTTCTATTTCTGTGGATCCGGATAATGCAAACTTTGCTACTCAAATTACAGCTTTAGCTAATTTTTATAATACTAATTTTGAGTTACGTTCTCCTCCGTCACCAATGGATGCTGTAAATAGTGTAGCAACCGATATTTTGTGGAGACAAAATTATTATATTAGTGGACTTAATTTATCTGTTTTACAACAAAACCCTTGGTTAGAACAAACCATAGGATGGGGTGATGCTTCTGGTTCCACAGGAACTTTCAACTATCAGAACTAAAATAGTAATAAAAAAGAAATGCCTGATTTATTCAGGCATTTTCTTCTATAATAACTAACAAAATTTTTAATTTAATAAATAGCAGTTCTAACCAAACATTTTTTATTAATTAAGAAAACTCTAAAATGAACAAATTAAATTTTTTATTGGCTTTTTTGGTTTTGGGAAGTGCGAATTGTTTTGCACAATATCCAAAAATATCCCCTGAAGTGCAGGCGAGAGAGAAAGCGATTAAGGCGGAAGCAGAAAAACTTTCTAATGAGGCTTGGGAAAGAGCTAAAGTAATTGTGGAACAGGACGCCAGTCATGGTAAACCTTATGTGCCTTGGGCATCCAGACCTACCGATTTGCCACAGGCTTCCATTCCTGCTTTTCCAGGTGCTGAAGGAGGAGGAATGTATAGTTTTGGTGGTCATGGAGGTAAGGTGTACACGGTAACCAGTCTGGAAGACAGAGGTCCGGGAACTTTGCGTGAAGCTTTGGAACAAGGCGGAGCCAGAATAGTTGTTTTTAACGTTTCGGGAATTATCAGGTTAAAAAGTCCTTTAATTGTTCGTGCGCCTTATGTTACCATCGCGGGACAAACTGCTCCGGGAGACGGAATTTGCGTAGCGGGTGAAACTATTTGGATTGATACCCATGATGTGGTCATTCGTCACATGCGTTTCCGTCGTGGAGAAACTTTTGTAGGTCGTCGTGATGATGCTATAGGAGGAAATCCGGTTGGAAACGTAATCATCGATCACGTTTCGGCTACCTGGGGATTAGACGAAAATATGTCTTTTTACCGTCACATGTACAACGATGAAACAGGAGGACCTGAAAAGAAAATGGGAATCGTAAATGTAACCATCCAAAACAGTTTGTTTGCTGAAGGTTTGGATACTTACAACCATGCTTTTGGTAGTACTTTAGGAGGTGAAAATTGTTCTTTTGTTAAAAATTTATGGTCGTCAAATACGGGGAGAAATCCTTCTATTGGTTGGAACGGAATCTTCAATTTTGCCAATAATGTTATCTTTAACTGGGTAAACCGTTCTATTGACGGAGGTGATTATACCGCTCAGTATAATATCATTAACAACTATTTCAAACCAGGACCGGCTACTGATTTGAATGATCCGGTAAGTTACCGAATTTTAAAACCGGAAGCAGGTAGAAGTAAATTGCCTTATTTGACTTTTGGTAGAGTATATGTAAACGGAAACGTGGTGGAAGGAAACGAAAAAGTTTCTAAAGACAACTGGAATGGTGGGGTGCAAATGGAAAACAAAAAAGGAGATCATATGTCTTTTGAAGAGGCATCTACTTATTTTCCTAAAATGCGTTACGATAAACCATTTCCAATGCCTTGGTTGAAAAAGTTTATGACGGCTAATGAAACTTATGATTATGTAGTAAAAAATGTTGGAGCTACTTTGCCATTGCGTGATCCTGTAGATACGCGTATTTTGAGAGTGGTTCAAACCGGTAAACCGGAATATGTTAAAGGTTTAGACCCAAAATCATTTTATCAGTTTGAACACAGACGATTAGGTCAGGATTCTTATAAATTAGGAATTATTACTGATATTTCTCAAGTGGGTGGCTATCCGGAGTACAAAGGAAAAGCCTATAAAGATTCAGATAAAGACGGAATGCCGGATGCGTGGGAGAAAAAATACGGTTTGAATCCTAATGACGCGTCAGATGCTAACGGTGACATTAACGGCGATGGCTATACTAACATCGAGAAGTATATTAATGGTATCGATCCTACGAAAAAAGTAGATTGGACAAATTTGGATAATAATGAAGATACTTTGGCTAAAAACGGAGAAGAATTAGCGAAGTATAAGAAATAATTTAATTGTAAATGGCACACTTCTTGCTTCGTCTATAACGGATGAAGCAAGAATTTTGCTTTATAAATATTAAGTTTTAAAAAAGATAATAATGAAAATGATGAAAATGTTTCAAAAGAATCTGGTAGCGGTTTTATTTCTTGCTATCTGTTCAAACGTTGTAGCACAATCTAAGGTTGATCCGGAATACGTAAAAGTAACCAACGAGAGAGCGCAGAAAATCGTGGATGATTTAAAATTAAATTCTCCGGCAGATCAATTAGCCGTTAGAGATATTATTGCAGAGCAATACCGTTCTTTAAATAAAATTCAGGATGGACGCGATGCGAAAATTGATGCCGTTAAAAAATCAGTTACTGATAAAGAAAAACAACAAAAGTCAATTGAAAAAATTAAAAATTCGGCTGACAAAGAAATTCTTTCTTTACATAAATCTTACTTGAAAAAACTAAGTAAAAAGTTAACGAATAGTCAGATTGTTCAGGTTAAGGACGGTATGACTTACGGAGTATTGCCTATTACTGTTTTAGGATACAATGATATGTTGCCTAATTTAACAGAGGCTCAAAAAAAATATATTTACGATGCGCTTGTTGAAGCCAGAGAACATGCGATGGATGGAGGTTCTTCAAAAGAAAAACATGCTTGGTTTGGAAAATACAAAGGAAGAATCAACAACTATCTTTCAAAACAAGGATACGATTTGAATAAAGAAAGTGCTGACTGGCATAAAAGACTGGAAGAAAGAGAAAAAAATAAGAAAAAATAATACGCTTATCCCGAGTATAGTATCATTTTTATGTCCTTTTTATTTTGAGACTGTCCTTAAACTTCGGGATATCAAAGACTCTTTTTATCCAAGGTAACAAATTATTAATTCATTCTAAAAAACCTCAAAAAATGAAAAACCATATAAAGCAGCTGTTAGGATTAGGTATTGTAATACTTAGCTCTTCAGTGATGCGCGCACAATATCCGGATATTCCACCGGCACTTCAGGAAAAGACGGATGCCGACTTGGCTCAGGAAGAAGTACGATTGGCTAAAATTTGGGCCGATAATGAAGCAACTATTAAAAAGGAGGCACTGCAAGGGCGTCCGTATTTGCCTTGGGCAGCTTATCCAAAAGACTTTGTTCCGGCTAGTATTCCTGCTTTCCCGGGAGCCGAAGGTGGTGGTGCTTATACTCCCGGAGGAAGAGGCGGAAAAATATTCGTAGTTAATAGTTTGGCTGATAGCGGACCGGGTACTTTCAGAGAAGCCTGTGAAGCAGTGGGAGCGAGAATTATTGTGTTTAATGTTTCGGGAATTATTCAATTAAAAAAGCGCATTAGTATGCGTGCGCCTTATGTTACGATTGCCGGGCAAACGGCTCCTGGCGACGGAATTTGTATTGCCGGAGAAACTTTGGAAATCGATACGCACGATGTGATTATCCGCCATATGCGTTTTAGAAGAGGTGCTACCGAAGTTACCCGCAGAGATGATGCGCTAGGAGGAAATGTAATTGGAAATGTAATTATCGATCACTGTTCGGCAAGTTGGGGATTGGACGAAAATATTTCATTGTACCGCCACCAGTTTCAAGCGAACGAGAAGTCTAAATTAGAAAAATTACCTGCTGTTAATATTACTATTCAAAACACGATTTCTTCGGAAGGTTTAGATACTTACAACCACGCTTTTGGAAGTACTATCGGAGGATTGAACAGTACCTTTATGCGTAACCTTTGGGCGGATAATATTTCCAGAAACTGCTCTATCGGGATGTATGGCGATTTTAACTTCGTAAACAATGTAGTATTCAACTGGTGGAACCGTTCTTTGGATGGTGGTGATTACCGTTCGATGTTTAATATTATCAATAATTATTTTAAACCGGGACCAATTACGCCAAAAGATGAGCCTATTCGTTACCGAATCTTAAAACCGGAATCAGGTTACATGGTTCCCAAAACTTTTGGACGTGCTTACGTAAACGGAAACTATATTGACGGTGTTCCGGAAGTAACAAAAGACAACTGGAATGGCGGAGTACAATTGGAAAATCTTAGTTTTGAACAAGCCAAAGAGAAATTAGCTTACATCAGGCAGGATAAAGCCTTCCCGATGCCAAAAATTACGGTGATGAGTGCTCAGGAAGCTTACGAATTTGTTTTGAATAATGTAGGGGCTACTTTGCCAAAAAGAGATGCAGTGGATGAAAGAATCATCAAGCAGGTTCGTACCGGTCAAATCGATGTAAAAGACGGTTTGGAAAACACGATTGGCAAAGAATTTATCAAAAGAAGATTGCCTGCTGATTCTTATAAAAAAGGAATTATCACTCATCCTGATCAGGTAGGTGGTTATCCGAAATACAAAGGAAAAGCTTATAAAGATTCAGATAATGACGGGATTCCGGATGCCTGGGAGAAAAAATACGGTTTGAACCCTAAGGATGCTTCTGATGCAAACGGCGATATGAACGGTGATGGTTATACCAATATTGAAAAATATTTTAACGGAATCGACCCAACTACAAAAACAGATTGGACGAATCCTGATAATAATACGGATACTTTATCTAAAGCCTTATTGCAATAACTTTAGGCTTCTTAATTGTAAACTTCATTCTATAATGAATTCTATATTTAAAAATATCATTACAATAAATAAAGACAAACTGCTACTTTGCAGTTTGGCTTTATTTTTTTTTGTAAATAAAGCTACTTCGCAGGAAAAATATCCTGATATAGTCATTGCTAAAGGAAAAATTTCTCAAACTTCGGACGCCTTAGGAAATCAGATTCCTGATTTTTCTTATGCCGGTTATCAGGCTTCAGAAAAGGCAATTCCGAATGTGGACAATAAAATCTTTGTTCCTGTACAAAAAGGCGATGCTACTCAAAAAATCCAGGCAGCTATTGATTATGTGAGTAATCTAAAAGCAAATAAATCCGGTTTTAGAGGAGCGGTTCTTTTAGATAAGGGAACTTTTAACGTTAGCGGAACTTTATACATTCGTACTTCCGGAGTAGTTTTGCGCGGAAGCGGGAATTCTGAAAACGGAACAGTACTTTTAGGAACGGGAATCAAGAGAGAATCGGTAATTCGGGTTTTAGGAACGGATGATAAAAAAATCGGTGAAAGTTTCGAATTGAATGCTGCTTATACACCTCTTGGTACACAAAAAATCCAACTAAAAAATGCAGCTAAATTAAAGCCTGCTGACGAAATAATTATTACACAACCACTTGCCGATAACTGGATTAAGGAATTAAAAATGGACGATTTTGGTGCCGAAACCGGATGGATAAGTTGGAAAAAAAAGGATTGGGATATTAGTTGGAATCGTGTCGTTACTGCCGTTAATGGGAATGTGGTTAGCCTGAACGCACCTTTGACAATGACTTTGGATGCTAATTTTGGTGAGGCTAAAGTAAACGTTTACAGCTGGTCTGGCCGAATCGAGAATATTGGGATTGAAAATATGTTGATGAAATCTACTTTCAATGCCGCTAATCCAAAAGATGAGGAACACAGATGGCAGGCTATCAGTATCGAAAATACCCGTAATGCCTGGGTAAAGCAGCTTAATTTTAAACATTTTGCCGGAGGAGCAGTTTCCGTTTTAAAGTCTTCCCAACAAATTACGGTTGAAGATTGTATGGCTACAGAGCCAGTTTCGGAAATAGGAGGATTTAGACGTCATACTTTTTATACCGAAGGGCAACAAACGCTGTTTCAAAGATGTTATTCGGAATATGGTTATCACGACTTTGCCGTGGGCGGTTTTGGAACTACGGGACCAAATGTTTTTATCCAATGTGAATCGCATTTGCCTTTTAACAATAGTGGCGCCATAGGGAGCTGGGCAACCGGAGTTTTATTTGACGTTTCTTATGTTGACGGTCATGCCTTAAGTTATAACAATCGCGAACAAAACGGTCGCGGTGCCGGATGGACTGCCGCTAACAGTGTGATTTGGGAAACTTCGGCTTCTAAAATAGATTGTTATAGTCCGCCAACAGCTCAAAACTGGGCTTTTGGAGTTTGGGGCGGTATCATGGGCGGTAACGGACATTGGAAAGATGTTAACAATCATATTGCGCCAAGAAGTTTGTTTTATGCGCAATTGGAAAACAGATTAGGCAAATTGCCAATGAATCCTTTTGTTTTCGATTTAGGTTCTGAGCCTTCTTCGAGTCCGACAGTTGAAGTCGCTCAGGAGTTAACTAAAACAGCCTTGAACCTAACGGAAAGTTTGCCGGAATGGATTGCGGAAGTATCCAAACAAAATCCGATAAACAGCAATACAAAAGGACTTAAAAACGCCAATGATTTAAAAATTGAAGCTCAAAATACGACTTCCAATTCGATTAAAGTAATGGCTAAAAATGGCTGGCTGACTTTTGATGGCAAATTAATTGCCGGAAACAGACTGAGCGTTCCCTGGTGGAGAGGAAGTTTGAGAGACAGTGATTTGGCTAAAGCCGTTCCTGATATTACAAGATTTGTTCCGGGCAGAAGAGGTACCGGTTTGACCGATAATATCAACGAAGTCGTTTCTTATTTAGGAACGAAAAACATGATTGCAGTAGAACATAACTACGGATTATGGTATGAGCGTCGTATGGATGATCATGAGCGTGTACGTCGTTTTGATCCGGATGTTTGGCCTCCGTTTTATGAGCAGCCTTTTGCCCGTTCGGGTGAAGGCCTGGCCTGGGATCAGTTGAGTAAATACGATTTGACTAAATTCAATACCTGGTATTGGGATCGTTTGGCTCGTTTTGCAAATTTGGCCGAAGCCAATGGACAATTGTTGGTGAATCAGCAATATTTTCAGCATAATATTATCGAAGCGGGAGCACACTGGTCGAGTTCGCCTTGGCGTTCGGCTAATAATGTGAACCAAACCGGATTTCCGGAGCCACCTCCTTATGCGGGTGACAAACGTATTTTTATGGCGGAACAATTTTATGATGTTAGCAATCCGGTGAGAAGAAAATTGCACCAGGGTTTCATTCGTAAAAGTTTAGAAAATTTTGAAAATAATTCTAATGTTATTCAGCTAACCAGCGCCGAATATACCGGACCTTTACATTTTATGCAGTTTTGGATTGATGAAGTTCAAAAATGGAAAGACGAAACGGGTAAAAAAGAAATTATCGGTTTAAGTGCGACGAAAGATGTGCAGGACGCCATTTTGAATGATGCTAATCGAGCTAAAACCGTTGATGCGATTGATATTCGTTATTGGTATTACAAAGACGACGGAACGGCTTATGCTCCGGAAGGCGGAAAAAATTTAGCTCCGAGACAACACGCCCGCCAAATGAAAGTGGGTAAAGAAACCGATGAGCAGGTGTATCGCGCCGTTAGAGAATACCGCGAAAAATATCCGGAAAAAGTAGTTTTGTATTCTACGGACGGATCGCCACGTTTTGGTTGGGCTGCTTTAATGGGGGGTGCTTCTTTGCCGGCACTTCCTAAAATTGCTTTACCTGAATTTTACCAATCGGTTGCTGATATGAAACTGGTTTCCGAAAACAGCTATACTGATGCGGTTTGGAAATTGGAAAACAAAGGAAAGAGTTATCTTTTTTATTTTAATAAAAATCAGGATCTTTCTCTTGATTTAAGTTCTTTTAAAGGTGTTTTTGAGGTTTACGCCATCAATGCACAAACGGGAGAAATTGTTAAAAAAGAAGCCGTTCAGGGTGGAAAGTCGGTATTGTTTGCCGCTCAGGATAGCAAGGAAAAAGTATTATTTGTTGTAAAAAAATAAAAATTAAATCTATTAAGCATGAATCTAAAGTCAAATTTTTCAGTTGCCTTTTTTATGTCTTTTTTGTTGTTGTTAGTAACGGCAAAAGGAAATTCGCAATCTAAAGCCTTACTCAAATTAGAAGTATCCAAAGAAAATCCGCATTATTTTCAAACCGAAGACGGCAAACCATTTTTCTGGTTGGGAGATACGGGTTGGCTGACTTTCGGAAAATTAAGTCGTGAGGAATTAAACACCTATTTCCAGGACAGAAAGAAAAAGGGATACAATGTGGTTCAGGTGATGGTTTTACACACTTTGACCGTAAAAAATGTATACGGCGATTATGCTTTAGAAAACGGAGATGTTTCAAAACCATTAACGACTCCGGGAAATGATTTTAAAAATCCGGCAGAATATGATTTTTGGGATCATGTGGATTATGCTTTAGAAGTAGCGCAAAAAAACGGAATTTACGTTGCTATGGTTCCGGTTTGGGGAACTAATGTGAGCAGTAAAGACAGCAAAGTTACTAAGGCTGATGTGGAAAAATATGCAAAATTCTTAGCCGAAAGATATAAAAACCGTACCAATGTGATTTGGCTGAACGGTGGCGATACCCGTGGAAATGAATTTATGGATATCTGGAACGCTATTGGAAGTACTTTGAAAAATAATACCGACCAATTAGTGACTTTCCATCCTTTTGGTCGTACGGATTCTTCTGAAAATTATCACAATGCCAAGTGGTTGGATTTTAATATGTTCCAATCCGGTCACCGAAGATACGATCAGGATAGTACCGAAGGCGCTTTCAAAGAAGACAATTACAAATTTGTATTGAGAGATTATGCTTTGAAACCAACGAAACCAACATTAGACGGAGAGCCATCTTATGAAGGAATTCCGCATGGTTTACACGATACTTTGCAACCAAAATGGAAAGATAGTGATGTAAGAAGATATGCTTACTGGTCTGTTTTTGCTGGAGGTGCCGGTTTTACTTACGGAAATAACGCGGTAATGCAAATGTTTCATAAAGGTGAAAAGAAAGGAGCTTACGGAAACAAAGACATTTGGAGTGATGCTTTAAACGATCCGGGAGCGGGACAAATGCAGTATGTGAAAAATTTGATTTTAAAATTCAATTATTTTAATCGTATTCCCGATGCTTCTATGGTGGTCAATCAGGGTGAAAAATACGATTATCTGGCGGCTACAAGAGGTGAGGATTATGCCTTGATTTATACTTACAATGGCAAAACAATGTCGTTGAATATGGGGAAAATAAAAGGAGATAAGGTAAAAGCTTCTTGGTATAACCCGAGAAATGGCAAACTAAAAACAATTGGTACTTTTAATAACAAAGGAGTTCAGGAATTTAATCCTCCGGGAGAAAAAATGGATGGAAATGATTGGGTTTTAGTTTTAACATCAAAAAAATAAATCTGGAATTTGCTTTGACTTAAAATAATAACTATGAAAATTAAAAATATAATACTGCTACTTTGTTTTCTTATTGGATTCAATCATTTGAATGCCAAGAACGATGGTTGGATTAATATTTTGAATGAAGGCGGAAACAACAAAGGAATTTTGTGTACGCAGGCCATTCAAAAATCAATCGATAAAGCTTCCAAACAGGGTGGAGGAACAATTTTTTTTCCGGCTGGAAATTATTTAACCGGTCCGATAAAATTAAAAAGTAACATCACAATTTATCTGGATGCCGGAGCGCTTTTAAAGTTTTCAAATAATTTTGACGATTATCTGCCTTATGTAGAAATGCGTTATGAAGGTTTGATGATGAAAACGTTTTCTCCTTTATTTTATGCTAAAGATGCCGAGAATATCAGTATCAAAGGAAGAGGAGTTATCGACGGTCAGGGAGAAGCCTGGTGGAATGAAGTGTATCGAATTGAAACGGCTAAAGGCCCAATTCCGCCAACTAAATATCAAACCATGTGGGTAGAGCAAAACAAAGGAATTGTCTATTCACCTTATTACCAAAGAACGATCGATAAGCATTTTTTCAGACCGGCTTTTTTTCAAACTATTAGCTGTAAGAATATTTTAATCGAAGGGGTTACGTTCCAAAATTCTCCTTTTTGGACGATTAATCCTGTTTTTTGCGATAATATAACGGTTACCGGAATTACTATTTTTAATCCGCATTCTCCTAATACGGATGGAATCAATCCTTCTTCCTGCAAAAATGTACATATTTCAAATTGTCACATTAGCGTAGGCGATGATTGTATTACTATTAAATCCGGTCGTGATGAAGACGGTCGTAAATATGGCGTTCCTACGGAGAATGTTACCATTACTAATTGTACCATGTTAAGTGGTCACGGCGGTGTGGTTATTGGAAGCGAAATGTCCGGGGGAATTAAAAAAATCACGATTTCAAACTGTGTTTTTGACGGAACCGACAGAGGAATTCGTATCAAATCAGCACGTGGTCGTGGAGGTGTGGTTGAAGATATCCGCGTAGATAATGTAGTGATGAAAAACATCAAAGAAGAGGCTTTTATGATGAATCTTTTTTATGATAAAAACACGGTTGAAGAGCCTGTTTCGGAGCGAACTCCTATTTTCAGAAATATTCATATCAGTAATGTGACCGGTACTGATGTCAAGAAAGCAGGAACAGTTTTAGGAATTACTGAAATGCCGGTACAAAACATTTCCTTTTCTAATATTAATATCCAATCTACAGAAGGATTTACTTTGAATACTACGGATAATGTTGAGTTTCATGATGCCAAAATTACAACAACACTTGGCGCTTCGTTCAAAATTGAAAATTCAAACAATTTGATTTTGGATAATGTGGCAACTATGAAACCAATTGCCAATACGCCATTGATTAAATTGAAAGATGTTTCCAATATGGCTGTAACTAACAACTTTCCAATGTTTGCAACAGATGTTTTCTTAGAAGCTGATGGTGCCAAAACCAAAGCGGTGTATTTGAAAAATAATATTTTTAATAATGTTACCAAGGTTTTGAAAAAAGGAAATGATTTAGATAAAAATGCTATTATCGAATAACCTAAAAATGATTTATTGATGAAAAAAATCGTACTCATTATTATTGTTGCTTTCTCGGTATTAAGTTGTTCCGGTTCAAAGGATGCTTATTTGTTTACTTCTTTCCGGGAACCGGCTACTGATGGTTTACGCTTGGCTTATAGTTATGACGGTTACCATTGGAACGGATTAGAAGGTTCGTTTTTAAAACCGGAAATTGGGAAAAGTGAAACCAAAATTATGCGTGACCCTTCTATTGTACAAGGCAAAGACGGCGTTTTTCATTTGGTTTGGACTACCGATTGGAAAGGCGGAAACGGTTTTGGTTGTGCCAGCTCTACTGATTTGATTCATTGGTCTAAACAGGAATATGTTCCGGTGATGAAAAACGAATCGGAAGTAGTGAATGTTTGGGCACCTGAAATTTTTTATGATGACGAGCAGGAGCAGTACCTGATTATCTGGGCATCGACTATCCCGTTTCGTTATCCAAAAGGACAGGAAGAAGAAAGAAACAATCATAGAATGTATTATGTGACTACGAAAGATTTTAAGACTTTTTCGGATGCTAAATTGTTCTTTGAACCCGGATTTTCGGTAATTGATTGTGTGTTGTTAAAAAGAGCCAAAAACGATTATGTTTTAGTTTTAAAAGACAATACCCGACCAATGCGAAATATTAAAGTGGCTTTTGGAAAAACAGCTTTGGGACCTTTTGAAAACATCTCAAAACCTTTTACCGATTTCTTGTCCGAAGGGCCAACCGTGTTGAAGAAAGATAATTATTGGTTGATTTATTATGACAATTACGGAGCCAAAAATTATCAGGCTGTTAAAACCTATGATTTTAAAAATTTTGAAAATGTTTCTTCGCAAATTCAATTGCCGGAAGGACACAAACACGGTACGATTACAACTATTTCAAAGAAAAAGTTGAAAGCTTTAATTGAAAGAAAACAATAGTATGAAGATAAATTTTAAATTATTTATCTGCGTAAATCTGCAAAATCTACGTGAAAAATTAGGCACGCAGATTTAAGCAGATTCTACAGATTTTTAAATTAATCTGTGGCTAAGAATAATTATAAAAAAATAAGAAAATGATTTTATTTCAAAACATAAAGAGCAATATTGCAGCGGCAACAACAATTTTGTTGACTTGCGGAGCGATTCAATCGACAGTTGCCCAAAAAGACACCATCAGATATGTTGGAAAAACACTTTCCAATATCGATTACCACCACGGACAGTTGAGTCCGGCTGTGGGTGTTCACGCGACACAAATTATGCGTGCCAGCCGGGAGCATCCTGAAAAAGCAGATGGTTTTGGCTGGACTTACAACCACCAACCGATGATGGCTTATTGGAATAATACTTTTTACCTGCATTATTTAAGTGATCCTGCCGGAGAACATATTCCGCCAAGTCACACTTTGTTAATGACTTCCAAAGACGGGCAAAACTGGACAAAACCAAAAGTAATTTTCCCAATTTACCGCGTTCCGGACGGAACAACTAAAGAAGGTGTGGATGGTGTTGCTAAAAATTTGGATGCCATTATGCACCAGCGTATGGGATTCTATGTTTCTTCGGATAACCGATTACTTTCATTGGGCTATTACGGAATTGCCTTAGACCGAAAAGATGATCCGAATGACGGAAAAGGAATCGGTCGTGTGGTGAGGGAAATCTATAAAGACGGAAGTTTTGGACCTATTTATTTTATTCGTTTCAATAAAAGTTTTGACCAGTCTAAAGCGGCTTATCCGTTTTACAAAAAGAGTAAAGACAAAAAATTCATCAAAGCCTGTGACGAATTATTGTCTAAACCTTTGATGATGCAACAATGGGTGGAAGAATCTGATCGAGACGATGTTTTGATTCCGTTGAAAAAAGAGTACAAAGCCTTTTCTTATTACCATTTGCCAAACGGAAACGTAATTGGTTTGTGGAAACACGCCCTGACTTCGATGAGTAAAGACAACGGAAAAACCTGGGAATACAATGCGCTGAGAGCTCCGGGATTTGTAAACAGTAATGCGAAAATCTGGGGACAAAAAATGTCTGATAACCGTTATGCTACCGTTTATAATCCATCAGAATACCGTTGGCCATTGGCAATTTCTACCAGTGATGACGGATTGACTTACAAAGATCTGCTTTTGGTTCACGGAGAAATTTCCCCAATGCGTTATGGAGGGAATTACAAATCTGCCGGACCACAATATGTTCGCGGAATTTTAGAAGGAAACGGAACACCTCCTGACGGAAAACTTTGGGTAAGTTACAGTGTCAACAAAGAAGATATCTGGACGGCTTCGATTCCGGTTCCGGTAACCAGTGAAGTGAAAGAAGATGTAAATGATGTTTTTAATAATTTACCAAATGGTGAGGAATTAAAATTGTGGAATACTTATGATTTGGCTTGGGCTTCAGCCAAAATTGAAAAGAAAGCCGATGGAAAAAAATACCTGACTCTTCGTGATCACGATGCTTTTGATTATTGTCGCGTGGAACGTGTGTTGCCTTTTGCCCAAAAAATGGAAGCTACTTTTACTGTAATTCCGGAGCAAAATGACAAAGGATTATTGCAAGCTGAGTTTTTAAATAAACAAGGTTTGCCAGCCATTAGAATCATCTTTGATGCCGACGGACAAATTAAAGTAAAGCATGGTGCCCGTTTGGGAGGAATGGGATCTTATGAAGCTGGAAAAGAATATACGATTAATGTAAAATTAGACGTTACCAGCCGTTCTTATTACATCAAAGTAAATGACAGCAAAGAAACTTACAAAATTTTCTATGCGCCGGTGGATGGAATTTCGAGAATCATGTTCCGTACCGGAGAGCAACGTTATACACCAAATCCGGATACCGCTCCTGATACGCCGGAATATGTTGACTTGCCAAATACGGGTGTAGAAATTCCGGAAGCAGTATTTAATATCAAATCTTTGGTAACTAAAAAATTATAATGTTTTTGCCATTAAGAAATTAAGGGAATTTAGCTTAATGGTTTAATTAAAAATTTACAAAGTGAATATTTCAAAATCCATATTGTTGTTCTTTTGTCTATTAGTTGCAATGAGTGCTAATGCGCAAATTGCTGTGCAAAATTTGAGTTGCAATAGCGCTGTAAATCCTTTGGCGATTGATAAAAATCCGGGTTTTAGCTGGCAATTGATTTCCAAAAAATCCAATGTTTTACAGACAGCATATCAAATTTTAGTGGCTTCTTCAGAAGAAAAACTAAAACATAACGAGGCGGATGTTTGGGATAGTGGAAAAGTAGTTTCTGCTACAAGTCAGGATCTTGCTTTTGAGGGAAAAAAATTAAAAGAAGAAACCAGATATTTCTGGAAAGTTCGAGTTTGGTCGAATGTTAAAAAGGCTTCCAAATGGAGTGAAATCAGTACTTTCAGAACCCAACCTTCCGATTTGAATCCAATTTGGATTGGAGCCATTACCAAGGCCGACAGTCATTTGCCGGAAGGCAGAAATTACCATACGGCAACTTTCAACAGACAGAAAAAAGATGCATTAATTAACGCTTCCGATTCGTTGTCACGCAGAAGTATCATGCTTCGTAAACCATTTTCGGTAAATAAAGAAATTAAAGAAGCGGTGGTTTACATTTCAGGATTGGGGCATTATGAACTGACCATTAATAGCAAAAAAATCGGAAACAGTGAGTTTGCACCGTTGTGGACCGATTACGACAAAACCGTAAATTACAACGTTTACGAATTAAATACCGAAGAATTACAAAAAGGAGAAAACGTAATTGGAGTTTTGCTGGGCAACGGTATGTACAATACGCTGGCCGAAAGGTATTCGAAATTTTACGTGAGTTTTGGTCCGCCGACTTTGTTTTTCAAAATGAAAATTACTTACAAAGATGGCTCTTCAGCAATTGTAAAATCCGATGCAAGCTGGAAATACAGCAAAAGTCCGATTACTTACAACAGTATTTTTGGAGGCGAAGATTACAATGCTAATTTGGAACAAAAAGGCTGGAATTCTAAAGGATTTAATGATACTAACTGGAAAAAAGTAGTGGTTCAGGAAGCGCCAAAAGGCGTTTTGAGACCGCAGACTACAACACCAATTACAATCCAGAAAAGATACGAAGTTAAGGAAGTTAAAGAGCTGAAGCCTAATTTTTACATTTTCAATATGGGGCAAAATCTTTCGGGATTTACTACCATAAAGGTCAAAGGAAAAAAAGGACAAACAGTTCGTGTTTGGGTTGGCGAAAGCCTGAATGATGACGGAACAGTCGGACAGGGTAAAACCGGAAAGCCGTACTATTACGACTATACGCTGAAAGGCGAAGGCATTGAAGAATGGCAACCAAAATTTAGTTATTACGGTTTTCAATACGTTCAGATTGAGAACATCAATTACAAAGAAACTAAGAATGAAAATTTGCCAACATTGGTTGATTTAAAATCGAATTTTATTTACAATTCGGCTGGTGAAGTCGGAACTTTTGAATGTTCCAACGATATTTTCAACAAAACACATTGGCTGATTAATAACGCCATAAAAAGTAATTTTCAAAGTGTTTTTACCGATTGTCCGCAACGCGAAAAATTGGGTTGGATTGAGGAAATTCAGCTAAACGGTCCCGGATTGTTGTTCAATTATAATCTTGAAAGTTTCATTCCTGCAACAATGCAGAATATTGCCGATTCACAACGTGATAGCGGTTTAGTTCCATCAATTGTTCCTGAATATGTAGTTTTCGGTGGCGATTTTACGGATTCGCCAGAATGGGGAGTGACCGCTGTGATTTTGCCTTGGATGTATTATGATTATTACGGTGACGACTCATTGTTGAGAAAATATTATCCGGTAATGAAAAAATATGTGGATTATTTGACATCAAAATCAAAAGATGGAATTGTTTCTCATGGTTTGGGCGACTGGTACGATTACGGGGAACATGCAGCGGGTTATTCTAAAAACAGCCCTATTGCACTTTCGGCAACTTCACATTATTATTTCGGAATTGATTTATTAGCCAAAGCGGCGAAGCATTTAAACAAGCAAGAAGATGTTTTTTTCTATGAAAATTTAGCAAAAAGTGTAAAAAATGCATTTAATGGCAAGTTCTTTGATGCCAAGACGAAACAATACGGAACCGGAAGTCAGTTTAGCAATGCCGTTCCGTTGTTTTTAAACATGGTTGCTCCGGAAGACAGACAGGCGGTTTTAGACAATTTGGTTAACGATATCAAAGCCAGAAATTATCGTTTAACAACCGGTGATGTTGGGAATCGTTATTTGTTTCAGGTTTTAGCCGATAATGGTTTGAACGAAGTCATGTACAAAATGCACAATCATTATGACGCGCCGGGTTATGGTTTCCAAATCAAATTTGGTTTAACCACCTTAACCGAGCAATGGGATCCGCGAAAAGGAAATTCATGGAATCATTTTATGCTGGGGCAAATTGAAGAATGGTTTTATAAAAGTTTGGCAGGAATTGTTCCGGATGAAAAACAACCGGGATTTAAACATTTCTTTTTGCAGCCGGAAATAGTGGGAGATATGACTTTTGCTAAAGGAACTTATCGTTCGGTTTATGGCGAAATCAAATCGGAATGGGAGAAAAAAGACGGGAAAATGTATTTCAGATGCAGTATTCCGGCTAATACCACAGCCACGATAAAATTGCCGGTTTCTAAGAATGCGGCGATTGAAGTAAACGGTAAAAAAATAAGTGAAGCAAAAGCAGTGCTGAATGTTTTAGAAAATGAACAAAAACCGTCATTTGTCTTAGGTTCAGGAAATTATGTTATAGAAGCTGCTTTGTAAATCAAAATAAAATGATAAATTTAAAGATGATAAGGGATTTCATGAAAAAGGGATTTTTGCTGCTAATGTTGCTGTTGTTGGTACCAAAAGCGGAAGCACAAACTTCGGATGATAATTACAGAATGCCAATTGCTGAAACCATCCAAAAAATAGCTTCGGTTTTTAATGTTACCATCAATGACAAAAACGGATTGCTTAAAGAAAAAGAACTGGATTATGCCGATTGGCGCATTCGTCAGGGCAATTTAGAGCTTTCGTTAACAGCGGTTTTAGCGCCTTTTGATTTGACTTATTTCAAAGAAAATGATTCGACTTATGTGATTCGAAAGTTTGAATACGCCCGAAATTCGGATGCGGTTGGGGCTGAACGTTTGACTTATTTAGCGAATTTGTATCCCAATTTAAAAAACTGGGAAACCAGAAAAGCCGATTTGAAATCCTGTATTATTAGTTCGATTGGTTTAGACAAAGCGCCGGCGATGCCAAAAGGAAAACCAATTTTGACTCCAAAAAGGAAGTACAAAGATTATACGGTGGAAAATATTGGTTTGGAAATTATGCCGGGCGTTTATGCTACGGGTTCCATTTACAAACCTTATCCGTTAAAAGGAAAAGCGCCGGTGGTGATTACACCAAACGGACATTTTGGTGACGGCAGATATCGAAAAGACGAGCAATTGCGTTGCGCGATTTTGGCCAAAATGGGAGCGGTTGTGGTTAGTTTTGATTTGTTTGCCTGGGGCGAATCGACTTTACAGTTTGAATCGACTTTACACAGACAAAGTATTGCCCAAACCATTCAGGTTTTGAGTGCCGAAAGATTATTAGATTATATGCTTTCGCAGAAGTATATCGATAAAAACCGCGTGGGAGTTACCGGTGGTTCCGGTGGAGGTTCCATGACGATGTTTTTGGCAGCGATTGATGACCGAATTACGGTTTCGGTGCCGGTGGTGATGACTTCTTCTCATTTTTCGGGTGGTTGTCCCTGTGAAAGTGGCCGCGGTTTGCACCTTTGCGGAAACGGAACGAATAATGCCGAAATTGCAGCGATGGCAGCACCAAAACCTCAATTAGTAGTTTCTGATGGCGGTGATTGGACAGCGACTGTGCCAGAATTAGAATTTCCGTTTATCCAAAAAACCTATAATTTGTATGGAAAAAAGGAATTAGTAGAAAATGCTCATTTTGCTAAAGAAGGACATAATTATGGCGAATCGAAACGCATGGCGATGTATCCTTTTATGGCTAAATATTTAGGTTTGAATTTGAAAAAAGTACAAAATAAAAAAGGAGAAATTGACGAATCATCTTGTGTGATAGAACCTTATGAAAAAATGTATGTTTTTGGTGCAAAAGGAGAAAATTTACCTAAAAATGCTTTGAAGGACATCAATAAATTATATGAATTGTTCGGAGAAAAAAATCTTAGGATAATTGAGCTTAAGAAGTAAAATTGATAGCCACGAATTCACGAATTTAGATTATTAAATATTAAAAAATCCAAATAATCCGTTTAATCTGTGGTAAATAAATTTGAGAAATTGAATACGATTCCGAATTATATCTAATTCGTGAATTCGTGGCTAAAAAATAATAACTATATGAACTTAAAAAATAAAATTATCGCAATCTGTTTTGGAATTTATTCGCTGACTGTCACAGCTCAGTCCAAATCGGATTTAAAATTATGGTACGATAAACCCGCTGCCATCTGGAACGAAGCTTTGCCTTTGGGTAACGGACGTTTGGGCGCCATGGTTTTTGGTAATCCATCCATTGAAAGATTACAGTTGAACGAAGAAACCATTTGGGCCGGTTCGCCAAATTCCAATGCGCATACTAAATCTTTAGCAGCTTTGCCAACGGTTAGAAAATTAATTTTCGAAAGAAAATACGATGAAGCGCAGGCTTTAGCAGATTCGGATATTATGTCGCAAACTAATAACGGAATGCCGTATCAAACTTTTGGAAGTTTGTATATTTCGTTTTCAGGTCATGATCAATTTACGAATTATTACCGTGATTTGAATATTGAAAACGCGACGGCTACGGTAAAATATACGGTGAATGGTGTAGAATACAAAAGAGAAATTTTGACTGCTTTTGCCGATCAGGTGGTGGCGGTTCGACTGACAGCCAGCAAACCGGGAATGATTAGCTGTAATATGATGATGAACAGCCCTTTTGATAAAACCGATCCCTATTCAGATGGAAACCAAAGTGTACTTTCGGGAGTGGGAAGCACGGTGGAAGGGCAAAAAGGGAAAATTAAATTTCAGGGACGCACTGCTGTTAAAAATATCGGCGGAACTGTAACTTCTAAAAACGGAATTATCAGCATTGATGGCGCTGACGAAGCGACGATTTATGTTTCTATTGCAACTAATTTTGTGGATTACAAAACTTTAGATGAAAATCAGGAGCAAAAATGTAAACGTTTTCTTGAGGCAGCTTTGACTAAAAATTTTGAGGATATTAAAAAAGCGCACGTGGCTTATTATCAAAAATTCTTCAACAGAGCGAGTTTGGATTTAGGTTCGAATTCGGCTATGAATGCCCCAACTGATGAGCGTATCAAAAATTTTGCAAAACAATATGACCCGCAACTGGTTTCCCTTTATTTTCAATTTGGACGCTACTTATTGATTTCCTGTTCTCAACCTGGTGGGCAACCTGCTAATTTACAGGGGATTTGGAACGATATGCTTGCACCGCCATGGGAAAGTAAATACACCATGAACATCAATGCCGAAATGAATTACTGGCCAGCTGAACTGACTAATCTTTCGGAAATGCACGAACCTTTTATCCAAATGGCAAAAGAATTGGCTGTTACCGGTGCCGAAACGGCTAAAACCATGTACAATTGTGGCGGCTGGGTGTTGCATCATAATACGGATATATGGCGTATAACAGGACCTATCGACCATGCTACTTCGGGGATGTGGATGACTGGTGGTGCCTGGGTTTGTCAGGATTTATGGGAGCGTTATTTATATACCGGAGATAAAAAATATCTGGCTGAAATTTTCCCAATTATGAAAGGAGCAGCGCAGTTCTTTTTAGATTTTATGGTCATCGATCCGAATACCAATTATTTGGTGGTAGTTCCGGCGAGTTCTCCGGAAAATGCACACGCTGGAGGTTCGGGAAAAGCCACGATTGCGTCGGGAACTACGATGGACAATCAGCTATTGTTTGATTTATTTACCAATGTGATTAAGGCTACTGATATACTTTCAGAAGATACGGCTTTTGCCAAAAAAGTACAGGAAGCTCTGGCTAAAATGCCTCCGATGAAAATTGGACAACACAATCAATTACAGGAATGGCAGGACGATTGGGATAATCCTAAAGACAATCACCGCCATGTATCACATTTGTATGGTTTGTTTCCATCTAATCAAATTTCCGCTTTTAGAACGCCGGAATTATTCGAAGCAGCTAAGCAATCTTTGATTTACAGAACCGATGAATCTACCGGATGGTCGATGGGTTGGAAAGTGAATTTATGGGCGCGACTTTTAGACGGAAATCATGCGTACAAATTAATTCAGGATCAGTTGCATTTAGTAACTCCGGAACAAAGAAAAGGCGGCGGAACGTATCCGAATATGTTAGACGCGCATCAACCTTTCCAAATTGATGGAAACTTTGGTTGTACAGCCGGAATTATTGAAATGCTGATTCAAAGTCAGGAAGGTGCTATTCAGTTGTTGCCTGCTTTGCCATCGCTTTGGAAAAACGGTTCGGTAAAAGGAATTGTAACCCGTGGAGGTTTTGTGGTCGATTTGGAATGGAAAAATAATAAAGTTTCTAAGTTGCAAATTCACGCCAAATTAGACGGTAACTGCCGATTGAGATTGGAAAATTCGTTAAAAGCAAACGGATTTGTAATGAAAAAAGCCAAAGGACAAAATCCGAATCCTTTGTTTCAGAATGCGAATGTGAAGAAACCAATTGTATCTGAAAAAGCCAAATTACCTAAATTGCATTTGCCTAAATACAATGAATACGATATTGCCATGAAAGCTGGCGAAACCTATACTTTTTACGGGAATTAATAGTCATTGCGAGGAACGAAGCAATCTCATAACGTGAGCAACTACTGTGATTGCTTCGTTCCTCGCAATGACAAACAAACTGAATTAAAAAACAAATTAAATTGAAATGTTGACAAATTTTAAATACAAAATAATCGCTTTTACAATTCTGATAGTTGCTTTCAGTAGTTGTAAATCAGTGGGAACAAGTGGAAAAACAGCTAAAGGAGTTGTTTTACAAAAAGAAAACTTCAAACATTATGTTGATTATTTTAACCACATGGAGGATGAAAACCTAAAGTTTGCCATTCCGAATGACAGTGCGTGGACTTGGATGGAAAAGAACATTCCGTTGTTCGAATGTCCGCAGCAGAATTTTGAGGAAATCTATTATTTCCGTTGGTGGACAGCACGTAAACATATCAAAAATACCCCTCAAGGTTATGCTATTACGGAGTTTTTGGTGGATCGTTCCTATGCCGATAAATACAATATGATTGCTTGTGCTTTAGGACATCATATTAACGAATTTAGATGGGTTCACGACCCAAAATACATTGAGCAGGATATACATTTATGGTACCGTGGCAATGAGGGAAAACCAATGAACAAATTGTATAAATTTAGCAGTTGGACTGCCAGTGCTTTGTACAATCGTTATTTGGTAAATAAGGATGAAAAATTCTTATTGGATATGATGCCGGATATGGTGACGGATTATGCCGTTTGGGAAAAAGACCGTCAGCGCAAAGATGGTTTGTTTTGGCAACATGATGTAAAGGACGGAATGGAAGAGTCTTTGAGTGGTGGTCGTCGTGTACAAAATGCACGTCCAACAATCAACAGCTACATGTATGGAAATGCTATAGCAATTGCTAAAATGGCTGCGATGAAAGGGGATAAGGCTTTGGAAGAAAAATTCGAAGCAAAAGCCGGGTATTTGCAAGAGTTGATTGAAACAAAATTATGGAATCCTAAATCGGATTTCTTTGAAACCTTTACCGAGAAAGATACTTTGGCACAGGTAAGAGAAGCCATTGGTTTTATTCCTTGGTATTTTAATCTGCCACAGAAAGACAAAGGTTTTGAGAAAGCCTGGGAACAAATTAAGGACGAAAAAGGATTTTCGGCGCCTTTTGGGTTGACAACGGCCGAGCGAAGAAGTCCGCGTTTCAGATCGCACGGAACCGGAACTTGTGAGTGGGATGGTGCTATCTGGCCTTTTGCCACATCGCAAACGCTAACCGCTATGGCTAATTTGCTAAATGATTATGAGCAAAAAGTAGTAGATGCAAATGATTATTTCAAACAGATGAATTTGTACGTGGAATCACAATATTATCGTGGCAGACCTTATATTGGGGAATATCTGGACGAAACAACGGGTTATTGGTTAATGGGAGACAGAGAACGCAGCCGTTATTACAATCACTCTACTTTCAATGATTTGATGATTACGGGATTAGTTGGTTTACGTCCAAGAGCTGATGATAAAATTGAAGTGAATCCGTTGATTCCGCAGGAAAAATGGGATTGGTTTTGTTTAGATAATGTATTGTATCACGGAAATATCATTACGATTCTTTGGGACAAAACAGGGGAGAAATATGGTAAAGGAAAAGGGTTTAGAATTTTCAAAAATGGAAAAGAAATCGCCGTTTCGGAGAAGTTGGAGAGATTAGTGGCGGAATAAAAAGAATTTACGTTCGGCTTGTCATTCCGACGAAGGAGGAATCTCAGTAAGCTGAATCGACAAAGATTGGTCTATTTTAAGGCGTTTCATTTGGAGATCCCTCCTTCGTCGGGATGACAAAAATGAGAGCAAAAAAATAAAATTTATGAAAAAAATAATTCTACATACATTCATTCTCTTTGCATCACTATGTTTTTCTTTGGCGCAAGCCCAAACAAAAATTAGTGTTGTGAATCTGCAATGCGAAATGCTAAACAATCCGGAAGGAATTGACGTAATCAAGCCAAGATTGAGTTGGCAGATAAAGTCGGATGTGAATGATGTGAAACAAACCGCTTATCAAGTATTGGTGGCTTCGACTGTAGAAAATTTGAATGCCAATAAAGCCGATTTATGGGATAGCGGAAAAGTAAGTAGTAACGAATCAGTCAATATCGTTTATAAAGGAAAAAAGTTGGGTGACCGACAAAATGCTTTTTGGAAAGTAATTGTTTGGACTAATAAAGGCGAAATTAAATCGGATGAAAAGGCACATTTCAGCATCGGGATTTTGACCTATGCCGACTGGAAATCGACACGATGGATTGGGTATGAAAAATTATCCAAAGACGATAGTGTTTCTCAGTATTCCAGACTTTCAGCCCGTTATTTGCGAAAAGGAATTGATTTGAAAAAACAAGTTAAAAGCGCCAAGGTTTATATTATGGGTATGGGCTTGTATGAGCTGTACATCAACGGAAATAAAATTGGTAATCAGGTCCTAGCTCCCGTTCCAACAGATTATACCAAAAATGTAAAATACAATGTTTTTGATGTGACTGCGCAATTGAAAGAAGGTAAAAACATGCTGGGGACTATTTTAGGAAACGGACGTTTTTTTGCGATGCGTCAGGATTACAAACCCTATAAAATAAAATCTTTTGGTTTTCCAAAAATGGCTTTGCAATTGTTTGTTGAATATGCCGATGGTACTAACGAAATAATTCGAACTGACGATAGCTGGAGGTTGACTACCGATGGACCAATTTTGGCAAACAACGAATATGATGGTGAAGAATACGATGCCCGTAAGGAAATGAAAGGGTGGAACACAACTAATTTTGATGATTCTACTTGGATAAATGCCAGATATGTCCAGGAACCGGGCGGTTTTTATGAAGCCCAGATGACGCCGAATATGAAAATAATGGGTGAGGTAAAACCCATTTCTATCAAAGCGACTCCAAGAGGAACTTACATCTTAGACATGGGTCAGAATATGGTGGGCTGGTTGCAATTGAAAGTAAAAGGAAAATCTGGTGACCAAATCACAATGAAATTCGCCGAATCCTTACAGGAAGATGGGTCGCTGTACATTGCCAATTTGCGTGATGCGAAAACTACCGATGTTTATACACTAAAAGGCGGAGGAGAAGAAATCTGGGAACCACGATTTGTATTTCACGGTTTCCGTTTTGTAGAAATTTCAGGTTTCCCGACCAAGCCAACTTTGGATAATTTCATTGGGAAAGTGGTATATGACGACATTAATACAACAGGAACTTTCGAATCTTCGGATGCAACGATGAACCAGATTTTTAAAAATGCCTGGTGGGGAATCAGCGGAAACTACAAAGGAATGCCTATCGATTGCCCACAGCGAAACGAGCGCCAACCTTGGTTGGGTGATAGAACAACAGGTGCTTATGGTGAAAGTTTTTTATTCGATAATCAGACTTTGTATGCCAAATGGCTCGACGATATCAAATATTCCCAAACTCAGGACGGTGGATTGCCAGATGTAGCGCCGGCATTCTGGCGCTATTATGGAGATAATGTAACCTGGCCGGGCACTTATATTACCGTTGCGGATATGTTGTATCAGCAATTTGCAGATGCTGAAGTAATTAAAAAACAATATCCGTCGATGAAAAAGTGGATGACGTATATGGAAGAAAATTATCTGAAAAACGATTTGATGAACAAAGATAAATATGGAGATTGGTGTGTTCCACCGGAATCCTTAGAGTTGATTCGTTCTAAAGATCCTGCCCGTTTAACGGATGGTGAAGTTTTATCAAGTGCGTTTTATTACCAGTTATTAAACATCATGAAAAAGTTTGCAGTCATTGCCAAAGCAGAATCTGATATTGCACATTATGATGATTTAACTACAAGAATTAAAAAAGCATTCAATGCCAAATATTTGAATACAGCTACAAACAGTTACGCTAACAATACCGTAACAGCGAATGTTTTGCCTTTGGCTTTTAGGATGGTTCCTGAAAATCAGAAAGAGAAAGTATTCCAGAACATGGTGCACGAAGTAGAGGTGACTAAAAACGGTCATATCAGCACGGGAGTTATCGGAACACAATTTTTGATGCGAACGCTAACCAATTTTGGAAGAGGGGATTTGGCTTATAAATTAGCTTCCAATAAAACCTATCCAAGTTGGGGTTATATGGTCGAAAATGGAGCGACAACCATTTGGGAATTATGGAACGGAAACACAGCCGACCCCACGATGAATTCTCAAAATCACGTGATGCTTTTAGGTGATTTAATGATTTGGTATTATGAAAATATGGCGGGAATCAAGAGCAATCCTGAAATGCCGGGCTTTAAACAAATCATTATGAAACCCGATTTCAATGCCGGACTCACTTTTGTAAATGCTTCTTATGAATCCATTCACGGACTGATAAAAAGCAATTGGAAGAAAGACAAAAAAGGGCTGAATTGGACTATTAGCATTCCTGCCAATACTTCGGCTTTGGTTTATTTACCAACAACTGATTCGAAAAAAATTACTGTAAATAAAGGAAAATTAGAAAAAACAGGAATTGAACATAAAACGGAAGGAAACCAGCAAGTTTTAAGCTTACCATCAGGGGTTTATACCATAAACTTAAAATAAATTACAATAATAAATAACAAATAAAATGAGAGGATTAAAAATAGCATTATTGCTTTTCGGATTGATAACATTAGGGAGTTGCAGCTCTGCTTTGAAAAATAAAACCTGGAAAGAAGGGATTTTGGTAGATGAATTTATTTATGACAAAGCCCCTTATCCTTCTTGTCATGCCGTAACTATTGTAGAAGCTACCAATGGTGACTTAGTGGCTTCCTGGTTTGGTGGAACTCACGAAAGACATCCGGATGTTTGTATTTATGTGGCTCGAAAACCAAAAGGAACTGATAAATGGACAGAAGGAATTCAGGTTGCTGATGGGGTGATGAAAGAAGGCCCAAGATTGCCAACATGGAATCCGGTTTTGTATCAAATTCCGGGTGGCGATTTGATGTTGTTTTACAAAATTGGACCAAAACCTTCCGAGTGGTGGGGAATGCTAAGAAGATCTAAGGATGGTGGAAAAACCTGGTCGGAAGCCGAAAAATTACCGGAAGGATTTTTAGGGCCAATCAAGAACAAACCGGTATTGTTGAGTAACGGAACTTTGTTACTACCGTCAAGTATTGAAGGCGATGGTTGGAGATTACGCATGGAATCGACTCCAGATTTTGGAAAAACATGGGTGATGGGCGATACTTTGCCAAGAGGGAAACAAAAAATTAACGCCATACAGCCAAGTATTTTGTTCCACAAAGACGGTAGCATTCAGGCAATTGGAAGAACCAGAAACAGAGCTTTGTTCAGCACTTTTTCTAAGGATAATGGAAAAACCTGGTCGGATTTAGAATTGTTAGACATGCCAAATAATAATTCCGGAACCGATGCGGTGACTTTGCAAGATGGTAGACATTTATTGGTGTATAACCACGTTTTACCTCCTGGAACAGAAGCCAAAGGACCTAGAACCCCTTTAAATGTTTCGATTTCAAAAGACGGAATCCACTGGAATGCTGCTTTGGTTTTGGAAGATTCAAAAATCAGCCAGTATTCTTATCCTTCTGTAATCCAGAGTAAAGATGGCATGGTTCATATCGTTTATACTTGGAGAAGAGAACGTTTGAAATATGTAAAAATCGATCCGTCAAAATTAGTCACTTTGCCAATCAAAAAAGGAATTTGGCCAGGTGAAAAAGGAAAAGTAGTCACAGCTGTTAAGGCCGAAGAAGAATAAGAATTTAAAATGAACCATTGAGAAATTAAGCAAAAAACTTAATTAGCTTAATTTCTTAATGGTAAAAAAAAAATTTATGAGCAAAGTGAATTTTAATAAAAACTTAATTTTTATAATGTTGCTGCTAATTGCAGGAACATCTAATAATTTGGTTTTTGGACAAGTAAAAAACAAGCAAAAATACAAGGTCGCTGTATGCGATTGGATGATTCTGAAAAGACAAAAGTTAGGTTCGTTCGAATTAGCCAGTCAAATAAAAGCTGACGGTATCGAACTCGACATGGGCGGATTGGGAAACCGAGAAACTTTTGATAGCAAATTAGCTGATCCTGTTGAGGTAAAGAAATTCAAGGACAAGGCAAAAGAATTCAATGTGGGCATTTCATCTATTGCGATGTCCGGATTTTACGGGCAATCTTTTGCAAAGCGTCAAACTGTAAAACTAATGGTTCAGGATTGTATTGATGCTATGAAAACCATGAATGTAAAAGTGGCTTATTTGCCGTTAGGTAATCAATGTGATTTGAAAAAATTTCCTGAATTGCGTCCGGTTATAATCGAAAGGTTGCGTTGGGCAGGAAAACAAGTTGCCAAAGTAGGTGGTGTAATTGCTGTAGAAACAACCTTGGATGCCACAGCCGAAAAAGCCTTTTTGAAGGAGGTAAACTGTAAACGAATTAAGAGTTCGTTTAACTTTTCAAATGCTATAGAAAACGGAAAAGATATTGCATCTGAATTACAAATTTTAGGAAAAAAGAATATTGCCCAAATCCACGCTTCCAATACCGATGGGTTTTGGTTAGAAAATGACAAAGCTATTAATATGCCAAAAATAAAAAGCGCTTTGGATAAAATGAATTGGAAAGGCTGGTTGATTGTGGAGCGTTCCCGCGACACTACAGACGTGCATAATGTAAAAAGAAATTACGGAGCCAATGTGGCCTATTTGAAGAAAATTTTTCAGAATTAAAAAAATGGTTTCTCATTTTTGTCATCCCGAGGAACGAGGGATCTCCACAAAGTGAGTTAAGTATTGTGGATTCTGCGTATGGAGATTTCTCCTTCGTCGAAATGACAAACTAGACAGGATGAGATTTCTAAAACGAAATTATATTAGAATGAAATATTTAAGTTTACTTTTTTTAAGTTTTTGTGTCTCTATTGCGACAGCGCAAAACCTTACTATTGTTCGAGATAGTCAGTCGCCACGAGCAACATTTGGTACCGAAAAGCTATCAGAAGTGGCAAAAACAAAAGGATATAATGTGATTTTTGCAGATAAAGCACCAAAAAAATCAAAAGATAAAGTTATCGTTATTGGCGAAAAAGGAACTGCTTTTTGGAAGCAAAATACAGCCAAGTTCACTTTAGACGAAAGTCAATTAACTAAAAAAGAAGGCTTCCAAATCTCCAGTCAAAAGAATTTTATTTTTATCGAAGGATTTGACGCTTCAGGAGCTTTGTACGGCGCTTTAGAATTGGCAGATAGAATCAAAGAAAGCGGGCAATTACCAGCTGAAATTAATGTAAAGGACAGCCCCGAAATGGTGTTGAGAGGCACCTGCATTGGGATGCAAAAAACCACCTATCTCGAAGGACGTGGTGTTTACGAATACCCTTATACACCCAAAAGTTTTCCTTGGTTTTACGACAAGGCCCTTTGGATAAAATACTTGGATATGATGGTCGAAAACCGCATGAATTCCTTGTATTTATGGAACGGACATCCATTTGCTTCATTGGTGAAATTGAAAGATTATCCTTTTGCAGTTGAAGTTAGCGATGAGGATTTTAAGAAAAACGAAGAAGTTTTTAAATTCCTGACCGAAGAAGCCAATAAAAGAGGAATTTGGGTAATTCAGATGTTTTACAACATTATTCTTTCCAAACCTTTTGCAGATCATTACAACCTAAAAACGCAGGAAAGAGAGCGGGTTATTACTCCTGTTATTGCCGATTATACCCGAAAATCAATTACTGCTTTTATTGAAAAATATCCAAATGTGGGATTGCTGGTTTGTTTGGGAGAAGCCATGAATACAGTTGAGGATGATGTAAATTGGTTTACGCAAACAATCATTCCAGGCGTTCAGGACGGAATGAAAGCCTTGGGAAAAACTCAGGAACCGCCTATTATTTTGCGTTCACACGATACCGATGCGCCTGCTGTTATGGCCAAAGCTTTGCCTTTGTATAAAAATTTATACACGATGAGCAAATATACAGGTGAATCTTTGACGACTTATACGCCGGGCGGACCATGGGGAGAAACGCACAAACAATTGAGTTCGCTGGGTTCAATTCATATCGAAAATGTACATATTCTGGCCAATCTGGAGCCTTTTAGATATGGTTCTCCCGATTTTATCCAGAAAACAGTAAAAGCCATGCACAATATTCATGGTGCCAACGCCCTGCATTTATATCCGCAGGCTTCCTATTGGGACTGGCCTTACTCTGCCGATAAAACAAAAACGGGAGAACGATTACTGGAAATGGATCGCGACTGGATTTGGTACAAAGCCTGGGCTCGTTATGCTTGGGACAGCCAGAGAGACCGCAGTCAGGAAATCAATTATTGGGACAAGCAGTTTGTAGCAAGATTTGGAGTAGATGCCGAAGCCGGAAAAAATATTCTCGAAGCCTATGAGCAAATTGGCGAAATAGCTCCTAAAACACTTAGGAAATTCGGAATTACCGAAGGAAACCGTCAAACCTTATTGCTGGGAATGTTCGAAAGCCAATTGGTGAATCCAGCCAAATGGCGTGTGTATCCGGGCTTTCATGAATCTTGTGGCCCTCCGGGAGAATTGCTTCAGGAATATGCAAAGAAAGAATGGAACCATGAAGCTCATTCCGGGGAAATACCTCCGCAGTTGATTAGCGAAATTGTACAACATGGTAAAATTGCCGTAGCAGCCATCGAAAAAGCAGCGCCAAAGGTGACCAAAGACAAAGAGGAATTCAATCGTCTTAAAAATGATGTGTATTGTTATGATGCTTTTGCTAATTGTTTTTCTGAAAAAGTAAAAGCCGCCATGTTGGTTTTAAGATACAGTTATTCGAATGACATCGCCGATTTAGACAAGGCCGTTCCTCATTTGGAAAAAGCCCTGACTTATTATGAGGAATTGGTGAAGTTGACTAAAGATTCGTATTTGTATGCCAATAGTATGCAAACGGCGCAACGTAGAATTCCAATAGGTGGTGATGATGGAAACAACAAAACCTGGGAGGAATTATTACCGCATTACGAACGAGAATTAGCCAATTTTAAACGAAATATCAGTCTTTTGAAAGAGGCAAAAAATGGTAAAATACAAACCAAAGTCGTGCCAGCCTGGAAAACAGCTCAGGTAACAATGTTGAGCCCAAAAGCAGCAAGCTATGCGGTGAAAGAAGGTACAAAAGTCTATGGAACCGATATTTCTGAATTGATAAAAGTTGCTCCAGAACTTAAAAATTTAAAAGGAATTTCATTGGTGGAAGACCAGCAAAATACAGAAGGAACAACCCTGAAATTCAAGAATGACAAGGATGTAAAATTGGTAGTTGGTTATTTTAATTCCGATCAGAAAAGATTTTTGTTTCCGCCAAGTTTGGAAACCAATGCGGCTGGAAATGAAATGGGAGAAGCCGAAGTAATTTTGGCGAATGCCATCAATTTGAAAGATTTGCCAAGAATTAACATTCATACCTACCGATTCAAAGCAGGGGAAAACCAACTGACTTTAGGAAAAGGAAGAGTGCTGATTTTAGGTTTTATTGATGCCAACCAAAAGATCGAGCCTCGTGATGTGGGTTATATTGGAAAAGACGAAAAAGAAGCCGTAGATTGGTTGTTTTATTAAGATAATTTTGGCGTGCCCTCGTCTCTCCGAAAAAGTCGAGACGAGGTCGGGCTGTATGCTCCCGCTTTCCGATGAAAAATCGGGAGAGCTCCACTTCCATCCCTCACGCAGGCGAATGGTCAAACAAGAGCGTTTCCTGCAAGGTTTTAAAAACCTTGCAGGATTATATCAATATAAGCCAACTTCAATGAACTTATATGCCTTATATGGTTTAAAAAAAAATGAAGAAATTACTATACATACTATTTTTAATCAGCACTTTTTCGTGGTCTCAAACCCGTGAAGAATTTTCACTGAATGCCAATTGGAAAACCACAATGGTAGAAACCAATTCCAAACAGGATTTCGTAAACGAAGTAAATGCAGATGCAAATTGGAAATCGGTCGATGTTCCTCATAACTGGGATCAATACGAGGGCTTTCGCCAAATGAAACATGGCAATTTGCACGGGACGGCTTGGTATTCGAGAAATCTGAAAATTGGCAAACAGCAAAAAGACAAACGTTATTTTCTTTTTTTTGAAGGCGTTAGTAGCTATGCAACGGTATGGCTTAACGGCAAAAAGGTGGGCGAACACAAAGGCGGAAGAACTACTTTTACTTTGGATATTACCCAAGCTTTACGTTTTAATTTCGAAAATAAACTGCTTGTCAAAGCAGCACATCCGGCTTTTATTGCCGATTTGCCTTGGGTATGCGGCGGTTGTTCCGGCGAATGGGGATTCTCAGAAGGTTCCCAACCAATGGGGATTTTTCGTCCAGTAACTTTGGTTGTAACCAATGAAGTTCGTGTGGCTCCTTTTGGCGTTCATATTTGGAATGACAAAACTACTTCCAAGGAAAAAGCAGTTTTACATACCACAACAGAAGTTCAAAATTACAACGGATTGGATAGAACAATTACAGTTGTCAATTCGCTTTTGGACAAAAATGGAAAAGAAGTGGCTTCGGCTAAGAGTTCCGTTTTGATTTCGAAAGAAACCAAAGAGATTCCGCAAACTTTACCAGCAATCAAAAATCCAAATTTATGGTCGCCAGAAAGTCCGTATTTGTATACGCTTTCGACTACTATTTTGGAAAAAAACAAAGTTCTGGATAAAATTACTACGCCTTATGGAATTCGTTGGATTTCTTGGCCAGTTGGAAGAGAAGGAGATGATAAACGCTTTTTTATCAATGATACGCCCGTATTTATTAATGGAACTTGTGAATACGAACACCAATTAGGTCAAAGTCATGCTTTTTCGGATACGCAAATCAAAGCCAGAATAGAACAAATAAAAGCAGCAGGATTCAATTCGTTCCGAGAAGCACATCAACCACATAATTTAAAATATCAGGAATTGCTAGACGAAAGTGGAATCTTGTTTTGGAGTCAGTTTTCGGCGCATATTTGGTATGATACGCCAGAATTTAAAGAAAATTTCAAAACCCTTTTGCGCGAATGGATTAAAGAAAGACGCAACAATCCTTCGGTGGTTTTGTGGGGATTACAAAACGAAAGTACCATTCCAAAGGAATTTGCGCAGGAATGTACCCAAATCATTCGCGAAATGGATCAAACGGCTTCATCCCAACGAAAAGTAACCACTTGCAATGGTGGTGAAGGAACCGACTGGAATGTGGTACAAAACTGGTCGGGAACCTATGGTGGTAATCCGTTTAATTATGCTGAAGAAATGACCACTCAATTATTAAACGGTGAATATGGAGCTTGGCGTAGTATCGATTTGCATAGCGAAGGCGAATTTGACCAAAAAGGAGTTTTGAGCGAAAACCGTTTTTCGCAATTAATGGAAATCAAAGTGCGAGAAGCCGAAGCAGTAAAAGATAAAGTGGCAGGACAATTCAATTGGTTGTTTGCTTCGCATGAAAATCCAGGGCGTGATCAAAACGGTGAAGGATTTAGAGCCATTGACCAAGTGGGACCAGTCAATTATAAAGGATTGTTCAGCATTTGGGGTGAACCGCTGGATGCCTATTATCTATATCGAGCTAATTATGCGTCAAACAAAACCAATCCGATGGTCTATATTGTTTCGCACACTTGGCCAAACCGATGGGAAACAACAGGAGTCAAAAACGGCATAGACGTCTATTCCAATTGTGATGAGGTCGAATTATTCAATGATGTGAACAATCATTCGTTGGGGAAATTGAAAAAACCAGGAAAAGGCCAGCATTTTCAATGGAATACAGCGGATATAGCCTATAATGTATTGTACGCAGTGGGCTATGTAGATGGTAAAAAAGTGGCTCAGGATTATATAGTTTTGAACAATTTGCCTAAATCGCCTTATTTTGATTTGTTAAGTACAAAAGAAGAAGTGGTTTTGGCAAAATCCAATTACAATTACCTCTATCGTGTGAATTGTGGAGGTGATGATTTTGTAGATGCAAAAGGAAACAAATGGGCAGCCGACGTACATAAATCCGAAGACAATACTTGGGGTTCGTTGTCTTGGACGGATGATTTTAAAAATCTGCCGGCTTATTTTGCCAGTCAGCGCTCATCTTATGATTTGGTTGATGGCACTCAAAATGATGCCTTATTTCAGGATTATCGTTATGGTATGGATAAATTGAAATACGAATTTCCAGTTCCTGATGGTGAATATTTGGTCGATTTGTATTTCTCGGAACCTTGGTACGGTACCGGTGGCGGATTGGATTGCAAAGACTGGCGCGTTTTTGATGTTGCCATTAATGATAACATTGTTCTCAAAGATTTCGATATTTGGAGCGAAGTTGGTTTTGCCAAAGCAGTAAAGAAAACGGTTACAGCCAAAAGCAAGAACGGAAAATTAGTAATTGATTTTCCAAAGGTAACTTCGGGTGAAGGAATAATTTCGGCCATTGCCATTGCTTCCAAAGACAAATCGGTAAAAGCAGCAGCGGCTTCGCCAAAGAATATTGTAAATGTAAACACAAATAATGCTTTTGAAATTGGAAGTTGGTTGAAATTAAATTCGAAACAATATCAGGATTCAGAAACCGTATTTACGCAATTGCCGGCTCATTTATATACTGCTGATTATATTCGTTTTTCGAATAAAAATAATACTTCGGGTTCTTTTGTTTCTAAAGAAGAGGCTGCGGTTTCGGTTTTGGTTGATTCCAAAATAAAAGAAAGTTTGCCTTGGCTTTCAGATTATAAAAAAACCGAAGCAACAGCTAAAAACAGTAACGGAATTGTTTTTAGTATTTTCGAAAAAGAGGTTAAAAAAGGAGAGAAAGTTAGTTTTGGAAAAAATGCCGAAAATGCAGCAATGTATGCTGTTGTCTTGGTTCCGACCTCTGATTTGGGGAAAGTGAAAGACGATCGTCCGACTTTGAAACTAGAAGCAGAATCAGCAAAAATTGTTGGTGAAGGGCTTGAAAAAGATAATTTCAAATCCAGCGATTATGTGGAGTTTACTAAAAACACCCAAAACAGTATCGAATTTGAAGTAAATCCTGGTGTTGCCAATGTATATTTGATGCGTTTCAGGTATATGAATATGACTCCCGAACCGATAAAAGTAAAACTAATTATAGAAGATGCTTACGGCATTTTATTGCGAAATGATACAATCGAATTTCCGGCGCCTACAGAGAAATGGAAGATTTTAAATACCACTTCGGGAGGTTACATCAATGCCGGAAAATATAAAATCCGACTGGAATCGGATAATATGAAAGGATTGCGTTTGGAATCTTTTGAGTTTCAATAATAGTCATTGCGAGTTCCGATAGCCATCGGAACGAAGCAATCTCATTACGAGATTAACAAATGTGATAGGCCCGTTTCTCACAATGCCAGATAACATAATAAATAATATAATGATAAAAAAGCAAAAAAACCTTTTACAAAAAATGGGAACTGTGGCGGTTTTGTTGTTCCTGGTTGCCTGCGCAACAACAAAAAATGAAAGCCGAATAGTTGCCGATTTCAATCCCGATTGGAATTTTAAACTGGGAGATTATCCCACGGCTATTCAGGCTGATTTTGATGCGAATAATTGGCGTGTATTAGACTTGCCGCACGATTGGAGTATCGAAGGTGCTTTCAGTAAAGAGCATCCAACCAAACCACAAGGAGGAGCTTTACCCGCCGGAATGGGGTGGTATCGCAAAAGTTTTACTTTGCCTGAATCGGCAAAAAATAAAAGCATTGCTATCGAATTTGACGGGGTATTTTGCAATAGCGAGGTTTGGATTAACGGGCATTATTTGGGGAAAAGACCTTTTGGATACATCTCTTTTTCTTATGATTTGACGCCTTATTTGAAATTTGGCAACCAAAAAAATTACATTGCAGTCAAAGTTGATAATTCGGCTCAGCCAAGTTCGCGCTGGTACACCGGTTCGGGGATTTACCGCAATGTACGTTTGGTGACGACGGCTAAAGTGCATGTGGCCCAAAGGGGAACCTATGTAACTACGCCAGAAGTTTCCAAAGATAAGGCAAAGGTAAATTATGAAGTAAAGATTCAAAATGATGCCAATGTGGCCAAACAAATTAATGTGGTGACACGTATTTTGGATGCTTCAAATAATTTGGTTGTTCGATCTGAATCGACAGAATCGATTGAGGCAAAATCCATTTTGAAAAAAGAACAAAGTTTCGATGTACAAAATCCAAAATTGTGGGATACCAAAAATCCAAATTTGTATAAAGTAGTAACAAAAATCTACGATAATAAAACTTTAGTGGATGAATATGAAACTCCACTTGGGTTTAGATATTTTGCTTTCGATGCCGAAAAAGGTTTTTCGTTGAACGGAGTTCCAACCAAAATTTACGGGGTTTGCCTGCATCATGATAATGGTGCTCTGGGAGCGGTAGCGAATTATCATGCCATTAAAAGAAAGTTGCAAATCATGAAAGAAATGGGTGCTAATGCCATCAGAACGGCTCATAATCCGCCCTCTTTGGAGTTGCTGCAATTGTGTGACGAAATGGGTTTGATTGTGCAAGATGAGATTTTTGATGTGTGGAAAAAGAAAAAAGTTTCCAATGATTACAACAAATATTTTGACGAATGGCACAAGCGTGATTTGGAAGATTTTATCAAGCGTGACCGCAACCATCCATCGGTGATGATGTGGAGTATTGGGAACGAAATCAGAGAGCAATTTGACAGTACTGGAGTTTCCATTACAAAAGAATTAGCTCAAATTGTAAAGTCTTTGGACAAAACCAGACCGGTTACTTCTGCCTTGACGGAGAATGTTCCTGAGAAGAATTTTATCTATCAATCGGGTGCTTTAGATCTTTTAGGTTTTAATTATAAACATGCCGATTACGCTACATTTCCAGAGCGTTTTAAAGGGCAAAAAATTCTTGCTTCCGAGAGTGTTTCGGCTTATGCTACGCGCGGACATTATGATATGCCAACCGATACGATTCGTTTTTGGCCAAAAAAATACGGAGAAACTTTCGATGGAAATCCTGATTTAACCGTTACGGCTTATGATAACATTGCTTCGTATTGGGGAACTACCCATGAGGAAAACTGGAAAGCGGCTAAGAAATATGATTTTATAGCGGGAACATTCGTTTGGACTGGTTTTGATTATATTGGCGAACCTGATCCGTATCCTTATCCGGCGCGCAGTTCGTATTTTGGGATTGTGGATTTAGCGGGTTTCCCAAAAGATGTGTATTATATGTACCAAAGCGAATGGAGTGATAAAAACGTTTTGCATTTGTTGCCGCATTGGAACTGGAAAGCAGGGCAGCTAATCGACGTTTGGGCCTATTACAACAATGCCGATGAAGTAGAATTATTCCTAAACGGAAAATCTTTAGGTTCGAAATCCAAAAAAGGTGACGAATTGCATATTGCCTGGAAAGTGCCTTTTGAAGCAGGAACCTTGAAAGCGGTTTCCAGAAAAGCAGGCGAAGTAGTCAAAGAAACTGAAATACATACCGCAGGCGAAGCGGCTAATATCAATTTGCAAGCCGATAAAACATCAATTAAAAAGGATGGTTATGAATTAGTTTATGTCACTGTTTCATTGCAAGACAAAAACGGAAACGCATTACCCACAGCCGATAATCTAATTAATTTTAAAGTTTCAGGTGGTGCTAAGATTGTAGGAGTGGATAATGGTTATCAGGCCAGTTTAGAGCCTTTTAAAGCCAATTATCGCAAATTATACAACGGAAAGTGCTTAGTGATTTTACAATCGAATAAAAAAGCCGAAAATATTACTTTGGAAGCTTCAACTGCAGGAAATATTACGGCTGCGACTTCGAATATTAAAGTGGAATAAGCTGATTCAATATGTTTAGTTTTTAAAAGCACGGATTTATATTCGTGCTTTTTTATTGAATGAAGTATGGAAATAACCACAAACTTGTCATTCCGAGGTACGAGGAATCTCCGTTGGGTGAGTCACTTGATGAGATTCCTCGTACCTCGGAATGACATACTATGTGTGAAGGGTTTTGTAAATATCTGTTTTTCAAATGATTTAAATCTTAATTCTTCTGAAACCCTAATTTTTTGAGAACAATTTTATACTTTTGCAGCCTGATTCCGGAAAATGAGGAATTGAGGTTAAGGTATGACGAAAAAGAAAGTTGAAATTCTGGCTCCGGCTAAGAATCTAGTTCAGGGAATTGCCGCTATCAATGCGGGTGCAGATGCTGTTTATATTGGAGCACCACATTATGGAGCACGTACCAATGCGACCAATTCTGTTGAAGATATTGCCGAAATGGTGAAATACGCCCATTTGTTTAAGGCACAGGTTTTTGTGGTAATCAATACCATTTTATACGACAACGAATTGGAAGATTGCAAAAAGTTAATCTATCAATTATACGATATTGGGGTTGATGCACTTATTGTACAGGACATGGCGATTATGGAAATGGATTTGCCTCCAATTGTCATTCATGCCAGTACACAAGCGAATAATCGTGATCCAAAACACGTAAAATTCCTAAAAGATGCCGGAATGCAACGAGTGGTTTTAGCTCGTGAGTTGAATTTGGATCAGGTGAGAGACATTGCTGCTGCAACAGATGTAGAATTGGAGTTCTTCGTTTCGGGAGCACTTTGTGTGTCTTTTAGTGGAAATTGCTATATGAGTATTGCCGGCGGAGAACGTAGTGCTAACCGCGGTTCTTGTGCTCAAAACTGCCGTTTGCCATACAATCTGATTGACGGAAACGGAACGACTTTGTTAACCGAAAGTCATTTGCTTTCGATTAAAGATTTGGATTTAAGTGACCAATTACCGGCTTTGATTGAAGCGGGAATCACTTCTTTCAAAATAGAAGGTCGTTTAAAAGACATTGTTTACGTTAAGAACAATACTTCCTTTTTAAGAAAGAAATTAGATGCTTTCTTAGAAAATAATGATAAGTTCCAAAAGGCTTCTTCGGGTAGAACCTTCTATAATTTCGAACCGGAAATGGACCGCAGTTTCAACCGTGGCTATACCGATTATTTTGTGAATCACAGAAAAGAAAAGATTGGTAACTGGGAAAGTCCAAAATCACAAGGGCAGCATATTGGTAAAGTGACTGAAATCAAAGCCAATGGTTATGTGATTGAAAACTATGAAAAACTGAACAACGGTGACGGACTTTATTTTATTAATGCTGAAGGAGTAGCTGATGGTGTACAAATCAATATTATTGTGAATGATATCGTGGTGCCAAATACCTTCAAAAATATTCCGGTTGGAACGATGATTTATCGTAATTCAGATGCGGAATTCAACCGAATTGTGGAAAAAGAAAACGCTGCAGTTCGTAAGATTGGCGTTGAAATGCGATTTGTGGAAACTGCTGAAGGCTTCCAATTGATTGTAACCGATGAAGATGGACATCAAAGTGTTGCTAGTTTAGAAACGGCAAAAGAATTAGCAAAAAGCGAAGAATCGGTCATTCCGAATATCAAAAAGAATCTGGCTAAGACTGGAAATACGCCTTTTATCGTGGATGCGTTAGAAGTGGAATTTTCTAATAATTGGTTTTTACCAATTTCGAAAGTAAATGAAGTACGTAGAATCGCTTTGGAACAATTGATTGATATTCGAATCAACGAATACCATAGAGAAGAATTCCAAATTGTTCCTACCGATCATCCTTATCCAACAGAAAAATTGGATTTTACTTTTAATGTTTCGAATAAATTAGCTCGCGCTTTCTACAAAAGACATGGCGTAACCGAGATTGAAAAAGCATTCGAATTGCAATGGGATCCAGGAAAAGCCCGTGTAATGACGACCAAATATTGCGTGAAATACGAATTAGGTAAATGTGCCCGTTTCCAGCGTGAAACCATGGGAGAAAAAGTGGCTGAACCGCTGACTTTGAAACATGGTGAAAACGAATACAAACTGAAATTCAACTGCAAGCCTTGTGAGATGGAAATTTGGGAAAAAGATGCCGAATTTGAAATCATCGATCAGGACGTACAATTGGATTATGTGAAAAGAAGATAAGACGCTCCAATTGTCATTGCGAGTTCCGATAGCTATCGGAACGAAGCAATCACACGAAGTAATGTGGGTATTTATAGATAATAAGCTGCAACTGATGTTGTGGCTTTTTTTTAACACGGATTACACAGATTTTTTGAAACCATTAAGATATTAAGTTTAGTTAAGAAAGCTTTGTGTTCTTTGTGTTTAAACAAAAATCTAAATTTCCAAAATCTCAATTTCAGCTCCATTCAAATCAGCAGTAATGTATATTTGGCAGGAAAGACGAATATTGGTTTCGTGAAATCCTAATTTGGATAAGGTTGCGGGCTCATTGCGGTCTTTTATAGCTGAATTACCCCTTATTTCTTTGGTTTTTACCACGCAGGTTGCACAGCGTCCCACGCCGCCACATTCTCCAAAACTCTCAAGCATTAATTCGTCTTTGAGCAAAAACATTAAATTAGGATAACGACCATGACGGGTTGAAATGGGAATTTTGATTCCGTTTTCTATAACGGTGAAGTGGATATTTATGCGGTCTTTTTTCATATTTTATTAACGCAAAGATGCAAAGGTTTTTCGCAAAGTTTATAAAGTTTTTAATAACCATTAAGAAATTAAGTTTAGTTAAGAATGCTTTGAAAATTCTTTGCGTAAAACTTAGTGTCCTTTGCGTTTAAACCAATATCTAATTTCCTTAATTCTTAATTGTTTAAAACAAAAAACCGCAATCCTGAAAGCTATCGGGACTGCGGTAAATATTCTTTGTGCACTTTGTGTAAAACTTGATGCCCTTTGCGTTTAAATTAGCAAAATTCGTTGTAAGCATCTTGTAAGTTCTCAGCAATCATTTCAGCAGGACGTCCTTCGATATGGTGACGCTCTAACATGTGAACTAATTCTCCGTTTTTAAACAAAGCCATAGAAGGCGAAGATGGAGGAAATGGGAACATGTGTTGTCTGGCAGCATCAACCGCTTCTTTGTCAACACCTGCAAAAACAGTGATTAAATGATCTGGTTTTTTAGCTCCTTCTAAACTCATTTTTGCTCCCGGACGTGCATTTCTAGCCGCGCAACCGCAAACAGAATTTACAATTACCAATGTAGTTCCTTCTGCTTTGATAGCGTTGTCAACTTCCTGAGCACTATGTAAATCTTGAAATCCTGCTGCTGTTAATTCAGCTTGCATAGGGATTACCATTTCTTGTGGATACATATCTTTTGTGTTTTAATTTGTAAAATTGTTTTGCAAAGTTACAAAGAATCTATCGAACTAATGATCCTGAATTATAAAGTTTTGTTATAGTTTGATAGTTGTTTTTTACCAACTAGAAATAACGAACCGAATGGAATAAGGCTTTAATGAAAAGTGTTTTTGGACATTTTAAAATAACCTGAATATCTTCCACTAATGAAGTTTTTTCGTCCAGAAATTTAAAAATTAATGCCGGATTTCCTTTTTTAAACATGGAAGAGAAAATTCGGGAACCTTTTTCGTTTTCTTTGTCCAATATGTCTAATAACAACAAATCGTAAAACCAGAATTTGCTTTTGCGGTGGAATTTTCTAAAATCGGTTTCCGTTTCAATAAAATGGATTAGTCTGGAAGATAATTTGTCCGAATTTTTAAAAGTATAGCCTGTACTGGCTTTGGTCCATCCGCCTGCAGTGCCTATATTCAGTACTCTTCTGGTATTTTTTTTCCAAAAAGGATAACAACTCATCGGGATACTGCCTTGCTCTTTTTCGATAATTTTATAATTGCTAATGCCGAGTTTTTGAATGTAATTTACAATCTCATTTTCGTATTCTGAATTTTCTAATAACGAATGTGAAAACAAAGTATATTCCAGTAAAGCTTCATTTTCAGAAAAAGGCAAAACATACATAAACCGCGTATTGCCTTTTTGAGCAACCGAAAAATCCATGAAAGTGGGTACTTCAGCTTGAAATACGGCTTCTTTGGATTGAATTTGCCATCCAATAAAATGCTGTTGCAAAACCGGAAATTTGCTTTGCTGTTCCAAAGCTGCTTTATTGTAAATGCTGTTAAAAACCTGGTCACAAGTAAAAGCTTTATTTTCGGTCGAAACATAGACATGAGTTTCCAATTCGTTAATGTTGGTTACTTTTTCATTTAGAAAACTGATGTTTTTTGCTTTCGAAAGGGCTTCAAAAACAAATTGATAGAAATCAATTCCTTTAATTTTGCAATATTGATAAGGTTCTAAGTTTAAATTGCGTCTGAAATTTTCATTGGCAAACAAAGCATAATCCCATTTTTGAGTAATGACTTCTTCCCAAATACTTGGTTCTTTTTTCCAAAAACACCAGGTGCGATCATTGTTTTTTTTTGAAGATTCATCAACTAGCAAAATGCTTTTGTTGGTGAATTTTCCCGAAAGGGTCATTTTATAGACCGTCATCAAAGCCGCCAGACCAGTTCCTGTAAAAATGTAGTTGTAGTGTTTCATGGATTTGGGAATGAATTCTTTCCAAAAATAGTTATTTCTTGTGTTTTTTCCAGTATCGTAATCAGTTCTGCCGCTTTTAAATAAGAGTGTTTTTGAAACAAAATTGAATAATCACTGTCTAAGATAGTGAGGGTAGGATAAACCACTTGTCCGTCTATTGTTGCTAAAGCGGTTGCGAGTTCATGTATTCCCGTGTTTTGTCCCGTAGGTTGGAATTTAAAAGTATGATTTTCAAAGCTGATATCCGTTTTGGTTTCGGCATCTAATGTAACAAAATAAAAGTTGTCGTTGAGAATGGAGATAATTTCAGGGTTTTTAAAAGTGGAATTCTCCATCATTTTGCAGTATTTACACCAATTGGTATGAATGAAAACGACAATACGTTTTGGGTTTTCTTTGGTTAATTGTTCTGCTTCCTCAAAAGTATAGCTTTTCAGTTGGGCAAAACCGGATGGAATTGCCCAGAAGAAAAGTAGTACTATGAAGATTTGTTTTTTCATTATTTTAAAGTGTAACGAAGTCCAAAAAAGCCTCTGATTCCCTGATTTGGTCCGTAAACATAACCAGGATCGAAAGTTAAAGCATAAGGATTATCCGGAGTTGCCTGAACATTTCCGTTAGTGTCATATTGTACATTTTTGTCAAATGGATCGTTGGCTCTGGCAATAATAAATGGATTTCCTTTGTTTGGCGTCCAGTTCAACAGGTTTTTCACGCCGGCGTAAATTTCAATATTTTTAAATTTATTGAAAGTAAACTGAATGTTTTGAATACTCCAGGTAGGTGAATAATCTTTTCTGGGGTCTAAATCGCCTAAAGTCGGCAAACGCATGGGACCATAGAGATTTCCGGTGTAATCTACATCAAGAAATAATTTATTGATACGATAAGAAATTGCCCATGTTCCGGTGAATTTTTCCGTTAGCATTTGACGGGTTTTAATTCCGTCTTCTGTTTTGGAAACATCCATATAAGTTGCTCCAAAAATAAGTTTCAAACCAGAATTGAAAACCATATCGATATTGGTACTGATTCCTTTAGTAACCGCATAACCATTTAAATTTTTATAGATAATCTGATTTGGATTGGTATCATAGTCCGGAATAATCGAATTAGTAAAATAAGTATACCAGGCTGTGGTTTCCAGTCCGATGAAGTTACCGTTTCTAGTGAATATTTTTTTCAAATAATTGATGTTGGCATTGTATGAACGTTCCGGTTTTAATTCTTCTTTAACAATTACTTCACGTGAACCCGTTAAGGCGGCGTGTTCTTCGGTAAAAAGATTCACAATTCTAAAACCGGTTCCGGTGTTGAAACGTAAAATGTTATTGTCGTTTATTTTTAATTTATAAGCAAGTCTCGGCGTGAAAATATTTCCGTGATTTTTGTTGTAATCATAGCGCGCGCCTAAAAGTAATTTATGTTTTTCGCTGAGGTTTATTTCATCCTGTACAAATAAACTCGGGATCCAGTTTTGGTCTTTTTCAGGAGTTGCCGGAGTGTTGTCGTTGTAATATTGGTAACGAATGGCTGTTCCGAAAAGTAAATCATGATTGTTGATTTTTTTGTCCCAGCTTAGTTGTCCAAAACCAATGCGTTGTTGCGCCAGATAAGGAATGTTTCCATAAACGGAGTTTTGGTCGTGATCCGTATAAGAGAATGAAAACAGCATTTTTTCGGCAATAGGAAGTTCGTAAGCTCCTAATAATTCCCAGCGTTTGGTATAAATGCTTTCCCCATATATTTCATCTCCGCCGCGGTATTTCTTTTCCCATTGCATTTCGCCTCCCCAACGGTCTTCATAGAAAAATCGTCCCGCCATTGAGAATAGTTTGTTGTTTTTTCGGTTGAAATTCCATTTTTGAAAAACGGAGATTCGATCCTGCAAAGTAACATCGGTAAAATTGTCGTGGTTGTTGTCAATGGGATTGCTGTAATTAAAGTAGTTGACTCCGGTTAATACCGAAGCTGTTTTACCAATATTTCCTTTGAAACCTAAATCAACATTGAGTTCGCCCCAACTATTAGCAAATGCATCTGCTGAAAATACAGGAGCATTATTTGGATTTTTGGTAATAATATTAATCAGCCCACCCACAGCTTCACTTCCGTAGAGCGATGAAGCTGGGCCTTTGACAATTTCTATTCTTTCCAGTAAAGAATTTGGAATTCCGGACAATCCGTAAACAGTTGAAAGTCCGCTAACAATAGGCATTCCGTCTATTAAAACCAAGGTGTAAGGTCCTTCTAATCCGTTGATGTGGATGTCTCCTGTGTTGCAGACATTGCAGTTTAACTGTGGTCTAACACCGTTTACATTTTGTAGCGCTTCAAAAATATTGGCTGTTGGATTTTTTTTGAAAAAAGCAGGTTTGTACACTTCAACCGGAACAGGGCTTTCCAGTCGGTTGACTGCTTTGAGGGTTCCGGTAACCACCACTTCGTCGAGTGTATTGTTCTCTTTTAAATTAAAATCTAAGGTGATAATAGTGCTGTCGGCAACGTTTATTTTCTGGATTTCAGTTTTTAATCCGGTATAAGAAACTATGATTTCGTGGTTTCCGGGCTTGAATTTTTCGAGTAAAAAATTACCGTTTGCATCACTTATGGTGGCAATTTTGGTGTTTTTAAGCGAAATGTTGGCAAAAGTCAATGGTTGACCGCCGGAAGTTATGCTTCCTTTGATGCCTGTTTGAGCAAACGTTAATAGGCTCCATAATATGCAAATAAATAAAATTAGCTTTTTCACAATTTATTTTTAGATTGATTTATTTTAAAAATTTAGACAAAGCTAAAAATTATATTTTAAGTAACAAAAAAATATAATTATATTTGCCTTAATCACTTAAGTTTCATTATGGGAAAATCACTTGAAGAAGTACATCAGTCCGTTTCGACACAAAATAAAAAATCAGTTTTTAGGAAAATAATGGCCTTTTTTGGCCCGGCTTATTTGATAAGTGTGGGTTATATGGATCCGGGAAACTGGGCTACCGACATTGCCGGTGGTAGCCAGTTTGGTTATTCCCTACTTTGGGTTTTGTTGATGAGTAATCTCATGGCTTTGTTGTTGCAAAGTTTAAGTGCCCGATTAGGAATTGTGACCCAGCGTGATTTGGCACAGGCTTCACGCGAAACCTATTCGCCCTTTATCAATTACATATTGTATTTTCTGGCGGAGATTGCCATTGCAGCCTGTGATTTGGCTGAGGTTTTAGGGATGGCAATCGGGATTAATTTATTGTTCGGAATTCCGCTTATTGAAGCCGTACTTATTACGGTTTTAGATACTTTTTTGTTATTGTTTTTAATCAATAAAGGCATCCGAAAAATGGAGGCTTTTATCATTACATTGGTTAGTGTGATTGGAGTTTCTTTTATTTTCGAAATGATTTTTGCCCAGCCGGAAATGGATAAAGTAGTTCTGGGATTAATTCCTTCGATGCCAACTGATACGGCTTTGTATATTGCTATTGGAATTATTGGTGCTACGGTGATGCCGCACAATTTGTATTTGCATTCTTCTTTAGTACAAACCCGAAAATTCGACCGTACTCCCATGGGAATCAGGCAGGCTTTGAAATATAATTTTATTGATTCGACGATTGCATTGAATCTGGCCTTTTTTGTTAATGCGGCGATTTTAATTTTGGCTGCAGCCACTTTTTATAAAAGCGGAATGCATGAAGTAGCCGAAATTCAGGATGCGCATAAGTTTTTGCAACCTTTATTAGGGACAAAATGGGCACCTATTTTATTTGCTGTTGCATTAATTGCTGCCGGACAAAGTTCAACCGTTACCGGAACTTTGGCGGGACAAATTGTAATGGAAGGTTATTTGAATTTACGAATCCAGCCTTGGGTACGTCGTATTTTAACCCGATTGATAGCGATAGTTCCGGCGGTGATTGTAATCAGTATTTTTGGCGAAGAAGTTACAGGAGAGTTGTTAATCTTTAGTCAGGTGGTGTTGAGTTTACAATTAGGATTTGCGATTATTCCGCTGATTCATTTTGTAAGTGATGCACAAAAAATGAAAGGGTTCCAGATTGGAAAAATCACACAAATAGCTTCCTGGATTATTGCGACTATTATTGTTTCGTTAAATGCCAAATTAGTTTTTGATGAAATTCAGGGTTGGTTGGAAGTGTCTGAAAATCCAATTGTTCTGTGGTTGACGGTGGTGCCTTTGGCTTTTGGTTTTCTGATTTTGTTGCTTTACATTGTGTTTAAACCGTTTATTGCGAAATCCAGAATTGCTTTTCAAAATCATTCACCTCACCATTTAAAACTGCATTTTTCCAAATCAGAAAGTTATACCAAAAAGAATATTGCGGTTTCTGTTGATTTTTCTTCAGCTGATGAAATTGCATTGAACAGTGCTTTTGAATTAGGAGGAATAGAAGCCAATTATACTTTAATTCACGTAGTAGAAACTGTTGGAGCCATGGTGTATGGCGAACATATTGACGACCACGAAACTTTAGTTGACGAGAAATTATTAAAAGAATATCAGAAAATGCTTTTTGAAAACGGCTTCAAGGTAAATATTCAGTTAGGTTTTGGTAAACCTACAAAGGTAATTCCGAAAATCGTGAACAGCGGTGGTTTTGATATTTTGGTGATGGGAACACACGGGCATACCGGTTTTAAAGATTTAATCTTAGGGACTACGGTAGATAAATTAAGACATAAAATTTCGATACCTTTGTTGATTGTTAAAAAATAAAAGTATTAAGTAAGTTGTATCAAGTATTAAGATATTTATTTCAGCTTATGAAATCTGCAATCTAAAATCTGCAATCCAATGACTTTTTCAGAAGAAAATTACCTTAAAGCAATTTATCATTTAACTGTTGTTTCTACTTCCGGAGTGAGTACCAATGCAATTTCGGAAGCGATGGAAACCAAAGCTTCTTCGGTAACGGATATGTTGAAGAAACTGTCTGAAAAAGACTTGGTGAATTATAAAAAATATCAGGGCGTTAGCCTTACCGAAAAAGGAAAATTAGAAGCCAAAATGATTGTGCGTAAGCATCGTTTGTGGGAGGTTTTTCTGGTTGAAAAACTGGATTTTTCCTGGGATGAGGTGCATGATATTGCCGAACAATTGGAACATATCAAATCCGAGAAACTAATTAATAAACTGGACGATTTTTTAGGAAATCCTACCGAAGATCCGCATGGTGACCCGATTCCAAATGCTCAGGGATTTTTGCCAAAAATGGAAAAGCAATTATTGTCAGAGTTGGCCGAGGGGCAAAAAGGAATTTGCGTAGGCGTAAAAGATACTTCTTCGGAGTTTTTAAAATACCTGGACAAACAGGGAATTGCTCTGGGTTCTGCTATTGAAATTATGGGAAAAGAAAGTTTCGATTTGTCACTTCGAATCAAAGTGGGAGAGCAACTTTTAAATATTTCGAATAAAATTGCCAGTAATCTTTTTGTGAAACTGAGTTAGATTAAAAAAATACTACCGCAAATTCGCAAATTTAAAAGCATCGTTTGATGAAATAATTTGTGAATTTGCGGTAAATAATTTTGAAGAATTTTTCCTGTGCGGAAAATATTAATGACATCCGCAATCATCGCCTCCGCAGTTTTTATCTTTTTTCTTTTTCTTCAAAAAGAACTTTTTGAAAAGATACACAACGGCAATCCCAAGGATTAAATAGGCTATGATTTCCTGAAACATCTTGTTTTATTTTAAAATTTGATAAGCGATTAAAGCAGTAAGATACGCAAAACTACTCATAAAAACCAGCTGTCCCAACGGCCATTTCCAGCTGTTGGTTTCTTTTTTGATAATCGCCAAAGTACTGGCACATTGCATCGCGAAAGCATAGAATAACAACAGGGAAATCCCTGTGGCTAAATTGAAAACTTTATTGCCATTTTCCGGATGAATTTCCGATTCCATTTTGGTTTTAATAGTTGCTTCGTTATCGCTGTTTCCTACGCTGTAAATGGTAGCCAGTGTTCCTACGAATACTTCACGGGCAGCAAACGAACTGATGATAGCAATACCAATTTTCCAATCGTATCCTAAAGGTGAAATGACCGGTTCGATACTTTTTCCCATAATACCGATATAGGAATTTTCAAGTTTGAAAGCGGTAACTTTATTGTCTAATTCTGTTGCTGAAATCGTTTTGTTTTCAATTTTATTGCTTACGATGGTTTCGGCATTTTTAAAATTTTCTCCCGGTCCGTAAGAAGCTAAAAACCACAAAATAATAGAAATTGCCAAAATGATTTTTCCGGCACCGCTAATGAAAGCTTTGGTTTTTTCCACTACATTGATAGCTACATTTTTTAACAAAGGCAATTTGTAATTGGGCATTTCGACCACAAAAAATGTTTTATTGCTTGTTCTCATGACTTTGTTAAGTATATAAGCGGACAAAATAGCCATTCCAAAACCTAAAAGATACAATAACATTAGTGTAAGTCCCTGAAGGTTTAAAAAGCCCAAAATGCGATGATTTGGAATGACCAGCGCAATAATAATCGCATAAACCGGTAATCGGGCTGAACAGGTGGTAAATGGTGTTACTAAAATAGTAATTAAACGTTCTTTCCAGCTTTCGATATTTCTCGTTGCCATAATTGCCGGAATGGCGCAGGCAGTTCCCGAAATTAAGGGAACGACACTTTTTCCGGATAATCCAAATCGACGCATGATTTTGTCCATTATAAATACCACACGACTCATATAACCGCTTTCTTCGAGTATGGAAATAAAGAGAAATAAAAAGGCAATTTGAGGAATGAAAATTAAAATTCCGCCAATTCCAGGAATGATTCCCTGCGAAATTAAATCGGTTAAAATACCGGCAGGAAGTTCCTCGGCAGCCAAAGTGCTTAAAGAGGCAAAAGTACTGTCGATGAAATCCATTGGTACGGATGACCAGTCAAAAATGGATTGGAATATCACAAAAAGAATTACAAAAAAGATGATGTATCCCCAGAATTTGTGGGTTAAAACACGGTCTAATTTGGAACGGAAATCTTTAGCAATGCTTGAATCTACGGTCAAACCTTCTTTCAGGACTTCGTTGATAAATTGGTAGCGCTTGATGGTTTCTTTTTGTTGCAAACGCTTTAATTCGGTGTGCGATTTGGTAAAAGAACTCTGGATTTCTTTTCGTTCCAAATTCAAAAAGTTTACGTCCTGCGTAATTACCAGCCAAAGTTTGTATAATAATTGGTCAGGAAAAGCTTTTTGCAGGTTATCGAAGTATTCTTTGTCAATTACCGAGGCATTCAGGCAAGGCTCGGTAGTGAGCGCTTTGTAATTGATAATTAATTCTTTGAGTTCTTCAATTCCCTGTGCTTTTCTTGAGCTGATTAAGGCAATTTTAGTTTTTAATTGTTCTTCTAAAAACGGAATGTCTAATGAAATTCCTTTGCTTTCCATTCTGTCGGCCATGTTGATGACTAAAATGGTTGGAATTTCTAAGTCTTTAATTTGGGTAAAAAGTAATAAGTTACGCTTTAGATTTTCCACATCGGTAACTACCAAAGCGACATCCGGATATAACTTGTCGTTTTTGTTTAATAACAGTTCAATAACTACATTTTCGTCAATAGAACTGGCATTCAGACTGTAAGTTCCCGGTAAATCCAGAATATTGGCTTTGATATTGTGGTTTAATTTGCAAAAACCAATTTTTTTCTCCACCGTAATTCCGGGATAGTTTCCCACTTGTTGGTTTAGCCCTGTTAATTGATTAAATACAGAGGTTTTCCCAACGTTAGGATTTCCAATTAAAGCTACGTTTATATTTTGATGCATCATTAAAGTGCCGTATTGATTAGTTCTACTTCAATTTCTTTAGCGGTTTCCACGCGAATAGCCACGTGCGAACCGTTGACATCCAGATACAATGGATCGCCAAAAGGAGCAATTTGAAGTAATTCGACAGTGTTTCCGGGTAAGCAACCCATTTCCAGAAGTTTTAAAGGAATAATATCAATATCAAAATCTTTGATAATGGCTTTTTCGCTTTTTTTTAAGGAGTGTATAGTGGTACGCAAGGTCTTATTTAGATTGAATTAAGATTGCAAAAATACATATTAAATTATTAACTGAAATGATTATTATCAGTTTTATGATTTAATTAGACGGATTGAAGTCTAAAAAAGATATTTTTTGTTTTTTGGGGTTTCTAATTGTCGTTTTTGTCCTGACAAAGAAAGTTAATGTCCTCAATTAAACGTTTAATTTCCTCTTTTTTAGTGCCGTCATAAAAACCGCGAACTCTTCTTTTAGCATCCACCAATACAAAATTTTCGGTGTGAACCATATCGTATAACTGGCTTGGTTTTCCCAGTTTTACCGCCAGATAGGATTTTCGGGCTAGGGTATAAATTTCTTTTTTATCGCCGGTTACCAAGTTCCATTTGCGGTCATCAACTCCGTTTTTTAGAGCATAGGCTTTCAAAGCTTCTACGGTATCGACTTCGGGGAAAACGGTGTGCGAAAGCAACATTACTTTGGGATTGTTGATGATGGCTTTTTGTACTTCGACCAAGTTAGTGGTCATTTTTGGGCAAATAGAACCGCAGGTGGTAAAGAAAAAATCGGCAACATAAATTTTGCCTTCATAATCTTTTTGGGTGATGGTTTTTCCGTTTTGGTTTGTAAAGGAAAAATCGGCAATTGTATGGTATTTGCTCACATACTGTACGGTGCTGTCCACCAGTTCCGGATTTACATCGGCAGGATTGTAAATGGGAAGTGTTTTTTGAGGTTTTAATGCATTATAAAAAAGAGAAAGCGTAATAACCGAAAAAATAAAAAAGATACCAATGAAGATTCGGTATTTGTATAAAACAGATTTCATGAATTTTTTTTGCAAAAATACAAAAACCCTTTTGGAAATCAGGAAGTTTTACTTGATTAAAATGTTCGTTTTTTTACGGCTTTTACGTAAAGATTTATTGACTAAATACAAACCAAAAAGTGTTACCGTGCCTCCAATGGCTATCGAAATGCTTAAGGATTCATCAAAAATAACAGCTCCCAATAAAACCGCTACAACTGGATTCATATAAGCATAAAGACTACTCAATTCCGGTGGAAGATGTTGTAAAGAATAGATGAAAATGGTAAAAGTAATTAGTGAACCAACTACGACCAGATAGGCAATGGCAAGCCAGGTATTCATTGGGATTTCGCTTAAATTTATTGAAATTCCGGTAGCTCCGTTGTAAGCAAATAACAGAATGCTGGAAATGAACATTTGGAATCCCAAACTAAAATAAGGATTGTACGAAGCTGCTTTTTTCTTAGTGTATAAAGTTCCAAAAGCCCAGGTAATTGTTGCTAAAACCGAAAGCAAAATTCCGAGACGAAAATCCGGTTTAAAAAAATCGCCCAAATATTCGTAAAAAATAATGCAAACCCCAGAGAAACTTAAAAGTACTCCAGTTACCGCTAATTTGGCAATTTTTTCACCTTTAAAGTAAGAAATGATTACTACCCAAATAGGGAAAATGGCTGCAATAATAGCGCCCAGTCCGCTACTGATGTATTTTACTCCTGCAGTACTGAGTCCGTTGCTTAAGGTGAAATTCAGGATGGCAAGAATGATAATGGTGTTCCATTGTTTTCCTTTGGGCCAGGGCAATTTGGTAAACAGGAAAAAGAGAATGTAAAGTGCTCCGGCTAAAAATTGACGAATGGCGGCCATTTGAATTCCGGGAATATAACGAACACCCTCTTTGGAAGCAATCCAAGTGGTGCCCCAGAAAAAACCAACCCAAAGCAATGCTAAAATAGGAAGACCAATAGCATTAACTTTTGTTGAAACAGCAGTTTTAACTTTTGTTATCACTATAATTCAGTTTGGATGAATATGTAATCTAATAATTGAACTGATTTTTCTGATAAAATCGTTTTCCCAATAGAAGGATTTTCATTGTTGAATGTTGGCGGAATTAGATTTTGTTCCAAAGCTTTTTGAGTGTAATAGTCTTTTCGGCTTGGATGAAAAGGTGTCACAGCATTAAGTATTTCGTTCCAAACGTTATTCTCAATAATTTTTTTGATTATACCAATACAATCGTCCAAATGAATCAAATTCACCGGCGCATCCGGATTAGGGACATTTTCTTTTCCGGCTAAAAAACGAGCTGGATTTCTGTCGGGACCAATTAATCCGCCAAAACGGAGAATGGTTGTTTTAAAATGTGTATTGGCTACTAATAATTGTTCAATTTCCAGTAATTGTTTGCCGCTTTCGGTAACAGGAACAGTCGGACTGTTTTCGTCAATTATCGCATTAGCTTCGCCATAAACCGCTGTCGAACTGATAAAAAGCAGTTTTTCTACCGAAGATTTTTCAATAAAAGGTAGCAGGTTTTTTATTTTTTGAACAAAAGAATTGTTCTGAGCATCCGAGTGATCCTTATTTTTTCCTCTTAATTTTGGAGGAATAGCAATGATTAAAATGGGACTTCCGGCTAAAAAATCAGCTACAGGAGCAGAGAAATTTTCGGTTTCGAGAGTAATCGGATAATGTGAAATTCCGGCATTTTCCAGTAATTCTTTTTTGTCTGTTGTGGTTGTAGAACCTTTTACCGAATAGTTTTCTTTAATGAAGGCTTTCGCTAATGGAAGTCCGAGCCAGCCGCAACCCAGAATGCTAATTTGTGTCATTTTACTTCTGATTTTTCAAGAAGCAAATTTCTGTATAATTATTTGACTTTTACGGTAACAGATTGTTCTTTTTTTTGAAACAAAATGGTATTAAAAAAACTTTGTGAAAGGTTTCAAATAAAAAACCACTCTTTTTAACTGTAGAGTGGTTTGTAGATTTATTTTTTGGTGAGTGTCAGTTTCATTTTGTCGCTGACTAAGATTACTTCATCATCGCTGATATCGCTTTCAAAAGGGTAGGGAGTACCGGTTTCATCTTTAATGACCAGATTTTTTCCTTTTTTGGTTAAGGCATAGGTACCGTCATTTATTTCGCTTTCCAAAAATCCGTTTACATGTCCGTCTTTAGTAAAGGTCAAAGTGCCTTTCGTTAGGATTTCGTTTTTTACTGAATCGGATAAAGTGGTTTTGGCTTCAACAGCGGTAATTTTCCAGGAATCAACCAGTTCGTTTCGCTTTTCATGGCAGGCCATCATTAGCATAGCGATTACTAAAAAGCTATAGCTAAAAAGTTTTAATTTTTTCATAATTTGAGACTATTGGGTTAGATAGCTGTAAGTTACGAAAAAATATATTAAAATTTTTAAGAGCTGTTACATGTGTTTTTTGGATGTTAGGTTAGTTAGGTTTGGGTATAAAAAAACCACGCAGTTTACGTGGTTTTTCGGATTATTTCTGAAAATGGATATTAGAATTTGTAACCTACAGAAGCCTGGATTCCAAAACGATTGTTTCCTGCTGGTCCGTATGCTAAGTCTAAGAAATTATAAACGTATCTAGCTTGAACAAATGCTCCGGAGTTAAAGTCATAAGCTAAGCCCGAAACGGATGCGATGTTATATTTTCTCAAATTGGTGTTAGCATAAATTCCTTTTGCTTCAGAGTCAATAATGGCACTTGCTTGTGGACCAACTTCTATTGATAAACCTTTAACTAAGTGAAATTTAGCTAAAACAGGGATTGCTATTTCGCTAATTTTTAAATTGCTGCCACTTGTGTTTCCGTTTCCGTCAAATTTAAAGCTGGAATGAGAATACAAAGCTTCAGCTTGGAATGAAAATTCATCACACATTTTGAATTCGGCTACTAAACCAGCGTGGTATCCTACTTCAGGACGTAAATCGTAAACAGATGCGTCACCTGTTGCTAACCAATCGTAATTAGCTCCGGCTTTAACACCAAATTTTACTGTTTTTGATTCTTGTGCATTTGCAAACGCAAATGATAGTACGGCAATAACCGATAAAATAACTTTTTTCATTTTTAATTTTATTTTTTTTGTACTGCAAATTTAACCTAAAACATTCGGAAAGCCCAGTGTTTACGGGCTTTTTAACGTTTTTGTTTAGTGTCTTGTTTTACAGTGATTTAGGAGTGTTTTGGTTGGCTCAGTGTAAAATAATAAGATAAGTTGTGGTTTTTTTCATGCTATTCTGCTGGAAAAGTGAAGTATTTATTAAAGTTTAAAGGAAGATTCTTAATCAACGTAAAAAGTTATTATTTTAGCTCGCGACCAAAAAAAGACTGATTTATGAGAACCCGAAAACAAAAAATATTCTTAGTTGCAAAAATTGTAGTAGCATTTGCATTACTTGCAATTATTGGAATTTTTAGTTTTAGAGAGGCGCTTTTGCAACAAATCATTGCTAAAACGGCTAACAAAATGGAAGCGGATTATGACAGTAGATTTGTGGTGAAAAAAGCTGCTTTTGAAGGATTTTCCGGAGTGCATCTGGCTGATATTAGTTTGGTTCCTAATCATGCGGATACTTTATTTAATATTCATGAAATTAAAACGACTGTAAATGTATGGCGCTTAATGTTGGGTGAAGTGCAACTGGGAACTTTAGAAATCAAAAAAGGATATATTCAGCTGACTAAAAAAGGCGAGGTGAAAAACTTTGCTGCCTTTTTAAAAAGAAATAAAGATGAAGAAAATACTTCTGATAAAAAAGATTATGCTGCTTTTGCCTATCGGATTATTTCAAGAGTATTGAATTTGATTCCGACTGATATGAAAGTTGAGAATCTGACTTTCAAACTCGATGATAATGGAAAGAAAGCCACGATTGGAATTCAAAAATTGGTTTTGGCCAATAAAGAACTGGAGACTTCCATTGATGTTCAAACCAATACTTTTGCACAACGATGGAAAATAAAAGGTTTTACTGATCCTAGAAACAAAAAAGCGGATATCCGGTTTTTTAATATTGATACCGGTGCGATTAAAGTTCCTTATTTTGACGAACGTTACAATCTGGTTTCGAGCTTTGATTCCATTCGTTTGAATGTTGAAAATATTGATAAAAGCGGAGGAGAACTTCATATTGACGGTTTTTCTTCGATTGCCAATTTGAAAATTAATCATCGAAGAATTGCTCAAAAAGATGTTTTAATTAAAAATGCCCGATTGGATTACCGATTGCTGTTAGGGGCTGATTTTATGGCTGTGGACAGCAGTTCGACAGCGCAGTTTAATAAGGTGAAATTCCATCCGTATCTGGCTTATGAAACCGAAGAAGATACTGTTTATAAACTTAAGGTTAAGATACCTAAAATGAAAGCGCAGGATTTTATCACTTCGCTTCCGGATGGATTGTTTACGCATTTTCAGGGCATGGAAGCCGAAGGAACTTTTGATTATTATTTGGATTTTGCATACAATAAAAACAAACCAAACGATTTGGTGTTTAACAGTAATCTGAAAAAAGAAAACCTGAGAATTACCAAATACGGCGAAGCTAATTTGAATAAACTTAATGGCGAGTTTATTTATCGCGCTATCATTAATGGGGTGTTGCAGCGTCCGGTTTTGGTGGGAACTTCGAATGTGAACTATACTCCTTTAGATCAAATTTCGCCTTATTTGCAAAAATGTGTCTTAACTACCGAAGATCCTTCGTTCTTTTCGCATCATGGTTTTATCAATGAAGCGTTCAAACAATCTATTGCTAAGAATATCCGTACCCGAAAATTTTCCCGTGGTGCCAGTACTATCAGCATGCAATTGATTAAGAATGTTTTCCTGACCCGCGAGAAAACTTTGTCCCGAAAACTGGAAGAAATTTTGTTGGTTTATATTTTGGAAAACAACCGCATTGTGAGTAAAGAACGCATGCTGGAAGTGTATTTTAATATTATCGAATGGGGACCAAATGTGTATGGAATTGGCGAAGCAGCTCAGTATTATTTCCAGAAAACCCCAGCCGAATTGACTTTTAACGAATGTTTGTATCTGGCGCGCATTATTCCAAGCCCGAAGAAATTTATGTATCAGTTTAATGATGAAGGAATGTTGAAAGAATCGGCGATGAAACAGGTTTCTTTTTTAACCAATTTAATGATTAGAAGAGGATTGCTGACTGTAGATGATACGATTTTTAAAAAGGAGCAAACTATTTTAACCGGACCTGCAAAATCCCTTTTACGCATTAAAGAAAAGGATACAACCGTTGTTGACTCATTGAAAATCGATGAAGAATTTGAGTTTTAATTTTTTTATCTGAAACATTAAAAACGTGTGAGAAAATAAAACCATTAAGAAATTAAGAATATGAAGAGAAATTCTTCTTAATTAAACTTAAATTCTTAATGGTTAATTTAAATTTTTGGGGTAAATTAAGGAGCAGGATCAGGAATTACCGCATGAACGGCATTGATTTCAGCGATGATTTCATCTGATAAATGCAAGTCGATCGAACTGATGTTTTCTTTTAATTGTTCCAAAGTTGTCGCGCCAATAATATTACTCGTAACAAAAGGCTGTTGGTTAACGAAAGCTAAAGCCATTTGAGCCATTGAAATACCGTGTTTTTGAGCAATTTCCTGATAACGTTTGGCAGCTTCCGTACATTCGGTGCTGTTGTATCTGGAAAATTGCGGGAATAGTTTGATTCGGGCGTTAGGATGATTTTCTTCGTTTAAAAATTTCCCGGAAAGCACTCCAAAAGCCAATGGAGAATAAGCAAATAAACCAACATTTTCTTTCATGCATATTTCGGCTGAACCTACTTCAAATTGGCGATTTAACAACGAATACGGATTTTGAACGGTACTAATTTTTGGTAAATTGTTGTATTTACTTTCTTCCAGAAAACGCATGATTCCCCAGGGAGTTTCGTTAGAAAGTCCGATGTGTTTGATTTTTCCTTCTTTGATAAAACCGTCTAAAGTTTCTAATACTAATCGGATGTTGTCTTCCCAGGCATCGTGTTCTACGATAAAACCTCTTTTGCCAAAGAAATTGGTTTTACGTTCCGGCCAGTGCAATTGGTACAAATCAATATAATCGGTTTGCAGACGTTGCAAACTGTTTTCTAAAGCATATTTAATACTGGCTGGTGAAAAATCATTCTTTTCACGCATGTAGCCAAAATTTGGATTGGGTCCGGCAATTTTAGTAGCCAAAACAATTTCGTCTCTTTTGCCGGATTTTTTAAACCATGTTCCCAGAATTTTTTCGGTACTTCCGTAGGTTTCTTTGCGTGCGGGAACCGAATACATTTCGGCAGTATCAAAAAAGTTTACCCCATTGGCTACGGCATAATCCATTTGCGCATGACCATCGGCTTCGGTGTTTTGTTGGCCAAAAGTCATGGTGCCCAGGCATATTTTACTTACTTGAATATCAGTATTGGGTAAAGTTGTATATTTCATGTAGATTTTAAATTTTAGAAAAGCAAATTTACAAAGCTTTGAAGAACTCTTGAAATCAAAAAAGCTCCGAAGTACTGCTTCGAAGCTTTTTTAACTTTTATTTAATGAAAGCTAGTTGATTTCATTCAACATCTCGGCGATTTCATCTAATCTTGGTGTTAAGATAATTTCAATACGACGGTTTTTAGCTTTGCCTTCAGCAGTATCATTAGTGGCAATTGGCGAGAATTCGCCTCTTCCGGCTGCGGTTAAGTTCTTTTTGTTGATGGCTCTGTTTTCGCTCAAAATCCCTACAATGGCTGTAGCTCTTTTGGTTGATAAATCCCAGTTGTCAGCAATAGGTCCGGAACCACCATAAGGGTCGTTATCCGTATGACCTTCAATCAAAACGGCAATATCCGGGTTTTCACCCAATACTTTTCCTAGTTCCACTACAGCTTTTTTACCTTCCGAACTCACGGCCCAGCTTCCGGAATTGAAAAGCAATTTGTTTTCCATAGATACATATACTTTTCCGTTTTTTTGTTCTACGGTTAAGCCTTTGCCTTCAAATCCGTTAAGAGCTTTGGATAAAGTTTCTTTTAATTTTCGCATGGAAGCTTCGTTAGCGGCTATTTTATCTTCCAGTTCTTTCAGGCGTTGTGCATTTTTACTTAAACGTTCTTGTTCAATAGATAAGGCTTTTTGCTTGGCTTCCAATTCGGCTAATAAATCACGATTCTTTTTCATGTTGGCCTGCAAAGCATCGTTGCTGTTTTTCTCCAAAGCATTGTATGAATCTTCCAAACGGGCTATTTTTTCGTTTAGCGCTTTTTGGTCAGCCGTTAGTTTGTCGCGTTCCGATTTTATTTTGCTTAATTCATTTTGCAAAGTCTCGCGGTCAGATTCTAATTTGTTTTTGGCTTTTAAAAGCGCCTCATTTTCGTCGGTTAAGCTTCTGTTTTCTTTCTTTAAATCGGTGTATTTGTTTTCTAAGTCTGTATATATTTTCTTGGAAACACAAGAAGTTGAAAGTGCCAGAACTAACAGACTTAAGGAGATTTTTTTGATCATTTTTAAGAGTTTAAAATGTTTATATTATTCGATATCTACCAGAACGGGACAGTGATCAGAATGTTTGGCCTCGGGTAAAATAAGTGCTTTTTTGATTTTGTCTTTCAAAGGTTCGCTTACCAGACAATAATCAATACGCCAGCCTTTATTGTCAGTTCGGGCTGTTTTTACACGAACGGTCCACCAGGAATAATTACCCGGTTCTTTGTTTAAAAAGCGGAAACTGTCAATGAATCCGTTTTTTAAGAAAGCATCCAGCCAGGCACGTTCTTCGGGAAGGAATCCGGAAACTTTCGCATTTCGTATCGGATCATGAATATCGATGGCTTCGTGACAAATATTGTAATCGCCACAAATAATTAAATTAGGGATTTCCTTTTTTAATTCGTTGATGTAACTTTGGAAATCATCCATAAACATGAATTTATGATTGAGTCTTTCGATGTTGGTGCCTGAAGGCAAATACAAACTCATGACCGAAAAATCATCAAAATCGATGCGTAAATTTCGTCCTTCGTGGTCCATGTGCTCAATTCCCGTGCCATAAACTACGTTTTTAGGTTTAATTTTTGATAAAATTGCAACACCGCTATAACCTTTCTTGGTTGCCGGAAACCAATAGTGATAAGGGTAGCCTGCCATTTCAAAATCCATTAACGGAAGCTGATCCGGAGTAGCTTTAATTTCCTGAAGACAAACTACATCAGGCTTAGCTTGTTCTAACCAATTGATAAAACCTTTTGAAATGGCTGCCCGAATTCCGTTGACATTATATGATAAAATCCTCATTTTTTTAAATTTTTTGATTTCCAAAAATACTAAAAAATAACTGGGAGCGGTTATAAAATTTTAAAATCAAAGTAGGCTCATAGTCGGATAATGGAGTTTTTTTCTATCTTTGTTTTTCGCTCAAAAAAGAAAAATTAAATGGGTTTAGTTACAGCCAAAGAAGTTGCAAAAGCAATAAATGTTGATAAATACGGGGTCTTAGGGACTTTTTCGGGTTGGCTATTAATGAAGGCGTTGAGAATTTCTACACTCAATAAATATTACAATCGCAATAAACATTTGAAAGAAATTGATTTTTTAAATGGTATTGTGGACGACTTACAGATAAAATTTGAAATTCCGGAAGAAGATTTTAAACGTCTGCCTAAAGACGGCGCTTATATTACTATCTCCAATCATCCGCTGGGAGGAATTGACGGAATTTTATTGTTGAAACTGATGTTGGAAAAAGAGCCTAATTTTAAAATTATTGCTAATTTTCTTTTGCATCGCATTGAGCCATTAAAGCAATACATTATGCCGGTAAATCCTTTTGAAAATCATAAGGATGTAAAATCGAGTGTTTTAGGGATTAAAGAAACTTTGCGTCATTTAAGTGACGGAAAACCTTTGGGGATGTTTCCTGCCGGGGAGGTTTCCAGTTATAAAGACGGGCAGCTTGTGGTGGATAAACCTTGGGAAGAAGGGGCTATAAAAGTAATTAGAAAAGCTCAGGTTCCGGTAGTCCCTATTTATTTTCATGCTAAAAACAGTCGTTTGTTTTATTTTCTGTCCAAAATCAGTAGTACGTTGCGTACAGCTAAATTGCCTTCGGAATTGTTTAGTCAAAAAAACCGCGTGATTAAAGTTAGAATTGGAAAACCAATTTCGGTGGCGGAACAAAACGAATACGAAAGTATTGAAGCCTATTCGGAATTTTTGAGAAAGAAAACCTATATGCTGGCGAATCCTTTTGAAAAGGAAAGCAAATTATTGACAACGCCTAATTTAAAATTGCCTAAAAATCCAAAGGAAATTGCCACTCCGGCTAACGAAGAAAAAATCATTGCCGAAGTTAGTGCCTTAAGAAATACCGATTGCCGCTTGTTACAAAGCAAAAATTATGAAGTGTTTTTTGCCGGAGCCGAAAAGATCCCGAGTATTTTACATGAAATTGGCCGTTTGCGCGAAATTACTTTTAGAGAAGTTGGCGAAGGAACGAATGAATCTATCGATTTAGATAAATTTGACCAATATTACCATCATTTGTTTTTGTGGGATGATGAAGCGCAAAAAATCGCCGGAGCTTACCGAATGGGATTGGGTGGTGAAATCTATCCAAAATACGGAATTGAAGGTTTTTATTTGAATGAATTATTCCGTTTCGAACCGGAATTGTTTGAAACCATGCATCAGTCAATTGAGATGGGACGCGCTTTCATTATTAAAGAATACCAACAAAAACCGATGCCGTTATTCCTGCTTTGGAAAGGAATTATTCATACTACCTTGCGTTTTCCGGAACATAAATATCTTATTGGTGGGGTGAGTATCAGTAATCAGTTTTCTGATTTTTCTAAATCACTGATGATTGAGTTTATGAAATCCAATTATTACGATCCATACATAGCACAATATATTCATCCGAAAAAGGCTTATAAAGTAAAATTAAAGGATGCTGACAAAGATTTTATCTTCAATGAAACGGAAGCCGATTTGAATAAATTTGATAAAATTATTGACGAATTGGAGCCTGGAATTTTGCGTTTGCCGGTATTGATTAAAAAATACATTAAACAAAATGCAAAAGTAGTCGCTTTTAATGTCGATCCTTTGTTTAATAATGCCATTGATGGTTTAATGTACATTAGAATTGCCGATATTCCGGAAAGTACGATGAAACCGGTTATGGAGGAATTTCAGGCTGAATTGGAAAAGAAATTTAATGAAAAAGGGGAGTAGTATTTTTATACTTTTTTTAAAATTTACCGCAGATTCACAGATTGTAAATTATTAAATCTGCGAATCTGCGGTTTTTTTGGGTCTGAATATTTAGAACCAAAGTTTTCGGCCTAATTGATAAGTTCTGTAAAATTCATCATCTGATTTTGTCAGATAGATAATGCCTTCTATAAGTCCGAGTAATCCAGTTATAGCGCCAAAACTGATGAGACTAAGAAAAAGCCAAATAATCCCCGTTTTAGTATAGCCTAAGAGAAATTTATGGATTCCAAAAGGCCCCAGAATTATTGCTAATAAACCCGCAGCAATTCTTTTATTGTCTTCTTCATAAGGCTGAGGTTGGTTCCAGTGTTCGTATTTTGAATTTTCCATAATCCCATAATTTAGTGATTATCAATCTATAAATTTATGAAATTATCCTGAAAAAAGGAAATTCTTTGGTTTTACAAAAAGCTGGTTTTCATTTTATTGAGCATACAAAGCTTTAATTTTATCAACTATAGTTTGTGCCAGGCGCTCGTGACTTTCAAAAGTCCATCCGGCAACATGTGGAGACAATAAAACATTATCCGCGTTTAATAAATATTGAAATGCCTCCGGAGTTGTTTTATCCTGAAATAAGGTTTCAAAAGAGAGTTTTTCATACTCCAAAACATCCAAACCTGCTCCTGAGATTTTCTTGGATTGTAAGGCTTCAACTAAATCAGCTGTAACAATGTTTTTTCCTCTTGAAGTGTTGAGTATCCAGAATGATTTTGTGAAAGCATTAATAAAGTTGGTATTAACCATTTTATCCGTGTCCGGAGTCCATGGCAGGTGCAGACTCAAAACATCTGTTTTTTGCTGTAATTCGGCTAAAGAAACCTGTTGGGCATTTTCGTCGCCTACATTTTCTTTGATGTCATAACAAAGTACTTTTACATCAAAACCTCGCAGCTTTTTAGCAAACCATTTTCCCATGTTCCCATAACCGATAATTCCTACGGTTTTGCCGTCTAGTTCATGCCCACGGTTGCTTTCTCTGTTCCAATGTCCGGAACGAATTTCTCTGTCGGCGCGATTTAAGTTGTTAAAAAGCGATAAAATCATACCCAAAGAATGTTCGGCAACGGCATTTCGGTTGCCTTCCGGAGCAGCAATTAATGCGATATTTTTTGAAGTAGCATATTCGCAATCGATGCTTTCCAAACCGGCTCCTACACGGGCAATAAACTGCAAATTGGTTGCTTTGTCTAAAAAAGTTTTGTCAATTTTAAAACGACTGCGAATTACAATGCCGTGATATTCCTGGATTTTTGCTTCTATAGCTTCTTTGGAAGAGGTAAAATCTTCATGGTTTTCAAAACCAGCCTCTTGTAATTGTTGCATCAGGATGGGATGATTGCTATCGATGTGTAGAATTTTGATTTGCATAATTATGATATTGAGCTTTCAAAATTAGCAAAAAATATCTGCTTTTGGCTGACTGATAATTTAGGGAAGCATTGATGTTTTAATTCATAAAAACAAAAAACCATTTCTAAATCAGTATAAATTTAGAAATGGTTCATCGTTGAATTAATCAAACCTAAAGTAATTTTTTTACATACGCGCTTCTTTTACGATTTGTTGTTAGTATCTCACCATCGTTTCGTCTCCGAATAGAAAACGGGAAATTTTGTCGTAAATCATGTTGAATAACTTTTTCATAATAATGTTTATTTAATGTTAGTAACAAATTAAACCATTAACCAGAAAAGTTAGAGTAGACGGGGTTCACTTCCATAAAATTACGGCAATTTTTAGTTTTATAAAAACAACTTTTCTTTTTTTCGATGTAAAGCTCTTTTTTCGGATAAACTACATGATTATCAGATATTTGCATTATTATTTTTACAAATAAAAGTTTGGGTTTTAATAAGTTAGCTGTCAGTTTTTAAATTTTAGAATGAGTAAACCAGAAATCAATTATATTTACACTTTATAAATGTTGATTTAACATTTAAAAATTGAAATTTGTAATTATAATTGAAAATAAATAAGACCATGAATTTTTCACGCTTCAGTATTTTTATTAGTATGCTTCTTTTTGGAGTGAGTATGCAGGCTCAAAAATTAAAGAAAAATCAATTTGATAATCCTTTGGCTTTGCAACGTGCCGATCCGTTTGTAACCAAAGCGGCTAATGGAAATTATTATTTCATTGCCACGGCTCCCGAATACGACCGAATTGAAATTAGAAGTTCTAAAACGATTAACGGAATAAAAACGGCACAGCCTGTTGTGGTGTGGCGCAAACATGATAAAGGACCAATGGGTAATCATATCTGGGCACCGGAATTGCACCGAATTGAAGGAAAATGGTACATTTATTTTGCCGCCGGTTCAGCAGAAAATAAATGGAGCATTCACAAATATGCTTTATCCAATCCATCGGAAGATCCAACCAAAGGTGAATGGAAAGAAGAAGGACAAATTGTAACCAAAGGAGATATTTTTTCCCTTGACGCGACAACTTTTGAAATGAACGGGCAACGTTATATGATTTGGGTGGACAGAGGTCCCGGAAAAGTGGTGAACACGAGTTTGTATATTGCCAAAATGACCAGTCCTACAACGCTTGATGAGAAACAAGTGGTGATTAGCCAACCGGATTACGACTGGGAAATGCATACTTATAAAGTAAATGAAGGGCCAGCGGTTTTGGTTAAAAACGGCAAAGTATTCCTGGCTTTTTCGGCCAGTGCTACCGATGCGACGTATTGTATTGGATTGCTTTGGGCTAAAGAAGGAGCGGATTTATTGGATCCAAAATCCTGGACGAAATTGGATAAACCGGTTTTTTATACGAATGAAAAATTCAAACGTTACGGGCCGGGACACAATAGTTTTACCATAGCTGAAGATGGAAAAACCGATATTATGATTTACCATGCCCGTGATTATGAAAAAATTAAAGGAGATGCCTTATCCGATCCGAATCGTCATACAAGAGCCAGAGTTTTAAAATGGACTAAAGACGGTATGCCGGATTTTGGTCAGGAATATGATGATAATGAAATGGCTTTGAAGAATAAAAAATAGTTTTCATTTTGATTTACTATTAAGGAATCTAGTTCTTTGTTTAAACGCGAAGAGCGCAAAGAATACGCCAAGTGCACTAAGTCTCTTAACTAAGCTTAATTCCTTGATGGTAAAATCTATTTTATAATGCTGATAAAAAAAAGGACCAATTGTACAAATTGAACTGCCCCCAAAAAGTTAGACGCTATTTGGGGGCATTTTTATGGAAAGAAAAGTCAAATACAATTATGAATTTAAACTTCGTTGTGTACAAGAAG
>NZ_NASZ01000009.1 GCF_014596575.1 Flavobacterium pokkalii | reverse complement strand
TCAACCTCCAAACTTTATTTTTAAAAATTTCTTCTTAAATATTAATCCGTTTTTCAGTATGTTTCTTAGAACGTTTTCGCTGTTGCGGGTGCAAAAGTAACACCTTTATCCAATTATACAACACCTTTTACTAACTATTTTTTTGATTATTTTTTAATAGCCTGATAACAAAGATTTTCTATCTTGAAGTTTATTGCGTTTGTAGGAATTTAGAGAACCTTAAATCAATTTAACCGCAAAAGAGTACGAAGAAACCGCAGATCCTGATAGCTATCGGGATGCTTCTAATAAAAAAGCCTATACATATATAGTATAAGCTTAAATTTTATTTACAATACTCTTTAAGGTAATTTTTGCTCCCAGTATTCATTGAGCTTTTCGAGATTTACCGGTTTAGCTGCCGGTTGATTTTGAAGTCTTCCGGTATCAAAAGCTTCCTGAAGTATATTTTCAATCAAATAATCTTCATTATTTTCAAATGGAAGGTATTGCGCCTTTAAATTAATATCAAACATACTTGCAGCAGTATTTGACCAAAACGCCTTCCAGCCACTCTTTAAAGTTTTTATCAATTCATAAGTAGTAGTACCTGTTTGCCTATCTATTAACCTGACCAAAATACGTCCCTGGCTTCTGGATAACTTTTTTAATCGGGCTTCAAATTCATTAGTCAGATAATCTTCGACGATTTTAAAATACTTTTTCTTTTCTCTTTCAGAAGTCAGCCTAGCCATCCCTCTATTTAAATTAGTAAGGCGGTCGGCAGCCAATTTTGCATAAGGATAAGTTCGGTAAACACGATTTTGTAAAATAAGATATTGCTTTCTTCCTTCTTCGTCCAGTTTGTTCTTCGAAATTATAATTTCAGGCAATTTGATAGTATCATTTAAAATACTGTCTTTCTCGGTTAAAACATACCCCATCGAATTAGGATTGTTGGGTACAATCTGGCTAAAACCGGAAAAAGAGATTATTAAAAAAAATGCTATTAAATATACTGGCTTCATATAGGATTATTATTTGATGTAAAATTATACATTAAATATACAACTGTAATACCAAATTTATAATTTAGCAAAAAAATATTTTATGAGTACAAAATCGATATTAAACAATGATTCAATGGCTTTTTTAGAAAGCTATCTTAATAATGCTTCTCCAACCGGCTACGAAAGTAGTGGTCAAAAAATATGGATGGAGTATCTAAAACCTTATGTTGACACTTTTATTACCGATACTTACGGAACAGCTGTTGGAGTTATCAATCCGGACGCTCCATACAAAGTAGTTATCGAAGGACATGCTGACGAAATTTCCTGGTATGTGAACTATATTACTGAAGACGGTTTGATTTATGTAATCCGTAACGGAGGTTCCGACCACCAAATTGCGCCATCCAAACGCGTAAACATACATACTAAAAACGGAATTGTAAAAGGTGTTTTTGGCTGGCCGGCAATTCACACCCGAAACAGAGACAAAGAAGAAAACCCAAAAATCAGTAATATTTTTATTGATTTAGGATGCGAAACCAAAGAGCAGGTTGAAAAATTAGGAGTTCATGTAGGCTGCGTAATTACTTATCCTGATGAATTTGTAGTTTTAAACGAAAACAAATTTGTTTGTCGCGCTATCGATAACCGTATGGGGGGATTTATGATTGCAGAAGTTGCCCGACTTTTACACGAAAACAAAGTAAAATTACCTTTTGGATTATATATTACCAATGCGGTTCAGGAAGAAGTAGGCTTGCGTGGTGCCGAAATGATTACTCAAACCATTAAACCAAATGTTGCCATCATAACTGATGTTTGTCATGACTCCACTACTCCAATGATTGATAAAAAAATTGAAGGAGAAACTAAAATTGGTAAAGGTCCCGTGATTACTTATGCCCCAGCTGTACAGAATAACTTGAGAGATTTAATCGTTTCTACCGCTGAAGAAAAAGAAATTCCATTCCAACGTCTAGCTTCATCGCGTGTAACAGGAACTGACACAGATGCTTTTGCTTACAGTAACGGTGGAGTAGCATCGGCTTTAATTTCGCTTCCATTACGCTATATGCATACTACTGTAGAAATGGTTCACAAAGAAGATGTAGAAAACGTTATTCGTTTGATTTATGAAACTATTCTTAAAATAGAAAATAGCGAAACATTTTCTTATTTTAAATAAGATTTTTGAAAAAAGAAAAAAGCAAAAAACCTTAATTCAATCAAGAATTAAGGTTTTTTGCTTTTTAGAAAGTAATTCTGTTAATGAGAAAATCCAAAAGAAACACTCAGTCCTATAATTATAGCCACAATACTTGTTATAAACACATATAAATAATCTTTTTCTAAAAAGAATACAAATAAAGAAATCAGTAATCGTAACATAGGTGTTAAAAATAATAGCAGAATTCCTGAAAATATTATTGATTCTCCACTTCCGTGAATTAATCCCTCACAAACATTTCCGACAACATTGAATATATTATTATCTTTTTCGATAAAAACAGAATAATCTTCCGGTTCGTTTCCGTGATTGATTAAGTAAGTAATTCCGCCCATGAAGGCAATTGACAAAGAAATCCAAACTCCGTAACGCAGTAAATTTCCAATAATCATTTGAAAAACTTTTTCTTTAAATTTTTCCTGTGACATTATTTTAGATTTTTCCATTAATTCCATTGTAAATCATATTTATTGCCAAAACAATTATCAAACAAGCAAAAAACAAGCGTAACTTTTTAGGATCAGTTTTTACTAAAACTTTTGCTCCGGCCATTGCTCCAAATAATACCCCAATAACTACAGGCATACAAATTCCTGGTTCGATATAACCTTTTTGAATATAAATTACTGAACTAGCCATGGCAGTAACTCCCATCATAAAATTACTGGTGGTAGTCGAAACTTTAAACGGAATTCGCATAATGTTATCCATGGCAATTACTTTGAACGCCCCGGAACCAATTCCGAGTAAACCGGACATCATTCCGGCAATTCCCATCATACTAAAACCTCCAATTACATTTTTAGTTCCATAATTTATAATTTCTTTATGATGATTAGGATAAGTTCCCGGAAGTTTGAGTGTTGCGGCTAATGGACTGGATTCTGAAACAATATGCTCTTCTTTTTTTCTAAGCGAATTTATAGCTGAGAAAATCAATGTTAATCCAAATAAAACAGCAATAAAAGAAGTAGGTGCAATTGTAGCTATTAATGCTCCACAGACTGCTCCTATAGTAGTCGCTACTTCGAGAAAAATTCCTAATCGCATATTTGTAATTCCTTCCTTAACATAAGCTGCTGCTGAACCTGAAGAAGTTGCTATAACTGAAACTAAAGCTGCACCAATAGCATAATGAATATCAACTCCAAGTAAAATTGTTAATAATGGTATGATGATGATACCACCACCAAGTCCGGATAGCGAACCTATAAAACCCGCTAAAAATGCTCCTAAAAGCATAATCAACGTAAATGTAAGTATTGTCATTTGAATAATTTTGTAACAAACAGGCTGTCTCAAAATAAAACAGCCTGTTTTTGAATTAATTGATGAATCTCTTATTTTTTGCTGTTTCTATAGCTTAAGTAAAATACCTGAGGCAATACCGTTAATGAAAGTATCATACATACAATTAATCCTCCCACAATCATAATCGCTAATGGTTTTTGTATTTCTGATCCCATTCCGGTAGAAAGCGCAGCCGGTAAAAGTCCTAAAGATCCCATCAGCGCAATCATAACAATTGGTCGGATTCTGTTATAAACACCATTCCTGATTGCTTCTTTTAAAGGCATTCTTTTTGCCAGATTTTCTTTTATGACTCCTATAAGAACAATACTGTCAATAGCACTCACACCAAAGAGAATAATAAATCCGATTCCTGCCGAAATTCCAAATACAGTATCTGTAATCCATAAAGAGATAAAACCACCAATAAAAGCATAAGGCATCGTACTTACAGCTATAAGCGTATCTTTAAAATTGTCAAAATTAAAATACAATAAGAATAGAATAAGCACTAATACCACAGGTACAATAAAAGCCAGCTGTGTGGTAGCTCGTTCTTTACTTTCAAACTCGCCAGCCCATTTCATTACATTTACTTTAGGCAACTTTACGTCCTTAGCCACTTTCTTTTGCGCTTCAGCAATGGTACTTCCTAAATCCCTGCCGGCAATGTTAAAACCAATGGCAATGTACCTGCTGTTTCCTTCGCGATAAATAAATGTGGGGCCCGTTTTATAATCTATTGTTGCAATTTCTTTTAATGGAATTCGTTTTCCATCCATAGTAGGAATTAGAATTTTCTCTATTTTTTCTTTAGAATCTCTGTATTCTTTTTGGAAACGAATTCGAATATCAAACATTTTTTCATCATCATAAAAAGTAGAGGCCGCCTGCCCTCCTATTGCCATGGCTATTACAGCTTGGGCATCGGCAGTGGTGATGGCATACCGTGCCATTTTTTCGTCGTGCAACTGAATTCGAAGTTCTGGTAAACCAATGTTTTTATAGACATTTACATCTTCAATACCTTTCACATATTTTATAGAATTGGCTACTTCTTGCGCCATTGTTTCTAATTCGAATAAATCATTTCCGAAAACTTTAATTACCAGCGGACTTTTAACTCCGGCTACATATTCTTCAACATTATCCTGAATGGGCTGACTAAATCCAAAATTAATTCCCGGATAAATTTCCAGCTTTTCTTTCATTTCAGCAATCAGTTCATTTTTAGTTATTTTTCGCTTCCATTCTGATTCGGATTTCAGTTCGATATGAAATTCGATATTAAAAAAACCCGTAGGATCTGTTCCATCATTTGGCCTTCCTGTTTGAGAAAGAATAAACTTTACTTCATCAAATTGGCTAATTGACTTTTTCATTTCCTGAGTCAACCTGACAGATTCATCCAAATTAATACTGTTAGGCAAAGTCGCTCTTAAATAAATAGCTCCTTCATTCAATTTTGGTATAAATTCAGAACCATAAAAAGCAAATCTCCCCATACAAACAGCTAATAAAGTTAGGAATAATATAATGGTCGCTTTTCTGTATTTTGTACTCCATTGGAATAACTTATATAAGTTTTCTCTAAAAAATCGACTTATTTTGTTTTCTCTTTCTACAATATTTTTAGTCAGCAAGACTTTACACATTGCAGGAACATAAGTAAGACAAAGAATTAATGATCCTAATAATGCGTAACCCAACGTAAATGCTAATGGAGAGAACATTTTACCTTCTACTTTTTGGAAAGAAAATATAGGCAGTAGTGCCACAATTAAAATAATTAATGCAAAGAAAATATAGGTTGCTACACTCCCTACGCTTTTTTTGATCAATCCCATTTTTGACATTTTGTTAAAACGCTCCATACCTATTTTATGTGCCTTGGTTTCGAGCGAAACAAAAACAGTTTCAACAATTACAAGCGTACCTTCGAGCAGTAAACCAAAATCTAATGCTCCCATCGAAATCAGGTTGGCCGGTAACCCTTGAATTCGTAGCATTATAATGGCGAAAAGAAATGCCAGCGGAATTACCGACGCTACAATAACTGTAGTTCGCCAATTGTAAAGAAAAATAAAAACAATCAGCGATACTAATAGTACACCTTCAACAAGATTTTTACTTACCGTATGAACAGTATGATTCACTAATTCTGTACGGTCTATAAAAGGTACAATTTTTACATTTGAAGGCAGAATCCGTTCATTTAGTTCGTCAACACGGGCACGTAACTTTTTAATTACATCCCCAGGATTCTCTCCACGAAGCATAATTACAATTCCTTCAACCACATCACTATCATTATCTAATCCTGCCTGTCCTAATCTTGGTTTTGCCGAAATCGAAACATCAGCCACGTGTTTTACTAAAATGGGCGTATTTCCAACGGTTTTGATTAAAATGTTCCCAATGTCTTCTACTTTATCAATCAAACCAACGCCTCGCACAACATAAGCCTGATTGCCTCGCTGAATTACATCTCCCCCAACATTAATATTACTTTTAGAAACAGCATCGAAAACATCTAATGCAGAAATATCATAATTATTTAACTCAGATGGATTAATCTTGATTTCGAACGTTTTTTCTTCTCCACCAAAACTCACCACATCAGCCACCCCTGGAACAGATACTAATTCGCGCTCGATAATCCAATCCTGCAAAGCCGTAACTTCCTTTATAGGCAAATCGCTTTTAATGACGTATCTAAAAATTTCTCCCGTTGCTCCTGATGGCGGATCAATTTGTGGATCACTTCCATCCGGCAAATCGATATTATTCATTCTGTTTGATGCATATTGTTGTGCATAAAAATCATCAACATCATCATTAAACAGTACCGTTACTACAGATAGCCCAAACAAAGAAATAGATCGGACTTCTGCTTTTTTAGGAATTGTATTCATCGCATTCGTAATAGGTAATGTGATGAATTTCTCTACTTCTTCGGCACTACGACCTGGCCATTGGGTAATAATTCTGGCTCTGGTATTTGTAACGTCCGGAAATGCCTCTATAGGCGTATGAATATAACTGTAAACTCCTCCAATAAATAATGCTGCGGTCATAAAAAATATAATGAGCGAATTTTTAAGAGAAAAGGATACAATATTTTGAACAAATTTTTGCATAATTAATCGTGTCTTAATTAATTTATTTTATTGCTTTTTAGCTGATTGTCTTTTAGTTGTTCTGAAATCAGTAAATGGTTTTTAACAATTACTTTTTCTCCCACTTCAAGTCCGTTTTCAAAGTAGATGAAATCCTTATTTTTTTTGACTGGATTTATTAACCTTCTCTCTAAATGGCAATCGTCTTTGTAAACCACTACATAATTTTGGTTATTATCAAATAGTAATGCACTTGCCGGAATTGCAATCATATTTTTCTGATCTGTTTTTCTATTAATCAAAACATCAGCAGCTAAACCAGGTTTTAATTTTAAATCAGCATTATCCATTACAATTCTTGCTTTAAGGACATGTTCATCTGATTCAAAAACCTGAGATAATTTGGCTATTTTTCCAATAAAAACCTGATTAGGATATGCAGGTGTTGTAATTTTTACTTCCATTCCTTCGTGAACATCTTTGAGATTCATCGAATAAATATTTACCATTACCCATACTTTAGAAAGATTAGAAATGGTAAAAAGAGCACCTTCATTATCGTTAATCTGAGTTCCGGGACTCATATTCTTTGAAACAATATATCCGGTTACAGGAGCTTTTATCTGAAAAACTGATTTTTCACCACTCGCACTGTATAAAGCCAGATTTTGTTCGACATTTTCTATCGAAGATTTTAAAACATCGACTTCACTTTGCCCTTTTATAAGATCACTTTGCGAAGCAATTTCATTTTCATACATTGATTTTGTTGCCTGTAAATTTCTTTTGGCTACCAATAATTGTGATTGCAATGATTTACGTTCTGCTTGTAAACTGTTTAGTTCAGTACTTTTAATCTCGGCTAAAACCTGTCCTTTTTTTACATGATCTCCCAGTGAGAAAAAAGTATTTGTTATTAAACCATTGTATAAACTCGAAAACTGAACTACATCATCAGAATTATAGGATATATTTCCTGTTAGAGAAAAACTTTCGGTAACAGGTAACATCTGTACCGTTTCAATGCTTATTTTTTCTTTTAATTTTGGGGTTAAACAAAATTTTTCTGTAGCCGTTTGTCTTTCTTCTTCCTGCTTTTTAGCGCATCCAAATACTAATACAATAAGCACTATGGGTAATAAAAAAGTATGTTTCATGTTTTTTAATTTAATTCTTGTCCGCTGGCGTTTTTAAACTCTTCCAGACGATTATTTAATTCTTTTTGTGTGTCTAATAAAATCATTTTATTACTCAAATAAGCCTCTACGTAATCCAAATAAACAAGCAGACTTATGTTTCGGTTTTTAAAACTTAAAAGATAACTTTCTAACATTTTATCTAGTTTTTGCTGATAATCGGCTCCTTGATTTTCGTATAATTTTTGTACCGCTTTAAAATTATTGTAGGTTTCAAATATTTCTGCTTGAGCAGTATTTAACAACTCTTCTTTTTTTAATTTACTCTGTTCTACCGAAAATTGTGCGGCTTTGATATTGCCCTTATTTCTGTCATAAACTGGTAAATCAATTGAAAAACCCAGTCCAAAAAAGTTTCTCATAATATTTCCACCTCGATCATAAGAAGCTTCTAATGTAATATCAGGTGTTTTTAAAGCCTTTTGATAATCATATTTTTTCTGATTGTACTTTTCGTTGAGTTTTGCCAGTTTTACATCGGGTCTGTAATTTTTAACTTCATCTATCGCCTCTTGGATATTCAAATTATTTACAGCAGTCATATCAGGAACAATGTCTTCCTTGTCGATTTTAATAAAAGTTGTTGGAGCTAAATGCAACAGCTTTTTCATTTCGCTTTGCAATGCGTTGTTTTCTATTTTTATAGCGTTGATCTCGTTTAAAAATTCTAATTCCGATGCTTTCAATCTGATATAATCTCCCTGACTAATATTACCTTGTTTTACCTGCACTTCATAAGCCTTAACTAAATTTTGAAAAGACTGCAGCTGCTTTTGATATACCGAATTTTTAGCCTGATTGTATTGCATTGCCGAAAGATTATTACGAAATTCCATTTTTAAATTTCTTAGAAAATTTTTGTAATATTCTACAGCCATATCGCTGCCAACTTGTTCAATGGCAATCATTTTTTTACGCTTTCCGGCGGTGTAAACTAATTGCTCTAAACTGGCGCCAAATTCCTGATAACGACCATAATTTCCCCAAATAGCAGGGAGTTCTTCAGAACCAGTGTTACGCCAAAGGTTAATTTCGTTTAATGAAAATGTAGGATTAGGCCAAACTTTAGCCTGAATAATCTGCGCCTGAGCAATATCAATATTTAACCTTTCGGCTATTAAACTGAGATTGTTTTGCAGAAATAGTGTTTCGGCATTTTTTCGACTCAAAATGATAGTATCATTGACTACATTTTGCGCCGTTGCCCAAACAGATAAAAGAAAAATAAAGGGTAAGATACGTTTTTTCAAAGCTTGCTATTTTATAATAAGCAAAGCTATTGCAGCAGTATTAACCAGTTCTTTAAACCAAATTAAAAAGAAATAAGAACGGCATTAGAAACCGATTAGAGTTTTGCAAAAGTAAGCACTACCTCAGTTCCTTCCTGCTCTTTTGAAGTAATTTGAAAGCGAATATTATTTTTAGTAAACAAAATAGAAGCTAATGAAAGTCCGATGCCGCTTCCCTGAACTCCAGCTACATTACTACCTCTATAAAAAGTTTCCTGAATATGTTGCAGGTCTTTTTCCTTAATGCCACGGCCAAAATCCTTAATTTTAATTTGCACTTTATTTTTAACCAATAGAAGCGTAATTACGACAGGCTCGTCAGAATATTTTATGGCATTTTCAATAATATTATAAATGGCGATGCTTATTTCAGATTCATTTCCTTTTACGGTAAGACTATTTTCGTCTTTCACATTTAATTCAATACGAAGTCTGGCAGCAGCAAATTCGTTTATAGCAGCAATTTTATCACTGCAATCCCATATTAATTCATCAATTCTGAAGCTTTCTTTTTGAACTTTCTCAGATTTAAGTCCGGAAACAATCATTAGTGTATTTAAAATTTCTTCAATTTCATATACATTTTTCAAAACCTTTTCAGTAGTTTCCTGATATTCTCGCGGTGTACGATCTTTTTGCGCAAAAACCTCTAAATGTCCCGATATGGATGCTAATGGTGTTTTAAATTCGTGCGAAATGTAATTGATAAAGTTTTTTTGCGTTTTAAAAGTATCTGATAAGCGTTGGAACAAATTATTATAACTCTCAACTAAACTCTGAACTTCGTCGCTGGTATTTAAGTTTACAATTTTTTGATCTAAAGAAGAAGCTTCAATTGCGTTAACCTGTTTAATAATAGTATCAATGGGTTTATAAGCGACTTTGGATAAAAAAAGACTCAAAATATAAATTACCAATAATCCCACTAAAAGTACAATAAGCATAATAACCATTAATTCATGATTTTGTGCTTTAAATTCGGCGTCATTAGATTGTACAAAAACAACAAAATCTCCCTGATTATCCCGATAAAAAATTCCAAAATAAAAATGTTTATCGGTTTCGAATCGTATTTTTTTATTTTTTCTTACTTGTTGTAAGATTTTAGGAGTAATGCTTTTTAAGCTAAGGTTTTTGCCATAGGCAACCTGATTTTTTTCATCATAAATACCAACAGCAACCTCTTTCGTATTTTCAAGGTAAGATTCTCTGATTTGTTTATGCTGCTTTAATGGTAATTCGTCTCTTTCTAAATAATAAATAGCCGTAAGCAAACTAATTCTTTGCAAATTATCATAAATTCTTTTTTCAGAACTTCGATAAAATGAAACATAAATAATTAATGCCGCAATAACAAAAACGACTCCAAAAGTTACCGAAGATATAATAGTAAGCCTGTTTCTAATTTTCATTTACTGGTCTTTAAGCATATATCCTGTACCTACAATAGTTTGTAAAACTGTGGCATTAAGGTTCATTTTGTTTCGCAGATATGAAATATAAACATCTACAACATTTGTATTGGTATCATAATTTATTCCCCATACATTTCCTAATATCTGAGTACGCGGTAAAACTTTATTTTTATTTTCTATTAAATACAAAAGTAATTTGTATTCTCTTGGCGAAAGCTCCATTTCTACATCAGCAAGCATGACTTTGTGTTCATCAGTATTTACAGAAATGATTCCACAAGTATAGGTGTTTTCTTTGTGCTCGTGGTTGAATTTAGTTCGTCTCACAAGAGCATTAATTCTGGAAATTAGTTCTTTAAAATGGAATGGCTTTACCAAATAATCATCTGCTCCTGAATCTAAAGCATCCACTTTATCATCAGCATCGCCCAGAGCGCTCAGCATAATTACAGGCGTATTTTTCTTTTTATAGCGAATCAACTTTACTAATTCAATCCCGCTAATATCAGGAAGCATAATATCCATCAAAATAATATCCCATTGTGTTGAAAAAAGCAATTCTCTGGCATCAACACCATTTTCACTTAAATGAACATTAAAGCCATTTTCCTGAAGTCCTTTGATAACAAAGTCACTAATTCTTTTATCATCTTCAACAAGTAGGATATTCATAACTTTTATTTTTTACAAACTTAATAATTTTAATAACGAATCAATTTTAAGATTTCTGGTTTTTTATTTCCAATAACCCTAAAATTGAAATTGTTTTAAAAATAAAAAGCCGCAATTTCATTTAAGATTGCGGCTTTGTATTTTTTATTCTTCTGACTCTTTTATCTGTTTTCTAAATAAGCCAAAACATTTTTTTCAATTCTTTCGTTGATGTTCGAAATATCTGCTTTTACAAATTTTTCGCCAATGATATTTTCGTATAATTCAATGTATCTGTCAGAAACCGTTTCAATGTAAGCGTCTGTCATATTCGGAATTTGCTGACCTTCTTTTCCCTGGAAACCATTTTCGATTAACCAACGACGAACAAACTCTTTAGACAATTGTTTTTGTTCCTCTCCTTTTCCCTGTCTTTCTTCGTAACCTTCGGCATAAAAATAACGGGAAGAATCCGGAGTGTGAATTTCATCAATCAAAACAATAACTCCGTCTTTTGTTTTACCAAATTCATATTTGGTATCTACTAAAATCAATCCGCGAGAAGCAGCAATTTCAGTTCCTCTTTGAAACAAAGCTCTGGTATATTTTTCTAAAACTAAATAATCTTCTTCAGTAACAATTCCTTTTGCCAGAATATCTTCTCTTGAAATATCAGCATCGTGTTCTCCATTATCCGCTTTTGTTGTTGGCGTAATAATTGGTTCCGGGAATTTATCATTTTCTTTTAAACCTTCTGCCATCGTAACACCGCAAATTTGTCTTTTTCCGGCAGTATATTCGCGTGAAGCGTGACCTGACAAATACCCACGAATTACCATTTCTACTTTAAAAGGCTCACACAAATGACCAACAGCAACACTTGGATCCGGAGTTGCAATCAACCAGTTTGGCACAATATCCTGAGTCAATTCCATGAATTTTGTAGCAATTTGGTTCAGAATTTGCCCTTTGTACGGAATTCCTTTTGGTAACACCACATCAAAAGCTGAAAGCCTGTCGGTTGCCACCATTACTAATAATTCATCATTAATATTATAAACCTCTCTTACTTTTCCTCTGTAAACTGATTTTTGATTTGGAAAATTAAAATTAGTGGTCGTGATTGTATTGCTCATCTAAATATATATTGCGTTGATTTTATAAGATTGCAAATTTAGGATTATTTTGAATAGAATTACAAAGAAACTTCTCTCTCTTTTATTTGGATGTTAAACTTAAATTTTCCAAAATGTTTTCAGCCAAATAATTTGCCACACCGTCTTCATGGTTTTTCAAAATCACATCCAAATGGGCCAATTTATTTTTCAAACTATCCGGAGCATTTCCCATCAACAGCCCTTTGGCAGTAGCATTTAGCATACCCTCATCATTATAACCATCTCCAAAAGAAATTACCTGATGAAATTCGAATCCTTCTTTTTCTAAAATATGACCAATAGCCACACTTTTATCTACCGATTTATTCATGAATTCCAGACAATGAGGTAAACTAAAAGCATGACTAAAGGTATCCGGATGTTTTTCTAAAATTCTTTCACGTAATTCCAATAGTTTTCCGTGACTGTCATGTTTAAAAAAGATTTTGATTGCATTAAAATCAGTCATTTCTTTATAATTGACTAATTCCGGAACATAACTCAGTTCTGCCTGAAATTCCATCAACTTACTGTCATGTTTATTGGTTTGCCAAACATGTTCTTTAAAAAGCACTGTAGTATATTCATCAGGAATATCCATTTGCATCACTGATTTTACTGCTTCACTATCCATATTAGAGGTAAAAATCAATTCTTTATTAGGATCATGAATTCTGGCTCCGTTTGAAGTAACTAAATAAAGCGGAAAATCTAAAGCAGCAACAATAGACATGGCATCAAGATGATGACGTCCAGTGGCTACAATAATCAAATATTCCTGTTGGTATAATTCTTTAAAAACTTGCTTGGTATAATCCGAAATGCGGTGATCGCTATTTAATAAAGTTCCGTCTAAATCACTTACAATGACTTTTATATTTTCTTTTATCATAAATTCATTCGCTCTAAATTCTTTGCAAAAATACCTAAAACAGACCAAAAGCTTTGCTTTTAGTTATCAAAATAACAGCAATTTAACGTAAGGACAAACTTTTTTTCTACATAAAATTTCATCTAAAAACCGAATAATGTATAATTCTTCCAAAAATTCGATAACCTAGAAAATTACGTAAAATATTAAGCGCATTGGCATCAAAACCAATGGTATTCCGTTTAAATTTTCGCGGAGGATTTTCGGCAATTTTTAAAACTTTCTCTTTTATTGATTCCTTCAAATCTGTATTCTTTTTGGTTTTTCCTTCAACAATTGAACTTATTTTATGCATTAATTCATTGTAACATTTCAGAGGTGTTGTTTTACATTTACTCACATTTTTCTGAAAATTAGAAGGTGTATTTCCAAATTGCACCGTAGAAACGCTGATATTAAAGTTCATCAATTCATAGGCCATACATTCTGAGAAACTTTCCACGGCATGCTTGGTGGAATGATAAAAACTTCCCAAAGGCAAATTCACCAGTCCCGCGATAGAAGAAATATTGATAAAATGTCCTTTGTGTTGTTTTCTAAAAACCGGAGTAAAGGCACGACAAACTTTAACTACTCCCAGCCAATTCACATCAACAATATTATTAATCTGCTCATCTTCTGAAAATTCTACAAAACTACGGTATCCAATTCCGGCATTATTAATCACTACATCGATACTTTTAAAATCTTCCAGAATTTGTTGCTTAGCCGTTTCTATGCTTTCTGTAGAAGTGACATCCAACAAATAACAATGTATATTTTTCTCTTCTTTAAGTTCTTTTCCTTGTTCTAAACAGAGCATCGTAGCAATAACATTCCAATTATTTTTTGCAAAATATAAGGCTAGTTCTTTTCCAATTCCTGTTGCTGCTCCGGTTATAAGTACGTTCTTCAATAGTTTGTAATTTTTATTAAAAAACTACGACCCCGATTGGGGTCGCAGTTGGTGTTATTTTACTAATTTTCAAAACATTTTTAATCTACATTTTCAGTATATTTATAAGCATCAATAATCTTTTTAACCAATCGATGTCTTACAATATCTTTGTCATCCAGATAAATAATTCCGATTCCTTCGATATCTTTCAATACTAATAACGCTTCTTTTAGTCCCGAAATTGTCCTGCGCGGTAAATCTACCTGTCCCGGATCACCGGTAACCATAAATTTAGCATTTTTTCCCATACGTGTCAGGAACATTTTCATTTGCGAATGCGTCGTATTTTGAGCTTCATCCAAAATCACAAAAGCATTATCTAAAGTTCGTCCGCGCATGAAAGCTAAAGGTGCAATTTGAATAATTCCTTTCGAAATATAATCTTCCAGTTTTTCATTAGGAATCATATCACGCAAAGCATCGTATAAAGGCTGCATGTATGGATCCAGTTTTTCTTTCATATCTCCCGGAAGAAACCCCAAATTTTCACCTGCTTCTACCGCAGGACGTGTTAAAATAATACGTTTTACCTGTTTTTCTTTTAAGGCTTTTACTGCCATAGCCACTCCGGTATAGGTTTTTCCTGTTCCGGCCGGACCAACGGCAAAAACCATGTCGTTTTTATTAATCGTATCGACTAATAATTGTTGGTTAGGAGTCATGGCTTTTACAATTTTACCTCCTACTCCATGCACTAAAATCTTGTCATTTGGACTCATTTTTTTATCGTCCTGAGCGTCTCCTAAAATAACACGTTCTATTACATTATCATCAATATTATTGTAACGTGTAAAATGAAGCATCAATCTTTGAAAACGCCTTTCGAACTCGTCCAATATGTCTTTTTCTCCAAATGCTTTTAAAGTTGTCCCTCTGGCAACTATTTTTAATTTTGGATAATATTTCTTAATGGTTTCAAGATGAGAATCCTGAGCACCCCAAAACTCTTTTGGAGCGATGTCTATAAGTTCGATGATTCTTTCGTTCAAAGGATATAATTTTTTAGTATTACTAAATCAATTTAAAATCTCGTCCAAAATGGAAGTACACCTTGGTTTTATTTGGTTACTAATTTATAATTTGTTTTTGCTTTTTTGCGTTTTTGAGATTACTATTATTAGCTTTGCATATCTCAAATTTAATGAAAATTAATTTTAGATTTCACCAATAGTTATAAACAAAAATATGTCAATAATTACCCTTACTACCGATTACGGCTTGAAAGATCACTTTGTTGGTGCACTAAAAGGGAAAATTTTATCCGAGTATCCGGAAGCCCAAATTATTGATATTTCACACGATATAGACCCGTTTAACATTGTGGAAGCCAGTTACATCATTAGCGCTGCTTATTCGAGTTTTCCTAAGGGAACTATTCACCTTATTGGAGTCGATATGGAACTGAATAAAGAGAATCTTCACATTGTGATGCAATGGAATGATTCTTATTTTATTGCTGCCGACAACGGTATTTTAAGTATGCTTTCGCAAAAAATAGTTCCGCAAAAAATTGTCGCCATCAATATCCACGACCGGTTGCCTATTGACGCTTCGGGATTAGATGTTTTTGTAACTGTTGCCTGTCATATTGCCAGAGGTGGTTTACTGAATGTAATTGGAAGAGAAATTAGCGCCGTAAAAGAAGTTACTGAAATGAAAACGGTCGTTTCCAACGACGGTAGTACCTTGAAAGGACATGTTATTTACATTGATCATTTTGGGAATGTGGTAACCAATATTACCCGAAAACAATTTCTCGAAGTAGCCAAAGGCCGACCTTATGAAATTCATATCAAAACCAAGAATATTAAAACGATTTTGCCTAATTATTCCGCAATTGCAATTTCCGATAAATATCCTATCAAAAATTATGAAGGTGAAAAACTGGCTCTTTTTAACGAAGCCGGTTATCTGGAGATTGCTATTTTCAGAAGCAATCCTTCTAAAATTGGTTCGGCAAGTAGTTTGTTAGGATTAAATTATCGCGATGCTGTAACTATTGAATTTAAAAATTAAATTTTTCGATTAACCAAATTAACAAATACACGAATAAACATATATGAAAGCCCTATTATTACGTGAAATTAAATCCTTTTTTGGTTCGCCCATAGGTTATTTAGTTATCGCCATTTTTTTAATCATCAACGGATTATTCCTTTGGGTTTTTAATGGTGAATACAACATCCCAAATTCCGGATTTGCCGATATGACTCCGTTTTTTACTCTGGCTCCCTGGATATTTGTTTTCTTAATTCCGGCAGTAACTATGCGTAGTTTTTCAGACGAAAGAAGACAAGGAACACTTGAATTACTACTCACCAAACCCTTGTCTGTTTGGCAAATAACTAATGGAAAATTTATCGGAGCCATGTTGCTTATTTGGATGGCAATTTTGCCAACTTTTATTTACGTTCAGGTGATTTCCAGTTTAGGAATGCCCGAAGGCAATATCGATATGGGAAGCACTGTTGGTTCTTATTTTGGATTACTATTTTTAATTGCCGCTTATTCCGCCATCGGAATTTTTACTTCTACCCTATCCGATAATCAGATTGTTGCTTTCATTCTGGCGGTATTTTTATGCTTCTTTTTTTATTTTGGATTTGAAGGTTTTGCCACAATTATTCCTTCTTTTTCTTCGGCAATTTCGGCTTTAGGAATGCAAAATCACTTTAAAAGTATGAGCCGCGGTGTAATTGACACCAGAGATATGATCTATTTTATCAGTCTTACGATTGCGTTTCTTTCGTTTACTGTTTACCAACTTAAATCCTTCAAATTGTAATGACAACTGCTAAAAAAAGAAATCTTAAATCGGTATTTGTTACAATTGCAATTCTGATTATTATAAATGTAATTGGAAACTCATTTTTTCATCGGTTTGACTTAACTAAAGACCACCGATACACTCTTTCGCAAACTTCTTTAAACATTATAAAAGAGGTGAAAGAACCGCTTTCAATCAAAATTTACATGGAAGGCGAATTACCGGCCGAGTTCAGAAGACTACAACAGGAAACCCGTGAATTACTGGAAGAATTCCAGGCTTATAATTCGAATATTATTTTCGAATTTGTCAATCCTTTGGAAAATGAAAACGAAAGCATGGACAACATCAAAACCTTGTACATGAAAGGCATGACTCCGGTAAACATTACTGTAGACGACAAAGGAAAGCAATCTCAGGAAATGGTTTTCCCTTGGGCAATTGCAGTCTATCACAATAAAGAAGTTAATATTCCTTTGTTGAAAAATATCATGGGAGCTTCCACAACCGAAAAAGTGATTGGTTCCGTTCAGCATTTAGAATATTCGATAGCCGAAGCTTTGAATAAGATTACCAAAGAAAAACAGAAAAAAATAGCGGTTATCAAAGGGAACGGCGAAATTCAGGACATCCAAATTGCCAAATTTTTACTGCAAATACGCGAAAGTTACCACATTGGGCCTTTCACCTTAGATTCGGTTGCCAAAAACCCAACAGAAACTTTGGAAGCGCTAAAAAAATACGATTTAGCCATTATTGCTAAACCAACAGAAGTGTTTACAGATGCCGAAAAACAAGTGTTGGATCAATTTGTAATGAACGGCGGAAAAAGTATGTGGCTCATGGAACAAACTACTGCCGAAATGGATAGTTTATACAACGATGCCGGCGCTTCGATGGTTTTTCCTAAAAATCTGAATCTGAACGATATGTTCTTTAAATACGGAATTCGTATCAATCCGGATATTGTAAAAGACGAACAGGGAAGTCCAATTAAACTGGCTACCGGCGAACAGGGAAGCGCTACCCAATACCAATCTTTCAATTGGAAATTTGCTCCTTTAGTTTATCCGGAAAGTCAACATCCGATTGTGAAAAATCTGGGTGGAATTAAGTTTGATTTTGCCAGTCCGATAGACACTTTGAAAAACGGAATTAAGAAAACCGTTTTATTACAATCGTCACCATATTCTAAAAAAGTAGGAACACCTACCGAAATCAATTTGAATATTGTAGCCGAAGAAACCAGCCCGAATCATTATATCAATACCGGAAATCTTCCTTTGGCGGTTTTACTCGAAGGTAATTTTCATTCGGCATTTCAAAACCGTGTTTTAGCTTTTAAACAAAATAACTTTGAAGCTCAGGGCAAAAACAATAAAATGATTGTCATTTCGGACGGAGATGTTATCAAAAATCAATTGGATAAAAATTATGCGCCGGTTGAACTGGGTTACGACCAACGTTCAGGAAATTTATATGACAACAAAGATTTCCTGCTGAATTGCGTGAATTACCTCCTGGACGACAACGGACTTATTAACATTCGATCAAAGGATTTGGATTTACCATTATTGGACAAAGAAAAAGTATATGAAAATTATACCCGCACTCAGCTCCTAACTATCGGGCTTCCAATTCTAATTTTAGCTGTTTTTGGCGTTGTTTTTAGCTTTTTACGAAAACGCAAATACCGCAAATAGATGTTAATAAAAATTTTTCAATACTAGCTTTGTTTACGATATATTTGTAAAAATGTATTATTTGCAAATTCCAGTACAGAATAGCATAAAAAACAAAATAAAATCAATAAAATGGTACGGTTTACCAAAGTAAATTAGCTTAAAACCGCTATTTCATTTTGCAATAAAAAATAAATATAATCTTCATATGAAATTTATAGTATCGAGTTCGTACTTATTAAAACAATTACAAGTTTTAGGAAGCGTTATCAACAGTAGCAACACTTTGCCTATTTTGGATAACTTCTTATTTGAATTAGACAATAACGAATTAACCGTTTCTGCTTCTGATTTAGAAACAACCATGTCGGCTACTTTGTCTATCGATTCTACAAGTCAGGGAAGTGTTGCCGTTCCTGCCAAATTACTTTTGGAAATCTTAAAAACCTTCCCGGAACAGCCACTTACTTTCACCGTTGAAGAAAACAACACTATCGAAATCAGCTCTAATTCCGGAAAATACGCCTTAGCTTATGCTCCGGGAGAAGAATTCCCTAAAGCGGTAAACTTAGACGAACCATCGGTAACTTTAGTTCCTGCTGACGTTTTAGCGACTGCCGTGAGCAAAACTATTTTTGCTGCCGGAAACGATGATTTACGTCCGGTAATGTCAGGAGTATTTTTCCAATTCTCTCCGCAGGGATTGACTTTTGTAGCAACTGATGCTCACAAATTAGTAAAATATGCCCGCACCGATGTAACGGCTTCGCACGTAGCTGATTTTATCATGCCTAAAAAACCATTGAATATTTTGAAAAATATTCTGGCAACCTCAGATGCGGAAGTGAAAATTGAATACAACGATTCGAATGCTACTTTTTCTTTTGATAATTATGTACTAATGTGTCGTTTAATTGATGGGAAATATCCAAATTACGAAGCGGTAATTCCAAAAGAGAACCCAAATAAATTAATGATCGACCGTTCTCAGTTTTTGAGTTCTGTACGTCGTGTGGCTATCTTTTCGAACAAAACAACACACCAAATTCGTTTGAAAATTGCAGGTGCCGAATTAAACGTTTCTGCCGAAGATATTGATTACTCTAACAAAGCAGAAGAAAGATTAACTTGTGATTATCAGGGAGACGATATGCAAATTGGGTACAACTCCCGTTTCTTGACTGAAATGTTGACCAACTTACAATCTGACATGATTATGCTGGAAATGTCTTTGCCTAACCGTGCCGGAATTTTAACACCTGTTGATGGCCTGGAAGACGGTGAAACGGTTACTATGCTGGTAATGCCGGTAATGTTGAATAGTTAAAATTAATTTAATAAAAAAATAACGTTTTATTTTTGATATTAAAATATAATACTTATCATTGTAACATAATTCGTAATTAACCAACCATTTTTTATATTTAAAAAAACCGCGATTCCTCCTAGAAAAGCGGTTTTTTTTCATTTATAACAGCCACGAATACACGAATTAACACTAACTTTTTTTCTTTTAATTCCACTAATTCGTTAAATGCGAATAACTTTTATCTTCAACAATTACAAATAATATCGAATTTCTAAAATCCTTATTAATCATTCTACAATCTGTATGTTAGCAAAGCAATTTGTGTAATGCAAAATATATAATATTCTAAAAAAACATTCGTGAATTAGCAGCTAAAAAATCAAATAATTTCCATTTTCTTCATCAGAAAACTGGCACTTCTATTTTGACAAATACCTTTACGAAGTTTATAATCAAAATGTAGCTCTTCATTCAGGATTTCGACTTCAAAACAATTGTTAGTTAAAATCTCCGGAAATTCATTTGTTGTCAAACATACTTCGATATCATGAGTTGCAATGGCTCCGATGGCTTTTTTAATAATCAGCTTTTTCACCACTTCAATAGTTCCGTTTCTCTTATCATCAGAATTCGTTCCTCGTAAAATTTCATCCAATAAAACAAAAGAAACTTCCGCTGTGAGACTTTCCATAATTTGTTTTAAACGTTTGATTTCGGCAAAGAAATACGATTCACTATCCGACAAAGAATCCGAAAGTCGCATAGAAACCAAAACCGGCAACGGATGCACCTGTGCCTGCGTTGCACAAACTACTGAACCAGCTCCCGCCAAAACCATATTGACTCCCAAACTTCTCAAAAAAGTACTTTTACCGGACATATTCGAACCCGTTAAAATCATAAAGGATTGCGGATAAAAAACGACGTCATTCCCTACTCTTGTTTTTGGATTCAATAAAGGATGACTCAGATTAGTAAAATCAATTTTAAAATCAGTATTTAAAACAGGAAAGCAATAATCCGGATTATTATAAGCCAAATTAGCAAAGCTGTTTAATTTTTCAATTTCTCCAATAACCGTCAACCAATCTTCAAGAGCGGCTGCATGTTCTTTCTTCCAAGTCAACAAAGCCTTTAAAACATGAAAATTAAACAAAAAAGTTCCGTTGAAAACAACAGCTGTAATCAAATTGGCAATAGTATCATTTCTCGAAAATAATTCGGATAATTGTTTTAAATGAACACTTGCATTTTCTTTTTTCAGCTTCAACTGCTGCTGTAATTCCTCCAATCTTGGTGCCGAAAAATGTTCTTTTTCTATTTTCTCCAGCAAAAGTGCATACTGTCCAATTATTTTATCAATATCATCCGATTTAGCTATTTCTAACTGAATTCGTTTTAAAAACTTACCTAAAACGATCAGATTGAGGATAAACAAATAACTTAAACTCTTCAAAATAATCAAATCAGAAGTGAATAAGTAAGCTATAAACGTCATCAAAAACACAACCGGACTTATATAAGAGAAAAACAAAGTCCATTTAGGTAAAGGCTCGCTGTTAGACCGACTCCAGACCAACAAAGATTTGTAACTCGGTTCATTATCTTCGGCAACTTTGGCTAAAGCCAAAAACTCCTGACGAAATTCTATTTTTGAAGTCAACTCTTTTATTGCTTGTTGATTTTCCTGAATTTGTTTGTTAGAAGATTTTTGCAACAAACTATCCGCTAAAGTCTTTTTTCCAATGTAAGTTGCCGTTCTGTTCAAATATTGAAACAGGGAATTATTTCCAAAAATATCCAAATCATACGCATAAGGATGATGAAAATCTGTAAACTCAGCTCCATTTTCAAAAGGGATTTTTTTTCGTTCCAAAAAATCCAACTCGTCCTGATTGATATTCAAAAGTGACTGATTCAATTTTCTTTGAAACTGAAGTTGGGAATGTCTTCGCATTAACCCAATAAAAATGACCAAAAACAATCCGGAAAACAACAAATAAAAAAAGCTGTTTTGCTGGAAATAATAATATAATGACAATAAAAAAAGCGCTATGCCTCCTAATCGCAACAAACTAATTAAATTATACTTTCGATTGATTTTACTTAATTCAGCGGTAAAAAAAGAAATTTTGGACGGATATATATTCATAATTCAAAAATGAATTACAAATATAACGGAGCTTGTATTATAATTGCCCTTTTTTAGCTTAATCTTAAAAAAGTTAAAGCATAAAATTACCGAAAATTCATAAATACATTTTTAAATTTTCTAATTTTCAATCAAAAAAATCACTGAATAGGAATCGCTAAAATAGGAATATCCCAATGCGCTGCAATGTCTTTAGTTAAACTGTGATGGAACAAACTTTTAAAGAAGTTGTGTTTGTAAGCTAACATTATCAATATATCGATATCTTTAAACAAAATAAAATCAAGAATACTTTCTTTCACTTCTTCGCTGAAAACCACATTAAATTCCACCGGATCATGGGCAAATTCAGCTTCCCATTCTTTAATTGTTTCTTTGGATACATCCGAAGCATCCGTTTTAACATAGAGACATTTAACTTTGGCATTCATTTTTTTGGCAATTTCAACCACATTTTTCAAAGCCGGCTTATCTTTGGGTCTAAATCGGGTGGTAAAACCAATGTTTTTTATCGTTTTAAATTTGGCTTCAGCCGGAATACTCAACACCGGTATATCTACATCTGAAATTACCGCAGTTGTACGGGTCCCTAAGAACAGTTCAGTCCAACTTTTTTCACCTTCTGTTCCCATAACGATAAAATCGATTTTATCTTCCTGAATCGATCTTTCGATTGTTCCTAACAAATTTCCGTCCATCAACCGATGAGACATTTTTATATGACTCAAATTACGTTCCTGGGCAATAGCATGAAGTTTCGGTAATTCATCTTTAAAAAATTCAAATTGGGTCAACTCCACCGATTCGTAAATCAGCATGTAATTTTCCGGAAAATACTGGCTGTCGAAAACAGGCAAATCAAAAGCGTGTAGCAAAATCAACTCACCCTCAATGCGATTGGCAAATTCTAAAGCATGAATAAAAGCATTGGTGGCAGTTTCAGAAAAATCGGTAGGAAATAAGATGCGTTTCATTTTAAATTAGTTGTAAAATTAAACCTTAGCTAACCCAATAAAGATACAATTTTAACGCTTTAATTCCCAATAAATTATGCTTTTATGTTTTAAGTTTTAACAATACTTAACCAGATTTAGTACCTTTGCAGCCAATTCAGAAAAAAATGCTTAACAACGATTCAATAGTCGCGCTGGCCACAGCTTCAGGAACCGGAGCCATTGCCATTATACGTGTTTCCGGACAGGATGCCATCAGCATCGTGAACACTGTTTTTAAATCAATTAAAAACAAAGATTTAACGAAACAAAAATCACACACTTTGCATTTAGGGCATATAGTGGACGAGACAAAAACTTTGGATCAGGTATTGGTTTCTGTTTTCAAAGGACCTAATTCCTATACCGGCGAAAATACTGTTGAGATTTCCTGCCACGGATCGACTTATATTCAGCAGCAAATTATTCAATTATTACTAAGAAAAGGCTGTCGCATGGCCGATGCCGGAGAGTTTACGCTAAGAGCTTTCTTAAACGGAAAACTGGATTTATCCCAAGCCGAAGCCGTTGCTGATTTGATTTCGTCAGACAATGAGGCTTCACACCAAATTGCCATGCAACAAATGCGTGGTGGTTTCTCTAACGAAATCGCCAAACTACGCGAAGAACTATTAAATTTTGCTTCTCTTATAGAATTAGAATTAGACTTTGCCGAAGAAGACGTAGAATTTGCCGACCGTTCACAGTTTAATGAATTAATTAACAGAATTGAATTTGTTTTAAAACGTCTGGTAGATTCATTTGCCGTTGGGAATGTCATCAAAAACGGAATTCCGGTTGCTATTGTTGGTGAACCGAACGTAGGGAAATCGACATTGCTAAATGCTCTTTTAAACGAAGAACGTGCTATTGTTTCAGACATTGCCGGAACGACTCGCGACACTATTGAAGATGAATTAACTATTGGAGGTATTGGTTTCCGATTTATTGATACTGCAGGAATTCGCGATACTCAGGATGTGGTGGAAAGCATCGGAATCAAGAAAACTTTTGAAAAAATCGAACAGGCTCAAGTTATTTTGTATTTAGTTGATGGTTGTCAGTTGTCAGTTGACGGAAAATTAGATAATTTACTGGTTGAAATCAACAGAACACAAAATCAATACCCTCAAAAACCGATTTTAATTCTTATTAATAAAAAAGACTTGCTCTCTGATAAGCTACTACATACTATAGAGACAAAACTAGCAACTAACAACCAACAACTAGCAACTCTATTCATTTCCGCCAAACAAAACGTTGGGGTTGAAGAATTAAAAAACCAACTGCTCTCTTTTGTCAACACCGGTGCTTTACGCAATAACGAAACAATCATTACCAATACAAGGCATTACGATTCTTTACTTAAAGCTTTAGAAGAAATACAAAAAGTAAAATTCGGTCTGGAAACAAGTCTTTCAAGTGACCTGATGGCATTAGATATTAAAGAAGCTTTGTATCATTTTGGAATGATTACCGGACAAGTGACTAATGATGAATTGCTTGGGAATATTTTTGCTAATTTTTGTATCGGAAAGTAATTAGAAGTTAGAAGCTCGATTCAATTTCTTTGAAAACATCAAGGTTAGAAATTATTCATCATCTGAATCAAAAAAATCGTCTGGATCAAACGGAATATCATCATCCGGGTCTTTGTCGTGTGCGCTAACTCCCGGCGGGTTAAACAATCCCCAACGGTCTATGATATAATTCCAAGAATCAAATCCAGTAACCCAATCTACAAATAACAGGCGAAATTCTTCAATAGTTTTGCGTAATAATTCAATATAATCAAGTTCTTTACAACCTTCTTCAAAACGCAAACTTCCTGCCTGAACATACAATTCCCGAGCTGCTTTGCGAATAAGCGCAGCATTTTCCATTTTTAGATCATACAAACCTACTCCACTAGCCCCGGCAATTTTAGCCGGAATGAGATAGGCATTTTCCATCATATAGCGCACGGAGGTTTCCTGCAAAAACTCATTTTCTTTTGGGACAGTTTCAACCAAACCTCTGGTAATTTGCAGGATTTGCTCAGCCTTTTGATACAAAGGCATCTTTAAAAGTTCATCTCTATTTTGCATATATTTTATTTAGAAATCATCACTTATTAATGGTTTCTTATCCAAATCCACCACCCAATCACTAACTTCATAACTAAACCATTCGTTAAAGGTTTTAAAGTCTCGTTTTTGTGGCCAGTCGACTTCATCTGTCCAAATACCTTCCAGTTCCAATTCAAAAATTATTTTGTAATACTTTTCAACTAAGGTTATTGGGTCATCAAAATTTTCTTGAGTCAAATAAGTTTTGGATTCGCCCAAGATATTTTCATCCATTTGAAAATCTGGAGTTAGTTGATTGTTCCAGTCTACAAATGGTTTTTTGTAATTGATAGTAATAGCAGAGCGGTTATAAACTTTCATATTATTGCGGTTTAATATTATTTCAGTAAGTATTACCAAAAAAGCCTCTTCCAAAAACACAACTAATTCCCAAATTTACAACTATAATAACAGTAAAAAAAAATCTGAACTAATGAATATCCTTTTTGCTAAAACCTTCCTGCTCTATTTTCCAACAACTCCAAATATTTTTCTTTCATATCCTCTGATAGAAAAGAAATTTCAAGTAGCTCCTTCCATTTAGGAGTTGCTTTTTTCATTTGATTTAGAATAGCATTTATCGTTTTTTCATTCAACAAGAGTTTTTCTTTAGCGTAATAATCTATTAAATCAGCTGCTTTTAAATTACTTTTTTTTCCTTTCAGCATAAGTGCAATTTCTTCCTCAGGATTTTTAATCGCAATCGTAGAATTTAGAAAGTCATATATTGGAGTGAGTGTCGTTTTACCTTTTTGGGTTATCAACGAAAAGTTCTTTAAGTGCATATCTTCATTTCCGGTAACATAACAAAAAAGGATTCTTTTAAAAAAATCAGCTTTTTCAATGACAGGAAAAGAGCAATATTCATCCAATACAGGAATCAGTTTTTCCATCGTAAAACGGTATTTTGTATCTCTGGTATTCCCTGTCAATTGAGCAAAATCTTCTGTTGCCCATTTTTTTCCTTTGCCGTAGCGATCAAAACGTTTAATAAAATAAGACAAACTACCATCTTTAGCATATAGCATGCCATGAAATGGTACTTCTAAACCGAAAGCTTTAGCCATTCTCATGGTTACATCTTCGTTTTCGGGTAATTGTGGGAACAAATCATTTTGTGGCTTTATGATGTAAGTTCCAAATTGATCCACAATTTTAAATTCCTGGTCTATTATCGAAACAGCTGCACTAAGCTTTGGTTGTACTCCCTGAATAGATAGCTTTTTGGCTCTGTTAGCAGCTTCCTGACGAAGTTCTGCAGCTGTATAAGGTAAATCGTTTAAATGCGTTAATTTAGGAGCTATCAAGTGGATTCCTTTTTCGCTGTATTTATTCGTTCCGCACAATTCATATGTTATTGGACATCTATTCATCTTTCATCAATCTAACCGTTACAGCTCCCACTAAATCATTTCCTGTGGCAAGCAATTGAGAAAAATAATCCGTTTTGTCAATTTTTGCAATACGCAATAAACCTTCTAGCATAATGCCTTCAGGTAACAAACCTTCAAAAAACGGAGGAAATGATTTAAAACCGTATTTTCTGTGATTTACAGGCATGGTTAATGAAACCGCAGCACCTTGATAATTTTCATCATACTCAAAATAATATTCATTAGCATTTATTTCTGTTAAAATTCCTGCTCTGTTTCCATGTACAAATACAATTGCCTGTCTCATAATTATTTATTTATAGAACTTTTGAATTCTATTTTAATATTCAGTACTTTGAGTACTGCCAATAGATTGTTCCAACGAACCGTTTCTTTATTTTTTTCAATATCAAAAACAGTTGTTTTCCCTACTCCTGCTAAGTTGGCTAGTTCGATTTGTGTCAATCCTGCTTTTTTTCGATGCTCTTTAATAAAAGCTCCTAAATCAAAACCATTCATTTTTTACTGTTTTTACGGTAAAAATAATCATTTTATAGATATAAACGTATGTTTTTCATTTAAACATCACAATATTACTGCTATAACGGTAAAATAAAAGATTAAAAAGTAGTATTCGTTAACAAAAAAATAAAAAAATAGCTTAATTACTGTTATGACGGTAAAATTAGATTTAGTATCAGAATTGGAAAGGATAACACAACAATACAAACAAAATCATTTCTTTTTAAATGCTGTTTTTCTAAGAAAAACGAATACTTTAACCATCAAAAATTCATTTTATTATCTAAATCAAAAAATTTAATAATGAGGTGAAATTGTAAAATCCCCTACCTTTTTATGCAAAACAACACCGTTATAAAAAGGCATTCAAGGCTATTTTTACTTGTTTGCAACTTTAACAATTTATGCACATTTTTAGAAAAGTAAACAGTTAAGCTGTATCTTTCCACCTACTATAAAATTAACTTAAAATTTTATTATCCTATTTTTTATTAAACCTCCAAAAGGACAATTACAAAATGAAAATAACATTGCTTAAAAACTATTTAATCATTTTATTTCTGTTATCTCTAACTAAAATAGCACATAGTCAGGAAAACTGTTCTTTCGAAAATTATCTCGTTGAAGACGGACTCCCACACAATATCATCAATCAAGTTATACAGGATAAAAAAGGCTTTATTTGGCTGGCAACCACAAACGGTTTAAGCAAATACAACGGTTATACTTTCCAAAATTTTATAACAACTGCCAAGAACAAAGTATTAATGAAAAACAATCGTATCAATTGGATTGTGGAAGATTATTACGGACGTATTTGGATGAAAGCTTTTGCCAATGAAACAAAAGCTTATTGTTTTGATCCAAAAACAGAAACGTTTTGGGGAACCGAATTAATCCAAAACATCCCAGATAACAATTTCGAAATCAAAAAAATAGCACCTAATAAATCTGGTTTCGTATGGTTACTTTCAAAAAATAATGGCGCTATATTAATAACCGATAAAAACTATTCTAACAAAATCTACCATACTCAAAAGCATACTTTAAACACCAATATTATCAACGATGTTTTTGAAGACCGTCAAAAAAATTCCTGGCTCTTAACCGACAAAGGGATTGCGGCGATTGGATTCCATAAAACAAACGAAAAACCTTTCTATTTAATTCCCAAAAACAACACTTCAAATGCGTTTTACTCGGCCGTAGAACTGGATGATGAAATTTGGTTTGGAGGAAGCAACGGAATTATCATCAAATATGATAAAGGAACCAAAAATTACCGTACTCAAAAATTAGAACTCAATGCCAATGTTGTCAAAATTGAAAAGTTAGATAAGCAAAGAATTTTAGCCTTTACCGACCAAAAAGGTTTTTGTACCATAAATATTTTTACGGGTCAAATAGAAAACTACAATTCGACAAATTTTCCACAATTAAATACAAAAAACCTCAGCTATGTTTACCTTACAAAAGGACAACTGTTATGGTTTATAAACAAAGATAATCTGGGAATATCGCTGTTTAATTTTAAAACCAAACAATTAAAATATTTCTCTGCAAAAACCGATATTTTTTCGGCTACATTTGGCCCAACTCTTCCTATGGTTTTAACCGACTCTAAAGGTGATGTTTGGGTTCAGCCACGCGGTGGTAATTTTTCTAAATACGATCCGGTAAAAAATGAATTAATCCCATTTACAGCATCTTCGTCTTATTTTCCTAATGGTAATTTCAATAATAATTTCCACATTGCTTTTTTTGACAAACAGGGAAATCTTTGGTACAATACCCAAACTAATGGTGTTGTAAAAGTAGTTTTTAGTCAGGCTAATTTCAAAGCATTACACACTCATAATCCGACAATTCCAACCATCCGAAATGATGTCAGAGCTTTATTTCAGGATAAAAACAAAAATATCTGGGTCGCTACTAAACAAAATCAGATTATTATTTATGACAAAAAACTAAATCGAATTGGTCATTTGTCACCAAACGGTCACCTACAAAATAATGTTACCTGGCAAAAAGCTGTTTATAATATTATGCAGGATTCTCAATCAAATATATGGATTGGAACCCGCGGAAACGGAATTTATAAACTTACTCCAAAAGACCAAAATTATAATTTCACTGTAAATCATTATACTCATAACAGTACTAATCCTTATAGTTTGAGCAACGACAATATCTACTCCATTTTTGAAGATAAAACCCGAAAAATTTGGGTAGGAACATGGGGAGGTCTGAATCAAATTTCTTCCATAAACCAATCTGTACGTTTTATCAACACCAATAATCAATGGAAATCCGATTTATTAAAAAAACACATTAATATCAGATGTATTTCGCAGGATGCAAAAGGCTTAATGTATATTGGAAGCACCACGGGGCTTTTAGTCCTAAATCCTTCTAAAAATCTGAATTCGACAGAAAACATAACTATTTACGAAGTTACCAAAAGCGACAAAAAATCCTTAAACAGCAATGACGTTATTGATCTATGTATTGCTAAAAATGGAAAAACTTTTATTGCAACTGCCGATGGCGGAATTAGCCGGGTTTTAACAAAAAATTCATTAGGCTACCCTCTTACTTTTAAAAATTATACTTTAAAAGACGGGCTTCCTTCCAATAACATTCTTTCGATGATAGAAGATAATGATGGAAAACTATGGATTACAACAGATTATATTTTAATGCGTTTCAATCCGGCTGACGAACGCTTTGAAGTTTTTACCGATGTAAAACCGATCATGTCTTATAAAAATTTTACCGAAGCAACACGAGTAAAACTAGACTCCGGAGAATTGCTGTTTGGCTATTCTGAAGGCTTTCTTCATTTTTTTCCTGACCAAATAAAACCAAATAACTTCAAACCTTATCTGGCGTTAACCGCATTGCAACTATTCAACCAGCCAGTGGCTATCAACGAGACTTCTCCACTAAAATTTACATTAGATGATAGCCAAAATATAACACTGAAACACAATCAAAATTTCTTTAACATTCAATTTGCTGCTCTGGATTACATCAATCCAAGGAACATCAAATATGCCTATAAACTCGAAGGTTTTGACGAAAACTGGAACTATGTACACAAACAGAGAACCGCTTTTTATACTAATGTTCCAAAAGGGACTTATACCTTTAATGTAAAGTCAACCAACAGTCAGGGCTATTGGGTAAACAATCAAAGAAGTATTACTATTGAAGTCAAACCGGCTTTATGGAATACAACGGTGGCTTATATCCTTTATGCTTTATTGTTTGTTGGTATCATTTATCTCATCAATCGCACGGTACTTACTATTTACAGCTTAAAAACTGCTGCAAAAAATGAAAAAGAAATATTTGATTTAAAACAAAAATTCTTCATCGATATTTCCCACGAATTACGTACTCCCTTAACCCTGATTACTGGCCCAATTGAGTATTTAATAAACGACAACCGAACTCCGGAAATTATAAAAAAACAATTGTCTTTTGTGGCTCAAAGCACCAATAGATTACAAAGATTAGTAAATCAAATTTTGGATTTCAGAAAAATTCAATATCAAAAATTGAAAATTTCAGAGATTAATCTCATCGAATTTGTTAGCGATATTTTTAATAATTTTTTCGAAATCGCTCAGGAAAGAAACATTAAGTATCAATTAGAAATTGAAGGTGAAGACATCAAATTATGGGCCGATCATAGCGCTTTGGAAAAAATCATCATGAACCTTTTGTCCAATGCTTTCAAATATACTCCGGATAACAAATCCATCACTGTTTCTATCAAAAAAACGGAAAAAAATATAATACTGACCGTTGTTGACGAAGGAATTGGAATTTCCGAAGAACACCAACAAAGTATTTTTAATCGTTTTGCATCTTTCAACAAAAATGAAAATAACCCAAGCACCGGAATCGGATTAGCATTAGTTAAAGAATTAGTAGAAAAACATCAGGGTGAACTCTATTTTGAAAGTCAAACCAACAAAGGAAGTACATTTTCAATATTATTTAAAACCGGAAACAGCCATTTCACCGATGATGTAGAATTTATTAGTAAAGAAGCTATTCAGGATACGGAGGAACGAAATTTAATCAAAACCCAACCTATCGCACTGTACAAAAATCAGGAAAATTCAAGCGAAAAAATTAAAGTTTTAATTGTTGAAGATGATTTAAAACTGTTGACATTCATCAAAAATATTCTTGAAGAAGATTATGAAATACTAGAAGCCGAAAACGGAGCTATTGGTTATCAAAAAACACTGGATAACTCGCCGGACTTCATTATTAGTGACATTATGATGCCGGTAATGGACGGAGTTGAATTTCTGAAAAAAATCAGAACCAATATCGAAACCAGTCATATTCCGGTTATTCTTTTAACTGCCAAAACAACTATCGAAAGTAAATTAGAAGGACTTTCCTATGGTGCCGACGATTATATAACCAAACCTTTTAGCGTTGCTTACCTCAAAGCCCGAATTATTAATTTGCTGGAACAACGCAAAAGATTGCAAAGCATTTTTGATGCCTATGACAAACCTGAAAACGAAACCAAAGAATACGATCCGAAGCCTTATTTAATTACCGATCAGGATGAACAAATTATGCAAAAAGTAATGCAGATTATCGAAGAAAACATGGATAATAATGGCTTTTCAGTTGAAGATTTGGGAACAATAATCGGGCTTAACCGAACTTCTTTTAACAACAAAATTAAAAGTCTCACCGGCTTTACTCCGGTAGAATTCATCCGGGATATTCGTATCAAAAGAGCCGCACAATTACTTACAAACAGTCAATTACTTATCAAAGAAATTGCTTACATGACGGGATTCTCAGATATTAAATATTTCAGTAAAACTTTTAAAAATAAATACGGTCAAACTCCAAGTGAATATCGTAATTCTAAGAACGATTAATTAGCAAAACAGCTTAAATTAAAACATTAAACAATCTAAACAACCATTTTATTATCAGTATTATAAATAAAAAAAGTATTGACTTTAGAAATTTAGTCAATACTTTTTTTATACTATAAATCAGGATAATTAGTTTTTAGTAAACCGAATCCAATCTATATTGCTATAACCCGCATTATTGATAATACCTTCTCTTAAAGCCACAAAACCTAGTTTTGCACCAATCCAGGTTCCTTCTGATGCTTTAAATTCCGAACCCGCTTTCATGAATTTTTTATTGTCATAGCTATAATAAAATTGACACAAAGCTCCTTTTTCCACTTTAACTCTGAAATAAAGCGAACCAGAATTCAAATCGGCAATTTCGGTTATTTTTTCCGCTTTTCCTTTATCAGCCTGATTGCCTGTTGCCTGAATCAATTTTAATTTCCCTGCAATTTGTTTTACAGCAAGATAACTATAACTTCTTCCCATTACCAAAAATCCAAATTCTTCATTATCAAAATTTGGCGTAAAATCAAATTTGGTTGTAGCCGTAAACTCCTCAGCCGGAAATTTTTGAGCCAAAATATTTGACACCTGCCATAAACTCACATAATTTTCCGGTTTTGGAATACAATTGAGTCTAAAAAAGCCCATTCCCGCCGATGGATAACCCCAAACTAAATTTTTATTAGCGTGCCATTGCCATTGCAACCCCTGACTTGGTAAATTAAATTCATCCGAATCCGGAGGTGTTGCCAATGGATAAGTTGCTCCAACATTTGGTTTTTTATAAGTCGAAACAGGCTCTCCTATTCCATTTTTATCATAATCTACTCCCATAACCGGCCAGTTATCTTTCCAGCTCATCGGATTTAAATGGACTACGCGACCATAAGCCCCCTGATCCTGAAAATGAATAAACCAGTCTTCTCCCGTTACCGTATCTACCCAAGCTCCCTGATGTGGGCCATTGATATTGGTTTTACCCTGTTCTAAAACAATTTTCTCTTCATAAGGACCATAGATGTTTTTGGAACGTAAAATCAACTGCCATCCTGTTGCTACTCCTCCAGCAGGTGCAAAAACATAATAATAGCCGTTTCTCTTATAAAATTTTGGCCCTTCTACCGTAGTATGATTTGTATGTCCATCAAACAAAATAATATCATCATCATTAGCCTGAGTACCCTCAATATTCATAGAACACATCATTAAAACACTCTTCGTTCCGGCGCGACTGCCCGCCAAGGCATAACCTAAATAGGCTTTCCCGTCTTCATCCCAAAATGGAGCCGGATCGATAATTCCTTTTCCGGGTTTTACTAAAATAGGTTCACTCCATTTCTCCTTAGGATTTTTGGTTTTAGTCATATAAATTCCATAATCCGGATCCGGATAAAAGATGTAAAACTCCCCATTTTGATAACGAATACAAGGTGCCCAAACACCATTTCCATGTTGTACTTTATCAAAAACATCAAAAGGCGGTTGTTTAGGTAAGGCATAATTGATTAATTCCCAATTGACCATATCATTAGAATGCAAGATTGGTAATCCGGGAATACAATTGAAAGACGAAGCAGTCATATAGTAATCTTTACCTACTCGGCATACATCCGGATCGGAATAATCGGCATAAAGAACCGGGTTTTTATATTTTCCATTTCCTAAATCGGAAACCCAAACTTCTGAAACATTTTTTTTATCATTTTGAGCATAAATACTTCCCATTAAGGATAGCATTACTAACGATGTGAATTTTAACTTTCTCACTAAAAAATTATTTATTTAAATTAATAATAAAGGGCGAAACGACTGCAACAAATGTAACTAAAGTTGTTTCCCCACAACAACCATTTTATATTTTGCTTATAAAAAGCTCTATTTTAAAACTTTAACTCACTTCAAAACTATACGTTTTTCCAGCTTCAGTTTCAAAATCATACAGCTTAGTTTCAGGTGATTTATAACCTTTTAAAGCTGCTTTTTCTGAAATCAAAGGTGTTTTAATTTGTTCAACTTTGTAAAAAACGTTTGAGTTTTCTCCTTTGGCTTCCTCTAATTTTATATCGCCCACTAAAATAACATCAGATGCCACACGCAATCTGCAATTTCCTCCTAAAGCCGACTTTACAATCAGTTTTTTTAGTTTTCCATTTTCCCATTCGATAGCCACTTCAAAACCTCCTCTGGCTTTTAAACCCGTTACTTTTCCGTTTTTAAAATCATCCGGCAACGCAGGAAGCAGATAAATAGCCCCATCGTAACTTTGCAGTAACATTTCGGTAATTCCGGCAGTACAACCAAAATTTCCATCAATTTGGAACGGCGGATGTGCATCTAAAAGATTTGGATAAGTTCCTCCCTGCTGCCCTTTGGTTTCCATTGGTGCCGGACTTAGCTGGTCTTTAATCAATTTAAAAGCACGGTTTCCGTCTAATAATCGTGCCCACCAATTTACCTTCCAGCCCATAGACCATCCTGTGGAAACATCGCCTCTGGAAATCAAAGTGTTTTTAGCTGCTTCAATTAATTGAGGTGTCTTAAATGGTGAAATTTGTCCTGAAGGAAACAAACCATACAAATGTGAAATATGGCGATGATGATCGTTGGGTTTGTCCCAATCATGCAACCATTCCTGTAATTGTGACATTTTTCCAATTTGCATTGGAGGCAATCTTTTAATAGCTACAGCAACCGAATCAACAAATGGAGTATCTTTTTCTAAAACTTTAGAGGCATTGATAATATTATTAAAAACATCAAAAACCAATTGATTATCCATCGTGGTTCCGGCTGTGACCCCTACACTACTTTCATAAGTGTTTTCGGGAGACATCGAAGGTGCAACCACCAACCATTTGTGCTCCGGCTCTTCCTGAAGTACATCCAGATAAAATTGGGCCGCCCCTTTTAAAACCGGATAATATTCCTTTAAAAATGCTTTATCTCCTGTGTACAAATAATGTTGCCACAAATGCTGAGTAAGCCAAGCACCCCCCATTGGCCAAAGACCATAAAAACCACCGTCAACCACTCCGGTTATGCGCCACAAATCGGTATTGTGATGCATATTCCAGCCACGGGCATGGTACATTTCGCGGGCACTTTCCTGTCCGGTTTCGGCTAAATCTTTCAACATACTAAATAAAGGCTGATGCATTTCGCTCAGATTGGTTATTTCGGCAGGCCAATAATTCATTTCAGTATTAATGTTCACCGTGTATTTACTGTCCCATGGCGGCGATAATTTATGATTCCAAATTCCCTGAAGATTAGCTGGCTGATTACCCGGCTGTGAACTTGAAATCAACAAATACCTTCCAAACTGAAAATAAAGCGCTACTAATTGCGGATCATAAGAAGTTCCAAATTCCTTAATCCTTACATCTGTTGTTTTATCAGATTGGGGAGAATCGCCCAAATCTAATGTTACTCTGTTGAAATATTTTTGATAGGCCGCAACGTGATTTTGAAGCGATTCAGAATATGTTTTCTTAGAAGCCTTTGCTAAAACGTCCGCATTTTTCTCAGAGGGATTGGCTGATAAATCTTTATAATTTTTAAAATTAGTCGCTATCGCAATTCGGATAATTACCTCATCAGCATCCTTAATGGTTAACTTATCAGCAGTCGCAGTTAGTTTTCCACCTTGTAAAGTACAGGCCGCTTCTCCTACAAATTTTATTTTGCCTGTTTTATTATCAGCACTTCCTGATGTTCCTTCAAAAAATAATTTATTCTGCTGAGTTCTAAAATTGTTCAACAGTTGCGGACTGGTTGCTGACAACGAAAAACTAATACTTTTTTTCTTATCTGCGGTGAGTTTCACGATAATCACATCGTCAGCAAAAGAAGCAAAAACTTCCCTTTTATACGTTACGCCATTTGCTTTATAACCTACCGATGAAACCGCTTTTTCAATATCTAAATCACGTTTGTAATCAGAAAACTTTTCATGACCGGGAAATTCAATCCATAAACTACCAACAGTTTGATACGGCATTCCGTAATTAAGATTAGCAGGTGCTTGTCTCGGAAAAGTTGTGTTGGCTAAATCCTGAGCTTCTTTATTTTTACCCGCAAAAAGTAACTTCCTAATTTCTTCAATATTTGGATAAACATTTTTAGGTACATTATTTCCCGGTTCACCCGCCCAAACGGTTTCTTCATTCAATTGCAGTTCTTCCTTTTGAGGATTTCCAAAAACCATAGCACCTAAACGACCATTCCCCAAAGGTAAAGCCCCGTTCCAGTTGGTCGCCGGCTTGTCGTATTGTAATTTTAATTTTTGTTGGGCATTTCCCTGAAAAACACTTATAGACAAGACTAAACTACTTGCAATAATCTTAATTCGATTCATTTTTTATATTTTATGAAATTAACACGACATTCTTAATTGCTAAGACCTACAAAACAGGAAACCAATCTTTAAAAATGACATTCAGCGTATATTGATTAGTAAATTGTTCTGATGTTAATAAATGAGACCAACTCACACGTGAAACCGTATTTCCTCCGGTGCCTGTAGATTGATACTCGGCATAGAAAGTGGTAGTTTCTGCTTCCGGTTTACCCCAGTTGTTCCAACCTTCTGGTTTAATATGTGCAGCCATTTCGCATTGAATAAAAACTGTTTTAGCATAAGGTCGCCAGGGTCTTCCTAAATAATAGCTGCTATTTTCTGAATTCGTAGTCAATTTGCAATTTAAAAATACCAAACCATAGCGAGTGTTTTCCAAAGTGCTAGCGGCGGTTAAATAACCAGCTGTTGCTTTTGCAAAAATTTCACACTGATCAAAAACTGCCGTTGAAGCTCCAAAAATAAAATCGACAGTTCCTTCTATATAACAATTTTTATAATACTGTCTGCTTGTGGCACTACGAGGATACAGCGTATCCTGAAACCCCAGAAATTTACAATTATCAAAAATAATTTTATCCCCATCAACCCTCACGGCTACCGCCTGACCTACAGGTCCTGATGAATTTTCGAAAGTGATATTCTGAGCTTTAAAATTATCTGCTGTAACAATAAAACTGGCTGAACCGGATGTGCCAATATCTTTTCCTTCACTATTTTTCTTGGAAGCATAATCATCATAAGTAAGAATAACATTTTCTTTACTTTCTCCAATTAAGCTAATGTTATTCTTATCCTTGATTACTTCCAATTTCTCTTTATAAACACCATTTTTTATTAGAATTCTGGTCTCCTTTGTTTTGAGAAAAGCTACTGCATTCAAAGCTTCTTGTACGGTTTTATAATTACCGCTTCCGTCCTGAGCAACCACTATGTCGTATTTAACTTTTTCTATTTGGATTTTAGCTTTTCGAAAATTATCAGCTGCTTCTGCTGAAAAACTACTCATTAAAAACACAGAAGCTATTAAAAAATTTAAAATCATTATTTTTTATATTTTTATTAATATTGATTAAGACAAAATCATCTCTTTACAAAATTATTTTTTGATAAGCTGTATTTGCTAGTTTAACAAATGTAAAAACTACTTTATCGAAATACTGGGGATAAAAAACAATTTGGATGGGGACATATTGCTCCATATTAAAATAATTAGAAAAAGACAAGTAAATTTTATAACTTTATTTACTATCTTTTTCTAATTAATAAAAACGCTTATACCTTGCTTATAAGCCATTTTTTGACTTCCAATTTGGATAATCTGTACTGATTAATGTTAAAGCCCAAGTTCCATACCAGGCATAACCAACTCTTCTTTCATTATCGATTTCTGCCAAAGTTGTTTTTGGAATTCCGTCACGTCCGCAAAACATAGGCAAATTGTTGGTTAAATCATAAAACCTTGCCCAGATAACATTTCCGGGAGAAGAAACCACAATGACATCCTGACCCGTAGGTTGAGAAGCATCATTAATTTTTTGAGTTGTAATATCAAATAATTTAGCGCCGTTAAACCAATCCATCGCATCTTTTATGGCTTGTTTTACTGCTGCTGAAGGTTGTTCAACCAACATTAAAACCTTTACAACTCCCACCGATTCCGAACCACTAAAAGAAGGTAATTCGTAAGCTCTGGCCAAAGCAGGTTGTAAAGTAACCTCATCATGCTGCGCGCACCAAACTGTTTTTTTTCCTTTATAAGTAATCTGTGTTTGTAAAATAATATCGATTCCTTTATTAAAAGCGGTAACTGCATTATTCTTATAGTTAGGATTAACTAAATCCATGTTGTTTTTTCCTTTACTAATGTCCCACATCAAATTCATCACATTAGCCATCGCATTATCATTATAGGTTATCTGATGTCGGTAACCACTTTTATCCGGATAATACTGTGGCCAACCACCATTAGCATATTGTGCTAAAAACAAATAATCAATGGCTTTTTCGGCTGCTAATAAATAATTAGGATTCTGAGTTGTTTTATAGTCGGCTAATAACCATCTTAACTCCGTTACCACATGACCATTATCTATCGTGGTATCAGTATTATTTTTTGAGGCCAAAGCAGTAGCTTTTTGTTGATCTGTTTGCACCAAATTGTAATCATTTAAATCCGGAACTGCTTTTCCCCATCCGCCGTTACTTCTTTGCCACAATAAAATACTTTCTCCTCTTACTGTGGTAGCATACGTTGCTGTCACTCCTGAAATAGTAATCTGAATTTGCGAACTTTTTCCGCTTCCGTCTGTTGCTGTGGCAGTAACGGTAACCGTTCCGTTTAATCTTGGTGTTAATAATCCGTCAGCATTTACAGTAGCAATAGCCTGACTGGAAGTTGTCCAAGTAAGTGTTTTGTTGCTGGCATTTTCAGGGCTAATTTGAGAAGTCAACTGCAAAGGTTGTCCATTAGTAATCGATACATTGGTTATGGAAATACTTTGAATCAATACCGCAGCTGTTGTTATTCCGGAAACGGTATAGGTTTTATCTCCTTTACTAGCTGAGCCGTCTTTGGCAGTGGCTGTAACTTTTACAGTTCCGTTTTTAAGTCCGGTCAAAAGTCCGGTTTCTGAAATTACAGCCACACTTGGGTCAGAAACACTCCAAGTAAGTTCTTTGTTTGTGGCATCTGTAGGCAACACTGTTGCAGTTAATTGTTTTGGTGTACTTGTTAGAGAATTATCACCATTAATGACAATTGTTTTTACCTGTACTTCTCCTAAAGCATCTTTAGAACAGGAAACAAATAAAGTACAACACATGAAAATTATAAGTTTTTTCATTTCGTAGATTTTTTTCAATCAAAAAAGTAGATCGATTATTTAAAATAATAATTTTTAAATTCAGGAAGTATTAAAAGAGGCATGCATATAAATAAGCATGCCTCAAAAAAACTAAAAACTAACTATTTTTATTACAATCTCCAACGCGGATCTCCACAATCTCTTAAACCTCCAAAACCAGAGTCAATGAATGTAAAATCTCCATTTGCGTAATCTTCCCATAAGGAAGTAGAAGTTCCTGAATACCTAAAATTAATTGGTGATGGAGGACCAACTGTATAAGCCGTATCAGAGGTATCATAAGTATTAGTAAATATAAATGAAGTTTCTGCCATAGTTCCTGACTTAACAAAGTTAAAAGCATAGACTTGGGTATTTGATAAATCCCATCCTCTTGAAATAATTGTATTGGTAAAAAATACACCATCAGTACTATTAGAAGCAAATTCAAATAAATTGGCACCAGCAGCAACTACTTCACTAAAAGTACAATCCTCAATTTTGATACTTGTCACCGGAGTTGTAGCTTTATTTACAAGGAATTTTTGACACTTATAAAGTGTTGAGTTTTTGAATAGAATATTCCCAAAATTAAATCCTGAAGTTGACTCATTCATTAAAACAGAATAATCTCTTATATTGGTAACAATCGAATTATTAATTATAAAATTATTTAACAATCCTGTAGTTCCCGATCTACTTCTCATAAGACCTCTAAAATCATAAATTCTACAATTGTCAAATTTCAATTCGTTAATAGTATATGATTTATCAGGGCTAAATAAATAACCCGAAGGATTTGTTCCCGGAGATAATGGTTGATACAAAGAAACTCCATCAAAAACAACAGAAGTAATATTTGAATTTTCTACAAATTTAAACTGACTAGAGACCGCTATTTTAGCTCCTCCCGGTACAAAACTATATCCGCTCTTAATAGTTACAGATTTACTGAAGCTAAATCCTGTAGCGTTATAAGTATAATTTCCATCCAAAATAATGGTACTAGCTTCGGGTGCAGAAGCCAATGTACTTATTAACAAACTTGGATCATTAGTTCCTCTTAAATCAATAACGTCCGGTCCAGTAGGTAAAGGATCTTTGGTAGTGTAAACCTCCCAACCTCTTACTGTTGAACCACTATAAATGGCAATTTGATATTTGGTTCCCGGTGTTAATCCATAAATGATTTTTTCTCCATTTAGTTTTTCATCGTCCGTAGTAGGATAACTGGCTAAAGGAGTTTGCAATAACTCATCTTCAAAAGCAAAAACTTTAATATCTGTCACTTCTGCTCCAGAATCTACTGTAGCCCAATGTACTTTAGCTCCGGTATCAATAACATCTGATCTTACAGGTATTGCCATTATAGAAGGAAAACGTTGCGTTTTTATATCTCCTAATTCGGATATTTTACTATTATATTGTTCGTCAGAAGCGAAGGCAATAGCTCTTACCTGATATGAAGCATTCCACACTAAATTGTCAAAGACAACCTCATTACTACTCCCTTCATAAGTTTTAATCACCGTTTTAAAAGTATCTCTACTAATTTCTACTTTATATGCAATTGCCGATTTCATTTTGGCCATATTGACAATAATAGTATTATCAATCGAAATTAAGGGCTTATTCAAAACGGGTCTAAAAAGCCTGGTTTGCTTAACCATATCTTCATTCTCACTACAGGAATAAAGGAATAATACTCCAAAAAAGAAAAGCATTATTCTGTATATATTTTTGTTTAAATTTTTCATTTTCTTGAAAGCTTTAAATTAATTTAAAAATTAAATCCGTAACCATCATTTTGTAATAATCCCTGGCTATTAGTTACTGCAACACTTGGAATAGGCATAATATATCTTACCGGAGCTGTGGTATAATTAGCCCAGTTAGTAGTTATCCATGATTGGTAAGGTGATGGATCTGTTGCATTTGGTGTTCGGTGTAAACTAATTAACCAGTTTGCTCTTTTCCAAGTGTCATCAGGAGCTGCAGCAACTTTATTATCTGAATTTAATATTACTAAATTACCACTCTCATCATATTTCCAGTAAAGATAATCCGGTAAATCACCAAATCCTAAATAAGCATCATCTGCCAGTTTTTTGAGTCCTTCAACAGTTTCATTAATTTTAGTATCATATAAATTCCAACGAATTAATTCATACTTACGAATCATTTCTCCACCAAATTCCCAGGCTCTTTCATCTACAATGGCATCAAAAAATGTTGCTTTTCCTGCTGAAACGGAAGCAATATATTGATCTACTTTTTCTGGCCAGTCAACTTGATTAAATGCTCTTTGTCTTACTCGGGCAAATGCTGCTTTAGCGGCCGCTGTAGGACCATTCAATTCATTCTCTGCTTCAGCAAACATTAACAAAACATCAGCATAACGTAACATTGGCCAGTTGATTCCAGTGCCTTTATTAGTTGACGGTCCTGGTGGAGGGTTAAGGTATTCTCTGCTCCATTTTCCTTGAGAAATAGAACCAATAGCCACTACTTGTTGTTTAAAATCTTTATCTCTGTAATACAGTCCGCAGGTAACATCTCTTCTAATATCTTTTTTATCAAATGAATAATAATAAGTTGGCGGCACATTCATATAATTACTTCCGGAACCATACGGATGTGTCCCTGCATCAACCCGAATACCAATATTCCAGGCTACATCACCTTCTCCAATTGCAAATGGAACTTCAAATAAAATATCACTATTACTTGCCACAATAAATTTGGATTCATTTAAAAATACCTGTCTAAAATCTGTAGGCAATTCTCTATCTTTTAAATCCATCAACTTTTTAGAATAATCACGTGCAATAGCATAATAATCTAAATAATCAGACTTTCTTTCCATTGTCATATCCGGTTTCAAAAAATAACCTCCGCGTTGCAAAGCCAGCCTGGCAATCATTCCTAAAGTATATTCTCTATTTACCTGTTCAATTCCATAAGGGAGCTCATCTGCCCATTTCATATCTGCTTCAATATTAATCATATCCTGTATTACAGAAGAAAGAATCATATTTCTATCTTCTTTAGGTAAATTAAATTCCAATCCAGCCCTAGGAGCCTGATTTGAAAAAGGAACATCACCAAAATGGTAAATTAACATGCTATACCAGTAAGCTCTTAAAGTATATGCCTCTCCTAAAAAATGTTTCATATCTTTTTGGATTGCAATATCTGTTGAATTCAAAGCCGCGCTTTTTGTAATTCCATCGATCACAATATTGGCATCTCTAATGGCTTTATAAGCAACTTCCCAAACCACTTTTAAGTCTCCGTTGTTAGGTTGGGCTTCTAAACGCCAAATTTCATAACGGGCTGTACTTCCGGTTCCTGAATTTTGTTCTATATCGGTATTTCCTGTCATATTATTAGACAATCTGGATCTAAATGCATCTTCACTAAAGTGCTGATAAATAGCATTTGTTGCTTTTCTGGCATCATCTACATTAGAAAAAACGTATTGAGTATCAAATGTGGACAATGAATCCGGATCTAAAAAATCAGAACAGGCATTCAAAGACAATGTCAGTGCCAAGATTGATATATATTTTATAATCTTCATAATAGTTTTTTATTATAATTATTAATTAGCTTCAACTTTTAAAAAGTAACATTTACACCGAAAGTAAATGTTCTACTTTTCGGATATGAAGAATAATCTAATCCCGGTGTTAAAGCAGCATAACCATCACTTCTGGTTGAATTTACATCAGGATCAAAACCTGAATATTTGGTCCATAATGCTAAATTGGTTCCTGTAACATAAAATCTTAAACTTGAAACAAGAAATTTTTTCATGGCTTCCATCGGAACGGTATAACCAATAGTCACGTTGTTTAATCTTAAATAGGAACCGTCTTCAATTGCCCAATCGCTAACCACGGGAGTAGAACCTCCAAAAGAGTTGTTCCCGCTCCAAATTGTCTTCCCTTGATTCATTTCTGCTAATTGTGCTAAATCTGTAACTACACTTCCCGCTGTTCCTGTATAAGAACCATCCATATCGATATAAGTAAATCGTTTTGAAGAATTCATAGAATTTAACATATTCCCATAGGAAGAACGATACAATTGGTTATAATCAATTTTACCTGTATTATATACATCATTACCTATAGACCAATTGAAAAAAGCAGATATATCAAAACCTTTCAGATTACTTGTAAATCCAAATCCTCCTTGTGCTTTTGGTAAAGCATCACCAATAACTTTTCTATCATTGGTATCTATTTTCCCATCACCATTTAAATCTTTTAATTTCATATATCCTGGTTTCACACTCGAAACACCAAGAATCCCTTTATTATCCGGAACTCCTTCTTTTAAAACATAACTTTTAGAATTTTCATTATAGCTATCGAAATCATCTACCGTGTACATTCCGTCATTAACATAACCATATATTAAACCAACCGACTTACCTACTCTTAAATAATAATCATCTCTGTCTTTCAAATCAGTACTACCCCAGTTCGATTGAAAAAAGCGTTCAGTTGTACCATCTAAAGCAACTATTTTAGCTTTATTGGTTCCTATATTAAAATTAAAATTCAGGGAAAAATCTTTTTTATTAATTAAACTTGTATTTACAGCTAACTCAACCCCTTCATTAGACGTACTACCAATATTTGCCCATTGTGAACTAAATCCTGATGTTTGAGAAACAGCAGATTGTAATAATAAATCTTTAGTTGTGTTTCTATATACATCCAAACTACCATTAATCGCTGAATTAAATAATCTGAAATCTAATCCTGCATTTCTGTTGATAGTTGTCTCCCAAATCAAATCCGGATTAAATAATACATTCCCGTTTATTCCATAATATACATTGTAATTATTGGTTCCAAAACCAGGTCCATTATTAGTATCCGATTTAAATAAAAATTTTGTTGAGTTTGCAGGAATTCTGTCATTTCCTGTTTCCCCATAAGTCAATCTTAATTTTAATTCATCAACAATTTTAGAATTTTTCAAAAATGGTTCATTAGATATTTTCCATCCTATTGCAAATGCAGGAAATATACCAACATTATTTTCCTTGCTAAATTTACTTGAGGCATCGCGACGGGCGGTTGCTGTAAATAAATATTTGTCTTTAAAAGAATAATTTAGTCTTCCAAAGAAAGAATAATAATTTTCATCCGTATTTTCATAAGTACTATATTCTATTAAAGTCCCTAAATTCATGGAAGCAAACATTTCTTTAGGAGTTATAGATTCTCTAAAATTCTCCACTCTGGCATGTTGCGATTTTCCACCACTAGAACGTACTTCCTGCCCTAATAAAATTCCTAATTGATGTTCTCCAATATTTTTAAAATCATAATTTAAAGTATTTGATACTCTATATGAAAAACCTTCAGAATTATCTTTAGTACCTAATGGCAAACTATTTCCCTCCTGTTGCGCTACACCTGTCAAAGGGCCATAAAATCGTAAATTTTCTCCAAAAGATCTACTGGTAGTTACCGTAGATTGTGCCTTTAAATTATCTAAAATATCCCATGATAATCCGGCATTAAACACGTAAGTTCTTGTAGTTCTTTTTCTCCAATCCTGCTTTGCTAAATCTACCGGATTTATCAAATTCAAAATAAATGACTGATAATCGTCTTCATTATCTACATTAGCAATATCAAATTCTAATTCATCAGCAATACCATTTGTAGGTCTTGATGTGACTAGATTTTTAATTCTAATTTGAGAACTACCAGAAGTTCCGGCTCCATCCACTTCTAAATTGGTAATTCTGGAAGATAAATCCAATCTTAATTTTTTAGAGATTTCATGATTTAATTTAAAATTAAGTACATCACGATTTAACCCGGATCCAATCATTAATCCCTGATCTCTATTGGAAGTATAACTCAAAGACATTTTTGTTTTTTCGCTTCCTCCGGAAATACTTAAATTATTATATCTGGAAATAGTAGAATTACCTAAAACTTCATCTTGCCAGTCGTTAGCTTTTTTATATTTATAAAGTTCTAAATCATCGAATTTTCCAAAATATTTTTCAAAATTTCGAACGTCAGCATCCGATTTCATTCTTGCCGTTTCATATTGCATTTGAACATATTCATATGGCGACAATACATCTAATTTTCTGTCTTTTGGTAATTTTAACAACTGCATGTAAGAGTTGTAACTTATAGTTGTTTTTCCAACTTTAGGTTTTTTGGTAGTAATAACTACAACACCATTAGCTCCCTGAGCACCATAAATAGCTGTAGTAGCAGCATCTTTCAAAATATCAATACTCTGAATATCACTTGGTGGTATATCATTTATATTACTCACTATAAAACCATCTACAACATACAAAGGTGAGTTATCCTGAGTAATAGATCCTCCTCCCCTCACGCGAATTACAATATCGGCACCAGGAGCACCATCGACTGATTGCACACTTACACCTGCCAATCGTCCTGCCATCGCTTCTGCTACATTTGTTACAGGAATTTTAGATAATTCTTTAGCTCCTATTGAAGCTACAGAACCTAACAGGTTCTCTTTCTTTATGGTTCCATATCCAAAAGAAACTACCTTCACTTCGTCGAGATCAGTTGCTGAATCTTTCATTGTTATGGACAAAGTTGTTTTTCCTGCTATTGCTACATCACGGGTTTCCATTCCTATAAATGAAAAAACCAGATGACCATTAGCAGGAACATTTGCAATTACAAATTTTCCATCAATATCAGTTACAACACTATTTTTAGTTCCCTTTAAAAGTACTGTAACACCAGGTACCCCCATGCCATTGCTATCAACCACCGTACCTTTTACTGTTATTTCATTTTGAATAACATCCGTTAATGTATTGACTTCTGTATATCTGCCATTTAAATAATTTATGGTTTTAGATTTGACATTAGCACTAATTGTAAATTCAATTAAAGAAAATGCAATTGAAAACAATAGCGTTTTTCTTTTCAAAAATTGAAACAAGTCAAAGTTGTCCTTCGACAAATAATTCTTCATAATTTTTTGGTTTAGTTAGTTAATAATTGTTGGTGTTCCGGAGAATCGTTTTTTTTCTGATGGTAAACTCAATTCAACTAAAAATCTCCGGAAAAGCAGTTGTCTTTTTTTACATAATAATCTATTTATAAGGTTTCACAATAAAAATTAAACAATTAGCATTTTTATAATAATTAAAATTAATTTATATAAATTTTAACCTAAATAAAATGCATTTTGTTTATTTCAAAAGTAATTTTTAGTAAACTGAAGAACAGGGATAAAATACAAATTGAAGGGGGTCAAATTACCAAAACCCTTGTTTTTAAGGAAGTTTAAAACAAATTACAATACTAGACCTAAAAACCAATTTGAAGTAGTATTCACTTTTTCTCAAAAAACAAATCCGCAGTAAAAAATGATTTTAATGCGGATTTTTTCGATCTAAAATTTCTCTTCCGTTTATAAAAATATAATTTACTACATCTTAGTTTTTAAAAATCCCAACTCTTTTAGCCAAAGTTCGCATAGACTAGTCCAAAGTTCCGTAGAACCGGGGTTGTTTCTTAAAGCAATGGAATGCCCTCCCTGTGGAAAGATATGCAATGTTGATTGTATCACTTTTGACTGTAAAAGTGCATTATAGTATTGCAAACTGTTTAATGGATTAACAACCGGATCATTTGCTGCACACACCACAAAAGCTGGAGAAATAGCCGAATCAACATTTAATTCTCCTGAAAAAAGAGTCTCTAATTCATCTGAAGTTTTTTCTCCTAATAAAGCATCGTGACTCCCTTTATGAGACTTTTGTCTCATACTGATAGCACCGGAAACAATAATCTGAAAATCCGGATTTATCGACACTAAATCTAAGGAATCATTTATTTTCGAATAATCGGTTTTAATCGTTGCCAAATTCGCAGCCAAACCTCCACCTGCTGAACATCCCATGACACCTATTTTATTCCTATCAATTCCCCATTTATCGGCATGATCCCTAACAATTTTCATAGCTCGCTGTGCATCCATTAAAGGTCCGAAAGCGGGAGTTTTTAAATCAGGCGAAGTAGGAAGTCGATACATCACTACAAAGGCATTTACCCCAATGGTGTTGAACCATTTAGCCAATTGCAATCCGGCAATGTTATAAGTCAGTTTTTGATAACCTCCCGGCGGAAATATTAAAACGGCCGTTCCGGAATTTTCTTCTTTCGATGTAAAAAAAGTATACATTCCCGGCACATCTACCTGAGTGATACGTTCGCGTTCTTCAATACGCTCTAACTTCATTCCCTTAGAATTAGGCATTTTCCCTTTAGGCCAAAGCGGGATATAATCCTGTCCCAATGCGGAAAAAGACAAAAAAAGAACGAATAGTAGATTTAATTTTTTTATACTTTTCATATTAAAAACGATTTTGTAGGCTAATCAAAAAAAGCGAACTACATATCCCCTTTTTCTAAATCCCAATTACTTTCTTTTTGAAAAATATTTTTAAACTGATATTTTTCAGCCTGACTTTTAGTTAACTGATGCGACCAACTCACCCGTTTCGAAACATTCGCGCCTTCTCCATTATTATTGTACTCAGCAAAAAAAGCAGTCTTTTCTTTTTTAGGATTGTCCCAATTATGCCAGCCAACAGCCAAAATATGTTTCCCTAAATCACAATCCATAAAAACTACTTTAGCATAATCCCGCCAAGGTCTGCCTAAATAAACTTTATCAACTCCGTCATCAGCAGTTAAATGGCATTTTGTAAATACATATCCAAAAACATTCTCTTGTGGAGTATTGGCAGCCGTAATAAAAGAATTAGTTTTGCTGTGTATTTCACAACCCTCAAAAATAGCCGTAGCAGCGCCAAAAATAAAATCTGTCGTACCGGAAATATAGCAGTTTTTAAAATACTGCCTACTGTTCTTTCCCGCTGTATATAAAGTATCCTGATTCCCTAAAATACTGCAATTTGAGGCTATAAAAAAATCACCTTCCACATGTAAAGCCACAGCCTGACCAACTCTCCCTGCCGAATTTTCGACAGTAAGATTTTCTATTTTGATATAATCACCTAAAATTTTCAGAGTATAACTCGTAAAAGTTCCTATTCCCTGCTGTCCGGAATAATTATTATAATCGATAATGGTTTCTTTCTCACTTTCACCAACAAGCGTAATATTGCTGTGAAAAGAGTCTATTAAAATTTTCTCTTTATAATGTCCCTTTTTTATAAATATTATCTTTTCCTCCATTGAAAAAGCACCACAGGCAGTCACCGCTTCCTGTATCGATTGATAATCTCCGGAACCATCCAGAGCAACAATGTAAGTATATCGGGGATTTGTGGCAAATAATGTATTTGTCGAAATTAACAACAAACAACTTAGTAGCCACCCAAAAAAATATTTCTTCATTCTTCATTAATATTAAAAAAAGAAAGAATAACAAACTGTAATTTATTATCCTTTCTTTAAAAACTAACCATTAAATTTTCAAAATCATAGTACTCTCTTTAAGTATAGTCCTTTTAAAAATTTTATTACTAACCTTCTACAAACTTCGTTTTTCTAATGCTTAACAAGTAGGCTATTTTACAATTTAAATAGGGTAATATTACAACAAACCTCTTTATCCAATTATTTTAATCTCAAAATAGTGCAAACAAAAAAGGAGTTAAAACTTAATTCAACTCCTTTCTTTTTTACTATTCTATTTCTATTTTACTTTATTCTGATTCGAATTGGGTTTCAATTCGTCCGGACTGTCTTTAGTATAAGTATTAAAAACTTCTTTTGACGGACTTACCATAATATCCTGAATTACTTCAAAAGCCACTTTATTTTTCGGATTAAAATTATCCGAATTCATATAATTTTGAAGCGAATAAAACAATTGTCTCGAAGCCAATTTGTTTTGTACTTCCGGACCTAAATTAGCACTACTTACTATAATTTTTCCCTTTCCTACCTGAGCTTCAAAAACCAAAGCCAATCTTCGATTCATAAACCAAGTATCTATAGGCTGGATTAACGGACGGAAATCAGCAGGAAAATCTTCTAAATTCATCACCTGAGCTCTGTTTTGAATATCCCACCATTGCAAATCGCTATAATAATTGGTTGGAAAATTTTTAAACGCCGGACTTTTATCCTGAATTAACATTCCGGTTACGTGTGGCGGACGCATTTTGAACCAGGAAGTATTCCAAAAAACAGGTAAAAAGTTCATGGCCACTTCTTTTCCTTTTACCACTTTGCCAGCAACATTCAAAAATACTTTTCCTCCTTTGTCTAAAACTGCTTTGGCTTTTTCATCCAAAACACTAGTATAATATATTGATGGAGTAACTTCTGTCTTTACTTCAGGATACACCCAAAAATCCCAATCATTTGCAAAGTGGGTTCCCTCTACTTTTACTTCCAGATTATATTTACCAGCTTCTTTAATTTGATTCAAAGAAAAACTCAAATTCCCTACCGCTATACCATTTCCGTTTTCATAGGTTTTGGCAGCAAAATTTCCGGAAGTAAGCAATTTTCCGCTTTCATCTTTTATGGTCCAACTAACAACCGTATTTTTTAATGGCATATCAGCAACATGAAATAATAAAATATCCGCTTTGAAAGTTTCATTAGTATTGTAGACAAACTTTTCAATCTTTGCCAATGGCACAGTTGAATTACAAAAACGGGAAAACTCATCAGCCGTTACATATCCTTTTTCCTGAAAAAAAGCATCCAAAACACCTACTAAAGCCGTTCCCTGCCCTGGAAAATCCTGTAAACCTAACATTTGGAAACCTCCGTAATCAGGAGTACGAAGTATTTTTTCGATTTCATTTTTATAACAAAGCACTTGTAATTTTCCGGATGCATTCAAGAAATCTTTCGCCTGGTCACCCATGTGATGATCGGCTAAATCCTGACGGAACATCTCAAAATTTTTGGCACGATACACTCCGGTATATTTTTGGATTTCATCAAAATTTGGAAACACACAATATTGACCAATTTCATGCGCTATAAATGGTACTTTGAACTTTTGAATTTCCGCACTAAAATCGGAAACTGATTCTAAAGTTTTATCCCATTTTAAACCGCGAACACCACCGCGAACTAAATATTCCGCATTAGGTACAACTGGCCAACTTCCTCCTACTGACATTCCGGTATAAACTCTTCTGCTGTCTTTTGCTTTCCAAAAATCAACAAATTCGTTCAAATATTTCACCTGATTCCCTGCCGGTTCATTTCCTGCTGATAACATGGTAAATGAAGCATAATTACCATAATCCTTAGCCATACGTTCCGTTTCCTCATAAAGGAATTTATCTACAGGCTGTCCTAAACCTATTTTTGGTCCGTGATTTGGCCAGCTTGGACCTTCAGGTTGTAAATACAATCCCTCTTTATCTGCTGCTATAAAAGCTTCTTCCGGTGGACACCAGGAATGAAAACGTACGTGATTCAATCCATAAGATTTAATCTTTTTAAAAGTAACTTCCCACTCTTCTACCGTTGTTGCCGGATAACCCGTAAGAGGAAATTCGCAGTTATGAACCGTTCCTCTCAACACTACCGGAACACCATTTATCATAAAATGATTCCCCTGAATTTTAAATTCACGCATTCCAAAAGAAACCATTTTCTCAGTTTGAATCGCTTTGGAATCTAATTTTACTTTCAAATTGTACAAAGCAGGATGAAATTCGTCCCAAGTCAACATTCCTTTGCCAAAAGGCAATTCGAGCGTAATAGCATTTTTAGCTCCTTTTGCGACTGAAACTTTAGTGACAAATTCTTTGGTAGCATCTGAACTCGTACTATTAAAACTTTTAGCCGAAATAGAAATATTGCCTTTAAAGTTTTTAAAAGAATTATTAGATACCGAAATTTTCACAACAGCCTTTCGGTTTTTCAAATCCGGAAACACCTGAACATTATCAAAAAATACAGGTTCAAAAGTTTGCAGAGCAATATCCCCAACTATTCCGTTCCAGTTTCCCTGCGTATGATCAGTGACACTATGTGAATCAGGACCTACGTTATTTTTTTTAATACTATTATCTATTCGAATGGAAATGCGCTGTTTTCCAGCAACTAAAAAATTGGTTAAATCGTAGTCATGTGGCGTAACTAACGAATTTTGCATCCCCACTTCTTTGTCGTTTACCCAAACACGGGTTTCAATATGCGCTCTTTCCAAATGCAAAACGATACGCTTTCCTTTCCAGTTTTCAGGAATGGTAACCTCTTTTTGATACCAGGCAGCACCTACATAATGACGGGCTGGCGTTAACCAAAAAGGAATATGAATATTTCCGGGTTGACGGTATTTTTCCAAACTAGGTCTGAAATAAAACGAACTGTCATAAATAGAACCTGTCCATTTGGTTTTCAAAGTAATTTCGTCTCCTTTTAAAAATTCAGCCATGGAACCCGGCAAATGAATTTTGTCTGAAAGATTCTTATTGAACCATTTTTGAGAAATACCTTCGTCATTGCGGTCCATCTGAAATTGCCAGTCGCCTTTTAAACTAATTACTTTATTCTGTGCCATTGCACTAAAACAAAACAGCACTAAAACAAGACTACAATAGAAAAACTTTTTTATCATTTTGGTTTATTTATAGTTTAAAATTCAATCATAAACTACAAATATTATTCTTTATTCCTAAACTAACTAATTTATTAAATAAACAAATTTGTGACGACCTTAATAATAGACAACAGTAATTTTAAAAATTTTAATTCTGATTTATAAAATATAACGGTTGAGAATAATTAGCAATTGCAATTAAAGCATTGTAAATATATTGACTCACCAAAGCACCACCTTCAAAATTGATTAAATCGATATCATCTTCGGGAGTGTGGTACTGTGGATGCCCTCCGGTATGAAAACCAACGGCAGAAATTCCCGCTCTGTAAAAAGAAACATGGTCCGATCCGCCTATGTCACCAGCATGAATAACCGGATTTAAACCGCTATTTTCGCCTAATCTTTTCATTAAATCCACCCCATCCGGGAAAGTACCGGCACCTCCCATATAAATTTGTTTTTCGGCATTTAAACGTCCTACCATATCCATATTCAGCATTACTTTTACGGATACTATAGGAACTTGCAAATGATTGATAAAATATTTTGACCCTAACAAGCCTTCTTCTTCTCCGCTAAAAGAAACAAAAATGAGACTTCTTTTAGGTTTTACTTTAGACTTAGAAACTTTCTCTAAAACACAAAGTAAAGCAGCAACTCCCGAAGCATTGTCATCGGCTCCATTATGAATCGCCACAGTATCTTTCTTTTTGCTGCTGGAACCTACTCCGCCCCAACCCCAGTGGTCGTAATGCGCTCCAATTACAATGTATTCGTTTTTGAGTTTTGGATCTGAACCTTCAATAAATCCAACAACATTCTGCGTTTGCACCGTGTCCGAAGGCATTTTATTTACTCCTTCTTTGACAAATAATTTAAAGTATTGATAATAGGAATCTCCTTTGAGAGGCTTTAAACCGTATTTCTTAAAATATTTTTTGATGTAAGCTGCGGCAGCATTATTTTGTTTAGTCCCTGGAAATCTACCTTCCATTTTATCCGAAGAAAGATATTTATCATGCTTGTAAAATGTTTTAGCCAAATGACTATCCTGAGCATTTACAGCACAACTTAAAAAGACAGCAATTGCCCAAAAATATTTCCACTCATTTTTTTTTACTAATAACATATTTAATGATTATTTTAATTCGAAAATTTTATCCATCAACATCCATTTCTCACCTGGTTGCGCATCCGGAAGTGCTTGTTGAAATTTCCACATTAAGGTTTCCCATTCCTGAACTTTTGGATTTATAGCATCCAATTTTGATTTTTTCGCAAAAGAAAAGTTTTCATCAACTTCCATAATCATCAGCAAACGATTTTGCACATTGTATATCTCCAAATTTATAATTCCGGATTCTTTTATACTCTCTATAATTTCAGGCCAAACATTCTGGTGAAAAGTTTTATATTCTTCAATTAAATGAGAATCATTTTTTAAATCCAAAGCAAGACAGTATTTTTTCATAAACTATAATTATTTTTTCATTTCAAAACTTACATACTTAATATATTTCCTGTTATAAGTATATACAATATGAATTTTACCATTAGCCGTTTGAATAATAGCGGGATAGCTAAATTCTCCTTCTTTTTGATTTTCTAGATCCAATAACTTCTCCCATTTCACACCATCTATTGAATATTCAACATCCAAAATATTTCGACCATAAAACCAATCTTTACCTTGTGGCAATGGATTGTTAACTAATAAAAAAGAATGTTTGGATAAACTTAAAGAATCAATACCTGAATTTGAATTCACTACATCAATGATTTCAGCATTAGTCCATGTTTGACCATTATTAACAGACCAGCTAGTTACCAACTTATTATGTTTACTTCTAAAAAGTAATTGTAATTTTTTATTGGAATGTTCTAAAATTGTAGGCTGAATTATATCGTATTCCCTATCATTTGGAATGGAAATTTTAGACCAGCTATCAGTTAATTCATTATAGATTTCTAAATGAGCACGCCATTGATTATTTTCGACACTTTCGGTACTGCTCCCGCATAAAATAACACCCGGATTAACTTCAATAGCTTTATTTCTAATTGGTCCCAAAAATCCATCCGGTAAATATTTAGGTGAACTCCAGGAATTTCCATTATCTAAAGATGTAACCATAGCTCCAAACCATTCTCTTGGATTTTTACCCACTTTATAAAAAAGGTATAACTTTTTAGTTGTTTTACTCTTAAATAAAACTGGATTCCAACAAGCCAAGGTATCTCCTTTTATTATGGCAGGTTTTATAACTAACTGAGGTTTGGTCCATCCCTTTTCTTCTAATTTTGAAGTATAAATAGCTACATCTTTAGCCCCTTCATAACTTCCTCCAAACCATGCTGCCATAATTTTATTTGGCTTATATTCAACTAAAGTTGCTGCATGGCTATTAATGGTTACTGGTTCACTTGCAATATAACTGTTTGTAACCTTAATGACAGAAGGTTTCTTAAGCAAGGCATTACAGGAAAAAAACATTGAAACAATCCCTAAAACAAAATATTTTAATTTTAAAAACTTCATTATTTTTCGCCTTTAAGTCCTAATTTATGCCCGGCAACAGCATAATATAAAATAACCAGATAACAAGGTAATAAAATCCAATAACCTTTAGTGGAAGCGGTAGCCGTTGCCAGAGCCTCGTCCATCCCCTGTGTTAAAAATTCCGCTTTATTGGCATCAACCCATTTTCCATACAAAGGCGGAATAATAGCTCCTCCAGAAATAGCCATAACCAATAAAGCCGAAGCCGTTTTAGTAAATTTTCCCAATCCGTTTAAAGTAAGAGGCCAAATGGCAGGCCAAACCAAAGCATTGGCCATTCCCAGAGCTGCTACAAACAGAACAGAAGTAAATCCAGAAGTAAACACAATACAAAATGAAAATATAATACCAAGTAAGGCACTAAGTTTTAAAGCTAAAGTTTGCCCAATGTATTTTGGAATCAAAAATGCTCCCAAAGCATAAGTGGCAACCATAGCCATCAAAGTGAAAGTAGTAAAAAACTTAGCGTCGGCAACAGGAATTCCTAATGAAATTCCGTATGCGATAATAGTATCACCGGCAATAACCTCTACTCCCACATACATAAAAAGCGTAAATACCCCCAACCATAGATGCGGAAATTGAAAAATACTCGTTTTTGTATTTGTTCCGTCATTGGATTCCTTAATTGGAGCTGCTTCTACATCAGGTAAAGGAGCTTTTCTAATTAATAATCCCAAAATAAATAAGACTGATGCCATAACCACATAAGGCATTACCACGCTATCAGCCATTGTATTTAATAATTCGGTTTTTTCGGCAGCGCTAACGACATTTAATTTTTCTTTGATTTCATCAATACCGGTTAAAAGCAATGCCCCAAAAATAAGAGAACCTAAAGCACCTGCTACTTTATTAGCTATTCCCATAATAGAAATGCGTTTGGCAGCACTTTCTATTGGACCTAAAATAGTAATATAGGGATTGGATGCTGTTTGTAATAAAGTCATTCCCGCTCCCTGAATAAAAATTCCCAGTAAAAACATCCAATACGTTCTTGCTTCAGCAGCCGGAATAAAAACTAAGGCTCCCAAGCCCATAATAAATAAGCCCAAAGACATTCCTTTTTTATACCCAACTTTAGACAAAACATAAGAAGCCGGTAAAGCCATCACCACAAACGAAATGTAAGAAGCCGAAGCAACAAGAAAAGATTGGGCTGAAGTTAATTCATTAATGGTTTTCATAAACGGAATTAAAGCTCCGTTAATCCAGGTAACAAATCCAAAAATAAAAAATAGTCCTGCTATAATTAAGATTGGAATCAAACTATTATTTTTAGTTTGCGGTAAAGTGATGCTGCTAGTATTCATTTTAATTATCTTTTGTATGTTCAATCACATTTATGAGTTGAAACAATGAGTATTTATGTCAGTAGTATGTCGTAATAGGCACTTTAACTAACGGATGCTAGTATTTTTTTAATTTTATCATAATCAGAGTGAACGAGAATATGTTCATCAAAAAAAACGGAACTATTCATCGGTATTGTTCCCAATTTATTTACATAGTGTATAGTCGAAGCTGAACAATGAATTTCATTAAATCCGGCTTCTTTAAATTGCAATGCATTTTCAGAATTGATTCCACTGCCCGGAAGGATTATTAATTTGTTATGAGCCTTTGTTTCTAAATCTTTTAGATGTTCTATTCCTTCAGTTGCTGAAGTACTTTTTCCGGAAGTCAAAATTCGATTTACACCAATATTTTTTAATATTTCAAGTGCTTCAAAAGAATCTTCAACCCAATCAAAAGCTCTGTGAAAAGTAAATGATAATGGTTTTGACAATTCAATTAATTCTTGCGTTCTAATAACATCAATCGTATTGTCTGATTTTAAAACGCCTGAAACAATTCCCTGACATCCCAATTCTTTGCACAGTTTAATATCTGCTTTCATAATTTCAAATTCTTCATCAGAATAAATAAAATTTCCACTCCGTGGTCTTATCAATACATGTACCGGTATGGAAAGATTATCCTTTACTCTTTTGATTAAGCCATATGAGGGCGTAATTCCTCCCAAGGCTAATTCAGAACACAACTCTATACGATGTGCGCCAGCATTTTGCGCATTTGTGGCCGATTGATACGATGAAGCACAGATCTCAAGTTTCATAAGTATTGATTAAATAATTCCATAAGTTCACTAAAAGAAATGACATTTAGAAAAAATAAAAGGAGAATTCCTTCTCCTTTTATTTTAATTATTAAATGAAAGAGATTAAAAAATCATCTCAAAAAAGGGATTAATTAACGTCCCACCAAAGTTTAGTCCCTCCGGTATCTGGACCACCTAATTTTTGAATTCCATCTAAAAGAGCTGATCCATTTGAAGAATATTCATTTGTAGTATAAATAACTCGTTTCATTAAACTTTTACCAACTCCTGCATCAACATTATCCGTATTCAATAATGGATAAACTACACTAACATCAGTTCTACGCAAATCTGCCCAAGATTCCCAAGATTCAGGAAATAATGCCAAATATTTTTGAACCGTAATTTGCTTACGCTGATCCGCTTCTGTACCAGCCCAAGAAACAGCAACAGTAACTGGTGGTGTATATAAATCTAAACTAGGATACAATGTAGTAATTGCAGGTACTACTGGCGTCGATGTTCCTGAAACATAATTGCTAATTGCTGTCGGATCTGTGATACCCCATTGATTCATAGATAATGAAATTCCTGTTTCATACAAATCTTTTGCTGTACCATCCATATTCCATCCGTTCAAAGCTCCTTCTGCACGATTCAAATAACTCTCTGAAGCCATCATGATTTCAATCGCTTTAGTGTTTTGAAAATCACCTGCTAAAGCATCACTAAATGGAGAAAATTTTGTAGTTCCAAATTGACTTTGTAATCCACCGGCAGGTTTTCCTAAATAAATTCCATCTGCATTTGGTGCAAACCATTTCGACATCCTTGGATCATTATAACCTTTAAGAATACTTTCCATAGAAGCCGTCATATAATATCCCCAACTATTTACAATCATATTCAAGTTATTTGGTGTAATATCACTAACTTTAAAGGTAGCACTTTGTGCATTTGACTCCATCACTCCATTAGCGACAGCAAGTTCAGCTTGTGTTTTAGCTTTATCTGGTTGAACACCTGATATACGTAAAGCTAAACGTAATCTAAGACTGTTTCCAAATGTTTTCCAATTGGCTACGATTCCATTAAAAATTCTATCAGAAGTTGCATATAATCCTACTGTAGAAGTATTGGTTGCAGATAAAGTTGTATTAGCCTCATCCAATAATTTAAAGAAATCTTCATAAATCGATTCCTGAGAATCATAAGCTACATTTGCTTTTCCATTACCAGCCTCAGTGTAAGGAATAGGTCCATAATGATCCGTCATTTGATTGAACATAAAAACTTTCCAAATTTTTAAAATTGCAGTAGCTTCTGCATCGTCTTTTGCTGCTATAAAAGCATTATTTAGTGCAGGCACAGCTACAGTGTAAAAACGTAACCAACCTCTTTCACCAAAAGATCCAAAAGCATTTCTATCAGTGCTGTATCCTGTGTTCATATATTGAACAAAAGTAGAAGATATAATACCAGTTGCTATTCCCCAAGTTCCCTGATCATCAACACCAGGTGAAGAATAAGAACCATTATGTATACCTGCATACTGAGCGGATAAAAAAGCTGGTCCGGCTAATGAAGCATCTAATTGATCAGTTGTTAAGGTATTTTTATTGGTATTTAGTTCATCAAAATCTTTGGTACAACTTGTAAAAACGCTAACAGTTAATATTGCTGCTAATGTTTTAATTTTATAACTATTTTTCATACTTTATTTTTTTTAATTAAAATCCAAATTTCACATTCACTCCGTAATCTCTAGTAGAAGGAATATTGAAAGACTCTATACCTTGCAAGTTCCCTGTACCAGCTCCTTGCTCTGGATCAAAATATTTAGCTTTATTTACGATAAAGAATAAATTTCTGGCAACAAGAGAAACGTTAAAACTACTGAAAACTGAATTTTTCAATAAGCTTTTAGGCATTGTATATCCAAATACTAATTCTCTTAATCGAATATTTGTAGCATCATAAATAAAAGGTTCTGCAATAGGAGTTCTTTGTCCTACTGAAGTCCAGTAATCTTCTGCCGAAACTGTTACTGTATTAGGAGTATATCCTCCATTTCCATCGGAAACTACACCATCAACAATAAAACCATTTTCACGACCCGCCAATGTCATTGTATTTACTCCTAATCCTGCTTGTCTGGCTTGAGTATAAGAAATCACTTCTCCTCCAATTCTCATATCAATAAGAAAACTTAAATTGAAATCTTTAAATCTAAAGTTGTTTTTAAATCCGGCAGTCCAATCAGGATTGAAATTTCCAGCTAATACATCAAAACTATTAGTAGCAATAGGTAAACCCGCTGAATTCACAATAATTTTTCCATCATCTGTTCTTTGAAAACCTTTGATGTATAAATCTCCATACTCACCACCTTTGATAATTTTACTTCTCACTAAGCGTCCTTCACCAAGAACTAATTCATCTCTATCTTCAAAAATGGATTTTACTTTTGATTTGTAAGAAGAGAAGTTGGTTGTTATGTCCCATGAAAAATTGTCAGTTTCAACAGGAGTTGCTGTAAGCATAACCTCTACCCCTTTATTTTGGATAGTTCCTCCATTAACAACTGCTCTTGAATATCCAGAAGCTTCTGGCGTGTTGATGTAAAAAATTTGATTTTTTGTATTTGTATTAAAATATGTTACATCTAATCCTAAACGATTATTTAAGAATTTAAGTTCTGTACCAAATTCCGTAGAACTTGAAATTTCAGGTTTAAGATTCGGATTAACAGCAGTAGTTTGTGAATAAACCATACCTCCATTTCCTCCAATATAAGATAATTGAGGACTTAATTGATAAGGATTTGTATCGTTCCCCACTTGAGCATAAGAAGCTCTTACTTTAGCATAACTAATGGCTTCAGGTAATTCAACCATATCTGAAATTACACCAGATAAACCTACAGAAGGATAAAAGAAAGAACGATTTTTTGCAGGTAAAGTAGAAGACCAATCATTTCTGGCTGTTAAATCTAAAAACAAATAATTTTTATAACCTAATTGAGTAGAACCATAAAGAGAGTTTATTTGTTTTTCTGAAAGTGATGAAATTGATTGAACCGTTTCAATATTTGATAAAGCAAAGAAATTTCTTCTACTTAATCTACCTCCTGAAGACAATGAAGATGTTGTTTGTTTTAACATATTCGCTCCTGCATTGGCTGTCAAAGAAAATTCACCAAATTTAGTATTATAACTTAATAACACATCTGAATTTAATTCTCTTACGGTTTCATACATTTCTGAATAATTTCCCAAATCATTGTTAAATCTATTAGTAGCATATCTGTCACTAAAATTTTTATTAGTCATTTGATCTAAACCAGTTCTTACTTGTAAACTCAATTCATTAGTGAATTTGTATTTTAAAGCAGCAAAACCAATAAATCTATTTCTTTGATCAGTACGCGAATTATCTCTAAGAGCTGACCAATAAGGATTTCCTCCTGCTTGTCCAACTTCATCTGTAAAGTAATTTTGTTGTAATTGTCCTGAAGCATCTCTGTATTCGAAATTTTTATAATCACTATGAGCAATACTTCTTGGTAATAAATAAAGTGAAGTTCCTATAGATTCCTCACCGGTACGAATCATATTATCAATATCCTGAACAATATAATTTGTTTTTACGTCTAAAGATAGTTTATCCGTAAGGTCACTAGTTAATCTCAAATTAGCATTATGTCTTCCTAATTTATTTCCACCCACAATACCTTCGGCAACCGTATTTGTATAAGAGAAATAAGCTTGAGTCTTTTCTGAGCCTGTAGAGATAGACAAAGTATTTGCTAAATTATAACCTGTTTTAAAAAAATCTTTAACATTATTAGGTTGAGCAACATAACTTGAAGTTGCAGCACCTGAATAATCTGGATTACGTACTAACTGCCAAGCAGAAACCTGACTACCATCTAACTTTCCTCCCCAACTTGATTCTGCAGTAGCATTATAAACTCCACTTTCTCCCTGACCGTACTGATTTTGCAAATCCAATAAATTATAAGCTGAAGAAGCCATAAAATTAGAAGATATGTTAATTTGCATCGCTTTGTTTTTCGATCCTGACTTAGTTGTAATAACAATTACACCATTACTGGCTCTGCTTCCATATAATGCTGCTGCTGAAGGTCCTTTTAAAACAGTCATAGAAGCAATATCATCCGGATTAAGATTTGAAATACCATCAGGTTGTGTAGTCCCTCCTGTATCAATATCAGGATTTCCATCTGTTGATCCATTACTCAACGGCACACCATCAACAACATACAAAGGCTGATTGTTTCCATTAAGAGATCTATTACCTCTTAATGTAATTCTTGAAGAACTACCTACACCATTAGAAGTAGTTGAAAAATTTAAACCTGCTACTTTTCCTGAAAGTGAATTGGCAACGTTTAATGACCTAGCCTGAGAAATCTCATCAACATTTACATTTTGTGCAGAATAAGTAATGGCTTTTTTCTCCCTTTTAATACCTAAAGCTGTAACTACTACTTCATCTAATTTTTGTGAATCTTCACTTAAAGTAATTGTAATTGAACTTACACCGTTAAGCGGTACTTCTTTTGTGCTATAACCAATAAATGAAACTACTAATGTAGCCGATTTAGAAGGAACCTTAATGGTAAAATTTCCATCAAAATCAGTTGAAGCCCCTCCCGTAGGAACTCCTTTCACAATAACATTCACACCAGGCAGACTCATCCCACTTGCAGCGTCTGTAATTTTCCCCGAAACTGTTGTATTTTGTGCTTTAGCACTCTGATAGCCAAACAAGCAAAATACAAGCAGTAGTTTTAATACCTTTTGAATCATAATTTTGTTTTTGAGTTAGTAAATTTGTTTCTAATTAGTTAACCTTGCGTTAATACTTAGTTAAATGTAAAGAGAAAGATTTGTTTGTATTTCATAATTTCGACCAATGACAAATTTAAAAAGACGTTGGTCATATTTCAGTGTTATTTTCATTAAAATTCTTATTTCAATATATATTTATTAAGAAAACAATACAACAACACCATATTATTTAAATTATTTTTTTTTCATTATTCTGACTCATTTTTAGATATAAATATTAAAACAACAAACAACATATCAAATAATAGTCAAAATAGTTATAAAAAAACAAAACTGTTTTGCTATTCGCAAAACAGTTTTGTTTTTCCATTTTAAATAATATACAATTAAACTCAAAGAATCCCCTATCGAGGAAATTCAAAAGAATTAATCCTTTTTTACCACAAACTTAATCTTTTGTAAATTAGTTGAATTCCCTCCCACCATTACTTCAAAATCACCTGGTTCTACAACTCTTTTCATTTGTCTGTTCCAAAGGGATAATTCATCTGGGGTTAATGTAAATTCTACATGTTGCGTTTCTCCTTTTTTGATGAATATTCTTTTAAATCCTTTCAATGATTTTTCGGGTGTTGTTGTACTGCTATAAACATCATTAATGTAAAGTTGTACCACTTCTTCACCGTCTCTGTCACCAGTATTTTTCACATCCACTGCTACTTTAATTTGACCAACTTTTTTAATTTCTGAAGCATTCAATTTTAAATTAGAATATTCAAAAGTGGTATAACTTAATCCGTAACCAAATGTAAATAATGGATTTTCGCTTTCGCTAACATATCTGTGAATGGCAGATGGTTTTTGATTGTAATAAATTGGTAATTGTCCAACCGATTTAGGAACTGTAATAGGCAATCTTCCAGCAGGATTGTAATCACCAAATAATACATCAGCTACTGCTCTACCACCTTTCTCTCCTGGAAACCATCCTTCTATAATAGCCGGAATATTTTCGGCAATCCAGTTAGTTGATAATGGACGACCGTTCAATAATACACAAACTACAGGTGTTCCGGTTTTTTGAATGGCTTCGATCAATTCTTGTTGCATTCCGTGTAAATTCAAATCGGCAACATCTCTGTTTTCTTCAACTAATTCGTTTGATTCTCCTAAAACAACAACGGCAACATCTGCTTTTTTTGCAGCTTCAACTGCTGGTTGTAAGTTTACTTTTTCCAGATTCCAACGTAAATGTGCTCTGGCTCCCCAGCCTCCTTCCCACATTTCGATACGAACTTTGTATTTTTTACCTGCTTCAATATTTTTTGGAGTCGTTACAATACTTGTTGCTCCTTTTGTCCAGTTGTCTATTACCAATTGATCATCAACCCACATTCTGATTCCGTCATCTGAACTTAAGCCTAACCATCCGTCAAAAGCTTTATCTGATTGAATATAACCTGTCCAACGAATAGAAAAATCATCCACATTTACACCATCACCAGGCGCCCAGGGCCAGTCAAACTCTAATTGGCTATCAATACGAGTTAAAGCTGGAGTTCCTTCTAAATTTCTATTATTAAAATATTCCCCCTTTAATCCATTTTGAGATCCGTCTGAAGTAAATAAATATTTAGAAGGAATTGCCTGCCCTTTTATAATCAAGGGTACACCTTCTTCATAAACTACATTAGCTGTTTTTCCAACTAATTGCTGAATTCCTTCAAAAACAGTTACACCAACACTATTTTTTGGAGAATAACCTCCCAATCTCGAAGCATTAGCATTTGGTCCAATAACGGCAATGTTTTTAAGGTCTTTTTTTAATGGAAGAAGATTGTTTTCATTCTTCAATAAAATCATGGATTTTTGAGCAGCTTCTAAAGCAACATCCTGATTTTCTTTGGTATGAAAACGCTCTTTGATTAGATTTTTATCAGTAAATGGATTTTCAAATAATCCCAATAAGAATTTCAAACGTAAAACGTCTCCCGCGGCACGGTCAATATTTTCCATTGATAATTTCTTTTCATTTACTAATTCAATAATTGTATTTTGCCAGAATTCATTTGAAAAATCATAAAACTGCATATCCACTCCTGCTGAAACCGCTTCCCGGATACTTTCTTTTGGAGAATCAGACACTTTATGAGTCGTTTGGATGTATTTAATAGCTCCTAAATCGGATACAACAAGTCCTTTAAAACCCCATTCGTTTCTCAAAACATCCGTTAATAACCAATGATTTGCAGCACAAGGAATTCCGTCTAATTCAGAATAAGCACACATTGTTCCTAAAGCACCACCTTTTCTAAAGGCTTTTTCGAAAGAAGGTAAATGATCTTCACGTGCAGAACGTTCTCCTACCAAAATTGGCGATGAATTTCCTCCCGCCTGTGGAATACCGTGAACGGCAAAGTGCTTTGGTTCAGCAATAATAGAACGATCTGATTTTAAATCGTCTCCTTGTAATCCTTGGATAAATCCTAAACCAATTTCACTATTCAGGTAAGCATCTTCACCAAAAGTTTCAGCAACTCTTCCCCATCTTGGTTCACGCCCTAAATCTAAATTAGGTCCAAAACCAAAATGAACTCCGTGAGCACGGGCTTCCATTCCGATAACGCCTCCTACTTTTTTCATCAATGCAGTATCCCAAGTTGCACCAAGTCCGATGTTCATTGGGAAAGCCGTACTTCCTTCATCTAAATATCCGTGAAGCATTTCACACATAATTAAAGCCGGAATTCCCCAACGATTCCCTTTGATGACATTAGTCTGTAAGTCATTAATCATTTTTGCTGAACGCGGATAAAGATCATGAATAGCTCCAATTCCTAATTTCCCTATTTTTTCAGCTGATTTAGACTTGGCAAAATCTTCTTTTTCTTTAAAAAAATCGCCTCGGTACATGTCCATCTGACGTACTTTTTCTTCAAGAGACATACGACTTAACAGGTCTTTTACTCTTTCCTCAACAGGTAATTTGGAATCCTGATAAGGATATTTTTTCTGAGCAAAGCCAGCTTGACTAAAACTAACAGCCATCACAAAAAGAATAGCTGTTTTTTTAATTTTTAATTCTAACATATTTTAGGCGTATTTTTTAATTCTGTATCACTTTTAAAGTCTTTCCATTAACTAAATTGTCATGAGAAATAAAAAAACTATTTAGTGGTTTACCGTTCAATTGTATTGCTTTGATTTTTCCATCGGTATTGACTTCTTTTTCGATTACAATACTGTCATTTTTATAATATTTTGAATCTAATTTGATCGTTACTTTATCAAACATTGGCGTTGTAATGGTATAAACTGGTTCTCCCGGAACAATTGGGTAAATTCCCATCATTGAATACACTAACCAAGCCGACATGGTCCCTGTATCATCATTTCCTGGTAATCCTTTTGGTTTGTTTTGGAAATATTCGCGTACCAGTCTTTTTACATTTTCCTGAGCTTTGAATTCCTCACCTTTTACATAATTAAACAAATAAGGATTAGCGATATCCGGTTCATTAGCCATATCAAATTGTTTGCTATCAAAGATTTTCTGCAATTGTGCCGAAAAGGCTTTATCTCCACCCATCAATTTTTTTAATCCATTGATATCGTGCGGAACCATAAAATTATATTGCCACGCATTTCCTTCAATAAAACCAACATTTTCTTCAAAATTAGCTCCGGAATTTGGATCAAAAGGTTCATACCAACTGCCATTTGCTATTCTTGGTCGAAATAATTTTAAATTTTTATCGAATAATTTTCGATACGAAAAGGAACGTGCTTTAAATCGTTTCGCATCGGCTTTTTTCCCTAAAGCATCCGCTAAAAGTGAAATGGCATAATCAGAAATATTATATTCCTGAGTTGTCGAAACCGGTCCTCTGTTATCCGTTGTTAAAAAACCTTTTTGGATATAATCTTTCAATCCTGGACGAAGCGGATTATTTTCCATTTGATCAGCTCCTTTCAGCATCGCTTTGTAGGCTTTTTGTACATTAAAATCACGAATTCCTTTCAGATAAGTATCCGCAATGACAATGCTTGCCGGATCTCCAACCATCGTAAAAGTTTCGGTTGAATTCAATTCCCATTTAGGTAACCAGCCATTTTCATCGTACATTTCAATCATACTTTTCACCATATCTGATTGCTGTTTTGGATACACCAAAGACATCAACTGATGTAAATTTCTATACGTATCCCATAATGAAAATACGGTATAACGAGTACCACCGGTTTTACCTATTTTACTTCTTTTGATTTCCGGATATTCTCCATTGACATCATTTAAAGTATTGGGGTGAATTAATGTGTGATACAAAGCAGTGTAAAAAATAGTTTTGTCATCTTTAGAACCACCTTCGACTGCAATTTTAGATAATTCTTCGTTCCATTCGTCATAGGTTTCTTTGTAAACAGTTTCAAATGATTTGTTTCCTACTTCTTTTGCCAGGTTTTCACGAGCGTTTTCGATACTGACATAGGAAATACCAATTTTCACTTCAACCGTTTCTTCTTTGTCGAATTTATAGGTAAAATAACTTCCAATACTATCACCTACAACGGTTTTGATTGTATTTTCCATCATCCTTGCTTTTCCATTGTACCCCATCCATTGTCCTTCAACACCATTGTATTTGGCTGGTTTTTTCCACACACCAAATTTGGCTGCAGGCTTCGAAAATTTAGCCACGAAATAAACCGGATAAGCATCTTCCGGACTATTGTAACAAAATGAACCAACAGAACGCATTCCTTCAATTTCAGTATTCGAAACCACTTTAATCATGGCTCCTTCTTCATTGGTTAAACCAACTCCCAGATTTAATAAAACATTCGATTGCCCTTTCGGGAAAGTGAATCGGCTTACACCAACACGCTTAGAAGCAGTAAATTCACCTTTTACTTTGTATTTATCAATATTTACACTGTAATAAGCTGCTTTGGCTACTTCGTCAGAATAAGTAGAACCGTATTTTAAATGATCTATTTCTACTTCACCAGTGGTGGGCATTAACAAAATAACACCCAATTCCGGACAGCCAACACCACTCAAATTCACCTGACTAAATCCTGTCAAAAAAGTATTCTCATTTACATACGGATTGGATAGCCATTGACTGTCTTTTTCCAAAGGTAGATTCTGTGGTCCGGAAACATTAAACGGACTTATACTTGCCATTCCGCGTGGTGCAATGGGCCCGGGAAAAGCCGCACCATAGTTGGATGTCCCAATTATTGGGTTGACAAAATCAGCCGGTTGCTGTGCAGAAATAGTGCTTTTAACAAACAGCATGTACAAAATACATGTTACCTGAATAATATTTTTATTTTTTAAAACCATAGGTTTCAATCTTAACGGTTTATTGCTTCGATTTTTAAAGTCCAAGCTTCTTTACAAGGCAAATTGTTTCTTAAATTTTCAGGAATTACTACTTTAAATCCTTTATCAAATTTAGTCCATTTTAGCGCCGTTTTTGAACCTAAAAGCGTAATCTTAGTTCCTTTTTTAGGACTGATTGATTTTACTGTAACTTCAGCCGGAATTTTATTTTCTCCTTCTTTAGCTAAATAAAAAGCATATACATTGCCTGCTTTATTTTGGGTAAAACAGATGTTTTCTTCTTTGTAAGGCTCAATAGGTTTTGAGTTGTAAATCGCTGTGCTGTTTACTTTCATCCAGTCACCATAAGCCTGTAACAAATCATAAGCTGCTTTATCCCACTCCCCTTCAGGACTTGGCGCAATGTTTAATAATAAGTTTCCACCTTTTGCAACAATATCAACTAACATATGAATCCCCTGACGTCCTGTTAAATATTGTGCATCTGGAGTATAAGACCATCCTCCGCCAGCAGGAATACAAGATTCCCAAGGATAAGGCAATGTTTTAGCAGGCACACGTCCTTCTGGAGTTAAATAGTTTTGGTTTTTACCATGAACTGCTCTGTCTACCACAATTAAACCTGGTTGTTTAACACGAGCTTTGGCTACTAATTCGTCCATTTTAGGATCCTGATCCACTACTCTGTGTTTAATGAAACCGTTTTTAGATTCGTTTTCAGTAAATTTCTCGTCGTAGTTTTCTTTGATGTTTACTTGGTCTCTTTTACGAACCCAACCTCCGTCTAACCATAAAATATCTACTTTACCATAGTTAGTCAAGATTTCCATAATTTGGTTATGCGTAAAATCGACATATTTCTGCCATTTTTCAGGGTATAAAGCAGGATCGTAATTTACATTTCTATCAAAAGGAGGAAAATATGGATCCCAATAATATTCACTATGCCAGTCTGGTTTTGAAAAGTACGCTCCTGTTGAGATTTTTTCGGTTCTGAAAGCATTGAAAACTTCTTTCAAAACGTCAGCTTTAGGGTTTGAATGAAATGGAACGTCTTTACTAGTGATTTTATAATCAGAATATTTAGTATCATACATATTAAATCCGTCATGGTGTTTTGTGGTAAAGACCATGTATTTCATACCAGCATATTTAGCCGCTTTGGCCCATTTTTCTGGGTCAAATTTTACCGGATTAAAAGTTTTTCTTAAACCTTCGTAATCTTTTATGTAATCATTATAATTTGATGGATTGCTGCCTTTTTTACGTTCACACCAGCCATAATCTTCAGGACATATAGACCATGATTCTACGATTCCCCATTGGCTGTAAGTTCCCCAGTGCATTAGTAAACCAAACTTTTTACCTTGCCATTCTTCTAAATTTTTCAATACCAATGGATCGGTTTCCGGTACATAACGCTCATCTTCATAAATGGCTTGAGAAAAGATTTGTACTGAAAACAATAATGCTATGATTGCTATGCTTTTTTTCATTCTTTCGTATTTTAATTCTTAAATCTGTTATTACTTAGTCTCTGTATTTAATGTTTCAAGTATCGGTTGGTCAGTAAATGTTAATTGGGTTTGTGCTTTTTCATTTAGTTGTTCTAATACTACAATGCTATTTACACCTTTATTCAACCAACAACCTGGTACATATAAGGTTTGTTGCGGTCCTACTTTCCAATAGCGTCCTAAATTATGTCCGTTTACAAATACAATTCCCTTGCCCCAGGCTGACATATCCAGAAAAGTATCAGCCGGTTTATCAATGTTTACAATGGATTCATACAAAACTGGTCGACCTAATTTGATAGTTTCATTTTTAACTGTTGGAACTTCACTCATAGGCATTTTATACATTTCCCAACCTCCGGTAATTTCATATTCATTGATTACTACTGGAGAAATAATTCCTTTGGTATTGTGAACAATTTCGGCACCGTAATTAATACGTCCCATGTTTTCAACCAAAATTTCTAAAATTCCATTAAAAGGAATGGTAACTGGCAACTCGTAGTTTTTGAAAACTCTGTTTAGTTCCCCTACCTTTGATCCATTAATATATACAGTGGCAAAGTCTCTTAATCCCTGGATTTTCAAAGTTCCAGAAATAGGCTGTGTGAATCTTTTTCGATACAAAACATAACCATTACCCTGACCCAGTTTTTCAAAAGTCAAGGGTTGATCATTTACAACTGCTTTTTCCTTTTTAATCCAGCTTAAAACATCCATACTGGATTTAACAGGCTGATTAGGAAATTTTATTACTGGAATTTTCTCAGGTATAGCTGGTAATTTTGTTTTAGAAAATTTATGCATGACATCTCGAATAGCCAAAAACTTTGGTGTTGTCCAACCAGCTTCGCTAATAGGTGCATCGTAATCATAACTTGTAATATCAGGCTGAATATCCATTTCTTCATTATAATTAGCACCAGAAGTAAATCCAAAATTAGTCCCTCCATGAGCCATATAATAATTAAAAGATACGCCGGCTTCCAAGTACTTTTTGGTTTGATTTGCAATTTCCTCAGAACCGATTTTTACAAATGGTTCTGCCCAATGATCCAACCATCCCGGATAAAACTCCGCTACCATATAAGGCCCCTGACCTTTATGAAATTTATCAACCTGCTTCTTTAAATTTTCAATATTTGATTCTCCATTAGCAGTTGGCAAAACTCCGTCAACAGCTCCCCCCTCAAACAACCAGGTTCCGTCAGAAGTAAAAAAAGGCTCCTGAAAACCAGTGGATTTCAACATATTGTAAATAGCCGTTTTGTATTCCTTATGATCGTTAGCATTGATATCTGTTCTTTGAGAAACATAAGAGCCAAATTCATTTTCAACCTGAACCATAATAATTGGCCCTCCCTGATTAGAAAAAAGTCCTTTTACTTCGGCAGACAAATGTTCTAAATAGCTTTTACAAGCTTCTAAAAAGGCTTTATTATTGGTACGAATTACTAAATCAGGATTATTTTGTAACCACCAAGGATAACCTCCAAATTCCCATTCTCCACAGGCATAAGGTCCTGGTCTCAAAATCACATACAATCCTTCACTTTTAGCTGTGCGAATAAATTCAGCCAAATTTTTATTTCCGGTTTTAAAATCCCATATTCCCGGAGCGATTTCATGATAATTCCAAAACACATAAGTCGCCACGGTATTCATTCCCATGGCTTTAAGCATTTGCAATCTATGCCTCCAATATTCTTTTGGAATACGTTCATAGTGCATTTCTCCTGAATGTATTTTAACAATTTTTCCATCCTGTTGGAATTCTCCATTAGCGATAGAAAATCCTTTTGTTTGCGCCTGATTGAAAAGCGGCATCAAACACATTAATACTATTCCGAATTTAAATAATAGTTTGTTCATTCTTTGTTCCAAATTATACATTTATAAAACCTAAAATTGAAAGTTACTTCACTACAATTTCATCAAAAAACATAAAGGAACTATCTCCTTTAGGACTTTTTTTCAAATTTGTAGCTACTACTTTTACAAATTTTGCTGCAGTAGGTTTAAAGTTTATTTTAAAATCTTTTAATTCTACATAAGAATTGATAGCAAATGGGTGTTCAACTTTCCCAACTTCTTTATAATTAATTCCATCTGTGGATACAAATGCTTTGATCTCAGTAGGAAAATAGATTCCGGCACCTTGATTTTCTAAAGAACCCAAAGCAACCTCACTAATTGTTTTTGTCGTTTCTAAATCAATCACCACATTCATATCGTCAACTAACCAAGCCTGCCATTGTCCGTCATGGAAATTTTTGCTTCCACGAATAGCATTTGCTAGAGTGTAATCATCTCCTTTATAATTTGAATTGTAAAGCGTATTGTATTTTACCTTATTAGCAAAGGCTTTGTGAAAAACAATAGAATCAGTATATGTTTTACCAACTGGTTTATTATCCTGAAATAAAGAAGCTTTTAAAACGGTAGATTCTTTTATTTCAATTGGTTTCACATATTTTACTGCATCAACTTCAATACTTTTATCACCTAAAACATAACGAATATCTGGATTAGGAAACTCATTTTTTAATTCAATTTTTATTGATTTATTAGCTAAATCAGCTGTTGAAGTTGCTGTTACCAAATAAGCACTCTTTGAATAATTGATTCCTAAATAATCGTAACGTTTTAATAAAGGGAATAATCGTGAAGTAAAATCATTCCAGCTACGATTATCTTTTGGACTCCAAAGTGTTTCAGACAAAGCAGCCAACCTTGGAAAAATCATGTATTCTGAATCCTTTGGTGTAGCCAGATATTCTGCCCACAAATTAGCCTGTCCACCCAAAACATGTGCAGCTTCTTTTGGTGACATAGAGTCAACTACAGGATCAAATTTATAGACTTCATTTAAAAAATTGTAAGCATTAAAGGCCAAAGGTTCTTCGTTTTGAGGACCTTGATAAAAATTAAAATAACAAGGATTTTCAGGTGTCATAATTACATCATGACCTTGATCAGCAGCTTCAATTCCGCCCTTAGTACCTCTCCAACTCATTACTGTAGCATCCGGAGCTAAACCACCTTCTAATATCTCATCCCATCCTATAACTCTTTTTCCCTTTGAATTGATGTATTTTTCCATACGCTTTACAAAATAACTTTGTAATTCATGGACATCTTTCAAATGTTCCTCCTTAATTCTTTTTTGACAATGAGGACATTTTTCCCAATTAGTCTTAGTAGCTTCATCGCCACCGATATGAATATATTTCGAAGGGAAAATGGCAATTACTTCATCAATTACATTTTGTAAAAATTCAAAAGTCGTTTCTTTACCCGCACAATAAATATCAGTTAATGGCCAAAGTCCACCTGATGGAACTCCAATTCTTTGATTAAAACAACCCAATTCAGGATAAGAAGCAATAGCACTACTTACGTGTGCCGGCATTTCGATTTCAGGAATGATTTCGATATTTTTCTTTTGAGCATATTTTACAATTTCTTTCAGTTCTTCCTGAGTTAAAAATCCGCCATAAGTTCCCTTTTCATCAGGATTTGTCGTTAATCGCGCATTCCATATTAGATTTTCCTGATTAACACGCCAAGCACCAACTTCGGTTAATTTTGGATATTTTTTAATCTCCATTCTCCATCCCTGATCGTCAACCAAATGCAAATGCAATACATTCATTTTTAGCATTGCCAAACGGTCAATTGTAGCTTCTATATATGATTTATCAAAAAAATGACGGGATAAATCCAACATTAAACCTCTCCACTGAAAGCGAGGTTCATCGATAATACTCACATTAGGAACAGACCAATTTACATTAGCAACTGTTTTTTTACTTTCAATTGCGGTAGGTAATAATTGTCGGATGGATTCTAAAGCATAAATAAAACCTGCATTTTCCTTTGCTGTTATGACGATACTTTTTGAAGTAACTTCTAATTTATAAGCTTCTCTATTTAGGTTTTTATCAACTTTAAATTCGATAAAATTATTTTTAGGTTTCTTATTTGAAATTTGAGGTTTCCATCCTGCTGCCAATTGAAATTTAGCAATCAATGCCGCTGCTATTTCCTTTTGTGCATCCCCTTTTACAATGAATTTAGTACTTGAAGAAAATTGAAACTTTCCTTGTTTAACTACAGTTTGAGCAGGTTTAGGTATAATAGCTATGTCTTCCTGTGCCACAACCGAAGTCGTAATCAGAAGTAAAAACAAGGCAATCGTAGTTTTAATTATTCTCATAAGTTATTTATTTTAAAAGGCTTCTATATGCTGTATTTGGCTTTGTATTTATTTTTAAGGACTGTAAAATTATTTATCCCAAGTCATTTTAAACTTTGCGTCTTCCATTCGATTTCCTTTTTCATCATCGCAAATAGCGTAATTGAAACCGGAACGCAAACTGTAAGCTCCATGTTCCCCATTTTTATTTAATGCAATAAATCCAACTTGTAGATATTCCATATCACGGTGGTTTTTATGTTTCTCATAAATTCGTTCCGTAATTTCTTTACAAGCTTCATATGGCGATTTCCCCTGACGCATTAATTCAACCACCATAGCACTACCGGCGGTTCTAATTACGGCTTCACCTAAACCGGTTGCAGCTGCAGCTCCTACTTCATTATCCAGGAAAAGTCCCGCACCGATGATTGGGGAGTCACCGACACGTCCATGCATTTTCCAGGCCGCTCCGCTAGTCGTACAACCTCCGGCAAGATTTCCGTCTTCATCTACCATCAACATACTAATAGTATCATGATTTTCAAAATTGATAACGGGTTTGTATTTAGATTCTTCTAACCATTTTTTCCAATCTTTTTCGGCTTCAGGAGTTAATAGATTTTCCACTTTAAATCCTTCAGAAAGTGCAAACTGTAACGCTCCAGATCCAGACAACATTACATGTGGTGTGTTCTCTAAAACTCTTTTAGCTACCGAAATGGGATGCATAATCCCTTCTAAAAAAGATACTGAACCACAATTGCTGTTATGATCCATAATGCAGGCATCCAAAGTTACTTTTCCCTCACGATCCGGATAGCCTCCATAACCAACGCTTCGTACTTTAGGATCAGCCTCTGGAATTCTCAAGCCAGCTTCAAGCGCATCTAAAGCTTTTTTTCCCGCTTTAATTTGCGTCCAAGTTTCCTCATTAGCTGGCAAACCATGATTCCAAGTCGAAATAACAACAGGTTTTTTGACTTTTTTTGAAGCACTTTTTAAAGGAGTCTCTGGCGTAGTCATTCCATTGACTCCTATAAAAGTACCTAAGCCTATGGTTCCTAAAGTAGTTTTTTTAATAAAATTTCTTCTGTTTGACATAGTCTTAGATTGAGTTAGTAATTAGATTTAGTTTGCAATTTATTTTAGACTTTCTTTAGTAGTTTTGATTACTTTCAAATATGCATCAGATATGGCATTTCCATCAAAAAATGCTACACCTTTAGCGCCGTTTTCTTTAGCTGTCAGGATCGCTTTTCTTAAATCAGCATCATTTTCTATTCCGGGAATATAAATTCCTGTATTAACTTTTGTGATTCTTCCTTTTAAATCAGTCACTCCTTGTTGAGTAGCAAAACCTACCCAATTAATTCCTTCATTGTAAAAGTTATGATAAATCATTGGATAAACCTCATCAATATCCCATTTATCCCAACGTTGTCGCACCATGTGATCAGCCATTTCCGGATAAGGGAATACTGCTGCAGTTAGAGTTTTTCCATATTTATGGGCAATTTCATAAGCATGATTGACTACATTTCTTATTTGGTTCAAACGAAATTGCTTCCATTCCATATCAATTTCAGGATGTTCGATTTTTCTTGGGTCTCTACCAAATTCCTTTATAAATGCATTGACACTGGCATCTGAATAATCAAAATCATAATCTGGTAATTCAGTATTTTGAACCAAATTATATTTTGGCAACAAACCAATTGGCAAAAAAACATCAGGGTAACGAATATAATCCAAGTGTACACTTTCTACACCTTCTACTTTAGCCAGTCCTTCTAATAAATCATAAATATGCTGGCGAGCTTCTGGATGACTTGGAGACAGCCACTGATAATAATCTACATACGGACGATCATCAAAACAGGATTTCCCGCTTCGGCTCACCATATACCAATCTGGATGTTGTAAGGCAACTTTATCCCCTGGACGATTCATAGTCATAATCCAGGCATGAACTCGTAATCCTTCATTTTTAGCCAATGGAACTAATCTTTTCAACAACTCAGGACTTGTACCCGTGTTGATTAAAACCTCATCAATACCCGCTTCGTGGTACTTTTTAAATTCAACACTATAAGATTCGTCACTACGTTTAGCATCGGCTGAAATCCAAACTCCAAATTCAAAATCTTTTGCTTTATGTTTCACTTCTGAATTTTGGATTATCTTATTCGAACAAGCCGTGATGATTAATCCTAAAAATAATAGTTGAATATATTTCATAATTAATTTTTCTTTTTGTTATTCTTAAAACTATTTTTTCATGTTTTCAAAAAGCGTATCCAGTAATTCTTGTTTACTATCCAAACTATATTCCCAGAACATAGCTCCACCTAAACCTTTAGTTTTAATAAAATTTGCTTTCAATTCAATCTCATTTGGTGTTTCATAAGAAATAAAAATGCCGTCTTTTTCATTCCACAAATAAGAAGCTTTTGCCGACTCATCATAAAGCTGTTTGTATTTTCCGGTAGCTATTTCTTCTTTAATTTTCCAATAAGCGATAATCTCTGCACCTGTTTGCGCCGATTGATACAAACCGTTATTTTGTGGATTTACTTTAGACCATTTTCTTCCATAAAAAGGAATCCCAACAACGATTTTATCGGCAGTTATTCCTGTCTTCAAATAGGCATCAACTGTTTTAGTCAAATTATCTCCACCAAATTTTTCAAATTTTGAAGCATTTAAATTAGCATGATGTCCGGTTTGATACATCCAACCATTATAAAAATCATAACCCATGATATTAATGTAATCCAGGCATTTTTGAGCCGCTTTTAAATCGGTATGATCTAAATAATTTTGATCAGCTCCCGAAGCAATACTTAATAAATAATGAACCTTATCTGAAGTGGTTTGTATTTCTAACTGTTTACGTAATTCGGCTAGTAACAACGTAAAATTGTCTTTATCGGATGGTCTGAACACATTGTCTTCCGCTCTTTGTCCGGGAAATTCCCAATCAATATCAATTCCGTCAAATCCGTATTTTTTCATCAATTGTACCGCACTTTTTGCAAATTGTTCCCTCGAATTTTGATATGCAGCAACATTAGAAAACTGATCAGACCAAACCCATCCACCTATTGAAAATAAGACTTTCAATGAAGGATTTTGCTTTTTAAGTCCCATCAATGCTTTGATTTTAGCATCATCAGTAGCTAATTCAAACTGAACATTGCCATTTACAATATTTGCAAAAGCATAATTAACATGAGTTAATTTAGTCGCATCTACTTTAGCCGGATCAAAATCCTCATAACCTGCAACGTAACCAATTATTTTAGAATTTTTAGGTTCATTTTTCTTTTTTGTATCTAAAGAAGAACAAGCAAAAAAACAACTGATAATCACTATGTAAAGACTTAATTTCATTCTTTTATTATGCTTTTTATTTACATTAAACGGGATCATTTCTCTATAAACTGACCATCTTCTTTGATGATAAAAGTTTTGCTTGAAAAAGGACTTTTTACTGATATATTCCAACCAAAACTATGGTTCTCTAATTTAGGAGTTATAATATTTGTACCAACTTTAATCACACTTTTTGTTAATTGATTAATTGCTACTGCCCATTTTCTATTTTTGGCTAAATATTGTTTTTGCGCTCTGTACAATTCGAACAATTTCCATTTAATTTTTTCATCCTGAGGAATTGTAAAAGTTACTTTATTTCCAATTTCTTCAGAAGTAAAATATACATATCCCCATTTTTCAGGTTCATGCATGTTAATAACACCCTGTGGTGACCAAACCCAATTGTATTCCGGTAAATATTTACGTGAGGCATCTTTTTTGCGTTCGTACTTACCGTTTACAATATCGTGTTGCCAATTTACTCTGGAAAAATTCACCCTCCAGAATTTATCTCTTGGAACATTATCTTCTCCAAAAGATTTTTGATATGAAGTCCATGGAATTGCAATTTCTAAAGTCCAACCTTCGTCTGTATCAGCAGGATTATTTAAAGTCCCCTGAATTTTTACCGCCGATTGTAATCCCGTATTATTCCAATCATTAAGCACAACATTTTTTTCACGATAAGGCTTGGTTAAAAACAAATCCCAAGCCGTATTCAAAGCATTGATTTCTAATTCGTAATAATTAAAAGTATCACCATCAGGATCAATAAAAACTTCAAAATCATTATTGTAAAATATAATGGTATCGTGTTGTTTCAAATTTGCCCAAACATGTGGCTCTTGAATTTTTGCCAGGATATAATAATTTTTATCATCCCAAAGCATTTTTACTTTTGTATTGTATTTAGGTTTATCAACACCTTCAATATCAATAAAAGCATCTGTCCACTCTGCTTTTGACCATGAAGTTTCTGATTCTTCACCGTCAATTTGGATTTTTTCTGATGTTTTGTAAGCTACATAGTTTTTGGGTACAATTCCTTTGGATTGGGCAAAACCAATAGAGGAAATGAAACCTAAAACAAACACAATACTTTTAATTTTACTAATCATACTTTTTACAAGCTATTATCTTTTGTAAACTGAATTACTTCGCTTAATTTTCCAAATGCCATAGCAACTACGGTATCAGCAGCTCCGTAATATACCGCTAATTTATCTTCTTCTATATCATGTAAAGCAGCACACGGGAAAACTACATTTGGCACATCTCCTACCTGCTCATAATTTACCGCTGGTCCTAATAAATAAGGTTGTGTTCTGTATTTTACATTATCAGGTTGTTCTGTATCTAAGATAGCAGCTCCCATCGCATAACGGAATCCATTACAAGTATTAATTACACCGTGATAAATCATTAACCAACCTTCATCTGTCAAAATTGGGATAGGTCCTGCACCAATTTTAGTACATTGCCAAGCACTATCTTCAAAAGGCGTTGGCTTCATTACTAAACGATGTTCTCCCCAATATTTCATATCCGGACTAAAACTAATCCAAATATCGCCAAAAGGAGTGTGACCATTATCACTTGGACGACTTAACATGGCGTATTTTCCATTAATTTTTTGAGGAAATAAAACTCCATTTCTGTTAAAAGGTAAAAAGGCATTTTCGCATTGAAAAAATTCTACAAAATCAAAAGTATAACCAATACCAATTGTAGGTCCGTTATATCCATTACACCAAGTAATCCAATAACGATCTTCAATAAACACCACACGTGGATCGTATTTATAGGCAGATTCAATCATTTCGGTATTTCCAGACTGCATTACAATGGGTTCATGGTTAATATCCCAATTGATTCCGTCTTTACTAAAACCTGCAAAAATATTCATTTGCACCGCTTTATTATCACATCTGAAAACACCCGCAAAACCATCTCCAAAAGGAACTACAGCACTATTAAAAACACTGTTCGATGAAGGAATAGCATATCTTTCAATTATGGGATTTTCTGCATATCTCCACATAATGTCATTGTTATTTTCGGGTCTGTCTTGCCAAGGAATTGTACTCATTTTTTATATATTTTGTTTATTCTTTTTTGTTAAATCTTTTAATGCTATTTGATTAAATTCTATCGTCAATTTTAATTTAATCTTGAATTTTTCGAACCTTATCTAACCAGGTATATTTTAAAATTACTGTGGTTACTAAGAAAACAACTAACGAAACAATCGTTTTTGGATAATCACGAATAATAAAGTAAACTGGTAAAACTATCATACTAGATTGCCAAATAATACCAACAAGGCAATTAAACATATCCATTATAAAATCATTATTTTTTTCAAAATCCTGCTCTTCTTTTTTCAATAAGTCATATACCGGTTTCCACCATCCCCAAGGCCTAACATTAGTGTAAAAAGATTTTAAAACTTCCATATCGGTTGGCTGGCTGAAATAGGTTCCTAAAACACATCCTAATGCTGAAAAAGCAAGAATAATTGGGAACAAATAAATAGCCTGCATCTCAGATAAAGTATGTAATAAAGTTCCCTGAGCGAAACTTCCTTTATTTTGTTCCAAGACAAATTCTAAGGAAGCAATAATCAATCCGGAGAACATTCCCCAAAAATACCCCCAACCATTGAAACGCCACCAAACCCATTTAAGGAAATTAGCTGCCACATAACCTCCAAAAAGAGCACTAGTAATCCATAAGGTCAGTGAATTAATTGACTCTGCAAAAAATCCCATAAAAACGCCTAAACCTACTACTAAAAAAGAAGCAATTTGGCTCACTTTGATGTAATGCTCACTAGTTTCATTTGGTTTAAAATATTTTTTATACAAATCATTTACAATGTAAGCCGGACCGGCATTTACAAATGCTGAGAAAGTAGACATAAATGCAGCTAATAAACCCGCTAATAACAAACCTTTAATCCCAACCGGAATTTGAAAATTAATTACTTTTGGCATAATAACCTCTAAATCAGCACCACTTAAATTTGGATTTAAATTCATTTCAGGAGCCATTGTTACTAATGCAATTACTACAATTCCGGCAATTAAAAGGTAGCGAGGAATAAACAAAATCAAATTAGTAAATCCACTCATATAAGCCGCTTCTTTAACTGATTTGGTAGAAAGAATACGTTGCAAGTCATAACTTGGTGTAGGTCCTGCAATACTGGCAAAAAAGCCTTTAAATAAAGACATTCCAACCAAGGCTCCAAACATTTTATAGCCTTCAGAATCTATCAAATTATTAAAAGTTTGAAATTTTTCACCCCAGTGCGGACCAAGTTCAGGCGAGAAAAACACATTCTTCCACTCTTCTGTAATCACCGAACTAATTTGAATATCTGTATAGGTAACCAAAGTGTAACCAGCTACTAATAATCCTGAAACAACCATAATACCATATTGTAAAACCTCAGTGGCTACAACAGAAAACATTCCTCCTTTGATAGTATAAATTGTAGTTAGAAAAATAACTAATAAGGCATAACTTTGTTCTGAAGTCAATAAAGAAAAATCACCTAAATGAATGGCTAAATCCCAAGGTAAAATGATAGTCATAAACTTACCGATTCCCTCAAAGAAGTAAGCAATAAAACCAATTGTTGATACAATAGCAAAAACAGCAACAATAATATGCGAAGCTCTCCCTGCTTTATCATTCCCAAATCGGGTCAAAATCCACTCAGATCCTGTCATGGTATTGGATTTTCTGATCCAAATGGCCAAAAACATCATCACAAAAACCTGATTCCAAATAGGCCAAAGCCACATTAAAAAGAAACTTTTAATACCATATAAAAATAGTACACCAACCATCCAGGCCGTTCCGGAAACATCAAACATTCCCGAACCATTACTTAATCCTAAATAATACCATTTTATCGAATTTCCACCTAAAAAATAATCATCAAGACCCTTAGAGGCTTTTCGTGAAATCCAAATTCCGATTCCTATTGTTAATAGGATGTAAAAAACGATTATCGATACATCTATGCTATCCATGCTTCATTTTGTTATTTAGTTAATCCCCAATTTTTGTTTGGCTCAGACCCCATAACAAAATGTAATGTTCCACCTTGTAATAGCTGTTGATGCGTAATTGTTGTTTTGTTAAATTCAACACCATTAAGTGTTGCCGATTGTATGTAAAAATTCTTGGCAGAAACATTTTCAGCTTCAATAGTAAAACTTTTACCTTCCGGAAGCTTTATAGTTGTTTTTTCAAAAATTGGACTACCAATTTCATATTCACCCGAGGCAGGATTCATTGGATACAATCCCATTGAACTAAAAATATACCAAGCCGACATTTGTCCACAATCTTCGTTTCCGCTTAATCCATTAGGAGTTGTATTGTATTGTGTATCTAAAATATGTCGAACCCAATATTGTGTTCTCCACGGCTGATTAGCGTGATTAAACATATAAGCAATGTGATGACTCGGTTCATTCCCGTGAGCATATTGCCCAATTAAACCTGAAATATCAGCCGAAACATTATTTCCGGTAATCTCTGAACTTTCAGTAAACAATTGTTCTAATTTTTGAGAGAATTTTTGATCTCCACCGTGTAATTTGATAAAAGCATTTACATCATGTGGTACAAACCAGCTGTGTTGCCAGGCATTCCCTTCAGTATAATCAGTATGTTCTCTGTGATTAGAGTGTTTTGGGTCAAAAGAAGGATTCCATGTTTTTCCATCAGCTGCTTTTCCTCGCATAAATCCAGATTTCGCATCAAATAAAAATTCGTAGGCTTTTGAACGTTTTAGAAAATAGTTGTAATCATCTTCTTTACCCAAAGCTTTAGCCATTTGAGCCACACACCAATCATCGTAAGCATATTCTAAAGTAATTGTAACCGACTCATCTAATAGATTATAAGGAATGAAACCATATTTTTTATACAAATCCAAACCACGTTCGTTTTGCATCATAGTATTTTTCATAGCTTCAAATGCTTTTTCAGCATCAAAACCTTTAATACCATTTTTATAAGCATTTACAATTACAGGAATCGCATGATACCCAGTCATTGTATTGGTTTCATTAGCATATAAAGTCCAAACGGGCAATATTTTTTTTGTTTCATAATAGGCCAACATCGAATTGATAATATCCGAAACCCTATCTGGAGCAAGTAAAGTCAACAATGGATTTTCAGCTCTGAAAGTATCCCAAAGTGACAAAGTAGAATAAGCAGTATAATCTTTAGCTGTAAGAATGGTATCGTCTTCTCTTCTAAACTGACCATTCTTATCGCTATAAGTCACCGGCGCTAATTGAGCATGATACAAAGCTGTGTAAAAAATTGTTTTAAGAGAATCAACCGTGGTTTCCACTTCAATTGTAAACAAAGAGTGATTCCAGTTTTTTTGAGCTTCTGATTTTACTTTCTCAAAATTAAAACCTCCGGCATCTAAATTATCTTTAGCATTAGCTACACTCACTGAAGACAGTGCTACTTTAGCCAATAATTCATTTGAATTTTTATTATCAAAAAACAATTGTGCAATTGTTTTTTCTCCTGAAGCATTTATGCCGGCTACATTCTTTTCATCAGCAACTAATCCCCATTTAGAAATAGGTTTTGAAAATTGAGCTACGAAATAAACTTTTTGATTTTTAGCCCAACCTGTACTGTAACGATAACCACTTATTGTCGTTTCATTTTCAATGGTAATTTCGGTTTTGGTAGCCTTATCCCAATTGATAGCAAAACCTAAATCGATAATTACGGATTGTAAATCTTTATCTTTAAAAGTATATTTATGAAAAGCGGTTCTTTGCGAAGCTGTTAATTCAACATTGATTTTAGAATCGTTTAAATAAACCTGATAATAACCCGGTTTAGAAGTTTCATTTTTATGAGAATAAGTAGATTTATAGGATAATGAATCTCTGGAAGTAGCTTTAGTTGTTAATTCAATTTTTTTATTGATTGGCATCAAAAGAATATCAGCTAAATCACCAATTCCTGTACCGCTTAAATGCAAATGACTAAATCCGGCAACAATCGAATCGGAATAATGATAACCCGAACACCAATCCCAACTTGAAATTCCATTATCAGGACTAAGCTGTACCATTCCAAAAGGAACCGTTGCTCCCGGATAAGTATGACCGTGTCCTCCAGTACCTATTAAAGGATCAACATGACGCGTTAAAAAAACATTTTTATGTTTATTTTTGTCTATATTTACCCTGCAACCCGCGACCAGAATTACACCTAAAATAACGATTCCGAATTTCCTCATATCAAACAATCTTTAATTTAACTTTAAATTTAGATAAATTTGATTTCTACTGAAATTAATTTAGACGGATGACATATAAACTTAGCTAAACATCAAAAAAAACGAATAAACAATCCATTTTTTTATGCTTTTTAACAATAACAAATTATACCGATTACCACTGCGCTACCATGTACTTTTTTGGATAGTCTATTTTATATTTAACACCTTTAGATGGGGCAGTTATTTTAATGATTATCTCTATTCTTTAAAGACAAACTTATTAGGTTTCCCTATTCACATGAGTCTTTGTTATTTGAATATTTTCATCTTAATGCCTTATTTGTTATTTCGAAAAAAATATGTCTTTTATATAATTACCCTGCTGGCTGTTATATTTCTTATGGTTGTGGTAAAATTTAATCTTACTTATTTTTTAATTAATCACAATGTTTGGCCGGAAGGTCCGGAATACATGGACAGCCTTTCCCTCAATTACTGTATCGATATGATGCTGGGAGAGCTTTACGTAATCACTTTTGTCACGGCTATTAAAATTACATTTGACTTTTTAGAAGAACATAAAAGAGTAACCGATTTGGAAAAATCACAATTAGAAACCGAACTCTTATTTTTAAAATCACAAATTTCCCCACACTTTTTCTTCAACACCTTAAATAATATTTATTCCTTATCAGTCGAAAAATCAAATAAAACGCCTAAAATTATTTTGAAGTTATCTGAACTAATGCGGTATATGCTTTATGAAACACAGAGTAAAAAACAAAGTTTAGAAAATGAAATTCTTTGCATTCAAAATTACTTAGACCTGGAGCGAATCAGACATGATGAGAGACTGGAAGTCAATATGTATATTTCTGGTGATATCCAAGATAAAGAGATTTCTCCTATGCTTTTACTGACCTTTATAGAAAATTCTTTCAAACATGGTGCTAATAAAAATGTGGGAAATGTTAAAATCGATATCAATTTTAAAATCAAAGAAGATTATCTCTATTTTTCGGTATCAAACCCGATGCCTACAGTAACGAATCATGTAGATAAATTGAACAAATCAAGCGGAATAGGTATCGAAAATGTTAAAAAAAGATTGGAATTAGGTTACAACAAAAATGATTATAAACTGTCAATTAAGAATAAAAATAATATTTTTGTAGTAAAGCTAAAAATCAAAGTTTCATAAACAAACTTTCAAAATTCAGCTAACAAACTTTCCGATTATTTTGACCCTAAAAATTACATATGAAAATTAAATGTCTAATAATAGATGATGAACCATTAGCAATTAATGTCATTAAAAATTATATTGAACAAATTGAAGAATTAGAATTTATAAATTCCTTTAGTAACCCTATTGAAGGGCTCAATTTTTTAAAAAACAATTCGGTCGATGTCATTTTTTTAGACATCAATATGCCTGTTTTAGATGGTATTAATTTTATAAAAAGTTTAGAAAATCCGCCTTTGTTAATTATTACGAGCGCCTATGGTGAATTTGCTATTGAAACCTACGAATTAGATGTTTTAGATTATCTGGTAAAACCAATTGAATTTCCCAGATTGATGAAAGCAATAAACAAAGTCCACAAAAGGCTTGATACTACTAGTAGAATAGCTATCGATAATAGTAAAGAGAATCCATTTATTTTTGTAAAAATTGACAAAAAAAGGATGAAGAAGATTTTTTTAAATGAAATTTTAGTCATCGAAAGCCTGAAGGATTATTTAAAAATCAACACCACAACAGGTAAATATATTATTCACAGTACATTATCAGACTTTACCAGTTTGCTACCCGAAAAAGATTTTTTAAGAATCCACCGTTCCTATACCATTGCTATTGATAAAATTGATGCTGTTGAAGGAAATAGCATTGAAATTGAAGGCCTTCGATATGTTATAGGTCGTTCTTATATAGACGAAGTGAAACAACGAATATTAAATGCTTCTATATAAATTATAAAACAACACTAATAAAAAAAGCAACCTTTTCAGGTTGCTTTTTCAATATAAATAACCAACCAAACAAATGTTATCTATATCTAGTTAAAAGAAAAGTTAAAAATGATAGCGTTTAAACGCTTCAATTGCCGCATATTCGGCTAATCCTAAATCATTATATTTTTTAGCTGTCGCTCTGTTTCTGTCTTCAGCTCTTACCCAAAATTCGCGGGAATCATCTCCTTGGAACATCACACCATCTTTTTGAGATTGATGATAGAAAATAGCATAACGTTTTTTAAGAACCTGATCAGGACTCATTGGCACCGCCATTTCAATCTCATAAGTTTCCCACTCATGCCAGGCACCACGATACAACCAAACCCAACAATCATCCATAAAACTTTTGCTTTTTAGTCGCTTTAAAGCCTCAAACAAACTATCCAAACAAACCTTGTGAGTTCCATGCGGATCGGCTAAATCTCCGGCAGCATAAATTTGATGTGGTTTTACCTCTTCAATAAGATTACACATAATATCAATATCTGCATCGGTAAGGTTCCCTTTCTTTACAGTACCGGTTTCGTAGAATGGAAGATTCAAAAAGTGAACCTGTTCATCCGGAACGCCTAAATACCTTGTAGCACCAAGAGATTCACTACGTCTGATAAGTCCTTTTAATTTTCTAACTTCAAGAGTATCAATATCATTTTTAGATTTATTTTTTAAAAAATTAATAATACTATCCGATTCGCTAGATTTTGAATTTAGAACTGTAGAAACTTCTGCAAATTTTAAAGCTTCTTCATTAGAAACTGCAATATTTCCGGATGTTTGATAAGCAATGTGTACTTCATGACCTTGTTCTACCAATCTGTCAAATGTTCCTCCCATCGAAATCACATCATCATCCGGATGCGGACTAAAAATAATGATTCGCTTCTTAGCCGGAGTTGAACGTTCCGGTCTGTAAGTATCGTCAGCATTAGGTTTTCCGCCCGGCCAGCCTGTAATAGTATGTTGCAGGGTATTAAACATCTTAATATTTAAATTATAAGCTGTTCCCTCTTCGGCTAACAAACCTGACATTCCATTATCATTATAATCTTTATCGGTAAGTTTCAAAATTGGTTTGCTTGTTAGTTCACTTAACCAAACGACTGCTTTCAATTTTAATTCATTTGTCCAAAAACATGATTTAACTAGCCATGGCGTTTTTACTCTTGTTAGTTCAGACGAAGCTTCGGTATCTAAAACAAAAGTTGTATTTGGATGTTCCTGTAAATAAGTTGCCGGAACCTGAGAAGATATTTCTCCTTCAATCGTTTCTTTGATAATATCAGCCTTACTGATTCCCCAGGCCAGAAGCACGATTCTCTTTGCATTTCTAACAGTTCCTATTCCCATAGTAATGGCTTTTCGGGGTACATTATCTACACCTAAAAAAGCGGGTGCCGCATCTACACGTGTAATATGATCTAATGTGATACTTCTGGTTGCTGAATTAACGTGTGATCCCGGTTCATTAAACCCGATATGTCCGGTTCTCCCAATTCCTAATAATTGAAAATCCAAACCACCATAAGAATTAATTTTCATATCGTAATCAATACAATATTGACGTAATTCTTCGGCACTAACTTTTCCGTCAGGAATATTAATATTTTCAGCCGGAATATCAACATGATTAAATAAATGTTCATGCATAAAATAATAATAACTCTGAATATTATCTTTATCCATAGGATAGTATTCGTCTAAGTTAAAAGTTATTACATTTTTAAAACTGAGACCTTCTTCTTTATGCATTCTAACCAATTCTTCATATACTTTTATAGGTGAAGAACCTGTAGCCAGCCCTAAAACACAAGGTTCATTTAATTCTTCTTTTCTCTGAATCAAATTAGCGATTTCATGTGCTACCAATAATGAAGCCTCTTTTGAAGAGTCAAAAATTACATTGTGAATTTTTTCAAAACGGGTTTCTTCAAACCTTCCTGCTTCTTTGAAATTAATATCTTCCTTAATCATTTTATTGCTGAATTAAATTATTAAGATAAAATTACTGTTCTTTTACTGCTTAAAATTATTTATTCGACTAACAACCCTTGTGCTTCGGCAAAAAACACAATTAAAACTTTTAATCTTTTTTTACCTTATTCTATTATTCCTCAATCACACTCAACTCCCCTATAGAAACCCTTTCTCCCTTACCAATCGCGGATAATGCCACAAAACGCAAATATCGCGCTTTAACCTTTTTAAATATTTTCAACTGTTCTATAGGATTGTTTTTAATATTTGAAAATTCTCCTTCTGATTGTTTTGTCCACTTTTTAGCATCTTTACTTGTATAAAACTCATAATTTGAAATTAAATTAAGTTGATCTCCCATTTGTAAAGGCATATAACTAAATCCCTTTATTTTTGATACTTTTCCCATATCTATAAAAACCTCCTGCGGAAATTTATGGGTACTATCTCCAAAAGTCCAATTTGTTTCAGGATTCTCATCAATAACCTTTTCTGCTTCTTTGATATCACCGCTGGAAACTTTCCATATTTTCCAATTGGTTTTAGAAAGACCAAATTTTACGGTTTTAACAGCGCTGTTTATTTGCTCTGAAGTATTTCTGGCAATAGCTTTTACAACTGCAGTTTTATCAAACATAAAAGTTCCTTGATATAATTGACTCTTTTCAGTTGGTTCTGTTCCATCAACGGTATAATAAATTGCATTTCCTCCGATGGTTTCCATAGTAACAACCCCGTTTTTATCTCTTTGAACTATTGGCATTTTTACAAAAGTAGGCGCATTATAAGCCTTAATTTCAGAAAGTACTATATTAGCTTTTGCATTAGTAATACTAACACGTAAAGCTGTCGCCTTTACACGGTTTATCCTTAATATCCTTTTGTAACCAATAGTTGTTTCATTTGCTACAATTAACCATTCCCCATCTACTTCAGCTTCAACAGTAAAAGCTTTAACTCTTTGTCCCAGCTTAATATACTCTTGAAGTAATATTCTATTAATTGCTGTTGGTTTTTCAAATTGAAATTCGATACTGGCATTTTTAACTCCGTCATCGGTAGCCCAATACGTATTTTTATCGCCGTCTATCAAATTTTCAGCCGAAAAAAGACGATTATTATCTCTGATATTTGAAGCTTTAACTTTCGTTCCTCTCAATAATTCCGTTTTAAAATCGGCTTTTATAACTGCTACTAATTCTTTTAATCGCTTTTCATCATTCTCATTCACCAAACCTCTTTTATCAACCGGAAGATTAAGCAAAAGATTCGCATTTCGCCCTACTGATTTATAATAAATATCTACCAGTTCATCCAATGAACGTACTTTATCATCTTCAGCAGCATGATAAAACCAACCTGGTCTTATAGACACATCTGCTTCACCGGATACCCATTTTTCTCCATCTTCATGTCCCGACATATATTCCGTATAATGTACTTTTCCTGCTAAATCATCTTTTTGACGTAAAAGACTCCAATTGGTTTTATTAGCATAACCATCTTCATTTCCTATCCATCTGGCTTCTGAAGGACCAATTCCCCAAACCAAAGTATTAGGTGCCAGATTATAAATCATTTTATAGGTTTCTTCCCAATTGTAATATTCCATCGTATTTATTTTTCTGATTTCATTAGCTCCTCCATAATAACCATCGCCACCATTAGCTCCGTCAAACCACATTTCGAAAACGTCTCCATGATTAGTCAACAATTCTTTCAATTGATTTCTGAAATAAGTAATGTATTCCGGCTTACCATATTGTGGATGATTACGATCCCAGGGAGAAAGATAAAGTCCTAATTTAAGATTGTACTCTTTACATGCTTCGGCTAATTCTTTGACCACATCTCCTTTTCCATTTTTCCAAGGTGAATTTTTCACCGAACGTTCAGTATATGCCGACGGCCATAAACAAAATCCATCGTGATGTTTTGCTACCAAAATAATTCCTTTCATTCCGGCATCTTTAACAATTCGCGCCCATTGCCGTACATCTAAATCTGTTGGACTAAATAATTGTGGTGATTCATCTCCAAAACCCCACTCTTTATTTGTAAAAGTATTTAATGAAAAATGGATAAAAGCATAAAATTCCATCTCCTGCCAGTCGAGCTGTTTTTGTGTAGGTACTGGTCCAAAAGGCTTGGGTTCATTAATTAATTCCTGGCTATGAACAAAGTAAAATATCGAAAAGAAATTTAATAATAAGAATAGTTTTTTCATTAGTATTTACACTTTTTCTTAAGTTATTCAATTAAGTTAAAGTATAAATTTAAAACTTAATAATTTTCTAAACATATAATTTCGACCAACAACAATTATAAAAGCACTTAAGAAAAAAAAGCTATCTTTTATAGATGTTGCTAAACCAAAAGAAAACAAATAAATCATACTTTTACGGCTTTAAAAAGCTAGTGTTATTTATGGAAAATGAGAATTTTATCTTTTGCCTGGAAGCCGTTCCGGATATAGATCATTTAATAGAAACTGAAGTGGTCAAAAATTTGGAAACGCTTGCTTTTTCTCACGAAATTGCTAGTATTTACAAAACTTGCGACACCATTGAAGGACTGGAAGAAAGTTTGAACGCCCTGCTTTATGACGAGCATTTTAAAGATTACGAAATCATTTATCTGGTGATGCCCGGTCAGCAAAACAACATTTGCCTACACGATTATTATTACAGTCTGGAAGAAATTGCCGAAATATTTGAAGGAAAATTAAAAGGTAAAATCATCCATTTTTCGAATAAAAAAATTCTGGATTTAACCGAAGATGAAGCACAATATTTTTTAGATATTACTAATGCCAAAGCGATTTCGGGATACGGAATTAAACATAGCAAAGTGGACAGTATTCATCTTGACAGAGTATTTTTTAGTCTCTTTCAGGATTCTGACGATCCTATTGAAAATGTGGAAGAATTGCATCAAAAACATTATGCTCTTTGTAAATTCCTTGATTTCAGATTGTATTATTAAAAGCTTTATTCTTTTTAACACTTCTTCAAAAGCAGATAAAATTCTACGGCATATTTTTTGTTTTTGGGTTAATCAATATAATTTTACACAAACTTATCTGTAATGAAAAAATATTATTTACATAACGGTGTGGAGAGCAGCGGTCCATTTAGTTTAACCGAATTAGAGGAAAAACAAATTACTGCCGCAACACCGGTATGGTTTTCCGGAATGCCCGATTGGAAAACTGCAGGCGAAATCGAGGAACTTCAAACGCTGTTAAAAGTAACTCCGCCTCCTTTTAAAAGCAATTCGCCAACTCCCAAAAGCAAAGAAAAAAGCAACAAAATTATGGTGCTGAACAAAGGACGATTCTATTTGTTTGCGTTTTTAACTTTACTGGTAATTGGAAGTTTTACTTTAAATTTTATTAACGAAAATCGAAAACAGGAATTAGAAGCAAGAAACAATAAAACCGAAAGGGAAAATCGTCAATTTCTATTGCAGGAAGAAGAAATTAAAGCCCAAAAAGAACAACTTGCCGAACAGCAAAGACTCGAAAAAGAACGTATCATCAAAGAAAAAAAAGAAATAATTACTAAAAGACTGGCTGAAATTCAGATTGAGAATACTGAAAAACAAAATCTTTTTGAAGCAACTAAAAATGAATTGGTTAAAGCAAATCAATTTCATTTTTTTAGAACAGAAGAGGAAAAGAATAACGAAATCAACATTATCCAAACCAAACTCAAGCTTTTGCAAGACGAACTGGAATCACTCGACCGAGAACGAACTCAATTGAATTTGGAATTAGAAAACATTCAATTAAAACACTAAAAAAATCATCGATAGTATTTAAAAATATGCAAAATCGTTATTCGTTAGTCATCAGTCCTTCTGAGGAAATCATTGCTTTTGTAAAAAAAATGAAAGACGATTTAGCCAAAGAAATCGGCTGGTTCAACAGTAAAAACTCATTGGCTCATATTACGATAAACGAATTCATGGCTACTGAAAACGAAATAGAATTAATCAAACAACAATTATTTCAAATTTGCGACTGCCTTAGCCCAAAATCAGTCTGCTTAGATTCTTTTGCTACTTTTCCAAACGGTGCTTTTTTTATAGCTCCTAACGAAAATTCCAAAAAAGAATTGAAAGAAATCATGAAACATATTAATCAATCCTTTCGTCCTAAAACGATTTTTAAAAACAATGAGCCTCATCTTTCAATTGCGCGCCGACTAAATCCTGAAAAAATTGCCGCAGCCTATCACCTTTTTTCTGAGGAAATTCAATTGAATTTTATTTGCGACAATATTGCACTTCGGCTTTTTAACCCAAAAATCAAACAATTTGAAATTATTGACCGCTTTCACTTCAACAGTAATTCCAAACCTTCATTCGAACAGGGAACACTTTTTTAGAAACTTAAACAACTAACTTTTAGCTATTTTCTAAATTTATTTCGGCATCAAACCGAAAAAACGTAAATTTAGAATATGGAAAAGCATTACAACATTATCATTGCCGGAGCCGGCGGTATAGCCGAAGCAGCCGCTTTAATTCTCGCCGAATGGAGCCTTATTACTCCCACCATATATATTGGAAACCGAACCCTTTCTAAAGCCCAATCTGTTGCCGGATGGGTTGAAAAAGGAACAGCCAAAAACGTCACGGTTAAAGCTTTTCATCTCACTCCGGACGAAATTACACCGGAAATGAGAGCTATTTTCACTCAGGGAAACATTATTTTAGATTGTCTTCCGGGAAATCAGGCTCCTAAAATTGCGCAAATTGCCAAAGATTATCATTTGTATTATGCTAATCTTACCGAATATGTGGATGAAACAGCTCAAATCATGGCTTTAGCCAAAGATGCCGAAACGGGATTTGTTCTACAAACAGGAATTGCTCCCGGTTATATTGATGTTTTGGCGAATCATTTGTTTCAGGAATTCTGCTCCGATTTCAATGTCAATTCAGCCGACAAATTAGAATTTAAAGTTGGAGCGCTAACTAAAAATGCCGTTGCACCTCATTATTACGGATTCACCTGGAGTCCAATAGGCGTTGCAACCGAATATTTGAAAAATGCGAACGTCATTCGAAATTTCAGCAAAATCGAGCTTCCCGCCTTATCCGAAAGAAGTTCCATAATTATTAATGGCAAAACTTATGAAGATGATTTAACTTCGGGCGGTGCCGCTGATTTACCGGATGCTTTAAGTGGAAAAGTTCGCGATTTAGACTATAAAACCCTCCGTTTTCCCGGACATTATAGCTGGGTTCAAAACCAATTAAAAACGATAGATTCTTCCAAAAACAAGATAAAAAATTTAGAAAAAATCATGCAGAAAGAAATTCCGTTAATGGAAGACGATCAAATAATTCTTTACGCAGCCGTGGAAGGAAAAGACATCAAAGGTATTTTAAGAAGACGCGAAATTGTCAAAGAAATTCAATCTTTGCAAGTTGGAAAACACAAATTAAGAGCCATACAAGTCACAACAGCAGCTCCTTTGGTACAATCAGCTCAATTATTACTGGAACAAAACTTAAAAGGTGTTATTTTGCAAAGTCAAATCGATGCTAAATCATTTTTAAACGGAAATTTCATCGTTCCGGTTTATGGAAAAATTGAATAGAATTTAATTACAGATTCAAACTTTTTTATCAAAAGAGTTGGAACACATATTTTAGAAATTACTTAAATCCCTAAAATCTATGTTCCAAATCATTTCAAATTCTTTTCGAAGACTGTCTGACTATCAATTCCGGTTCTAAAATAATTCGGTTAACCGTTTTTTTCTTCGGATGGCTCATTCGATTTAAAAAAGCTTCAGCAGCCAATTTGCCTATTTGGTCACTATGCTGATTAATCGTAGAAATGGAAGGTTGTGTAAGCGAAGTAAACGGCTCATCACTAAAACCAACCAAAGCTATTTCCTCCGGAACCTTGATATTGTTTTCCAAAAGCACCTGTAAAGCTCCTAAAGCCGCAATATCACCCGCCACGTAAACCGCATCCGGTCTTTCTGGAGCATCCAATAATTGTTGCATGATTTGGCGTCCGTCCTCAATACGCAAATTACTTTCAATAATCCAATTGTCCTGAATATCTAAATTCCATTTCTCCAATGCGTCTTTATAACCGTGAATTCGTTCTTTATAAATTCGAATATGATGAAAACCGGCAATATGTGCAATACGCTTGCAATTTTGTGACACCAAATGATCAACCACCAAATGACTACTTTTATAATCATCAATCCCCACATAATCCACATTCAGCTCCTCTTCTCCTCTGTCAAACAAAACCAATTCGGTTCCTCTGGATTTTATTTTTTCGTAAAACTCTAAATTGGTCGTTTCATTAGCCATCGATGCAATAATGCCATCCACCTGAATTTTAAGCAAAGTATCAATTTCCTGGCATTCTTTAGCATACAATTCATTCGACTGCGTCATGATGATATTGTAACCGTTGAGATTGAGCATTTTTTCAATATTTTCAACTACAGAAGAAAAAAAATGGCTGTTCACACGTGGAATTATCACACCAACCAGATTACTTTTTCCTTTTCGTAACGCACTCGACAAAAAATTTGGCTGATAGTCCAATTCTACCGCCATTTCTTTAACGGCAAGCTTGGTTTTTTCGCTAATTCTGGGGTGGTTATTCAAGGCTTTTGATACCGCCGAAGGGGTTAACCCCAGCGCCGCCGCAATATCTTTTATCGTAGATTTTTTTTTATTTTCCAATTAGTTTTTATATTTGTTCAAACGATGGAACAAAAATAGCATTTTAAATGAAAAACACAATAATTATCAAATTGTGTTTTTTTTATTTCTACAACTGTTCAAACGTTGGAACAAAATAAATAATTCATTAAAAAACCAAATAAACAATCAATATCAAATGAAATACATTGTTTGCGAAAAACCGGGAGAATTTATTCTGAAAGAAAAAGAAGCTCCGGTTAGAAAAGAGAACGAAGCTTTATTACAAATCAACAAGGTTGGAATCTGCGGAACCGATTTACACGCTTATGGCGGAAATCAGGCGTTTTTTACCTACCCTAGAATTTTAGGACACGAATTAGCATCCACTGTTTTGGAAATTGGAGACAATCCAAAAGGAATTAAAGCCGGAGACAATGTTGTGGTAATGCCATACGTGAGCTGCGGAACCTGTATCGCTTGCCGAAACGGAAAAACAAACTGCTGTACCAACATCAAAGTTTTAGGCGTTCACGCTGACGGCGGAATGCAGGAACAAATTACCGTTCCTACCTCTATTCTTTTACCGGCAAATAATTTAACTGATGATCAAATGGCAATTGTGGAACCTTTAGCAATTGGCGCACACGCTATCCGCAGAGCAGCCATTGTTCCGGGAGAAACTGTTGCCGTGGTAGGTTGCGGACCTATCGGAATTGGAATCATGAAACTGGCACAAATTGCCGGTGCTAAAGTAATTGCCATTGATATGAATGAGCAGCGTTTGGCTTACGCCAAAGAAAAAATCGGAGTAGATTACACCGTAAAAGCAGGAGAAAACACCGTTGCAGAAATTACTAAAATCACTAACGGTGATTTATGTACCGCTGTTTTTGACGCTTCCGGACACAAAGGTGCTTTAGAAACCTGCCCAAATTACATGTCTCACGGAGGACGTTTTGTATTAGTTGGTTTATCAAAAGGGGAATTGACTTACAGCCATCCGGCTATTCATGCCAAAGAAATGACTTTAATGTGCAGCCGAAATGCAACAACTGAAGATTTTGAGCATGTAATCAATGTACTCAATCAATTCCCTACAGATTCTTTTATTACGCATACTGTACCTTACACTGAAATGATTGAAAACTTTGACAGCTGGCTAAATCCTGCAACCGGAGTAATTAAAGCTACTGTTGATTTTAAATTAAAATAATATGGTAATCGATTCGCATCAGCATTTTTGGATTTACGAAGCCGAAAAACACGCCTGGATTGACGATAACATGAAAGTCATTCGTAAAGATTTTTTACCTGAAGATTTAAAAATCATTTATCAGCAAAACAATATTGATGGTTGTGTAGCGGTTCAGGCCGACCAAACATTGGCTGAAACTGATTTTCTTTTGGATTTGGCAGCCAAAAATGATTTTATCAAAGGAATTGTAGGTTGGACTGACCTGAGAGCAACTAATATTGATGAAGTTTTAGAAAAATACAGTCAATTTCCAAAACTGAAAGGTTTCCGCCATGTGGTTCAGGGGGAAGCGGATCATAATTTTATGTTGCGCCCTGATTTTTTAAACGGAATTGCAGCATTGGAAAAACACAATTTTACGTATGATATTTTGATTTTCCCACATCAATTAGGGGCAGCTTTAGAATTAGTCCGTCGTTTTCCAAATCAAAAATTTGTTATTGATCACATTGCAAAACCATACATAAAAGATGGATTTTATGATGGTTGGGCAACTTCAATGAAAGCGATAGGCGAACACCAAAATGTCTATTGCAAACTATCAGGAATGACCACCGAAGCTGATTATAACAATTGGACTTCGGAACAAATTGAACCTTACATACAATTGGTTTTAGACGCATTTGGAGCCGATAGAATCCTTTTTGGTTCCGATTGGCCGGTGTGTTTAGTAGCCGGAAACTATACAAAAACAAAAGAATTAGTAACCAATTTTATTGCAAAATTAAGTCCGGATGAACAAGCCGGAATTATGGGGAAAAACGCAATTAAATTTTATAACTTATAAATTATGGATTTAGGATTAAAAGGAAAAGTAGTTGTCATCACTGGTGCAGCTGGAATTAAAGGAAGTATTGGAGAAACTATTTTGCAACATTTAGCTGCCGAAGGTGCTATCCCGGCGGTTATTGACCGAAACGACCGAGGATTTGCCTATATTGAAGAATTACAAAAAAAAGGAATTGATGCTTTATTTTGTAAAACCGATGTAACAGATCCCAAACAAATCGAAGCTGCAATTACACAAATTGCTGCTAAATACGGTCGCATCGATGCTTTAATTAACAACGTTGGAGTAAATGACGGTGCCGGACTGGATGCTTCTTACGAAGAATTTATGGATTCTTTGAAATTAAACATGGTAAGCTATTTTGTGACCGTAAAAAGTGCACTTCCTTACCTAAAAGCTTCCAAAGGACCTATTTTAAATATTGGTTCCAAAGTAGGATTAACAGGTCAAGGTGGTACTTCAGGATATGCTGCTGCCAAAGGTGGCGTATTAGGATTAACCCGTGAATGGGCAGTAGATTTAATCAAACATTCTATCCGTGTTAATGCGATTATCATTGCCGAAAGCTGGACACCTGCTTACGATAACTGGATTAAAACTTTGGAAAACGGAGAAGAAAAATTACAATCTATCGTTAAAAAAATTCCTTTGGAAAACCGCATGACAACTCCGGATGAAATTGCCGATACTTGTTTGTTCACTATTTCCGAAAGATCTTCACATACTACAGGTCAGTTTATCTTTTGTGACGGTGGTTATGTTCACTTAGACCGTGCCTTACTAACGGAATAAAATTTTCAAAACAACAAAGAACAAATCATAAGTTTCTTATGCTTTGTTCTTTTTTTTTACCAATCAACCAATTTTATTAAATTTATAAAAATGAATCAATCCACTTCAATTGCGGTTGTAAAAAAGGATTTACTTTTTCCTTTTATCATCATCACTTCATTATTTGCTTTATGGGGAGTTGCCAATGATTTAACCAATCCTATGGTTTCTGCTTTCAAAAAAGTAATGCCTGAATTATCAAATACTCAGGCTTCATTAGTCCAATTTGCTTTCTACTTTGGTTATTTTTTCATGGCATTACCCGCCGCTTTATTCATCAGAAAGTACAGTTATAAATCCGGAATCATTTTAGGCTTATGTCTGTATGCTACTGGTGCTTTCTTATTTTATCCTGCAGCAGCCTATCAGGATTATAATTTCTTCCTAATCTCTCTTTGGGTAATCACCTGTGGATTAGCCTTTTTAGAAACAACATCTAATCCTTTAATTTTAGCTTTAGGTGATAGCGAAACAGCTACCCGAAGATTGAATCTCGCTCAATCTTTTAATCCTGTAGGTTCTTTAATGGGAATGGTGGTAGCTCAACAATTTGTTATTTCAGCGCTTCGATCCGACGATAAAGATGCTTCTGGAGCCTTAATTTACGATACACTATCTGATACCGCCAAAGCAAGTATTCGCGAAAATGATTTAGGAGTAATTAGTGTTCCTTATATCATATTAGGTCTAGTTGTTTTGAGTATTATGGCAATTATTCTTTTTACTAAAATTCCAAAAACTGCCGATCATGATAAAATGTCTATTTCGGAATCTTTTAAAAAGTTATTCGCAAATAAAACCTATATTCAAGGCGTAATTGCGCAGGCATTTTATGTAGGCGCTCAAATTATGTGTTGGACTTTTATATTTCAATACGTAGATAATATTAACGAAGGCTTACCACAAGAACAACAACTTACTGCGTCCTGGTATAATATTTCGGCAATGATTATTTTTCTGAGCGGAAGATGGATAGGAACAGCTCTTATGAGAACGATTAATCCGTCTAAAATATTAATGCTTTTTGGTATTGGCGGTGTTTGCTGTTGTGCCGGAGCTATTTTGTTACCGGGAACTATTGGGCTTTATTCTTTAATTGGAATTTCTTTATTCATGTCAATTATGTTCCCTACTATTTATGGAATTGCGTTAAAAGGAATGGGTGACGAAGCTAAAATAGGTTCGGCCGGATTAGTAATGGCGATTGTAGGAGGTGCTTTAATGCCGGTTTTACAAGGAAGCGTTTTAGACTGGGGAGGTCCCGGATTTTCAGATGTGAAAGTTTTAGGTTTTATTCCGGAAGTTAACTTTTCATTTATTTTACCGCTCATTTGCCTTGCTGTAGTAGCAAATTATGGAAGAATGACACTTAAGAAATAATTCTTATCTACATCATATAAAAAGTTCTTCATTTATAAATATGTAAATGAAGAACTTTTTGATTTTAAGTAATTTACCAAAACTTAATTATTCTAAAATTACAACTTACTGATGTAACTTCCATAAATATCCTTAAACTGATAGCCTTCAGAAATTCTATCCTTGCTTAATTTTCGAAATTCAACCAATCCCCAAAGCACAAATTCTTTCATGAATAACTTATCTTCTTTAACTAAATCAGCCTGGTATTTTTTTAATAATATTTCTAAAGGAACTATAGCTGCTAAAATGTTTTGATATTCCTCATCAGAACAGTCATCCAACAATTCAAAACCATTTTCGGCAAAAAACCATTCTATCAAATCAGAATAGGCTGTTTTTTCATTCGGTTTTTCTAATTTTTCAATTTTAGGAAAATAATTTGGGAATAAAGTGCGAACCGCAGCTGCAATTAAGCGCTCGGCTACAGCAGCAGCTCCCTCCTGCTCTCCTTCGTAAACCAACTCTACTTTTCCGGTAATGGCGGGAATAATTCCCATAAAATCCGACAAACGAACTGTAGTTTGAGTTTCTCCTGATTTCAATGCGCGACGTTCAGCAGTGCTGATTAAATTTTCATAAGCCGTGATACTCATACGGGCACTTACACCACTTTTATGATCGACATACTCACTTTCTCTGGCTTCAAAACTTATTTGTTCCAATAAATCTTTGGCTAACGAAGGCACATAAACGGTGTTATTCTGATTAGAATCAAATTGAGCTTCCTGTTCAGTAATGGTTCTGGCAATTTGAATATTTTCGGGATAATGTGTTAAAATTTGAGAACCAATTCGGTCTTTCAACGGTGTTACAATACTTCCTCTGTTAGTATAATCTTCCGGATTGGCCGTAAATACAAATTGCATATCCAATGGCATTCGCAACTTAAAACCTCTGATTTGAATATCGCCTTCCTGCAAAATATTAAACAGCGCCACCTGAATTCGGGCTTGCAAATCAGGCAATTCATTTATCACAAAAATACAACGATTGGCACGCGGAATCATCCCAAAATGAATCACACGGTCATCTGCATAAGACAATTTCAAATTAGCTGCTTTAATTGGATCAACATCCCCTATTAAATCAGCCACGGTAACATCAGGTGTGGCTAATTTTTCATAGAAACGCTCACTTCGGTGCAACCATGAAATTGGGGTTTCATCACCTTTGGCAATAATTAAATCCTTAGCAAATCGGGAAATAGGATTAAATGGATCGTCATTAATTTCAGAACCACTTACATACGGAATGTATTCATCCAACAATTCGACCATTTTACGCGCCAGTCGGGTTTTAGCCTGACCACGAAGTCCTAATAAATTGATATTATGACGCGAAAGAATCGCTCGTTCCAATTCCGGAATCACCGTATTTTCAAATCCATGAATTCCTTCAAAAGTTGGACTCCCTGATTTGATTTTCTCCCGAAGATTATCTCTCAATTCGTCTTTAATACTTTTACTTTGATAACCAGATGCCCTTAACTCACCTAAAGTATTTATATTTTCTATTTCCATGTTTAATTTAAATTGAAATATTTAAAAGATTAAATAATTAAAAAATGGTTTCCATTTTCATTATTTCTAACATCTTTTCTCTTGCTTCTTACTTCTATTTTCTAATTACTTAATTCTTTTCTTCCGATTGGTTTCATAATCTTCAAAAATCATTTCACCCAAACCTTTCAAACCGGTATAAAACGCTTTTCCCTGATTGGCTTCGGTGAATCTTTTGACAAATTTTTGCAAATAAGGATCACTCGCAATCATAAAAGTGGTGATGGGAATATGCAATTTCCGGGCTTGTTGCGCCTGCGTATAACATTTATCCACAATGTATTCATCCAACCCATTACTGTTCATATAATACGAACCATCCCGCTCTTTAACGCAGCTTGGTTTACCATCGGTAATCATAAAAATTTGCTTGTTGGTGTTGCGTTTTCTGCGTAACATATCCATCGCCAATTGCAAACCGGCAACCGTATTGGTGTGAAAGGGTCCAACTTTTAAATAAGGTAAATCTTTGATAGCTATGGGCCAGGCATCATTTCCAAAAACCAAAATATCGAGCGTATCTTTAGGATAACGTGTGGTAATTAATTCAGCCAAAGCCATCGCCACTTTCTTGGCGGGAGTTATCCGGTCTTCGCCATACAAAATCATACTGTGGCTAATATCAATCATCAAAACCGTACTCATCTGGGCTTTGTATTGCGCATCTTCAACTACCAAATCATTTTCAGTGAGCATAAAATCGGCAACACCATTATTGATTTGGGCATTTCGCAAACTTTCAGTCAACGAAATTCGCTCCAAACTGTCTCCAAAATGAAATTCACGAAATTCTCCCGTGTGTTCATCGCCACTGCCGGAATATTTGGTTTTATGATTTCCGTTTCCGGAGCGTTTTAATTTCCCAAAAATCTGATCCAGGGCTTGCTGACGAATGGCTCTTTCGGTTTTTGCAGTAATTCCTAATCCGGAAGTTCCATCTTCTTTGACTTCATCTTTAATATAACCTTTCTTCTTTAGGTCTTCAATAAAATCATCAATGGTATAATTTTCGTCGGTTAACTTGTATTCTTTATCTAATTCGCGCAACCAACTGATAGCTTCGTCAAAATCTCCCGAAGTATAAGTGATTAATTCTTTGAAAATTTCAAATAATTTATCAAATGGAGACTGATTAGGAGCCTGATACTGTTTAAAATAGAATCCTTTTTTAATACTGTTTTCCATAGTCTTTAAAATTACAGCATTTTAAAGAGTACTTCAAGCAAACAATTATTAATTTTTAGTTAAAAAGAACTCAGACAATTTCAATGACAATTTCAAAAAAACTAGTTCTTCAATTAAGGGAATTAATAATACTCCCCGTCAACATAATACCAAATCCCATCTTCCTGAGCGAAAGTGGAAAATTCATGATGAATATGCTGTTTTTCATTGGAATCCAAATAATAAGCTTTAAACTCAACAGTTGTTGAAGTAGCGTTTAAAACTTCTAATTTTTGCCATTGGTTAGCCGTAGCCCAAAGCAAAATATTCGCTTTAGAATGCAGCGCTCTTTGAGAAACATGGGTCGTTGCCACCAAATAATCCGCCTGATGAGTAGCATAAGCACTATATCGGGAACGCATTAATGCTTCGGCTGTGGGTGCATTTTTTTGACCTTTAATATAAGGTTCACAACAATCTTTAAATTGTTTTTGAGAATTACAATAACATAAATTCATCCTGAAAATCTTAAGCCTGACCGTTAAGAGCTACTATTTTTTGATACAGTTGATTTAACAACACCTGATATTTACTTAGCTCAATTAAATCCTCATCTTCATCACTGGTGTCCAGTAAATCATCCAGTTGCTCGCTTACGTCAACTAATTTATTATTGGCTTCTTTGGCATTTTTTGCCGCGATTAAATCAATTATTTCCTGAACTTCCGCTTTTAGCGAAGCATATTTATCGTTTGTCATTTTTATTTGTTTTCTTCGTTTTTATCTTCATTAAATTTCTTCACCATCTCTTTCAACTTTTCTTTTCTAAGCATTTCGGCCTTCTTAGCTTTGGCTTGCGCCTTATGCAACTTATCGTTATGCTTCTTTATATTCTTTTCATTATTTCTTCCCATAACTTTATTATTGGCTAAAATAAAAACTGCTATTTTGGCGTTTCTTCACTAAAAAAAGCATCTTATTTGAGACATTAAATTCAGTTCTCAAAATTACTTATTTTTTATTCTTTTTTTGACAAATTATCGGGATTTAAAACATAAAATTAAACTGATTAAATCACCGTAAAAAAAACACTTCTGTGTCATTATTTATTAATTATTTTTATTAGTTTTGGACTAAACACAAGCTGTTTTATTGAATGTTTTTTATCATTTCCCAGAAAAAAATGATAAATTAATCCTTATTACTGATTTTATATAATAAAAAATGAATCTAACAAAGTCGTTACTAAGTCATAACAAATGGTTTACATTAAAGCCGAAATTGACGGGGATTTTTGTTTTTTTATTTTTTTGTATAATCTTTTCTTTGATTATTTCACAACAATATCATATCGCTCAGAAAGCTAAAGATGATGAGATGAGTGGAATTCTTCAAAACATTCATAAAAGCATAGAACAATCCTTAAAAGATAATTATGTTGGCGCTTTAACACTGGCTTTAACGATTAACGACAAAGGGATTCCTGAAAATTTTGAAGCCGTTGGAAAACAAATTCTGGCTAATGACGAATATATAGATGCCGTTCAATTAGTCCCTGACGGCATTATCCGTTATACTTATCCATTAGAAGGAAATGAGGCCGCTATAGGAATCAATTTACTCAAAGATGAAAAATACCGACATGAGGCTTTGAAAGCCATTCAAACCCGAAAAATGTATTTTGCAGGCCCTTTTGAATTAAAACAAGGCGGATTAGGGATTTTAGGCCGTTTGGCTATTTATAAAAACAACAAATTTTGGGGATTTTCGGCTGTCATTATTCGCTTCGAAACCTTATTGAACAATCCCGAAATTAAAAACATCGACCATTCGAGATATGCTTTTCAAATTTCTAAATTCAGCAGTATTACCCAAAAAGAAAATTTCTTTTTAGGCTCTAATCAAAAACCGGATCCTAAAAATACCGTTACTGCTTTTGTACCGGATGGTGACTGGAAACTTTATTTGATTGACAAACAGCCTAACGAATTTTTTGCAGCTTATATACTTAAAGGAATTTTGGGCTTTATAACGGCGCTTCTTATAGGATTTTTAACGACTGCTTTTTTCAAAAAACCAGCCGAATTAGAAAAACTACTCAAAAAACAAGCTGATGAACTTTTAAAAAACGAAATAAAATTTAAAAGTGTTTTTGATCAGGCAGCCGTAGGAATCACTTATGTAGATACGGTTACGGGACAACTTTTAGAAGCTAATAAAAAATATTGTGATTTATTAGGCTATACTGAAGAGGAAATAAAACAAAAAAACATAATAACGATAATCCATCCCGATGATTTAAAAAAGTCTTTTAAAAATTTTGAAAAATTAAAAAAAGGAATCATTCGTGAATATTCAACTGAAAGAAGACACATTACAAAATCAAATGACACCATTTGGATTAAACTTACCATTTCTCCACTTTGGGAAATAAACGGAATTCCAACTAATCATATTGCTATAGCCGAAGATGTAACCGAACGCAAACTTGCCGAACAAGTTATATTAGATTCACAAAAAAGAATGGAATCACTTATCAATACTATTGATGGAATTGTTTGGGAATGTAATGCCGAAAATTTTGAATTTACTTTTGTAAGCAAAAAAGTAGAATCCATTTTAGGGTATACCTCTGAAGAATGGCTTAAAACGTCTAATTTCTGGGTAGATCATATTTATCCCGAAGACAAAGACTATGCTGCTAATTTTTGCGTAGATCAAACCAAAAAATTAAAAAATCATGATTTTGAATACCGAATGATTGCTAAAGACGGTTCGGTTGTTTGGGTACGCGATATAGTAAATGTAATCTCTGAAAACGGAAAAGCCAAAAAGCTAAGAGGAATTATTATTGATGTAAGTAAAAACAAAGAGACTGAAAAAGATTTAAACAACTCGTTTAACTTAGTAACAGAACAAAATAAGAGACTACTCAATTTTTCGTATATTGTATCCCATAATTTAAGATCACATACCAGTAATATTTCTTCGATTGTAGATTTAATCGATAATTCGGAATCTGAAGAAGAGAAAGAAGAAATGATTCAACTCTTAAAATCCGTTTCTGATTCATTAAACGAAACGATGTTGAATCTAAATGAAGTGGTCAATATTCAAACCAATATAGGCATTGTAACCGAACAACTGAATTTAAAACAATATTTAGACAACACACTGGCCGTACTTGCGGATCAAATTGAATTGAAAGGCATTAAAATAATTAATTCAATTAAAGAGGATATTGAAGTTATTTACAATCCGGCTTATCTGGAAAGTATTTTATACAATCTTATCTCCAATGCCATCCGATACAGTCACCCTGAAAAACACCCAATAATCACTATTGATTGTTATACAGAACACAACAAAACGGTACTTAAAATATCGGATAACGGAATTGGGATTGATTTAGCCAAAAACGGTCACAAAATATTTGGAATGTATAAAAAATTCAGCACTCATAAAGACTCAAGAGGTATTGGATTATTTATTACCAAAAATCAAATTGACGCTATGGGCGGTAGTATAACCGTGGAGAGCGAACCCAATTTAGGTACAACTTTTAAAGTGTATATATCATGACAGAAAAAACTATTTGGGTTGTAGATGATGATCCTATTTATCAAATCATCATGAAAAAAATCATCCTTAAATCAGGGATTTTTTCGGCTGTACGCTCTTTTTCAAACGGAAAAGAGGCTATTGATGTTTTAAGAAGCAATATTCTGAAACAGAAAACACACCCCAATATTATTCTGTTAGACATCGAAATGCCGGTTTTGGACGGTTGGGGATTTATGGATGAAATTGCCACATTGAAACCTCAAATTACAGGCGAAATTCAAATTTATATTTCCAGTTCTTCCATTGCCATACAGGACAAAGAAAGAGCTAAATACAATCCGGATATTTTTGGATATATGTCTAAACCAATCAGTCTTGAAGATTTGGTTAAAATTTCAGCTGTTTAAGATTCTAATTTTTCTGCTACTTCTCTTTTTATTTCTTCCAGACTCTTATTGGTATAAATCAATTCATCAATAATTAATTTTCGCAAAAGACCAATATCATCGCAATCAAAATGTTTCGCCCAGGAGCTGAGTTCAATCAAATTCCGAATTTGTTTAATTCTTTTCGTGGTGGCTAAACTGGTACGAAGTACTGCTTGCTGATTGTACTTTGGATTATTTTTATGCTGATAACTAACCGTATTCTTAGCATAATCCATTTCTAAATAATACAACTCGTCTGTAGTGTTATCAGGATAAAAACCATCCCATTTGGCAAAACCAATTTTATATTTAGAAGTCGTTTCGGGTTCCATCGGAATCAGGCGCCATTTGCTGTTAGCCAGTCTTCCCCAGTGATTAGAAATCCGGTACATCCCTTCGGTTGAATAATAATAACTACTCCCCGCCTTGCTTTCAAATTGTTTTTTTAAGCCTTCAATGGCCGCAGGAAGTACTTCGTGAAAAACACAAAAAGTATTTTTAAATGAATTAGGATGTGGTTTGTAATTTTTTTGCATGCTGCAAATATACTTAGAAAGCTTAAAACTCTCTAAAGGCAATATTAATTGATTACCTTTGCACTGAATTTTAAATAAAATATCATGAGCAAGGCTTCAGGAGAAAAGATGTTGCAAAAAGGCGTATTTACAGGGATTATTGAAAAAGATGAAAACAACAACTTTTTTTGTGGAGAATACCTGTTAGATTATAAAATGGTTCAGGCAAAATTTACTGTAGGAGATTGGATAACAATAAAATCAGTAATTGAAAACCCAAGTGACATCAGTTATAAAAAATACCCTAAAAAATCTAAAAATTTCGACAAAGCCAACAACAAGCCGGAACAATAAATACTGATTATCTGATACTTAACTTCAAAAAACTTTTTTCTTTTTTTTAAATGAAAAATTGAAAACTTAAAAAAAAGTGTACCTTTGCAAAAATTTTGTCAAATACGAAACCAAAAATAATTGGTTATAAACTAAAAGACAAGTAGTTACATAATTTATGAAAAAAATAGTTGAATACCGCAAGCTCTTAAATGTTGATAAAACTGTACAGCTAAAAGAATTGAAAACCATTTATCGTAACGCGATGAAAGAAGCTCACCCTGATAAATTTCAAGGAGATGAGGCTGGTTTAAAAGCAGCTGAAGAAAATAGTAAAAAAATCATTGAAGCTTACCACCATTTAGTAAGCATCAATCCTGAAACTATCAAACAAAACTTGCCGGAATATCAGGAAACTATTGCAACTGCAACCATTACAGATTATAAATTTGAAGAAGCAAGACTAATTGTGAACTTTTCAAACGGTAGTGTTTACGAATACATCAGTGTTCCTAAAGCTACTTATGTAAAAATGGTTAATGCTGATTCTCCAGCTCGTTTTGCTAAAAGACATGTTTTTGGTTCTTTCCCATACAGAAAAGTAACTAATCAGGATTAATTAAGATTAATCTCAAAATATAAAAAAGCCCGTAAAATCATGTTTTACGGGCTTTTTCATTTCCATTTCCTTATATTATTTTTATTCCAAAATAAAATTCACACTTACATTAGCCGTAATTGTAATTTCTCCCATAGCCAGAGTTTCTCTTGGAGCAGCATCACTTTCCATTGCCATTGTTTTAAATCGGGCGTAAACCGGTTGCGCCGTATAACTTTGAGTATTGTCTGAAATTGTCAAAGCGCGTCCTACTTTTTGACCTAAAACCGAAACATAGTCTTCTGCCTTATGTTTGGCTTCTTTCATCGCTAATTTTCTCGCTTCCGATTCGTATTGCGCTAATTTAGACGATTGAAAAACCACATTATCAATTCGGTTAATTCCCTGATTGACCAAACCTTCCATTAATTCGTCATATTTATTCAAATCTCTAACGATAATTTCGATAGTCTGAGTAGCATTATAAGAAGTTTTCTTTTTCTCGTAATCATATTGCGGATTCAAGCTTACACGTTGGGTTCGGTAATCTGCTGGAGCCAAATTCATTTTCTTGATGAGTTTTAAAACAGCGTCAATTTTTTCGTCGTTTTCTTTTTTAACATCTTTGGCGACGTTTCCTTTGGTTTCTACCGAAACTGAAACCGTTGCCTCATCCGGGATTACTTTTACTTTACCTTCTCCTGAAACGGTAATTTGAGGAACTGGTTTTGTTTCCTGACCATAAGATAAAGTCATTAACATCAAGGCTAAAAATACTATTGTTCTTTTCATGTTTATATTTTTTAAAATTTATAGAAAGCAACCAAAAGTTGTGCCATTAAAACTTCTTCATCTTTATTAAAATGAAAAGAAGCACTATCGGAATCGTTAACAAACTGACCATCAACGGATGTAACACTAACAAATCCGGATAAACTAATAAGGTAATTAAATAGCCGCCAATAGCTCCGCCAAAATGTGCCGTATGTCCTATACCGTCATTTTTGGCTTTCATTCCGTAAATGGAATACAACAAATACAAAATTCCAAAAACATAAGCCGGCATCGGAATTACAAAAAAGATTCCCAACATCATATCAGGACGCAACAAAATGGCCGAATATAAAACTCCTGTAACCGCCCCCGAAGCTCCGATTGCCCGGTAATTGTACTCGTTTTTATGGATAACCAAAGTAAGCAAACTTCCAAAAATTAAACTCGCAAAATAAATGATTACAAACATCAAATTTCCTAAATAAGAACTCACAACCGGAGCAAAAAAGAAAAGTGTAATCATATTAAAAGCCAAATGTCCCAAATCGGCATGAAGAAAACCGGAAGTGATCATTCGAATTTGTTCTCCGGAACGAATTCGCCCAATATGGAATTCGTATTTTCTAAAAAAAGAATAATCATTAAAACCTTTATAACTAAAAAGTATATTGGCAACAATTATTGCAATCAAAAAAGTATTCATAAGTCGTTATTATTTACGAGGGTAAATATAAGAATTCCTTTAGAGGCTTCAGGCATCTGAACACAGTTTATTATGATTGTCATTTTTGACTTATATTTGCTAAAAAAACCTGCATGCAATTTTTAGCCTATATTATCGCTTATCCTCTGCTTTGGCTGATATCGATTTTACCTTTTCGAATATTTTACTGGATTTCTGACCTGGTCTATTTGGTTGTTTACTATATCATTGGCTATCGCAAAAAAACCGTAAAACACAATTTAAAAATTGCTTTGCCGGAACTGAGTGACGAAGAACGTCTACAAATTGAAAAAAAATTCTATCATCATTTTTGTGACTTATTTATGGAAATGGTTAAAACCATGTCTATTTCGGCCGAAGAAATGCAGGAAAGATTTAAAATTACCAATCTGGAATTACTCGAAGAATACGAAGCAAAAAACCGAAGTATTATGGTTTTAGCATCCCATTATGCCAGTTGGGAATGGTTAATAGCCATCAATCTTAAATCTTCTTATCAAGGAGTTGGTGTTTATAAAAAAATTGCCAACCGTTATTTTGACAAACTGGTCAAAGACATTCGTTCTGAATTCAAAACCGAATTAGTATCCACTGACAAAACGATTCCGTTAATGGCGAACAACCAGCGAAAAGGAATTTTGTCACTGTACGGACTGGTTAGTGACCAATCGCCAAAAACCAAACAAATAGCGCATTGGGAAAATTTTATGGGAATGGAAACTCCGGTTCATATTGGTCCGGAATTATTATCTAAAAAATACAATCTGAATGTGGTTTTTGCCAAAGTAACCAAAGTAAAAAGAGGTTATTATGAAGCTACCTTAGTTCCAATAACCGATGATCCAAAATCGCTTCCGAATTACGAAATCATCCATCGCTACATCAAAGAAGTCGAAAAGCAAATTTATGAAGCTCCTGAATATTATTTCTGGACACATAAAAGATGGAAACACCATAAAAACTAAACTAAAAAAGCTTAGCCAAAAAATTAAGGCTAAGCTTTTTTTATATCATTCAATTGACAGATTTGTGGCTTACAAATCAATTCCTAAAGAAAACATCCAAAGTCTGTTTTGGGCTTTCTGTTCGTCATATAAATCTCCTAATCCCAGATGGTATCTTACACCAAGGCTAATTCCTGAATCGGTTTTAATACCCGCTCCAAAATTCATTCCCCAGTCAAAACTATCCGGATTGTATTCCTGAGTACTGCTAAATACTCCGTCATATACTTCTTTATGTGTTACGGCAACTCCTATTTGCGGTCCCGCTTCCAGAAAAAAGTTTCGGGAAGGATAAGCCTTAAACATCACCGGCAAGTTGATATAATTTAACTTTTGGGTAAATTTTCCGGAATTATTAGTCACTTCATAACCCTGTTGCGAAAACAACAACTCCGGCTGAATCGAAAAGGCTTCACTCAGGAAAGATTCTCCATAAATCCCCACATGAAAACCATGACGCTGATCGGTTTCTCCGTCACCATCAAAACTTACGGAAGCCAAATTATAACCCCCTTTAATTCCTACATGTGACTCATTACTATTTTGTGCTTTCATTCCTGCTGTTATTCCAAATAACAACAGTATAATCAATACTTTTTTCATAATTTCTATTTTTTATTTCCCGCCGTTAGCCTGAAGATCGGCAATGCATTGCGCATCCAACTGCGGAATGTTTCCTCCAAAAAGATTAGTCCCTGATTCGGCTTCCCAATACATTAAACAGCTGGACACATTACAATGTCTTTTATGATTTGCATCTTCATGATCTGATTGCATAACGGTTCCGGCATTCGTTAATCCTAAAATATGACCAAATTCATGACTCATAACCGTAGTTTCTAATACTGTTGTACTAGGTTTATTAAGACCGCCACTTAATTTTTTTACTGTATTTTCATAGATTACAAAAGAGGTATTCCTGTAAGCCGTCCCTAAAATAACCGAAGTATCAGTGTCCTTGGAAGATTTAGCATCTGCAAAAAAAGCCCAAACTGCAATTTGACTGCCGTCATTATAAAAAATTCTGTTTGCATTCTCTATTGCAATAATTTGTGCATCTGAATAACTTGCATTACCCGGAGACGGAATGGCTCTTTTTTCAATGGTAATCCCTCCTGATTTATTAATTCGGCTCGTTAAGAAATTTTTAAAATTAGTTATTGCTGTTGCCGAAGGTTCATAGCCTTCTACATAAACCACTTCAATTATCATACTATCAAACTTGTCTTCAGACAATAAATCGTGAGCTGAAGTCCCTAATCCTTTTTGGTTAGCGGATTTACTATTCGTATCTGAATTAGAATCAGAACAAGAGGTTAAGAACAAACAACTTAAAGCAATAACAGCTAAAATTTTCTTCATTTATTTATGTTTTAAAAACGACTTTCTTTTGCAAAATAGAAATTAAAAACAAATTATCTGCAAAAACGAACCTTAAACCTTTAAATTTGCTTCAAAACCAAAGTAATGGCGCTATTCGTTTTACTTTGCAAAGTAATCGTAGAACTTGTAAAGCTACTTACTTTCCATTCGCTGTTAAACAAACTAAAATTAGTACTTCCTGTAAATCCAAATTCTAAATACACTTCAGTTTCAGATGTAACGGAATAAGTTCCCGATGCAATAGTGGTTAATGCATTCATGGATTTTACTTTCCAGTCATTAGCAAAATCAATCGTTGCATTCGTATAATTATTGGCAGAATCAACTCCTGCATTGATAAACGAATTTACTTTAAAAGTACCGTTTACTAAAATAGCCTCTAATTTGGCTTTATTTTCAGCGGCAACTTCCATCGAAGATTCGATAGCTAAAGCAGCATTAACACTGGATTTTAATTCTGAATCACTGTTTACTTCCATCGTAGAATCATCAGCAAGTGTTACTGTAATTGGGTATTTTATTGAATAGTAACCCGTTGCACTTAAATTAGTCATATAGTTAAACAATTGTTGCTCCGTTAAAATCACTACACTTCCTGTTTGTTCTAAACTCGCATCATAAGTTAATATTGTGATTGGGAAACTAATATTTAAAGAAGAAATAGCATCTTTACCATCATCTTCAACTTCACTACAACTATTCACTATTGCATCATATTGGGACTGACTGCTAACAGTAACCTCAGTATAATCACTCATTTTAATTGTTACAGGAAACTGAATTTCTACGGTATCAGTATCATTATTGAATTCGCCAAGAATACTTATTGCGGATTCATAACTCAATTGACTAATAAAATTAACAGTCACTCCGTTTACTTTGGCTACAAAAGGAAATTTTATCGAAGAACAGGACGAACCATCAATAAAATCATCCGATGAACCATCATACATGGAAACTCTTTTCAGATTAGTAGTCGTGGTCGAATTAGCCGTATTCGTATTAGGATTGTCTCCCTGTACGTCATCTACTTCACTTTGGCATGATGTTAAACTAAAAATACTCATCAATGCAATTCCGGTAATCATTTTTAATGTTTTCATAACTTCAAATTTAATATTTTCTAATTGTTAATAATGACGATTTATTCGCATTTCTGATAGTAAGACAACTGAGGTGTTTTTTTCCCCACCCTAAAAATCAAAAAAAATCACAATCAATTTTAAACAACTAAAGACCAATAAATTATACTCTTTTAAATTTTTAGTTTTATTTCAAGTTATACAGTTTAAAAAAAAATAAGCTACTTTTACATTAACCAAATTCCAAACCTACCAGAATGCCAGAGAAAAAAAATAGCCTTTGCGAAGAATCCTATTTTAGTGATTTTTACATCAAAAATATTCAATCGGCTACCAATTTTGCCTACTATAAATCAGGAGACAGCGAAGCAGCTTTGGATTTAGTTCAGGAAGCCTTTGCTAAAATTTGGGAAAATTGTTCTCAAATTGATTTTACCAAAGTCAAAACCTATTTATTTACCTCAATCAATAATCTTTTTCTAAATTCGGTAAAACATCAAAAAGTAGTTTTGGCTTTCGCCAAAGACACTCCGCCTCAGGACAAAACCAATCAGAGTCCGGAATATCTTTTAGAAGAAGAAGAATTTAAAATCAAACTGCAAAACGCCATCGCTTCCTTAAGCCAAGCACAAAGAGAAGTTTTTTTGATGAATCGCATTGACGGAAAAAAATACCGGGAAATTGCCAAAATTTTAGGAATCAGTCAAAAAGCAGTCGAAAAAAGAATGTCGGCAGCTTTAAAAATATTAAAAGAACAAATAGAAAATATTTAATTCACTGAAAGTAGGGTAAATAACGACACAGTTGTCTTACCACTATAGCGAGAACTAATGAAAAAGGAAAAAGAAATATTAAAATGGCTTAACGGAGAACTTTCGGACAGGGAAATCGAAGATTTAAAACAATCGGAAGATTTCCATACACTGGAAAAAATTGCGCATTATTCCGCGCATTTGGATACTCCGAAAATTGATGCTCAGGAGGCTTTAGCAGCGTTCAAAAACAGAAATCTGACTAAAAAGAAACCTAAAGTACGTCCGTTATATTTTAAAACTATTTATAAAGTTGCGGCGATTTTTGTGGTTTTACTGACTTCGGCTTATTTCTTATTTTCAAACAGTACTCAGTCTTTTGAAACCGGAATTGCACAAACCAAAACATTTAAATTACCCGACAATTCCAAAGTTTTGCTAAATGCCTCATCTAAAATTACATTTAACGAAAAAAACTGGAACCAACAGCGCGATTTAACTTTGGAAGGAGAAGCCTATTTTCAGGTGCAAAAAGGAAAAACCTTTAGCGTAAAAACTGCTGATGGAATTGTAAAAGTTTTAGGAACTCATTTTGACGTAAAACAAAGAGACAACTATTATGAAGTAAGCTGTTTTGAAGGTCTAGTAAGTGTAACTTATAAAAATACGACCGTCAAATTGCCTCCGGGAAAAAGTTTCAGAGTCATTAATAATCGTATTGAAAAAACAGACGATTTTGATGCCGAAACGCCTTCCTGGTTGCAAAAAGAATCGAGTTTTAACCAAATTCCACTGCATCAGGTTATTGCCGAATTGCAACGTCAATACGGCATAAAAATTGAAACTGAGAAAATTGATACCACGCAATTATTCACCGGAAGTTTTACGCATACCAATCAAAAAACAGCCTTGGAATCGGTGACTATTCCGTTGCGATTAAGCTATAAAATAAAAGGAAAAACGATTATTTTTTACAAATATGAAGTTCAGTAAATGGATTTTTATTTTAGTTTTCAGCATAGGTTATTGGAGTTGGGCGCAACAAACCACTACTCCGTTACCCCTGACTACTATTATCAAAAATATTGAAGAACAGTATAAAGTAAAATTTTCCTATGCCGTAGCCGATATTGCCACTATCAGTATCGAAAAACCTGCTGCTAAGCTCAGCCTTGAGGAAACTATTGCTTATTTGAATGCCAAAGTTCCGCTTAATTTTAAAGCACTGGACGAGCGATACATTACTATTTCGGCCTTAAACAAAACCATTACAATTAACGGAACGGTTCTCGATGAAAATTCCAATACCGCACTTCCGGGCACTTCTGTCCGAACCAGTAACTCTAAATGGGCTATCAGCAATAAAGACGGAAATTTCAGCTTAGAAAACATTCCTATCGATGCTGCGGTAACCATTTCGTACATAGGTTACGGAACCAAAGAATTCAAAGCCAAAGACTTTTTTGCCTCCGGAAAAAAAGGTTTGTCAATTTCTTTAAAACCCACAAAAGAAGAATTAAATCCGGTTTTGATCCCGGTATTTCTAACCGCCGGATTGCAAAAAAACACCGATGGAAGTACCGTTTTAAACACCAAAAAATTTGGCATACTTCCCGGACTGAGCGATCCTGATGTATTGCAATCGATTCAAACTTTACCCGGAGTGGAAAGCATTAACGAAAGCATTGCCAACATCAACATTCGCGGCGGTACGAACGATCAGAATTTAATACTTTGGGACAATATCAAAATGTATCATTCGGGACATTTTTTTGGTTTGATTTCGGCTTATAATCCTAATTTGACCAATAAAGTTGTGGTGACTAAAAACGGTACCAGCGCCGAATTTAGCGAAGGCGTTTCAGCAACGGTAAACATGAGCACCAACGACGAAATTAAAAATTCGGTTTCGGGCGGAGCCGGAATTAATCTGATTAGCGGAGATATTTTTGTCGAAATTCCATTGGTAAAAAATCTGGAAATTGATCTTTCGGCGCGACATTCCATCACCGATTTTATCAATACGCCTACCTACTCCAATTATTACAAAAAAAGTTTTCAGGACACCGAAATCAATGCCGATAACACCGATAAAAACACCCAATCGGATTTTTATTTCTACGATTATACCGCTAAAATTTTATACAATTTGAATGAAAAACACCAGTTTAGAGCCAATATTATCGGGATTATCAATGAATTAAATTACGCTGAAAATTATAATTCATCAGATGATACTAAATCCAAATCCAGTGCACTTTCGCAAAAAAACATGGGACTTGGCGGAAACTGGAAAGCCCAATGGACTAACAAATTTTCCAGCCAATTAAGCAGCTATTATTCGAGATACAATATTGATTCCCGCGATTATCGCATTACCAACGACCAGCTTTTAACCGAGGCCAATGAGGTTATTGAAACCGGAACCAAATTGAATTTGCATTATATTTTTAATGAAAATTTGCAACTTTTAAGCGGTTATCAAATTAACGAAACCGGCATGCTCAATCAAACCCGTGTCAACAATCCGTTTTACTCCAGTACAAAAAAGAGTGTTTTGCTCAATCACGTGTTGTTTAGCGAATCGACCTTTCATAAAAACAATACTTTTTTAAGACTGGGGGTGCGTTTAAATTATTTTCAAAAATTTCAAAAACTACTTTTAGAACCCCGAATCAATTTCAGACAGGTACTTAACAAACAATTGGCTTTGAAAATAGAAGGCGAATTTAAAAATCAAACCACCACTCAAATCATCGATTTTGAAGACGATTTTCTGGGGGTGGAAAAAAGACGCTGGCAATTGGTCAACAACAACACGATTCCTATTGCAAGAAGTAAACAAGCTTCGACAGGATTTGAATTTCAACAAAACAACTGGAATATCGAACTTACCGCTTTTTACAAACTGGTTGACGGAATTACCGCTTCCAATCAGGGATTTTACAACAATTTTCAATACAAAAATGCGCACGGAAGTTATACCGACAAAGGAATCGAATTCCTAATTAACAAAACCAACCAAAAATACAGCAGCTGGCTCAGTTATACTTTTAGTCAAAACAATTATGATTTTGAAAGTTTCTCCCCTGCTGTTTTCCCTAATAATGTCGATATGCGACATGCGGTGACTTTTGGATTCAATTACAATATTCTGGAAAATTTTAAAATCTCCATTGGCGGAAATTACCACAGCGGTATTCCTTACACCAAGCCGGTTGAAGGAAATGAAACCGTGCAAAACGGCAACAACTATTTTGTGAATTATGATGCCCCAAACAGTTTAAACCTGGATGATTTCCTTCGTTTGGATGCTTCACTCAGTTATAATTTCAAATTCAATTCGACAGTAAAAGCAACTGTAAGAGCCGCAGTGATTAATATTAGTAATCAAAAAAACACAATTAATCGTTATTATAAAGTCGACCCAAATGATCCTTCAAAAGCCATCCAAGTAAACAACCAATCTCTGGCCTTAACACCTAATGTGAGTTTCAGAGTGAATTTTTAATTAACAAACTTCCGTTAATAAAAAACAACTATTAATAAAACAGGCTGTAGTAGTTTGTACTAATTTATCTATATATTTGAATAAAACAAATACATCCGAAAAAGGATGACTTTGTATTATTTTGTCTTATATATAAACTAGTTAGCGGAAATGCTAAAAAAATGCATAGAAATTAAAACAATATGGTTCAAGATATAAAAATTGCTTCTTTAAGAGAAAATACTCTAGCTTCAATAGCTGAATTCTTACTTGATGAAAATTTTCAGAACAGCACAATTCTGAAAGAAGGAATACTTGAATTAATAAATCTTTTGGCCGATTACTATGAAGAAGGAACTCATTTATTTCCTCAAGTATTAATAACAAACAATTCTACAGAATTTTTTAAAACAATTTCGAATAGAGAAATTTTAATATCTAACCAATCACTTTCTGTTTCAGAATTTAAGAACATTATAAAGTTATGTGCTCCATTAACTGTTGGAAGTTGGATAATTTATATTGAAGTAAATGATAATAAACTAAAATATGGTTTAGTTGATGCTGAAATGACAGAAACAAGTCCATCTATTTATGAGCAAACAGTTGGTGAATTAAAAGTAGACCCAAAAGATATTAATATTGCATTTTTAAGAAATATAGGTAGTAAAACGGTAGAGTTAACTGGACTGAAAAAAAAATTAATTGTTTCACTGACTTTGGATAAAATTGAAATTTCTGACAATGTAATTTTGCAAATATCAAAAGAAATAACAAAAAGTTTAGACCAAGAATACCAGATTCCAATTATGACTTTCATTGACAAAACTATACAAGACGCAGTTAAACAAGGTCATGGAAACTTAATTGGAGTTGTTAAAGATGATGAAACAATAATTAGTAAACTTAAAGATAGTCTTTCTGACGGAGTATATCTAAATACTCCTATTGATATTGCAGACTATATAATTTATACAGAAAAAGAAAAGACAAATGAATCCTCAATATCTTTGATGGCGTTTAGTAAAGTTATGATATCTATGTTAAATCACGATGGAATAACTTTATTGACAGACAAAGGTAGAATATTAGGATATCACATATTTATAAAATCAATAGAAATAAACGGAATACAATTAGTTGGTGGAGCAAGAACAAGAGCTTTTCAATCTATGGTAAATTTAGATATGTTTTCAGCATGTCTTTATAAATCACAAGATGGTAACTCAAAAATATGGATAAAGTAATGAATGAAATACAACTTTGGCAAGGACCTGACGGCATAAATATACCTGCAAATGTAAACGATACAAATAAAATCGTTTCATATGCAAATTACTTAACTGATAAACAAAAAAATCAGATTATTGCTGCTTTTCAGATAGAAGCATATGATATGGCAGCTGAATATGCTTGGAAAAAAGCTATGGTTAAACTAAAAGAAACCATAGCGACTTTAGGTATGAAGTTTATAGGTGAAATGCTTAATAGAGAAGACATTGATGAATATTCAACTATAGATACTGCACTTACAGATTTTACTACGATTCAATTAGCTGAACAATTGGGAGTTATTGGAACAACAGCATCTTTAAAACTAAAACAAGCAAATGAATTAATTACACATTACTTTTCAAAAGATGCTACAGAAGAAATTGACAATATTTCTGCTATTCATATAATTAAGTCAAGTGTTCAATATATACTTGGAGAAGCAGACATTTCAATTGCTATAGAATTTTCACAGTTTAGAGAAAGATTATTAAGCGAAACATTGTCATTGAAAGATCCACAAGTTGATCAATTGATTAATTCGCCTTTATTTTATTTAAGAACAGTTATGTCAATCTTATTAGCATCAGTTAAAAACGATAAAGGTGCTAAACTAGAACATTCATTATCTAATCTAAACCTACTAATTGAGAGTATTTGGAAACATTTAGGTGAAAATGACAAATGGAATATTGGAACAGCATATAGAGATGTAACTGCCGCAGGTAATACTATAGCATCATCTGGTCTTAAGAATGCCTTGTTAAAAGTTGGTGGATTTGATTTTGTCCCAGAAAATTTAAGATCAGTAACATTTAAAAAAGCAGCTGCAGCAGTTCTAGAAACTCATTATGCGTTTAACAATTTTTACAACGAACCGTCAGTTGTCAGAAAACTTGCAAGTTTAGGAAGTACAATTCCTGCACCAGCACTAATAGATTGTTTTCAGGCATATTTAGCAGTATATCTAGGAAATGGATATGGAGTCTCAACTATAGCGGCTGATATAGCATATGAAAAGTTGTCAGAAATTTCTAAAGAAAGATGGTATTATTATTTTGAAAAAGTCATTCAAGATGACGAGATTGTACTATCCAAAATTTTTGGTACAAGAAGAATTGAAAGATTTAGAAATCTTTTAATATCAAACTCTTATAATGACTTTCAAGATTTACCTAGAGATAATCAGCAGTTATATGAATCAATTATTGAAAATAAAACTTTAAAGGCTCAAGGAATAAGTCAAACTTTATATAATAGAATTAAGAAAAAATAGGTCCAAGCTACCGCGAGCGTTTTTCTTAAAGTTCGCTAGCGCGAGCGTCTCGCTCGTGCCCGTAACAATATATAAACTTATTTTAGCATTGGGCACGAGCGAGACGCTCGCGCTAGCGAAAAAAAGCATTAATTTTAATGGCTGTGCATCCTCGTGTCCACAAAGTTGAACAAGTTATTTTTATCTATTAAAAAAAACAATGAGCCGAAAATATAAATTTGGAGAAAAATCAGGAGCTTATTTCATAAGTTTTGCAACCGTAAACTGGATAGATGTGTTTACCAGAGATGATTATTTTTGGTTATAATAGAGTCGTTAGATTTTTGCAGAAAGAATAAAGGAATGGAGCTCTATGGTTATTGCATCATGCCGAGCCATGTACATTTAATATTTCGTTCCGCATTAAATGATCCTTCGGGATTGATAAGAGATTTTAAAGGATTTACCTCAAAAAAAATGCTCAAACTCATAGAAGATAATCCGCAAGAAAGTAGAAAAGAATGGATGCTTTGGATGTTTGAGAGAGCCGGAAAAAAGAATAGTAATGTTACCAATAGACAGTTTTGGCAACAAAATAATCAACCAATTGAGATTTGGTCATTGAAAGTATTTGAGCAAAAGTTAGAATATATTCACAATAATCCTGTGGAAACAGGATTTGTAACCGACCCTATAGATTGGAAATATAGTAGTGCTAGAAATTATGGTAATAATGACCAAACTATTTTGGAAATTGACAGGAATTAGAGGATGGGCACGAGCGGGACGCTCGCGCTAGCGACAGAAAAGCACTAATTTTAATGGCTTTACATTTAAAAAACATCACTGCTCACTCAAGCGTCCCGCTCGTGCCCGTAACAAAAAATTTAATATCAATTTGGATACAAGCGGGACACTTGCACTAATTCCTGTGGGGAATTAGAAAACAGATTAGCGGAATAAATAAAGATGATTTGACAAAATCCAAACTAAATTTTACAATAAAATCTTATTTTAAATAAAATAGCAGTATTTTAGTTCAAACTATTAAAAAATAAAATTATGAACAAAAACACTGATTTAGGTTTACTCATCCTTCGAATCGCTGTGGGAGGATTAATGTTATTACACGGAATTGCTAAAATTGGAAAAACGTCATTCATTGCAGGAATGCTGGAAGAAAAAGGATTACCTTCCCTACTATCTTATGGCGTTTATTTTACTGAAATTATCGCTCCTTTATTGATTATTGCTGGTTTTAGAACCAGATTATCTTCGGTAGTTTATATTTCAGGTGCATTATTTGCCCTGTTTTTAGTACATAGCAATCAAATTTTTTCTCTTAATGAAGCCGGCGGTTGGCAATTAGAATTATTAGGTTTATACATTTCCGGGGCTATAACTTTATTTTTTACCGGAGGCGGAAAATTAGCGGTTTCTTCCTCTAATCAATGGGATTAAATATAAAAGCCCTATCTAAATAAATTTCTGAAAGAATTTTTCAAAATCAAATACTATTAACCTAAAACCTTTTACAACATGATGTTATTTCCTTTCTTTTTTGTGATAATCTACATAGCGATTTTATTTGGAATCTTTTATTTGATCTATACCTGGGTTAACAAATTCATCCGTTTAAGAGAAGAACACAATGACTTGCTTAGAGAAATTATTAAAAAAATGGATTCAAAATAAATTAAAAAATCCCTTTCAAAATCAAATTTGAAAGGGATTCTTCTTTATAAAAACAGCAATTAAATTCCTGCGATTGCTTTGATTTCATCAATAATGCGTAAGGCCAAAGCATCAGCCTGTGATTGCAAAGGCGCTTCGGTATAAATACGAATAATTGGTTCGGTATTCGATTTTCTTAAATGTACCCATTCGTTAGCAAAATCAATTTTAACACCGTCGATAGTAGTAATATCTTCGTTTTTGTATTTCTCTGTCATGGCTATCAAAATCGCATCCACGTCAATTTGAGGCGTTAATTCAATTTTATTTTTGCTCATATAATACTCCGGATAAGAAGCACGCAAAGCCGAAACACTCATTTTTTTATTGGCTAAATGCGTCAAAAACAAAGCCACTCCAACCAAACTGTCACGACCATAATGGGATTCCGGATAAATGATTCCTCCGTTTCCTTCGCCACCAATAACGGCATTGTTTTTCTTCATCAATTCCACCACATTCACCTCACCTACTGCACTGGCTTCGTAACTTCCGCAATGAGCTAAAGTCACATCGCGCAAAGCACGGGAAGAAGACATATTAGAAACCGCATTTCCAGGCGTTTTACTCAATACATAATCGGCCACAGCAACCAAAGTGTATTCTTCACCAAACATTTCTCCGTCGTCACTTATAAAAGCCAAACGATCTACATCCGGATCGACCACGATACCAAAATCGGCTTTTTCTTCAACTACCAACTCGCAGATATCTGTCAAATGTTCTTTCAACGGTTCCGGATTGTGAGGGAAATGTCCATTTGGTTCGCAATATAATTTTACAACTTCCACGCCCATTACTTCTAACAACTTAGGAATAATTACCCCTCCGGAAGAATTCACACCATCAACCACAACTTTAAATTTAGCCGCTTTAACCGCCTCAACATCCACCAAAGACAAATTCAACACTTCGTCGATATGAATATCCATATAAGCATCATTTTCAATCACTTCTCCTAAATTATCCACATCCGAAAATTCAAAAGCTTCTGCCTCAGCAATAGCCAGAATTTTTTCGCCTTCCACTCCGTTTAAAAACTCTCCTTTATCATTTAGCAATTTCAAAGCATTCCATTGTTTGGGATTATGCGAAGCTGTCAAAATAATTCCGCCATCAGCGCTTTCTAACGGCACTGCTACTTCAACCGTAGGCGTTGTCGAAAGTCCTAAATCAATGACATCAATTCCTAAACCAACAAGGGTATTTACTACCAAATTATGAATCATTGGTCCCGAAATTCGGGCGTCACGACCTACTACTACTTTTAAATTTTTAGCATCCTGCCCTTTTGTATTTTTCAGCCAGGTTCCGTAAGCCGAAGCAAATTTTACCGCATCAACCGGAGTAAGATTATCGCCTACTTTTCCGCCAATGGTTCCTCTAATTCCTGATATTGATTTTATTAATGTCATTCTTGTTTCTATTTAATTTATTTGGTTATTTAAAGAATATTGGGAACAAATATAACAATTGACAGCTAACAAAAGTCAATTAGATTTCATATTTTAGACGAATGAATTTCTTAGCACACATCTATCTTTCCGGAAACAACGAATATATAAAAATTGGCAATTTCATGGCTGATGGTATTCGGGGAAAACAATTTGAAAAATATCCGGAAGCCATTCAAAAAGGAATTTTGCTACATCGGGCTATCGATACTTTTACTGATGAGCATCCGCTTTTCAGGCAAAGTACCAAAAGGCTTCACGAACGTTACCATCATTATGCCGGTGTGATTGTCGATATTTATTACGATCATTTTTTAGCCAAAAACTGGGAAAAGTACTCTGAAGAAAATTTAGAGGATTTTGTATCCGAATTTTACCAGTCGTTGCATCAAAATCATGCCGTTTTAAGCGAAAAAACTAAAAATATCCTTCCATACATGGAAAAACAAAACTGGCTTTCGAGCTATCAAACCATCGAAGGCATTCACCAAATTTTGACGCAAATGGATCGACGAACCCAAAATAACTCCAATATGCGTTTTGCTTCAGAAGAATTGCTAGCTTTTTACGACGAATTTGAAAATGAATTTACACTCTTCTTTGAAGATATCCGAAATTATTGTTCTCAAAAACTAAATGAATTTTAAAATGACCTTTATAGCTCAATTAGAAATAGCATTTCAGCAAAAAGCCAATCCCGAAAATGCCTTTCCGATGGCCAAATACATGAAAAATCATTTTGTTTTTTACGGCATCAAAACCACCGAAAGAAGACTAAAGTTTCAGGAAATTTGGAAAGCAAACAAAACGGAAGTTTCAAAAAACGCCAGAACCATCGCTTTAGAATTGTATACCAAAGAGCCCAGAGAATTACACTATTGCGCGATTGAAATGCTAACAAAAGAACTCAAAGGAAAATACAAAAAAGAAGACATTCAACTCATTGAAAATTTAATTATTACCCATTCCTGGTGGGACAGCGTAGATACGATTTCGAAATACATTTTAGGACAATATCTCATAGAATTTCCCGAAATGATTCCGAAAGTAATCCTTAAATTTTCAAATTCCGAAAACATGTGGCTCAACAGAAGTGCTATTCTGTTCCAATTGGGTTACAAAGAAAAAACCGATTTTGAATTGCTACAATCCATTGGTGTCCAACATCAAAATTCGAAGGAATTTTTTATTCAAAAAGCACTCGGCTGGGCATTACGGGAATATGCTAAAACCAATCCCGAAGCCGTATTTGATTTTGTTTCAAAAAGCAATTTGAAGCCATTAAGTAAAAAAGAAGCCATAAAAAATATAGGTCGTCCTTAAAATATGTAGTAAATTTGTTCACTCAAAAAAAACTAAGCATCAATGTTCAAAAAATATCTTTCTAAATTAGAAATTATCATTGATTGGGCACAATCTATCTTAACCGAAAAACAATTTATCTTTCTTTCCAGCGTATTAGTTGGAATTTCTTCGGCCTGTGCAGTAATTGTATTAAAGACTTTCGCACACTGGGTTTATATTTTTGCTACTTATGTCAACAGTATTTTAAAACTTAGTTTTATCAACAGTATATTACCCATTGCCGGGTTGTTGCTAACGGTTTTGGTTGTCAAAAGACTCTTAGGTGGCTCTATCGAAAAAGGAACGCCTCAAATTTTATATTCCGTTGCCAAAAAAGCGAGTATCATTCCCCGAAAACAAATGTATGCGCATATTATGACCAGTTCCTTAACCGTAGGTTTAGGAGGTTCTGCCGGATTAGAAAGCCCGATTGTGGTTACCGGAGCGGCTTTTGGTTCTAATTTTGGTCAAAATTACAAACTGAGTTACAAAGACCGAACCTTGTTAATTGGTTGCGGTGTGGCTGCAGGTATTGCTGCGGCTTTTAACGCACCCATTGCCGGAGTTCTTTTTGCCATCGAATTCCTTTTGGTCGATGTGAGTATTTCGGCCTTCACTCCTATTATGATTGCTGCGGCTACAGGAGCTTTAGTATCCGAAATTATTTTGGACGAAACCGTTTTATTAAATTTTAAACAACAACAGGATTTTGACTATCATAAAATTCCTTTTTATGTGATACTGGGAATTTTAACCGGACTTACTTCTGTTTATTTTACACGAAATTTCCAAAAAACCGAACATTTTTTCTCGCATTTGAGAATGAATCCTTTCAAAAAAGCTTTTTTTGGAGCCCTTCTTTTAGCCGTTTTAGTTTTTGTTTTCCCAACACTTTTCGGGGAAGGTTACGAAAGCATTAAAATCCTGGCCGAGAGTCATCCGGAAGAAATTTTAGAAAACACCCTTTTCGAAAGTTTTAAAGACAACAGCTGGGTATTACTCGCTTTTGTTGCCGCTACGATGCTTATGAAGGTTTTCGCCACAGCAATTACGCTAGGTTCTGGAGGAAACGGAGGAAATTTTGCGCCGTCTCTTTTTGTGGGTTCTTATGTAGGTTTTGTGTTTTCAAAAGTACTTAATCTTACCGGACTGACTCATTTACCGGTGAGTAATTTCACGATGGTGGGAATGGCCGGAATCCTAAGCGGCTTATTCCACGCGCCACTTACCGCCATTTTCCTTATTGCCGAAATTACGGGCGGTTACAGTCTGATGCTTCCGTTAATGATTGTTGCTTCAATTAGTTTTGCGATTTCCAAACGTTTTGAAAAACACTCGATGGACGTTAAAGAATTAGTTAAAAAAGGACATGCTTTTACCAGCAACAAAGACCATAATGTACTTTCGACTTTAAATACCAATTCGATTATTCAAACCGATTTCCTGACCGTTTCTCCTGAAGAAAATTTGGAAAAATTAGTGGATTTAATTTCGCATTCTAATCAAACCTATTTTGCTGTTGTGGACAAAGAAAGTCATTTACTTGGAATTGTGAACTTTAATAATATTCGCGAAATTATTTTCAACAAATACCGCGTAAAATATACGCTTATCAAAGATATTATGATTCCTCCGGTTGATGTGATTTATCCTTTTAACAGTATGGAAACCGTGATGGACAAATTTGAAAAAACCAAAGCAACATTTTTACCGGTTATTAAAGACGAAAAGTATTTTGGTTTTATTTCAAAAGCGGCTGCACTGGAAGCGTATCGAGCCAAATTAAAATCGATGACGATAGAGTAACATTTCACAGAGATTCGCAAAGTTAACACAGAGATACACAAAATATTTCTCAAAATCTGAGCTAACTTTACGAATCTCAATAAAATCACTCTTTTACTATAAATTCTCTTCGATACTCTGCGTTAACTTTGCGAATCTCTGCGAAACAAATAGTAACTTTGCTTCCGACTATTCGGAATTTGCAAAAAAATATGTTAGACACAGACAATACTATAGAAGTTTTAGGTGCCAGAGTTCACAACCTTAAAAATATTGACATTTCCATTCCCCGTGAAAAGATGGTGGTTATTACCGGACTTTCGGGTTCCGGGAAATCATCCTTAGCATTTGATACGATTTATGCCGAAGGACAACGCCGTTATGTAGAAACTTTTTCGGCTTATGCCCGTCAGTTTTTAGGCGGACTGGAACGTCCGGATGTGGATAAAATTGACGGATTGTCACCTGTAATTGCCATTGAGCAAAAAACTACTTCTAAAAGTCCGCGTTCTACCGTGGGAACCATCACCGAAATTTACGATTTCCTGCGTTTGCTTTACGCCCGTGCCGCCGATGCATACAGTTACAACACCGGCGAGAAAATGGTTTCCTATTCTGACGAACAAATCAAAGATTTAATTGTCACCGATTTTAAAAACAAACGCATCAATATTCTCGCTCCGGTAATCCGAGCCAGAAAAGGTCATTATGGTGAATTATTCCAGCAAATTACCAAACAGGGATTCTTAAAAGTTCGTGTGAATGGCGAAATTCTGGACATCAGTCCGGGAATGAAACTCGACCGTTATAAAACCCACGATATCGAAATTGTTGTGGATCGAATGCTGATTGAAGACAATGAAGAAAACCAAAAACGATTGTCAGAAAGCATCAATACTGCCATGCATCACGGCGAAAATGTATTGATGATTCTCGATCAGGACAGTCAGGAAGTGCGTTATTTCAGCCGAAATTTAATGTGTCCTTCCACCGGAATTTCGTATCAAAATCCGGAACCCAATTTATTTTCGTTCAACTCCCCAAAAGGTGCTTGCGAACATTGTAACGGACTGGGAACGGTAAACGAAATCAATGTTGGTAAAATAATTCCTAATCCAAAACTTTCCATCAAAGCGGGTGGTTTTACGCCATTGGGCGAATACAAATCTTCCTGGATTTTCAAACAATTGGAAATCATCGGACAGAAATACAATTTTAAAATTACCGATCCTATTGAAAATATTCCGGCCGAAGCTATGGAAATGATTCTCAATGGCGGAAAAGAAAAATTCACCATCAATTCTAAAGATTTAGGAGTTGCCCGTGATTACAAAATTGATTTTGAAGGAATTTCTCATTTTATCAAAAACCAACATGATGAGAGCGGTTCTTCAACCATTAAACGCTGGGCAAAAGATTTTATGGACGAATTGAAATGCCCGGTTTGTGAAGGTTCCCGACTAAAAAAAGAAGCCTTGTTTTTTAAAATCGATGAAAAAAATATTGCCGAATTATGCAATATGGATATTTCCGATTTGACCAAATGGTTTCATAATTTAAATTCGCATTTATCAGACAAACAACTCCTTATAGCTTCTGAAGTAATTAAAGAAATTAAGGATCGTCTAGACTTCCTGATGAATGTAGGTTTGGATTATTTGGCTTTAAGCCGAAGTTCGAAATCACTTTCCGGTGGTGAAGCGCAGCGCATCCGATTAGCAACCCAAATTGGTTCGCAACTCGTTGGCGTTCTCTATATTTTGGACGAACCTAGCATTGGTTTGCACCAAAGGGACAACGAAAAACTGATTCATTCTTTGGAACAATTGCGTGATATTGGTAACTCGGTGATTGTGGTGGAACACGATAAAGACATGATTGAGCGCGCCGATTATGTCATTGATATTGGTCCAAAAGCCGGAAAATTTGGCGGTGAAATTATCAGCATTGGCACACCAAAAGAAACCCTGAAATCCAATACCATTACGGCACAATATCTCAACGGAAAAATGAAGTTTGACATTCCTGAAAAACGTCGGGAAGGCAATGGAAAAACAATGAAACTATCCGGAGCAACAGGAAATAATTTAAAAAATGTTTCTGTCGAATTTCCTTTAGGAAAAATGATTTGTGTGACTGGTGTTTCAGGCAGCGGAAAATCGACTTTAATTAACGAAACACTCTATCCTATCTTGAATGCCCATTATTTTAATGGCGTCAAAAAACCACAACCTTATAAAAAAATTGAAGGTTTAGAACATATCGACAAGGTGATTGATATTGACCAAAGTCCGATTGGACGAACACCACGTTCCAATCCGGCGACTTACACCGAAGTTTTTACCGAAATCAGGGCTTTGTTTACCAAAACTCCGGAAAGCATGATTCGCGGTTACAAAGCCGGACGTTTTAGTTTTAACGTAGCCGGTGGCCGTTGCGAAAGCTGTCAGGGTTCCGGCGTTCGAACGATTGAAATGAATTTTTTACCGGATGTTTATGTAGAATGCGAAACTTGTCAGGGAAAACGCTTTAACAGAGAAACTTTAGAAATTCGTTATAAAGGGAAATCAATTTCGGATGTTTTAGAAATGACTGTGGACGAAGCCGTTCCTTTTTTCGAAAATATCCCTAAAATTTACCGAAAAATAAAAACCATTCAGGACGTTGGATTGGGTTACATCACTTTAGGACAACAAAGTACCACGCTTTCCGGTGGTGAAGCGCAACGCATCAAACTGGCAGGCGAATTATCTAAAAAAGATACCGGAAACACCTTTTATATCCTTGATGAACCTACAACCGGATTGCACTTTGAAGACATTCGTGTGCTGATGGAAGTCATCAATAAACTGGTTGACAAAGGCAATACTATTTTGATTATCGAACACAATCTGGATGTGATCAAACTAGCCGATTATATCATCGACATTGGTCCCGAAGGCGGAAAAGGCGGCGGAACAGTCGTTGCACAGGGAACTCCGGAAGAAGTTGCCAAAGTTAAAAAAAGTTATACAGCCAAGTTTTTGAAGAAAGAATTGGAATAATAATTACTTATTTATTTTAAAAGCCTTTTTCGTTGAAAAAGGCTTTTTTCTATATTTATAACACGTATTAAACTACAAAAACTACTTTTTTTAAACATTTTTAAATTTTTTGTTGCATCGAAAAAAGGATAAAACTACTTTTGCTTAAAATAAATCTAAATAAGAATAAGTTAAATTTTACCCTATCAAAATGACTTTTAAATCACTAGTCTCTCTGACGTTCTTTTTTATTACTTCAATAATTTCTGCCCAAACCTTAAAAATAAGGGTAGAAAACAATTCAGGAAAAGCTATAGAAAACGCTACAATTTCTTCCGGAAATATAGTCCTTTCCAAAACAAATTCAGATGGTGAAGCACAAATTTCTGCTTCGAAAATTATTAAAGGAAACATTTTGGTTACCGCTTATAATTATGCGGAAACTTTGTACAGTTTTACTAACATTAATACTCAGGAAACAACTGTTATCCAACTGGAAAAAGAAGAAAACAAATTACAGGAAATTGTAATTACCGCCGGTAGAAAAAAGGAAAATATCTCCACTATTCCATCCTCAGTAACGATTTTAAATCAAAGAGATATTCAAAATCAAACGAATATCAGCACGAATTTATCTTCCGTTTTAGGAAATTTAGTTCCTGGATTGGGTACAACAACAAACAAGGCTACTAATGCCGGACAAACCTTAAGAGGAAGACAGGTTTTAGTTTTAATTGACGGAATTCCGCAATCGACACCTTTGATGAACGGACAAAGAGATATCAGAACTATTGATGCTAATGCCATTGAAAGAATTGAGGTAATTAAAGGAGCAACATCTATTTACGGAAATGGTTCCGGAGGTGGAATCATCAACTATATTACCAAGAAAAGTCCTAAAAGCGATTCGTTTCACGGAAACACTACTATTGGAACAACTTTTAATCCAATACACAGTTCAGAAACTTTTGGCTATCGCCTTTCACAGTTCTTTAATGGTAAAAGAGACAAATTCAGCTTTGTAGCAGGAGGTTCTTATGATTACACGGCTTTACAAAGAGATGCCAAAGGAAAACCGCTTGGTCAAACTGACGGATTGTCAAATTCAGATCAGATAAACCTATTTGCCAAATTAAATTACGCTATCACCGACCATACCAGTATCAATTTACTGTCTAACTTTTATAACAGCACTCAACATGCCAAATATATCAGTCAAACCGGAGTTTACGGAGTAACACCTACCATTGGAGTACCTGGAGAAGACCCGGGACAAAATGCAGGAACGCCATACAATTATAATTTGATGCTTAGTTTTTCAAAAGATAATTTGTTTCAAAACACCCAATTAGATGTTGCTGCTTATTTGAATTCATTCCGTTCCATGAATCGCTATGTTGCCAGTGCTTCGGCATGGTACGGACCGGGACAAACGATGATTAACTCAGACAAGAAAGGAATACGTATTAATTTCAATACTCCTTTTTCTATTGGAAATATCCCAACCGAAATCACTTATGGTTTAGACCTTTTGAACGATGTTACTTATCAGGATTTGGTAGATGGTCGCGTTTATATTCCTAAAATGGACATGACCAACATTGCTCCTTATGCCCAATTAAAACTGGACATTTTAGAAAATTTAATTTTCAAAGGAGGAATCCGTTATGAAAATGCAACGGTTCGCGTAAAAGATTACAACACCATTGCAACCGGGGCTAACGGAGCCGGAAGTATTTTTGTAAAAGGAGGCGATATTCCATACAATGCAACCATGTTTAATGCCGGATTACGTTTTAATAAATACGATTGGTTCAATCCGTTTATTAGTTTTTCACAAGGTTTTGCAATCAATGAATTAGGTCGAATTCTAAGAAGAGCCGATGAAAACACCATCGATAATCTGGAAACAGATCCAATTATCACCAATAATTACGAGATTGGTTTTTCAAGCAGAATTTCAAACATTAATCTTTCGGCAGCTTACTACATCAGTACTTCAAAACTGGGAGCTAATTTAGTAGATGTAGGTGGTTATTTAGTAGCACAACGTGAACCGGAAACCGTAAAAGGATACGAAATATCACTAGATTACAGAATCTTAGAGGAATTAAAAATAGGAGGAAATTATTCATTTGTAGAAGGAAAAGCAAAATTTGATGACGGTAGCAAAGTATATCTAAACGGTTCCCGAATTGCTCCTGCAAAAGCAACGGCTTTCATCAACTACAAACCTACAGAGAAAACTAACGTACAAGTTTCTTGGGTAAATACCGGTTGTAGAAATCGTTTTGAACCTGCCAGCAACGGAAAATATAAAAATAGCGAAGGACCAATTTCAACGGTTAATTTGCTAAATTTATCCGCTAATTATGCTTTCAATTCTAAGTGGTCCATTAGCCTTGGAGTAGAGAATTTATTAAACAATTATTATTATCCAACAGTAAGTCAATATCGAGCTTTGGATGCGGAATATGTGTTAGGAAGCGGAATGACCAGCAGTTTAAATTTACATTATAATTTTTAATGATATTAAAAAAACAGATTTTATGGCTTCATAAATGGCTCGGATTAATTTCCGGAATTGTCATTTTAATTGTAAGTCTTACCGGCTGTATTTATGTTTTTCAGGATGAACTCAAATTAGTAGTTTATCCTGAAAAATATTTTATAAGCCACCCTACTCCGGAAACCAAATCCACCATTGCTTTAAGCAAACTTATTGCCGTTGCCGAAAAAAACTTAAATCCCGGTGAAAAAATTTCAAGAGTAGATATTTTTCCGCAAAAAAACCGAACCTGGGTTTTCAGAGCGACCAAAACCAATAAAAAAGCCTTTTTTTACACTGATTATTTTACTTATAACAAAAGAGTATTTATCAACCCTTATTTAGGAACTGTACAACAAATTGAAAACACTAAAACCGAGTTTTTCCAAATTGTGTTGCAACTGCACATGAATTTACTTTTAGGTAAAAAATACGGTCATCTAATTATTGGTTTTTCGACACTTTTTTTCAGCCTGATTTGTATTAGCGGTTTCTTTTTGTGGTGGCCAAAAAAATGGAAGCCTAAAAATATCAAACAACATTTTAGCATAAAATTTTCTGCAAAACCCAAGCGTCTAAACTACGATTTGCACAATGTTTTAGGATTTTATGTCTTACCCTGGGCGCTGCTTTTTTGCTTTACCGGCTTAGTCTTTGCTTTTCCTGTTTTCAAAAAAGGAGTCAACAATAGCCTTAATACGCTAGATACAAAGAAGAAAAATACAATTGTACAACTGGATTCTATTCCGCAAAAAACGACTAACACACTCGATAACGGATTGTTTTATGTGTTGTCCAAACACGCTCAGGCTGATCAGTATTCCATTCGTTTACAGGAAGAAAAATCAGAACCACATGATATTCAGGTTCGACTGGATAAAAACAGAACGGGGAATTTCTATCGCTATTATTTCGACCAGAAAAGCGGACAAATTGACAGCATGAAAACCTCCGAAAATTTACAACTAGGAGGCAAAATCACTTCTATGAATTACGATTTACACACCGGAACTTTTGGTGGTTTAACTACTAAATTTCTGGCGTTTTTTGCTGCGCTAATTTGTGCTTCATTACCAGTTACAGGCTTTATTATTTGGTTAAACAAATCCAAAAAAGAAAGAAAAAACAATAAACTTAAAAAAGAAGCCGCTTCTACCCTCTCTTTTTAAATTCTTTTTCTCTGATTAGAATCACAACTAATTGTTTTACAAATATTTAATCATAATCCGATTTTTATCCTAAATATTATTCGGGAATCAGTCTAGTTTTTATACCCAAAAAACCTTACTTTAGTAGAAAGTCACTCTGGCAATTGCTTCTTTTATGCACTCAAAAAGTATTTGCAGCTGACAAAAAAACTACAATCGAATTATATAAAATATAAAAACCATGAGATTAGAAGATTTTGATAATGACGAAGAAAAAATAATCCAGGATAAACTGAAACAAAAAACATGGAATGAAATTCGTACCAATGACAGTTGGGCGATTTTCAAAATCATGTCGGAATTTGTTAATGGATATGAAAATATGGGACGTATTGGTCCCTGCGTTTCTATTTTTGGATCGGCACGAACACAACCTGATAATAAGTATTACCAACTGGCCGAAAAAATTGCTTTTAAAATCAGCAAAGCAGGCTACGGAATCATCACAGGCGGCGGCCCGGGAATTATGGAAGCCGGTAATAAAGGCGCGCATTTAGGCGGCGGAACATCTGTGGGATTAAACATTGAATTGCCTTTTGAACAACATTTTAATCCTTATATCGATCAGGATAAAAACCTGAATTTTGATTACTTTTTTGTTCGAAAAGTAATGTTTGTCAAATATTCACAAGGTTTTGTGGTAATGCCCGGAGGTTTTGGAACTTTGGATGAAATGTTTGAAGCAATTACTTTAATCCAAACTAAAAAAATTGCCCGTTTCCCAATTATCCTTGTCGGCAGCAGTTATTGGTCCGGATTAATCGATTGGATAAAGACGGTCGTGGAACAGGAAAAAAATATAAGCCCGGGAGATTTAAATCTGATAAAAATTGTTGACAACGAAGACGAAGTTGTAGAAGTTCTCGATAATTTCTATAAAAAATACACTTTGAAACCCAATTTTTAAAAGCTGTTTTTTTACAGCTTTTTTTTACAGCTTTTTTTTATTTTACTGTAGTTGGTAAAATAAAAAAATGTAAATTGAAATACTTTTTAAAACCCGGACTACCATTGAATTCGATTGCTAAAATCTGTTTGTTTTTGATTGTTTTTTTTGCTGCTACAAGTACTCTTATAGCACAGCATCATAATCGCCTTTATGTTGATGTAGATCCGGAGACACACACTTTGAACGTCAAACAGGAACTTGAATATTTTAACAACAGTAATGATAGTATCTCGGAAATTGTTTTGAACGATTGGAATAATGCCTATTCTAATGTTCACACACCTTTAGCACTTCGGTTTTCTGACGAATTTTATCGCGGATTTCACTTAGCCAAAGAGGAAGAGCGCGGCAAAACTTCCAAAATAACCATTTTAAATAAAGATCATTTGTTCTTTTCCTGGAACAGAGCCCGAAAACATCCCGATCTTATTGTGGTAAATCTGCCAAACAAATTGGCTCCAAACCAAAAAATTGATTTGGAACTGAATTACAATGTAAAAATTCCAAATAATAAATTCACCAAATACGGCTATGACGATTTTGGCAACATCAATTTAAAATCCTGGTTTTTAACTCCGGCACGTTATGAAAACCACGCTTTTGTAAGATACAGTAATGAAAATCTGGACGACATTGCCAATGCCATTTGCCATTTTGATGTAGAACTTAAACTTTCCAGCGATTTTGCAATTACGACAGATTTAGACACCACCGAAGAAATCAATAAAGACGACTACACCATTTATAAATTTAATGGTCAAAACAGAGTTGATTTTAGTCTTTTTATAGAACCGGAATCCAATTTTACGAGTTTTAAAAATGATAGTTTTGAAGTTCTAACCAATTTAGACGGTGAAAAAATTACGCCAACAGCTCAGGCTCAGGCTATCGATTGTGTCGTTCGTTTTGTTAAAAGACAAATTGGCGATTATCCTTTTAAGAAAATTGTGATTTCACAAACCGACTACGAAAGAAATCCATTTTACGGACTGAATCAATTACCTTCCTTCATTAGACCTTTTACAGATGAATTTACCTTTGAAATTAAGTTTTTAAAAACCTATTTAAACGTATTTCTCAACAACAGTCTTTATATTGATAATCGCAAGGACAGCTGGGTTCATAACGGAATTCAGGTCTATATCATGATGAAGTATATCGAAGAAAATTATCCCGGAACTAAAATGCTGGGAAATGCCGCTAATTTCAAATTATTAAAAAGTTTCAACCTTACTAATATTGATTTCAACGAGCAATACAGTTATTTTTATATGTTAATGGCCCGAAAAAATCTGGATCAGGCTTTAGGCGAACCTAAAAACAACTTGATAAAATTTAACGAACAAATAGCCAGCAAATACCGCGCTGGTCTAAGTTTGCGTTTTTTAAACAGCTATCTTGAAAATGAGGCTGTAACTAAAAGTATTCGCGAATTCTATATTGCTAAAAAGAAACAACAAACCGATGCCGCTGATTTTGAAAACATCCTGAAAAACCAATCTTCAAAAGATATCAACTGGTTTTTTAAAACCGTTATATATTCCAGAGATTTAATTGATTACAAATTTAACAAAGTAAGTAAAACCAATGACAGCATTTATTTTTCTTTAAAAAACAGAACCGGAATCAACGTACCGGTTCCCGTTTACGGTATTTTAAAAAAAGATATTGTTTTCAAGAAATGGATAGAACCGAATTCGATTGACAGTACTTTTAGTTTTGCCCGAAACAATGCCAACAAAATTGTATTGAATTATAAAAATGAAGTCCCAGAATACAATTTGAGAAACAATTGGAAATCATTAAAGCCTTTTTTCCCAAACAATCGCCCGATTAAATTTGTTTTGATGAAAGATTTGGAAGATCCTTACTATAACCAAATTTTATACGTCCCTTCGTTAGAATACAATTTATACGACGGATTTATAGCAGGAATTCGTCTTCATAATAAAACCATATTGGAGAAACCTTTTATTTTCAACATAACGCCTTCTTATTCAACTAACTCAAAAACCATTTCGGGATCAGGTTCTTTTTTGATTAATAAAAATTACAGAAACAGCCGTTTATACAATGTGAAATATGCTTTGTCCGGCTCTTATTTTCATTATGCTCCTGACGCCACTTACACAAAACTGAATCCTAGTGTGCAATTAAGTATAAGACAAAATGACTTTAGAGACAATCAAAAACAATATGTTTATCTACGACAACTATTTGTTAATCGCGAAAAAAGTGCAATTGTAACCGACAATTCAACTGAAAATTATTCTATTTTCAATCTAAAATATATCAATACCAAAACCGAAGTTACCAAACATTTGAGTTTTGCAGGCGACATTCAATTTTCAAAAGAATTTGGAAAATTAGCTGCTGAAATAGAATACCGCAAACTATTTGAAAACAATCGCCGAATAAATTTTAGATGGTATACCGGAAGCTTTCTCTACAATAAAAGTGACAACGATTATTTTAGTTTTGGATTGTATCGCCCAACTGATTATTCCTTTGATTATAGTTTTTACGGAAGATCAGAAAGTACAGGTTTTTTCAGTCAGCAATTTATTTTGGCAGAAGGTGGTTTTAAATCAAAACTGGATACTCCCTATGCTAATCAATGGATGAGTACCATCAATACAGGTTATACAATTTGGAATTGGATTGAAGTTTATGGTGATGCCGGTTTTATAAAAAACAGATTTCAGGATCCTAAATTTCAATTTGACAGTGGTATCCGTTTAAATTTAGTAACCGATTATTTTGAATTATACCTTCCGGTTTATTCTTCAAACGGTTGGGAAATAAGCCAAAACAAGTACAATGAAAAAATTAGATTCATCATTACTTTTTCTCCAAAAATACTTATCAACCTATTCAATCGGAAATGGTTCTAAACAAATAGCTTACTACAAATCATTACAAAAAAATCAGTTTTTGAACCAAAAAATTATTTTTTATTAAAAAAACAATATTATTTTTAAATAAAAACACCGTAAAGTAGTTCTTTTTTATTTTAATAGATTATGATAATAGCCAGTTTTTAAGTAAATTTGCGCCAAAGAATTATAATCTTTCAATTATGATAAAAGAACAAACCAATACTACATTGACATTTGAGGATTTCAGGACTGAAGTATTGAACGATTATAAGATAGCCGTAACTAGTCGGGAATGCAGCCTTTTAGGTCGCCGAGAAGTACTGACGGGTAAAGCAAAGTTTGGCATTTTCGGAGACGGAAAAGAGGTGCCACAAATAGCAATGGCTAAGTTTTTCAAAGATGGAGATTTTCGCTCCGGTTATTACCGCGACCAAACTTTTATGATGGCTATTGGCGAACTGACAACCGCTCATTTCTTTGCCGGATTATATGGAAATACCGATATTAAACAAGAACCAATGTCGGCCGGAAGACAAATGGGAGGTCATTTTGTTACTCATAGTTTGAATGAAGACGGAAGTTGGAAAGATTTAACGAAACAAAAAAATTCCAGTTCCGATATTTCACCTACAGCAGCTCAAATGCCGCGTTTGCTGGGTTTGGCTCAGGCATCAAAAATCTATCGTGAGATAGATAATATTCCAAACCAAAAAAACTTTTCGGACAAAGGAAACGAAGTAGCCTGGGGAACTATCGGGAATGCCAGTACTTCCGAAGGAGTGTTTTTCGAAACAATTAATGCTGCCGGAGTATTACAAGTTCCTATGGTTATTAGCGTTTGGGATGACGAATACGGAATTTCGGTTCATGCCAAACACCAAACAACAAAAGAAAATATCTCTGAAATTTTATCCGGTTTTCAACGCGATAAAAATAATGACGGAATTGAAATCATCACGGTTAAAGGCTGGGATTATTCCGATTTGATTTCTGCTTACGAAAGGGCTTCGAGAATTGCCCGCGAAAAGCACATCCCGGTTTTAGTTCACGTAACTGAACTTACGCAACCACAAGGGCATTCCAGTTCGGGATCGCACGAAAGATACAAAAGTACCGAAAGACTAAATTGGGAACGCGAATTTGATTGTATCAGACAAATGCGCCTTTGGATGATTGCCATCAATATTGCTTCAGCCGAAGAACTGAATGAAATTGAAGCTACCATTAAAAAAGAAGTTTTAGAAACTAAAAAAACTTCCTGGACATCTTTTATCGCTCCTATTGTCGAAGAAAAGAATGAATTGCTTAGCATTTTAGATAAGGCTGCTCCTTTAAGTAAAAATAAAGAGCAAATTCTAAAACTTTCCAATGCGCTAAAAGTAATCAAAGATCCTCTAAAAAAAGAAATTCTGGTAACCGCAAGGAAATCCCTGCGTTTGCTGGCTCACGAAGCACATAAAACAGAATTAGCAAACTGGATTCAAAAATACTTTGAAAAAACACAGCCGCTTTTCAGTAACAATTTATATTCTGAAACAAAAAACAATGTGCTTTCTGTAAAAGAAATTTTACCTGTTTATCCTGAAGATGCTAAAAAAGATACTGACGGGCGAATGATTATTCGTGATAATTTCGACGCTCTTTTTGCCAAATATCCCGAAGTTTTAATTTTCGGAGAAGATTCCGGAAATATTGGCGATGTAAATCAGGGCTTAGAAGGCATGCAGGAAAAATACGGAGAAACACGTGTAGCCGATGTAGGAATTCGTGAAGCCACGATAATCGGACAAGGAATTGGACTTGCCTTAAGAGGTTTAAGACCTATTGCTGAAATTCAGTATTTAGATTATTTATTATACGCGATACAAATTTTAAGTGACGACTTAGCCTCTTTACTTTACAGAACAGCAGGAAAACAAAACGCTCCGTTAATCATCAGAACCCGAGGACACCGATTAGAAGGCATCTGGCATTCCGGTTCTCCAATGGGAATGATTATTAACGCCATAAGAGGAATTAATGTTTTAGTTCCAAGAGATATGACTAAAGCTGCCGGTTTTTACAATTCCCTTTTAGAATGTGACGAACCTGCTTTAGTAATCGAATGTTTGAACGGATACCGTCTTAAAGAAAAAGCACCAGTGAATTTTGGTGAATTTAAAACTCCGATTGGCGTTGTTGAAACCATTAAAACCGGAACCGATATTACTTTAGTTTCTTACGGATCTACATTACGATTAGTTGAACAGGCTGCTAAAGAATTACAGGAAATAGGAATTGAGTGCGAAGTAATCGATATTCAGTCGTTAATTCCTTTTGACATCAATCATGATATTGTAAAAAGTATCCAAAAAACTAATCGTCTGTTAGTAATTGACGAAGACGTTCCTGGTGGCGCTTCGGCTTATATTTTGCAAAAAATTATTGAAGAACAAAATGCGTATCAATTTTTAGACAGCAAACCACAAACTTTATCAGCTCAGGAGCACCGACCTGCTTATGGAACTGATGGCGATTATTTTTCCAAACCATCAGCAGAAGATATTTATGAAAAAGCATACAGTATTATCTCAGAAAGCAACCCAACTAAATATCCAAAATTATATTAGAATAAATCTTTCTATAAACAAAAGAAGCCGTCTCAAAACTGAGGCGGTTTTTTTTGTGCTTTATATTTGGTTTAACATAAGTTATTTCGTATATTTAGTCGTTGATTTACAACTGAT
>NZ_NASZ01000008.1 GCF_014596575.1 Flavobacterium pokkalii | reverse complement strand
GGACAATTTTAGTTTTTTTCAGCAGAAGTAAAAATCAAACCAAATAGACTGAAATGAAAAAACCGCCTCAAATTATGTTTTGAGACGGCTTCTTTTTTTGTTTTAGGAATTTCTATTTTTTTTAGTTCAAATTATAACCAAACTCTCTAAAAGTATTTCCCTGTTTGATATCACCTGATTTATAACCTTTCATAAACCAGTATTTCCTTTGTTCAGAAGTGCCATGAGTAAAAGATTCCGGTACAATATGTCCCTGCATTTTTGCCTGAATGGCATCGTCACCTACGGCATGAGCCGCACTTAAAGCCTCGTCCAAATCCCCTTCTTCTAAAATATTATTCATTTCCTGATTGTAATGTGTCCAAACTCCGGCATAAAAATCAGCCTGAAGTTCCAGGGCTACGGAAAGTTTATTAGCTTCAGCCTTAGATTTTCCTTGTTGCATTTGTCTCATTTTAGCCGAAGTTCCTAATAAAGTTTGAACGTGGTGTCCTATTTCGTGCGCTATGACATAAGCAGTTGCAAAGTCGCCTCCTTTAGCGCCAAATCGGGTTTTGAGTTCTTCAAAGAAAGTTAAATCCATATATACTTTTTGATCTCCGGGACAGTAGAAAGGTCCTGAATCGGAAGTAGCATTTCCGCAGGCTGTTTGTACTGCTCCGCTAAATAAAATGATAGTTGGCTTTTAGTATTTCAGATTGTTTTCTTCAAAAATTCGGGACCAAACATCTTCGTTATCTGCTAATAATGTTTTTACAAAAGCCTGTTCTTCGAGTTCTTTGGCAGTTAAATCTCTTTGTTCGGTAGTTTGCTGACTTTGTCCCTGATTTAATTGTTCCAAAACAGGAGTAATCATTTGGGCATTTTCGCCACCAAAAACATTAAGTAATAAAATGATAATTCCAAGAATTCCACCTCCTACAATTGTTTTTCCACCGGAGGACATACCTCTGCGGTCTTCCACATTGTCACTTTGTCTTCTTCCTTTCCATTTCATAGCTTTTAATTTTAGTTAATAGTTTATTTAACCCATTTGAGCAGTGTTTTTTCGATGATGCCTTTTACAATTGGTTTCGAAATATAATCATTCATTTGCATTTCAAGGCATTTGTTTTTTTCTTCTTTTTCGGTTCCGGCGGTAATGGCTATAATCGGGACTTCTTTTCCGCGGTCTAATTCCCGAATGGCTTCCGTGGCTTCATAGCCGTTCATAACCGGCATTTGGATATCCATAAAAATAATGTCCGGAAGAATATTTTCAAATTGTTTAACCGCTTCAGCACCATTTGCAGCTTCAAAAAGTTGGGCTTCCGGAAGACTGTTTTTTATAATGGTTTTTAACAAAAGCATATTGATTTTATTGTCTTCTACCAGTAAAATTTTGCTTTTTGCTAAATTAGAATTAGCCGTTAGCATTGCCGGCGTATCCATATCGGAAACTGTTTTGTTTTCTTGTTGTTCTTCCGGTAATTCGGAATTTGTTTGTAAATCAATATCAAAATAGAAATGACTACCTTTTCCAATTTCACTTTTCAATTTTAATCGGCTGTCCATTAAATTTAAAAGTTTATTCGAAATGGTTAGTCCAAGACCTGTTCCTCCAAATTTTTTGGTCGTAGAACTATCTTCTTGCGAGAAGGCTTTGAATATTTTTTTCTGATTTTGTTCTAAAATTCCAATACCGGAATCGATTACCGAAAAACGAATTCTGGTTTGGTTTTCGCCGATTTTCTCCTTTAAAATAATATTTAGTTGTACGCTTCCTTTTTCGGTAAATTTCACCGCATTGGATAATAAATTAATAAGAATCTGTTTGATTCTCACGATGTCTATCCAGGCATAACGCGGAACTTCAGTATCAATGTTTAATTCCAGCTTCAGGTTTTTTTGATTGGCTTCAAATTGAATTAAATCAATCACCTGATCCATCAATTCTTTCAAATCGTGTTTCTCGATGTGTAATTCCAGTTTTCCGGCTTCGATTTTCGAAAAATCCAAAATATCGTTTACAATTTCCAATAAAGTATGCGCCGACTGATTGACCGTTATCATGTGTTTTTCCTGAATACGATCCAGTTTGGTTTTCATCAACAAATCGGTAAATCCGATAATTCCATTAAGCGGAGTTCGGATTTCGTGGCTCATATTGGCTAAAAATTCCGATTTTGCTTTGTTGGCCGCTTCGGCATATTCTTTGGCTTTAATAGCTTTTTCGGCATCTTTTCGTTTGCTGATGTCGAGCATGATTCCTTCGATGTATTTGATTTCACCATTTTTTACTACCGTATCCACAAATTCGTCAACCCATACGATTTCGTTATTTTTGTTTATAATGCGGTAAGCAAGATGAAAAGCTTCTAATTTGGATAATTTTTGGATAGTTTTCGTTAATGTTTTTTCTAAATCATCCGGATGAATTAAATCTTTGAAAACGATTCTTTTTTCCAGAAAATCTTCTTTCGGATAACCTGTTAGTTTTTCAATTTCATCGTTGAGGTAAATTTTGGTGAAATTCTCGTCGTTTTCAGACAGATAAACCGTTCCGGGAATATTATTAGCCAGCAATCTGAATTTTTCTTCACTTTCGTTAATTGTAATTTCGTTTTCTATTCGTTCAATAGAAGAACCAATATTCATCGTTAGTGTTTGCAAAATTTGAATTTCATCATCAGCCCAGTTACGACCTTCGTTCAAATCGTTTAAGCCCATGAAACCGTGAAATTTATTTTTTACGAAAATGGGTAAAAGGATTATGGAACCGGCTTTTAAGACTTTCATTTTTTGTCTTAAGGTTTCGCTTTTGACATTAGAAATCGTATTGTGATAAATTTTATTTTCTAATAAAGGTTCCAGTAAATCTTCAAAAAAAGGATATTCCAAATTTTGGAAGGAAGCATCAATTTCAGTTAAAGTTTCATGTCCGGTTGTCCAGCGGTATTTTTGGCTGATAGTATTGTTTTCAGGATTGTTTTGGTAATAAAAACTGCGATAAGATTTAGTTGCTTTTCCAATAATGATTAAAACGTCAGCAAAAACTTTATCGATGTCTTTTACATTTAAAAAACGTTCGGTGCAAAGGTTCATAGCTGCAAGCAGTTCACTTTTGTATTTAAGTTTGTGCTCGGCTTCCAGTCTTTTTTTCGATTCAAAGGCAATAGCAACGCTGTCGGCAATGGCTCTGGAAAAATTAATATCCTCATTATCCCATTGCTTGATTGTTGCAATCGTTTCGATACACACTAATCCTATAAGTTCACCGTTAATAAAAACCGGGGTTTTGATTACGGAACAAACGCCGGGTACGTCCTGTCTGTCCGGATATAATTCTTTTATTATTGGATTGTTTTTTACATTCGAAGCTACCAGCGGAGTTTTATTTTCTAAGGACAAAAAGAAATCCGGATAGTTTTCTTTGGTTATAATTAAGCCATTGGTAAATGTATTGCTGTTGAGTTCGTATGATTGTAAACAGCAAATTTTATCTTCAAAATATTCCCAGTAACTCGTTCTGCTGGCGCCAATGGTTTTAGCCGCATTTTCCAGAATCGACTTTAGTTTGGTCTCTAAATTTTCTTCGGTTGAATAACTTTTTGCGGTAAATTTTAATAAGTTTTCATTGTATTTTTTGTTTTTATCATCTCGTTTTTGCTTTTCTACATCAATATTTTTCATAAAAGTGATGTCACGGGCAATTGCCGAATAACCGTTGATTTTTCCAAAATCATTTCGGCTGATGATAACTTTTTGAGCCACCCATAAAGTGTCTCCGTTTTTCTTCAAAACAGGAACTTCCAATGTTGGGAAATCTACGCTGTTTTCACTATTGTTAAGGTAAAAAGACTCCAAAATGCTCAGATAATCTTTTCGGACAAACAGAGAATAATGCTGATTTACAATTTGTTTTTTGGTATAATTAAGGCTCTTTAAGGTATAATCATTGACAAAAGTGATGTTTCCATATGTATCTAGTTCATAAATAAAATCCTGAGCATTTTCAACCAGATTTTTATATTGATTTTGAATTTGAATCTGATTACTGATATCCTGACCAATTCCGATAATTAAATCATTAGAAAATTGTTTGTTTTTCCATTGAATGTATTTGTATTCACCGTTTTTACATCTTAATTTTCTAACAAAAACTCTATCATTTATCTGGCTTTCAAAAGTTTCATTAGCCGTTATTTCGGGATTTTCTGTTAAATTATAATAGCCATACCCCAGTAATTCTTTGGAACTGTAACCCAAAACTGTTTGTACACTTTCGCTGCAAAAAACAATTTTGTTTTGATTGTTTTTGGCCATTATCAATGAATTTCCTTTATGTATAATCTGATTGTAAAATTGGAATTTATCATTTAAATCCTGTATCGACATGTGGCGGATGTAATTGACAAAAACAATAATTAAAGTGTAATTAAAAAGAATTGTAATCCGGTTTAAAGGTGCTAATTTGAGTAAGGAAATTCCAATGAGTGTACTGAATACAAACAAAATAAAAGCCCAGTAAAGTTTGCCGGGTTTTAGGGTTGTATATGAAAAGTAAATAAACAGTAAAAAAGTCAAAAACGGGATGTTGTCCGTATCCAATTTGATCACATTGCGGAGTGTATTGAGGAAGGCAACAAAAAAAACAACTCGAAATATTTTTACGATATTTTGAAATACAAAATCAAATTTTGTACTAATAAAACTCATGAAAATTAGAAAAAAAGCAATGCTCACATTAGTGATTAACATGCTTTTAGGTCTTAAATTAAAATATTCGAAAGTGATTTCCAATATTAAAACTATCAGTCCCAGAAATAAAAAATAGAGTTGGTATTCTTTTCTTTCGGAGTTTTCCGGAGTAAAGTTTTTAATAAAACGATTCCCGAAGGAATATTTGATTTGATGAAATTTATAAATTAATAAAAAAATAATCAAAAAGATAAATGGAATCACAGTTCGATAAAGATTTTTATCAATAGGTAACTGATCTACAATGTCAAAGGTATTAATAGAGTAAAAATTAGTGGAGCCATTAACACTGTTGGTAAGCATTTTTAATGCAATGAGACATTGTGGCATCATAATTTCATGGATTAAATCTTAAATTTAGCAAAATTATTTGGGGTAATTTCGTTAAAAATAAGAATGTTTGAAAGAAATTGGTAGTTGTTTCGTCAAAAAAATGAGTTTTTAAGGGAATTTAAATGTTTATTCGAAATCTATAATTGATTTGTAAATTGCGTAATACATGGAATACAAAAGCGGCAAAGTAAAAAACAAACCGATGAAAAACATGAAAACACCCGTTATGCAAAATAAATAAGTAACCGTTAGCAGCCCTAAAAGCACCAGTGGTTGTTTGGAAACCAAAGTAAAGCTGGTGTTGATGGCTTCTAAAGCTTTAAAATCACGGAAAATAATTAATGGAACCGTGAGCACATTCAGAAGTGAAATAGCTAATGAAGCCAAGAATCCTAAAATAGGCAATCCGCTTAAATCTACCACAGAGGAAACGCCCATGTTTAAAATTGTAATGAGTAAAGTGGCAAGGAAAAGTGATTTGAAATATTGGAATTGGTAATATTGAAAAGCTGTCGAAACGTGAAATTCTTCGTCTATTTCAGCACAATGAGCCATTTTTATAATTCCTGCAAAAAATGGACTCACCAAGCAACTGAATAAAGTGACGCTGCCAATATAAATCATTAAAAATTCATCGGAAAAGTTGTTTGGATCTAAATTTTCCGGTTTGATGAATTCCTGGAAATTCTCTATTCCGAAAGTGAAGGCTATAATTACGAATGCCAACATTCCAAGTAAGACGGCTGAAACTAAAAACAGTAAACCGGCATAGACCACTATTTTTTTATAATTTTCAAAAGCAAGGTTGAAAACCGCCTCAAAACTAAGTTGATAACCGTTGGTTTTTAATTCCTGAATTCGGTCTTTATTAGATTTCATAAGTAATGCTGTAAGAATAATTGATTGAAAATTTGAAGCGTATAAAGCTACGTTTTATTTTTCTCTTCTAAAATACTAAATCGCGTTCCAAATTACATCGTTCGGAACGGGCGCAACAATAGTGAGTATTTCTTTAGAAACCGGATGCACAAAAACTAATTTTCGGGCGTGTAAATGAATTCCACCGTCAGGATTGCTGCGGTCAAAACCATATTTCAAGTCGCCTTTTATTGGTGAACCGATGGCTGCCAACTGTGCTCTGATTTGGTGATGTCTTCCGGTGTGTAAGTTGATTTCTAAAGCGGTGTAATTGTTAAGTTCTTTGATGATTTTATAATCCAGGCTGGCTATTTTACTGTCCGGAACTTCTTTTAAGTGCGCTTTTGAAGTGTTGTTTTTTTCGTTTCTTTTAAGGAAATGCACCAATTTAGCTTCTTTTTCCAGCGGTTTATTTTTCACAACAGCCCAATAGGTTTTTTGAGTTTCTCTGTTTTTAAATAAATCGTTCAATCGGGTTAAGGCCTTGCTGGTTCGTGCAAAAACGACAATTCCCGTTGTGGGACGGTCCAAGCGGTGTACCACGCCCAGAAATACTTCTCCGGGTTTGTTGTATTTTTCTTTGATATATTCTTTAACGACTTCACTTAGTGGTTTGTCTCCGGTTTTATCGCCCTGAACAATATCACCAACCCGTTTATTAACTACAATAATATGATTGTCTTCATGTAAAACCTGAAGATTATTTTTATTGGAAAGTTCTTTCATCAACTGCTTTATTAGATTGCAAAAATAGCAGTTTTATAATTGTTATCTTTTAACAATAGTGTCACAAAAACACTTTTTTTAGATTTTTTTTTAGGCTGTAGTTTTTACCAGATAAGGCTTGAATGTTTTGCTTTTTGCCGTTTTGTATGCTTTTTTAATGAAATATAAATCAAGCCAGAGTTTAAAAAAATAGCTGGGTTTTACTTTCGAATTTCCTTTTTCAATCCAGGATTTAAGTGGAATTTCGCTCATTTTTTTCAGAGCGTTTTCTTTGCCAAAATGCTTTATCATTCTAAAGAATAATTCGACATCAAAAAGCCATTTGGATATAAATTCTTTTTGAAACAGAAGTTGGGCAATTTCACTTGTGAAAACTTTACACCCACATTGGGTGTCATATACTTTTAAATCTAAAATATTCGAAATAAAAGTAGCGATAATACGCCCGATAAGAAAGCGACTGTTTTCACGGTTGATGGTAGAACCTATTTTTCGAATTCGGGAGCCAAAGCAAAAGACAATTTCGTTATCTAAATTGTTTTTTACCGCCATAAATTCTTCCAATGTTGTGGCCAAATCAGCATCAAGATAGCCGATGTGTTGCGGTCTGAAATTTTGAGTACAAAATAGTATTCCCTGTCTGACTGCTTCGGCTTTTCCGCTGTTTTGAGGCAAAGGTATCAGCTGAATTTGTAGAGGATGTTCCTTTTGGATTTTTTGTAGAACAAGGAGCGTATTGTCGGTAGAGCCGTCATTTACAAAGCAAACAGAGGCTTCGGGGTGATTTTGTAAAAAACGGGAATATTCAATGCCCGAAATAGCTTTTTCTTCATTATAACAAGGAATAACAATAAAGGTTTTTGATATTTCGGGCATTTCTTTTTTTTTGGTAAATATAGAATTACCAAAGAAGTGCTACTTTATATAGAGTTTAAGAAAAAGTTAATATTGCTCTTTCTCGTTCGGAAAGTCTTTGGATTTCACATCGTCAACATACTGACTGATTGCCGAAGTCATTCCTTCATATAAATTCATGTAACGACGTAAAAATCTCGGACTGAATTCATTATTCATTCCCAGCATGTCATGGATTACCAAAACCTGTCCGTCAACTCCGGAACCGGCACCAATTCCAATCACCGGTATAGAAATACTTTCGGCTATTTGCTGGGCTAATTTGGCTGGGATTTTTTCTAAAACTAAAGAGAAACAACCTAGTTTTTCCAGAAGTTTAGCATCTTCAATTAATTTTAACGCTTCCTGTTCTTCTTTGGCTCTTACGGTATAAGTTCCAAATTTATAGATGGATTGTGGCGTTAAACCCAAGTGTCCCATCACCGGAATTCCGGCATTTAATATTTTTTTGATAGAATCTTTGATTTCTTTTCCACCTTCTAATTTCACCGCATGACCGCCACTTTCTTTCATAATTCGAATTGCCGAACGCAAAGCTTCTTTAGGGTCAGACTGATAACTTCCGAAAGGCAAATCGACTACAACCAAAGCTCTGTCGGCTCCTCTAACTACCGAAGAAGCATGATAAATCATTTGGTCTAAAGTGATCGGCAGGGTCGTTTCATGTCCCGCCATTACATTGGAAGCCGAATCTCCCACAAGAATCACATCAATTCCGGCCGAATCCACAATTTTAGCCATTGTATAATCGTAGGCAGTAAGCATGGAGATTTTTTCTCCCTGTGCTTTCATATCAATTAAGGACTTAGTTGTAATTTTTTTATAGTCTTTTTTTGCTGTTGACATAGTAGTAAAATTAGGAACTGCAAAAGTAGTAAAACAATTTTGGATGGGATATAGAAAAGCTAATTTAGCTATATTCTAAAAACAGATTTTAAGATTTGCGTTAAAATTCTTCCACTGCTTTTTTTCCTTCTAATGAAGCAATCATATTTAAAACCAGATAATTCCAGTTTTGAAATCCTTTATTTAAAAGAGGTTCAGCTGTTTCCGGTTCATAATATTCGTGTAAGGCGCCATTTTTTTTGAAATCCTTTCCAAACATTGTTATTGTTTTTCGGGCGAGTTCAGATGCTTCTTTTTTGTAGCCATATTTTTCTAATCCTTTAAAAACCATATAGTTTGAAATTCCCCACACAGGACCTCTCCAGTTTGAAGGATTAGCACTGGCTCTTAAGCTGTACATTTTTTCCATTTTAGAAAGTGTTCTCACACCTGCAGTAGCATTAAAGGTTTTAGGATTTGCAAAATGTTCTTTAACAATTCTTTCGGCCTGTTCTGGAGTTGCAATTCCGGACCATAAAGCCAAAAATCCCGACCAAACTTCAATGCGTTGAATCAGACAGTCGTAATCACGGGGATAGCCGCTGTGAATAATAAATGATTTACCTAATGTGTTGTCCTGATGGTTATCAACGGGTTTTAAATTTAAATCAACACTATAAAAGAAACCATCCCGTTCGTCCCAACAGTTTTTTTGAATAGCCGCTTTTAGGGCTATGGCATCTTTTTCAAATTCTTCGCCCACAGCAGCCTGATTTAATTGTTTGGCAAGATAAACCATTGCTTGTAGCTCTTTGTACATTAGGCAGTTCAGGTAGATGGATGCTGAACTTTTATTGGGTCTGAAAAAAGTTGCGGGATCGTTATCTACCCCTATAGCTACATCATTTTGCCAGTAATAAAGTCCCGTTGCCTGATTTTTGTGATGGGATTTATAATTGTTTACAAAGGCCTGAAGATGGTAGAACTTTTCCCGAAGCCACTCTGCATCACCACCAATGGTTTTGGTTATAAATGCAGCATGTTGTGCTAAAACCGGTTTGTGCATATTAACATCATAAATGTTTTCGGGACGGATATCACGTGGTTTTGAATCTTCCCAAATTACAATAGGTAAATAACCATCCCAGTCGCCATAATGTAAAAAATTAAGAACACAACCCTGTTCGTATTTTAAAGCTTCCTGTTTGTCCTTTTCTGTTCCAATATCACTTAAAATTTGGCGAAGTGCAATATTACTTAACCAGGAATCCCAGTCCCATAATACATTATCATATTGATTGCTGCCGGGAGTAAGAAACGGATAAACTAATGATCCCCCTCCTTTGCGATACATTCCTTTATAATCCTTATAAATATTGGACTTAATAATAGAAATATAATCAGAAATAGAATCTTTTTGCTGGCTATAAGCTGACAAAATACCACTTACTATTACTAATAAAATGAGATTGGTTTTTTTAGTCATCATGCTGTTTTTAGGTTGGTTGATTTGGTCTATGTTTTCTTGTTATTCAATCCCGCATTTTTGTTGTAACCATTTTATAGATTGGGCATTGGTTTCTCCAAATCGCCAATGGGCAGAAATAGGAGTAATTACAATTTCTTTTGGTGCTTTAACCGAATTGAAGGCTGAAAGGGTTGAAGTAGGCGGGCAGGTATTATCGTTGTACCCTGCTGAATAGAATCCGGGGATTTTTATTTTTTTTGCAAAATTTACTACATCATAATATTCCATAGTTTGTAGTTTTTCGGGACTGTTGTTTTTGTGTTTATCGCTAAACATATGTGGCCAGCCTCCGGCACGATCATGTAAATAGCCTGAATTATCACAAAGTGCCGGATAAAAAGCTGCAATATAATTGACTCTTTTGTCGATTCCGGCAGTGACCATAGTTAAGGCACCACCCTGACTGCCGCCAGTTACCACCACGTTTTTTTGATCAAATTCGGGAAGACTGGTCAGGAAATCAATGGCTCTGACACAGCCTAAATAGACACTTTTGTAATAATAATTGTCTTTGTCTTCTAAATGAATAGCCCAATAATCTGTAAGTTGTTTACGGATTTCCTGAAAATCTGTTTCGTTTGTTTCGGGAGAAACACCGTGAATTTCAGTGTTAAAACTGATAAAACCGTCATCGACATAAGAGGTTATCGGATTGATTTTCTTGACTCCCGCACCTGGCGGATTGAATAAAACGGGATGTTTTTTATCGTCTTTTGGTTTGCTTAAATAACCATAAAGATAGTGTCCTAATTTATAGTTTTGTAAACGAACCAAATAAACGTCAACTGTTGGAGTAGATAATTCCGGTTTGTGTGTGATTACGGCATCCATTGGAATTTTGCTGTTTTCGGCTTTGGCTTTTTCCCAAAAGCGGTCAAAATCATTAGGCATTTTTACCGTTGGTTGAATTTCAAAAGGAGCAAAGCCTACTTTGATTTCGTTTTTATAAACGTAACCATCAATTTTGGTTTGAACTTTTAATTGACGAAAGCCCGGAGTATTCATCGTTCCAATGTTAATTTCACCAATCCCGTGCGTTAATTTCAGCGTTCCTTTTTTTTCAGGAGCTAATTGTTCGGGACCGTATTGGTATTCAATTTCTACATTTTCAACAGCTGATCCATATCGCAGAACGCTAATTTTTACGGTAGCTTCTTCATTGAGTTTGTAATTCCAATCGGGATGACTGGTAGTAAGTAGAATATCAATCAGTTTGATTGGAGCGGTTGTATTTTGTGCTTTAGTATTAGCACTTAAAAAGAATATTAGAAGAACTAGTTTGTGAATAATTTTCATAGCAAAAGATGTTTAAAAACGGCAAAGGGCATAATATGATTGATATTATACCCTTTGCGGTGTATTGTATTATTTTTAAAATAGAATTATTTTTATTTGATGCTTTTGTTGTTTACTACTACATTTTTAAGTTTTAAACCTGTAATGATTGTTTTATCCATCTCTTCTTTTTTGGCTTCGATTTTTAAATTTTCGAAAGTGAAGTTGCTCAATTTGTCGTACTGTGTAATGGCCATATCATAGAAAACATCACATTTAATATCGATATTTCGCATAGTAATGTTGTCACAATAAGATAACGGAACGTCCTTTCTTCCTTTTAAGTCAAAAAACTGAGTCCAGGGTTTTACATAAATCATACTTTTAGCATAACCTTTAATATTTTCCACGGTAATGTACTCGTATTTTTGAGGCGTATCTGGACGCATTTTTAACCATAAAAGTCTAATGGCATTGTCAACAGTACAATTACGAACAATAATATTCTTGTTCTGAATAGCTTCGCTTCCGCTGGTTAAAGCACCGTGGCAAAATCCAAAATCACAATCTTCGATAATGATATTTTGGTTGGCTCCGTTGCTTGGATCTTTATCAGCCCAAGGTCCTTTTCCACCTTTTAAAGCAATAGCATCATCATTTACAGCCATATAACAACCTTTGATTAACATATTGGTACACACATCAATATCAATCGCATCAGTACTTGGCGCTTTTACAGGAGCATGAGGCGAAGTAATATGAACATCCAAAACTTTAACATTGTTACATTGATAGTAATGGCTGGTCCAGAAACCCGAATTGTGCAATTTTACATCCTGAACCTGAACATTATCGCATTTCCAGATAAAAACTAAACGCGGTCTGGAAACTTCGAGGTTTGTACATTTCGGATTTTCTTTTCTTCTTTGCCAAAAAGCTTCCCAAAATTTTAGACCGTTTCCGTCAATAGTTCCTTTTCCGGTAATGGTGAAACCGTTGATACCGTATGCATTTACCAATGCTGTAAAATATTCAATACTTTGTCCTTCAATTCGGGAAGGCATAAAAGGATAATCGTTAATGTTGTTCGAACCTTTTAAAACGGCTCCTTCGGATACATGAAGATGGGTGTTTGGTTTAAAAAATAAAGCCCCGCTCATAAATGTTCCTTTTGGAATCACGACCACACCGCCGCCGTTTCGGTAGGCTTCGTCAATGGTTTTTTGAATGGCTGCGGTTTGTACTATGGTGCTGTCATTTAGCGCACCATAGTCGGTGATGGAATAAAATTTACCTAAATCCGCCGGATTGATTTTGGAAGCATCCGAAAACCATTCCGGAATTGGAGTTCCGTCAGGAAAAATATTTTTATCGTTTTTTTGCGAAAATGCGTTTGTTGTAATTGCTAATGAGGCAAGAAGGAAGAAACAGATTTTTTTCATTTTTTCTATTAAAGGTTAATAATGATTGGTGTCACCACAAAAAAGATGCCTGAGTTATTGGTTTTATCAGTGCTAAAATTTTGTGGGAACACGAAGATAAGCAATTTAGGAGGAAAACTTTATCCTGTTTAGTAAGCAGGACACTCCTAAAAGGTTGTTGTTGTTTTATTTTTTAGTGTTTGAAAAACGAATTAAAGCATAAATTGCAGTTAAAACGATAATTGCAATTACCGTCCCAATGATTTCATTTTGAGCTAAATTGGATAAAAAATAAAGAATAATACTGATGGAAAGAACAGGAATTGTTAAACCGCCAGGAATGGTAAATTCGTCCGGTTTTGTTGGTTGGCTATATCGTAATTTAATGACAGCCAAAACAACTCCAAGGTAAACCATCAGGATAGAACTGCTGGCAATAATTACTAAACTTTCAAAACTTCCTGTGACAGCAATTAAAAAACCAATTGCAGCATAGAGTATAATAGATAAATAAGGGGTTGCAAATGAAGGATGGATTTTAGCCAGCGCTTTAATCGGGATAACGCGGTCACGAGCGAGTGCGTATAAAGTTCTGGGATTGTTTAAAATATCACCACTTAAAAATCCAAACATCGAAATTGCCGCACCAATAGTTAAAATCAGGAAGCCAATAGGTCCAAAAATTACTTTGGCGGTAGCAGCCAGCGGGGTAGCGGTATATTGAGGTAATTCGGCACCTAAAACGCCCTGCGCAACAGTTTGAATAAGCATATAAAGAACTACCACAGCGGTAATGCTGATAAAAATAGCCTTTGGAATGGTTCGTTTGGGATTAATTACCTCACCCGAAACCACAATTCCCGATTCGCAACCCTGAAAGGCAAAAAATAAAACCAGAGAGGTTTTGCCCAGTTGTTGAATGTCAGGAAAACTTTCGATAGTAAGATTAGCAGTAGTAACTGCTTCCCATCCAAAAGTGACTAAAAGCAACAACGGAATTAATTTGGCAATCGTATTGATTTTTACCAGTCCAATTCCCTGTTTGACACCAATTACATTGATAAAAGCCAAACCAAAAAACACTATGGTTAAAAAGGAAAAACGTACCAAAGTTTGTTGGAAAAAAGGATGAGCGGCAGCCAGTACATTGACTAAGGCGTTAGAAACTGCGGCATCGGCAAGTAAAGTTCCCATTACTGTAAAAACTCCAGCCAGAAATCCGGCATAAGGTCCAAAAGCCGTTTCAATATACGAATAAACACCTCCGGTTTGAGTTACTTTACTGGAAGCTTCGGCAAAGCAGAGCATAATCAATGCCATCAATAGTCCGCAAAAAAGATAAGCAATAATACTTGAAGCTCCCATAGAAGCAGCAACAATAGCGGGTAGAGCAAAGATTCCTGCGCCAATAATTACATTCATAATATTGGCCGATAAGCCAAAAACTCCTATGGTTCGTTTTAATTCTTCTTCCTGGTGACTCATTTTTATGTTTTCTGAAGTTGATACTTAAAAAAACGAATTTATGTAAAATATGTTTTCATAAGCAAAAAAAGCGATTAGCCGAAGCATATTTTTCAAAGAATGCTTTGAATTACCGAAAAATTTGTCTGATTTCTGCTTTTAATTCGGGTAAAACTTCCTGAGCAAACCATTCGTTTTTAGCCATCCAGATATTGTTTCGGGGAGAAGGATGTGGCAGTGGAAAATAGTTTGGTAAGTAGCTTTTAAAATTTCTAACGGTTGCTGTGAGTGTTTTTTCGGCATCGTTGCCTAAATAATACTTTTGGGCATATTGACCAACGAGCAAAGTAAGCTTCGCCTGAGGCATTTGTGTGATTAATTGCGGATGCCATAGCGGAGCGCATTCCGGGCGCGGTGGTAAATCGCCCTGTTTTCCGGTGCCGGGATAGCAAAATCCCATCGGGACTAATGCTACCAGATCAGGATTGTAAAAGTCGCTTTCGTCAATATCCAGCCATTTTCTCAGAGTGTCACCACTTTTATCATTCCAGGGAATTCCTGTTTGATGCACAATTCTACCCGGTGCCTGACCAATAATGATGAGTTTGCTTTCGGTTCCTGCTGCCACAACCGGACGAACGCCATCGGGCAGATAAGCTTCGCATACGCGGCAGTTTCTTATTTGGCATAAAAGTTCTTCCATGATTTTTTATCAAAAAAGGTATCCTTAAAAATAACTAAATAAAAGAAGTTGTTATAGATATTGTGTAAAAGAAATTCGACCGCTTCTTAATTTTCCTCAATCTTGTGATGCTGACGAAGGAAGCATCTCATCTAGTAATTTTAAAAACTATTGGTTTATTTGGTTTTCTTCGAGTCAGGAGACTTCGAAGAGCTATGTTTAGATTTTGCAACAGTTAAATAGATTTTAAACAAAATACTAATAATCGGTATGACATTTACAATAATTAAAGTTGTATTTAAATTTAAATCTCTCAATCTTCTCGTTGCCACAGCTTGCATAGGGACAAATTGTAAAAGAAGGATTAAGTCAACGTAAAATAAATTTAGAATTTTTTCATTATCTAAATTTATCTTGGAATATAAATCGATCATAATTATTTGTAAAACACAATATATTAGAAAATAGATTCCAAACTCAATTCTTCCAGATTTTCCAGAAAAAGAAGAATAAAAAAATAATAAGTTTTTAAAATGCTTTGTTATTTTATTTTGTTTTATCAAAAAAGTATGTTTTTTATATTAATAAAAATACAATATTACCAATCAAACTTCCAAAAAAGAGAAATACAAAAAGTTGTTTTAACGGAATATATTCAAGAGTTTTTTTAAAATTTAATTTGCTAATTAATACGTTAAAAATTAATACAGGGATGAAAAAAATAAGCCCTATAAAAATACCTGATAAAATTCTTAAAGGAAGAGTATAGTACCAGTTTTCAACTATTTTATTATGAAATTCTTCTGTGCCTAAAAAAGGGAACACAGACAAAGTAGTCACAAAAAGTGAAATGCATATAATTAAAAAGCTATTTAATTTTTTCATTATTACCTTTTTTTTGAGGTATTGGTCTATTTGAGCTATCAGGTTTTTAAATTGTTTTCCGCAAACTTGTCATGCTGACGAAGGAAGCATCCCATTAAGTAATTCTACAAAGTTACTCATCGTTGCGGGCACAGAATGCAATTCTGCCTAACGTTTGTGGATGTCCGAGCGATCTGGTGTTATTTACCAGACATTATAGTTATTGGGAGTGTGTATTTAGTTCTAACGACTTGACTGTTCTTTGTTCCTGGTTGCCAGTTTGGACATTTTTTAAAAAATCGAGTTACCTCCTCTAAACTACCGTATCCAATATCTTGAATTACATTAAAATTAGAAATTGAACCATCTTTTTCGATTATAAATTCTACAATAATTTTTCCTTTTATTCCTTCTTCTTCTGGTACTTTAAAATTTTCAGCCATATACTTATAAAATTTCTCCATTCCACCTTTGAATTCTGGCTTAGTATCAACTTCATTACTGTTAAAGAACTTCTGTCCGTCTTCAACTACTTGAGAGTAAGTATTTGATATTATTAGCAACATAATAATTAAGCAGTATTTTTTCATATTATTTGTTTTTAAATGTTCCTTTTAGTTTGTTTTGAGTGAATTTAACCTAACAGTTGCCGTTAGATTTTTTTCATTAAAAACTCTCCTAATCCTATTTTTAATATTATTTCACTTTCGGTAAGTTTAAGAATTAATATTTCAAATTTTTCCTTATCAACATTTAAAGAAATCGTTTTTAAGTCTTTTGAATATTTCCATGTTCCACTCATATTTTGTCCAAATGCAAATGCAGTAAAATTGTTATTGTTTTTAAATTCAAAAGTCATTTTATTGATTATATCTGATTTTAAAGTTTTTCTACCAGCAGCATCAACTTCTTTATTTAATGCTTTTTTAAAAATCCATTTTCCGTTTAATGGTTCATAATTTTGTGCAATTAAATTAACACTTAGCATTAAAAGTAAAATTATTGTAATTGTTTTTAACATTTGAATTAGTTTATTTGATTCTGCTCACTAATGTCGCGTAATTTGTATTTAATACTGCTGAAATTTATTTATATATCCAAATTTAATCGTGTAAGTCTTATTTAATCGGATTTATTTAATTCCAAATATATAGAAATTAACTTATAAATAAAACAAATTCTAATCTAGCCCCGATAGTAGTGAAAATCCTTTTTATTTTGTATTTCGACAGGCTCAATATGACAAAATAAAAAGATTGCAACGAATAGCGGGAGGGATGCTCATTGAAAACACAAAAAGTGCTGCTCCTAAAACAAAAAATCCTCGACTTTCATCGAGGATTCTTTTAATTTATGCGGTCTGCAAACTGATTACTCATTAACAATAACCCATTCGCCAGTGGCTAATAAAGCTTCGGCTTTTTTGTATTTCATGGATTCCGTTTTTCCGGTAGCAATTTGTTGTACGGTAACGGTATCGTTGCGATTGATTTTTGGCATCTCTCTAACGATGGTTTCTGTTACCTGACGTTGTTGCGTCTCTCCGGCTTCGCGGTTCATACTTTCGCTATTAGGAATTTCGTCTTTCGTCAATTGTAATTTTTCCTGAGGAAAGCTTTCTTCCGGTGCTTCTTCAATATTTGGAGCCTGTTGTTGTGGCAAATCGCCTTTGAATAAGAACGAAATTACTTCTTTGTTGATACCGTTCAACATATTGTTGAATAAGTTGAAAGCTTCAAATTTATAGATAAGCAACGGATCTTTTTGCTCGTGAACGGCTAACTGAACTGATTGTTTCAATTCGTCCATTTTACGTAAGTGTTTTTTCCAAGCTTCATCCACAATAGTAAGTGTGATGTTTTTCTCGAAATCGGCAATTAATTGTTTTCCTTCGGTTTCATAGGCTTTTTTCAAATCAGTTACCACGCTTAAAGCTTTTACACCATCAGTAAATGGTACTACAATGCGCTCAAACTGATTGTTTGGATCTTCGAAAATGTTTTTTACAATCGGGAAAGCTTCTCTGGCACTACGCTCGCATTTTTCGTTGTAGTATTTTAAAGCTTCTTTATACACTTTTCCGGTGATTTCCAGTTCGTTTAATCGGCTAAATTCAGCTTCAGTAACTGGTGAAGTGATCGAGAAATAACGAATTAAATCGAATTCGAATGTTTTATAGTCGTTAGTAGCTTTAGTATTTTGAACGAATAATTCGCAGGTATCATACAACATGTTAGCGATATCTAGTTTCAAACGTTCTCCAAATAAGGCGTGACGACGACGTTTGTAAACCACTTCACGTTGCGCGTTCATTACGTCATCATATTCTAATAAACGTTTACGAACCCCAAAGTTGTTTTCTTCTACTTTTTTCTGAGCACGTTCGATAGATTTGGTCATCATCGAATGTTGGATTACTTCTCCTTCTTCAAGCCCCATTCTATCCATTACTTTGGCTACTCTTTCAGAACCAAATAAACGCATTAAGTTGTCTTCCAAAGAAACATAGAATTGAGAACTTCCCGGATCTCCCTGACGACCGGCACGACCACGCAACTGACGGTCTACACGACGTGAATCGTGACGTTCTGTACCAATGATAGCTAAACCTCCTGCAGCTTTTACTTCGGCAGATAATTTAATATCGGTACCACGACCCGCCATGTTAGTGGCGATAGTAACTACTCCGGCTTTACCGGCTTCTTCTACGATTTGAGCCTCCTGTTTGTGCATCTTAGCATTCAATACGTTGTGAGTTACACCACGCATTTTCAACATACGGCTTAATAATTCGGAAATCTCAACAGAAGTTGTACCAATCAATACCGGACGACCTGCTTTAGATAATTCGGTTACGTCTTCAATTACGGCATTGAATTTTTCACGGGTAGTTTTATAGATAAAATCTTCTTTGTCATGTCTTGCAATCGGACGGTTGGTTGGGATTTCCACTACGTCTAATTTGTAAATTTCCCAAAGCTCACCAGCCTCAGTTACTGCAGTACCAGTCATACCACCCAGTTTGCTGTACATTCTGAAGTAGTTTTGCAAAGTTACTGTTGCAAAAGTTTGCGTTGCCGCTTCGATTTTTACGTTTTCTTTGGCTTCAATGGCTTGGTGTAATCCGTCAGAATAACGACGACCGTCCATAATACGACCGGTTTGTTCGTCAACAATCAGGATTTTGTTATCCATGATTACATATTCTACATCTTTTTCGAAAAGGGTATAGGCTTTCAAAAGTTGCGTTAAGGTATGGATACGCTCGCTTTTTACGCTGAAATCCTGGAATAATCTTTCTTTGGCTTCCGCCTCAGCATCTTTTTCTAATTTTTGTTTTTCGATGTTGGCAATTTCAGTTCCAATGTCCGGTAAAACGAAGAAATCAGCATCAGTATCTCCCGAAAGGAATTTGATTCCGTTATCGGTTAATTCTACCTGATTGTTTTTTTCTTCAATTACAAAATACAAGGCTTCATCCACTTTTGGCATTTCGCGGTTGTTGTCCTGCATGTATTGGTTTTCTGTTTTTTGAAGTAATTGTTTGATTCCCTCTTCACTTAAAAACTTAATCAAAGCTTTGTTTTTAGGCAAACTTCTGTATGCTCTCAACAACATGAAACCACCGTCTTTGGTGTTTCCTTCTTTGATTAATTTTTTGGCTTCCGTTAAGAATCCGGTTGCCAATTGACGTTGTAAACCAACCAAAGTTTCGATTTTTGGTTTTAATTCGATGAATTCGTGACGGTCTCCCTGAGGAACCGGTCCCGAAATAATCAATGGCGTTCTGGCATCATCAATTAATACCGAATCCACCTCATCGACAATGGCAAAGTTGTGTTTTCTTTGTACTAAATCAGATGGCGAATGCGCCATATTGTCTCTTAGGTAGTCAAAACCAAATTCGTTATTGGTTCCATAAGTAATATCAGCATCGTAGGCTTTTTTTCTTCCTTCTGAATTCGGTTGGTGGTTATCGATACAATCAACTGTCATACCGTGGAATTCGAATAAAGGTGCCTTCCAAGTGCTGTCACGTTTTGCCAAATAGTCGTTCACGGTTACTAAGTGAACTCCGTTTCCGGTTAAAGCATTTAAGTAAAGCGGAAGAGTTGCTACTAAAGTTTTTCCTTCCCCTGTTTGCATTTCGGCAACTTTACCCTGGTGTAAAACCATACCACCAATCAACTGAACGTCGTAGTGAATCATGTCCCAGGTAATGTCTTTTCCGGCAGCATTCCATTTGTTTAACCAAATGGCTTTGTCTCCTTCAATAGAAACATAACTTTTAGTAGCTGAAAGTTCGCGGTCTCTGGCAGTAGCAGTAACAGTAATTTGTTCGTTTTCTTTAAAACGACGTGCCGTTTCTTTTACCACAGCAAAAGCTTCCGGAAGAATATCCATTAAAGTTTTTTCAGAAACAGTATAAGCTTCTTTCTCCAGATTATCAATTTCTGTATAAATATCTTCTCTTTTGTCAATATTTTCAATGCCTTCTACTTCTGATTGAAGAGTTGCAATTTTAGCATCAATTGCGGCACGGGCTTCTGTAATTTTTTCTTTGAAAAATATAGTGCGTGCTCTTAATTCATCATTGGATAAACTGCTTAAGTTGCTTTCAAAAGTTTTAATTTTATTTAAGTAGGGCTGTAAAGACTTTACATCTTTCTCGGATTTGTCTCCTACAAAAATTTTAATAATGCTGTTTATGAAACTCATAATGTTTGTATTTCTAATTAATTTTTTCTCTTTAAATGAACAAAAAAAAAGTCTCTTTTGAGACTTTTTCTTAGTTTTTAATATTCATCCTCATTCCAAAGGTAATCTTCGTCAGTAGGATAATCCGGCCAAATTTCTTCCATTGACTCGTATATCTCGCCTTCATCTTCAATAGATTGCAGGTTTTCTACTACCTCTAATGGGGCTCCAGCACGTATAGCATAATCTATAAGTTCGTCTTTGTTAGCAGGCCATGGTGCATCACTAAGATAGGAAGCTAATTCTAATGTCCAATACATCTTTTGTCGATTTAGTTTTGTGCAAAAATAAATTTTTTACTGAAAAAGGCAAGTAAAAAATCATTTATTTTATGTTAAAGTTAAGAACGTTGTTTTTAGTGTTCAGTATTCAGCTTTTAGTGTTCAGATTTTTACTGTTTACTGCTTTCTGATCCCGAATAATAGGGACTAATCACTTTCGGGGAATCCATTTAATTTCCTCGGCGTTTAAATCGAGGGTCAACTTTCGTGCCAAGACAAAAAGGTAGTCAGAAAGTCGGTTTAAGTAGCTGATGGTAATCTCCGGAATACTTTCATTATGGCTTAAATGAACGGTTAATCGTTCGGCACGACGGCAAATACATCTGGCAATATGACAATGTGACACTGTAGGATGTCCGCCCGGTAGCACAAAATGTGTCATTTGTGGTAATTGGGTTTCCATGGTGTCAATTTCTTTTTCTAATAATTGAATATCACTTTCGATAATGCCTAAATTTTGCAATCTGGATTTGCCGTTTTTTAAAACGGTTTTATCTTCCGGAGTTGCCAAAATAGCTCCAACCGTAAAAAGGCGATCCTGAATTTCTATCAAAATGTTTTTGTAATGTGTGTCTATTTCCTGATCGCGAATCAATCCGATGTAAGAATTGAGTTCGTCAACCGTTCCGTAACTTTCAATACGGATATGGTCTTTAGGGACTCGGGTTCCGCCAAAAAGAGCTGTGGTTCCTTTGTCTCCTGTTTTAGTGTATATTTTCATTCTTGGTTGTTTAATCGTTTAACTGTTTAATCGTTTATCCGTTAAGTGTTGATTCGGTTAAACACATTAACAAATAAACGGTTAAACTTTGCTCGTGTCGCTTTCAATCATTCCGTCTCGTAAACGAATTACGCGATGCGCATAAGCGGCAATTTCTTCTTCGTGAGTTACTAAAATAACAGTATTTCCATTAGCATGAATATCATTAAAAAGATTCATGATTTCTATTGAAGTTTTGCTGTCCAAATTTCCTGTAGGTTCGTCAGCCAGAATAATGGAAGGTTTATTGACTAAGGCTCTGGCTACAGCCACACGCTGGCGTTGTCCTCCAGAAAGTTGGTTGGGTTGATGATCCATTCGGTCGGAAAGATTGACCTGTTTTAAAACTTCGATAGCTCTTTTATTGCGTTCCGGTTTTGGATAACCCGCATAAATCATGGGTAAGGCTACATTGTCCAGAGCGGTAGTTCTGGGCAATAAATTGAAAGTTTGGAATACAAAGCCAATTTCTTTGTTACGAATTTCAGCCAGTTCATCATCTTTCATTTGGCTGACATCTTTTCCGTTTAAAATATAAGTTCCGGAAGTTGGCGTGTCCAAACAGCCTAAAAGATTCATCAGTGTTGATTTTCCGGAACCCGAAGGTCCCATAAGCGCCACATATTCGCCTTTGTGAATTTCTAAATTGATTCCTTTTAAAACATAAACAGTTTCGTCTCCTAATTCAAAATTACGTTTGATATTGGATATTTTGATTAATGGTTTGCTCATCATTTAAAGTCCGATTTAGAATTTATTTTCGAAAAATCAAAGCTAAAAAATCATTTACTAATATCTGGGTAATATTGTGAAAATCTTATGATAAATAATACAAAAAAACTTGAAAATTACACGCGGATAATAAAATGTTCTTTGGGTTGTTCGCGTCGGAAGAAAACCAGTCCCCATTGAAAAGTGTCGATAGTTACACTCACTTTTGGGTGTTTTTTGATGGCTTCCCAAGCTTCTTCCATTTCGGCTGACCAGTGAATGTCGTCAAAAATCCAAACCGAATCGTTTGTGATTGTGGGTAATAATAAGTCGAAATAGGCTAAAGTGGCTTCTTTGGAATGATTGCCGTCGAAGTAGATTAGATTGTGAGTTGTGAGTTGTGGGTTGTGAGATGTCAGGTATCCTGAAAATTCAGTTATAACGCATGCTACATTATTAATTCTGAATTTTTGTAATTGCAATTGACATTGATTTGCCGTATTTGGGCAGCCTTCCAGAGTTATAATTTGAGCATTTTTATTTCCAAGAGCCAGAGCTGAAGTAGCTAATCCCAGAGAAGTGCCTAGCTCTAAAATGTTTTCCGGTTGAAAATAATTCGAAATTCTAAATAATAATTGGGCTCTTTTAGCTGAAATTCCAGCTGTTTTGGCTATTTGGGCAATTTTTCTTTTGTTGGATTTAAAAACTTTGGAACCAACACCAAAGTCGGTGACTTCAATCGAATTTTTATTTTCTAAAAGTGCGTTGCGGTATTGCTGTAAAATGGCGTAATCGGGTTTTGATTTTTTGTCATAAAAACATTTGGTAATCAAACTGAATACAAAAGGGGAGTGCACCGCATGCTCGTTCTTAGAATGCCAAAGGAATTTTAAATAAGCTTTAAATTGGAACCACATAAAATATTAAGAAAAATAAACCGCAAATTTCGCAAATTAACATCAATCTGTTTGTGTTAATTTGTGAAATTTACGGGTGCTTGAAAAAGCAAATTTATTTGATTTTTTTAATGCACACTTTTCTAAAATCAATCGGGTAGCCTTCATACTGCAACAAAATTCTTCCTTCAGTAACACTTGATTCGATTCCTTTGTTAACTAATTTTCCGTTTAATTTTTGGGTGATAACGCCGTTTTTAGAAATTACCTGTAGTTTGTTCCATTCGCCAATTGGTTTTTCTGCATCGGCAAAACGTTTTGAAACCACACTTTTTCCGGCTTCCGTTTTTGTTCCGTTAATGTTTAAGGTCACTTCCTGAAGCAAAACAAAATCTCCGGAGGCACCTTCTTTAATTTGAAATTGAATGCCTTTTGGCCATAAAAAATCCGGAGTTTCAGACGGAACAAGGTACATCACACCACTGTTTTTGGAATTACTTTTTTTAGCAAATTGACTATCGGTATTCCAACGGAATTCTACTGTCAGTTCAAAATTGCGAAAAGATTGTTCCGACATTAAGTAGCCCGCCTTTGGTCCATACATTCGGATCATATTATTTTCTACCGAAAAAAGTTCAGAAGCATTGTTTGCTTTACCTTTTTCTTCTCCAAAAGCATACCAGCCTTTTAAATCTTTTTGGTTAAAAAGAGCAATGCGCTTTTGAGCGTTATTGTTTTGTGAAATAAAAAATGACGTAACAAGCAGTAAACGATAAATAGTATTCATAAGGTTAATTCTTGATAAAACATTGGGTTTATAAAAATTCCTCACGCAAAGGAGTGAAACTATCTACCAGTTTTACATATTCGGAAAGGGTTTGAATGCTATGATTCAAATTAGATTCTATTTTATAAACATCACCTTCGTTTAAAAGATATTCTCGATCCTCAATAAATAATTTCAACGAACCCGAAGCCACATAAGTAATTTGCTCATGAATGTGTTTGTGCGGCGGATCAGGAGTTTCCATTGGGCCGTTGTGAAATTCAAAAATAGTCATCATCAAATGGTCTAAGTGAATCACTTTTCGCATTAATGAGCCATTGGGATTGATAGCTTCAAATCCTTCGGTGCTTTTAGTTACTTCCATGTTTTTTTGTTTATAAGTGCTTCAAAGTACTTAAATATTTTTTTTAAAATCTAATTATAAAGCTAATTTAGTTGATAAACATTTTTAGTATCATCTTTGATGAGCCAAGGCCTTTTGTCCGGTGATATTGATGTTATTTTACAATTTTTGAAAGTAACAGTGTCTGTATGTCTGATAAAAAATCCAAAAGCATTTGTGTTTCCAAAATAACTTCCTTCAGGGTATTTACCGTCATATTCCATAACGGTTTGATTGGTTGTTTGAATTCCTCCTTTTAATTCGAAATTTAGATTTTCCAAAGTTACATTCTGGATATTATGTCCTTTTATTCCGGTAATAATCGAAGGATATTGTTGAGTGAAATTAGTTCCAACAATATTTTTAAACTGGATATTTGAAATAGTTCCAATACGGGTTTGTCGGTTAGGAACGGTTCTTTTTCTATCGGCTAAAAGTATGAAGATAGCCTGTCCGCAGTTTGAAATTTGGCAATCACGAAAATTTAAATTGTCAATGACAGCTCCATCCATAGATTCGATGCAGAAAGCAGAATTTTGATATGCATTTTGTAGTATCAATTCGGAAACGTCAAAATTCATAAAGCTTCCTAAACCATCCGTTCCTAATTTAAAGCAATTGCCGGCTTTGACATTTAGTTTGTCTAATAGGCAGCGTCTAACAACAATATCTTTACAACCGTATTCGCTACCGCTTTTAAAACAAATTCCATCATCTTCCGATTGGATAAAACTATCTTCAATAAGTACATTATGGCAATCCACAATGTCTATCCCATCACGATTAGGTGTTAGTTGACCTGTGTTTACTTTGATTTTTTGAATAGTAATATTATCTGATTCAATGTAAACCTGAGTCCAGCAGGCAGGCTTAATAAGTGTTATATTAGATACGGTAATATTACTACTGCCTACAAACGCAAGGATAGAAGGGCGGTCTTTTTCGGTACCAATTTCTTTTACATGCATCCATGGTTCATAATCGCCCTGCCCGTTAATGGTTCCTCCTCCGGTTATGGTGACATTTTTAACATTGTTACCATAAATTAATCTTCTTTGACAATCCTGTAGCATTCTGTTAGGGTATTTGGTGTCAATAAGATGATGCGGATAATCCTTTTCATCGTCTGATTTTATTCCTAAAATAGTTGCTGTTGAATTAATTTTTAAGGTTAAATTATTTACTAATAACAATTGTCCGGTTAGGAAAATACCTTTTTCTAAAACAACTGTCCCTCCATTTTCTTTGCAGGCATCTATTGCTTTTTGTATAGCCGCCTGATCATTGGTTACGCCATCTCCTTTGGCACCAAAATCTCGTACATTGTAAACCGCTTGTTTTATTTGAGCATTTAAATAGTGTATCGATAAAAAAGAGAGTAGTGCTATAAGATATTTTCTCATGGTTTTATTTGAAATGGTTTTTTAGTTAAAATTTCGACTGGATTATTTTGGACCGTCATAATTATAATGAAAGAAATTGAATGCTGTAGTTCCGCCATCATTCAATTCATTATAACTAAATAACGCTATTCGGCTGCCTTTCCAGTATCCAAAAGCAGCATCAAAGTCGGGACCAATAGCTTTGAAGTTTTTGTTGTCAAAACTGTAGTAAAAATGATTTTTTTGATGAACGAGGTCTAATTTTAATTTAAAATAAATGCTCTTTTTAGTAATTAAAATTTCTTCTGACGTTTTGTCTTTGCCTTCAAAATAAACGTATAATTTTCCGTTATCATTTTTAACTCCAACCGAATTATAAATTTTAGACATACTGCTTAATCCTGCTTTTTGACCGGAAATCATTTGGTGAACATCCATTTGAACTGTAACTTCTCCGGTATTTCCCATTACTTTTTGAGTTAAAGTATTATGGGCTTCCATAAGGTTTGCTGCTTTTTTTGCTTTTAAAACGAGCGATCCTTTTTTGTCGGTTAAAGACCAGTTTGCATTTATGGGGTTATGATTCCATTGCCATTGAAGTCCTAATTCAGCTAAATTGAATTCATCATCTGATTGTGGAGCAACGATGGGGAAATTACCAGCTATATCAGGTTTTTTCCATACGGTTACGGGTTCGCCAATTCCGTTTCTGTCAATGTCGATTCCAATAACTGGCCAATCGTCATGCCAAAACATGGGGTGTAAATGTAATACACGACCTAAAGCACCCGCTGACTGAAAATGATAAAACCACCATTCTCCATTTGGTGTGTCGACAATTGCGCCCTGGTGTGGGCCGTTAACGGGAGTGCTTCCTTTTTCTAAAACGACTCTTTTTTCATAAGGGCCATAAATGTTTTTAGATCGTAAAACAGTTTGCCAGCCTTCAGAAACTCCTCCTTCCGGGATGCTTATGTAATAATAGTTATTTCGCTTGTAGATTTTAGTTCCTTCGGCAACCGGACCTGTATATACTGTTTTGCCTTCATCAAGTAGTTTTGTTCCGTCAACACTCATTTTATGAATAATAATCGGTCCTGCTCCATGTACACTATGTCCCAGAAAAGCTTGTCCATCATCATCCCAAAAAGGGCAGGGATCTTCCCATTTTTCTACCTCTTTTACAAGAAGTAGCGGAGACCATGGGCCTTCAGGACTACTGGCATTTGTCATAAACAAACCTTCGTTAATTGTACAAAAATAAATCCAAAATTTATTGTCATGAAAACGAATTGCCGGAGCCCAGCTTCCTCCGGCATATCGTTTGAAAGTATCATAAGCCGGAAAGTTCAAATGATCATAAATCCGGCCAACAATTTTCCAGTTCACCATATCGTCTGATTCCTGAATAGTCATTCCCATGTAATGAAATTCAGAGCAAATCATATAGTATTTGTTTCCAACTCTAATAACATCCGGATCAGAATAATCAGCATTTATAATGGGATTGATATAAGTGCCATTTCCCTGATCTCCCCAGCTTCCTCGTTTTTGACTGTAAGATAGTGTGGAAATAAGTACAATAAAGTATAAAACCAGTAGCTTTTCTTTCATTTTAAGAAACTTATTTCCCTCTATTGGGCATTGGCGTAATATCAGTTAAATCATTAATTTTTATTGGATTTCCTGATTCAATACTATTTCGTGCAGCAATACCAATTAAAACTGACATAGCACCGTCCCTGCTTCCGGCAGATCTTTCAAACGGATCAGCAGTATTTGGAGTTTTGAAAATTTTGTCATGCAGGCGTTGATCGCCGCCGCCATGTCCTCCTTTTTCTGTTGGAACAGTTACTTTTTCAAAATCTTTCCAAAGTTTATGGACTATAATTGTTTCATGGTTTGCATCTTCTAAGGCAGATTGTTCCATTTCTTTGGCGTGCATTTCAGCCTGATCCACCTTTGTTTTTTTATCATATGGAATATCCAAAGAAGCTTCAATGCGTCCTTCGGTACCGTTAAAAGCTAATCTCCAGCCTTCAAAAGGAGAATAGGTGGTTAGCGAATAGTTGACAATGGCATTGTTGGCATATTTTATTTGAGCCGACATTTTATCATAAATATCAATCTCTTCTCTAAAAAGGCAGTTATCTCTGATGTAACCATCGTATTGTTCATTCGCAACATACAGATTCATCGATTGCTGGTCTTTAGTGATGTCATAATAATAATCACAAGTTGTTTTATGGTCGCAACTTCTGCAATTTTTACCTCTGAAAGGATTATTTTTTCCATAATGCTCTAAATCGCCCAAGGCAAAAACTTCAGTCGGATCGGAATCTAGCCACCAATTGAGTAAATCAAAATGATGGGTAGCTTTGTGTACCCAAAGTGATCCACCACCTGCTTTCATACCATGCCAACGTCTGAAATAGGAGGCTCCATGATAAGTGTTTAGATACCAATGAAAATCTACCGATGTTATTTTTCCAATCGTATTATTGGCTAAAAGTTCTTTAATTTTAGTACTGTAGGGACTCCATCTGTAATTGAAGCCAACAATTAGTTTTTTGCCTGATTTTCTTTCTGCATTTAGAATTTCCTGACATTTGTTTTCATCGGTAGTCAAAGGTTTTTCGGTAAGAACATCGTAACCGGAATTCAATCCTTTGATGATGAATTGATGGTGTGTAGAATCTTTGGTAGTAACAATGATTAAATCGGGTTTGGTTTTGTCTAACATCTCATCAAAATTTACAAATGTTGGACAATTGACCCCAATGAATTTTTTGGCATATTCTAATCTGCCGGGATTAATATCAGACAATCCTACAAATTCCAGAATATCCGAATATTCCTGAACTAATCGTTTGCCCCAAAAACTAATACCTCGGATTCCTGTTCCTACAAGGACAATTCGGAGTTTCTTAGAGGGGTCAAAATCAAAAGAACAGAGGGGGAAAGCTGTATAAGCTGCAAGCATACTTATAGAAGTTAAAAATTTTCTTCTGGTTACATCCATAATTTTGGTTTTAAGAGGTTATTGATAAATTTAAAATTTGGTTTTTTAAATGTAAATAATTTATTTCTAATTTCTTAGGGTTGATTCGGTGTTGTTTAGAAAAAAAAATCATTTGCTATCAAGATTGACAGTAAATGATTTTTTTAAAATTTAAAAATGATTTATAGTTATTCTTTTTTCTCCTTTTCAGCTTTTTTTCTCCAAAAATTAGCCAACAAAGAACCGGAAACATTCATCCAGGGACTAAAAACGGCTGAAGCTAAACCTACGGTGGCTAGCTTTCCCATCGCGCCGGCCAGTCCGGATGCCATTCCGCCGTTTTGTAAGCCTACTTCGAAAGCTATAGTACGGCTGCTGCTTTTGTCTAAACCGCAAATGCGACTCAGGTAGTAACCAAAGAAATATCCGGCACTGTTGTGCAAAATTGCCACTAAGAAAAGAATAAATCCAATTTGGATGAGATTATCTCTTCCGGCAGCGGTAGTCACCAGTGTAAAATAGATAATTCCAAACATGGAAAAATAAGGCATGAGACTGTCAATCTTCGGGTAAGCTTTATAAGCCAAATGATATGCTTTTCCGACGATAAATGCACCTGCGACGAAAGCGCTTATTTCGATTAAAATTGCCATTGTACTTTCTTTTTCGAATGAAAATTTCGATTCAAATAAAAATAATATTACAAGCCAAATTATTGAAATTAGCGTTAGTATGTCAATTCGTTTTCGGGCAGTTGCGCCATAATTTTTTAAAATATCATGAATCATCGCTGCCGAAAGCGGAATCAAAACAATCTTGATAATTTCCATCATCATATTGAAAAAATGCACCTCGACCATAGTTCCGGCGAAAATTTTCATCAAAAATGGCGTCATAATTGGCGCTGCCAAGGTTGAAATAGCGGTCACTGTTACTGATAAAACTAAATTTCCTTTGGCAATATAAGTCATAACATTCGAAGCTAATCCGCTACTGCAAGATCCAATTAAGATAATTCCGGCGGCAATTTCAGGTTCAAAATCAAAGGTTTTTGCCAAAATGAAACCAGTGATAGGCATGATGGTAAAATGTCCCAATAAACCAATTAAAACACCTTTTCCGGATTTGCGGATACCGGTAAAATCTTCAATGCTCATTTGGGTTCCCATCCCAAACATCACTAGTTGGATGATGATTAAAATGAGCCATTTGTTGCGTAAATCAACTTCTCCGATATGCAGAAATGTTTGCGGGTAAATCAAACCGGCACAAACTGCGGTAATAATCCAACAGGTGTACTGGTAACCACTCAACAATTTGCTGTGTCCAATTCCGATGGCTAAACTGGAAAAAGCAGTGATTAGACTAATTTTCCAGAGGTTGTCAATTTGTGAAAACCAACCAATTGCTGCCAGAATAAATAGGAGAGGACTAATCCAAAAAAAGAATTTACGCATAAGATTTTTATTAGAAATAGATTTCGGCTAATTTTTTCATGGCAATCGCCGGACTGGCTAAGATTGGAACTACTTTTTCTGTGTCGCTTAATCCGTCCACAACGCGAGCCATGGAAGCCTGAGCCAAAACAATTACGCCAACTTCCTTCATTAATTCTTTTAAGGCATTAGCAACCATTTCGTCATGTTTAGCGGCATCGCCACTCATTAAGGCTTCAAAAGCACCCTCGCAAAGTTTGGAAGTAATAGTAACATCTTTTCCCGCTGCTAAGGCTCTTCTTCGTACCAAATCAGAAGTTGGTTCTAAAGTGGTAGGCAAGGTTGCAATTACGCCAATTTTGTTGCTAATTTGAACGGCTTCGTCTGCCATAGCCTGATCTACACGTATCACCGGAACCGAGCTTAAAGTTGCAGCTGTTTCGATTGCAACACCAATAGAAGAACAGGTTACCAAAATCACGTCGGCACCGGCTTCTTCGGCAGCTTTTACATGGTTGACCACTCGGGCTGCCGTGTTAGGCATTAATTTTCCTTTTTTAATCACATCTTTAATCAGACTGTCATCTACAATATTAAAGGTTTCTACACCACTTAAGTGTTCTGTTGTTAATTGTTGAAATAAGGGAACTAATGTCGCTGAAGTATGTACGAATCCTAATGTTTTTGCTTTCATGTATGTTTTTTTATGTATTATAATTTTTCTCCTTTTTGGACTTTGATGAAGTAATCCGCAGGGCCCACCTGACCTCCTTTAAAGTTAAGTTCTAAACCGTTTACTTTTTCATCTTCAGAAATGGCTTTGCAAAGCGGAGCACCGGGTGCCAGTGGTGCAATCATTTCCAAAGCAAAAATGCCTAATTCAGAAGCGGCATAACTGGAAGTATCGCCTCCGGCAAAAAGAATACGCTGGATAGAAACAGATTCTAAAACGTTTTTAATGATTTGTCCTAAAACACGTCCGTAAATTTTACTGCTTTGTTTTTGGACTTCTTTTGCTGTTAAACCGCTATGTTTTAAATAAGATTCCGTTTCGGCAATTCTGGGGTCATTTGGACCAATACTGGTATGTAAAACGATATTTTTTCCCGCTTTTAACAGTTTGGTGATTTTTTCGGCTACTTCGGCAATGCTTTGTTCCTGATGGTCGTGATGCATGACTTTAGAGGCTAATGCTACGCTTTCAAAACCATTTGCCGTTGCAAATTCAATTTGGCCTGCTGTAACTGGCGAGCAGCTTCCTGATACTACTAATAGCGGACTTGCTTCGCCGGGATGTTTGAATTCGAAGCTGTTTTGAATGATTTTGTCTTCATTCCAAGCCAGACCTAAAGCCATTTCGATTCCGGAAGAACCCACCGTAAAAAGTGTTTTTTCTTTTCCTTTTTGGTGTAAAACCGTTCCGATGGTTTTTAAATGTTCCTGATTCAGTCCGTCCAAAAACAGAATTTCGGCTTGTTCTTTTGCTTGAATTTCATCTAAAACAGCGTCTGAACCCTTTTCGATAGTCGTAATATTGATTAAATCAATATTTTTTGTTGTTTGCTGCGCCAAATGCAATCTCAAATCGGCTTCATGAGCCGGAGTCACCGGATGCTTGCTCATGGACGGATGTCGGTCAATGCGGTGGATTTCGCCGTTTCCGCTCGTACCCATTTTGGCAAATAAATTTCCAAAAGCGCAATAACGTCCCAAATGAGGTGCTGCCGGGGAAATGAATGTTGTTTTTTGGTTAAAAACTTCGCTGCCAATTTCGATAGCTTTTCCAATGTTTCCCACATGTGGTGCCGAATCGAATGTCGAGCATACTTTATAATGTACCTGCTCGGCATTGAAATCTCTCAGCGTTTCAAAAGCAGGGAATAACTCTTCTTCCATTTCCGTTGGCGACATCGAACGGCTTTTTCCCGCCAGACCAATAGCCTGAACTCCCGGAAAAAGCGCAACATCTTTATGCAACGGCGGACGCAGAAAAAGAACGGTTTTTATTCCGGCCAAAGTCAGAAATTCTAAGGCATCGGTGGAGCCTGTAAAATCATCTCCATAGTATGCTAATAATAGGGGATGTGCTTTGTTCATTATTTTGCGAATTTTTTTACTGATGCTGCAAATTCAGGATACTGCAAAGCGGCTTCTTCAACAGATAATCCGTCAACGGCTGCTTTCCAGGCTTGTTGTAAGGCATTTACGCCCGCTGTGGCTCCCATGGGATGGGCTAAAATTCCACCTCCGGCCATGTATAATAAGTCGGTGGTTTGCGTTCTTCGATAAGTTTCTGGTGCTTGTCCGCCCCATTGTCCCGAAGAAACTACCGGTAAAGGATTGTTTCCGCAAACAAAAGGTTTTAAACAAGATTGAATAGATTTAACCACTGAATCATCCGATTCCCAAAATTTATTTTGAATTCCGTTCACGTGCATTTGATCCACACCGGCCAAACGCCAAATTTTTTGGTAAGCCGGAAATTCAATTCCTAATAGTGGATGACGGTTTAGCATTCCCCAACCGTTTCTATGACCGTGAATAACCAATTCACCTTGATCACATATTTTTTTGGTACCGCTCAATCCAACGCTGTTGATGCTAATCATGGCACAGGTACCTTCGTTTTTTTGAATGTGTTCGTATTTGCGTTGCATCGCGTCAATTTCGTCACTGATGTTAAAAGCATACATTACTTTTTTGCCGGTTTTGTGAGCATGTTCGTTAATTACTTTCATGATAACGTTTACACGGTTTTCAAAAAGAGAGTTGGCAGTCGATCCCATTAACTCATCATCTTTGATAAAATCGATTCCTGCATCGATTAAGGTTTTAACCAAAGTAGCAGTTTCTTCAGGACTCATTCCAACACTAGGTTTGATAATGGTTCCAATCATCGGTCTGTCGCCTACACCACAAGAAACTTTGGAACCCTGAATACCAAATCGAGGTCCGCGGAAATGATTTTTAAAGGAATCCGGAACTTCAAAATCCATGAGTTTCAATCCGGTAAACTGGCTGATTTCGTATAAATTACCCTGTAAAGTACTAATTAAAACCGGCAGATTGTAGCCAAAATTTTCGATGGACCAACTTACCTGAACTTTGGCTCTTTGGTATTTTTTACCCGGAATAGCGTTACCGGGAATCGAAGGTTCGTCAACCAAATCCAGTTTTTCAATATTTTCTACACGGGCAGCAAAACGCTGTTTGAGTTCGGCAGTTTCTCCCGGAACAGATACAAAAGTCCCTGAGGATTGTTCGCCGGCCAAAACCGCCGCAGCCTGTTCCACTTCATAAGGTGTTTCGATATAATATTCTGCAAAAATTCGTTCCATTTCTTTTATTACGCTACTTGTTATTGTTTTTGTATTCTTGTAAAATTAAGACTTAAAATTACAATTACAAACGAAAAACAGATTTTTCGAAAAAAATAAATAATTTTCGAAAATAAAAGCAAATGAATTCAAATAAAAAACAAATCAGGACGATTAGTTTATTGCCGGATGAATTTATAATTCATCGGGTAAAATTAGTAATGCCGTCAGTTCGTATTTATGGAGCATAGCGGAATAAAATGTCCCGATAGTTATCGGGACGAGAAGTTTTGTTTGTAGAATGGTTCTCGATACTTCAAACCAATTTTCTGTCGCAAACTGGTTTTCAACTCGAACAGACGCAAATTGAACATCTAAAGTGAATTTACCTTTATTTGTTCTGCCTTTTTTACTCTTTATTCCTCATTATTGACATATTCTAAAATATCACCGGGCTGACAATCTAAGGCTTTACAGATGGCCTCGAGTGTACTGAAACGAATGGCTTTCGCCTTTCCGGTTTTAAGAATTGAAAGATTGGATAAGGTCAAATCTACTTTTTCTGAAAGTTCATTCAGGGACATTTTTCGCTTAGCCATCATCACGTCAAGGTTTACAATAATCGCCATAGTTTAAATAGTTAGGTCATTTTCATTTTTCATATCGATGGCATTTTGCAGCACTTTTTCAAGTACCGCCACAGCTGTCGCTACGGCAATCCCAATAAAAATAAGAATCATACACATAGCCAGAAATCCTGCTGGATCATCGTTGGGATGATGAAAAATCCTGATATAAATTCCGGCTCCAGCTATCAAAACACATAAGATTATGGCGCAAAATTTGATGCTTTTTAAAGCTTTCACGGTATTTGTGGTAAACAATTCATTTTTTCGTATAAAGCCTAAAATTTGAAAGGCTTTGTACAAAGCCATAAAAAATGCTATGGACGAAGTATAAGCGTAAAGGATAAGCGGGTCGGCATAAATGTGGAATAGATCTAAGTCTTGGGCTCTTCCTTCGGTCAGCGGAAAGCGAATTAAAATGATTAGTGCAATTAAGCTAATAAGCAGCACAACTGTCTGGAGGAATACTATTGAAATGCGTTTCATAAAGGATAGGATAAAAGTGAAACAATAGTCCAAAAGTACTAAATATTTATTGATATTCGGTAAATATTTATTATTGTTCGTTGTTTTGTTGTTTGATTACAATTTTATCTATTTCCCAAGAAGATCTAAGACATTGCTGAATTCCAATAGAATTACCTGTTATTATTTTGATTTTTTTGGATAATACTTTAATGTCGTTAATTTTAATTGTGCAGTAATTACCTTTTTGGATAATTTCATATTTGTTAAATGCATTGGCATTTACGGGATAATAAACTGTTTTGTCTTTGTTTTTTAGTTGAACAGAAAATTGATTAGAGGAAGTATATTTTATAGGTAAATTTTTTTCAAACAAATAAGACCAACCTTTATCAAAATAATTGAGACGGATCAAGCCAGAGGTTCCAAATTCAATTTGATAAAGTCTCTTTTGATTACCATTTAAATCACCCCATTGAAAATCGATATGATTAACAACATCTTCAAATTTAATAATTTTTGCCATAAATTGTATTGAAAAATCCTTAGAGGTATCAAAATTCTTTATTTCTTTTTTATACCAAAGACATCCATTGTTAATACGGTTTAGAGAAAATTTCTCAATGTGTAATTTACCTTCTGCGATATTGACCAAAAACTCTTTATTATCTTTATACAGTTCCCAATTATTATCATTGTTGTTGAAGTCTTCACTGAAAATAGTTTTACAGGAAAATAGAGAAGTTAATAATACAAAACAAGCAATGATTATTTTGATTTTCATAAGAGTATTTTGGATTTATAAATTAATTTTTAGAAGTTATTTCGAAAACCTATTTCACTTCCAGTACAATTTTTCCAGATTTAACCTCTTTAGCTTTAGCTTCAAAAGTCAGTTTTCCGGCTTTTTCAGAAGCTTGCACAATGGCGGTTAACTGTCCGTTGAACAAGTGCATTTTTGGCAAATGAAACAAATCTAAACAAGTAGGATCTCCATTGGCGGAAGCCTTATAATTTCCGGCGCCACTGGTACTGAAATTGACTAAACTTTGGTCATTCGAACATAAATTGCCGTCTTTGTCCACGATTCGTACAGTGATGTAAACTAAATCCTTGCCGTCGGCCTGCATTTCAGTTCTGTCTGCAACCAATTCGATATGATGCGCTTTTCCGGCAGTACGAATGATTTTTTCGGTCTTTTTAGTACCATTGGCATCATAAGCAACTACTTTTATTTCGCCCGGCTCGTATTTGACATCCATCCACATCAGGCGGTAACGGTTTTCGGGAGTGGCATTGTTTTTAGTTTGTTTGCCGTAACTTTTTCCATTTACAAACAATTCGGCAGTTGGATAATTAGTATAAGCAAAAACGGGAACAATTTGACCTTCCTTGCCTTCCCAGTTCCAATGCGGTAAAATATGCAGGGTTTCGGCATTTTTATTCCAAACACTGCGGTACAAATAGTAACGGTCTTTAGGAATGCTTGCCAAATCGATAATACCAAACATAGAACTGTGATTAGGCCAGGAATTGATGCTGTAAGGACTTGGTTCGCCTAAATAGTCAAATCCGGTCCAGACAAACTGCCCTAAAGTCCATTCTTTATCATCGGACATGGCAAAATCTAAATCCGGCAGATTAGACCAGGAACAGGCTTCAAAATCATAAGAAGAGGATTGATGGTCGTCATATTTGGCATCCAGTTTTTTTTCAACCGGAAATTTATAAATCCCACGCGAACTAACTGTTGAAGTCGTTTCGGAACCTAAAAGCATGTTTTGGGATAATTTGGCATAACCTTCTTCATAACGATTCACACGATAGTTAAAGCCCGGAATATCAATCATATTGGCAAATCCGTTTTCCAGTACGCAGCTCACCTGATCCATACCGCAGGTTACCAATCTTGTTGGGTCTTCGCGGTGACAAATGTCCTGTAAAAACTTAGCCACTTTGTAACCGTCGGCACTACATTGGGTAGGTACTTCATTTCCAATGCTCCATAAAATTACCGAGGCATTATTGCGGTACTGATGCAACATGTTAATCATATCTTTCTCTGCCCATTCGTCAAAAAAGCGGTGATAGCCATTTTTACATTTGGCTTTGTCCCATTCGTCAAAAGGTTCCAGCATCATCATAAAACCCATTTCGTCACAAAGAGCTACCAGTTCCGGAGCCGGCATGTTGTGGGAAGTTCGAATGGCATCGCAACCCATATCTTTCAAAAGAGTTAATTGACGGCGTAGAGCGGCTACATTTACCGCAGCTCCTAATGGTCCTAAATCGTGGTGGTTACACACGCCCTGAAATTTTCGAAGTTTTCCGTTGAGGAAAAAACCTTTTTCGGCAATGAATTTAATATCACGAATTCCAAATCGGGTGGTGTAGGTATCTACCAATTGGTCTTTCGAATAGATTTTGGAAACCGCCTGATACAGTGTTGGGTTTTCAGGAAACCAAAGATGCGGTTGGTTTACTATGAAATTTTGAACAAAAGGCTCGCCATGATTGAGTTTTCTTTTGTCGTTTTTGGTTGCAACCGTTTTTCCGGATTGATCCAGGATGGTAGTTTCAATTCTTATTTCAGTTTTGTTAGGGACATTTTCCAATTTTGTTTCTAAACGTACAGAAGCATAATCTTTGGCTACATACGGAGTTGTTAAATACGTTCCCCAAACCGGTACGTGAACGGGATTTGTGATTACCAAATGTACATTGCGGTACAATCCTGCTCCGGGATACCAGCGGGAAGATTGTTCTTTGTTCTCTAAACGAACAGCAAGCAAATTATTTTGTCCGTTTTCTGTTAGAAAATCGCTTACATCTACATGAAAGGAGTTGTATCCATAAGGCCAAAAAATAGCTTCTTTGCCATTCACAGAAACATGGGCTTCACTCATCGCTCCGTCAAAAACCAGACTAATACGTTGTCCTTTTTTGAAATCAGGAACATTAAATGAGGTTCTGTACCAACCCACACCCATATAAGGTAATCCTCCGGTTCTTCCGGTTTGACGTTTGGCTTCTTTTTCCAAATTTTGGGTAATGGCTACTTTTTGTACATCGTTATTTTCGTCAAAAGGACCGTAAATTGCCCAATCGTGCGGGATAGTAACCTTTTGCCATTTTGTATCGTTAAAGCCAATCTGGCTGGCTTCTTTAAAATCACCTTTGGAAAATGACCAGTTTTTGTTTAGTAAAATGGATTTTCGAACTTCCTGAGCCTGAACAAAAGAGATACTTAGGATGTTTAAGAAAAGGAATAGTTTTTTATAATTCATTATGGGTTGTTAATTTGGATTTGTAAAAACGGTTTGCAAAATAGAAAAATGATTTAGCTTGACTATCCTGTATTTTTTCGAATTTATTCTCTTTTGTAAAAAATATAATCCGAATTGAGTGGATCGATGTTATTTGTTTTTAAATCACTGGTTATTTGGGCACGATGATAGGTCGAGTGATTAATCACATGAAAGAGGATATCCTGAGCGGAATTAGAAAAGGAAATTCCCTTAGAATTGCTGTAGTTTATTTTCATTCCCAAATCCATAGTTTTTAAAATTGCCATGCTTTGGTTGAAATTGGCTGTATTGTGGTTTTTTAATTCTTCCAAAGATTGAATTTCCCAAACGCCTACAGATGCTTTTTGTTCCAAAATTCGGCTAATCCAAATTTGATGTGCATTTATCAAGTGATTTAGTAATTGAATGGATTTTTCAGGAATGTTTTGTTGCTCTTTTTCGAATAGTTCAAGGAGTTCCTGATTGCAATGCCAATTGTATTCGAAAGTATCTTTGAAGAAAATGTTAGTTTCCATTTTACCGTGGTTTTTTTATAAAAATAGGAAATTATGATTAAAATTTTTTATTCGAAATGGATTATAAAAATCAGCAATTGCCTATTTTATTGGAATAAGCGTTTGAAAAAAGTACCTTTGCACTTCCTTGAAAAAAAAGAAAACCCTATTACAAATTCAAAAATAAAACATGAAACAATATTTTAATCTGTTTGATTTTTCGCAAAAAGTAAATTATAAAACCGAAATTTTAGCCGGTCTTACAGTTGCCATGACGATGATTCCGGAGTCGCTTTCTTTTGCTATTTTGGCTGGTTTTCCACCTTTAGTAGGTTTGTATGCGGCTTTTATTATGGGATTGGTTACGGCAATTTTTGGCGGACGTCCCGGATTAGTGTCGGGTGGAGCAGGAGCTACAGTAATTGTACTGATTGCTGTGATGAAGTCGCACGGATTGGATTATGTTTTTGCGGCTGTTGCTATGGCAGGAATTATTCAGATTTTGATAGGTGTTTTTCGTTTAGGAAAATTTATTCGCCTCGTGCCGCAACCGGTAATGTATGGTTTTGTGAACGGATTGGCAGTAATTATTTTTATGTCGCAATTAGAACAATTTAAAACTATTGTCAATGGCGAAAGTTTGTGGCTTTCCGGAAGTCCGTTGTATATTATGATTGGATTGGTACTTTTGACTATTGCAATTGTTATTGGTTTTCCAAAAGTTTCCAAGGCAGTTCCGGCTTCTTTAGTGGCGATTATGGTGGTTTTTGCGTTGGTTTTTGGTTTTGGCATCCAAACCAAAACTGTAGCCGATATTGCTTCAGTTAGTGGCGGATTTCCGTCTTTTCATATTCCGAATATTCCTTTAGATTTAGAAACTTTACAATTGATTTTTCCTTATGGTCTGATTATGGCTTGCGTAGGATTGACCGAAGGTTTACTGACTTTGAATTTGGTAGATGAAATTACCGGGACAAAAGGAAATGGAAACCGCGAATGTGTGGCTCAGGGAAGTGCTAATATCTTGAACGGATTTTTCTTTGGAATGGGAGGTTGCCCCATGATTGCACAAACTTTAGTGAATTTGTCAGCCGGTTCCAGAGCGCGTTTGTCCGGAATTGTAGCTGCTTTAACAATCCTTTGTATTGTGTTATTTGGCGCTCCGGTGATTGAAAAATTGCCAATGGCAGCTTTAGTGGGCGTGATGTTTATGGTAGCCATTGGTACTTTTGAATGGATTAGTTTCCGAATTATTAACAAAATGCCTAAACAGGATATTTTTGTGGGAGTTTTGGTAGCTTTGATTACTATTTTTATGCACAATCTGGCTTTGGCTGTTTTAATTGGCGTGATTATTTCGGCCTTAGTTTTCGCCTGGGAAAGTGCCAAACGTATCAGAGCCAGAAAATATACAGACGAAAAAGGAGTGAAGCATTATGAAATTTACGGCCCGTTATTTTTTGCTTCTACGACAGCATTTGCCGAAAAATTTGATGTTTTGAATGATCCAAACGAAGTAATTATTGATTTTAAAGAAAGTAAAATTGCCGATATGAGTGCTATTGATGCCGTTCATAAAATTACAGCCCGTTATGCTAAAATCGGCAAAAAAGTGCATTTACGACATCTAAGTGATGATTGCCGCGTATTGCTTGAAAATGCCGAGGGAATTATTGAGGTAAATATTTTGGAAGACCCAACTTATAAAGTAGTACCTTAAAATAAAGGTTACTTAAATTCTTTTTGCCGCAGATTTATACAGATTAACAGAGATCTTATAAAACTTAGTTTGTTTTTTAAGATGAAAAAATAGAGCCACAAATTCACAAATTTAATTTACAAATTCGTGAATTCGTGGCTTTTTGTTATTAATGAGGTGCTAATTTATTTGCTATAATTTTTAAATATTTCAGCAATTGGAATGTTGGCTGCATTGCCTTCGTGCACAATTAAACGGTATTTTAAGACCGTAGGTTTTTTGTCAGAAAGCGGAATTGCTGTTGCTCCGGGATTAGGATATACGGCGTTTTGCATGCTTTTTTTGGCGCGTAAAATCCAGGGATTTGGAAAGCCGGGATTTTGTGGATTGCATAAAATTGTCAATCCCGCCAGTTGTTTATTTTTCCCAATAGAACCCGAAATATCCATCCATTCACTGGCCGGAATGGCTAAATTGGTCGGGATGATTTTTCCAGTTGGAGCTGTAAAAATAACGTCTTCGCTCAGTTTGATTCTTGGTGAAAAACCGCCATAACCTTTCTCATCTTCTGATCCTCCAATTCGCGTGTTAGACTCTAAAGCCAATAAACTAATTTCAATATCAATCAGGCGATAGTGATTTTGTTTAGGATGCACTCTGACAAGTGTTGTTTCTTTAACAAATGGTTTTTCCTTACCATTTTTATCCGTCCATAAAGGCGATTTCCAATAAACTACAGTTTGTATGGCTTTGCTGTGGTCTTTTTGCTTTAAGGATTTAACTTTGGCTACATCCCAACTGAAATTTTCAATTTCCCATCCGTCGCCAATTCGTTTGTTGTCAATATATAATTGGTGCCATGCCCAGAAAATTCCCCGATGATGTAGGTGATCGGCAGGGAAATCTTCGCTTAAAACACTACCGTCTAAATTGTATAAGGGATGAATATAATTGGAACGAATATATTTTCCGTTCAATGATTTTTCGGCAGCCTGATAGGTCAAAACAGAGTCTTTACCTTCGGTAAAATAACTTTGTTTTTTTTCAATTTTTAAATGAATCTGGCTAAAAGTAATTTGTCCGGTTAAAAATACTAAGCCTATGATGGAATGTTTAATTGCGAGCATTATTTGGTGATTTGTTCTAAATATTCGTCCAAATTTCCCAGAGCCATCGTGAATCCTTCTTTGAATCCCATAGCGATGATTTGTTCTAAATCGGCCAGTTTTTCATATTGAGCAACGATGTTTACTGTAGTGGTTTCACCATTATCTGTAAAGGTATTGGTCCAAACTGTACGGGGAAAATCGGTGTTAATTGCACCATTTTCGTCGCAAAAGGCATCTAAACCGGAGAAATTTTTTAAAAGCTCAATTTTTTGATAATCATTTCTGCACCAGTGAATTATTCCTTCCGGACTTACCATGCCATAAAACCAGGAGCCTCCTTCTCTAAAATCCATCGATTTTGTCTTGGTTTGATAAGGTTTTGGTGCCCACCATAAGTCTAAAATTTCTGGTTTGGTCCAGGCATCCCAAACTAACGGAAGTTGGGCTGCAAATTCTCTTTTTACGTTTACCGTATTGTTTTCTTTGTTGACGATAAAGTCAAATTGTAGGTTCGTTTTCATCTGTTTTATTTTTAAGGTTTGCTAATACGTTATCTAATTCGTTAAATCGGTTTTCCCACATGGCTTTAAACTGGGTGAGCCATTGGTCAATTTCTTTCATTTTTTCAAGTTCGAGCTGGTAATAAATTTCCCGTCCCTTTTGCTCTTGTTTTAAAAGTTCGCATTCTGTTAGGATTTTCAAATGTTTTGAAATGGCTTGTCGGCTGGTTTCAAAATGTTCTGCAATTGCATTAGGTGTCATGGCTTGAATAGCAATGAGTCCTATTATGGCTCGTCGAGTTGGATCGGCAATGGCCTGAAAAATATCTCTTCTCATTTGTATTTAAATTAATGAAACCAATCAGTTGCAAATTTAATTGCAATTAATTGGTTGCGCAAATTTTTAATGTTAAATTTTATTTTAGATGTAAGTTTTTAAGAGTATTAACAACTAATGTTTTAAAATCTTTACTTATGAAAACAATTCTAATAGCAGCGACTTTTTTTATGGTATGGGCTTGCGGTCCGGAATCTTCGCCGGAAGGCAGATCAAAAATCAGAGATAGGAATTTACAAGAGCAATTGGACAGTTTAAAAACGGAAAATATTCAAATGAAAAAAGAGATTCTTTTGATAAAGGAAAAATTAAAAATGCCTGTTAAATGAAGCTAATCCTGAATTTTGTTACTTTGGTTTATTCTAAAATAGAGGAACAATGAACACAGTTGAAAAAGAATTTTTAGCAATTGTTTCGCAATATCAGCCGATGTTGTACAAAATTGTTCGTTTATATCGCGACAGCGTTGAAGATCGGGAAGATTTGTTTCAGGAAATCGTGTTTCAATTGTGGAAATCTTATCCTAATTTTCGGGGAGAAGCCCAAATAAAGACCTGGATGTACCGGATAGCTTTGAATACAGCTCTGGCTTCTTTCCGAAAAAACAGTGCAAAAATCAATTATTTGTCGCAATTACCCGATTTAGCCGAAGAAATCATTAGCGACGAACAAGTATTGAGAGAAGAACAGTTATTTGCCGTTTTAAACTTGCTTGAAGATGGCGAAAAAGCATTGATTGCTTTGTATTTTGACGAATTATCCTATCAGCAAATGGCTGAAATTTTAGGAATAAATGAAAATTATGTTGGGGTAAAACTCAATCGGATAAAGACTAAAATTAAAAATCTTTTAAAAAAATAAATCATGGAATTAGAGGATTTAAAATCGGAATGGAAAACAGTAAAAACGATTTCTAAAGAGGAGACCGCTTTGTTGTTGATGTTGCAGGAAAACCGTCACCCGGTTTTGAAAAAAATCAGAAGGCAAATTCAAATAGAAGTAAGCGCCTGGATAGTTTTTTTGCTGGTTTATTTTTCCATGTTTGACGGTGATAAAAAACCGTTTTGGGTAAATTGTATTTTAATTTTTTCGTTCTTATTGCCTATTTTGCATAGTTTGTATGGCTATTTTTATAATAAATATGTAACAGACGGTTCCAATGTTAAAGAGGCATTGGAATTACTTTACAATCGTTTAAAGAAATATGCTTTTATAGCAGTATTTAGCCGTGTTGCTTTGATTTCGGGTTTTTTATTGTTTTTTACGTATTCCATTGATTTTACAATATCTAAGTTTTTGATACTGCTGTTTTTAGGCATTGTTTTTTCTTTTCAATTGTTTGTGTTATTTCGACTTTGGAAAAAACGATTAAAACAAATTTATCAGGATATTCAGATGATTTCAGAGGCTGAATAAGACAAATCTTAAGAATTAATTAAAAAGACTTTAAAAAATCACTAAAAGTGGGTATTGTCATGAAAATGGAATTACTATACTTTTACAATATAATTAAACGGGGTATTAATTAACGCTGTATCAAGATGACAAATTCAGAGAAAATTAGAAAAGTAAATGAATTGCTTATTGAAGTAATCAAAGATGAAGAACATCAGTCAGAAAGTTCTTTTAACGGTTTGAAAGATGTTGTTTTAAGTATCCTCGCAGATTACTGGCAAAACGAGAGAGAGCCAGCTATTTTTATGGAAAATGCTTTAATCGATTTAGATTAATAAAAATAACAGAATTTGTCATTTTAGGGTTTGATGAATTTTTTATAGAAAGCCACTTTTTTTAAAGTGGCTTTTCTTATTTTACAAAGATTTCACCAATTAGATAACACTTTGCAAGACCACTTATGCAAACCCTGTTTTCCAATAATTCACAATCCAAATAACCTTTGCGTTTCGAAAGCTGAATAGCGGAAAATTTAGTTTTCTTTAATTCTTTTGCCCAAAAAGGAATCAGGGTAGTATGAGCCGAACCTGTAACCGGATCTTCATTAATACCGGATTGAGGCGCAAAAAAGCGGGAAACAAAATCGGAAGTTTTGCCTTGAGCAGTAACAATAATTCCTCTTACAGGCCATTTTGAAAGTTTTTCAAAATCAGGTTCTAAATTCAGAATTTCATCTTCATGGTCAAAAACAAACAAATAGTCTGTTTTTCCTTTAAATGCTTTTTGTGGTTTTGTATTTAACCCATCTGTAATTTGAGATGTTAATTGCAGAGGTTCTAATGTATCAACAGGAAAATTTAACGAAAGTAAATTTCCTTCTTTCGTTACTGTTAAATCGCCGCTTCTTGGAGAGAAAAAGTTAATGAGATTATCTGTATAATTTTCATAATTAAATAGCACAAAAGCGGCTGCTAAAGTTGCATGTCCGCAAAGATCGACTTCAACGGTGGGAGTAAACCATCTGATTTCGTATTGCTCGTTGTTTTTTACATAAAAAGCGGTTTCGGCAAGGTTGTTTTCGGCAGCAATTTTTTGCATTAAATCCGCACTTATCCATTTGTCTAATGGACAAACAGCAGCCGGATTTCCAGAAAATACTTCATTGGTAAAAGCATCTATTTGATAAATTTTCATTGTAATTGTTGTTTGATTAATAATCCTAAAGTTTTGAGACTTTCTTCTACTTTTTCATCCCATTTAATGGCAAAATTCAGCCGCATACAGTTGTTGTAGCGGTTATGTTGGGTAAACATTCTTCCGGGAGCAAAGCCTATTTTGTATTGAACGGCAATATCGTATAAAATCGCGGTATCAATTTTCGGGTCGAGTTCTAACCAAAGCACAAAACCGCCCTGAGGATTGGAAATTTTAGTATTTTCCGGAAAATATTTTTCAATTGCTTTTTTAAAATGCAGGCAGTTGTTGTAAAGGGTATTTCTTAGAGTTCTTAAATGGTGTTCATAGCGACCGTGCTCCATAAAATCGGCAATGACTTCCTGATATAAGGGCGGACTGGACATGGTATTCAGTAGTTTTTTTCGAATCGTTTTTTCTTTGAATTTACCCGGTGCAACCCAGCCCACGCGATAGCCCGGTGCTAAGGTTTTGGATACCGAACCACACCACAATACATTTCCTGTTTCGTCAAAAGCTTTGCAGGGTTTTGGTCGGCTGACACCAAAGAAAATATCGCCGTATAAATCGTCTTCAATCAACGGAATATTATGTTTGCTAAGTAAATGAACTACTTCTTTTTTATTTTCTTCAGGCATACAACTTCCCAAAGGATTGTTGAAATTGGTTACAAAACAACAGGCATTTATTTTAGGAAGTACTTTTTTTAAATCTTCAATTGAAATTCCGGTAACAGGATGTGTTGGTAATTCGATAATATGTAATCCCAAAGATTTTATCATTTGCAAAATGCCAAAATAAACAGGACTTTCGATAGCCACTGTATCACCGGGTTCGGTTACGGTTATTAAGGCATAAAAAAGTGCATTTAAAGCTCCCGAAGTGGTCACAATATCATCTTCTGTCAAATGACCGTCCCAGGTAAAAGACCATTTGGCAATATTTCTTCTCAAATTAATATTTCCCTGAGCAGGTTCGTAACCGGTTCCGCTGTCTTCTAAATTGCGTAAAACTTTTACAACTCCTTTGTTGAGTTTCGCAATGGGAAGCATACTTTTATCCACAACTCCAAGCGCAAACTGTGTAAAATCTTTGTGGGTCAAAGTGTTGAAAACCTTACTGATTAAGTCTTCCGGAGTTTTTTCCTGCTGACTTAATTGTAACTGGCTAACAGAAGGAAGTTCCAGTTTACTATGGAAAGAATGGCTTACATAAAATCCGGATTTGGGTTTCGATTCAATTAACGATTTACTTTCTAATTCTAAAAAGGCCTGTTTTACGGTATTGATGCTAACATTGTATATTTTTTGAATGGTTCGGATAGAAGGCAGTTTTTCTCCGGTTTTTAACGTTCCGGAGGAAATTTGGTCTTCAATGATTCGGGCAATTTTTAAATATAAAATCTCTCTGGGCATTCGTTACTGTTTTGTGTCCTATAAAAGTAATAAATATTCTAACTGTAACCGTTTTTGATTTTTAAGAATAAGAATAGTTTAACCAGTTAATAAGTCGCGTGATGGAAGAATCCAGATTTTTATGAACCAAATTTTTTCCTTTTTCCTTTAAAAGCAGTTCTGATTTTTGAATCAAATTTTCCTGAAGAAAATAATGTTCAAAAGCAGTGTCGATATATGTTTTTAATTGATATACGTTTGAATTTGAGTTTGATGCATAGGAATAGCCAACGATTTTATCGTTTAATTCTGCTACCAAAAGTGGTAATCCAAAGTGTTGGTTGAGTTTTGATTTTTCCTTTTTTTGCTCCTGATACAGTTTGATAATTGTGTCTAGATCAGCTATTGTTACTGCTCTGAAATTAAAATTGGCTTGTTGTTGTGCTGTCGTTTCCATACGTTGCTATTTTAGGTAAAGCTATTTATTTCCTAAAAACAAGTACAGATACAGAAATAATTTTGTTTATGGTTACAGATTGCTTTTGCTTTTTTAAATTTTAAAACAGATAAAACAAATTAAAATTGGGGATAATTTGTGTTTTGTAAACAAAAAATCCTCTTTTTAAATTGAATTAAAAAGAGGATTTCACTGTGTAAATTAGCCGAAGTTTTTTATAAAACCGCTTTTATTTTTTCTATTACTGTTTGATATTCAGCATCCGTAAGTTGGGTTTTGTTGGGATTCATTTCGAAAACACTTCCAAAACCATAGCCGTCTTTGTATTTAGGAACTACGTGAAAATGCAAATGCGACAGGGTGTCGGCATAAGCTCCGTAATTAATCTTGTCCGGATTAAAAGCTTTGGCAATAGTTTTAGCCGCGGTGGCAACGTCGTCCATAAAAGCATTACGCTCTTCGTTACTTAATTCGTGAAATTCAACGCCGTGGTCTTTGTAAACCACATTTAAACGACCGGAGTAAGATTGTTCTTTGAACAGAAACAATTGCGATACTTTCAGGTCGGTAATTTTAATCATTAGGTTGTGCAGGGTTTCATTTTCCTGACAATACAAGCATTCAGAAACTGGACTTGGCATAGTTTTTATTTTATAAATTGATAATAGCATTTGGATAGACTCTGGCAAAGCTATCCATACTATTTTACTTTTCCAAATTGTCTTTTTCTTTAAGTTTGGCTAGGAGTTTTTCAGTAATTTCTTTTCCTAATTTTTGGCCAGCAGCCATAGATTCTTGCATTACTTGAGGCATGGTGCTAATCATTTTTTTTCCAATAGATGAATTATAAAAAACAATTAATTGGTCAATATCACTTTCGGTGTAATATTTATCATATATAGGAAGTATCATGTTTTCAAAATCTTCTGCTTTTACTCCTTTTTTAAACTCTTCCCAAAATTCATCGTTGACTGAAGAAGAATGAGAAGTTTTAAAGCTACGAATTATTTGGTCCATAATTTGGACACCCATTTTTCCGGAACCTGTTAATTCCATCAGTTGTTTTATTTTTTCTGTTTTTGAAGTACTTTGTGCATTTGCAGAAAACGAAAGTATGCAGAAACTTAAAATTAAAAGTGTTTTTTTCATGGATTGGTTTCTTAGAATTAAAAAGTTATTTCGTTTTAAATATAAGGAATTAAATTTTGTAAATAAAAATTATCTCACAAAAAAAGCGCTCTCTTTCGAGAACGCTTTAAATATTTAAAAACTAAAAATTAGTTGTTTTCAATCCACTTTCTGGCATTGACAAAGGCTTCCTGCCAAGGTGTAACTTCGTCGTTTCTATGGCTTGGGTAATTTGCCCAGTTCCATTGGAAAACCGAACGTTCAATGTGTGGCATCGTAACTAAGTGACGACCTGTTTTGTCACACAACATTGCTGTGTTAAAGTCGGAACCATTAGGGTTTGCCGGATAGCTTTCGTAACCGTATTTTCCAACGATATTGTAGTTTTCTTCACCCATTGGTAAGTTAAATTTACCTTCACCATGAGAAACCCAAACTCCCAAAGTTGTTCCGGCTAAAGTAGATAACATCACAGAGTTATTTTCCTGTACGGTTACCGAAGTAAAGATACTTTCGTGTTTGTGGCTGTTGTTGTGCAACATTTTTCCGTGTACTTCATGCTCCGGATTAATTACTTCTAATTCCATGAACAATTGGCAACCGTTACAAATTCCAACAGATAAGGTATCTTCTCTTTTGAAGAAGTTTTTCAAAGCGTTATTGGCTTTTTCGTTGTATTTGAAAGCTCCTGCCCAACCTTTAGCAGAACCTAATACGTCAGAATTGGAGAATCCACCCACAGCACCAATAAACTGAACATCTTCTAAATTCTCACGACCAGAAATCAAATCGGTCATGTGGATGTCTTTTACATCAAAACCGGCTAAATACATGGCGTTTGCCATTTCGCGCTCGGAATTAGATCCTTTTTCGCGAATAATTGCTGCTTTTGGTCTTGGTTTTGTAGCATCAACTTCCGGTTTTTTTCCTGTAAAATGAGCCGGAAAATTAAAGTTTAACGGTTGGTTTTTATAGTTGTCATAACGCTCTTGCGCTGTTCCGTTTTTAGATTGTTTTTGGTCTAATAAGAATGAAGTTTTAAACCAAATATCTCTGTATTTAGCAATGTCTAACTGGCAAGGACCAAAGTTCAGTGTAGCTTCATTAGTTACTGTTCCTAATTTATGGAAAGCAACTCCGTTAGCGTTTAATTTATTTTCTAAAGCAGCGTCTTCATTAGCCTGGAATACAATTCCGATGTTTTCAGCAAAAAGATATTTGATGATGTCTTTTTCTTCGAAAACAGAAAAGTCAATTTTAGCTCCTAAGTTCACATCAGCAAAACACATTTCTAATAAAGTAGTGATTAAACCACCGCTTCCAATATCGTGACCTGCAACGATATTTCCTTCCAGAATTAATTCCTGAATAGTGTTGAATGCTTTTTTAAAGAAAGCTGCGTCTTTAATCGTAGGTGTTTCAGCTCCAATTTTGTTTAAGATTTGAGCAAATGAAGAACCTCCTAATTTAAATTCATCCTGAGATAAATTGATATAATAAATAGAACCGCCGTCTTTTTGTAAAACAGGTTCAACTACTTTTCTAATATCAGTACAGTTACCAGCAGCTGAAATAATAACCGTTCCCGGAGCGATTACTTCGTCATTTGGATATTTTTGTTTCATTGAAAGCGAATCTTTTCCGGTTGGAATATTGATTCCTAATTCGATTGCAAAATCCGAACAACCTTCAACAGCAGCATATAAACGGGCATCTTCACCTTCGTTTTTACAAGCCCACATCCAGTTAGCCGACAATGAAATGCCGCCCAATCCGTCTTTAATTGGTGCCCAGATAATATTTGATAAAGATTCTGCGATGGCATTGCGGCTTCCTGCTACGGGATCAATTAAAGCAGCAATAGGAGCATGACCAATAGAAGTGGCAATTCCTTCTTTTCCGTTAAAATCTAAAGCGACCACACCGCAGTTGTTTAATGGTAATTGTAATGGTCCGGCGCATTGTTGTTTAGCTACTTTTCCGCCCACACAACGGTCCACTTTATTAGTTAACCAGTCCTTAGAAGCAACGGCTTCCAATTGTAAAACCGCTTCTAAATAAGTAGCAATTTTATCTTTAGTATAATCTAATTCAGCGTAGTTATAGTCAACAGTAGTATCGGTAATAACTGTTTTTGGCGAACTTCCGAAGAAATCTTCCAATGCATAATCCATTGGTTTAGCTCCGGTAGTTTTTGATTCGAAAGTAAAACGGTGGTCTCCAGTTACATCTCCTACTTGGTACATTGGCGAACGCTCTCTGTCGGCAATTCTTTGCAACGTATCAATATCTTTTTGTCCAATAACCAATCCCATTCTTTCTTGAGATTCGTTACCTATTATTTCTTTAGCCGAAAGGGTAGGGTCACCCACAGGCAATTTGTCTAAATCAATTAAACCTCCTGTTTCTTCCACTAATTCCGAAAGACAGTTTAGATGTCCACCCGCACCGTGATCGTGTATAGAGACAATAGGGTTGTTGTCGCTTTCTACTAATCCACGAATGGCATTAGCAGCACGTTTTTGCATTTCAGGATTCGAACGTTGAATCGCGTTTAATTCAATTCCTGAACCGAAAGCTCCGGTATCAGCTGAAGAAACAGCCGCTCCACCCATTCCGATTCTATAATTTTCTCCACCAAGAATAACTATTTTATCACCTTCCTGTGGTTTGTGTTTGATAGCCTGGTCTAATTTTCCAAAACCAATTCCACCCGCCTGCATGATTACCTTATCATAGCCTAATTTACGGTCATTTTCGTTATGTTCGAATGTAAGAAGTGAACCTGTAATAAGCGGTTGTCCAAATTTATTTCCAAAATCAGAAGCTCCGTTTGAAGCTTTAATCAAAATGTCCATTGGCGTTTGGTACAACCATTTTCTTTCTTCAACACCGTTTTCCCAAGGACGATTTTGCTCCAATCTTGAGTAAGAAGTCATGTAAACTGCAGTTCCTGCTAACGGTAATGAACCTTGTCCTCCTGCCAAACGGTCACGAATTTCACCTCCCGAACCAGTTGCCGCACCGTTGAAAGGCTCCACAGTTGTAGGGAAGTTATGTGTTTCTGCTTTTAAGGAAATAACCGAATCAAATTCTTTTACTTCGTAAAAGTCAGCTTTGTCAGCTGTTTTTGGAGCAAATTGTTCAATTTTTGGTCCTTTTACAAAAGCTACATTGTCTTTGTAAGCCGAAACGATATCGTTAGGATTTTCCTGAGATGTTTTTTTGATTAATTTGAAAAGAGAAGTTTCTTTTTCCTGACCGTCAATAACAAAAGTTCCGTTGAAAATTTTGTGACGACAGTGTTCCGAATTGGCTTGTGAGAAAGCAAAAATTTCAGAATCGGTTAGTTTTCTTTCTAATTTGGTTGCCAAATTATTTAGATATTCTACTTCTTCTGAGCTTAAAGCCAAACCTTCCTGTTTGTTGTAAGCCTCAATGTCATCGATTTCTAAAATAGGCTCCGGTTGAATATGGATAGTGAAAATATCCTGATTTAATTCAGTGTATTTTTGAGAAAGCATCGGATCAAAATCAGTAAAATCTTCTGAAGTACGATAAAATTCTTCGATACGGATGATTCCTAAAATCCCCATATTTTGAGTGATTTCCACTGCGTTGGTACTCCAAGGTGTAATCATGGTTGCGCGGGGACCAACAAAAAAATCCGTCAATACGGATTTCTCTATTTTAGTTGCATTGGCAAAAAGCCAGTTCAGTTTAGAAATATCTTGAGCCGAAATTTCGCCTTGAGTTTGTACGGCAAAAATTGCGTTGCTTTGGTTTTCAAAGAAATGAATCATCGTAAATGTATAAGTTGTTCAATTAACGCTGCAAATTTAGTTTAAAAAAATAGTACGGACAAGTGTAAAAAAGACTTTTTAAAGTGGCGGTATTTAAGCAGTTTTTTAGGTTTTTATTTCTAATAATAGGCTTCCGGATTTTACTATTCTGTAACTTTGTGGCCAATTAAAATTTGACTTTCTTAATTTCAAAAAAGCAGTAGTATGATTTTAGTTAGCGACCAAATTGGAAGAGTTTCCTCTTTTTCTGAACTTGTTAATACCGAATTTAAAGGAACGATGAACGCGTTGTGCTGGCATAGAAATTTACAAGGTGATTTTAAGGAAATTGTAACGCAACTACAATTAAAGGAGAATATCACGGAAGTTTCTGCTGAAGATTTATTGGCGCTTCAATTATCGGAAAAAGGAAATCTGGCACGTGAAATTATTCTGAATGATTTGCAATTATTGACTGATTTTGGAGCTTCGCCTTCACTTAATTTATTAAAATGTTATGAGCGTGACGAGGAATTTGATTTCATTTCGACGGATGTTTATTCTTATCATGTGGACCGTTCTCCTGTTGCGACAGATACTTTTTTGTGTACTTATTATGGAGCGGCAAGTGATATAATTCCCAATGAGCAGGCGGAACAGAAAATTTTAATTCCTGAAATTAGAAAAAAGCTTCAGGAGTTGCATAATAGTTCTGCAGAAGAATTTGAGGGTTTCCTGAAAGAGAATTATTTCGATTTGCATTATCAGGCAAAACTGGATTCTGAGCCTGTTAACTTAGGATTAGGACATCTGTGGCGACTGGCAGTCGATCATCCTGATCAGCAGGTTTTGCCTTGTATTCATCGGGCTCCAAAGGAAAACGAAGGGGAATATAGGTTGTTGTTGATTTGTTAGGGGATTTTAGTCAGACCGGATTAGTATTTTGGTTCTTTGAAATTAAACTTTAGCACCAAATAATTAGGATAAAATGGGTGGTATAAAAAAGGTTAATTTAGCGTACAGTTGAAGTTAAGGCTAAACCTTAATAGCTTATAAAAGAATTAGAGAATATTTTGAATCAAATTAAAAAATCAATATGGGTATTAGAGATAAAAAAATAATTAGAGTAATATTTTTTATGATTATTCCTTTAATAGGTTTTTTGTATGTATTGCTGAGTTTTGGAATTAAAAATAACGGAAAGAAAATTTCAGATCCAAAGTTTGAATTAACTGTTGAGAATAAAAACAACAAGCCTAAGAATGCTCCGGAAGGAATGGTTTGGATTCCCGGAGGCGAATTTTCAATGGGAAGTAATTTTGATGACGAGAGTTTGTGTAGTATCAAAGGAGTGACCAATGATGCCCGTCCGATTCATAGGGTTTATGTAGATGGATTTTGGATGGATAAAACCGAAGTGACTAATGAAGAATTTGCCAAATTTGTAAAAGCGACAGGCTATACAACTGTTGCAGAGAAAAAGCCTTTGGCAGAAGAATTTCCCGGAGTTCCTTTAGTTGAATTAATTGCCGGTTCGGCAGTTTTTACACCAACAAAAAGTAAGGTAGATTTGAATAATTATTTAGAATGGTGGCAATATATAGGAGGAGCTGATTGGCGACATCCTACAGGTCCGGATAGTAATATAACTGGCAAGGATAATTATCCGGTTGTACATATTGCATTTGAAGATGCTGCAGCCTATGCAAAATGGGCCGGAAAACGTTTGCCTACTGAAGCCGAATGGGAATTTGCCGCCAGAGGAGGAATGACAGGCGCATCTTATACTTGGGGAAATGTTTTTAAGCCGGAAGGAAAGATTCAGGCGAATATTTATCAGGGAGATTTTCCAGTTGACCAAGGCGATACCGCAGAAGACGGTTTTGTAGGTCTGGCACCTGTAGCTCAATACAAACCTAATGGTTATGGCTTGTTTGATATGGCTGGTAATGTTTGGGAATGGATAAATGATTGGTATAGCGAGGATTATTATCAGATTTTGTCAGAAAGTGGAAAAGTAACAAGAAATCCGAAAGGTCCTCAATCAAGTAATTATTCTGCTGAGCCAAATGCATTAACAAAAGTTCACAGAGGAGGATCATTCCTGTGTACAGACGAATATTGTACCAGATATTTAGTAGGTTCAAGAGGCCATGGAGAAATAAAATCGTCTGCAAACCATATTGGGTTCAGATGTGTTAAATAGTTTTTTTAAATTAGTAGCTTGTTTATAGGATATAATTTGTTTTAGAATTATTTTACTAACATCTCTGTTAAAAAAAACAGGTTATTCCTTAAGTTTTAGCTTTTGATGCCATAAAAAAAATAAAAAGCTGTCAATTGATAATAATAATTTGATTTTTTTACATTTGCTATTATCAATTGAGCTACTAAGCAGTTATTTTTTATAGCAACCTCTCAAAGATTCAATTACTTAAACACTTATTATTAAATTTTATATTTATTAAGTAATTTAAATTCCGTCGATTTTTTTTCTGAAACAAAGTCATTTTTACAGTATTTTTTAATTTATTGAAACTTATGTTAAGAATATATATTATTGCAAGCCTGTTATTTTTTGGGTATTTGTTCAATTCATGCAATTCATCAAATGAGAATAAAGAAACTATAACTATAGGTTTTTCACAAAGTATTGATAATGATTTGTGGAGAAAATCGATGGATCATGCAATGGAAGTTGAAACATTACTTCATCCAAACGCTAAATTGATTATTTATAATGCCGATCGAAAAGTAAAAAAACAGATTCAGGATGTTGAAAAAATGATTCAGCAAAATATGGATGTAATAATTATTGCTCCTTATGAATCCGATTCCATTGTTCCTGTTATTGAAAAAGCAAATCGAAAAGGAATCCCTGTTATAATTGTTGACAGAAAGGTAAATACGTTAAATTACACCGCTTTTTTAGGTGCCGACAATGTTGAAGTTGGTAAACTTGCCGGAAAGCAAATTGTTTCTTTATCTAAAGGAAAAGGTACGGTTGTAGAAATAAGAGGCGAAATTGTAACCTATCCCGGTATTGAAAGAAGCAAGGGACTGCAACAAATTTTAAGTAAATATCCCGGAATACAAAAGATAAGTATTGATGCGGATGATTTTAATTCGCCTAAAAGTAAATTTGTCAAGCTATTAGATAGCTTGTCTATAGATTATGTATTTGGGTTTAACGATCTGATAGCTTATAATGCATGGAAAATAGCTAAGGAGAAGCGACCAAATAATAAAATTAAGTTCATCGGTGTTGACGGACTAAATGGTACCAATGGAGGAGTAGAATTTGTTAAGGAAGGAGTACTAACCGGTACGATTTTGTATCCAACAGGTGGCGCTGAAGCTATTAAACTAGCTTTGAAGATAAAAAACAAAGAAATTGTTCCAAAGATGAACAAGCTTAATACCACCTTGATAGATACACTGAATGCAGAAATCATGAGTAGTCAATTTGATAAAATATCTTTACAACAATCTGATATTGAAAATCAGCAACATTTTATTAAGGAACAATTACAAAAATATAGCAGCCAAAGTAATCTGTTGAAAGCTTTAATTGTTTTAAGTCTTGTTATCTTTTTGTTTGCCATTCATAGTATTTATTCCCGAATAATAATTAGCAGAAAAAAGAAAGAACTTGAACTAACAAATGCTAAAATTATAAGTCAGCGTAATGAAATTGAAAAATTTGCCGATGAAATAAAACGCAGTAATGAGGTTAGGCTTAACTTTTTCACGGGGCTTTCGCATGAATTTAAAACACCTTTAACCTTAATTATGAGTTCCACAGAATCTTTAATGGAAGAAGAAAAAATTAGAGATTCAAAACTCATCGATGAGATGAAATTGATTTATAAAAATTCAAACCGATTATTACGATTAATTAATCAACTGTTGGATTTTAGAAAGCTTGAAGAACAAAAATTTACTTTACAAGCATCCAAAACCAATATTTTTGATTTTACCAATGAGGTAATGATAAACTTTAAAGCCGAAGCGGCACGCAGGAATATTGATTTTCAATTGAGCTGTAAAAGTAAAAATCTGGAATTGTTTATTGACCAAAATTTGATGGATAAAGTGTATTTTAATCTGCTTTCTAATGCCTTTAAATTTACTCCTGATAATGGTAAAATAAATATTTCTATAGTAGAAAATCAAGACAATACGGTTAAAATTAGTTTTAAAGATTCCGGAATTGGTATCCCTGATAATGAGTTGTCTAATGTTTTTCAGCCATTTTTTAAAGCTTCTAATAACAGTAAAAACAGTTCCGGAATAGGACTTCATCTATCAAAAGAATTTGTTTTGTTACATCATGGTACTATCGATTTAAAATCAAAACAGGGCAGTGAATTTGTAATTACGTTATTGAAAGGAAATAATCATTTGGCTAAAGATGAAATTGTTGAAAATATAGACAATAAAAATATTGCACAAAATATAATTACCAATCATTTGGAACTTGAATCCGAGGTTGAAAACTTTAATCTTGCTGCCGATTCTGAAAAGCATTCTATTTTAATTATAGAAGATAACAGTGATTTGGTTGCTTTTTTACAGGCCAAATTAACCAAAGAATATACCGTCTATACTTCAGACGGAAGTGATGGAATTGAAAAAGCTATCGAAATCATACCTGATATTATTATCTGTGATATTAATTTGGTCGGTAAGGACGGTTATGAAATTAGTAAAGCGCTGAAAAAAGATTTGCGTTCTTCGCATATTCCAATTATTATTTTAACGGCTCAAAGCAGTAAAGAAGCTGTATTAAAGGGATTGCAAAGCGGAGTAGATCAGTATCTTACGAAGCCTTTTAGCCTTTCTATTTTGAAGCAATCCCTTTCAAGTTTGCTTTTTAACAGAGAAAAATTACGTTATTATTATACAAATAACATTTATCGTGTGGAGCCGGAATCCCGTTTTGGTAATCCGGAACAAACTTTTATTACTAAAATGAATGAAATTATTCAGAGTAATGTAGAGAATCCAAAATTTTCGGTTGAAGATTTAGCCGATAAAATGAGTGTATCAAGAGTTCAGTTGTACAGAAAAGTAAAAGCGATTATGGGAATTAATATTAGTGACCACATTAATAACATTAAATTAGAGAAAGCTGCCGAACTTTTAAAGCTTAATGAAATGAATATTTCGGAGATTGCGTATTCGCTTGGATTCTCTTCTCCAAATTATTTTTCGACCGCTTTTAAGAATAAATTTGGAGTTTCTCCTAAAGAATATAAAACATCATTATAAGACGTAACATAATCAGCTTCTTTTTTAGGTAACATTTTCATATCTAAAGTTACAAAATCATAACTATATGGTTTTCGTAACAAAAACAGAATATCTGAAAACCATTGAAAACAAAGGGGTTGTGCCGAAAATGATAAACTAATAGTAATAGAATAAATAAATTGTAACATCATTAAAAATAAGTTGCTTTTTTTACGAATAACTTAGCGAAACGTTTTTAATACATGTACAATGAATAAGATATTAATTTGGTCTGTTACTGCTGCACTGGCAGGATTTTTATTCGGTTTTGATACCGTAGTTATTTCAGGAGCTGATAAACAATTACAGCTTCTTTGGCATTCTTCTGATGCTTTTCATGGATCTGTTGTTATGGCAATGGCGCTTTGGGGAACAGTTATCGGAGCTATTTTTGGAGGAATTCCAACCAATAAGATAGGTCGTAAAAAAACATTATTTTGGATTGGTATTCTGTATTTTGTTTCAGCTATCGGAGCTGCTCTTGCGAATGATCCTTATATTTTTGCGTTTTTCCGATTTATAGGAGGATTGGGTGTTGGTGCTTCAACCATTGCTGCTCCGGCCTATGTTTCAGAAATTGCTCCGGCTGATAAACGAGGTCGTTTGGTTGCTCTCTATCAGTTTAATATCGTATTAGGGATTTTAGTAGCCTTTATTTCTAATTACTTTTTAAAAGATATTGGCGAAAACGCCTGGCGATGGATGGTTGGTGTTCAGGCAATTCCTTCTTTTATCTATATCCTTTTTATTATTACAATTCCGGAAAGTCCTAGATGGTTATTATCCAAAAACCGTATTGATGAAGCCCGTAAAGTACTTTTTACAATTGATCCATTAGCAAATATCGAAGATTTTAGAGATGAAGCGAGTGAGAATGGAGCAGTCAAGCATGAAAATATTTTCATGAAAAAATACCGTTTTCCGCTTATGCTCGCTTTTTTAATCGCTTTTTTCAATCAGTTTTCCGGAATCAATGCTTTTTTATATTACGCTCCGAGAATTTTTGAAGAAGCTGGTTTAGGTCAAAATACGGCATTGTTAAGTAGTATCGGAATCGGAATTACAAATCTTGTTTTTACTTTAGTTGGAGTAAGTTTAATTGATAAATTAGGCAGAAAGGTATTGATGTATATTGGTTCTGTAGGTTATATTATCTCTTTAGGATTAGTTTCGGCGGCTTTTTATTTTGATTGGGGAGGCTTGTCTGTACCTGTTTTTCTTTTCCTGTTTATTGCTTCTCACGCTATAGGTCAGGGAGCTGTAATCTGGGTTTTTATTTCCGAGATTTTTCCAAATCATATTCGTGCTTCCGGACAGGCTTTTGGAAGTTCAGTACACTGGGTTTTGGCGGCGATAATTCCTTCGTTAATCCCTGTATTGTTTTCTGAAATTGGACCGTCGGTAGTGTTTTTAATTTTTACCTTGATGATGGTACTGCAATTATTATTTGTGATGTTTTTAATGCCGGAAACCAAAGGAATTTCTTTAGAAACATTGAGCGAAAATTTGACTAATAAAAATACCAACAAAGATGATTTCAAAAAAACAGCTTCAGCTCGCGTTTTGTAGTGGAATTTTAATGACAATAGCAAGTTGCAAAACAGCTTCGGTCACAGCACAAACTACTAATGTTACTGTCACAGCCGAAGAACAAATGTATCGTCCTAATTTTCATTTTACACCCAAAAAAGGATGGATGAATGATCCTAACGGATTGTTCTATCTTAACGGTACTTATCATTTGTTTTTCCAACATACACCATTTCAAAGTGTCCCGGATTTTAGTAAGATGCACTGGGGTCATGCTGTAAGTAAAGATTTAATAAAATGGGAAGAACTAACGCCTGCAATTGCTTATGATGAGAAAGGAGCCATATTTTCCGGAAGTGCTGTAGTTGATAAGGACAATACATCGGGATTTGGTGATGGGACGAATGTTCCGGTGGTGGCCATTTTTACTTATCATAATATGCAAAAAGAGAAAGCGGGAGAAATTGATGCCCAGTCTCAGGCAATAGCTTATTCTTTGGATAATGGAAAAACATGGACAAAATATAGTAATAATCCGGTTTTAAAAAATCCGGGAATAAAAGATTTCAGAGATCCTAAAGTATTTTGGGATGCTAAAAGAAAACAATGGGTAATGGGATTGGCCGCTCAGGACAGACAGCATTTTTATGGTTCTAAAAATCTAAAAGATTGGGTTTTTCTTTCCGAATTTGGAAAAGATGTCGGTGGGCATGGCGGTGTTTGGGAATGTCCGGATCTTTTTCCAATAAAGATAGAGGGAACTGAGGAAGAGAAATGGGTTCTTATTGTAAATATCAATCCGGGTGGACCAAATGGAGGTTCGGCTGCACAATATTTTGTTGGTGATTTTGATGGTAAAACCTTTAAAATGGATGCTCTTTTTACCCAACAATTGCAAAAAGAAAAAGTGGCCTGGCTGGATTTAGGAAGAGACAATTATGCCAGCGTATCTTTTGATAATGTACCGGATAATAAAAGAATTATCATCGGATGGATGTCCAACTGGGATTATGCATCACAAGTTCCTACAAATCAGTGGAGAGGGACTACAACGATTGCCCGTGAATTGAAATTAATAAAAAATCAGGAGCATTATAGTTTGATAAGTGCTCCAGTTCATCAATTAGAAAATTACACTTCAAAATCAGTTAAGAAGAAAGAAATAACTGCTAATGAAAAGGTGACACTTGCAGAGAATAATGAAATTGATTTAACGAAAGTAGTTGTTGAGTTGAGTTTAAAAGATTTGGAATCAGAAACTTATACTTTTGTTTTGTCTAATAAGGAAGGAGAATTGTTGACTTTTGGGATTAATAATGCGGAACATTATTTGTTTATCGACCGTTCAAAATCAGGGAAAAATAATTTTTCGGATAAATTTTATCAACCGCTAACCAAAGCAATTTTGGATAAAAATCAAAAAGAGGCAGTTTTTAAAATCATTTTAGATAAAACATCTCTGGAGATTTTCTTTAATAATGGAGAAAAGGTCATGACAGATATATTTTTCAACAGCAGTCCTTTTACACAATTGGATTTACTATCAGAAGAAAAAATCAATGTTCAAAATCTTGAAATTAACCAAATAAATATTAACTAAAAACAAACTAACCAATGAAATGTAAATTAATTTATTTTTTATGTTTCCTCTTTTCGATGTCTCTTATTCAGGCACAGGAAATAGGAATTAAAGGTACTGTAATCTCATCCGAAGACGGATTGCCTTTGCCGGGAGCAACGGTATTGATTTCGGGTACCAATAAAAGTGTAAGCACTGATATTGACGGAAACTTTGCTTTTTCCAATGTTGCTTCTAACGGAAGTTTAATTATTTCTTATGTAGGATATAATTCGCAAACGATTCAAATAAAGGGACAAAAAAACTTTAAAATTGCCTTAATAGGCGAGAGTAATCAATTAACTGAAATTGTGGTTACGGGTTATTCCAAGCAGAGAAAAACCGATATCACTGGTGCTGTAAGCGTTGTGGATATGAAAGAATTATCCAAACAACCGGAACCAAATCCATTAAAAGGATTACAAGGAAGATTGGCTGGGGTAAAAGTTACTTCAGATGGTTCTCCGAGTGGGGCAAATACCAATATCGTAATTCGTGGGGTGGGAACACTTAATAACACTTCACCTTTATTGGTAATTGACGGAATGCCAACCAAATCCGGAATGCACGAATTGAATCCGAATGATATTGAATCTATTCAGGTTTTGAAGGATGCTTCTTCGGCAAGTATTTACGGTTCGCGGGCTTCAAATGGTGTTATTATTATTACCACCAAAAAAGGAAAAGCCGGCAATATGAAAATTGATTTCAGCCATTATACAGCTTTGTCTTCTTATAGCAGAAGATTGAGCGTTTTGAATGTGGAACAGTACGGACAAGCACTTTGGCAAGCCAACATCAATGATGGATTAAATCCAAACAGCAACAATTTAAGTTATCAGTTTGACTGGGAAGTGGCCAACAACAAACCGCAATTGAACAAAATTTTGGTTCCGGAATACTTAGATGCTAACCAAACTTTAAAATCAGCAAATACCAACTGGTACGATGAAATTTCTCAAACAGGTATCGCACAATCATATGATTTGGCTGCGTCAAATGCTTCAGACAAGGGAAGTTACTTGTTTTCTTTGGGGTATTACAACAACCAAGGTGTAGTGAAAACCACTGAATTTGAAAGAATTTCAGCTAGAATGAATAGCTCCTATAAATACTTTGATGGAAAATTAGTTATTGGAGAGAATTTCACGTTAAACCGTACTAATGAGGTTTCTGATCCAGGAGTTCTTGATCCGGCTTTGCGTGCTTTGCCTTTAATTCCGGTTCGAACAATTGATGGTAAAGGATGGGGTGGACCTGTGGGCGGAATGAACGACAGACAAAATCCGGTTCGTTTATTAGAATACAACAAAGACAATAAATACGATTATTTGCGATTATTCGGAAATGCTTATGCAGATTTAGAAATTGTAAAAAACCTTCATATCAAAACCAGTTTTGGGGTAGATTATGGTTTTTACAAAAAAAGAAATTTACAACGTAGTTATGTTTCGGGTTATTTGCAGAATGACCAAAATTCTGTAACGATTGACCAATCGGTTAGTGATAAATGGACATGGACCAATACCGCTTTGTATAATATAGAATTTGGAAAACATAAATTGAATTTATTGGCAGGAACCGAGATGTACAAAGATGTTTTTGATACCAATACTTTAAGAAAAAATGACTTTTTGATTGAAACTCCAGATTATATGTACCCGGATGCCGGTACAGGAGAATCTTTCACCAGTGGTTCCTCAACAAGTTATTCGTTACTTTCTTATTTTGGAAAAGTTGATTACGAATTTGATGATCGCTTTTTGTTGTCCGGAACCATTAGACGTGATGGTTCTTCCCGATTTGGAAAAAACAATCAGTTTGGAACATTTCCGGCAGTTTCGGCAGGATGGAGAATTAGCAATGAAGCTTTCATCAAGGACAAAGCCGATTTTATTTCTGATTTAAAATTACGTGCCGGTTGGGGACAAACTGGTAATCAGGAAATTAGTAATACTGCAGTTTACTCACTTTATTTAGCCAGTTATGCAGGTGGAAGTCCTACTTGGGCGACTTCTTTTGGGACAGCTTATGATATTGCAGGTAACGGTAATGGTTTATTGCCTTCCGGATTTATTGCTACCCAAACGGGTAATGACGATTTGAAATGGGAAACTACTACGCAAACAAATATTGGTTTGGATTTTGGATTTTTTAATCAAAAATTGAGTGGTTCTATTGATTATTACAACAAACAAACTAAAGATATTTTGGTATTGCCACCTTATTTAGGAGTAATTGGTGAAGGAGGAAGCCGTTGGGTAAATGGTGCTGCTATGGAAAACAAAGGATGGGAATTTGCCTTGGCTTATCATGATGAAACTTCTTTTGGATTGAAATATGATATTTCGGCAAACTTTTCAGCTAATAGAAATAAAATTACAAAACTGCCGGATGAGGTAAAAAATAATTACGGTGGAAATGGTTTGGACGACAATATTTTAGGAAGACCTATTAATTCTATGTACGGTTATGTGACCGATGGTTTATTTAAATCACAGGATGAAGTGGATAATTCACCACTTCAGGAAGGAAAAGGTTTAGGACGTATTCGTTATGTGGATTTAAACGGAGATGGTTCGATTACAGATAAAGACAGAACTTGGATTGGAAATCCAAATCCAGGATTTCAATACGGTTTTAATCTTGGTTTAGGATATAAAAATTTTGATTTGACTACTTTTTGGGAAGGAACCGGAAATGTAGATGTAATAAACAGAACTAAATACCAAACCGATTTTTGGAGTGTAGATGATGTGGGGTCTAACAAAGGAACACGATTATTAAACGCCTGGTCTTTAGATAATCCAAATTCAACTATTCCGGCATTGACTACTATTGATAAAAATGCCGAGTCGAGATTTTCTACCTATTATGTTGAAAACGGAAGTTATTTAAAGCTGCGTGTTTTACAATTGGGCTATAGTTTTTCGAAAGAATTATTGCAAAAAATGAAATTGAACAGCTTTAGATTTTATGTAAGTGGTCAAAATTTATTTATTCTCGATGCAAAATCATTTACGGGAGTTGATCCGGAAAACGCTGGTTTTGGTTATCCACAACCAACCACTTTTACGATGGGACTAAACCTGACTTTATAATCCAATAAAAATTTAGCAAAATGAAAAAAATAATATATATAGCGAGTTTTTTAACCTTATTGATCAGCTCGTCCTGTACCGATTTTTTAGATAATAACCCGAGAGGCGTTTTATCTGAAGATGATGTGGTAACCCCACAATCTATTGAAGGTTTTATGAATGCGGCTTACGCTCAATTAGGGAATGACCATTATGATTCGCCTTATAGTTTGTGGCCGTTTGGGAATGTTCGTTCTGATGATGCATATAAGGGTGGAAGTGGTACTAATGATATACAAAACTTTCACTTTTTTGAAGTTTCAAATAATATTCGTCCCGATTTTGGTGAATTAGATTCCTTTTGGTACATCAGTTATGTAGGGGTTTCCAGAGTAAACAAAGCTTTGAAAGCTTTAGAGATAATTAATGAAAGCGAGTATCCTTTAAAAAGCAGACGTATTGCCGAGATGCGTTTTCTTCGTGGTCATTTTTATTTTATGCTGAAAATAATGTATCGCAATGTTCCTTACATTACCGAAGATATCCCAGTGGAAGATTATAAATTAATTGCTAATAATGCGCTTTCCAATGAAGCTCTTTGGGAAAAAATTGCTGAAGATTTTGAAGCAGCTGCCGAAGTTTTACCAGACACACAGTCTCAGGTAGGAAGAGCAACCAAAAAAGCTGCTTATGCTTATTTGGCCAAAACCAGATTGTATCAAGCCTATACACAGGATGAAAAATACAATGTTACAGGAATAAATACAGAGCATTTGCAACAGGTTTTGGATGCAACCGAAAAAGTAATTGGAAAAGCCAGCTTGGAAGGCGATTTTGCCAACAACTTTTTACCGGGAACTTATGAAAATGGTCCGGAATCTCTTTTTGCGATTCAATTTTCAGACAATGATGGGACTTTATATGGAAGATTAAATTTTTCTGATGTGCTTTCAACTCCACAAGGATTAGGTTGTTGTGATTTCCACAAACCAAGTCAAAATTTGGTGAATGCTTTTAAGACCGATGCGAATGGTTTGCCAGAATTTGACACATTCAATAATGATGATTTTGATTATAAAAACATTGATGAATTTACCGTAGATCCTAGATTGTATCATACAGTAGCTATGCCGGGACTGCCATATAAATACGATCCTGAATATTTATATGTTGAAGCATGGGTTCGTAATCCGGGTACTTATGGTTATTATGCCTCGTTAAAAGAAAATGTGGCTCCTAGTTGTAGTTGTGTGGTAAATATTGATCCTTTTTATGGGAATTCAAAAAACAGAATCCAAATTAGATATGCAGATGTTCTTTTATTCAGAGCCGAAGCTTTAATCGAATTAGGGCAACAAGCCGAAGCGCTACCATTAATTAATGAGGTGAGAAACAGAGCAGCACAAAGTACAGGTCGATTGACTTATGTTTCCAATTTTAAAATCAACCCTTATGTTGATGGGGTGAATTGTACGTGGACTCAGGATTTTGCCCGAAAAGCATTGCGATTTGAAAGAAGATTGGAATTTGCAATGGAAGGTAGTCGTTTCTTTGATTTAGTACGTTGGGGAGTGACCGAGGAGGTGATGAATACTTTTTATGAAGGTGAAAAATCAAAACGTAGCTATTATAGCGATGCACATTTTGATGCCGAAAAAGAAGAATATTGTCCGATACCATTGGCTCAGATTAACTTTAGTCAAGGTTTATACAAACAAAACCCGGGTTATTAATTTAAATATTCAGAAAAGATGAAAATAACACTAAATAAAATTGGATATCTGTTGACAGTATTTTTCATAATGCTGTTAAGCTTAACTTCATGTGAAGATAATTTTAACAATAACGGATTAGATATTGACAGTCCTTCAAATGTTGCTTCTTTAACGGTCAATGGTGTTGAAGCAACAATAAGTCAAAATACAGGAGAAATTAATTTGGTTATGCCTTATGGTTCTGACGTAACTTCTGTAATCCCTGAAGTGGTTTTAGAGGAAGGTGCAACTGCTAATATTGATTTTTCAGAGGCGATGGATTTTAGAAATACCATCAAATTTAGAGTCGTAAATGGTAATCTTTTTAAAGATTATACCATCAAAACAACTATTTTAAGTCCTATCAAAACTTTCTCAATTAACAATGTAGCGGCGGTTATCAATGATGCAGCCAAAACCATAACGCTTACTTTACCGGAAGGAACAGATTTAAGCAGTTTAAAGCCAGTTATTGAAACCACTACAGGGGTTAGTATTTCTCCAACTTCAGGAATAACAATTGATTTTTCTGCTCCGGTTACTTTTGTAATTACGGCTAATGGTAAAAGTGTTAATTATACTGCTAATGTGGGGGTGCCGGTACAAGGTTTAGTGGTTGCATTTTTAGGAACTGCAGCCAACCGTGCAGCAATAACAAATATGGACGAAATAACTGCAGCTGATTGGCTTTTTGATACTTACGGCGGAGGTGCCCGATACATTTCTTTTGATGATATTGTTAATGGTGCTTCTTTAGCGGACATTGATGTGATTTGGTGGCATTTTGATTCGGCTACCAATTTGCCAACGGTGGCATTCAAACCAGTTGTTACGCAAGCCTTACAAACATTCCGATCTAATGGAGGTAATTTATTACTAACATCATTTGCGTCACAATATGTAGATGCTTTGGGTATTGTTCCATCCGGAAAAGGGCCAAATAATGTTTTTGGAGATTTCTTACCTGGAGGTTGGGTTGACGGCAATTCTTGGGGAATGTCTTTTAGAGGTCATGAATCACATCCAATTTTTGATGGACTCACTACTTATGAAACCGGAAAAGCCTACTTATTGCAAAGTGGAACCTACCGATTGAACCATACTGCCTGGTGGTTTGTACCAGAATGGGGTGGCTATGTTAACGGTGCAGGGTGGAGAGATCAAACCGGAGGAACAAACTTAGCCAGTGAAGGTTGGGACGATAACTTAGATGGTCGTGTAACAATTGCAGAATGGCCTAATAACAATGCTGATAAAAATGTCGTAGTGATCTCCATGGGGGCTTATGATTGGTATAATGAAGAAAGTAATGGAGTGCCGAGTCAGCCAAATGAGTTTATTACAAACATTAAATTATTAACGCAAAACAGTATTAATTATTTAGCATTAAATAACTAAAAACGAATCCAATGAAAATTAAAAATATTATTCTGGGATCTTCAATTTTCTTTTCGCTGCTTTCTTGTAGCCAAAATGATGATACCTACATAGGTGGTTCTATTTCAGGTGGTGAATCATCGATAGCCAGTATTTATCCAATTCCTCCATCCCAATGGATGGGGGGAAAGGATCCCTATTACAGCGCCGGTTATACCGGAGATATTATGCCTTTTTTTGATAATGGAAAATTTCATGTGTTTTTTCTGCACGATGCCCAAAATAAACCTGCGGGAAAAGGTTTCCATGATATTCATGAATTTCAAACTACCGATTTGGCTCATTTCAGTTACAACGGACAAATGATTCCTTATGGAAATGCAGATGAGGCAGATTTTGGAGTAGGGACAGGATCGGTGGTGAAAGTTGGTAATACCTATTATTTTTACTACACAGGACATAATGCAATTCCTGCTTTTTTAGAATCAAATCCCAGAGAAAGTGTTCTTTGTGCCACAAGTACGGATTTAAAAAACTGGACTAAGATTTCAAATTTCAAAATTACCGCTCCGGCGGGTTATTTGGATTTTGATTTTAGAGATCCTCATGTTTTCTTTAATGAAGAATTGAATAAATATTCGATGTTGGTAAGCACACAAACCGAACCGGGAAGAAAAGCCGTTTTGTTGCATTTTACCTGTAGCAATCCAGCCACTGGAAATTGGGAAGTTCAGGCTCCTATTTATACCACTACTTCAGAAGAAAATTATTTGATGATGGAATGTGCCGATGTTTTCAAAATGGGGAATTATTGGTATTTGCTTTTCTCTGAAAACTGGGGAAATAGCAAAGGAACTCATTATCGAATGGCAACTTCTCTAAATGGTCCTTGGATTACACCAGAACAGGATATGATTGACGGAGAATATTTTTATGCAGCCAAAACCGCATCGGATGGGAATAAGCGTTATGCTTTTGGTTGGACAGCCAGAAAATCACCGCAAAATGATGCCGGAAGTAAAGAATGGGCAGGAAATATGGTCATTCACCAAATCAGTCAAAATACGGATGGAACCTTGTCGTTTCTGGCACCACAGGCTGTAAAGGATTTATTTACAAAAGAAATTTTTGTAGAATCTGTAAATACAACAGGAACAGTTAGCGAAAATAATGCTAACTTTCAGCTCAGTGGAAATGCCAGTGTAGATTTTAAATCAGCCGGAAAAAAAGCCAAAATTAATGCAACGATTTCTTTAGGAAATACAAGTACTTCGGCTGGTTTTAAATTTGATATTAATGATTCGGGAGATTATTACAAAATAGTATTAGATCCGGCGAACAATCGTATTGCAGCATATAATTCGACAAATCAGTTGGTAACACAAATTCCTTTTGCGATAGCTAAGGATGTTAATTATGAGGTAGAATTAATTTGTGATGGCAGTATTTGTACTTTTTACATTGGTGGAAATAAGGTGCTAAGTAATCGTATTTATGGCAGAGAACTTTATAAATGGGGATTACTTTCAGAAGGAAACCAATTTAAAGTTTCAAATTTAACACTGAAAACAACCGAATAAATCAATTAACTTTTTAGATAAAATGACTAAAAACAAAAAAATAAAAGCATTCTCATTTGGAGAGGTATTGTGGGATGTTTTTCCAACACATAAAAAAATTGGAGGAGCTCCTTTGAATGTGGCTTTGAGAATGCAGTCTTTAGGTGCCGATGTGGCGATGATAAGTAAAGTAGGGCTTGACGAGGATGGAGAGGCTATCGTTACATTTGTGAAAGAAAATGGAGTGAATACCAATTATATTCAGGCAGGAGCAGATTATAAGACAGGTGTAGTTCATGTAATGGTAAATGAGAAAGGAAATGCATCTTATGATATTTTATATCCATCAGCCTGGGACAAGATAAAAGCTGAAGACGGATTGGTACATCAAATTTCAGATTCCGATGTTTTTGTTTTTGGAAGTTTGAGCGCTCGTGACGAAGATTCGCGGGCTACTTTAATGCATTTGTTAGAAAATAGTAGTACTTATAAAGTTTTTGATGTTAATTTAAGAGCACCATACTATACTTTTGAATTGATTAGTCATTTGATGCATGAGGCAGATTTTGTCAAATTAAATGATGAAGAATTACTGGAAATCAGCCAAAAAATGGGATCTCCTTATCACTCTTTTGAGCAAAATATCAAATTTATAGCCAAAGAAACCAATACCAAGCATATATGCGTGACCAAAGGTGCTTTTGGAGCCGTTTTGTATTATAATGATAAATTTTACTACAACAGTGGCTATTTTATCAAAGTAATGGATACGGTAGGGGCCGGTGATTCTTTTTTAGCATCATTGCTTATTAAGCTATTAAATGGCAAATCTCCTCAAAAAGCTTTGAATTTTGCTTGTGCAGTTGGCGCTTTAGTTGCAGGAAGCGAAGGCGCTAATCCTGCATTGACTAAAAAAGACATCAGTAAATTTATGATGTTAAAATCTTAATTTACCATTTTTTCTAAAAGCCTGTACATTCTTTTGAACATGCCCCAAAAAGTTAAATACTCTTTGGGGCATTTTTAATAGTTGTTATGTAATTCATTATTGTTCAGTAGAAAACTTATCAGGAATTTTAATCAAATCAAAAAGGTTTACTTTAAAAAAGTTATTGAAAAAGAGTAATCTTAGTGTAATTAATAGTAAAATTGCAGAGTATTAGTTGTAAAAATATCAAGTTCATTAAGAACAAATTGAATTCCTTTCTGCAAGTATTACAACTCATCTTCTGAATTTTAAAAACAATACTTCTTAATTGACTTTTTAAATTATATTGGCAATGACAAAATTATTCCCATCAAAACAGTTAAGCATTTTAATTACGATTATAGTATTAATTTATACTTCTTCGTCAGCCCAGGAAAGTAAATTAGATTCATTAATTCATATTATTGAAAATGCCTCAAAATATGATGCAAAGAAAAAAGCTGAAATAGACAGTATTCGAAACATTTTAAAAAACACAAAAAAAAGTGACGTTTTATCACTTTATAATCTAAATACCGAAATGTTTTATCGCTTTAAAGTTTTTCAACGGGATTCGGCTTTTTATTATGGAATTCAAAGTAAAACACTGGCAAAACAATTACATGATAAATCGTTTTTAGCGACTGCTAATATGAATCTGGCAGATATTTGTGTGTCATCAGGAATGTATAAAGAAGCACTGGATTTTTTGGAGCCTTCTAAAATAGATGATAAAAATACCGATTACAATACGCTTTATTATGGTATTTTGGGACGGTGTTATGGTGATATGGCTGAATATAGTAATACGCCCTATTTTAATAAGCAATATTTAAGCTTAGCCTATTTATATAGGGAAAAAGCACTCTCGTTAACAGAAGACGGCACTTTTTTTCATTATTTTTTAGAGGCCTTTAATAAGTTTAAAGAAGGCAAATTACAAGAATCATTTTCTGATTTTAAAACCCTTTTACAAAAGAAAAATCAACCTCATGATCAGGCATTAGTGCATTATATGCTTGGCGAATTGTATCAACAATTAGGAAATAATGACAAAGCAATTTCGCATTTTTCGGAAGCTGTAATTTCTGACATTAAAACTTCAACCAAAGAATCATTAGCCATCATCAAGCTTTCGGAACTTTTATTTAAAAAAGGTGATTTGAATAATGCTTCAATCCTCATCAAAAAGGCAAATGAAGATGCTTCTTTTTATGGCGCCCAACAGCGAAAAATTCAGGTTGGAGCTATTTTACCGCTTGTAGAACAAGAAATACTTAAACTCGTTGAAAAAGAAAAGCAAAGATTATACTGGCAATATATCATTGTAAGTATCTTTTTGATTATAGCTATTTGTTTTGCAATTATTATCTACAATCAAAATAGAAAGCTTACTAAAGCAAGGAAAATTATTGCAGATGCACATCAAAATTTAAAGCAGATTAATAAACAGTTACTGAAAGTAAACGATAAAATCAAATCTCAAAATATAGAAATTAAACAAGTTAACAATCAACTTTCTGAGGCTAATAAAATTAAAGAAGAGTATCTCGGATTGTTTTTTACACAATACGACGGCATTTTTGAAAAATTTAATGCCTTTATAAATTCGATGAAAAAAAACATTGAAGAAGAAAGATACGACAAAGTAAACCGTACGATTTTAAGTTATAATTTAAAGAGAGAAAAAGAAAAGTTATTAGAGAATTTTGACAAAGCTTTTGTGAGTCTGTTTCCTAATTTTATAAAAGAATTTAACTCTTTAATGAAAGAAGAACATAAAATTCTATTAGACAAAGAGCAAGTTCTGACTAAAGAGTTACGAATTTATGCTTTAATTCGTCTGGGAATTACACAGAATGAAATTATAGCGCAAATTTTAGGCTATTCTGTTAATTCTATTTACGCTTACAAAACCAAAATCCGAAATAATTCGTCAATTAATAAGGAAGATTTTGATAAAAAACTACTCAAAAACACTACTTTAAAGCTATAAAAACGCCTGATTTTCTATATTATTATTTGACTTTAAAATATTGTAAAGTAAACAAAATTAAGGTTTTGTATTAAATTTTACCTAAAAACAGGCTGTATTTTTCTATACGTTTTTTTTGGAGAGTATTCTCGACATGTTATTTATGCAATTTTGTATTGAAAGTGTTTTTAACCAAACACAATCAAAACTAAAATAACTAACTAAAAAATTAATGTATTATGAAAATTACTTCATTAAACAGGGCTAAACCATCCCTGTGTTTCTTAATTTTTCTTCTCCTTCCATTCTTTATGATGGCTCAAAACGGAAAAATTAAAATTACTGGAAAAGTATTGGATGAAAGCAACCAACCTTTGCCAGGCGCATCAGTTTTACTTAAAAACAGTAATCAGACTTCCATTACCGATTTTGATGGGAAATTTGAAATTACGGTGCCTAATGAAAATGCCGTTTTAAGTATTTCTTTTATTGGATATAAGACCAAAGATATTGCCACAAACGGTAAAACATCTTTAAATGTCAATTTAGAATTAGCATCAGAATCTCTTAACACGGTAGTTGTGGTTGGATATGGAGAGGTAAAATCCAAAGATTTGACCGGATCTATTTCGACTGTAAAACTGGCTGATATTAATAAACAGCCTGTGGCCAATGTGGGTGATGCCATTCAGGGACGTGCCGCCGGTGTTCAGGTTATTACCTCCGGAAAACCTGGTGATAATCCAACATTCAGAATCAGAGGTACGGGTACCATTGGGAATAATGATCCCTTGATTGTTGTTGACGGAATGCCTTTAACCGGAGGACTGAATCAAATAAACATGAATGATGTGGAGAGTTTGCAAATACTTAAAGATGCTTCTTCGACCGCAATTTATGGAGCCCGAGGGGCTAATGGTGTAGTAATCATTACGACTAAAAGAGGTTCCGTAGGGAAATCTTCATTGTCATTTGATTTTTCTACCGGAATATCTCAAGCTACCGATATACTTCAGGTATTAAATGCTTCTCAATTTGCCAGTTTGCATAACGATATTTTAAATAATGCCGGATTAACACCAAATCCAGACTTTCAAAATCCGGAATCCTTAGGAAAAGGCACGGATTGGGTGGATGCCTTTTTTAAAACAGGTATTCAAAATAATTATACGATGTCTTATACAGCCGGAAATGAAAAATCAAAAGTTTATACTTCCTTAAACGTTTTTGATCAAAAAGGTATCATCATTAATACCGATTATAAAAGATATATTTTTCAGTTTAATAGTGACACAAAAGTAAGTGATAACATCAAATTTGGGAATAGTTTAAAATTAAACCATGATATAAAATCACAAGGAGACTATAATATTCAAAATGCATTGATTTCTCTGCCAACACAACCTATTTACAGAGAAAATGGAAATTATTCAGGACCAATAGGGCAAGCCATATATTCTGGTGATGTTGATAATCCAATCGGTAAAGCTAATATTATTGATAATTCGACAAAAGGCTATAATATTCAAGGAAATATTTTTGGTGAGCTCACTTTTTTGAAAAACTTTAAATTCAAATCTTTAGCAGGAGCTGAAGCTAATTTTTGGAAGAGCAGAACTTGGGCACCAACCTATAATTGGGATTCTAAAATAGGGCAAAATGCTTTTTTATCCGAATCATCAAATCAGGCAATTACTTTATTATTGGATAACACATTGACTTTTTCTAAAAAGTTTGATAGTGGTATAAATCTAACGGCTGTTGTCGGAACGAGTGCACAGCAAAATAAATTTGAATATATCAGTGGTTCTATTCAGGATTTTCCAAGCGAAAGTACACAAACTTTGAATAATGGTATCGCACAAAGTACTTTACATGGTAGTGGTTCTGAATGGGCAATTTTTTCCACATTTGCCAGAGCTAATTTCGATTATAAAAGTAAGTATTATGCAACAGCAACAGTGCGTAGAGACGGTTCGTCACGATTTGGTACAGGAAATAAATATGGAACATTTCCTTCTGCATCATTAGCCTGGAGAATTTCAAATGAAGATTTTTTTAAGTCCAAAAGTGTAAATGATTTGAAATTACGATTAGGTTATGGAGTTACCGGAAACCAGGAAATTGGTAATTATTCCTTTTCTTCTAATTACAATACCTATCTGTATAACTTTAATGGGAATTTTGTTAGTGCTGCCATTCCAACGGTTTTGCCTAATTCCAATGTTAAATGGGAATCTCAGGAACAATATAACATAGGTTTGGATGCATCACTTTTTAACGAGAGAGTTAATCTTACTTTGGACGCTTATATTAAAAATACTAACGATATGTTAGTACCTCAGTCGGTACCGGTAACATCCGGTTATTCAGACATCTTTGTACCTTATATTAATGCCGGAAAAATTAGAAACAAAGGAATCGAATTGGTTATTAATACCAAAAACATTCAAAAAGATAAATTGAGTTGGAATACCGACTTTGTTTTTTCATTAAATAGAAATAAAGTAATCGATCTAAACGGTGATGCTCCACTAGTAACAGGAGGTTTAGGCTTAAATTATAATGTATCAAGAATCAAAGAAGGATTGCCAATCAATGTATTTTACGGATTTGTTCAGGACGGGATTTTCCAAACTCAGGCTGAAGTAGATAACCACGCTATTCAAGTACAGGGAACTTCTTCGAGCAACAGTACATCAGCAGGTGATATTAGATTCAAAGATTTAAATAATGACGGTTTGATTACAGATGCTGACCGTGCCTATATTGGAAATCCAAACCCTGATTTTTCAGCTTCTTTAAACAATACACTTACATACGGGGACTTTAGTCTAAGCATATATTTACAAGGGGTTTATGGAAATGATATTTTCAATGCTAACAGATTGTATAATGAAGCGATGTCCATCACCACCAATCAATCTACTGCAGTATTAGGAAGATGGACTGGTCCGGGAACAAGTAACAGTATGCCAAGAGCTGTTTATGGAGATCCAAATAACAACAACAGAGCATCTTCAAGATATATTGAAGACGGTTCCTATTTAAGAATTAAAAATGTAAGTCTTACATACAATATCCCAACTGATTTTGGAAAAGATAAGATTTTTGACTACGCAAAAGTATATCTGTCAGGTCAAAATTTATTCACATTTACAAAATATAATGGTTTTGATCCAGAAGTTTCTACTAATGGTATTGACAACAATATCTATCCTGTTACAAGAATTATTTCTCTTGGTTTAAATGTTGGATTTTAAAAAATAAAAAGATGAAATTTATAAAAATAATAGTTTTAGCATTAGCAATTTTTGCTAATACCCAATGTTCTAATGACTTTTTAGATAAAGCTCCTTTAGACACGATAAACACTTCCAATTACCCAACAAATGCAAATGAATTAGTGACGCTAGTTAATGGCGCTTACCAACCTTTGCAATGGCCTAAATTGTACAACTTAAGAATGTGGACTTCTGATATTATGGCCGGAAATAGTATTGTAGGAGCCGGAGGAGGAACTGATGGTATTGAGACACAGGACATGTCTAATTTTGTAACCAGTACAGATAATCAAGGTGTATTAGACATTTGGAGAGGTCCATGGCCTGGTATTTTAAGAGCAAATATTGTGTTAAATGTTGCTCCAGATTTAAATATTGATGAAAATATCAAAAATCGTTCAATGGGAGAAGCTTATTTCTTAAGAGCTCATTATTATTTCATTTTAGTACGCTTTTTTGGAGATGTGCCTTTAATTACAACTCCGGGAAGTTCTAACACTGATTTGTTTCCTTCTAGAGTTTCTAAAGATTTAGTTTATGAACAAATTATTTCTGACTTAGAAAATGCTGCCGAATTATTACCTAATAAAAGTGACTACTCAGGAAGTGATATTGGGAGAGCCAATAAGGGAGCAGCTTTAGGAGAATTAGCAGAGGTTTATTTGACATTGGGAAACAATTGGCAAAAAGTGGTTGATTTAACTACTCAAGTTGAAGGTTTAGGATTTGATTTAAATACCAACTATGCCGATAATTTTAACCCTGTAACAGAAAATTCAAAAGAGTCCTTATTTGAAGTGCAATATGCTAGTGATGGAGGATATAGTTTTTGGGATAATGAAAATCAGGCATCGTGGACTAGTCCTTTTATGGGGCCTAGAGGAGCCAATTTTGTTGGTGGCGGTTTTGGATGGAATCAGCCAACACAGGAATTTATCGATTCCTATGAGGCGAATGACAAAAGAAAAGATGTAACTGTTTTTTATGACGGAGCGCCAGCTTTTGATGGGAAAAACTATCAAAGCAGTTATTCTACAACGGGGTATAATGTTAGAAAATTTTTGGTGCCCTTAAGTGTTGTTAGTTCCTATGATAATAGTCCTATGAATTTTCCAATTCTTCGTTTTTCTACTATTTTATTGATGAAAGCAGAGGCATTAAATGAATTAGGACAAACATCTCAAGCTGAAACTCCTTTGAATAAAGTTAGAAATCGAGCCGGACTTCCAAATATTGCTACCGGATTATCCAAAGAACAGTTTAGAGAAAAGGTATTGCATGAACGTAGAGTCGAATTGGCATTTGAAGGGCAAAGATGGTTTGATTTAGTACGGGTACTCAATGGACAATATGGACTTGATTTCCTTCATTCGATTGGAAAAACGAATGCTACTACTAAACATTTATTATTTCCAATACCACAAATTGAAAGAGATAGAAATCCAAAATTAACTCAAAATCCTGGGTACTAAAAAATACGATTATGAAAAATATTTTTATAAAAACACTTTCTATTCTTGGTACTCTATTTTTAGTACTAATGAATGCTTCTTGTGAAGATGTATTAAATGATTCTAGCCTGAATCAAAATGACGAATTAACACTTAGCGTTTCAAACTCTGAACTGGTTTTAGATGAACGTCAACCTAATGATAAATTGACCTTTAATTGGACAACGGGAACAAATGAAGGGACTAGTGCTTCTATTAGTTATGTCCTTCAAATTGATAAGGAAGGAAATAATTATGCCTCAGCAATTGATTATGAAATGGGAGTCAATTCATATTCATTTTCCTTAAGTTCGGCTACTTTAAATACTATTTTAATAAATACTTTTGGTGTGCAACCGGGAGCTACGCAAAATTTTGAAGCCAGAGTTATTGCTACAGTTGCTAATGAAAATGTTGAACCTCAAATAGCCAGTGTTACGTTTTCAGTGACAACTTATTTACCGGTTTCAAAAGAATTGTATATTATCGGAAGTGCCACTTCTGTAGGTTGGGATATTGCTAATGCATTACCATTTACGCTTTCATCCTCTAAACCTGGAACTTTTGTTTATCAAGGGGTTTTAAGTACTGGTTCTTTCAAACTGCCAGTAAGTAAAGAGGGGTGTTTTTGTCAGGATTTTTATACCCAAAATCCAACAGATGCCACAAAAATGGTTCATAATATTGGCGGCAGCGGTGATGATTTACAATGGGAAATCACGCAAGCCGGACAATATAAGATTACGGCAGATTTATTGAATTTAACGATTACTATAGAAGCAATTTCAGGACCGGCATTTTCTCATATTTATATTGTGGGTGATGCTTCGCCAAGTGGATGGGATATTAATACTCCAAGAGAATTTACTCAAAGCCAAGACAATCCATTTATTTTTACTTACGAAGCTCATTTAAAGCAGGGTAGTTTTAAAATTCTTGCAGGTGCTACTGGAGATTGGTGTGGCGAATGGTTCCGACCTTTAACTGACGGTCAGGCATTATCTTCAACTGCTGTGGAACAAAATTCAGGTTGTACAGTGGATAACAAATGGAATGTTGGAGCAGGAGAGGTTGGTCGTTATAAAATCACTTTGGATACACAAAATAATACTATAAAAATCCAAAAAGTAAATTTATACATCATTGGTGATGGCGGTCCAAATGGCTGGAATATCGCAACTCCAACCGCTATGACTTACACTAACGGTAATTATGTTTATACCGGACCGCTTGGAAGTGACAATGCAACCGGAGAATTTAAAATTTCCAAATTTAAAGGTGACTGGTGCGATGGCGACTGGTTAAACGCTGCAACTGCCAATCAATCTATATTAAACGGAAATTATATTATTACTCATGCTTGTGATGGTCCCGATAATAAATGGAAACTGCAAACAGGAAATGCGGGTAATTATCAAATTACTATCAATTTAGACAATGGAACAATGACCGTTGTTCCTCAATAATTAAACTTTAGGCCAATCTACAACGGATTGGCCTATTTAAACAAAAAATCATGAAATATTTTATTAAAAATAGTATTAAATGTGCTGTCCTTACATTGTGTTTTACGGCTTGCAGCAGTAATGATTCCGGTTCGTCTTCCATTCCGGAACCTCCTGTTGAGACAATTACATCCATCACAATAAAAACAGATTATGCAAAATATGCGCCTGGTGTAGCAGTTCATTTTATGATTGATAAATTACCTGAAAATGGCGTCATACGGTATAAATATTTGAATACTATTTTATCAGAAGAAGCACTGACTGGGACGAACTGGTCCTGGACTCCTCCTGCCGAAGATTATAAAGGTTATTTGGTGGAAATTTATAAAACCGTCGATAATGTAGAGACCATTTTGGCAACAACAGCCATTGATGTTTCTTCTGATTGGACTAAATTTCCGAGATATGGTTTCTTATCCAAATTTGGAACGATGACTGATAATCAAATAACAGCCGTTTTGGATAATTTAAAAGATTATCATATTAATTCTTTGCAATATTACGATTGGGGAAACAAACATCATGCCCCATTAAAAATGAGCGGAAGTTCTCCTGCTGCCAGTTGGCTGGATATTGCCGGAAGAACCATGTCTTTTAATACCGTTAAAACGTATATTGATAAAGCACATGAAAGAAACATCGCTTCTATGAGCTATAATTTATTGTACGGAGCCTGGAGTGATTTCAGTAACGACGGGGTTTCAAGTGAATGGTTTTTGTATAATGATCAAAATCACAATAATATTAATAAACATGACTTACCGGATTCCTGGCAAAGTGATATTTTGGTCACTAATCCAGCCAATACAGCCTGGCAAAACTATATTTTTGATAAAACCAATTTGATTTATCAAAATTTAAATTTCGACGGCTGGCATTTGGATCAGTTAGGTGACCGTGGAAATGTTTATGATTACAACGGAAATTTGGTAAAAGTAAATGAGACATTTACTCCTTTTCTTCAAAATTTGAAACAACGTTTCCCAAACAAAAAAAACATGCTGAATGCCGTGTCTCAATACGGGCAATCAAATATTTTAAGTACCCCTGTGGACGTGGCTTATACCGAAGTTTGGGGACCACGAGACGGATACAAAGATCTGGCTGACGTGATTCAGGGGAATAATAGTCTTTCCAATAACTCATTAAACACTGTTTTAGCTGCTTATATGGATTATGATAAAGCAAATGGTACCGGATTTTTTAATACTCCCGGAGTATTGCTGACTGATGCCGTGATTTTTGCTTTTGGTGGCGCACATTTAGAATTAGGAGAACACATGTTATCCAAAGAATATTTTCCACATGATAATTTACAAATGGATGGTGAACTAAAAAAATCACTTATTGAGTATTATGATTTTTTGGTGGCTTATCAAAATCTGTTACGTGACGGAGGTGATTTCAATAGTCCGATAATCACTTCAGGTGATGGTAAAATAAATTTGAAAACCTGGCCACCGGCTTATTCTAATGTAGCGGTGGTAGGGAAAAAAGTAGCTAACAAACAATTGATTCATTTAATCAATTTTACTAATGCAACAAGTTTAAATTGGAGAGATACTAATGGGGAACAGGCAACTCCAGCCAAAAAGAGCAACATGATACTTAATCTTCAGAATAATCAGGCGGTTAGCAAAGTTTGGTATGCTTCTCCGGATTATGAGGGTGGAGCTTCAAAAGAATTGTCCTTTAATCAGGTAGGAGGGAATTTAGTTTTTAAAATCCCATCCCTTCAATATTGGGGTATGATAGTAGTGGAATATTTATAAAATGAGATTGAATCTGTCTTCCAATTGAGTAAGCATTTTTATAGCAATAAAACATCTAATTGGTTTGATTTTAAAAAAATTGTTTGGTTATTTTTTAATGCAATTGTAGTACAAATTAGAGAATAAATAAAAATGTTTATCCTCCCCAATAAAAGGAGGCAGATTCAATCTCATTATTAAATTAAAATCGCCTTGTGACAGAATAAATTGATACGCAGCTAAAAGAATTAAAATAATAAAAAATGAAACATTCACGTTCAATACTGATTGCATTTTTGTTTGTATTACAAATATTAAGTGCCCAAAAATTACAGTCTCCTAACCAAAAACTCCAAATGGAATTTTCTTTGCAAAGTGATGGGACTCCTATATACAGTTTGACTTACAAAGGGAAGGTCGTTATAAAACCCAGTAAATTAGGTTTTCAATTAAAAAATGATGCTAAATCATTATTGAATGATTTTACCATTTTGGGTACAAAAACAAGCCGTTTTGATGAAACCTGGAAACCGGTTTGGGGTGAAGTTAATTCCATTCGTAATCATTATAACGAATTGGCTATAACTTTAAATCAAAATGGTACTGACAGACAAATGCTCATTCGTTTTCGATTGTTCGATGATGGTTTAGGATTTCGATATGAATTTCCGCAACAAAAAAATCTGGTTTATTTTACCATTAAAGAAGAGCGTACACAGTTTGCTATGAATGGCGATCATACGGCTTACTGGATTCCGGGAGATTATGACACGCAGGAATACAATTATACCACTTCAAAACTTTCTGAGATTAGAGCTTTTATGGAAAAAGCCTATACTACAGGAAATGTGTCGCAAACTTCCTTTTCGCCAACTGGTGTGCAAACTTCTTTGATGATGAAAAGTGATGATGGTTTGTACATCAATCTTCATGAAGCGGCATTAATCAATTATTCCTGTATGCACCTGAATTTAGATGATAAAAATTTTGTTTTTGAATCTTGGCTTACACCGGATTCAAACAAAGACAAGGGAAATATGCAGGTTCCTTGTCATTCGCCTTGGCGAACCATTATAGTTAGTGATGATGCCAGAGCAATTTTAGCTTCAAAAATGACTTTAAATTTAAATGATCCTTGCGAAATTGAGGATACATCATGGATTAAGCCTACGAAATATGTTGGTGTTTGGTGGGAAATGATTTCCGGAAAAAGCAGTTGGTCTTACACCGATGAATTTCCCGCAGTACAATTAGGTGTAACCGATTTTTCGAAGGCTAAACCCAATGGAAAGCACGGTGCCACTACGACAAATGTAAAACGATATATTGATTTTGCAGCCAAAAATGGTTTTGATGCCGTATTAGTCGAAGGATGGAATGAAGGCTGGGAAGATTGGTTTGGTCATGCTAAAGATTATGTTTTTGACTTCGTAACCCCTTATCCTGATTTTGATTTGAAAGGATTGAATGATTATGCTCATTCAAAAGGTATAAAGCTGATTATGCATCATGAAACTTCCGGCTCCATTCGAAATTACGAACGTTACATGGATGCTGCTTATAAATTAATGAAAGAATATGGTTATGATGCGGTTAAAAGCGGTTATGTTGGAAACATAATTCCAATCGGGGAAACGCACTATAGTCAGTGGACCAATAATCATTATCAATATGCAATTGAAAAGGCCGCAGATTACAAAATTATGGTCAATGCGCACGAGGCTGTACGTCCAACAGGAATTTGCAGAACCTATCCTAATTTGATTGGAAATGAGTCTGCAAGAGGTACCGAATATCAGGCATTTGGCGGAGACCGAAATAAACCAAATCACGTTACTATTTTACCCTTTACAAGATTAATAGGTGGTCCAATGGATTATACACCTGGAATTTTTGAGATGGATGTAACTAATGGTTCTCATGTAAATGCAACCATAGCGAATCAATTGGCATTGTATGTTACTATGTACAGTCCGTTGCAAATGGCAGCTGATTTTCCGGAGAATTATGAGAAGTTTTCGGATGCTTTCCAATTCATCAAAGATGTAGCCGTAGATTGGGATGAAAGTAAATACTTGGAAGCAGAACCTGGTCAATACATTACGGTTGCCAGAAAAGCCAAAGGAACAGATAACTGGTTTGTAGGTAATGTAAATGGAGAAACAGCCCGAACGTCAACGATTACCTTTGACTTTTTAGAAAAAGGGAAAAAATATGAAGCGACAATTTATTCAGATAGTAGTGATGCTAATTATTTAACTAATCCACAAGCTTATACTATTCGAAAAATGAAAATAACTAATAAAACAAAACTGAGTCAGTTTTCAGCTCCGGGAGGTGGTTATGCTATTAGTATTATTGAAAAGAAAAAAAAGTAATTAAATGAACTTAGTTATGCGTAAAACCACTATTTATTTGATTCTTATTCTTTTGTTGATAAAGAATACTGTTAGCGCTCAGGATATTGGAAACGGAAATCAAACTTTAGGCAATTGTTCTTCTTATACAACAAAAAATAATCAGCTTATCTTTAATTGCAAAAACAATGTAAAAGTGATGTTACAATTTTGTAGCGGACAGGTACTAAAAGTTTGGATTTCAGCGGAGGGTACTTTTAAGCGAAATAATGAATCTTTTGCTGTAATTAATGAAGATTTAGGTTGGACGGGGAATATTAATGTTAATGAAGAAACTTCAGCTTACGAGGTATTTACAGAACAATTGCGAATAAGAGTACAAAAAAGTCCTTTTAAATTGCAAATTTTCGATAAATATCAAAAGTTGTTATTTAATGATTTTAATGATAGAGGTTTTGTTAAGCAAGGCAATAGAGTTGCTACTTATAAAACATTAAAGCCAGAAGAGCAATTTTTTGGTTTAGGAGAAAAAGCCGGAATATTAAATCGACGGGGAAAAAGTTATAAAATGTGGAATAGCGACCAACCTTGTTATGGTGTAAATGAAGATCCGCTATATAAAAGCATTCCTTTTTTTATGAGCACTAATCATTATGGAATTTTCTTTGATAATACCTATAAAACAGAGTTTAAGTTTGGAAGTGAATCGAATGAATATTATTCTTTTGAAGCAGCGTCGGGAGAAATGATTTATTATTTTATGTATGGCAATGATTTCAAACAAATTATTCAAAATTATGTTGCTTTAACTGGAAAACCAATCATGCCACCTAAATGGGCTTTGGGTTTTTCGCAATGCAGGGGAAATTATACGGAAGAACAACAAGCCAGAAATATTGCAGCTGAGTTTAGAAAGAGAAAAATTCCTTGTGATATTATTTATCAGGATATTGGATGGGTTGAAGGACTTCAGGATTTTGACTGGAAGAAAAACAATTATCAAAATCCAAAAGATATGGTCAAACAATTGGGAGAGCAGGGATTCAAAATGATTGTTTCTCAGGATCCTGTTATTTCTCAGGCCAATAAAAAACAATGGGAAGAGGCTGATGCAAATGGTTACTTCGCTACAGATATACGTACAGGTAAGAGTTACGATATGCCCTGGCCTTGGGGTGGAAATTGTGGAGTAGTTGATTTTACGAAGCCTGAAGTAGCTGACTGGTGGGGCAACTATCAGCAAAAGCCTTTAAGTGATGGCGTACGTGGATTTTGGACAGATATGGGTGAACCTGCCTGGAGTAATGAAGAGGCTACAGATCGCTTAAATATGAAACATTATTTAGGAATGCATGATGAAATTCATAATGTTTATGGTTTAAGTTGGGATAAAGTTGTAACGGAACAATTTTACAAGCATAATCCCAATAAGCGCATTTTTCAAATGACAAGAGCTGCTTATGCAGGATTACAGCGATATACATTTGGTTGGTCGGGAGATTCCGGGAATGGTAATAACGTATTGGAAGGTTGGAGCCAATTTGCGAATCAAATTCCGGTTGGACTTTCTGCCGGAATGGGTATCATTCCTTTTTGGACTTCAGATATTTCCGGATATTGTGGTGATATAAAAGATTATGATGCTATGTCTGAATTATATATTCGCTGGATGCAATTTGGCATTTTTAATCCTTTGAGTCGGGCACATCACGAAGGAGGAAATGCAGTTGAGCCTTGGCTATTTGGCACTGAGGCCGAAAATATTACCAGAGCTGCAATTGAGCTTAAATATAAATTATTTCCTTATATCTATACTTATTCGCGGGAGGCACATGATACTGGTATGCCTATAATGAGAGCTTTATTTTTAGAATATCCTAATGATACGGAAACCTATAATTTAGATGGACAGTTTCTATTTGGAAGAGAATTACTGGTTGCACCGGTAGTTGAAAAAGAAGCGACTACAAAAAGACTCTATTTGCCAGAAGGAGAATGGATAAACTATAATGATGGAAAAACGCTTTATAAGGGGAAACAATGGATTACAGTTGAAGCGCCATTAAATGTGATTCCAATGTTTGTAAAAAAAGGTGCTATTATTCCGAGTATGCCTGTAATGCAATACATACACGAAAAACCTAATTATCCGGTTAGTTTTGATATTTATCCAGATAAAGTTGGAAAAGAATCTTCTTTTGTTTTGTATGAAGATGATGGAGAAAGCAGGGATTATGAAAAGGATATTTATTGTAAAACTAAAATTAGAGCTCTAAGCAACTCTTCTGGCTATACCATTCATTTGAATGTCCGAGAAGAAAAGAATTACAAGCCATCAGGAGCAAGAAACTATATTGTAAAATTGCATAGTGGTACTAAACCTAAATCGGTAATGGTGAATTCTTCAAAAATTAAGAAAGAGAAAACAGAGGTTTTACTTCAAAAAGCAGATTTAGTAAATGAAAAGATTACTTATAGTTGGGATGAAAAAGAAGGAATTGTTTATGTTAAATTACCAGATACCGGTTTGGATTCTCAAATTGAAATTAGCTACGCATTATAAAATTATTTTGAAAGTCAACTGGTTAGAATCCTGCTGAGACAATAAAACAGAACATTCAAACCATTATATCTTAGAAGTTTAAAGATTTTGCGTGATTTTATAAATATTGAAAAGTGGTATAAAAGTAAAAACCCTGGAAATCGTTTGATTTGCAGGGTTTACTGCTTTTTTTAGGCTTTTTTGAAAACTTTGAAAATCTTATTTCAGATTTGTTTTCAGACCTCTGCGGAGAAAGAGGGATTCGAACAAAAACGTCACATCCCGCTATTATACTGCATTTCTAATATTTTTTTAAATGTTGTGCCACGGATGTGCCATGAAGATTTTCACCATTTTTATAAATATTGAAAATTCTAGATTGGTTTAAATCCGTTTAATTTTAAGTTATAAATCTTAATCGATTCAAAGACAAAGCTATGCTTTTTTCATGACAAACTAGGACAAAAAAATTTGAAAACAGATTTTGATAATTGGATTAAGGAATTTATAATTTTTATTTGATTACGGTTTTTTTAAAGTTTAGTCGCCGCTATTACAATCGAATAACTTATTTATAGTTTTTGATATTTATATATGATTTGGAGAGATTAATTACGATAGATAGCAAATTATTATAGAAGTAGATAATTATTTATTAATTACTAAAGGATAACTATCATATTATAAAATTTATTGAATTACAAATATTTTAAAATATTAAGAAAATTTAATTCTATAGTAGAAAAATAATAGCTTTTAAATTTTAATTTATAAATTTGAAGCCTTCATGAATTACTTTCTAAATCAATCTAAATATTCTGGATTAATGAAAAAATCAATCATCATTTGGATGGTGTTGTTATTAGTCAGCCATTTGAGTTATTCGCAATATTCCAATCTTAAATTTGAAAATTTTGACACTAATAAAGGACTTTCCAGTAGTACCAGTGTAGAAATTTTTCAGGATAGTGATGGTTTTTTGTGGTTTGGTACTATTGATGGTTTAAATAAATACAATGGATATGAATTTGAAATTTACCGACCAATTATAAATGATATTCATTCTATAAGTAATAACAGGATTAATGCCATCACTCAGGATGATAAAGGTTATTTATGGGTAGGTACGAGCAATGGATTGAATGTTTTTGATAAAAAATCACAAAAATTTTACCGAATCAATCTTTATAAAAATAAAGATGTCAATGTAAGGGAAGAGATAAATAGTTTGTTGTTTGATAAAAAAAACAGATTGCTATGGGTGGGAACTAAAAATGGTTTAGTGAAAATCATTTTAAATTCTGCGGACTATCCTTCATTTAAAAATTTTCATTTTGACCGTTATACCAATAAGATTAGCGATAAAAAGTCAATTGATAATAATAACGTTACTAATGTTATTCAGGATAAAAAAGGAGATATTTGGATAGGAACCGAAGGGAATAATTTACATCGTTATAATTTTAAGACAAATACATTCGACAGAATTAATATAGTTTTTGAAACCCATCAATATTTAGATCATTTGCCCAAACAAATTCTTCTGGATAGAGAAGGTTATTTTTGGATAGGAAACGATTTATCACATCTTTATTTATATAATCCTATTGCTAAAGCCGCTAAGAAAATTGCACCAGTTGGACAAAGCACACCCGTTTTTCATTTGTATCAGGACAAGAAAGGAACCATCTGGGCTGCAACTGACGGAAGTGGTTTGTATTTGTTGGACAGAAATAAAGGCGTATTACAGCATCTGTTACAAAATCAGGATGATCCCTTTTCCTTGCCTAATAACCAGCCTTCAAATGTGCTGGAAGATAAAGATGGTATCTATTGGATTGCCAGTTATAATAAAGGAATTAATAAACTGGCTTTGTTTAAATCCTCTTTCGGACACTATTTTTATAAGCCCAATAGTGGTAATAAAGGTTTGAGTACCAAAATTGCGCAGTCGGTTATAGAAGATGGAAAACAACGTATTTGGATTGGTACTGATGGAGGAGGGCTTGATTTGTTTGATAGTAAAACAGAAACGTTTAAACACTTTAAATCAATTCCAAGTTCAGTAAATACATTAAGTTCTAATAAAATTTTGTATCTCGCGAGGGGAGAAAATAGCGATTTATGGGTATGCACCTGGGATGGAGGGCTGAATAAATTTAATACAGAAACCGGAACTGTAAAACGATACGAGAACAATACTAAAAATCCTTTTTCTATAGGACAAAATACGGTTTGGTGTGCGGTTAAAGATAATCAGCAAAGATTATGGGTAGGTACATCTACAGCTGGTTTAAATTTGTTGGATACCCAAACGGATAAGTTTTACCAGTATAAAAATCAACTTAACAATTCTAAAAGTTTAATAAGCAATTTTGTTTTTTCCTTATTTGTAGATTCTAAACAGCGTCTTTGGGTAGGTACTTCTTTAGGTTTGTGCTATGTAAAACTGAATCATTTGAGAAGCAGAATTCCTAAAAATATCAACTTTGAAGAAATAAAGATAAAAAACATACAGGGTAATCGTGTCAATCAGGTTACCGAAGATTATAAAGGTAATATTTGGGTTGGAACCGATATGGGGTTGTACCAGCTAGGAACTGATTTAAAATTAAAACAGGCGTATTCTTCTAAAAACGGACTTCCAAATAATTTGGTGGTTGGAATTCAGGAAGATAATAATAAGAATATCTGGGTGAGTACTAAAAGTGGTTTGTCCATATTAAATCCTAGAACTAAGAATATTAAAAGTTTCAATGCTCATGACGGTTTGCAGGGATTAGAGTTCCAAAGTAAATCGATTGCCAAAACTTTTGATGGAAGAATTATTGTTGGAGGACTCAATGGGTTTAATATTTTTTATCCTAATGATATTGCTTTAAATACACACAAAGTACAGCCCATTTTAACCGATATCAGAATATTCAATAAACGGGTAAATGCCGGTGATGCTGTTAACGGAAGAGTATTGTTCGATAAAGCTTTGTCAGATGTTAAAAAAATTGAACTAAAGTACAACGAGGGGTATATCTCATTTGGGTTTGTAGCCTTAAATTATCAAAATCCGGAGAGGGTAAAGTATGCTTATAAAATGAGCGGTCTGGATGATGAATATGTGAATGTAGATAACAATCGGGTAGCTAATTATGCTAATTTGGCTCCGGGGCTTTATACTTTTGAAGTTATGGCATCCATTGACGGGCAATGGAAAAATGCCGGAAAAACAAGTATCTTAATCAGAGTACTTCCGCCATTTTGGAAAACCTGGTGGGCTTACCTTTTATATTTTGCGCTTTTTGTAGCATTGTTGTGGTTCGGATTGGAATATTATACCAATAAGATCAATGAAGAAAAAGAACATGAATTAGATCAAATGAAATTGCGTTTCTTTATCAATGTTTCTCACGAATTCAGAACACCACTTACATTAATTTTAAATCCTGTAGAAAAGATTTTATCCCATTTTAATGATACCGAAGAAGTCAAAAAATCAGCTCTGATTATTCAAAAGAGTAGTAAGCGATTGCTTTATTTGGTGGATCAGCTTTTGGATTTAAGAAAGATGGATATGGGTAAGTCCCGTTTGGAACTTTCCAATATGGATATTGTCGCTTTTGCCAGAGATACTTTTTCTCTTTTTGAAGATTTGGCAAAGAAGAAAGATATTCGTTTTGTATTTAAATCTACATCAAAAGAATTTTACGGACAATTCGATCCCGATAAAATAGAGAAAATGTTGGCTAATTTGTTGTCCAATGCGATTAAGTTTACCGATAATGGTGGAATAATTACGCTTTCCTTATCCGAAGTGATGATTTCAGAAAAGAAATATAAAAAGTTGTTCTTTAGTCCGACAACTCAGGTAAAAGGGATTCAAATTCAGATAAGTGATACTGGTATTGGTTTCAAGAAAAAACAATTGAAAGAAGTGTTTCAGCGGTTTTTTCACGCCGATGCTTCCAAAACAGGAACCGGAATTGGATTAAATTATACTAAGAGTTTAGTCGAATTGCACAAAGGACATATTACTGTAGAAAGTCAGTATAAAAAAGGAACTACTTTTTCCATAACACTTCCTGCTGATTTAAAAGCGGTAGTAAAACAAAAGCAGTCGGATAACTGGAGTACACAAGGTAAGGAAATGAATGCTATCCAATCGGCAGAATATGAAATTGCTATTTCTGACGAAAAAATGAAACCGGATTCACTGGCTTCTGAAAGTGAAAATAAACCACTGATTCTTATAGTAGAAGATAATAAGGTGCTTCGCAATCACTTAAAAAGTGAATTGAAAGAGTATTATCAGGTAAAAGAGGCTACAAATGGGGCAGAAGGTTTGGAAAAAATCAGAAAGTACCAGCCAAATATGGTAATTAGTGATGTGATGATGCCAAAGATGGATGGTTTTGAGCTCTGTCAACAGCTTAAAAATGATTTTGAAATCAGTCATATACCTATTTTGTTATTAACCGCCAGAAATCTGGATGAAGATATGATTAGAGGTTATCAAACAGGGGCAGATGCTTACCTGTCAAAACCGTTTAATATGGCGGTACTGAAAACCCGAATTGATAATTTGTTGGAATCCCGAAAAAGATCCAGAGAGCGCTTTGCTGCTATTGGAGGAATTGTAGCTGCTTCTGAAATTACGATTAACTCATTAGATGAACACTTTCTGGATAAAGCTACCAAAGTAGTAGTGGATAATGTAAGTAATATCGATTTTACATTGGATGATTTATTAGGGAATTTGGGAATGGGACGTTCACAGTTTTACAGAAAAATCAATTCCCTAACCGGACAAAACCCTAGTAATTTTATCCGTACCATCCGATTAAAATATGCATCCGAAATGTTGTTGACCAATCAATATTCGATAAAAGAAGTGGCATTGAATTGCGGATTTAACTCGACAGCTTATTTTACAAAAACCTTTAAAGAAGTTTTTAAAGTAACTCCTACACAGTATATTCAGGATCAAAAAGACCTGGAAGAAACTACTGAAGAATAGATTTTTTAATATAATATTTTGCTAAAAAAGGCTCCGTTTTTAAGTTGAAACGGAGCCTTTTTTTATGGTTCTTTGGGAGAATTAGAGGAAGTATCTTTTAATTTTTCAATTTTTTTAAAAACAGTTTAGATTTTTTTTAGGTTTCAAAGTTGCTTTAAATCCTTGCAAAATATGGGGAAATTAAAAAATGGTCGATAAGTTATACTGATTGAATCATAGGTTATAGACTGCTTTTTTTTTAATCAATAATATTGTAATGCTATTATCATCATTATGATAAAATTTATGATTAAAAATTATGAGTATTAAAATTATCAACCTTCAAAAAATAATTAAATGTAAAAAGAACTAAATTTCATTACCAAATTTGAATTCTCTAAATGTAATTAGAGAAATTAATAAAAAACTAATAACTAAATCAATTAATAACGAAAAAACAATTCATTATGAGAATAAATGCGTTGAATAAAACCGAATTATGGAACAGGATTAAACCATCCTTGGTTTTGTCTTTTCTGGTTTGTATTTCTTCCCAGTCGTTTGCTGAAACTAATGGGAAATTAAATCTGGTTGAAAAATATGCTTTAAATGTAGCTCAACAGCAAATTACAATAAAAGGAAAGGTAGTTGCTGCTGAGGATAACATGGGAATCCCTGGAGTAAATGTAAATATAAAAGGAGAGAAAGGCGGAATAAGTACTGATATTGATGGTAATTACAGTATCAATGTTTCTTCTTCAAATGCAATTTTGGTTTTCAGTGCCGTAGGTATGAAAACTCAGGAAATTAAAGTTGGAACGCAAAAAGTATTAAATGTAACCATGAGTGCTGATGTAGCTTCATTAAATGAAGTGGTAGTAGTAGGTTATGGTACTCAGAAAAAAGCAACATTAACTGGTGCGGTTGAAGTGGTAAGTTCTAAAGTGTTTGAAGATCGGGCAGTAACCAATGTTGGATTGGCATTACAAGGTCAAACACCAGGTTTAGTAGTGACTCGTTCGTCTTCAAGACCTGGAAGTGAGGGACTGAATTTTCAAATACGTGGTTTTTCGTCAATAAATGGTTCTGATCCGCTAATTATTATAGATGGAGTTCCGGCAATAAATGCTCAAGCTTTTCAAAATTTGAATCCAGATGATATTGCGAGTGTTTCAGTTTTAAAAGATGGTTCGGCCGCTATTTATGGTTCCCGTGCTGCTAATGGAGTTATTTTGGTAACTACTAAAAAGGGCAAAGGTGAAGTTAAAGTTACTTTCAACTCTAATTTTCGTTATGTTACTAATGGCTTAACAAACTTTTCACCTAATATTAAACAATATGCTACCATGTGGATTGAGGCTAATAAAGAAGAGTCTTTACCTAATTGGTGGATCTGGGATAGTGAACAGAATTTGAAAAATTTACAACAGGGTGTTGAGGGGGCCTATCATTTTAATACATGGCCAGGTAGGGATTTCTTTATCTTCAATGCTAATAGAATTAATGAATTATTTGGTCCGCGTTTTTCATTTCAACATAATTTAGCTATTTCTGGAGGGGGTGATAAATCTAGTTACAGATTGTCAGCAGGTTATGCTGATAATCAGGCTAATTTGTTGACCGCCTATGATGGAGAAAAACAGATGAATATTCGTTTTAATTATGATTATCAATTATCTGATAAATTAAAATTAGAAACTGGTGTTAGCGTTGTTAATACTAATACTAGTCAACCTTCAAGAGGATTTGGTAATATTCTTTATTCTTTTGATATGCCTTTCTATCCTGCAAAAAATCCTTATGGTCAATGGTTGGCACCTTTTAATGGGGTGGATGCAGGAGCTAACAGGAATGCTGCTGCATCAACTTCAGATGCTGGTCGAATTAACAAGAAAAGATTAACAGGTCGTATAGATTTGAAGGCAACTTATGATATTGGAAGTGGCTTTTCATTAGAAGGCTTGGCTTCTATTCAAAATGAACGATATAATACTGAATCATATGTTGTACCAGTGCAACTCTATGATTGGTATGGAAATCCTACAGCTAATGCATATCAAACAGATGGAATCAATAATGGTTATTCAACAGGTGCTGAATCTAAATATTATTATTATTATCAGGCGTTAGCACGTTATAATAAAACTTTTAACAATGTTCATAATGTTTCCGTTATGGCGGGGGTAAATGGTGAAAAATTCACTTCACAAGGCTTGTTTGGATCACGTCTGGGGTTTGTTGATTCAGGTGTTTATGATATTAGCTTGGCTCCTACTGAAGGACAAACAAATGGCGGATATAAAGGTCAAAATGGTCGTTATTCTTATATTTCCAGAGTGAATTATAATTATGATGAAAAGTACATTGCGGAATTTATTGGAAGAAGGGATGGAAATTCGCGTTTTGCTCAAGGTAATAAATTTAAAAACTTCGGTTCGGCTCAATTAGCATGGGTTTTTACAAAAGAAAAATTCTTTAATTCTCTTAATGGCATTGTGGATTTTGGTAAATTAAGAGCTACAATTGGTAGCACAGGTAATGAAGCTAAAGGATTAGCTGATTTTGAATATCTTTCTCTTGTTAATATTGGAAGTGGGGTAATGGGGCAACCTGCATCACTACAAACAGTATCCTCATTGGCTAATAATGGGATATACAGCCCTAACCGTACTTGGGAAAAAGTGATTCAAAAGAATATCGGTATAGATCTTGGATTTTTAAATAATCGTTTGACTACTTCTTTTGATCTTTATGAAAAGAAAAATAATGGAATGTTGATAGATATTGTATATCCATCTGTTTTAGGAGCAACAGCACCGAAAACAAATAATGGAAATTTTGATTCTAAAGGTTGGGAGTTTGTTGTAGGCTGGAAAGATAGAAAAAAAGATTTTGGCTATAATGTATCTTTTAATATTGGTGATTCAAAAAGTAAAGTATCTGGTATATTAAATGGAGATAATTATGTAGCAGGACAAAACGGTGTTGTTAATGGATATGGATTTAAACCGTTTTTTGTTTATAAGACAGATGGTTATTTTAAAGATCAGGCAGAAGTTGATGCTTACTACCAGGCTTATGGCGGCAAAGGGGATTTAGCCGCATTGCAACAAACTAGTCCAAATGTAGCTTTACGACCAGGTGATACAAAGAGAGTAGATGTAGCTGGTACAGGAACAATTACCGGCGCAGGTAGTAAGAACAGTTCATTGGTATATGCTGGTGATTCAGCATCTCATTATGTGTTTGGGATTAATCTAGGTGGTAATTTTAAAGGATTTGATTTGAATGCTTTTTTCCAAGGACATTTAAAACAAAATATTATGCGTACAGGATATATGGCTTATCCATTTAGAGCCTTGTATACTAACCAAAATCCTTCCTTTTTAGGGAAAACCTGGACCGAAGAAAATCCTAATGCCGAATTTCCTCGTTTAACTGTCAATCCAACACGTGCAGCATGGAATTATGCTAATAATGATTTTATGTTACAAAATAATCGTTATATCCGATTGAAGACTTTAGTGGTGGGTTATACTATTCCTGAAAAAATTACAAAAATGATAAAATTAGATAAAATTAGATTTTATTTCTCAGGTAATGATTTATGGGAAGCTTCAACTATTAAAGATGGATTTGATCCGGAAGCTCAACAAAATGCTACTGATGGAGATAATGCAGGTTATCCATTTGGTCGTACCTGGTCTTTTGGTGTAAATATTGGATTTTAATAATTAAATGAAAAAGTGATGAAAAAAAGTTTAAAATATATAGTTTTTACTGGTCTTTTTTTGGGAATGATAAGTTGTCAGAATGATTTTGTAGATCTAGATCCACCAGGGCAATATACGGATGCAGTTTATTTTAAAAAACCCGCTGATTTTAAAGCATATACTCTTAATCTTTACGGGATTTTGCAAGGATGGAGTTTTGGAAACATGGATAATAATTCAGATTTGTCTGCAAATACTAATTCTAATGGATATGATCTTGGACATGGTACAATCCTTTCTTCAGGAATCAATTGGAGTTATAATGGAATTAGAAGTTGTAACATTTTATTAGAAAAAGCAACAGGATATAATAATTCAAATGGAGATATAAGTCAATATGTTGGAGAAGCTTATTTTTTTCGCGCCTATTCTTATTATGGGTTGTTAAAGACTTTTGGAGGGGTGCCGTTAGTTACTAAAGTACTTAGTACAGATTCACCAGAATTATATGGTCCAAGGAATAGCCGTTATGAGGTGGTAGACCAAATTTTAAGTGATTTAGATAAAGCTATCGCCAATCTTCCAACTGAACAAAATATTTCAGGAAGTGATAAGGGAAGAATAAGTAAATGGGCTGCTATGGCTTTAAAAGCTGAAATTGAATTGTATGAAGCTACTTGGGAAAGATATGTGGGTCAATCTACTGATGGTGACGGTATAGCTGAAGGTGCAGGATCTGCAGGTTATGATGCCGCTAATGTTAATAAATATTTGGCTGATGCAGTAGAAATGTGTAACAACATTATGGGACAAGGAGGTTATGAACTTTGGAATAAAAATGCTGATTCTAAAATGGCAAACTCTAGTTCTTGGTATTTATTCAATCTTGAAGATGCGGGTTCTAATCCGGGAGGATATGATAAATCTACAAATAAAGAGTTTATTTTATATAGGACCTACGATTATACTTTGAAACAATCAGGTATTAATATTACATGGACATCAGGACAATTGTTTCCAAGTCGCAAATTTGTGGACATGCCCGTATGTAAAGATGGATTACCAGCAGATAAATCTCCTTTGTTTCAAGGTTACCATGCAGTCGCTGATGAATTTAAAGATAGAGATTTACGTTTGTTAAATTATTTATATGCTTCAACTACCGCTACTAGTTCAGTTAGTTTAAGTTTTGGTAGTTTAGGATATAGTGGTTATGATAATGCAAAATATAAAGTTTATGGTTTTGGTACTAGAAGAAAAGATAATACTGAATCTGCGAACTGGCCTATTATTCGATTGGCTCAGGTTTATTTAATGTATGCAGAAGCTGTTTATGAATTGAATGGTTCAATTACAGATACTCAATTGGATGCTTCAATTAACAAATTAAGAGCTCGTGCAGGTGTTGCATCTTTGACTAATGCATTAGTGAGTAATAATGGGTTAAATATGAAAGAAGAAATCAGAAGAGAACGTACAGTAGAATTGTATCGTGAAGGGAAGCGTTTTGATGATTTAAAACGTTGGGGAATTTTAGAAGAGTCTTTGAACCCATCTCGTTTAGGGAGAGTAGTAGGAAACGCAACCTATACTACTGCTTTTAAAGATGGATCAGGTAATGCTACCAGTTCTTATCTCCCAAATACTTATGTGTATGGAGAAGAAGTAGTTAGTACTCCGAAAGGTGATTTAGAGTGTGTTGTTATTGATAGTTATTTAAATCATTCAGTTGCTCCTAAACACTATCTGTTTCCAATTTCTCAGACTCAGATGCAGTTAAATACTAAGTTGCTTCAGAATCCGGGATATTAAAGATATTTTTTTATTCAACCATACAGATTTAAATCTGTATGGTTTATTTAAGGTCTTTGTTTACATTGTCTATAAAACAAAGATTAATTGGTGAAAAAAATAAAACTATAAATTATGAAGAAAAATATATTATACAAATCAATCATTATAAGTTTTATGATGATTTTTAGCTTGTCTTTTTTTACATCATGTGAAGAAGGTCCAAATTTTAAAATTGAGGAATATCCGGATTTTACCATTGAAAGTTTCAGCCCAATGGCGGCAAGACCAGGTACTCAGGTTACCATAAACGGTTCCAATTTTGGGGAGTTAAAAGGAGCAGTTACAGTCTATTTTAATGATGTTGCTACAATTCAGGCAGATATAGTAAGCGTTACAGATGGTCAGATAATTGTTATAGTTCCGGCAAACGCATCTACTGGAAAAATAAGCGTCAAAATTTGGAAAAATATAAAAGAGTTTGAAGATTCATTCGAGTTTATTCCAGGAGCTAAAATTACTTCAGTTGACAAGGAACGTGTAAAAGCAGGAGATGTTGTTACAATTACAGGTGAAAATTTTGGAAGCAATGTAAATGATGTACACATCTTTATTGGTACTGTTGAAACAGAAATTACTTCTGTAACGGATACCAAGATACAATTTACAGTACCGGATACCGAATCAGGTAATATTTTATTAAATATTGGAGGACAAGAAGTTCAAAGTATATTTTTATTAATAGGAGATGATTTGCTTACAGGAAAACTTATAGGCCATACTGGCTCATGGGGAAATAATTCAGCAACAACAATTGCAGCTGCTGTAGATGGAAATATTGATACTTTTGTTGATGCTCCAACTTCATCAGGCTATGTAGGTTATGATGTTGGATCTGGTAAACAGGCTTCTTTAACTTCAGTTCGATATGTACCTCGTACCTCTCATCCTCAAAGAATGATAGGTGGTGAGATCCGTGGTGCCAATGATCCTACATTAATTGATGCCGTTACCTTATACACAATTACACAACAACCAGCAACTGGTGTTTATACTAATGTAAATATCAACACGAATCAAAATTTCCGTTATATTTATTATTATTCACCTAATGGAAGTTGTAATATCGCAGAAATTGAATTTTACGGAAATCTTGTAGATGCAACAATCCCTGCAGGTAAATATATTTTTGAGTTCAATGATCCTGCTGCTACAGGAGATTGGCTGGCAATTACTTCAGGTTCTACCAATGTGATTGCTGATGGTAAGTTGAAAGTAACTTTTAATCCGGCACAATTAGGAACTTCTGCCAGTAAACGTCGTGCAGATTTGGCTTATATTGTTAATGGTACATTAAATGGTGTTTCAAAAGCAGCTTGGGTACAGTCTCCTGACTACCCTATTCTGGCAATGAAGATTGCTTTTACACCAACTGGAAGTTATAAACCGGTTTCGGGTAATATAATATTAGATATTGCCTTAGGTGCTAATGTGGGTAATAATAAATATAAAACGGATTATGCTGCTAAAAATGTGATTTATTATGACATGTCTGCTGATTATGCAGCAAATACTTCTCTAGCAACAAGACAGTTTAAAATAGCTGATATTGTAGGTGATGAAACAGGTTATGAAGTAGACTGGATTAGAACCTTTAAAAATACTACCGAATTAGAGGCTTTTATGACTTATATGAAATATTAATTTATAAGTAAGGTTTAAAACATTTTATAAAGAAGATAGGTCATTTATGATCTATCTTCCTATTTTAATTTTAATTATTTTATTATGAAAACTTTAACTACAGTTTTTAAGTTTGTTTTGTTGATTACTGCTATTAGTTGTAGTAGTGCCGATTCTTCATCAACAGAAGAAACAAAACCACCAGTAGTGACTCCACCAGTAGTGACTCCAATTCCAATTAATCCTAATAAAACTTTCACACACCCAGGATTATTACATACACAAGCTGATTTTGACCGAATGAAGGCAAAAGTAAATGCTAGTGCTGAACCTTGGTTATCAGGATGGAACAAATTAATTGCCAATTCTCACTCTCAATTAACATATACTCCAAATCCGGTTGTGAAGTTGATTAGAGGAGGGAATTCAGCCGAGGAACCAAGTCCGGACAATTACAGCAGAGCTATGAATGATGCAGCAGCTGCCTATCAAACCGCTATTCGTTGGAAAATTACCGGGGATAATGCCTATGCTGATAAGTCAATTCAAATTATGAATGCATGGGCTTCTACTTGTACCAGTCTTTCAGGTAATTCTAATATTGTTTTAGGAGCTGGCATTTATGGCTATCAATTTGCTAATGCTGCCGAAATTATGCGTACTTATAGCGGTTGGACTGCTACTGATTTTAATAAATTTAAAAAGTGGCTTGTCGATTTGTTTTTACCTATAAGTAAAGACTTTTTGGTAAGACACAATGGTACTTGTATTTCACATTATTGGGCCAATTGGGATTTATGTAGTATTTTAAATGTAATGTCAATAGGTGTATTGACTGATGATGCGAGTCTTTACAATACTGCTATTACTTATCTTAATGAAGGACAAGGTAATGGTCAATTATTAAAAGTAATTTGGTATGATCATAAAGATGGAACGGCTCAGGTTCAGGAAGCCGGACGAGATCAAGGACATGCACTATTGTGTATCGGTTTTTTAGCGGATATTGCTCAAAGTACCTGGAATCAGGGTGATGATGTATACGGATATAATAATAATTGGATTCTTAAAGGTGCTGAATATGAAGCAAAATATAATTTTATTACTCAGTCAGTTCCATTTGAGCCCTATAATAATTGTGATAATGTAAATCATACTGTGATTAGTAATGCTGGTAGAGGTGAAATACGTCCAATATGGGCGGGAATTTACAATCATTATGTGAAACGTAAAGGTTTGTCTGAAACTACAGATGTTAAATATGTTTCTCTTGTTAAAAATGTGGTGCGACCAGAAGGTGGAGGAGGAGATTATGGTCCTAATAGTGGAGGATTTGATTCTTTAGGTTTTGGAACCTTATTGTATACTTTAGAATAGAATTGATTAATTGAAGTGTTAGAAATTGACCTCATTAGGATTTAAGCTAATGAGGTTTTTTTATAAAAGCTAATATGGTGAAAAAAGGATAATAGTACTTTAAAACCCGATCTTTATAAGGGTTTCAACGTATTTTGGTTGATAATTTATACTAAATGCACCATGAGTTATCTTGAAAAAGCGCTATTCTTACTAATATTGAAAAAGTTTAGAAACTGATTTTTAAGTTTTTCTAAAATCATTAATGAGTTTTCAAAAAAATAATAAAATCCACGTTTAAATTTATTCGGAAGAAAAAATGTGTACAATACAAATTTTGGTTAGTTTGTAATTAGTTTGATTAGTGTGCAGTAAGGTTGCTGGGTGGTTTTCAGCAACCTTTAATCAAATTTTTATAACTTACTTAAATATAAAATAATTACTATGCGAAATAAAATTCTGTCGTTTCTTTTTCTGTTGTTTTCTGTAAGTAATGCGGAATCTCAAAATTTGCCTGTTCCTCAAAATATAGGCTCACAACATCCCCGTGTTTTTGGGAAAGATATGTCATTGAATCAGCTAAAAGAGCTGGTACAAAAGGAAGATTGGGCAGCGGCAATAATTACTAAAACTAAAAATAATGTTGCGCCTTATCTTGAGCATTATAAAAGAGATAAAACCTGGTTAGTTTCCAGATTACAAATGTATTGGAAGACAAAATCAACACAGGTATATATTAATGGAGGAAAATACGATCATGCAGAAGGAGAAGCACCGGTTCCAACAGTAAAGTTCATTGGCGGACGTGGTACACCTTCAAGCTATAGAACTCCAAAATTAGAAGATATTAAGCCCTACATGGATGATCCAAGAGGTTTGTATCTTCAAAATAGTACAACAAATGTATGGGAATGGGGACCTATTGTTGCTACATCTGGAATTGTAAATTCAATCAATAGACAAATTTTAACTATTGCCCGTGATGCCGCATTTATGTACTGGTATTCTGGAGATGAAGAGTATGCAAATTTAGCATACAATGTTCTGGATACGTATTTAAAAGGGGTTTATTATTTGAATGAACCTATTGATTTAAGTCATGGACACCATCAAACTTTAGTTAGTTACATTCAATTTGAAGTTATTCAGGATCATATATTAAATGAAATTACCCAATGTTACGACTTTTTACATGATTTTATTGGGGCTAAAAATCCGGAAAGTATAACAATTTATGACGCTACCTTGCAAAAATGGGCAGATTTACAAATTAAAAACGGAGTAAGTTTTAATAACTGGAATTTGTTAGAAGCGGCTCATATTTCGCACATCGCTTTGGTTTTAGAAAACAATTCAGCTTATAAAAACGGAAAAGGGGCGCAGTATTATCTGGATCAAATTATGAATCAAAGCTCAACTCGACAATGGTCAATGAATAAATTGATGGATTATGGTTACGATAAAACTACCGGAGTTTGGAATGAAAGCCCAGGCTATTCCATGAATGTTTTAAGTGATTTTATTTCGTTTGCCGAGTTTTACGACCGTAATTTTGATATCGATTTGTTAAAAGAAATGCCAATTTTAAAGCAGGCGGTAAAATCCAGTGTACAATATCTTTATCCTAATAAATATATGGTTTCTTTCGGGGATGGACATTACAATAAATTGCGAAAAGAGCCTCTGCTTTATAGTATCGAAAATGCGCAGAAATATGGTAAGAAAGCCGATGAGGAATATTTTACCAAAATGTATCAAACGATTTATAGTGACGAAACAAGAGAAGGAAAATATATTGGGAAAAATATTCAGGATCTTTTTATAGAAAAAAACTTAGTATTTGATAAAAATAGTGCAGCCGGTAAATTAACCGATTTTACTACTCCTTTATTTTATGTGCCTCATAACAGCTGGTTGGTACAACGTCAGGGTGAAGGAGATTCTGCTTTAATGATTAGTCAAATTGGATCCTTAGGAAATCATATGCATTCTAATGGTATTGCGATGGAATTGTATGGGAAAGGTTTACCGTTAGCTCCCGAAATGGGACATGGATCTAGCTATTTTTCTATAGAATATGCCGAATATTATACGCAATTTCCTGCTCATAATACAGTTATCGTTAATGGTAAATCTAAGTATCCCGAAATGAAAAGCAATCATGCCTTTAGTTTGAATGCTGCCTATCCTAAAAGCGGTATTACTAAAGGAATTGTTCCGGGAATTACTTTTTCTGATGTTTCTTTCTTTGAGCCTGAAACTTATAGCGATCAGCGCAGAGTTATGGGAATTGTAAAAGACAATGAAGAAGAGGGTTATTATATTGATATTTTTCGCTCCAATCAGAAAGATGGTAATAACATAAAGAATGAATATTTTTTCCATAATCTGGGACAAAATTTAGAATTGACTGCAATAAATGGAATTCCATTAGATTTAAAACCTACCACAAAATTAGCTTTTGGTGATGGGGACTTAATGGCTTACGATTATATGTGGGATAAAATGTCAATGGAAACCAATCAGGATTTTAAAGGGAAATTTAACCTAGCTTTAAAAGATAAAATCGTAAACATGAATCTTTGGTTTCAAGGGCAATCAGACAGAGAAGTTTTCTCAGTGCTTTCTCCGAAATCTACCGCTTTATCTCATGGTTTATTGCCGGATGATATTAACAAAAGTCCAATTCCAACATTGGTTGTGAGACAAAACGGTGAAGCTTGGAATCGTCCTTTTGTAGCCATTTATGAACCTGCTTTGAATAATGAAACTAATATTCAATCGGTGGATTATTTTGGAAAAAATGAGTTTGTAGGGATTCATGTGACTAATAAATCAGGAAGAGAAGATTTTATTTTTTCGAATACTACTACCAATGAAAAAATGAATTTTAATTTATTTTCAGTTACGGGAACTTATGGAATAATCAGTAAAAAAGCAGCTGATTTTACACTCTTTTTAGGTAATGGGAAAAACATTTCAAATGGAAAATATTCGTTGGATTTAGGCAATGACGTGGCTTCTGCGGTTTTGAAAAATGAAAACGGAGAATTGTATTTTAGTTCAGATGTAGCTGTAACGCTTTCAATTGTTGCAGAAGGAAAAATCAAGAACGGAATTATAACCGATGCAGCTGGAACAAAATATGAAGGGATTTATAATAAAAAGGAGAAAACGCAAAGTTTTAAGTTGCCTGCATTATCGTATCAAAAAATTAAAATTGATATGAAATGATAAAAGTGTTAGATAAGGTATTTGTTAAAGTTTATGAAGCTGCAATATTGATTCTTTTGTTATCAGCTTGTAGTAATTTATTCGGGCAAAGGCATCAACAAAAAAAACACAGAGATTATGATTTTTCGCCTATTGAAAAGAAAATTCAAACTTGGGTGGACAGCAGTTATTATGATGGAGCGTCTATTTTAGTTTCTAAAAATGACAAAGTTGTTTATGAAAAATATTTTGGGAATTATAATAGGGATACTCAGGTGTTTATTGCCTCTGCCGGAAAATGGCTGGCTGCAGCAACAATAGCTTCGGTGGTCGAAAAAACAAATCTTTCCTGGGATGATAAGGTGAATAAATGGTTGCCGGAGTTTAAGGATGTTAAGGGGCAAGCAACTTTAAGACAGCTTTTTTCCCATACTTCCGGTTTTCCGGATTACCAGCCTAAGGATTCAGTTACAGATAATTACCAAACTTTAGAAGAGTCGGTTAAACACATTGTTAATTTACCCGCTAATGCCGAGCCGGGAAGTGTTTTTCATTATGGAGGATTGGCAATGCAGGTAGCAGGCAGAATGGCCGAATTAGCGACGGGCAAAGATTTTGAAACTATTTTTTTAGAAAATATAGCTAATCCATTAGAAATGAAAAATACTCATTTCGTTCCTGTGGATGAAAGTGGAGGCCATAGTCCCATGTTGGGAGGAGGAGCGAAAAGTACACTTTATGATTACGCTCATTTTTTAGAAATGATTAGTCATGACGGGAATTATAAAGGAAAACAAATTTTAAGTGTTGCGTCTGTCGCAGAGATGCAGGCCGACCAAATTGGGAGTGCCAAAGTTGCAAGTCACGAATATGTAGAAAGAGTACGGGCTGAAAAACATAACGGAGTATACGGATTTGGTGAATGGAGAGAAGAATTGGAAGCAAATGGAAAAGCAGTTTTAATAAGCAGTCCCAGTTGGGCAGGTGCTTATCCCTGGATTGACAAAACGACGAATACGTATGGTTTTTTTCTGACTCATGTAAATGTGGTAAAAGCCAATTTAGGGGGCTTTTCTTCTTTTTATAATAGTCCTGTATTGCCTATTATGGTCAGAGACGTTTATAAAAATGCTTCATTACCCCTAAAAGTAAAAACAGGCTTTGTTGAGGTAGGAAATGCAAAACTGTATTATGAAGAATTAGGAAAAGGGGAACCATTGATTTTTATCCACGGCCACTCTTTTGATCATAGCGAATGGGATCCTCAGTTTTTTGAATTTGCCAAAAAGTACAGAGTCATTCGATATGATTGTAAGGGGTATGGTTATTCAGATATGCCAAAAGAAGGACTTGAATTTCTTCATGTAGAAGACCTTTTGAAAGTAATGGATTATCTAAAAATTAAAAAAGCGCATTTGGTCGGACTTTCTATGGGAGGTTTTATAGCGACAGATTTTCTCGCCTTACATCAAGACCGACTTTTGTCAGTTACCATGGCTAGTGGTGGTGTTTTTCCGGTTCCCGGACCATCTGAACCTTGGACAAAAGAACAACTGCTTGTTAGAAGAGCTGAAATTGAAAAGATGGAAAAGGCAGGAACGATGAACCAAAAATGGGAATGGTTAAATGCATTGATGCGAAAAGGAGGAAGTAATCTGGAGCAGATAAGAAGAGCTGTTTGGGATATGATTTACAAATGGGATCAATGGCAGCCTTTGCATGTTGAACCTCGTTTAGTACTGGGGAATGATGTGATTCCTTTGCTAAAGAAGCAAAAAATAACGGTTCCGGTGATGGTTTTAACGGGAGAAGTTGATAAAAATAATCGCAATAAGTTGTTAGAATGCGTGCCTGCTGCCAAACAAGTAATTGTACCCAATGCAGGACATGTGAGTAATCTGGAAAATCCGGAGGCTTTTAATCGATTAGTTATGGAGTTTTTAAAAAATAAATAAAAAAATAATGGTATTTAAAGAAAAATTTTGGTCACTAACTACAATGCTACTATTAGTATTCTGCGGAACATTTAAAACGACTGCTCAGGAATTAGTAGTTTATAAAACAACTGATGCTATTTTAAAAAGCATGCACAATGATGATTTTTCAGTAAAGGTTAGAAAACCGGGCGGTGAGTGGAAAGATTTGTTTGAGTATGGAATAAAAGTAGATCAGGTAGTAGGCACCGGACATTCGGTACAAAATGCTTCGATGGCATCTTTTGATTTTTCGGGCAAAGTTGAAGTAGCGGTAACTCTAAATAAAGGGAATATCAATTCAGCAAGAGTTCGTCCGCTATCGAAAGGAATTAAAACTCAAATCGACAAAAACACTTTGTATTTTACTTTAACAAATCCAGCGAATCTTTCAGTAGAAATCAACGATGATATTTTTCATAACCTGCATCTGTTTGCAAATCCAATTGAGAAAGATGTACCAAATCCTAAAGATCCAAATGTCATCTATTTTGGCCCTGGTATTCATGAAATTCCAAATCAAATATTAAAAGTACCATCTAATAAAACTCTTTATTTAGCCGGTGGTGCCGTATTAAAAGGGCAGATATTGATTGACAATGCTCAAAATGTGAAGGTTTGTGGTAGGGGTATTGTCGATCAGGAAGTTAGGTTGGGTGTTAAAATAGCTTTTTCTAAAAATATTACTATTCAGGATATTTTCGCTTCACAATGCTTGACAGGAGAATCGGATAATGTAAGCATCCAAAATGTAAAAACCATCAGCTTTTTTGGTTGGGGAGATGGGATGAATATAATGGCTGCTAATAATGTCTTGTTTGATAGGGTCTTCATCCGTTCTTCTGACGATTGTACTACGGTTTATGGTACTCGTAAAGAGTTTAAAGGCGGTGCAAAAAATATTACGATGCAAAATTCAACACTTTGGGCTGATGTTGGTCATCCTATTTTGATAGGGACACATGGAAATAGTGACAAACCGGATGTGCTGGAAAATCTAATTTATAAAAATATCAATATTTTGGATCATAAAGAAAAACAACAGGATTATCAAGGTTGTATGAGTATCAACGTTGGCGATAATAATCTGGCTAAAAATGTGCTATTTGAGAATATCAGAGTAGAAGATTTCAGAGAAGGTCAATTACTCAATTTAAGAGTATTCTATAATGTCAAGTATTGTACAGCACCTGGCTTGGGTATCGAAAATGTCGTGTTTCGTAATATAGATTATTATGGTCAAAATGCGAATACTTCGATTATTGCCGGTTACAACGAGCAAAGAAAAATTAAGAACATCAGTTTTGAAAATCTGAAAATAAATGGGGTTTTAATTTCTGATGATATGCAAGGAAAACCAAAGTGGTATAAAACTTCTGATATGGCTAACTTTTTTGTTGGAGAACATGTGGAAGGAATCACTTTTAAAACGAATTAAAATAAATAGTATGAGATACAAGCATTTCAAAAGTAGCCTACTGGCAATAAGTTTCTTCCAATTAATATCGTTAACGGCCTGTACAAAAACGGATAAACATGAAGAAATTAATATTGAAATAAAAAACACATTGGGGTTTAGCCGTAATGAAATTATTAGCCTGCATCGTAATAAATTGCACCCCCTTTTAGATAAAAACAATCAAAAAAATATTCGTATCAAGCAGAAGGGAACTAATCAATATTTAGTTACACAATGGGTTGATAATGATGGAGACGGAAAAGGAGACGAGTTGCTTTTTCAGGCAAATGTAGCGGCAAATGCAACGGCAAAATATGTAATTATACTGGATACAATACCGGTTGCCGAGCCAAAGGCGAAAACCTATTCGCGTTTTGTACCGGAACGAATTGACGATTATGCCTGGGAAAACAACAAGGTGGCCTTCAGAGCTTATGGTCCTGTAGCACAACAACTAGTTGAAGAAGGCAAAGAAGGAGGAACACTTTCGAGTGGTATCGACTTATGGTTGAAAAGAGTGGACTATTCTATAATTGACAGTTGGTATAAAAAAAATGTAGCCAATCCGGGATATTACCATATAGAACATGGAGAAGGTTATGACCCTTACCATGTAGGGGCAAGTCGAGGAACAGGAGGAACAGGACTTTGGGAAAAAGATAGTTTATTGGTGTCAAAAAATTATGTGAGTTACAAAACAATAACCACAGGGCCTTTGCGAACCGTTTTTGAATTGACTTATGCTCCTTGGAGTAGTTATGATATTCAGGAAGTGAAAAGAATTTCACTGGATTTGGATTCAAATTTTTCAAAATTTGAAATTAGTTATAGTTCAAATAAAAGGATTCCTAATTACACAGTTGGAATTACGCTTCATGATAAAAAAGGAGAAGTGAACATTAACAAACCTAAAGGATGGTTTCGTCATTGGGAACCAATTGATAGTGCATTTGTAGGAGAAGGAATTGTTTTAAGTCCTAAATTGATTGATACCGCTTTTGTTCATGATTCGAAAACAGCTGATCAAAGTAATTTATTAATTCTGACCAATCCCGATAATAAAATAACGTACTACGCAGGATTTGCCTGGACAGCAAGCACCCAAATAAAAGATGTAATGGATTGGGATGCAATGTTAGAAAAACAGGCTGAAATAATTGCCAATCCATTAGTGATAAAAATTAACAAATAAGTAATACTAAATAATGGATATAAAAAAAATAATTTTCAGATTTAAATACATCTTTTTAGGACTTACAGCTTTCCTATTAGGAAGTTCTAATTCTCTTATAATAGCACAGACACAACAGCAAACTAAAAATTATGTTTCTCAAGTCTGGCAATCAGATAAGGGAGATGGGACTTATACCAATCCCATTTTGTATGCCGATTATTCCGATCCCGATGTAATTCGGGTAAAGGATGATTATTATATGACGGCCAGTAGTTTTAACTGTATTCCGGGTTTACCCATTTTGCACTCAAAAGACTTAGTAAATTGGAAAATCATCAATTATGCGTTGGAAAAACAAATTCCCGAAACGGTTTTTAATATTCCACAACATAGCAAAGGAGTTTGGGCTCCCGCTATCCGATTCCATAAAGGCGAATTTTATATTTATTGGGGAGATCCCGATTTTGGTGTATATATGGTTAAAACCAAAGATATTTATGGCAAATGGTCAACGCCAATATTAGTAATGGCAGGAAAAGGAATCATTGATCCCTGTCCGCTTTGGGAAGGAAATAAGGCCTATTTAATTCATGCCTGGGCTGGAAGTCGTGCCGGTATCAATAGTGTTCTCACAATAAAAGAGATGAATATCGAAGGAACTAAAGTGCTTGATGAAGGTCAAAACGTTTTTGATGGTCATGATAAACACCATACTATGGAAGGTCCAAAATTGTATAAAAAAGACGGCTATTATTACATCTTTGCTCCCGCAGGAGGTGTTGAAACAGGTTGGCAGGTAGTCATGCGTTCAAAAAACATTTACGGCCCTTATGAAGATAAAATCGTATTAGAGCAAGGGAGTACTAATATAAATGGACCGCATCAGGGAGCTTGGGTAACAACTCCTGATAATAACTCCTGGTTTTTACATTTTCAGGATCAGGGCGTTTATGGTCGTGTATTGCACCTGCAACCGATACAATGGAAAGACAATTGGCCACTTATGGGAAAAGATTTTGACGGAAATGGCGTAGGTGAACCAATACTTTCGGGAATCAAACCAGTTGTTGGGAATAATTTACCAATTGTACACCCTGCAGAAAGCGATGAATTTGACAATGGAAAACCGGGCTTACAATGGCAATGGTATGCTAATTCTTCTATAAAATGGAGTGCTCAAATTCCCGGAACAGACTATTTGAGACTTTTTACCATTAGTCAAAAAGAGGAACCTAATCTTTGGAATGTACCCAATCTATTATTGCAAAAACTACCGGCTCCTAATTTTACTGCAATAACCAAAGTGAATTTGACTACTGAATGGGATACTCCAGGCAAAAAAGCAGGCTTATTATTGATGGGGAAATCCTATGCTTATGTAGCAATTGCTTTTCACGATGGAAAGTATTGGGTGCAACAAATTAGTTGCACTAATGCTCATGAAGGCACTTTAGAAAAAGTTATTGAAGAAAGACCTTTAAATTCAAATGAAGTACAATTGTGCATGAATATCACCGCTCCTAATGCTGCCTGCAAGTTTAGTTATAGTGAAAATGGAATTGATTTTATCACAATTGGTCAAGAAGCAATAGCAGAAAAAGATTTATGGATTTCAGCCAAAATAGGAATTTTTGCTCTAAGCCAATCGAATGTAAGAATGGGAGGCTACGCTGATTTTGACTGGTTTAGAATAACAAAATAAATATTGAAGTAATGAAATTATTTAAAATTTATACAATAGGCGTTTTGCTTTGTTGTACAGTAACAATAAAAGCACAATCAATCCTTCAGGAAACAGTGCAAAACCTAAAGTCTCCTGATGGAGCTTATGATTTTACTTTTTATCAAAAAAAAGGGAATGCAGGCGAAAAACAAATGTATTACAGTCTGTCATTTAAAGGAAAAAAAGTGGTGTTAGAGTCAGAATTGGGAATATTGATTGAAAACAATACTTTCGAGTCAGCACTTGGAATTCCTAATGATAACTGTAAAGTTTGGGGTGAAAACCTAAATTTTACAGGCGTACAACTTAATGAGGTAAGTGATTCCTGGAAACCCGTGTATGGTGAAAATGCAATTATTCAAAATAAGTATAACGAAATAACGATAGCCTTTCGAAAAGGAGAAGTAGCAAAAGAAAAGTTAACCGATGGTTACGATAAAAACAAAAGTTACTTTATGAATGTAGTAGTTCGAGCATACAATGAAGGGGTCGCTATTCGATATCATTTTCCAGAGCCTACAAATGGATTATTCCTACATATTGTTGGAGAACAAACCCAGTTTACGATGCCAGAAGGCACTTTGGCTTATTACGAGCCTTGGGCACAAGCTCATTATTCTTTATTGCCGCTTAAAGATTGGAAAGGCCAGAGTGAACGCCCTTTAACAATGAAACTTACAAATGGTTTGTCAGTCGCAATTGCCGAAGCTCAAATGATTGATTATGCCCGAATGAAGTTTAGTTTAAATGCCACAAAACCCAACACCTTACAGGCTACATTATACAGTAGTGTAGATGTAATTCCTGCCTACAGTACTCCTTGGCGCGTGATTATGGCTGCGGAAAAGGATATTGATTTGATAAAAAACAATACAATCATTTTGAATCTAAATCCTGAAAATCAAATTAAGGATATTTCTTGGATTAAACCGGGAAAAGTAATTCGTGTAGCTAAATTGACTCAGGAAGATGCTAAAAAATGTGTTGATTTTGCTGCCGCACATAGTTTACAATACATCCACTTGGATGCAGGTTGGTACGGACCTGAAATGAAAATGAGTTCTGACGCTACTAAAGTTTCTGAAACCAAAGATTTCAATATGCCGGAATTAACGGCTTACGCCGCTTCAAAAGGAATCGGTTTATGGGTCTATGTGAATCAACGTGCGTTGATTCAGCAATTGGATTCCATTTTACCATTATATAAAAAATGGGGAATCAAAGGGATTAAATTTGGATTTGTTCAGGTGGGAAATCAGCGTTGGTCAACTTGGCTGCATGAAGCCGTTAAAAAATGTGCAGAATACGGTTTAATGGTGGATATACATGATGAATACCGTCCTACCGGTTTTAGCCGTACGTATCCTAATTTAATGACACAGGAAGGAATCCGCGGCAACGAAGAAATGCCGGATGCCAACCATAATACCATTTTGCCTTTTACCCGTTTCTTAGCAGGACCAGCCGATTATACGATTGCGTATTATAGCAAAGCGATTAAAAATACACATGCACACCAATTGGCATTAGCAGCGGTATATTACAGTCCAATTCAATTTATGTATTGGTATGACCAGCCTTCTGCATATCAGGGAGAACCGGAAATTGAGTTTTTTGATCGAGTAAAAGCGGTTTGGGATGAAACCAAAGTAATTAATGGTGAAGTAGGAAAATATATTACAGTTGCCCGAAGAAGTGAAAAAGAATGGTTCGTAGGTACTATTACAAATAATGAAGCTCGTAAAATTATAATTCCAACTGACTTTTTAGTTAAAGGGAAAAAGTATGTGGTAAAATCATTTCAGGATGATGACAAAGTAGCAACGCGTACCAAAGTAGCTGTTGCTGAATTCAAAATTAAAGGAGGAGAAGTTTTGAGTTTTAATCTAAAAGCTTCAGGCGGTGTGGCGTTGATTATTTCTGAAGTTTCTACAAAGTAAATTTTGAAAAATGAGAATTCTAAATTATTTAAATTTTGCTTTGTGTTTCATTTGTCTGAACAGCTATGCGCAGGTTTGGCAATGGAGTACTCCGGTAAAAGGAATGATTTCTGATGAAACCAAGGATCATCCGCAAGCTTATTTATGGATTCCTGAGAATTGCAAGCAGGTCAATGGAATTGTTTTTGGCCAACACAACATGATCGAAGAAGGAATCTTGGAACATGCCTATTTTAGAAAAGTAATGGCCGAAATAGGTTTTGCTGAAGTATGGGTTACGCCGGTAGTGAGTTGGATGTATGATAAAACTAAAGGAGAGGATAAGATAATCTCAGATATGTTCAAAGATTTGGCTGAGGTTTCAGGTTATCAGGAATTAGCTAATGCACCTATTGTACCCATAGGACATTCGGCAATGGCAAGTTTCCCATGGAATTTTGCAGCTTTTAATCCGGAACGAACCTTAGCCTTAGTTTCAATCCATGGCGATGCGCCACAAACGAATCTAACTGGCAATGGTAAACCGAATCCCGATTGGGGTAAGAGAAATATAGATGGAATTCCATCCTTATTCATCATGGGGGAATACGAATGGTGGGAAAAACGCATACAGCCAGCTTATAACTATATTCAAAAACATCCAAAAAGTGTAATTACCTTATTTGCTGATGCCGGTCATGGTCATTTTGATTATTCAGATGCTTTAGTAAAGTATATGGCTGATTTTATTTGCCAAGCTGCAAAAAAGAGAATCCCTACCAAAACAGAATTTAATGAAAAACCACAGCTTAAGCCAATAAATCCCGAATCAGGCTGGTTGATGGACAAATGGAGACAGGATTCTATTCCGCAATCAAAAGCTGCTTCATTTACCACTTTTAAAGGCGACCGAAGAACTGCATCCTGGGTATTTGATAAAAAAATGGCAAAAAATACGGAACAATTTTATGCGCAATCCAGAGGTAAGAAAATGCAATACATTGGTTTAATGCAAAACGGAGAAATAGTGCAGCCAGATAAAACCCATGCTAATTATGCTTTAGCTTTTAAGCCTTTACAAGATGGAGTTTCTTTTACTTTAAAAGCTTTTTTTGCAGATAGCTTAAGGTTAAAACCGGTTTCTGATTTTGCCAAAACACCACTTTCAATTGACCGTATTTGTGGCCCCGTAAAGAAAGTTAATGATACTACTTTCCAAATCAGATTTGATAAATTGGGTTTTAATAATAGCAAACGAAGCAGTGATATTTGGCTTTTGGCACACAATGAAGGGGATGCCGTTTATAAAAGTGCAGTACAGCAGTTGCATTTGCGATTTCCAATTAAAAATCAAGATGGAACACCTCAACAGATTGATTTTGTGTCGATAAATGATGTTGCAATTGGAATAAAAAAAATAGCATTAAATGCAAAATCAAGTACAGGGACAAAAGTAAGTTATTATGTAAAAGAAGGCCCTGCTTATATTGATGACAATATACTGCATTTTACTAAAATACCACCTCGAACCCATTTCCCAATTAAAGTTACCGTGGTAGCCTGGCAATATGGAATTGCAGATCAATTACAATCGGCAGATCCTGTTGAACGAAGTTTTTGGATTAAGTAATAGTTCGCTCCAGCGTATAAAAAAAGAGAAGCAGTTAAGCAACAAAGCTTAACTGCTTTTTTTATATAAATATAACGTGTGATCTGTTAATAGCTGTATTTACTGGTTTTTATTAAAGATAAGAACTATAATTTATAGTGATTGGATTATAATTTATCGTCCGGGAATATTATTCTTAGTAACATTGAATGTTCTTAAGAAGGATCATTTTTGGTTGAAATAAAGAAGAGAAATTTTCCAATAAAAAATGAAAGTCGTTAGAATAATTTTTAAATAAAAAAATATTAAAACAGAATGATTAAGTATTTGATTTTAGCTGTAGGGATGTCAATTAGTATGTATGGGCAATCTCATTATCCGGGTCAGCATGAAGGAAAATTGAAATTAGATGATACTAAAAATGTAAAGGTTTTAGGATTTGATCTTCATGATGTGAAGTTATTGGACAGCCCGTTTAAGGATAATATGCTGCGCGAAAGTAAATGGATCATGGATATTGATGCTAATCGATTGTTGCATAGTTTCAGGAATAATGCGGGAGTTTTTAGCAGTCAGGAAGGTGGTTATTTTACGGTGAATAAATTAGGAGGCTGGGAATCCCTTGACTGTGATTTAAGAGGTCATAGTACGGGGCATATTCTTTCCGGTTTGGCTTTATTATATGCTGCTACGGGAGAGAAAATATACAAAGTCAAAGCGGATAGTTTGGTTACGGGCTTGGTTGAGGTTCAAAAAATATTGAATCAAAAAGGATATTTGAGTGCGTTTCCGCAAAATCTAATAGACCGCGCCATTGCAGGAAAAAGTGTTTGGGCACCTTGGTATACTCAACACAAACTTTTTTCAGGTTTAATCGACCAATATCTTTATTGTGACAGTAAGCCGGCATTAGAAATTGCTAAAGGAATGGCCGATTGGGCTTACGAAAAGTTAAAGCCTTTAACTGATGAAGGACGTAAAAGAATGCTTAGAAATGAGTTTGGGGGAATGAATGATTCTTTTTATGCCTTATATGAAATTACAGGAGACAATAAGTATAAATTCCTTGCCGAATTTTTCTATCACGAAGACGCATTGAATCCGCTTTTGGATAAGGTTGATAATCTCAATAAAAAACATGCCAACACCTATATCCCTAAACTAATAGGTTTGTCACGAAATTATGAATTGGAAGGAGGAAATAAAAACCGTGAAATCCCTGAGTTTTTCTGGAATACTGTTGTCGATCATCACACATTTGTTACGGGGAGTAATAGTGATAAGGAGAAATTTTTTGAACCGGATCATCTTTCAGAGCATTTGAGTGGTTATACCGGAGAGTCTTGTAATGTTTATAATATGCTAAAACTAACCCGTCATTTGTATGGCTATAATCCGCAAATAAAATATGTGGATTATTATGAAAAAGCACTTTACAATCACATTTTGGGGCAGCAGGATCCAAAAACAGGCATGGTAGCTTATTTTCTACCGATGAAACCCGGTGCGCACAAGGTTTACAGTACGCCTGAAAATTCATTTTGGTGTTGTGTGGGAAGTGGTTTTGAAAATCAGGCAAAATATGGGGAGTTTATTTATTATCATGATAAAGGGCTTTATGTGAACCTTTTTATTCCGTCCGAATTGAATTGGAAAGAAAAAGGAATTATCGTAAAACAGGAAACTAGTTTTCCAAATGTAGGAAGTACAAAGCTGACCCTTAGTACTCCTAATCCAGTGAGCATGCCAATTCATATTCGATATCCATCATGGGCGGTAAGTGCAGAAGTAACAGTAAACGGAAAAAAGCAATCGGTTAAATCAAAACCAGGAAATTATATAGTGCTCAACCGAAATTGGAGCGATGGAGATTCTATTGAAGTTTCTTTTGGAATGGAAATAAGTGTAGTGCCAACAATTGATAATCCTAATATAGCGGCAATAACTTACGGACCTGTAGTATTGGCAGGAAAAATGGGAACGGAGGCTATGGCTGAACCCGCACCTTATAGCAATCCAAAGTTGTATAATGATTATTACACTTACGATTATAAGGTTCCAAATAGTCTTTCGAATAAGCTGCCGTTTTCGGCAAAAAAACTTGAAAATAATATTTTAAAGGATAAAGAGAAGACCCTTGAGTTTAAAATAAAAGGAACAGAGAATACTTTGAGCCCTATTTATAATATACATGGAGAAAGGTATATCATCTATTGGAATTTGACAAAATAATAAAGATTTAGCGGAATATATTATGAATTTAAAAAAACAAATTGCAGGCTCCCTTTTTGCAACTTTAATGCTGGTGGGTTGTGGAAGTACTATTACAAATAACAAATCAGATAAAGGATTTGATGTAGATGCACAATTAACTTATTGTGTCAAACAATCTTCAGATGCTTTGAAATTAATACCCAATGATGGCTCATCTATTCCCAGGAATATTGCTCCGGATAGTAAACAATGGAAATATGTGGATTTTACAGACTGGACCAGTGGTTTCTGGCCTGGAGAACTATGGTATTTATACGAATCTACAGGAGATCAAAAATGGGAAACAGCGGCTGATAAATTTACCAATTATTTAGCACCACTTTCTGTTACTCCGGCTCTGGATCACGATTTAGGTTTTCAGGTTTTTACTAGCTATGGTAATGGGTATCGTTTAACTAAAAATCCGGAGTATAAAAAGGTAATTTTAAAAACAGCCGATACATTGGCAACACTTTTTAATCCCAAAGTAGGAACAATTTTGTCCTGGCCAAGAGAAGTTCCCAATATGGAATGGCCACAGCATAATACGATTATGGACAACATGATTAATTTGGAATTGTTGTTTTGGGCTTCTAAAAACGGAGGAAGTAAAAAGTTATACGATATGGCTGTTAGTCATGCTACAGTTACGATGGACAATCATTTCCGACCAGACTATACTTCATATCACGCAGTGGTATATGATAAGGAGACAGGTAAGAAAATAAAAGCGGTTACCCATCAGGGCTATAGTGACAGTAGTATGTGGGCTCGTGGGCAGTCCTGGGCTATTTATGGTTATACCATGGTTTACAGGGAAACTAAAGATCCTAAATTTCTTGATTTCGCTCATAAAGTAACCCGCGTATATTTAGACCGATTGCCAAAGGATTTAATTCCATATTGGGATTTTGATGATCCAACAATTCCCAAAGCACCTAGAGATGCTTCGGCAGCGGCAGTGGTGGCTTCGGCACTCTTGGAATTATCAACTTATACGCAGGATGCTGTTTTAGCTAAAGAATATTTAGATAAGGCCGAAGGAATGCTAAAAGAGCTTTCAGATAGTTACCAAAGCAGAGATAAAAATACTGCATTATTGTTACATTCTACAGGACATAAACCGGCTGGTTCCGAAATCGATTATTCGATTATTTACGCCGATTATTATTATGTAGAAGCCTTATTAAGGTATAAAAAAATGAAAGCAGGTAATGCCCCTTTATTGACATCTAGCTTTGACTAAAAATAAATAAATTATAACCAATCCAAAAAATAAAAATTAAAAATGAACAATAAAAAAATAATATACTGGTCTATAGTTGTAGCCTTAGCCGGTTTTCTATTTGGTTTTGATACCGTAGTAATTTCAGGAGCCGATAAACAATTACAGCAATTATGGAATTCATCTGAATTATATCATGGTTTGGTGGTGATGTCATCAGCACTTTGGGGAACAGTAATAGGTGCTGTTTTTGGTGCTATACCTACAAATGCATTAGGTAGAAAGAAAACTTTAATTTTGATAGGAATTTTATTTTTTCTTTCCGCAGTGGGTACCGCACTGGCTAATGACTCCATCATTTTTTCAATTTTTAGATTCTTAGGAGGATTAGGAATTGGAGCTTCCACGATTGCAGCACCAACCTATGTTTCGGAAATTGCTCCTGCTAAAGACAGAGGGAAATTGGTAGCCTTGTACCAATTTAATATTGTGTTTGGTATTCTAATCGCTTTTTTGTCTAATTATTTGTTGCAGGATATAGGAGAGAATTCCTGGCGTTGGATGTTGGGAGTGCAATCTGCTCCGGCTTTAATTTATACTTTATTAGTTTTTGGAATTCCCGAAAGTCCGCGTTGGATTTATGAATATAAAAAAGACAAAGAGAAAGCGGTTGAAATATTACGTTTGGTGAATACAGAGGAAGAAGTAGCTGAGGAAATAAAAGCTATGGAAAATGAAAAAGGACAAGAAATAGCTGATGAGTCTATTTTTATGAAAAAATATCGCAAACCACTGATGCTGGCTTTTTTCATCGCATTATTCAATCAGTTTTCAGGGATTAATGCTTTCTTGTATTATGCGCCACGTATTTTTGAATTGGCCGGTTTGGAAAAATCAGCATCGTTTTTTAGCAGTATTGGGATTGGAATTGTTAACTTGATTTTTACACTAATAGGTATTTCTTTAATTGATAAGTATGGACGTAAAACGTTGATGTATTTGGGATCTGTTGGTTATATAGTGTCTTTAGGATTAGTAACACTGGCTTTTTATTTTGAGTGGAAAGGTATGGCTGTCCCGGTGTTTTTCTTTTTATTTATCGCTTCTCATGCAGTAGGCCAGGGGTCTGTAATTTGGGTTTTTATATCTGAATTATTCCCAAATAAATTAAGAGCAGCCGGTACTTCTTTTGGAACCTCAGTTCATTGGGTATTGGCAGCTTTAATCCCTTCATTCATTCCGTTTTTGTTTAAAGAAATTGGCTCTACAACAGTGTTTGGTATTTTCTGTCTAATGATGGTTTGGCAATTGCTTTGGGTATTCTTTAAAATGCCGGAAACTAAAGGGAAAACTTTAGAGGAATTGTCAGAAAGTCTGGCAACAAAATAAGTGAAACTAATAACTAATATATAATAAAGAATGACAAATTTATTTAGTCTTGAAGGTAAAACAGCTATGGTTACCGGAGGAATACACGGATTAGGAATGGCAATGGCAGAAGGTTTAGCCAAAGCAGGAGCAGAGTTAATTATTACTAATAATGTGCAGGAACCTTTAGATGTGGCGATTGAACAATACAGAAATGCAGGTTATAAAGCTACTGGATATGTGTTTGATGTAACTGATGAGCTTGATGCTGAAAAGAAAGTGGCAGAGATTGAAGCTAATCACGGTAAAATTGACATTTTAGTGAACAATGCAGGAATTATTATGCGCGTATTAGCTATTGATATGCCAGTTTCTGATTTCAGAAAAGTGATTGATGTGGATTTAGTAGGTCCGTTTATTATGTCAAAATTAGTGGCTAAAGGGATGATTGCCCGTCAGTCTGGAAAGATTATTAATATCTGTTCGATGATGAGTGAGTTAGGGCGTGACAATGTCAGTGCTTATGCTTCAGCTAAAGGAGGTTTAAAAATGTTAACCAGAAACCTTGCGACCGAATGGGCAAAATACAATATTCAGGTAAATGCAATTGGTCCGGGTTATTTTGCGACTTCGCAAACAGCACCAATTCGTGTAGATGGTCATCCCTTCAATGAATTTATTATAGGAAGAACACCTGCAGGTCGTTGGGGTGATCCGGAAGATTTAGCGGGAACAGCAGTTTTCCTGGCTTCTGATGCGAGTAATTTTGTGAACGGTCAGGTGATTTATGTGGATGGTGGAATTTTAGCTACCATCGGAAAACCTTCAAATGAATAGATTAATGGATATTAATACAGATAAAAATAATACTAAAGAGCTGGTTTTTAATCAAATTGAAGCTGAATTAAAAAAAGAAAATTTTACGGTTGTCAAGAAAGATAATTTTAGACCTTGGGGAGGTTTTTTCGTAATTGACGAAGGTCAGGCAGCAGTTTTTGCAGCTAAATATTTTCCACATCTTGAGATGGATTCGATTAAAATTACCAATAAGTTAAGTCCAAAAATTTTAGTGGTGGCTCCAAATAAAAGATTGTCTTGGCAATATCATTTTCGAAGAGCTGAAATTTGGAAAATAGTAGCCGGAATTGTAGGAGTAAAGACCAGTCTGACGGATGAAGAAGGAGATGTACAAAGTCTTGTTCCGGGTGATTTTATCCAAATGGATAAAGGAGAACGTCACCGCTTAATTGGTTTGGATTCCTGGGGTATCGTTGCTGAAATATGGCAACATACCGATCCTGAAAATCCGTCTGATGAGGAAGATATCGTTCGTTTACAAGACGATTTTGGTAGGTAGTTAGCCAATGCTAAATTTTTTAGCTTATTGTTTTGAATAATAAGTTATTAATTTAATTGGGATTTGTTTTAGCAGTTTTTTATAGAATTTATTTTTTGCCCAAATTATATCTGAACAGGATATGATTTGGGCATTTTTTTTAAACAGGATTAATGAAGTTTTGGTAGAAAAGGAGAACCATTAACTTCTTAGTTTTTTTAGTTCAATTATTTTAAAAATGGATGCTAATTTATGCATTATGGACGATGATTTATAGTTATGGTGATTCCTTTAAGCTAATTTAGAACGGTTGATAATGAGTGATATATAGTTCAGTTATAAACGTTTAATTAAAATAGTTAGCCTATGATAAAATGAAAAAAAGTAAGATGTCATAATCTGTTTTGATATCTGTAAATCTAAAACCAACACCGACCACTAAAAAAGAATTAGAAAATTTAACACTCTAAAAATGAACCAAAAAACTACTTTATTGATTTCTCTTTTTAAGTCAGTATTTTTTAAAACTGACAGTAAAAAACAAAGCCGATTTATTAACTTGGGCTACATTAGTATGTTGATACTGTTTTTACCTTTTGTAAAAATAGAAGCACAAACAGGATTGATTAATGATGATTTCTCAACGGGAAATACCTTTAATTGGATTCCTGTAACTTCAGGATCAACTGGGCAAATCCAAAATGGAAAGTATCTTGTAAATTTTGCTCCGGTTTCAGGAGGGAAATACCGTGCCGATTTTCGAAAAAATGGAGGGGTAACTTTTCATGCGGGTTCTTATCCTATTATCGCGATTAAAATTACAAAGCCACCCCGTTGTAATTATTTTTTTGATACTAATTTAGGTTCCTACAATAGCGTGAATAATAATGCAACTAAAATAGCTACAGATACAGGTAATGTATATTACTGGGATTTATCCACAGGAAAATTAGGAACAACAACGCTTTCTACAACTCAGCCAACAACTTTAACTTCTTTTCAGTTTAAAATAGCAGATATTGTTTTGTCTCAGGAGGAGATTGATGCTAATAAGACTTTTTATGAAGTATCCTGGGTAAAATCATTTGCTTCTGTAGATGCCTTACGTTCTTATTTAAATCCTTCCGGGAATACAAATCCTCAATTTGAATTTAGCGGAAATTTTGTGCACCCGGGACTATTACATAGTGCTGCTGATTTGGATAGAATTAAAGATTTAGTAAGTCGCCAAGTAAGTCGTCCGTATCAAAGCTATCAGCAATTAATCGCTTCCGGTAAAGCATCCGCTACTTATACGATGAAAGGTCCTTTTACAGCTTTAACAAGAGATCCATCAATTACCGTAGATGGTATTGCAGGTGGAACAGTCAAAAATAATGTCGAAAGTGATTTTTTAGCTGCATACTATAATTCTTTAATGTATAAAATTACAGGTAATGAAGCCCATGCTTTAAAAGCAGTTCAAATTATCGATGCTTATTCAGCCACCACAAAATCAATCATTGGTGCAGACGAAGAGTTAAATGGATTGTATGGATTTATGTTGGTCAATGCAGCAGAAATTATGCGAGCAACCTATCCTGCGTGGTCATCAACTAAAGTTTTAGCATGTCAGAATATGTTAAAATCTGTTTTTTATCCTATCATAGGTAATTTTAGACCTTGTGCTCATGGAAATTGGGACATTATTTGTATGAAAGCATTGATGGGAATTGCCATATTTACTGAAGATACCGCTATGTTTAACAAAACTGTAAACTACTATTATTACGGAGACGGCAATGGAAGTATCAAAAATTATGTACTTACTGATGCAGGTCAATTGCAGGAAAGTAACCGAGATCAACCACATGTAATGTTGGCGATAGGTTCCCTAGCTGAATTGGCAGAAATGGCCTTGAAACAAGGCATAGATTTGTACTCAGCTAATAATAACGCTATTATGAGAGGTTATGAATATACATCTCAATATAATTTGGGACAGGATGTGCCTTATCAAACCAGTTATGATTTTTGCGAAAAAAATTATCAAGATTATACTCCAACTGCTATTTCTCCCAATGGAAGAGGTGAGTTAAGAGCTGTATTTGAAATTGCTTACAATCATTATGTATACCGTAAAGGTTTGGCGATGCCTCAAACCATGGCTGTATTAGGTAAAATGGGGCCGGAAGGAGCGCCTTTTGGAGCTGATAATCCGGGTTATGGTTCACTACTTTTTTATTTGAATGCTACAGCTAATCATCCTTTTCCAAATGAAGGTTTAATTGATGATAATTTCACAACAACTACAGATAATTGGAAAGCTGTTACTTCAGGTTCTGTTGCCACTAGTGAAAATGGGGAATTAAAAATTACAACAATTCTTCAATCTAATGGGAAAAGTAGGGGAGATATGCAAAAAAACGGAACAACTGTTCATCCGGGTAATTTTCCAATATTGGCAGTTAAAATGAAAAAACCTGTAAGCTGTAATTTTATTTTAGATACCAATTTAGGATCTTATGGAAATGGAAGTAACAAATGGACAGGAAAAGAGGGAGAAGAAATTTATTATTACGACTTAACTAAAACTGGTTTTGGTTCATCGGCTGTTTTGTTATCTTCTATCGATGCCACCACATTGTCAACTTTTCAGTTTAAAGTAGCTGATATTGCCTCCGGTGAAACAAATTATACTGTTGATTGGGTAAAAACGGTTAAATCAGTTGCTGATTTGGTTGCATTAGATCCTGCTACAGGATTAATAAATGATAATTTTACATCAACTACAGAGGGATGGAATGCAGCTACCAGTGGAGCAATTGCTGCTACAGATAATGGACAATTAAGAGTAAATCTTTCAAAACAAACAAATGGATCCTATCGAGGGGATATCAAAAAAACGGCGGGTGTAACCTTATATCCAACTAATTATCCAATTGTAGCTATTAAATTTAAAAAGCCTTTAGTCGCAAATATAACTTTAGATTCAAATTTAGGATCATTCGGTAATGGAAGTAACAAATGGACAGGAAAAGTAGGTAATGATATCTATTATTTTGATTTGTCTAAAACTGGTTTTGGTTCAACTGCTGTATTAAGTTCTCCAACGGCTCTTTCTACTTTTCAATTTAAAATTGCAGATATTACATCGGGAGAAACTAACTATCAGGTTGATTGGGTAAAGACAGTTAAGTCTGTGTCTGAATTACAAGCATTGATTGCACCAGCTTATCAAACAATCTCATTTCCTGTAATGGCCACAAAGAAAATGGGTGATGTGGATTTTGATCCTGCTACAGCGAGCTCTGGTTTGCCAATGACTTATTCCAGTTCAAATGTAAATGTAGCAATAATTGTGAATGGAAAAATTCATATTGTTGGTGCTGGAACTACGGAAATTACTGCTTCTCAAACAGGTGATGCTAATTATTATTCAGCTGATATGGTTACACGAAATCTTGTGGTGGTTAAAAATGATCAGAGTATTACATTCAATAACCTATCTGAAAAAACAATGGAGGATGCTGATTTTACAGCCGGAGCTATTGCGAGTTCAGGATTGACGATAAGTTATACAAGTTCTAATCCGGAAGTTGCTACAATTCTTGATGGTAAAGTTCACATTGTTGGCGCAGGAACAACCATTATCACAGCTTCGCAGTCTGGAGATGAAATCTATAATGCAGCGACTTCTGTTACACAACCGCTAACTGTGAATAAGTTATTTTATGTAGATGCAGACAAGGATGGTTTTGGATCGGGTACAATAGCTTTACTTGCTGTTAATGAAGCACCGGAAGCTTATGCTACTAACAATCTTGATTGTGATGATACGCAGTTTTTATATGCAGATAATGATGGTGATGGATTAGGGGCAGGTGCTCCGGTAGCTTGTGGTGTGGCAAACAATTTAGACTGTGACGATACAAACCCAATGCAATTGACTGCTGTAATACCGGATGTATATGCGATGAACGCAGCAATAGATGCAAAAAATACTATTTATGTAGGTTATGGACCATCATCGTTAAATATTACTGCTATACCTTCAGGTGGTACTGCTCCTTATAGTTATGTTTGGAATTCAGGGCAAAAATCTCAAACCATAGCTGTTGCTCAGGCAGGAATTTATAGCGTATTAATAATTGACGCAAAATCATGTCAAACTACCGTTACAATTGAAATCAAAATGATAAACGTGCAATGTGGTAATAGTGGTGACAAAGTGATGGTTTGTCATAATGGTCAGGAGATTTGTGTAAGTTCGACAGCTGTTCAGTCCCATTTGAATCATGGAGATAAATTGGGGACATGTGTAAGTACTACTAATAAAGAAGCTAGTGATAAAACTTTAATAAGTACTAATAAGACTTCTGGAAATATTACAGTATATCCAAATCCAGTGAGTTCAGTTGTCTACGTGAACTTAAATGAAGTTCACACTGGTGCAACTTTGGAATTATACAATGTTTTAGGTACAAAAATACGTATTCAGGAGATAAAGGATAAAATACAATCAATGTCGATGGAAGGGGTGTCTTCGGGGAATTATTTGCTGCATATTCTAAACGGAAATGATAGAATTGTGAAGTATATTGTTAAAAATTAATTGTTTTCATTTGGATTCAAAAAGCCGTCATTTAAAAATTGACGGCTTTTTTTTACTTTAAAATAAGATTATGAATGATAAGAGATTGAATCGTTTTAATGTTAATTATTGTCAGTTTTTTTAATTGAAAGTTATTATATTAAAAGAGAATTTTAAATTCTGTTTACTTTTCTCAGACATCATCAATTAAGCTTATATATTTGGAACGATTTAAAGACTGACTTAGTTCTAATAAAATAATTCCTAATTTCTTAACGTTACTATAATAAAACCAGAATTTTTTATCAAATGCAATTATTTTTAATAAAATTACAATGTCTTGCGGGTAGAGATTGTTTTTTGCTTCTGTAATGTTGGATATTTCAAATTGCGATATGTGATTAATGGTAGGTTAGGTCCCAATTTAATAATTTGTATTATTAAAAGCTAAATTACGAAGTCTGTTTCTGTTTAATAACTCCAGGCTAAACAGAATTTGATTTATTAGGAATATTTGATTGTTGAAATTCTTCTATTGTCATATTACCGATTGCGGAATGTCTTCTTATCGTGTTGTAGAAATTTTCAATGTAGTCATGGATTGATTTTCTGGCCTGTTTTCTGTTTTTATATTGATAGCGGTGCACCAGTTCGGTTTTCAGCGTTTTAAAAAAACTCTCGGCCACTGGTGCTGGTTCTCTTTGATCGGAGGCTTCTGCTCAGCGACCATCCTATGACTTTCCGGTCAAACAGATCTATAACTACCGTTAGATATGCCCAGCCGTCTGCCGTTCTGATATAGGTAAGGTCTGATACTTATGCTTGGTTTGCCCTTTCTGTTTTGAAATTCTGGTTCAGTAGATTTTCGGCAGCCCTGCCTTTAGGTGAGCTGTTCGTGGTCTTTTAAAATTTTAATTTTGTTATCCAGCGGAGCTGCTGTTCGGCCATGATCTTTCTGACAAGTGAAGGGCAGGCCTTGATACCCAACGATGCCAGTTCTCGGCTGATTCTTGGGCTTCCGTACCTGCCTTCGCTCCAGTGGTAGATCCTTGAAATCTCTGATGCGATAAAAATCCGCCGTTCTGTCCGACTGGTTCGGAGCCCGCGCAGCCACCTGTAGTAGCAGCTGGGGCTGATCGCAAAGACCGCGCACATTTTCCCGGTCGGAAAACGACCGGCATTTTCCCTAATGAACAGGTATATGCTCCTTCTTGGCCCTCGCAGAAGCGCTGCGCCTTCCTTTAGGATGTCCAGCTCCAGTCTGGTGTTTCTGAGCTCCTTTTGAAGGCGTGCCGTTTCCTTTCTGTCTGCTGCCCGACCTTCCGGCTGCTGCAGGGTTAGCTTTCCCTGGCGGAAGCGGTTTTTCCAGTGCTGGAGGCAATTTCTGTTGATCTTGAGCTTTTCGGCCGCAAGCCGCAAGCTTTTATAGCCCATGCAAGCTTTGGCAGCCCAGACTTTAAATTCGTTGCTGTATTTTTTACGGGTGGTTTTCATTTTCTCAAATGTTTGAGATTTTATCCTGCCACAGGACAGCAAAAAATAATGTACGTATTTTTTTACCCCCCCTCTCTAAAGGTTCAGAAAAAAAATCGCCTTAGTTTTTTGTGTGAAAAAAAGTATCAAGTCCACTCACGCTGCGCCACGGATGTGCCATGAAGATTTTGCGTGATATTATAAATATTGAAAAGTAGGATAAAATAAAAAACCCTGCAAATCGTTTGATTTTCAGGGTTTACCGCTTTTTTTTTGGCTTTTTTGAAATCTTTGAAAAGTCTCCTTTTTGGCCTTCAGCGGAGAAAGAGGGATTCGAACCCCCGGACCTGTTACAGTCAACAGTTTTCAAGACTGCCGCAATCGACCACTCTGCCATTTCTCCAATAAGTTGCTATCATTTTGTGATTGCGAGTGCAAATATAGAATGTTTTTCCTGATAAAAAAACATTTAAAGCAAAGAGCCGTCAATATTTTTTGATAAATGGACTTTTAGTTATTCTATTCCTTTTTAATGTATTGATTTTGAGCTTTAATTTCTGAAATTTTAATGTGTTATTATTTTAAAATTTTTGAAAAACAGATTAAAAATTGAGATTTCCGGCTAATTCTTTTAAAGCAATTTCCGATAATTTTGCCTGATATTGGGCATTACTGTAGCGTACAGTTGCGTTTACAAAGTTAAGTTGGGCGGTTCTGAATTCTAAAGTAGTTATCGTCCCGATATGAAATTTATCCAGTGTGATAGCTAAGTTTTGCTTCGCAATGGCCTGATTGGTTTTTTCTAACTGAATCAATTCTAAATTTGTTAGATAAGTTTGGTACGCGGTTGCTAATTGGGTTTCCAAATTAAGATTTTGCTGTTCAATTTGGATTTTAGTATTTTCAACAGCTAAATTGGCTATTTTTTCATTTCGGCGTTGTGCCAAACCGTCAAATAAATTTAAAGAGGCGCTAAATCCATAGTTGATTCCTTTGGTCGAAGATTGAGTGGTAAAGCCCAAACTCGATTGAGTGTCCACAAAATTATAGCCTGTATTGACTTTTACGGTGGGATATCGGGAAGCTTTGACTTGTTTTAGCTGTAACTCGGCAATTCTTTTATTAATGATTTCTGCTTCGAGTTGTGGATTTTGTTTTTGGGCCAATTCACTTAATTCTGTCAGTTTTAAATTCGAATCTACTTTAAAAATATCAGTTACTTTAAAATCGGTTTTAGTTGCTCTGGCCAGAATTTGATTCATCAAAATTTTGGTATTACTTAGCAATTCTTTTTGCTTTAGCAAAGTTACTTTGTCGGTATTTAAATCAACCTGAGCATTTAAAACTTCTAATTTAGAAGCTTTGCCAATACTGAAACGATTTTGTGCTAAAGTGAGTCTTTGTTTTGAAATAACAATCGTAGAGTCTAAAGCTGCCAGTTGCTGCTGTTGCTGTACCAAATCATAATAAGTACCATAAACGTCTCCAATTTTGGTTAGAATACTTAATTTTAGTTCTGATTCACCCAGTTTCTGAAGTTCCTGAAGTTGTTCTCTTTTGGCAAACATTTTCATACCGTCAAAAACAGTCCAATCTAGATCCACGCCGTAATTCAAACTATTGCTTTTACCGTTGTTTAAGCTGTTTACAGTGCCGTCTGAACGGGTTTGGGATATGTTTTGTAAATTATTATTATCGACTATCGAAGCGGTAAGTTTAGGTAACATTCCCGCGTTTCCGATGCTGTTATTGGTTTGATCCATTTTCAAATCATTCGCGGCAATTTTGATTTCGTAATTATTTTCCAAGGCTATTTTTAAAGCTTCTTCGATGGATAAAATTTGCTGCGCATTTGTATTCATTGTACAAATGAAAAGCAGCAACGATAAAAGAAACCATTGATTTGAATATTTTATATTAGTTACTTTGTTTTTCATATGCTTCAATATGTTCAAATTCAGGATAATGTTTTTTAGCTCTCGACCACATAAAATAAAGAGCCGGAATGATAAATAAGGTAAGTATTAATGAGAAAATAGTTCCTCCCACGATTACGACTCCCATGCCAATTCTGCTGGTTGCGGCTGCTCCTAAGGAAAGGGCAATAGGTAAAGCTCCTAAGGAAATGGCCAAACTGGTCATTAAAATTGGACGCAAACGGGCTTCGGCGGCTTCCATAATGGCTTCCATTTTTGGTTTTCCCTGTTCCCGAAGCTGATTGGCAAATTCGACAATTAAAATTCCGTTTTTGGTTACCAGTCCAATAAGCATCACTGTCCCAATCTGGCTGAAAATATTCCAGGTTTGATCAAATAGCCACAGCGAAAATAAAGCTCCGGCAACAGCCATAGGAACGGTTAAAATGATAATGAATGGATCTACAAAACTTTCAAATTGTGCCGCCAATATTAAAAAGATAAGTAATAATGCCAGTCCAAAAGCAAAAGCTGTATTGGAACTACTTTCGACAAAATCTCTGGATTCTCCACCTAAATCGGTGGTAAAAGTATCATCAAGAACTTTCGCTTTGATTTCGTTCATGGCTTCAATTCCGTCACTAATACTTTTGCCCGGAGCTAAACCGGCTGAAACCGTTGCCGACATGAAACGGTTGTTGTGATACAATTGCGGAGGATTGCTTTGTTCTACCACATGAACAATATTGTCCATTTGAATCAATTCGCCTTTATTATTTTTAACATACATCGAAGTTAAATCTAAAGGTTTCGAACGATCTTTTTGATCGAATTGTCCAATAACCTGATACTGTTTTCCCTTTTTGATAAAATATCCAAAACGTTGTCCACTTAATGAAAGTTGTAGGGTTTGCGCAATATCAATTACTGAAACGCCTAAACTTTCAGCTTTTTCGCGGTCAATGCTGATATTGATTTCAGGTTTGTTGAATTTTAAATTTACATCGCTCATGGAAAAAGTAGAATTGTTAGCCACTTCATCCATAAACAAAGGAATTTTTTCTTCTAGTTTTTCAAAATTCTGGTTTTGAATAATGTACTGAATTGGTTGTCCGGCGCGTCGATTTACGGCAATAGTAGGTTGTTCTGTAACCGAAATTTTAGCATCAGGATAGCGTTTTACCCATTTGCTTAATTTAGCAGCAATATCATGCTGGGTTCCTTTTCGTTCTTCCGGATCGTTTAATGAAAGTCGGACAAAACCACTGTTTACAGCTGCTGCAGCCGAATTAGGAGCCACAAGAGTAAGACTCACTTTTTTCTCAGGAATCGAATCGTCTATAAGTTTTGAGATTTCCTGTATAAAACGGTCGGTGTATTCAAAACTTGAGCCTTCCGGTGTGGTCATTCTTAAAATCAGAGAACTGCGGTCATCATAAGGAGCGGTTTCTTTTTTGAGCAAATTATAAAACGTAAAAATCAATCCGAAACAGGCAATTAAAATGGGGAAACTAATCCATTTTTTTGCCATAAAACAATCCAGAGCCTTAGCGTAAGATTTGTTTAATTTTTCAAAATAAGGTTCGGTTAAACGGTAAAATTTAGACTTTTTTTGTTCGCCACCTTTCATTAAATAGGCATTTAGCATAGGAGTTAAGGTCAAAGAAACAAAAGCCGAAACCAATACCGCAGCTCCAATGACCACACCAAATTCCCGGAATAATCGACCAACGAATCCTTCTAAGAAAATTACCGGTAAAAATACCGCTGCCAATGTGATGGAAATAGAAATTACCGCAAAGAAAATTTCGTTTGAACCTTTGACGGCTGCTTCAATTGGCGACATACCTTCTTCTACCTTTTTAAAAATATTTTCGGTAACCACAATTCCGTCGTCCACTACTAATCCCGTAGCCAAAACAATTGCTAACAGCGTTAAAACGTTAATGGAAAATCCAAAAAGCCACATGATAAAAAAGGTCGCTATCAAAGAAACCGGAATATCAATTAAAGGTCTGAATGCAATGGCCCAGTCTCTAAAGAATAAATAGATAATCAGGATTACCAGCAGGATTGAAATACCAAGGGTTTCGGCAACTTCCATTACCGATTTTTTGACAAAAATAGTGTTGTCTAAAGCAATATTGAGATGAATATCTTTAGGTAAATCTTTTTTTAAAATTTCGAATTGTTTGTAGAATTCTTTAGAAATATCCAAATAGTTCGCTCCGGGTTGCGGAACTATGGCTACTCCAACCAAGGGTAAACCGGATTGGGTAAGTTTGGTTTCAATATTTTCCGCATCCAAAACGGCAGTTCCAATGTCGCTAAAACGCACAATTTTATCACCATTTGAACGAATGATAATATTATTGAATTCTTCTTCTGTGGATAAATTCCCAACGGTTTTTACCGTCAATTCGGTATTGTTTCCGGTTAATTTTCCCGATGGTAATTCCACATTTTGTTTGTCTAATGCCGATTTGACTTCGGCTACCGTGCAGCCATAAGAAGCTAATTTTGCCGGATCAATCCACATACGCATGGCATAACGTTTTTGCCCCCAAATTTGAACTCCACTTACGCCGGGAATAGTTTCCAGTCGTTGCGAAATAACATTTTCGGCATAATCGCTCAGTTCAAGCTGATTTCTGGAATCACTTTGTACAGTCATCGAAATAATAGCATCACTGTCGGCATCGGCTTTAGAAACTACCGGAGGCGCATCAATATCCTGAGGTAATTTTCTAACCGCCTGCGAAACCTTGTCACGAACATCATTTGCCGCTTCTTCTAAATCTTTGTCCAGATTAAATTCAACGGTAATATTACTGCTTCCCTGATTACTTGACGAGCTAATATTTCGGATTCCGTCAATAGAATTGATAGCTTTTTCTAAAGGTTCAGTGATTTGAGATTCAATAATATCGGCATTGGCACCTGTATAACTGGTTTTAATCGAAACCTGCGCTGGATCAATAGAAGGAAATTCACGAACACCCAGATAAGTGTAACCGATAATTCCAAAAATGATGATAGCCAGATTCATAACTATCGTCATTACGGGTCTTTTTATGCTTAAAGTGGATAAACTCATTATGCTTTAGAGGTTATGGATTGTGAATTATGAGTTGCGGGTTGTGAGTTGTCAGTTGTGGATAAAACGTATTAGCCATAACTCACAACGCATAACTTATAACTTTATCTTTATGGGAGTTTCGTTTTTTAAAGCCATTACACCACTTGTAATTACGGTATCGGCCGGATTTAATCCTGACAGAATTAAGACTGAAGCATCGGTTCTGGTGGCGGTTTCAACCATTACTTCTTTGGCTTTTCCCTGGTTCGAGATAAAAACTTTTTTCCCGTTTTGAACCGGAATAATTGCTTCGGTAGGAACTACAATAGCATCTTTAATGACTGCTAACGGCAATTCGACGTCGGCAAAAGTTCCCGGAAATAATTTACGGTCTTTATTTTCGGTAATGGCGCGTACCTGCAGGGTACGGGTGGCTACTTCAATCGCCGGCTCGATAGCATATATTTTTGCTTTAAATTTTTCTTTTGATCCCGAAACAGAGAAGTTAAATTCGGTATTGTCAGTTACCTGACCGGCGTATTTTTCCGGAATTGAAAAAGTGATTTTAAGTTTGCCAAGGTTAACCAGATTAGTTACTAAAATACTCGGAGTGATGTAGGTTCCAACAGAAATATTTCGTAATCCGATTTTGCCGGAAAAAGGAGCACGAACCGAAGTTTTGGCTAATTGCGCTTTGATTAGCTGACTTTGGGCTTTTGCCGAAGCATATTCGGCTCTGGCTACATCGTATTCTTCCTGACTGATGGCTTCTTTTTGCAATAAAAGCTTGGCTCTTCTTTCGTTTTCAGCTGCCAGATTTTCTTTAGTGGAAGTCTGACTTAATTGCGCTCTTAGTTCCGAATCATTGACTTTAAATAAAAGCTGCCCTTTAACAACCTGACTTCCTTCTTTAAAATTAATACTTTCAACAATTCCGGATACTTCCGAACGAATTTCCACCTGCTCATTGGCTTCAATAGAGCCGGATAAGGACAGGTTGTTGTCAAAAGTTTGTGGTTTTACAATGATTCCATTCACCTGAATAGGATTCTTTTTGTCTGATTTGTCTTTGCCGTTTTCCGAATCTTTTTTGTTTTCAATAATTCGGTAAGTCACAAAAGAACCAAAACCAATAATGAGTAAAGCGTAAACTAAGTTTTTTATTTTCATAGTCAATGAAAGAATAAAATTTGAAATAAATTATTTACAGGAACTGTGTGAGATTAAGAAACTGCAATTTAAATCATATTTAACGCTTGTTTGTATAAATACTAAGAATTAGATGTTTTTTAACAATTTGTCAATATTCTTTATGCAGTAGTAAGTTAGGACTGTTTTTTTTTATAAAGGTTTATTGCTTTTGTTGGAAAAAACATAAAAATAGCGATAACGGACTAATTTTTAAATGTAAAGTACTTATTTGTAGTTGTTTAACTGATGTAATTCCAAATATTTTTTTTCTTAGTCAATTCCATATAGACAGCTTTTAAAACGGCGTGTTCGGGTTTTTGCAGTCCCATATCTGAATTTACAATTTGCATTGCATGAGCACGTGCCACCGAAAGGACTTCTTTGTCTTTTACAATATCGGCAATTTGAAGGTTAAGTACACCGCTTTGTTGAGTTCCCATGAGGTTGCCGGGACCGCGAAGTTTTAGATCCACTTCGGCAATTTCAAAACCGTCATTGGTACGAACCATTGTTTCCATTCGGGTTTTACTGTCAGAACTTAGTTTATGATCGGTAATTAGAATGCAATAACTTTGTTCGGCGCCACGACCTACACGACCACGTAATTGGTGTAATTGCGAAAGACCAAAACGTTCGGCGCTTTCGATAATCATTACTGAGGCATTTGGGACATTTACGCCCACTTCAATTACCGTAGTAGCCACCATAATATTGGTTTTTCCTTCAGCAAAACGTTTCATTTCAGCATCTTTATCGGCTGGTTTCATCTTGCCGTGTACAATAGAAATTGCGTATTGTGGTAACGGAAAATCTCTGGAAATACTCTCGTAACCGTCCATCAAATCTTTGTAATCCATTTTTTCTGATTCCTGAATTAAAGGATAAACAATGTAGATTTGGCGGCCAATGGCAATTTCATCCCGAATAAATTTCCAAATTTTCAAACGATTACTGTCATAGCGATGTACGGTTTGAATCGGTTTTCGGCCGGGTGGCAATTCGTCGATGACAGAAATATCCAAATCGCCATACAAACTCATCGCCAAAGTGCGTGGAATAGGAGTGGCGGTCATTACCAGAATATGTGGCGGAATAGCATTCTTTTTCCATAATTTAGAGCGTTGTTCTACACCAAAACGATGTTGTTCGTCAATGATTGCTAATCCGATATTGTGAAATTTTACTTTGTCTTCCAGTAAAGCGTGAGTGCCAATCAGGATTTGTAAATTCCCGTTTTCAAGCTCTTCGTGGATGATTTTTCGTTCTGAAGTTTTAGTTGAACCAGTGAGTATTTTAATATTTATATTCAGTTTATTAGCTAATTCCGAAAGTCCTAAAAAATGTTGATTCGCTAAGATTTCTGTAGGTGCCATTAGGCAGGCTTGAAAACCATTATCGATAGCCAGTAACATACTCATGAAAGCCACGATGGTTTTTCCGGAACCTACATCTCCTTGTAACAAACGATTCATTTGGGCGTTGCTTCCCATGTCGGTTCGGATTTCTTTGATAACTCTTTTTTGCGCATTGGTTAATTCAAAAGGCAGGTGATTTTGGTAGAAATCATTAAAAAGAGCGCCTACTTTACTAAAAGGATGTCCTTTAATTTTATGTTTTTGAATCAAATTTTTCATAATCAATTGCAGCTGAATGAAAAATAATTCTTCAAATTTTAATCGAAATTGAGCCTTTGCTAAAGCATTGGCATTTTTGGGAAAATGAATATTGAATAAGGCCGCATTCTTCGGAATTAACTTCAACTCCTGCATTAAGTAATCGGGTAAAGTTTCTGAAAATAAAGCTTGTGTTTCAATAAATAACTGTTGCATCATTTTATTAATGACTTTGTTCGAAATCCCACGATTGGTTAGGGTTTCTGTTGAAGGATACACTGCCTGCATGGCCGAACGCAAACTTTGTTGGTGTTCGCTCCAAAGTTCAATTTCAGGATGCGGCATGTTGTAAATTCCGTTAAAAGAAGAACATTTTCCAAAAACAACAATTACTTCGTTTATTTTTAAAGATTCCCGAATCCATTTGTGTCCCTGAAACCAAACCAATTCCATTTGTCCTGTTTCATCCACAAAAGTAGCTACGAGTCTTTTTCTGCCTTTTGCAAATTCAACAGTTTTGACATTGATAATTTTTCCGATAATTTGTACCTCGGCTATGTTGTTTTGCAGTTCGTTGATTTTGTAATAACGGGTTCTGTCTATGTAGCGATTTGGGTATAAATTCAGTAAGTCTGCATATTTGTGAATCCCTAATTCCTTACGAAGCAATTCGCCCCGACTGGGACCAACGCCTTTTAAATATTCGATAGGAGTAAGCAGGAGATTGTTAGAAGACATTTAGAATTTTAGATTTTACCCTTCGACAAGCTCAGGGTGACAATGAAAAAATGATAAAAGGATTAATCTTTAAATTTCAAAAAACGAAGATAGTTTTTAATTGGGAATTTTGAAAATCCTTTTGAATTTAAGTATCGCTGTATTTGATGATATTTTAAATTATTGTCTTATTTGGTGATATTTTAAATTATCGTTTTATTTGGCGATATTTTTTGTATCTTGCATTAAAATCATAAAAAATGAAAGCAGTTATTACAGGAGATATTATGGGTTCCAGAAAACTGGCATCGGCAATTTGGTTGCCGGAACTAAAAGCAGTTTTAAGCCATTATGGTAGCGAACCTAAAGATTGGGAAATTTATCGGGGAGATAGTTTTCAGTTGCTTGTTCCTGCCGAAGAGGCACTCGAAATTGCTTTGTGTATAAAAGCGACAATTAAGCAATTTAAAGAAATAGATGTTCGAATGGCAATAGGAGTGGGGGCTGTAGATTATCTGGCAGAGAAAATCACGGAATCCAATGGTGAGGCATTCATCAATTCGGGTGAATGTTTTGAAGATTTAAAAAAGCAAACCTTAGGGCTTAAAACGCCTTGGGAACCGATGAACGCAACTTTTGCGGTTGTCTTTCCGTTTATGTTGATGATTGCCGATAACTGGACCAGTACTTCAGCTGAAATTTTGAAAAAAGCAATTGAAAATCCGGAGTTTAATCAAAGTCAATTAGCGGAATCCCTGAACAGAAAAAGTCAAAGTTCTATTAGTTCGTCGCTGAAAAGAGCAGGCTATGAAGAGCTGAAAAACATGATTTCATTTTATAAACAGCAAATTCAAAAACAATGATAGTATTATTTTTAAGTCTGATTTTAGCACATTTTGTTGGCGATTTTTTGTTGCAGCCTTCCAGTTGGGTTAGGGATAAACAACGGAGAAAAGTCAAATCAAAATATTTGTATTACCATATCGGAGTGCATTTGGGATTGCTTTTAATTGCTACCCAATTCAATAAAGAGTATTTGTTAGGCGTGCTTTTTTTAGCCTGGAGCCATTTGATAATTGACGTTGCTAAATTGCATTTCGAGAAAAAGAAAACGGAAAAATTATGGTTTTTTATAGACCAATTGTTGCATTTGATAATGATTGCGTTAGTGGTTTATTGTTATTTTCCATACGAAATTCCCGTAGAGAAATTGTATTCTCAACAAAGTCTGGCTTTGCTTACTTCATTAGTTTTGGTGACTTATGTAAGTGCGATTGTGTTGAAAGTAGTATTGTCTAAATGGAGTGCTCAAATTACGAAAAGTGATGCCGGAAAAACGAATAATGCCGGGAAATATATTGGGATTTTGGAGCGATTGTTTATCTTCTTTTTTGTAGTAACTAATTTTTGGGAAGGAATCGGATTTTTGTTGGCAGCTAAATCCATTTTTAGATTCGGAGATTTAAAAGAATCTAAAGACGTTCGTTTAACCGAATATATTTTGATAGGAACTTTATTGAGTTTCGGTTTTGGGATTTTATGTGCGATGTTGTATCGATGCTTTATTTAACCGCAAAGTTTTGAAAGTTCTTCGCAAAGTTCACAATGAAAAGTAATGTATTGAATCTGCTTGTAAAATTATAGCACGCAGATTCAGCAGATTTTAGCAGATTAAAAATAACAAAGCTTCGCAAAATCTTTAAAAAAACTTTGCGAAGCTTTGCCTATATTTTTTCTCTTTGCGGTAAGAAAGAATTAATCTTACTCCGGAATTTGCTGACTCAAACAGTGTAAGGTTCCGAATCCCCAAATTAAATCAATTGCGCTAATGCCAATGATTTCTCTGTCAGGAAAACATTCGGCTAAGATATTTAAAGCTTTACGATCATTTACATCGTTGAATGTAGGTACTAAAACGCAGTTGTTTAAAATCAGGAAGTTTGCATAACTTGCAGGTAAACGTAAATCTTCAAAATCCAAACGTTTTGGCATTGGCAAAGTCACAATAACAGGCGATTTTCCGTTTTCTAATTTGGCATTTTGCAAACGTTTTAAATTGTCTTGTAAAGGCTCGTAATTGGCATCTGTTTTATCCGTTTCTACAATGGTAACAATCGTGTCTTCGTTGATAAAACGAGCTAAATCGTCAATGTGACCGTGAGTGTCATCACCCTGGATTCCGTCGCCTAACCAAATCACATTGGTTACACCTAAATATTCTTTGAAAACTGCTTCGTAATCTTCTTTAGTAAATCCGGCGTTACGCACCTGAATACTTGGGTGCATCAGGCATTCTTCTGAAGTTAAAAGCGTACCACGACCGTTTACATCAATTGCACCACCCTCAACGATTACAGGTTTTCCTTTGTAGCTAACCTGAGTTAATGGTAGTTGTAAAGTATCGGCAACTTTGGCAGGAACATGCTTGTCTAACTGATAGTTTTTATATTTTGCCCAACCGTTAAAGTTAAAATTCAAAGCTTCTCTTTTGCCATCTTTATAAACAACAATTGGCCCCGAATCACGCATCCAGCTACGGTTTGTTTTTTGTTGGATAAAAGTAATCTTATCTAAATCAACTCTGGCACGATCCAGCATATCCGTTACTTTGGCTTGCAGTTTATCATCAATAACTACCAAAAAAACTTTTTCGTAAGTAGCCACTTTTTTAATAAACTCCACAAAAGCCCATTGAATTGCTTCGTATTTTCCAGGCCAATCGTTTCCGTTATGCGGAAAACAAAGTAAAATTCCCTCTTGTTTTTCCCATTCAGCAGGAAAACGTCTTGTAGTTATATTCATGATTAATCAATCGCTCTTTTAGTAATACCACCAAAAGCATCAATTCTTCGGTCTCTGAAGAAAGGCCAGTTTTGACGCACATTTTCCTGTAAATCTAAATCTACTTCAGCGATTAGGATTTCTTCTTTATCATGAGAGGCCTGAGCTAAAATTTCTCCCTGCGGGCCACAAATAAAGGAAGCACCCCAGAATTCGATTCCGGCAGTGTCAGGTAAATATTGTTCAAGACCAATTCGGTTAGCTGCTGCTACATAAACACCATTGGCTACAGCGTGCCCTTTCATCACGTTCATCCAGGCTCCATATTGGTTGGCACCATATTGTTCTTTTTCAGCCGGATGCCATCCAATTGCTGTTGGGTAAAATAAAACTTCAGCACCTTTTAAAGCTGTTATACGGGCTCCTTCAGGATACCATTGATCCCAGCAGATTAATGTTCCGATATTTCCTTTTTTAGTTGGATTGTTTTTGAAACCTAAATCGCCCGGAGTGAAATAGAATTTTTCATAAAACGCCGGATCGTCCGGAATGTGCATTTTGCGGTACAAACCAGCTTCGGTACCATCTGTATCGATGATGTAAGCAGAGTTGTGATAAATACCTGCCATTCTTTTTTCGAAGAAAGGCACAATAATTACCACGCCTAATTCTTTAGCCAATTCGCTAAAAGCGATAAAAGAAGTACTGTATAATGGTTCAGCCAAAGCAAAATTATCAACATCTTCACTTTGACAAAAATAATGACTGCTATATAATTCAGGAAGGGAAATAACCTCAGCGCCTTGAGCAGCTGCATCTCTTACCCAACTGATACATTTTTTAAGATTGTTTTCGGCTACATCATTCAGGTTTAACTGAATAACCGCTATTTTGTATTTTTTATTTGGCATTGCTAAAAGTTTTAGACTGCAAAAATAGGTATTTTTATGAAGAGTAAGAATATTGGGATTTAGAAAAGTGATAAGTTACAAAATTGTAGTTATTACATTTATCTTACATAAATGTGGATTAAATCAATTTTATATTTATTTTTGTCAGAAAATTATTTTTTTAATTTATGGTAAAAATTTTACGTCTACTATATTCCTGTTTTTTTCTTGTTTTCTTTGTTTTTGGGAACTTTAATCAAGCTATTGCTAAACCTTTAATTTTTGGGGATGAAAGAATGGTAGTTGCTCCTGTTGTTGATTTTACTTTTAATAATGACAACAGTTGTTCGGGTACACCGATTACTTTTGTTCCTGAAGTTAGCGGAGATGCTCCTTTTACTTATGAGTGGGATTTTGGAGACGGAACGACTTCTACGAATAGTAATCCTACACATACTTTTACTGCCTTAGGCTGTGGTACTCAAAACTTCTCGATAAAATTAACTGTGAAAGACAGAAATGGTATTTCGACAACTTCTTCTCCAAAAATTGTTACTGTAAAACAAAAACCAGATTTAAAGTTTGTCAATTTAGATGCGGGTTCTACTTCAGTTTTTGAACGTTGTGGTGATAATAATACGAGCTTAACCTATACTATTAGAGTAGATAATGCTTCTGCTTCGGTCTCCTGTATTAGTTCTTACAATATAGATTGGGGTGATGGAAGTACTGAAACAAATGTTAGTTTTCCTAAAACACATAGTTACCAACGTTTAGGTTCTTTTAATATGGTTATTACAGCCATAGGAAGTGCAGGTTGTAATAATAGTATTTCGTACATCGTAAAAAATTCAAACAATCCTGTAGGAGCTTTGATTGCTCCGGGAAATACGACCAACTTTTGTATTCCGGTAGCTCCAATGAATTTTGCCATTGGTTCCTGGGCATTAAATCCTTCTGATACCAGGTATACGGTAAATTATGGCGATGGTTCAACAGCAACCTATACACAAACTCAATTAGAAAGTTCGGTTTATTATAATGCTTCAAATCCTTCTGCATCTCAGGATTTTCCTATTCCGCATACTTTTACACGTTTTAATTGTCCGGCTGGAAGTACGGTTACTTTGACTATTAGTAATTCTTGTGGAAGTACGAGTTTATCAGCCGGTCCTATCATTATTTTGGATAAACCCATAGTAAGTTTTAGTGTACCATCAATAGCTTGCGTGAATTCGTCAGTTTATTTTAGTAATACCACTGTTGCCGGATTTAAAAATGATTGTAGTACAGTGGGAGTATATACCTGGGATTTTGGTGATGGAACACCCGTATCTAATCAGGTTAATCCAAGTCATGTTTATACTTCACAAGGGTCATATACAATTAAACTAAATGCTGTAACGCCTTGTGGTGTTGGGGTAGAATATAGAAGAGATATTTGTGTAGAGCCTGTTTTACAACCCAATTTTACTTATACAAAAGCTTGTATCAATTCGAATACTCAGATAAGCAATACAACCGATGCGAGATTTGCCTGTGGTTCTCAAAGTTATTATTGGACAGTTACATCTTATTATGATCCGTATTGTGAAAATGAAAGAGGGAATTGGTATTTTACTGCCGGAACAGGTTCTTCTTCAAAAGACCCTGTGATTAATTTTACGGTTTCGGGAACTTATTATCTTCGATTAAGAACGATAAATTCTTGTGGTATCGAACGGGAGATTACTAAAATGATTGAAGTTAAAAAACCTCCGATTATTTCTTTAGATCCAATTTCTAATTATTGTAATTCTGCCACAATCAATCCGGTTGGAAAAGTAGTAGAGAATTGTGCGCCGAGTTCGGAGCTGACTTATTCCTGGAGTTTTCCCGGAGGAACGCCTTCAACATCTAACTTCTTAAATCCAGGACCTGTTAATTATACAACCAGTGGAAATTATACGGCTACATTTACTGTAAGTAATAGTTGTGGATCGGTTTCAACGACACGAACTTTTTCTGTAAATACAGTACTTTCTCCAATTATTTCCGCAAAAACAGATAGAATATGTAGTGGAAGTTCTTTTAGCATAACTCCTAGAAGTGGTGGAGGAGATAATGTTCCGTCCGGTACTACATACACCTGGTCAACACCAATAGTTTCGCCTGCCGGAGCAATAACTGGTGCATTTGCACAATCTTCTCCTCAAACGAGAATCAGTCAAACATTAACTAATCTTACCTCAAATCGTGCTACTGTTACTTATACTGTTTCGCCTACAGCAGGCAGCTGTCCCGGGCCTAATTTTACTGTTACCGTTACCGTAGATCCATTGATTACTGCTAATCCTGTAATTGTAAATACGAGTTGTTTTGGTTCTGATGATGGAGCGATTAATTTAACGGTAAGAGGAGGAATTCCTTTTACTACAGGTGATCCGTATTTGTTTTCTTGGACAGGCCCCAATGGTTTTACCAGTACTGATGAGGATATTTCAAATTTAGTTGCAGGAAGTTATACTTTGAAAATTACTGATAATGGGAATTGTCCATTTGTAGCTACTTATCAGATAAATCAACCGGCTAAATTTGCTTTTTCTGGATTTAAAACAGATATTTCCTGTCATGATTTGAATGACGGACAAATTAATTTAAATGTAAACGGAGGTACAGCTCCTTATACTTATGTTTGGACGAAAGATGGTAATCCGTTTACGGGAACTAATAATCTTCGAAATTTATCTGAAGGTGTTTATCATGTAACTATTACCGAAGTTAATAATTGTGATATACTCGAAGGGGATTATACAATTGTCAATCCTCCATTATTAGAAGTTACATTAGCAAGCCAAAAAAATATTTTGTGTTATGGGTATAATACAGGAGAAATTGATGTAGATGTAAGCGGAGGCCGCGCCACACAAACAAGTCCCGGAGTTTTTAATTATAGTTATTATTGGACAGGACCTAATAATTATAGCAGTACGGTTAAAAATCCAAGAAATCTGTATGCAGGAACTTATCATTTGAGAGTAACAGACAATTCAGGATGTATTGATGATTTAGAGGTTGTGTTGACTCAGAATCCCGAAATTAAATTAGAGTATACCAAAACCGAAATTGCCTGTTATAATTATAGCGATGCCTCAATTACGATTACTAATATTAGTGGAGGTGTCCCTTTTGCAACAGCAGAACCTTATATTATCAAATGGAGTAATTTAGGTTCAGGAAGAGTCCAAAATAATTTGTCGGCAGGAACTTATATTATTACTATTGAAGATGCTCTGGGTTGCCCTAAAGTATTTCCTATTACCATTGACAATGTTCCCGAGTTTTCAATTAGCCCTGATATAAAAGATGTAAGCTGTTATGGTGAAAAAAATGGTTACATCCGATTGAATTTAGTAGGAGGAGTTGCTCCGGTAACCTTGGTCTGGAGCGATGGTTCGACTGCGGGAACGGAGCGAAATAATTTGGGACCAGGGAAGTATTCGGTAAAAATTACAGATAAAAAAAATTGTACCATTCAGGAGGAATTTATTATTAATGAGCCTTTACCAATTGAGTTAAGCGCTGATGTTTCTAATCCGTTGAGTTGTTACGATGCGAATACGGGAGCTATTAATCTCGTAGTAACAGGGGGAACGCCGCCTTTTACCTATGTCTGGTCTAATGGGGCTAATACAGAAGATTTAGCCAATTTGCCTCCGGATAATTATACCGTAAATGTGACGGATGCTAATGGCTGTAAAGCAACTAATTCCTGGAAAATTATTCGTTTTGAACAATTGACACCTACGGTAGAAACCATAACTGATTTTGATTGTGATACTAAATATGTGAAACAAACATTCGTAGGACATGTTAAGGGAGGAATCCCACCTTATACCTTAAGCTGGTCTGACGGAGTAGTTAGCGGCAGTAATAACCAAATCATGAATACAAACAACAACGGTTTGATTGTATTTAGTGTCAAAGATAGTTTTGGCTGCGAAGCTAATTTGCCTTTTAATGTGAATACACCAGTTTTGGGAGAAGCTAATTTTAATTATGCTTCTTATGGTCACGATGTGTATAATTTATATTCGATTTTTGATCCTGTTTTGTTTACCAATTTAGCAACTGGGGATTTTACGAATATTTCCTGGGATTTTGGAGACGGTAATTTTTCTGATGAAGAAAATCCATCGCATATTTATACAAGAGTGGGGACTTATACCGTAAAGCAAACTGTTACTTATCCTTTTGGTTGTCAATATGTGTATACTACAACCATAAAAATTGAAAAAGGCTACAGCGTAGAAATGCCAAATGCATTTACACCTAATAATGATGGGGTTAACGATAGTTTTGCTCCAATATTCTTAGGTTTTACTGAAGTTACTTTGTATGTATTTGATACCTGGGGAAGTTTGATTTACAGTGAAACTGGAGAAAACATTAAGGGTTGGAATGGAAAAGTGAAAGGTTTAGAGGCTGAAAACGGTAATTATTATTACAAAATGATTGGTAAGACTTTTTACAAACATGATGTTGTTCTGGAAGGTGCTTTAACATTAATCAAATAAAAGAAGTACATAACTAATGAGAATTAAATTAATTATTATCCTGATTTCGTGTTTCTTCTATTCGAATGTTAAAGCACAAGATCCCATTTTTACCCAGTATTTTTTAGTTCCCGAAACCTTAAATCCCGGATTTACGGGCTTTATGGAAACCACCTATACAGGAATCATTCACCGTGAACAATGGCCGGATTTGAATTTGAAAATCGCTACCGATTATGCTTTTTTAAATACATGGAGTGAAGACATGAATTCCGGATTAGGTGTTAGTTTTTTAAATCAAAGAGAAAGCGCCACCAATTACAACTTTTCACAACTGAATGCTAATTATGCTTATCGGGTACGGGTGAGTGATGAGTGGGATTTCAGACCTGCTATAGAAGTAGGCTTTGGATATAAGTCTTTTGCTTTTCGAAATTTATTATTGGAAGACCAAATTAATATTCGAACCGGAATTAATAATGCTACCTCGATTGATCAGGCTTTACAAAATGACAAAGTAGGTTTTTTTGACATTGGAGCAGGGATGGTTTTTAATACCGAAGATTTATGGATTGGACTTTCGATGAAACATCTCAATAAACCCAATATTGCTTTTAACAAAGATGGAAATGTTCCTTTGAATACCTTTTTCTCATTGAGCACAGGTTATGAATTCCTGCTGGCTGATTATATTGATGTACAGTTTTTCCCGTATGCCACAAAGATGTTTGCTACTGCTAATTATATGCAACAAGGTCGATACAATCGTTTAGATTTAGGAGCGTCTATTTTGTTCGAAAAAATGTTTTTCGGAGCAACTGCTGTCACTAATCCGGCTAAAAACGGACTTGATAGTCATTTGTTGACTTCTGTTAATCTTTTTACAGGCCTGCAATACGATCACTTGCGTTTGGGCTTGTCTTATGATATGAATACCACTAAAATTGGTAGAACTGGTGGAGTGTATGAATTGTCATTAACATATCAGTTTAATTTGGATAAAAAATGTTTTGGTTGTCCTAATTATACAGGAAGATAAAAAAACAAAGAAGCCGTCTCAAAACTGAGGCGGTTTTTTTTGTGCTTTATATTTGGTTTAACATAAGTTATTTCGTATATTTAGTCGTTGATTTACAACTGATTA
>NZ_NASZ01000069.1 GCF_014596575.1 Flavobacterium pokkalii | reverse complement strand
CCAGCTTCATCCCCGTTATGTTTTTGTGGTAAACTATTATGAAATCGACCATAATGTACTAATTCATGTAGTATTGTCATAGCTACAAAAAATGAAGTTCCATTTAGATTCTCTTTATTTCCTAATGTATCATTATATTCGCCTAATTCTAATTGTGAAATTAAATATTTATCAATATAAATTACATTTGGGGTTGTATGGTTAAATTCACCAAATTCAGTTATTCCATTAGTAATCCTAATCTTATTTATAATATTAGTTGGTTCTAATAGAGCTAATGTTTGTTCTGTATTATAACCAGACAATTGATTGAAGATACTTAATAAGTTTGGATTATTCATTACATAAGTTTTAATTTTATTTATAGTTTGTACTAAGTTTGGAAACGGTTTGTCTTCTAAAGTTAAAATCTCAATGTTATTTGTTTCACACGGACACATAACTACCCCTGTTTGCTTGGTTACAGTTATTTTGCTAGTTATGCTGGATTGCGTTGCTGTGCAAACTTTCATACATGGTTCTTGG
>NZ_NASZ01000068.1 GCF_014596575.1 Flavobacterium pokkalii | reverse complement strand
TTTTCTATCGATGATAGATTTTCGCACATATGCCAAGGTATCATTAGTTGTACCTTTAAAATTTTTTAATTTTTGATATTTTGGAATCGTTGTGGTTTCTCTTAAAACTTTATCAGTTGTTGGGGTTACGCTTTTACAACCCAGCAAAAGTAGTAGTATAAGTGGGATAATATATGTTTTCATTTTTATTTTATTAAATATTTATGGACAATCTGATTTAGTAAATGTACAATTTCCATTCTCATCTTGAACTTTTGTACCCTGTATTTGTTTAAAATCGGTGCTATTGGCTGGAGCTTTTAATAAATTAATACCTGCTTCTGCCATTACTACAGCGTTAGCTCTTTCTTCCGCAACAGCATCACTTAAACCAGAGTTTTTAAAACCTAGATACGCGTCGTTATATAAATCTTCCATAGGTGAACCTGGTTTATAATTTTCATTCGATTGATTCTCACTTGCGGGATAGTTTGATAGAAAAGAGTCAAGGGCAGCAGGGTCTGTAACCACCATCGCATAGGTAGAGCCATCTGCCGC
>NZ_NASZ01000067.1 GCF_014596575.1 Flavobacterium pokkalii | reverse complement strand
TTCATTCGATTGATTCTCACTTGCGGGATAGTTTGATAGAAAAGAGTCAAGGGCAGCAGGGTCTGTAACCACCATCGCATAGGTAGAGCCATCTGCCGCCACAATATAGGAGGTTGTTACTGTATTTATGCTAGTGTGCAATACAGCAAGTCCATAAATATCCCCCGCAGAAGCACTTGCATAACCTCCTGATGGATGACTATGTAGTATGGCCGATGGTGTATAACCAGGATATGTAGTTTGAAAACCAATACTTATTGAGTGTTCAGTATCTGTGCCAGTTATAAGTTTAGGAGCAGAATTATTCCCATTTGCATCTTTATAAATTGCAAAACCTGTTTCAATTGAGGTATTTGGTGGTTCTAAACTAGTTCGTACTTGAGAAAGTCTACCAGCAAGATAGGGATCTGTGAATTGGGTTTTTACGGTGTTTTGTTGATTTTTATCACAAGGATCTTTAACACAAGCACAATTCTCACTATCCAAAACATAGCCTGTAGGGCAAGATGTAATCGTGCAAGGAGGGTCTTGTGGTTCTTCAGGTGG
>NZ_NASZ01000066.1 GCF_014596575.1 Flavobacterium pokkalii | reverse complement strand
TGATAAAGTATTGACTTGTACTGTAACTTCGATTGCTTTGAGTGGTTCTTCTTCGACAGCAGGAGCTACTTTTGCCTGGGTTGCCAGCAATGGCGGACACATTGTTTCAGGAGCTAATACTGCAACACCAACAGTTGATATGGCTGGTACTTATACTTTGACAGTTACTGATCCGGCAAATGGCTGTACCGCTACCGATGTTGCTTTAGTGACTCTAAATAATACAGCGCCAAATGCTAATGCAGGGGCAGATAAAGTATTGACTTGTACTGTAACTTCAATTGCTTTGAGTGGTTCTTCTTCGACAGCAGGAGCTACTTTCGCCTGGATTGCCAGCAATGGAGGGCATATTGTTTCAGGTGCAAATACAGCAACACCAACAGTTGATATGGCTGGTACTTATACTTTAACTGTTACTAATCCGGCTAATGGCTGTACCGCTACCGATGTTGCTCTAGTTACTCTGAATAATACTCCTCCTAATGCTAATGCAGGAGCTGATAAAGTATTGACTTGTACTGTAACTTCGATTGCTTTGAGTGGTTCTTCTTCGACAGCAGGAGCTACTTTTGCCTGGGTT
>NZ_NASZ01000065.1 GCF_014596575.1 Flavobacterium pokkalii | reverse complement strand
GAAACGGAATAAAACGTATCGAGAAGTTTTTTTGTGCTAGAATAGTTCTCGATACTTCGAAGCGATTTTCTGATGTAAATTGTTTCTCAATTCGAACTGACGGTTTGTGGTCTGGTGTCTGCTTCGTCACTTCGAGAAGCGTAGCATATCGAGAAGCTTTGTTCTCAGAATGGTTCTCGATACTTCAAAACAATTTTCTGTTGTAAATTGTTTCTCAACCCGAACTGACGGTTTCTGGTCTGGTGTCTGTTTCGTTACTTCGAGTAGCGAAGCGTATCGAGAAGTTTTGTTCCCAGAATGGTTCTCGATACTTCAAAAACAATTTTCTGTTGCAAATTGTATCTCAACTCGAACTGACGGTTTGTGGTCTGGTGTTTGCTTCGTCACTTCGAGTAGCGAAGCGTATCGAGAAGCTTTTTCCAGAATGGTTCTCGATACTTCGAAACAATTTTCTGTCGTAAATTGTTTCTCAACTCGAACTGACGTATGGGTGTTCGTGTAATTCTTTTGTTGTCACTTCGAGTGTTTTATGTAGTGAAACGGAATAAAACGTATCGAGAAGTTTTTTTGTGCTAGAATAGTTCTCGATACTTCGAAGCGATTTTCTGATGTAAATTGTTTCTCAATTCGAA
>NZ_NASZ01000064.1 GCF_014596575.1 Flavobacterium pokkalii | reverse complement strand
TCACACGGACACATAACTACCCCTGTTTGCTTGGTTACAGTTATTTTGCTAGTTATGCTGGATTGCGTTGCTGTGCAAACTTTCATACATGGTTCTTGGGGTTGTTCTGCTGGATTTCCTGAATCTCCTGGGTCTTCTGTGTCTCCTAGGGCTTCAATAACAATAACACTCTCTTCTGGAGGACTTATTGGACTAGGATGTGGTGATATTGGTGTAGCACCAGTTGGGCAATCTTTACCTGAAAAGCCACCTATGCCATAAATTGTGCCAGCTAAACTTGTAACAGCTGTATAACTCAAACTTGGAACTTCGATATAATTGCCATGCTGTATTACAATGCTACCACTGACCAAAGTTGCTGATGTACTACCACCTTGTGATACTTTAACTAATCTTTGTGGTATATCATTTATACTTGGAAAATAAAATGGTCCTTTTAAATTTACAATATCTCCTGGATTAATTGTTAATCTGTTGGTAATGTCTGTTTCAGGCAAACTGTTTTTACAATCATCATCTACTTTTTTTATGCAATTACCGTTTATGTCTAAAGTAAAACCTTCAGGGCATCTTATTATTTTTTTACATTCACAATTATCAGTATCCAAAAAATACCCAGCATCACAAGATGTAATCGTGCAAGGAGGGTCTTGTGGTTCTTCAGG
>NZ_NASZ01000063.1 GCF_014596575.1 Flavobacterium pokkalii | reverse complement strand
CGATTGGCATTAGTGGCAACCGGACAGTTGATACTTGGTGCCTGATTGTCGCTAACTGTTACGGTAAAACTACAGTTTACAACAGTATTTACTCCGTCAAAAGCTGACCATGTTACAGTAGTTACCCCTTTGTCGAATACCACTCCGGCAAGAGAAGTTCCGCTTCCGGTCGTGTCACCACTTAGAGTATAGGTTAAAGAAGTTACTCCACAATTATCAGTAGCAGTAGCGTTGAATTCATTTCCTACAGCGGTATAAGTACAAAGCGTAGCATTGGTATTTCGATTGGCATTAGTGGCAACCGGACAGTTGATAATTGGTGCCTGATTGTCGCTTACCGTTACTGTAAAACTACAGTTTACAGCAGTATTTACTCCGTCAGAAGCCGACCATGTCACAGTAGTAACCCCTTTGTTGAAAACCACTCCGGCAAGAGAAGTTCCGCTTCCGGTCGTAGCTCCGCTTAATGAATAAGTTAAAGAAGTTACCGCACAATTATCAGTAGCAGTAGCATTAAATTCATTTCCTACAGTGGTATAAGTACAAAGCGCAGCATTGGTATTTCGATTGGTATTAGTGGCAACCGGACAGTTGATACTTGGCGCCTGATTGTCGCTAACTGTTACGGTAAAACTACAGTTTACAGCAGTATTTACTCCGTCAGAAGCCGACCATGTCACAGTAGTTACCCCTTTGTCGAATACCACTCCGGCAAGAGAAGTTCCG
>NZ_NASZ01000062.1 GCF_014596575.1 Flavobacterium pokkalii | reverse complement strand
TAAAGCAAAAACCCCTTCTTGTATAGGTTGTCCTAAAACGTTAGAAATGTATTCTAAAGATGAAGTTACACAGGTGTTGGCCAATTGAGGAGTCATGGTAGTTAATACATTAGGGATTTTTTTGTCATCAGGTTTAGGAATGTAAGGATTTCCATTTTTTTCAACTTCACCTTGTATAGATATATCCTCGGGCGGTGTTTCTTCCTCTTCTACGGGACATTCATCAATTCCTGTATTTCCGCCTATACAGCCACATGAAGCATAATATGCAAAGCCATAAGGGTCTCCGTTGCAGTCTTCAGGAGCTCCATAACATTCTTCCTCGTTATAAGCAGTACTGTAATAATCACATGGGTCACCAGAATCTTCTTTTCCACATTCTTTATATTCATAAGTTTCATAGAGATCAACGCTTATGTGTATTGAGGTAGTACAATAATAGGTCTCAACTATTGTTATATAAAGATCATAGCAATCTTCGGAATAATCAAGAGAAGTATCCTGTACAGTACACACTGAATCCTCTCCTTTATAATCATCCATAGCATACCCCATTTGCCCGCACAACATACATAAGAACGTAAGTACGAATATATAATAATTTTTGTAATAAAAAACTACAACTTTTTAAGGTTGTAGTTTCTTGATTTGTAGTGCTTGCTCACTGTTGTGGGTGCGAAGTCAGAGACGTTCGCACAGCAACACCTTGCTTTTATCAACGTTTAGTTATTAAAGAACACTC
>NZ_NASZ01000061.1 GCF_014596575.1 Flavobacterium pokkalii | reverse complement strand
TGAACTGCCCCCAAAAAGTTAGACGCTATTTGGGGGCATTTTTATGGAAAGAAAAGTCAAATACAATTATGAATTTAAACTTCGTTGTGTACAAGAAGTTTTAAGAAAACATCGCTCAGTTAATTCTGTAGCATATGAAAATAGTATAGCAAGTTCAAATCTTAATCGCTGGATTAGATTTTATATTGAATTTGGAAATGAGGGTCTTTTACCAAGACACAAAAACAAAAACTACAGTGTAAACTTTAAACTAAAAGTAATACAAGCTATCGAAAATAAGTCAATATCTTTGAGTAAAGCCTGTTTAATTTTTAATATCCCAAGAGAATCAACAATAACAAGTTGGCAAAGAAAATATGGAATAGAAGGCATAACAGGTTTGCAACTTAAACCTAAAGGAAGACCATCATCTATGAATTTTAAAAAACGAAAACAACGAAAAACAGACAAACCATTAACCAGAGAAGAAGAACTTCTAAAGGAACTGGAATATTTACGAGCAGAGAACGAAATTTTAAAAAAGTTCAATGCCTTAGTTCAAGCCGAACAAGCCAAGCAAAACAAAAGGCTCAAACCATAATGGAATTAAGGCATAAATACGATTTAGAGGTTCTACTCAATTGTATGAAAATGGTCAGAAGTAGTTATTATTACTATGAAAAAAGAAGTCAATTAGTTGACAAATACAAGGATATTAAAGAATTAATTAAGCAGGTTTACAATCACCATAAAGGCAGATTGGGTTATCGTCGTATTACTTTAGTAATCAAACAAAAGGG
>NZ_NASZ01000007.1 GCF_014596575.1 Flavobacterium pokkalii | reverse complement strand
TTATACTTTAGATGTTCATAAAAAATACATTCAAAAAGGGGCTGGCGAAAGACAACAGGTAAACATTGGTCGTTTGGCTGTATTTGCTTCTATGGTTTTAGCGGTAATGTTTACTTGGAATGATGTTTTAGGAATTGGAGGAGTAGGAGGATTTACTTATATCCAAAAATATACCGGATTCATCAGCCCTGGAGTATTTGCGATGTTCTTCTTAGGTATGTTCTGGAAGAGAACTACAGGAACGGCTGCGATTGTGGGAGTATTAGCAGGATTCTTATTGTCAGTATTGTTTAATGAATATGCACCGGCAATGTTTGGAAACGAAACTTTATTATATACGGCTTATCCAAATGGAAAAGGGTTGTATGAAATTCCGTTCCACATTTGCATGGGATTGTCATTCTTCTTTACGATGTTATTGATGGTTGGAATCAGTTTTGCAGGACCAAAAGTAAATCCAAAAGCATTCGAATTGGATACTGAAATGTTCAAAGTGAAACCGCAAACTACCGTATTAATCATCATCACTTTATTGATTATTGCTGCTTTATACGTGAAGTTCTGGTAAAAATATTATAGAGAATAGAAATAAAAAAAGTGCGGAATCGATGATTTCGCACTTTTTTTATAGGTGATTATTTTGTCAAAAAAGCCGTGTTTTTTCTTGAAAAACAATGATTTTAATTATAAATTGGCAGGCTGTTTCGTTGCAGCAGCTTTAATCTAATCTTTAAATTTTGAAATATTTAGTCTTCTTATTACAGTTGTTTTTGTATCCGTTTGTTCTTTTTTCTCAGGAGCATTCGGTTAAATTTCTTGACGCATCGGATGGACTTTCTAATAATTCGATAACAACTATTTATCAGGACAAAGAAGGGTATATGTGGTTCGGGACTTATGATGGACTGAACCGATATGACGGCTATACTTTTAAGACTTTTAGAAATGAAATACGGAACCAAAATTCCTTATCGAATAATACGGTTTATTGTTTGGAAGGTGATGCAAATAGAAATATTTGGGTAGGAGGAAATAAAGGAGCAAGTGTTTATGATAAGTCGAAAGCTTTATTTTTTCAGGCAAAATTTCAAGAGAAGGAAAGTGTTGTTGTTTTAAAAAATGTTGTGCATCAGATAAAATCGGTTTCAAAAGGGCTGGTTTTATTGGCAACGCAAAATTCAGGTTTGCTTGCTTTTGAAGGAAATTCATTTGCCGGAAAAAAAGTGACAATTTCCAATTCCAAAAAGACAGTGGATTATGATGCTTTGGCAATAGAGAAAGATGCTAAGTCTAATCGGGTTTGGGTTTATGTTAGAAATTTGGGAATTTGCCAGTACCATTTTGATTCTAAAACATTGAAATTGATTGCGCCATTTCGTCTTGATTTGAAATGTATGGGAAGCGATGGGAAAGGGAATCTTTGGATTGGAACCGATGAAGGTTTGTTTTTATTTGATACGAAGACCAACTCGCTTTCAGATAATTATTTTTCTGCAAAATGTATTGTTACCGATATTTATCAGGATACGAATAGCCGATTATGGATTGCTACCGATGGCTGCGGACTTTATATTTTAGATAATCAAAGTCAAAAATTGATTCCGTATCAAAAAAATAATTCGCAATCAATAGTTAAAAGTAGTGCTGTTTGGAGTATTTATGAAGATCATTTAGGAAATCTTTGGTTTGGTACACTCCGCGGAGGAGTAAGTATGCTTAGTGCGGTTCCTAAGTATTTTGAAACGGTGAAGTATGTTTCAAAAGACAATAATCTGGCTCAAAATTTTATTTTATCGGCCTGTGAAGATGAAAATCGAAATTTATGGATTGGGACTGACGGAGCCGGATTGCGTTTTTGGAACCGAAAAAATAATACTTATCAGGTTTATACCAGCAATTCAGGTTCAGGCAATTATTTAACGAGTAATTTTATTACTTCTGTCATTCGCGATGTAAATAATGAAATTTGGGTATCAACCTGGTCGGGAGGTGTTAACCGAATTAATCCTAAAAATAATTCTATACAACATTTTTCCTGCTACAATCCTTACACCAAACAATTGGAAAAGAATATTTGGCTGGTGTATGAAGATTCCAAAAAGAATTTATGGGCGAGTGCGACGAATGAAGGTTGTTTGTATCTTTTTAACCGAAGTAAAAAAGCATTTGAACTTTACGATAAAAACATTTCTAATTTACAATGTTTAACCGAAACTGCCGATGGGAAACTTTGGGGCGGGAATTATACGGCTGTTTTTTGGATTGATAAAACGAGAAAAAAGTACGGAAAAATTACGGTTGGTTATCCAATACGCTTTATTCATGAGGATAAAAACAAACAGCTTTGGATAGCAACTCAGGAAGGAGGTTTGCTTTTGTTTAACAGAAAAAACAATACTTATAAGCGTTTTACCACAGCCGAAGGTTTGTCTTCTAATACGGTTTTGAGAATTCTGGAAGATAAAAACGGTAATTTGTGGATGAGTACTTATAATGGCTTGAGTTGTTTAAATACGAAGACGCAAACTTTTAGAAATTTTTCTAAAAATGACGGCTTACAAAGCAATCAGTTTAGTTTTAATGCGGCTTTAAAATTGGATTCGGGAGAATTTTTGTTTGGAGGAATAAACGGGTTTAATCTTTTCTATCCCGAAACGGTCAAAGAATTTGCTCCTAAAAGTAAAATTCTTCTTTCGGATTTAAGTGTCAACAACGAAGCTATTGAAACCAAACCCGAATTGATTTCGGAGCGGAATGAGGAACGTCAAATAAAAGAAATCCGATTACCTTATGATCAGACGACTTTATCTATCGAATTTGTTGCTTTAGATTATGCTAATGCCGATAAAGTTAATTATTCCTATTTTTTAGAAGGCTGGGATGACCAATGGAGTAATGTGGGGCAGCTTCGAAAAGCTAATTATCCGCATCTTTCGGAGGGAACTTATATTTTTAAAGTAAAAACATCCAATTTTCAGGATAAATCAGATGGTGCACAAAATCTGATTCGAATAATAGTTTTACCACCCTGGTACCGAAGCTGGTGGGCTTATCTTTTGTATTTGATAATTGGCGGAGCTATTATTTATAATTATATAAAGTACAGCAAATACAAGGAACGATTAAAATATAAAGTAAGAATTGCCGAATTAGAACGGGAAAAAGAAAAGGAAATAGCCGAGAAACAATCGTCGATGTTTACTTATATTTCTCATGAATTCAGAACGCCGCTTTCGCTTATTATTAATCCGTTAAAAAAAGAATTAAAAAAAGAATCTGCCGAAAATAATTCTAAAGCTGATTTACAGGTAGCTTATCGCAATGCCCGACGCTTGTTGAGTTTAGTTGATCAATTGTTATTGTTTAGAAAAGCCGAAAATGATGCTGATGTATTGCGTTTATCGGAAATAAACATGAACGATTTGTGCGAAGAAGTTTTTCAGTGTTTTGTAACTCAGGCTAAGGATAAGAAGATTTATTATTCGATTGAAAAACCGGAGTATCCTGTTTTTATTTTTGGAGATTATGAAAAAATTGAAATTTCATTGTTCAATTTGCTTTCTAACGCATTTAAATATACTCCGGAATCCGGGGCAATTAGTCTTAAGTTAACGGAAAGTGATAAAGAAGTTTTTGTAAAGATTTCCGATACAGGAACGGGAATAGCTTCTAAAAACCTTGAAACAATTTTTGAAAAATTCAAACAGTTAGAGGTTCGGGCTTCGGTAAGTACCGGTTTTGGAATCGGACTTTATATTGTAAAATATTTTGTGGATAAACACCAAGGAAGTGTTTCCTGCGAAAGTGAATTAGGAAAAGGAAGCCGTTTTACGGTACAATTTTTAAAAGGGCGGGAGCATTTTGAAGATTTACCTATTAGTTTGGTTGCACCTAAAATGAGTGAATTAGTCGAAGAACTTTTGGTGGATGAATTGGATAAAAAAGAGCAGCCGGCACTTGAAAATTTAGACAAAGAATTGAATAACGAAATATTGACTAGTAAAAAATCGGTTTTAATTATTGATGATAATGTTGAAATCCGGAACTATTTAGTGGCGTTATTTTCTGAATTTTATTTGGTTTATGAAGCCGAAAATGGTCAGGAAGGTTTGAAACTGACGAAAAAGTACATGCCGGATATTGTAATTTCGGATGTTGCGATGGAAATTATGGATGGTTTGGAATTATGTAAAAAGATAAAAGAAAACGAGCAGCTATCGCATATTCCGGTAATTCTGCTCACGGCTTCCAGCAATCCGGAAACCCATTTACAGGGAATTACCGATGGCGCTGATGATTATATTACTAAGCCATTTAATGATGAACTTCTGTTGGCACGGGTAAATACCTTATTGAAAAACAGAGGGAATTTAAGAAGTTATTTTCTGGATAGTATTACTTTGAAAGAAAACAGTCAAAAAGTACCGGTCGAATATCAGGAGTTTTTAAATAAATGTATTGCAATTATTGAGGCTAATATGGGAAACAAAGATTTTACAATTAAAACTTTTGCTTCCGAAATAGGAATGAGTCATAAGAGTTTGTATAGCAAAATTAAGATTATTTCAGGCGATACTTTGAATGCTTTTATTCGTTCTGTCCGATTGAGAAGAGCGGCTATGTTGCTACTTACAGAAAATATCAATATAACTCAGGTAGGAATTGAAGTAGGAATTGAAGATCAAAAATATTTCAGGCAACAATTTGTGAAACTCTTTGGAATGACTCCTTCGGCTTATGTCAAGAAATATAAAGATTCCTTTAATAAAGATTTGAATATTATAAAATAGTTATTCTTTAGTAAAAAATAAAGGAGTTAGTATTGTAATCCTAATCGTATTAATAATACGGTTAGGATTTTTTATATATAATTAAAAACAAATTGTTGTAAATTAAGTATAAAGTAAAAAAAGTAATGTTTTTTTGTTAAATAGTCTTTTTTGATGAATATATCCATGTGTTTTGCCAAATCCCCCTGTTTTTTATTCCATTTTACCCCCTTTAATTGGTGCCATTTAGTTATTTCTTTGCTAGGATGATAAATGAAATTTTAGAATTTAAGATTTCTGTTATGTTAAATTATCATAAAATAAAAACAAACTATAAGCACTAATTATTAACCAAAAACAAATCTGATTGCGTATGAAAAGTAAAGAAACTCCCTGAAATTTTGTACTACTTATTATAAAATGAAAGATGTAGAATTACTATTAAATCAAAAGGAAATTTCTCATTCGAAATTCCTCTAAAAACTAAAATATATGAATAAACTCTCGTATTTATTTTTGCTAACTTTTTTTGTTATGCTGTTCGCAGGATGTCAGGAAGATGAATCAAGTTATCCTTCGTCAGATGATCCTACGGTTGTGGTGGCGACTAATGAAATTTATGGAGCTCCCAACAGAAAATTTGAAATTAAAGCTGCTTTAGCAGATGATTTAGGGTTGAAAAATGTAAGAATTCAAATTCCTGAATTGGATTTGGATAAGATGATTAATTTTTCAACAGATCCTCTTTTAACCACTTATGATTTAAGTTACTTCTTTGAAGTTCCTTCAGACAGAGGTGTTTCGGAATCTTTTGTAATTAAATTAACCATCACTGATGTTTCCGGAAATAGCATTGAACAGGAAATTAATTTACGTTTGGATGGGGAGTTTAGTGCACCGGCAATTAGTATGATTACTCCTAAAGAAGGAGCTGTTATTTTGTTGTCATCCAGTAACCAATTACCGGTAAATTTTGTAGTGAATGATGATTCCGGAATTGATTATATACAGGTAAAATGTGAAGTTTTAGGCATTGATGAAATGGTTCAGTTAGAAGGCGCTCCTCAATCTTATACTTTTAATAAGACGTATACCTTGCCAATTACCGCTGCTGAGTACGTATTAACAATTACTGCAAAGGATAAATTTGCCATTCCAAATATGGGAACTTTAAACATTAATATTGTGGCTACTAATGAATATCCGGCCATTTATTTATGCGATCAGCCTAAGGGAACTAATTTAACAACGGATGCAGTAGGTGTTCCAATGTATTTCCATGAAAAATCAGGACAGGATTTTGAATTTAAATATTATGCTGATACCGACAACAAGGAAGTGTATTTCTTAGGTCAGGAAGCTGATTTTGCTCCACACTGTTTTGGATTAAATGCTTCAGGAGATTTAGTAGATGATGTGACTTCTTCACCGATTATTTTACCAACAAAAGGTTATTATAAAATAAAAGTAAACCCTAGTACTTTAGTTTATACGGTGACTAAATATACACCAACAAGCAAAGTTTGGGCAGATGTGGCAAATGGTTTATGGCATGATACAGAATCTTTGAGAAGACCTTTTGTGAGTGTTTGCGGAGGCGGAATTCAGGGAGCTACCTGGGATACTTGGGATGCGTGGGTTCAGACAAGCTTACATTTAGCAAATAATCCAAATAATCCATATCAATTAGTTGGAGAATATACATTGACAGGAACTATGGAAGCAACCTTTACTGGTCAATGGTGGAGTCCTTCCTGGAGATTAATTAAAAACGGAATCGCAACCATGTCGCCGGGAGAAAACGGAAATGCTAAATATCCGGCTGCCGCAGGAGTTTATAAAGTGATTTTGGATACTGAATTGGAAAGAGTGTTTATCACTAAAAAATAGTTTGTTATAAGCTAATAACAATTAATTAATAAAATATTTTAATATGAAATACAAATATATAGGCTTGTTAATAGCTGTGTTATGCAGTGTTACAACCTTTGCACAAATTACAGTAAAAGGAACTGTAAAAGACAAAGCAGCGGTTCCAATTCCGGGAGTAAATGTTTTTGTAAAAGGGACACAAACTTCTGCTTCAACGGATTTTGACGGTAAGTATTCGATAGTTGTACCTAATAAAGACGCACAAATTGAATTTTCTTTTATTGGATTTGCTTCGCAAACAATACCAGTAGGTCAAAAAACAACTATTGATGTTACTTTAAGTGAAGACAATCAAACCTTAGAAGAAGTGGTTGTGGTAGGTTATGCTACTGTAAAAAAGAAAGATGTTACCAGTTCGATTGCTTCTGTAAAAGGAAAAGAATTGCAAACGATGACAGTTGGTAACGTTACCGAATCATTACAGGGGAAAGTAGCAGGGGTTCAAATTACCGGAGCCGGAGGACCAGGAGCACAACCAAGAGTTTTGATTCGTGGAATTTCTACGGTTAACTTAAGTACTGATCCGCTTTATGTTGTTGACGGAATTCCGATGGGAACCAGTATTAATTTCCTAAGTAATAATGAAATTGAATCGATGGATGTACTTAAAGATGCTTCGGCGAGTGCTATTTATGGTTCTCGTGCGTCTAATGGGGTTATCCTGATTACTACTAAAAAAGGAAAAGCCGGTAAAACAAAATTTACGGTTGACATGAGTACGGGTTATCAAATTATGAATAAACCGTACAGTATGGCTAATGCTGAAAATTATGCCAATATTTTAAATACGGCTTATACTAATTCAGGTTATTCCGAGTATTTGCCTAATGCTGAACATTACAGAGGAAAAACTACTGATTGGTGGGGAGCAGGAATTGACAGAACTTCTTCGGTAACTAATGCTTCTATAGGTGTTTCAGGTGGTTCTGAAAAAAATACGTATGCTATAAGTTTGAACTATTATAATTCAGATTCTTTTTATGAAATTGGAGGATGGAAAAGATTGACTGCCAGAATTGCTAATGATTTTAAATTTACCGATAAATTCTCGGCAGGTGTAACCTTAAATCCACGTTATGAAACTTGGGGAGGACCAGGTAACTGGGCTGATTTTGTTAAGATTGACCCGATTACTCCAATTTATAAACCGGCTGATCAATTAAACGGAACTGAAAATGAATACAGTATTTACGCCCGTTCTCCTTCGTATGTATGGAATCCGGTTGCAGCTGTAAAAAGATATGATGATTATAGCGATTTGTACAATTTGAATTCGAATGCTTATTTGCAATACGAACCAGTAAAAGGATTAATTATCCGTACGCAGGGATCTATTGAGTTTGGAAATAAAATTCAAAATATATTCAGACCCGATTTTGTAATTGATGCGGCTCACGAAAAAGCTGAAATCAATAGTGTAGAAAGAAAAGCAACTACCAATGTGGATTGGACATGGCAATCTACTGCAACATATTCCAGAACATTTGCTGAAAAGCACAATGTAAGTTTGATGGGAGGTTTAACAATGGAAAATTATGACTCATCAGATGTTTGGGGTTATGGAGAAGGAGTGCCAAATAATTCTGATTTAATGAGAGAAGTAAGTGCTGCTACTAAAAATAGAAATAGCAGCGGAACATCTTGGTCTAGCTCTTTAATGTCATACATTTCACGTTTTTCGTATAATTATGATAGCAAATATTATTTAACAGCTTCCTTTAGACGTGACGGTTCTTCTAAGTTTATGGCTAATAATAAATGGGCTAATTTCCCGGCAGCGTCAGCATCTTGGAGAATTTCAAATGAAGATTTTATGGCTGATGCCAATTCAGTGGTAAATAATTTAACTTTCAGAGCGGGTTGGGGTAGAGTAGGGAATCAAAATTTACCAGCAGCAGTTTATCAGTCTAATATTGGACAAGGTTATTATGTTATCGATGGTAATGTGGTTGATACTTCTTATCCTTCCTCAATGGCTAATCAGGATATTCGTTGGGAAGTGGTAGAAGATGTAAACTTTGGTCTTGATTTTGGATTGTGGAAAAACAAAATTTCTGGTTCGTTAGAATATTACCAAAAAACGACAAAAGACATGTTGTTCTTAAAACAGTTTCCTACTTATAGTGGTTTCCCTGCTAATGCTACTATTTGGACAAATGTTGGTTCGATGCGTTCTAACGGAATCGATTTGCTTTTGTCATATAAAGATAAAAAAGGTGATTTCTCTTATGGTGCCGATTTAACGTTTACTACCGTAAATGTAAAAATGGTTTCTTTATCTACAGATGGAGAAAAACTTTACGGAGCCAGCAACAGAACTTTAACGGTTCAGGGAGAAGAGCCTGGTTATTTCTACGGATATGTAGCTGATGGTTTGTTCCAAAATCAAACGGAATTAAATGCTCATACGGATGAGCACGGGACTAAATTACAGCCTTATGCGCAATTGGGTGATATTCGTTTCAAAGATGTAAACGGTGATGGAAAATTAGATGATAAAGACCGTACAAAAATAGGGTCACCATGGGCGGATTATAATGTTGGTTTGAATTTGAATTTTGCTTACAAAAATTTTGATTTAGTGGCTAATTTCTATTCCAGTATTGGAAATGAATTGGTAAATCAAAATATTTCAGATCTATATAACGGAGCTAGTTTAACAAACAAAGTAAGCGGATTAGATCAAATGGCATGGCATGGAGAAGGAACTTCTAATTCTATTCCAAGACTTTCTAAAGATGATAATAATGAGAACTTTAGCAAATTCTCTTCTTTTTATGTAGAAGATGGTTCTTTCCTGCGCATGAAAAATCTTCAGCTAGGATATTCTCTGTATAACAAATTTGGATTTGATAAATTAAGAATTTCATTATCAGGTCAAAATTTATGGACATGGACCAAATATTCAGGTGTAGATCCGGAAGTTGGTGGAGGAGACACTAGTAAAGGTGATGGAGTAAAAGGATCCGGTTTTGGAGGATGGAATTATCCGGTACAACCTACTATCCTTATGGGACTTAATGTAGCATTTTAATTAAAGAATTATGAAAAAAATAATAGTATCAATACTAACTTTTGCTGCTGTTGCAGTTTCTTGTAGCGATTTTATTGAAAAAAACGAAAGAGGAAAACAAACCTTAGAGAATTATTTTCAAACGGCGCAGGAATGTGAAAATTACGTAAACGAATTAACACACCGATTGTTATTACCTAATGAATGGTGGGTATTAGTTGCACCCAGAATGACAAACGAAATGGCAACTGATGATGCCTGGATGGGAAATACAGGGCAAGACAACAGCTCTCACCGCCCAGCTTCTCAATATCTTATTACTCCCGATAATATGGGGAATTTAAACGGTATGTACACCGCTCATTATTACACGATTCAATCCTGTAATATTGGTTTGGCTAAAATGGAATTAGCTCCTATTAGTGAGTCTCAAAAAAATCAATATATAGGAGAATCTTTATTTGTTCGTGCCTATTGCTATTATGAGTTAGTTAATAATTACGGAGGTGTTCCATTGTATACTACGGTTCTGGGGACTAATGATTTAAAATTACCACGTAGTTCAGTTGCAGAAGTGTACGCTCAGGTTGAGGCAGATTTAAAAGCATCAGCTGAGAAATTAGAAACCATTGAAGTATTTAGAAATGGAAGAATTAATAAGTGGGCAGCTTATGCCTTACTGGCTCGTGTATCGTTGTTTCAGGAAAAATGGGCTGAAGCAAAACAATATGCTAACAAAGTAATCACTGAAGGACCCTATCAATTAGAACCAAATTTCTTAAACATTTGGGATGTTAACAACCATAATGGAGTGGAATCAATTCTAGAAGCCCAATCTTCAGGTGTTCAGGATAAAAATTTAGGAAGTATGATACCTACTTTTTCCGGAGCCAGAGGAGAGGATAAAAAGAATTTTCCAAGTAATGATGCTGCTGATGTTCTTGATGGTTGGGGATGGTGTATGCCAACGAGTGATTTAGAAAACGCTTATCTTTCAGAAGGAGATGTTATTCGTCGCAGAAGTACTATTACGAAATGGGGTGAAGCAGCTTACGGAGATGAGGTGTTGAATCCAACACATAAGTTCAGTTTGAATGATAATAAATCGGGACGTATCTGTCGTAAATATTATATTCCAATAGCTACACGTCGTTCTTTAGATAAGAAAGACGGACATTTACCATTAAACACCCCATTGATTCGTTTGGCCGAAATGTATTTGACAAGAGCCGAAGCAAATTATCATTTAAATGACGCTGATGGAGCAATGGCCGATATCAATGTGGTAAGAGCCCGAGTGGATTTAGATCCGGTAGAAGGAATGGCTGGGCCTAATCTTTTGAGAAAAATTTACAAAGAGCGTCGTTTAGAATTGGCTTTCGAAGGTTTGCGTTTGTTTGATATTCGAAGAGAAAAAGATCCGAGTACAGGAAAACCGGTTATCGAATCTTTGATGGGACCAAACGGAACTTTTGTACAATACAATTTGAATTCGACCGATCCTTATGAAACAACTAATACCAAAGAAGCTCAGGACAAAGGAATCAATTTTAATCCGGCCAAACACTTAGTATGGCCAATACCGCAATTAGAAGTCGATTTAAGCGGAGGAATAATTACCAATCCAAATTATTAATATGAATTTGATAAAAAAATATAAACTAAGCCTGTTGTTTTCAGGCTTATTTTCAATGAGTTCAGCATTCATTAGCTGTTCGTCGGATAACAATGAAACTTCAGAGCCAGTTGCTGAAACAATAAGAGAATTAAAAATTAATCTGGATGCAAATCTGCAAACAATGGAGAGTTTTGGAGCTTCTGATGCCTGGCAATGTAATAATATTGGGAAAAACTGGCCTTCGGATAAAAAGAACGCTATAGCCGATTTGTTGTTTAGCCAAGAAGTAGATGCCGATGGTAATCCTAAAGGAATTGGTTTGTCATTGTGGCGTTTTAACCTTGGTGCGGGAAGTACAGAACAAGGAGATGCCAGTGATATTACCGATGAGTGGAGACGTACAGAATGTTTTACTACTGATGGAGTAACTTACGATATGAGTAAGCAGGCAGGTCAGGTATGGTTTATGAAAGCTGCTAAAGAACGTGGCGTAGATAAATTATTGGCATTTACCAATAGTGCGCCGGTTTATTTAACTCAAAATGGAAAAGCGCATGCCAGCATTAACACTTTTTACAATCTAAAAGATGGTAAAATGCCTGAACTGGCTGATTTTTGGGTAAATGCAATTGATAAATTAAAATCAGTACATGATTTAACCATCGATTATGTGAGTCCGTTTAATGAGCCGCAATACGAATGGGATGGTTCAGGACAGGAAGGTTCTCCGGCATCAAATGCTAATATTTATAGTTTTGTAAATACCTTGGCTCCAAAATTACAAGCTAAAGGTTTGAGTTCACAAATTGTTGTGGGAGAAGCAGGTGCTTTCGAACCTTTGTATAAAACAGTAAGCGGAAAAGAAAATCGTTCGAATCAAATTGATTATTTTTTTGGAGTGAATTCGACTAAAAACATTGCAGGATTGACTAATGTTAAAAAGACAATTTCAGGGCACAGTTACTGGCAGGCATGGCCAATAAGTGAGTTGATTTCGTCAAGACAAGCTGTTGCAAATAGAGCCCAAAGCGTTCCAGGATTGAGTGTTTGGGCTTCTGAATATTCTATTCTTGAGAGTCCGGGGACAGCTGAATTACCAGGTGGAGCAGGACCGGGAAGGGATTTAGGAATGCAGACTGCTCTTTGGGTAGCCCGTATTATTAGTACCGATATTTCAATTGGAGGTGTAACTTCTTGGCAATGGTGGACAGCGGTAAGCCGTGGCGATTACAAAGACGGATTGGTTCATGTTGATGACGGAATCACAAAAGGAGCCGGAGATGCTAATTATTGCAAATATGATGGTTATGTTAGGGATTCTAAAATTCTTTGGGCTTTTGGAAATTTTTCTTTCTTTGTAAAACCGGGAATGCAAAGGGTTCAAATTCTAAATTTGGATAATTCGACAGCTATGACCGATGTTATGGTTACTGCTTATAAAGATGAAGCGACTAAAAAAATGGTAGTTGTTGCAGTTAATTTCGGAACTGCTGCAAGAACCTATAAGCTGAATCTTTCCGGCGGTACATTGGTAAATAATGCACTAACACCTTATGTTACTTCTGAATTGAAAAGTTTGGAAAAAGGAACAGATGTAGCTGCAGATAATTTTGAAATTCCGGCCAGAGCAGTAGTCACTTATGTAGGTGTTTATAAATAAGATTTGGTACTATAAAATTCAAAAAAGATAACTTTGGGTAATTTTATAGTACTTATTTTACCAATTTACCCCTCATAACTATTAAGGTTTAATCATTTCTTTGCTTTTTTAAGCTGTCTTTATAGAAATTCAGAATGATATAGGACCCTCTTACTTTATTAAAAAATATAATTTATGTTAACAACAAAAAAAATCTTTCTCTCATTTCTGGTTTGCTCTTGCACCTCTGCATTCAGTCAAATAGGATTTGGAGATTCTCAAAAAATTAATGATCAATGGAAATTTATTCTGCAAGACAATAAAGACTTTCAGGATAATTCTTTTAATGACAGCAAGTGGCAAACAGTTGCTGTTCCTCATGATTGGAGTATTAAAGGACAGTTGAGCCCAACTCTGGCAAGTGCAACAGGATTTTTACCGGGAGGCATTGCCTGGTACAGAAAAACTATGGTTGTGCCATCAGCTAAAAAAGGAGAGAAAGTGTTCTTGTATTTTGAAGGGGTGTACAATCGAAGTGAAGTTTTCGTTAACGGACATTCTTTAGGAAAACGTCCTAACGGATATATTTCTTTTGCTTATGACGCTACTCCTTATATTAAATATGGAGAAAAAAATACCATTGCTGTTCGTGTGGATCATAGTAAGAGTGCTGATTCCCGTTGGTACACTGGTTCCGGAATTTACAGAAATGTTTGGGTAGTGTATGCTAATCCGGTGCATATTGCACAATGGGGCGTGTATGCTTATCCGGAAGTGAATAAAAAAGGAGGAACTTTAAATGTTGAGGTTGAGGTTGAAAATGGTTCATCTGAAAAATCTAATTTGACCGTTGTTAACGAGTTAATTGCTAATGATGGAAAAACTGTAGCGAAAAGTTCTAATACTGTAGCAATTGCTGCTAATCAGTCAGGGAAAATTACTGCGAAAATAAAAGTGAATAATCCTAAGTTATGGGATTTGGAAAATCCTAATTTGTACCAATTGAAAACGACTGTTTTAAAAGACGGTAAAGTTATCGATCATTCTACAACTCAAACAGGTTTCCGTAATTTTACATTCGATGCTAATAAAGGATTTGCTTTAAATGGCAAATGGATGAAAATAAAAGGAGTTTGTTTGCACCACGATGCGGGAGTATTAGGTTCGGCAGTTCCACGCGAAGTTTTAGAAGGAAGATTGAAAACCTTAAAAGAAATTGGAGTAAATGCAGTGCGTACGAGTCATAATCCTCAGGCACCTGATTTTTATGAATTGTGTGACCAATTAGGATTGTTAGTTTTAAACGAAGCTTATGATGAATGGGAATTCCCAAAACGCAAATGGTTAGAAGGATGGAATCAGGGAACTCCTGGATTTGAAGGGTCGTTTGATATTTTTGCTGATTGGGCTGAGAAAGATTTGGAAGATTTTGTTCGTCGTGACCGAAATCACCTTTCTGTTTTTGCCTGGAGTATTGGTAACGAAGTAGATTATCCTAATGATCCGTATTCGCACCCTGTTTTAGCAGGAGGTGGAGATACAGGATTCTCGCAAGCGGCTTACGGAGGTTATAAAAAAGATGCTCCGGATGCGATGCGTTTGGGAGCTATCGCAAAACGTTTGGTTGCTGCGGTTAAAAAATACGACAAATCACGTCCTACAACGGCAGGTTTAGCCGGAGTGGCAATGTCTAATGAAACGGAATATCCGGGAGCTTTGGACATTACTGGATACAATTACACAGAAAGCAAATACCAATCGGATCACAAGAAATATCCTAAACGTGTCATTTTTGGAAGCGAAAACCGTCATGATTATGAGGCTTGGTTAGCGGTAAAAAATAACGAGCATATTTTTGGTCAATTCTTATGGACTGGTATCGATTATTTAGGAGAATCAGGAAGATGGCCGTCAAGAGGATTCTATTCAGGATTGGTTGATTTTGCCGGACAGATTAAGCCTAGAGGTTATTTCCGTCAGTCACTTTGGTCAGAGAAACCAATGATTTATATTGGAACTTATCTTTCTAATAACCCAAACAAAAAAGACCTTTCAATGGATGCATGGCCATTGTGGAATTACAACGAAGGTCAAAAAGTAAAAGTAGTTTGTTATACGAATGCTGCTAAAGCGCGTTTGGAATTAAACGGAAAAGTGGTTGGCGAAGTGAAAAACTATGATTCAGAAGTGGGAATTATTTCCTGGGATATTCCGTTTCAGTCCGGAAAACTGGAAGCAGTAGGATTGGATAAAAACAATAAAGAAGTGAGTCGTTATGCTATTACTTCTTCAAAACAACCTCAGGCTATTGTTGTAAAAACTGCCGATAAAGTGATTAATAAAGACAAAGGAGTTGCCGAAATCATGTTACAGTTAGTGGATGAGAACGGAGTTCCGGTAATGGTTTCTGATAACGAAATTACGTGTAAAATAATCAGTGGTACAGCAACTTTATTAGGATTGGAAGCCGGAAATAATTCGGATATGACCGATTATACCGATAATGCACAACGCGCTTTTAACGGACATATTTTAGCTTATATTCAGGCAAATGGAACAAATGAGCCTATCAAAGTTCAGTTTTCCAGTCCATGGCTAAAAACAGCGGAAGTTACAATCAACGTAAAATAAGTCGTCCGAAAAAGGATAAATAATTAGTGTTTCTTTATAAATTAAGCTGTTTGTTATTTTTTAGCAGACAGCTTAATTTTTATAATAAAAAAACTTCGTTATATTTGAAGTGTAATATTAACACATATAAAAACCAAAAAATGAAATTAAAGAATAAAATTGCTCTGACACTAGGAGTTGTTTTGGTATCGGTTGCTTCCAATGCCCAAAAAACAGCGTTCAAGAAGGACGAATTCAAACAATGGGCCCAAACTCCGCCAATGGGATGGAATAGCTGGGATTGTTACGGCTCAACGGTTGAAGAACATGAGGTGAAAGCCAATGCTGATTATATGGTCAAAAATTTAAAAAAATCAGGTTGGGAGTACATTGTGGTAGATATCAGATGGTTTGTGGAAAATGATAAGGCGGGAGGCTACAATCAGAAAGATCCACGTTATGTAATGGATCAATACGGGAGATATTTACCGGCATTGAACAGATTTCCTTCAGCAAAAGACGGACAGGGATTCAAGCCATTAGCGGATTATATTCATAGCAAAGGATTGAAATTTGGAATCCACATTATGCGCGGAATTCCTAAAAAAGCGGTGGAAGAAAAACTACCTATCAAAGGAGCAAACGGAATTACTGCCGATCAAATTTATACAACAGATTTGCAATGTACTTGGTTGAAAGACAATTATACTATTCTTGCCGATAAACCGGGAGCGCAGGAATATTATGATTCTTTATTCGAATTGTACGCACAATGGGGAATAGATTTTATCAAAATTGACGACTTATCGAGACCTTATCACGAAGCAGAAATCAATTTGATTAGAAAAGCAATCGACAAATGTGGTCGCAAAATAGTTTTGAGTACTTCACCTGGCGAAACGCCTATTTCGGCAGCTGCTCATGTAAGTTCTCATGCAAATATGTGGCGTATGGTTGACGACGTTTGGGATACCTGGCCACACATTACGCATTTAATGGATGTGGCTCAAAAATGGTATCCGTATATCGCTCCGGGAACTTGGCCTGATTGCGATATGATTCCGTTAGGAAGAATTTCGTTAAGAGGAGAACGTGGCGAAGACAGAATGTCTCGTTTAACAAAAGACGAGCAATATACTTTAATGACTTTCTTTACCATTTTCAAATCTCCGTTGTTTTTTGGTGGGGATATGCCAAGTAACGATGCTTTTACCTTATCGTTATTGACGAATGCTGAAGTTTTAAAAATGCACCGTGAAGGAACTAATGTAAAACAACTTTTTCAAAAAGACGGAAAAGTAGCTGTGACTTCTAAAAATCCAAAAGACGGAAGTATTTACTTAGCATTATTTAATATTTCAGACAATGCTTCAGAGAAAGTAGCAGTAAGTTTAGCTGATTTGGGGATTAAAAATGCTGAGGTTACAAATATGTGGACAGGCGAAAAATTAGGAGCGGTTAAAGGCGAAGTTGTTGTTAGCTTAAATGCACATGCTTCGGTTTTGTATAAATTAAAAAGTAAAAAATAGTGAAGAAAGTATGTTTTAGTCTCGCATTATTTTTAATGCTGTTTCAATTTTCGAAAGCTCAAAATAAAAGCGGAGTTCCGCCGGTACTTGCCGAAAAAGATTTGACAGCCTATTTGTTTGTGTATTTCACAGGGAATGCTGTCGAAGAAGAAGCAGTACGTTATGCCATAAGCGCCGATGGTTATCATTATTACCATTTGAATAATAACCAACCGGTAATTGAAAGTAAAATTATCAGTGAAACGGGTGGTGTTCGCGATCCGCATATTTTACGTGGCGCCGATGGCAAAACTTTTTACATGGTTTTGACCGATATGACTTCGTCAAAAGGATGGAGTAGTAACCGTGGTATGGTATTGTTAAAAAGTACCGATTTGGTAAATTGGCAAAGCAGTAAAATAAATTTTCAGAAAACATTTTCGGGAAATGAAAACTTGAAAAGAGTTTGGGCACCACAAACCATTTATGACGCCAAAGCGGGTAAATACATGATTTACTTTAGTTTGATGCATGAAGGTAGTCCGGACAAAATTTATTACGCTTACGCCAATAAAGATTTTACAGCTTTAGAAAGCGCTCCAAAATTATTGTTTGTTCCAAAATCAGGAAATGCCTGTATTGACGGAGATATTATCGAAAAAGACGGTGTTTACCATCTTTTTTATAAAACCGAAACCAATACACCGGGTATTAAAGTGGCAACAACTACCGATTTGACATCCGGAAACTGGACTGAAAACGATAATTATTTGCAAAAAACAAAAGAAGGAGTGGAAGGTTCCAGTGTTTTCAAACTGAATAATTCTGACGAGTACATTCTGATGTATGATGTTTATACTAAAGGAAAATATCAATTTACAAAAACCAAAGATTTAGAAAATTTCACCGTAATTGATAATGATATTTCAATGGATTTTCATCCGCGTCACGGAACGATTTTGCCAATTACCCGTACTGAATTAAAACGATTAATTGCTAAATGGGGCAAACCGGCAGCTTATCCTCAAATTAATAACAATCCGGTTTTAGAAGGTTATCATGCTGATCCTGAAGTTTTATATGCCGAAAAAACGGGGAAATATTATATTTATCCAACAACGGACGGATTTGATGGTTGGGGCGGTTATTATTTCAAAGCTTTTTCGTCTGATAATTTAGTCGATTGGAAAGCAGAAGGAACTATTTTAGATCTTAAGAAAGATGTCCCTTGGGCGGGAAGAAATGCCTGGGCGCCATGTATTGTGGAGAAAAAGATAAAAGGAAAGTACCAATATTTCTATTATTATACGGGAGCACAAAAAGTAGGAGTAGCAGTTTCGGATAATCCTACAGGTCCTTTTAAAGACAGTGGAAAACCAATTGTAGCCGGCAGACCGGAAGGCATAAAAGACGGTCAGGAAATTGATCCGGATGTTTTTACCGATCCTAAAACGGGTAAAAGTTATTTGTACTGGGGCAATATGTATATGGCTGTTGCCGAATTGAATCCGGACATGGTTTCGTTAAAACCTGGAACAACAAAAATTATCGAAGTAAATAATAGTTACCGAGAAGGAACTTATGTGATTTATAGAAACGGATTGTATTACTTTTTCTGGAGCGAAGATGATACCAGAAGTCCGAATTATAAAGTAAGATATGCCATTTCTAAATCGCCAGTTGGACCGCTTGAAATGCCAAAAGATAACATTGTTATTCAGGGAAATAAAGCAGAAGGAATTTATGCAACCGGACACAATTCGGTTATAAAAGTGCCTAAAAAAGACGAATGGTATATTGTGTATCATCGTTTTTCATACCCAACCGGAATCAATATGGGTGACGCAGCAGGTTTCCATCGTGAAGTTTGTATCGATAAACTGGAATTTAATGCTGACGGAACAATTAAACAAGTTGTTCCTACTCATGCAGGAATTAAAGCAGTTAAGTAATTTATTTAATTCATTTTAGTTAATGTTAAAACCGGTAAACAAAAGAGTTTACCGGTTTTTTTTATGTAAATAGTTTTTTAAACAGGATACTACAGGATGAAGTTTTTATTTTAAAATTGCAAATTGCTGCAACTGATTTAATAGATGTAAATAGTATGAAAAGAGACAGAGGCTTTGTTGGGTTTTATAATTATCACTTTTGTTGGTGTTTTTTATTGTTATTTTTAAACAGTCTTCAGGCGGCTCCGGATACGGTTTTTAATGTTAAAGTATTTGGGGCAAAAGGAGATAGTATAACTTTAGATACCGATGCTATTAATGCAACCATAAAAGCTGCCGTAAAAGCGGGTGGAGGTACTATTTATTTTCCTGCGGGAACCTACCTTAGTTATTCCATTCGGCTTCAAAGTCATATTGCAATTTATTTGGATCAGGGAGCTACTGTTTTAGCCGCAACGCCTTCTGAAAAAGTAGGTTATGATGCTCCGGAGGCTGCTAATAATGATACTTTTCAGGATTTTGGACACAGTCATTGGCACAACAGTTTGATTTGGGGAGAAAATCTGGAAGACATTTCTATTCTCGGTCCGGGAATAATTCATGGAAAAGGACTTTCGAGAGGAGGACCGTACCGGGCTCCGATTGGAAATAAAGCGATTGCTTTAAAGCTTTGTCGTAACGTAACCCTTAAAGATTTTACTATTTTATATGGCGGACATTTTGGAATATTGGCAACAGGAGTTGATAATTTGACAATTGATAATTTAAAAATTGATACAAATAGAGACGGAATTGATATTGATTGTTGTAAAAATGTTCGCGTATCCAATTGCAGTGTCAATTCGCCCTGGGATGATGGTATTTGTCTAAAAAGCTCCTTTGCTCTTGGCTATGCACGACCAACTGAAAATGTGACTATTACTAATTGTAGTGTAAGTGGTTTTGATCGCGGGACTTTTTATAATGGAACGTATCAGCGCAATGAAGCGAATTTGGTTCCCGATAAAGAAGGACCTACCGGTCGGATTAAATTTGGAACAGAATCAAACGGAGGTTTTAAAAATATTAGCATCAGCAATTGTGTTTTCGAATATTGCCGCGGATTAGCCCTTGAAACGGTTGATGGTGGTTTGTTAGAAGATGTAACTATTAGTAATATTACGATGCGTGATATTATAAATTCGCCAATTTTTTTACGTTTGGGAGGAAGAATGCGTGCTCCAGAAGGAACTCCGGTAGGCGTTTTGAGACGTATCAATATCAGTAATATTAATGTGTTTAATGCTGATTCCCGTTTTGCGACTTTAATTAGCGGTATTCCCGGACATGCGGTTGAAGATGTGCGTTTGAGTAATATCAGTATTTGGTATCGTCCGTTGGATGCTGAATCAAAAGAGAATATTCAACAAGAAGTTCCGGAATTCGAAAAAGAATATCCCGAACCACAAAAGTTTGGTGTGATTCCTGCTTATGGGGTTTTTATTCGTCATGCTAAAAGCATGGAATTGAATAATGTTAATCTTTATTTGTTAGGTAAAGAAACCCGTCCGGCATTAATTTTAGACGATGTAGAAGGAATAAAATTTAGAAATGTTACAGCAGCTAAAGGAAGCAATCCGACACTGATTGAGATGAAAAATGTGAGCAGGCTGTCAATAAAAGACAGTGAATCTTTAAAAGATATAGAGTTGAAACAGGTGAAAAATAAACAATTTTAAATAATTTAAAATATGAAACAGTTTGTTTTTGGTTTGGTTTTTAGTAGTTTTTTATTTTTTATTTCAAATGTAAATGCTCAGATTGGAAGGCGTTTTCCATCGGAAAAAAAAATAGTCAAAGATCCGGTAACTGGAACGATGCTCACGTTTCTTACCAGTACACCAATGGGCGATTCTAAGATTTATCAAACCCATAATCAATGGACTGCTGATGGAAAATGGCTTGTTTTTCGTTCTGACAGAGTAGCGCGTGAAGTGATGGCTGTTAATGAAAAAACGGGTGAAATAGTTCAGATTACCGAAGGAGGTTATGTAGGAATGCTAAATGTAGCCCGCAACAATATGAAACTGTTTTTTATGAGAAAAGCAGGGGATAGTATTTCAACAGAAATTAAGCAGGATAAATCCAGAAAATTTAAGTCATCATCCATGCAGATTGTAGAAGTTGATTTAGCCAAATTATTTGCAGATAGCGAGACCGGAAAACTTAAAAAAGCATCTTATTATCAACGTGTTTGCGGAACAACTAATTCCGAAATGGGTGCAGGTGGCGATTTAGCTTTGGATGGAGATGAAAACTGGGCTTATTTTAGAGTAGGAAAAGAATATGCAGCTAAATATTTGCCTTCAGGCACAAAATTGGAGGAGAATTTTGGTCCCAGAAGAATGGGAGCCGGACCTTCCGGTATTGCTGCGATGAATGTGCATACCGGAGAAGTGAAATATGTGGTTTCTGTACCGTTTCAGATAGGGCATATCCAAACGAATCCGTGGATGCCGGGCGAAATTATTTTTTGTTGGGAAACGGGAGGGAAATCTCCGCAACGTACCTGGACAGTTATGAGTGACGGAACGGGGCTTCGTCCCGTATATCCCGAATCAGATTACGAATGGGTAACGCATGAGGCCGTAATTAGTAAAGACGAAGTGGCTATGGCTATTATGGGACACCGAAAAATTCAGGGTTTTGATAGTACCGGTACAGCCGTAAGCGGAGCTAATCCGGGTCAGGAAACTGCCTGGGGACCTTCGGGCACCAGAGAAAAACCTACCGGATTAGCCATCGTTAATTTACGCACAAGAGAAATGAAAATTGCCGGTCAAACGGATTCCGGAAGTGGTTTATGGCATGTAAGTGGATCTCCTGACGGTCGCTGGGTAGTAGGTGATGATTTTTCGCGAAGTATTTATTTAATTGATAGGCATACAGATGAAATGAAATTACTTTCTACAGGACATAAAGCCACAGCCGCCGATCATCCGCATCCTACGATGAGTCCGGATGGCACTAAGATCGAAATTCAGTCGGCTATGTTAAGCGAAGATAATCGAAGTATGAATATCTGTATTATTCCTGTTCCGGAAGAATGGTTAAAAAGAAGCTATTGATAAATAAATTTACGGTATTTATGAGTTAAAGAACGTAATGACTAACTTTGTAAGTCGTTTTTTGTTTCGAAAGAAGCAGTGCAGATTTAATTCAAGTAGTTATTGATTCATGAAAAAACCTTCTAAAATAGCAAGTCTTACTATAGATGAATTTTCATCTACACCTAAATACCAACAGTTAGTAAACGCTATATTGAATGCCATTAAACAGGGAGTTTTGCAAAAAGGAGATGCGATGCCTTCTATTAACGAACTCAGTTTCCAATATGAAATTTCTAGAGTTACCATAGAAAAAGGTTATAATATTCTCCGTAAAATGGGAATTTTAGAAGCCTATCATGGTAAGGGGTATTTTATTGCTAATACCAATGTGTCTCAGGATATCAAAATATTTTTGATGTTTAATAAGCTCAGTGCGCACAAGAAATTAATTTATGATGCTTTTGTTGCAACTTTGGGAGATAAAGCTGCTATTGACTTTTATGTGTATAATAATGATTATGCTTTATTTAAAAAATTATTGCAGCAACAAAAAAACGAATACACCCATTATGTAATTATTCCTCACTTTATTGAAAAATCGGATGCTTACCGTAAATTAATAGACGAAATTCCTAAAGACAAACTAGTTTTGGTAGGAAAAAAACTCCGGGGGATTACAGGCGAATTTGCCGCAGTTTATGAAAATTTTGAACAGGATATTTACAATGCTTTGAGCGAAGCTCTGGAACCATTGAGTAAATACCATACCTTAAAACTTATTTTTCCGGTAAATAGTTATTTCCCAAAAGAAATTGTAAAAGGATTTGAGAATTTTTGCTACAACTATGCTTTCCATTTTAAGGTAATTAGTAACCTTGATGATGAGGTGGTAAAAGAAGGAGAGGTTTACATTAATTTGATGGAAGAGGATTTGGTAAAGGTTTTAGACAAAATTATCAGTCTGGATTTAACCGTAGGGAAGCAGGTAGGTTTGATTTCGTATAACGAAACGCCCTTAAAAAATTACATTATGAACGGACTTACCACCATTTCGACCGATTTTAAAATGATGGGAATGACAGCCGCTCATTTGGTTCTGGAAAATTCAAAAGCTCATATAGAAAACCCTTTTAAACTGATACTTAGAGGGTCTTTGTGAACTTTTTTTAAAATAGGTTCTATAAAACTATAATGGTATATAGTTCGTTATACTTTTTCTGATTTCGTTTTTTTTTGTTAAATTTATAAGATACTTAAAAAATATCTATCATGACAGTAAATCAAATATTAAAAGAGAAAGGAAGCGATGTTTATTCTATAGTTTCTACTATTACAGTATTTGAAGCTTTAAGAATAATGGGAGAGAAAAATGTAGGCGCTGTTTTAGTTATTGAAGATAATGTTCTAAAAGGAATTTTATCTGAAAGGGATTATGCCCGAAAAATTGCTCTGAAGAACAAATCTTCAAGAGATACCTTGGTGCATGAAATCATGGATGCCGATTTGATTACAGTAAAACCTACAGATAAATTAGATTATTGTATGGATTTGATTACCAATAAAAGAATTCGTCATTTGCCTGTTTTGGTGGATAATCAGGTAGTTGGAATCGTGTCAATCGGTGATGTGGTCAAAATGATTATGGAGAATCAAAAACATACTATTGATTATTTAGATTCCTATATCGCCGGAACAAAAGCTCAATAAATATTTATGATGACCATTGTAATATCAATTGTTGTTTTAGCCTTTGGAATTGCCGGAATTGCTATCAAATTGTTGGTTAAAAAAAACGGAAGTTTTTCAGGTACCTGCAGTAGTAATAATCCTTTAATTCAGGGAGAAGGTGGCGTATGCGGTATATGTGGCGCCAAACCAGAGGAAAAATGCAAATCTTAATGTATTTCCTGTAAAGATTTTTTTAATCCTTCTGAAATGTAGGTTTTCCAAATTCCTTTATCATTATAAATGAAGTACACTTCCAGTTTTAATTCTTTGTTTTTTTCTAAAAACACTTTTGATTGTTCTAATCCCATTACCATAAAAACAGTGGCATAAGCATCTGCAGTGATGCAGTCATTGGCTATTACTGTTGCACTCAGTAGATTTTGTCTGGCAGGATATCCTGTTTTAGGATTAATAATGTGAGAAAATTTTTGACCGTTTTCTTCATAAAATTTCCGATAATTTCCGGAAGTTGCCAATGCTTTATTATCTAGTATTATTATGGCTTTCAAAGGATTTTCAGCAGTAGGTTTTTCGTTGGGTGTATCAATACCTATTTTCCAGTTTTCATCCCCTTTTCTTCCTTTGGTTTTGAGTTCACCACCCAATTCTACCAAATAATTAGCAATCCCTTTGTTTTCCAGGTAATTAGCTAGTATGTCAACCGAGTATCCTTGTGCAATGGCGTTAAAATCAATTTGGATTTTTGGATTTTGTTTAATGATTTTATTGCCTTCCAGTTTCAACATTTTGTAGTTTACCAGTTGTACTAAACTGTCGATTTTACTCTTATCAATAGTTTTTTTTGGGGTAGCACCAAATCCCCAAAAATTAACCAATGGTGCAATGGTGATATCAAAATAACCATTTGTTTTCTCTGAAACTTCAATTGATTTTTTAAAAACTTCTGCAAAATAATTATCAATGCTAATGTTTTTATCATTGTCATTTATTTTAGAAATAATCGAATTCGGAATCCAGGTTGACATGGATAAATCGATGATTTTTAAAATTGAGTCAATATCTCTTTTATAATTCTTATTATCAGGAGCTATATAACTAATATGATAAGTTGTACCCTGAGCATTTCCTTCAATCTTGATTACTTCTTTATTAGTACAAGCAGTTAAAAGAAGAAAGAATGTAATAAGAAGGATTAGATTTTTTTTCATAGGCTTATTTTTATCCTCCAAAATCATCAAAAGCAATATTTTCAGGCGGTACCCCCAGTTCGTCAAGCATTTTAAAAACAGCAGCAGTCATCATTGGTGGTCCGCAAATGTAATATTCAACATCTTCGGGGGCTTCATGATTTTTTAAATAATTTTCGAATAAAACATTATGGATAAAACCGGTATATCCGGTCCAGTTGTCTTCCGGAAGTGGTTCAGAAAGGGCGATGTTATATTGAAAATTAGGGAACTCTTTTTCAATTTCCAGAAAATGATTGGTATAAAAAATTTCTTTGGAAGACCTTCCTCCATACCAAAAACTTACTTTTCTTTCTCTTTCTTTTTCGGTGTGAAAAAGATGAAAAAGATGGGAACGCAAAGGAGCCATTCCGGCGCCTCCACCTATATAAATCATTTCTTTTTTTGTGGGTTTGATATGAAAATCTCCAAAAGGTCCGGCTATGTTTACTTTGTCTCCCGGTTTTAATGAAAACACATAAGAAGAGCTAATTCCGGGGTTTACTTTCATAAAACCTCCTGCTCTTCGGTCAAGGGGAGGAGTTGCCAAGCGAATGTTGAGCATGATAATATTGCCTTCAGCCGGATGATTGGCCATGGAGTAGGCTCTGAAAAGAGGTGTTTTATTTATCATTTTTAAGTCCCAGATATTGAATTTATCATAATCTTCTTGAAATTGATTATCAATTTGGTGCAGGTCTTTTTTAAAATTAATTTCACAGACCGGCACATCTATTTGAATGTAAGAACCCGACTCAAAATCCAAAAATTCACCTTCGGGTAGTTTCACGACTAATTCCTTGATATAAGTAGCTACATTATTATTTGAAACCACTTCGCATTCCCATTTTTTAATCCCTATTACTTTATCCGGAATAATAATCTTCATGTCTTGTTTTACTTTGACCTGACACCCCAATCGCCAGTTGGATTGTTGCTCTTTTCGCGTAAAATATGGAGTTTCGGTAGGTAGAATTTGCCCGCCACCTGAAACAACCTGACATCTGCACATACCGCAGGTTCCCCCGCCACCACAGGCTGAGGGTAAAAATATTTTTTTATTGGATAAAGTTGCCAATAGCGAAGAACCAGCTTCACTTTCCAGTTCGTCTTTTCCGTTAATAGTTATTTTTACTTGTCCGGAAGGAGTTAGTTTTGACTTAGCATATAAAATGATATACACCAGCAGTGAGTTGAACAGCAGAAATATAATTACGCTGCAAATAATTGTGGTACTATTGATGTTTAATATGATCATTTTTTATCAATTTATAATGAAATCCCCATAAAACTCATAAAAGCAATTGCCATTAATCCTGTTAAGATAAAAGTGATGCCTAACCCCCGTAAAGGTGCGGGAACATTTGAATATCGCAGTTTCTCCCGAATAGCGGATAAAGCTACGATTGCCAAAAACCATCCTACACCCGAACCCAAACCAAAAACGCTGGCTTCTCCCAAAGTAGCGTATTCTCTTTCCTGCATAAATAAAGCACCACCCAAAATAGAACAGTTCACCGCAATTAAAGGCAAAAATATACCTAAAGAAGAGTAGAGTGCCGGAGCATATTTTTCGATAATCATTTCTACCAATTGTACTATAGAAGCAATGGTTGCGATGAACATAATGAAGCTTAAAAAACTAAGATCAATGGCTGCAAGGTCAGATGACAACCATTGCAAAGCGCCTGCTTTTAAAATGTATTTTTCTAATAAATAACAGGTTGGTACTGAAATAGATAAAACAAATGTTACTGCCAGTCCTAAGCCGATAGCGCTTTTTACAGTTTTTGAAATGGCCAGATAGGAACACATGCCCAGAAAATAGGCAAAAATCATGTTCTCAATAAAAATGGCTTTTATAAAAATATTTAGATGTTCCATAGTGCATTTTTTTTTATCATAACTGTAATCGGTCTATTTGGATTCTATTAACTTTTGATTTCGGCTGCGCTGAATCCAGATAATAATGCCCACAATGATTAATGCCATAGGCGGCATGATAATGAGGCTGTTATTAAAATAGCCCATTTTATACAAGGATTCAGGGATGATTTGAAATCCCATTAATGCTCCTGAACCTAATAGTTCTCTAACAATTGACACTATGACTAATATTATTCCGTAACCTAAGCCATTGCCAATTCCGTCCAAAAAGGAAGGCCAGGGTTTATTGGCCATTGCAAAAGCTTCTAATCTTCCCATAATGATACAGTTAGTAATAATAAGTCCAACAAAAACCGACAATTGTTTGCTTACATCAAACACAAAGGCTTTTAAAAATTGATCAACAATAATAACCATAGCAGCAACTACGGTAAGTTGAACAATAATCCGAATGCGGTTAGGAATGATATTTCGAATTAATGAAATAATAAGATTTGAAAAAGCACAAACGACCATTACAGCAAGAGCCATAACTATAGCCGGTTTCATTTTTACCGTAACAGCCAAGGCCGAACAAATTCCCAGTACTTGTACAGTAATTGGATTGTTGTCATTGAGCGGGTCATATAAAAGCCGTTTGTTTTTTGCGGAAAACAAAGGCTCTTTTGGAATTTTTTCTTTTGCAGGAGCTGCAGTTGTTTCTTTGCTCATCGTCTTTTTATTTAGGGTTAGTAAATGTTATGGTTTGATTTTTTTTAAAATAAGGGATGTAATTGCTTAGTGTTCTGTAAAACATTTCATTAACTCCGTTACTGGTAATAGTAGCGCCGGATACGGCATCTACACCGTGTAAATCTCCCTTTGGAGCTCCTCCTTTAATGGTTTTTACAGAAACAAAATTACCTGCTTCGTCAAAGATTTTTTTTCCAATAAATTGTTGTTGAAATTCAGTGGTTTCAATTTCCGCACCCAGTCCCGGAGTTTCGCCTTTGTGTCCAAAACTTACTCCGTAAATAGTATTCATATCACTTTCCAGAGAAATATAGCCCCAAATTGGTCCCCATAAACCTTTTCCTCTTACCGGGATTATATAAAAGTTTTTTCCGCCTTTGTTACAGATAAAGAGCGGAAATAATTGTTCATCTTTTTTAGCTGTTTTGGCTTTATCAAGTTCTTTTTTCAGGTCGATGTCAAAAGCTGTAATTTTTCCGGTTGCTTCTTCTCCTTTGTTGTTTAAAACAATTTGCTGGCTGATAGATTTTTCAAATTGGCGTTCTGTATCAGCAGTTTCCGTTATTATCGAAACGCTACTTAAAATGTTTTTCATTTTTTCTATTCTGCTGTTTTTTGACTGGTAGGGAGCAAGACTTATCGAAGTTACCGATAGCATAACGGCAACCACCACTACCATAATGGAGGAAAATAGAAACGTAGCTTTATTACTGTCCTTATTCATTTCGATTTTGTATTGGTTTTACTCTTTTTAGTCTTCGATTAATATTTGCAGCTACTACATAATGGTCGATTAAAGGAGCCATCACATTCATAAATAAAATAGCAAGCATCATTCCTTCAGGATAAGCAGGGTTAAAAACCCGAAACAATATGGCCAGCATTCCAATTAAAAAACCATAGATGTATTTTCCGGTATTCGTTTGTGCGGCACTTACAGGATCGGTTGCCATAAAAACAGCACCAAAGGCAAAACCTCCTAAAGTTAAATGATGCAAAGGAGTGATTTGCATTAGGGTATTTAACCCAAACAGATTAAAAATGAGTGCCATTAAAAATCCGCCAATAAATACTGAACTCATGATGCGCCAGCTGCCAATTCCTGTGTATAATAAAATAGCAGCTCCAATTAAACAGGCAAGGGTAGATGTTTCACCGACAGATCCCGGAATAATACCAATGAAAGATTCTGTTATATCAGGAATTTTGTTGGCATGACCTGCGGCAGCTTCTCCCAGAGCTGTGGCACCACTATAAGCATCCACCAAGGTTTGTCCTTTTTCGGTTTCAGTATTAATCCATACTTCATTTCCGGACATTTTGGTTGGATATGCAAAAAAAAGGAATGCTCTGGCTGTAAGTGCCGGATTTAAAATATTCATACCTGTTCCTCCAAATACTTCTTTCCCGATGATGACTGCAAAAATGGTTGCAACTGCCAGCATCCACAAGGGGACATCAACAGGCATTGTGAGTGGAATTAACATTCCGGTGACTAAAAAGCCTTCATTAATGGTGTGTTTTCTAATAATAGCAAATATAAATTCGGTGGTTAAACCGGCTCCATAAGAAACAATAATAAGCGGTAGCACTTTACTGAGACCAAAGATGAAATTGTCAGTCATCGTATTATTTGAAATACCTAAAGCCTGATAATGCTGGTAGCCTACATTCCACATTCCGAATAATAAACAAGGGACAAGACAAAGAACGACTAAAATCATGGTGCGTTTCAAGTCGATAGCATCTCTTACATGTGTTCCTTTGCTTTTGGTTGTATGATTAGGAACAAACAGAAAGGTTTCAAAGGCATCAAATGCCGGATACAATCGTTCCAGTTTTCCGCCTTTTTCAAAATTAGGTTTAAGGTTGTCCAGTAATTTTCGTAGTGGTTTCAAATTCAATAATTTTAAAGGATGAACAAAAAGCAGCTATTTGACGGGAAATGCCAGCGTGAATTAACCAAACTCTTTACGCATCATTGCAAGTCCCTGCCGAATAATTTCCTGTGATTTTATTTTTGAGGTACATACCAATTCGCATAAAGCAAAATCTTCTTCAACTACTTCATAAATTCCCAGTTTTTCCATCATGTCTATATCTTCAATCAAAATTGATTTTAAGAGTTGGACCGGATAAATATCCATAGGGAAAACTTTTTCATATTGTCCTGTCATAACAAATGGACGCTCTTCACCATGAGTATTGGTTGTAAGTAGGTGTTTTTTATCAGGTGTTAACCAGGAAAAAAAGGTTCGGGAAATACTAAATTTATTAAATCCGGGTGCCAGCCAGCCCATAAATTCAAAATGATTTCCTTCGGGAATAACGGTTATTTGCGAATCATAAAAACCCAAATAGCCATTATCGGGTATTTGATAGCCGGATAAAACCGAACCGCTGATAATTCTGTTTTCTCCATTTTTTAAACCGGCATCATTAATAAGGTTTTTTATGGCTGTGCCTATAGGTATCGAATAATACTTCGGATTTTTAATTTGTGAACCTGTAACCGCTATGGTTCTGTGTGCGTCAAATATTCCGTCATTAAACAATTTACCGATGATTATTACATCCTGTGGATTGATATACCATACAATATCTCCTTTATTTATGGGGTCAATATGATGAATTTGAGTTCCAATATTTCCGGCAGGATGCGGTCCTGCAATTTTGTTGATTTGTACATTTTGTGCCTGAATAAAGGTTGTGCTAATAGTTGCATTGGCTTTGATATTCAAATGTATTTTTCCGGAGGTTAATTTATTAAGTGCATCCAGTCCGGTTTGAAAATTGATTTTCTGATTTGCGAGTATAAAATCATAATCAGGAGCCAGAGGATTGGTATCGAATGCTGATATAAATATAGATTTTGGAACGTCGGTAGGATTAGCGATAATTCCGTAAGGACGCTGACGAATGAAAGGCCAAATTCCACTTAGCAATAATTTTTCGATAATTGCATCTTTGTTTAACAGATTAGGATTTGATTTTTCAAATTGAAGGTACTTGATAGTCCGGTCAGCCAGTATTCGGATTTCTGTAATTGCTCTTTTGTTGCCACGTCGAATTTCTATGACTTCCCCGCTTACCGGTGAACTGATTTGAACTTTTTCATTGTTTTTGTCATAAAATAAAGGGCTTCCGGAGAGAAGTGTTTCGCCTTCTTTCACGAGAAGTTTGGGGCTGAGACTTATAAAATCATCCGGCTTTATGGCAAATGTTTCAGGAATAGGTATCATTACCACATTCTTAGTAGCTTCACCCATTAATTGAAGATTCAATCCCTGTTTTATTTTAATATATTCACTCATAAATTCACTTTTTTAATGGTATTATTTATGGTTTTTAGTATTTGAAAAAAAGATTTTCAGATACTTCGATAAGTATATTTTTTATGCTGTTTACAAAAAACAGGAAAAGAATTGACTTCTAATTTAATGATTTTCAGTTTGAAAAACAATAGGATGTGAAGGTTTTGTTGAAAATTTCATTACAAAACTGTTTAGAAAGTGATTGTTGTTGTCGTTTGTGTGTTGAGGGTTTTGATCCGTTGTATAATTTTTTTATGAAGTAGATGCTTCTGGTTTTGGTTGGATTTGGTCTGAAAGATTAACTTTTTTTAAATTTTATTCTAATGAATTTCTAACAAATATTGCAAAATCTGTCATAAATGTTTAAAATCTTCATAAAATTTGTTAATACAAGGACTGTACAGGACAGTTATCAATTTCCTTTTATTTTATTTTACATTATCTATTAATTAACCTTAAAACTTAAACATTATTTATGGAATCAATTCTTGGTATTCTTTTTCACTCAATTGGAGGTTTTTCTTCCGGAAGTTTTTATATGCCTTTTAAAAAGGTCAAAGGTTGGGCTTGGGAAAGCTACTGGATTATAGGAGGATTTTTTTCATGGTTAATTGTACCGCCAATCGCAGCTTATTTAACTATTCCGGGTTTTGCCGACATTATCAGTAATACAGATTCATCAATCAAAACGGTTACCTATACTATGGGATTGATTTGGGGAATTGGAGGATTGACTTACGGATTAGGAGTTCGTTATTTAGGAATGTCTTTAGGAAATTCCATAACTTTAGGTTTTTGCTCGGCTTTCGGGGCGTTAGTTCCTTCTATTTATTATAATTTTTATCCAACAGAAGGCAAAGTTTCTTTTACCGACATGTTACATAATACGGGAGGCCAAATGGTTTTGTTTGGAGTTTTGGTTTGCATAATAGGTATTGCTTTTTTAGGAAAAGCAGGGATGCTTAAAGAAAAAGATTTTGCAGTAGGTCATGAAGATAAGGATAAAGACTTTAACTTAGTAAAAGGTCTTATCATCGCAATTATTTCTGGTATTTTAAGTTCTTTCTTCAATTTCGGAATTGAAGCAGGGAAACCAATGGCTGATGAAGCTGTTGCTCAGGGTTTTAATCCTTTGTTTCAAAATAATGTGACTTATATCGTGATACTTTGGGGTGGATTGACCATCAATTTTATATGGTGTATGTACTTAAACTTTAAAAATAAAACATTTGGAGATTACACGAATAAAAATACTCCTATTGCTAAAAATGTTTTATTTTCTGGTATTGCCGGAACTATGTGGTTTTTACAATTTTTCTTCTACGGAATGGGAGAAAGTAAGTTAGGAAACGGAGCAAGTTCTTGGATTTTACACATGTCAACTATTATTTTGACCGCTAATTTCTGGGGATTTTATTTAAAAGAATGGAAAGGAGTTTCTGATAAAACATATAAAGTTTTCTTTTTCGGAATTGCTTTGATGTTTTTATCAATCGTTTTGGTTGGTTTTGGAAACTCAATTTAATAATAGAATAACATTTAAAATTATATAAACAATGTCAAATACAAATTCAATGACTTTTAAACACGTAAGTTACCTTTGGGATGATGCTAAGGCTGCTGAATTAGCAGGGGACGAAGTAGCACTATTTATTTATCGCTCTAATTTATTAGGAGCAGATTTGAGATTAACGAACTATGGGGGAGGAAACACATCTGTAAAAATTACCGATAAAGATCCATTAACTGGAGCTGCTACTGAGGTAATGTGGATTAAAGGTTCTGGTGGTGACATTGGAACATTAACAAAATCAGGTTGTGCTGCGCTTTACTTAGAAAGATTACGCAACTTAGAAAATGTGTACAGAGGAATCGAATTCGAAGATGAAATGGTAGAATTATTCAACCACTGTATCTTTGATTTAGCGTCTAAAGCGCCTTCTATCGATACGCCATTACACGGTTTCTTACCATTTGCTCATATTGATCACTTACACCCGGATGCTGCTATTGCAATTGCTGCTGCAAAAGACGGTGCAAAAATCACGGAAGAATTATTCAACGGTGAAATTGGATGGGTTGGATGGCAACGTCCAGGTTTCGACTTAGGGCTTCAATTGAGAGCTTGTTTAGAAGAAGCTGAGAAAAACGGAAAAAAATTACGTGGAATCATGTTAGGTTCTCACGGTTTATTTACTTGGGGAGATACAGCTTACGAAAGTTATGTAAACACTCTTGAAGTAATTGAAAAATGTGCTGAATATTTAGAGTCTAACTACGGAAAAACTCGTCCTGTTTTTGGAGGTCAAAAAATCGAAAGTTTAGATGCTGAAGCACGTAAAGTTCAGGCTGCAAAAGTAGCTCCAATCTTGAGAGGTTTCTGTTCTTCAGAACGTAAAATGATTGGTCACTACACTGATGACGCCAGAGTTTTAGAATTCATCAACTCAAATGATTTAGAGAAATTAGCTCCTCTTGGAACTTCTTGCCCGGATCACTTCTTGAGAACTAAAATCAGTCCTCTTGTAATTGAATTAGCTCCAAACGAAGATTTATCAGATGTTGATGCCATCAAAGCGAAGTTAACTCCTGCTTTTGAAGCTTACCGTCAAATGTACTCTGATTATTACGATGCTTGTAAAAAATCAAACTCACCAGCAATGCGTGATCCAAACCCGGTTGTTATTTTATACCCAGGTGTAGGTATGTTTACTTTTGCAAAAGATAAAACAATGGCTCGTTTGGCTTCTGAATATTATATCAATGCAGTTAACGTAATGAAAGGTGCTGAAGCAGTTTCTGAATATACTTCATTACCTCACCAGGAAGCTTTTGATATCGAGTATTGGTTATTAGAAGAAGCTAAATTACAACGTATGCCAAAACCAAAAGCATTATCTGGAAGAGTTGCTTTAATTACTGGTTCTGCCGGTGGTATTGGTAAGGCTATCGCTAAGAAATTTGCTGAAGAAGGTGCTTGTGTAGTTATCAATGATATTAACGAAGAGCGTTTACAAGGAGCAACTGCTGATTTTACTAAAACTTTCGGTAGAGATGCAGTTTCAAGTACTTTATTGAACGTAACGGATGATGCTAGTACGGCTTTAGCTTTAGATGCGGCTTGTTTAGCTTTTGGAGGTGTTGATATTGTAGTAAATAATGCTGGTATTAGTATTTCCAAATCAATTGCTGAGCACTCATTAGAGGAGTGGGACAGATTATACGATATCTTGGTAAAAGGACAATTTATTGTTTCTAAGGCTGGAATCGAAGTAATGCGTAAGCAAGGTTTTGGTGGAGATATCGTAAACATCGTTTCTAAAAATGCTGTTGTTGCTGGACCAAACAATCCTGGTTATGGATCTGCTAAAGCGGCTCAGGCTCACTTGACTCGTTTGATGGCTGCTGAATTAGGAGCTGATAAAATCCGTGTGAATACTGTAAATCCTGATGCTGTAATCTCTGATTCAAACATTTGGTCAGGTGGATGGGCTGAAGGACGTGCTAAAGCTTACGGAATTACTGTAGCTGAATTGCCAGCTTACTACGCTAAGCGTACTTTATTAAACGAGATTATATTGCCAGACGATATCGCTAATGCATGTTATGCTTTCGTTGGAGGTTTGTTAAGCAAATCTACAGGAAACGCCTTAAATGTTGATGGTGGTGTTGCTATGGGCTTTTATAGATAATTTTAGATGTTAGTTTTTAGATTGATTGATCTAACGTCCGATTCGTTTCGGGCGTTAGATTTTTCTTAATCTTTAAACAACATCTTTGTTTTTTTTATCTCTTTTTAAAAAAGTTTTTCTTTATAAAACCACTTGGCGGCAGTCGTTTTTAATGTTTGCTGCTTAAAATCACCATAATTTATGAAAAAAGTTGCTTTTAAAATGCAATTACATCAGGGTCAGGTGCAGGAGTACCAAAAAAGACATGATGAATTGTGGCCTGAATTAGCCGATTTGTTAAAGAGCGTTGGAGTAGAAGATTACTCTATTTTTTTTGACGAAGATACACATGCCCTTTTTGGTGTTTTGAAAACCGAAGATCCAAGTCGTTTAGACGAGCTTCCGAAACATCCGGTGATGCAAAAATGGTGGCAATTTATGGGAGACATTATGGATGCTAATCCGGACAATTCACCGGTGAGTGTTTCACTTAAAGAAGTTTTTTATTTACCTTAAAATTATATTATCATGATATTAGATTCTAATAAAATTGCTGCTCACAATGAGGAGCTTTATTCAGCTCATAAAAATAAATTAGTTTTCACAGCTTCTGAAATTGCTGAAAGTGAAAGCATCATTAAAAAATTAATCGATTTCCAAATTGCTATTCCATCTTGGGCTTTAGGAACCGGAGGAACTCGTTTTGGACGTTTCCCTGGTGGTGGAGAGCCTCGTTCTTTAGAAGAAAAAATCGAAGATGTAGGTTTGCTACACGCTTTGAACAATGCTTCAGGAGCTATTTCATTACACATTCCATGGGATATCCCAACTGATCGTAATGCTATCAAAGCTTTAGCAGCGCAACATGGTTTGAAATTTGACGCAGTAAACTCTAATACTTTCCAAGATCAGGCGGACAGCGCTTATTCTTATAAGTTTGGTTCTTTACAAAATGTAAACAAAGCTATCCGTAAACAAGCGGTGCAACACAATATTGATGTAATCCAACAAGGTGTTGAGTTAGGTTCTGACTCATTAACAGTTTGGTTAGCAGATGGATCTTGCTTCCCTGGACAATTAAACTTCCGTAAAGCTTATGAAAATACTTTAGAAAGCTTACAGGAAATTTATGAGGCTATGCCATCTAACTGGAAATTATTCTTAGAGTACAAATGTGCTGAGCCTAATTTCTATTCCACTACAGTAGCTGATTGGGGACAATCTTATTCTTATGTGAAAAAATTAGGAGACAGAGCTAAAACTTTAGTTGATTTAGGTCACCACCTTCCAAATGCTAATATTGAGCAAATCGTTTCTCTATTATTGATGGAAGATAAATTAGGAGGTTTCCACTTTAACGATTCTAAATATGGTGATGACGATTTAACTGCTGGTTCCTTAAAACCATACCAATTATTCTTGATTTTCAATGAATTAGTAGAAGGAATGGATGCCAGAGGAATGAACCATGCAACTGATTTAGGTTGGATGATTGATGCTTCTCATAACGTAAAAGATCCAATGGAAGATTTATTACAATCAGTTGAGGCTATTATGATTGCTTATGCTCAGGCGCTTTCTGTGGACAGAAAAGCATTAGAAATTGCTCAAAACGAAAATGACGTTGTTAAAGCTCAGGAAATTTTACAAAATGCATTCCGTACTGATGTTCGTGCATTAGTTGCTGAAGCTCGTTTACGTGCCGGTGCTGCACTTAATCCGGTTGCTTTATTCCGTCAGTTAGGAGTACGTGAAAACTTAATTGGAACAAGAGGATTAAAAACTGTAGCAACAGGATTATAAAAAACAACATTAAATGAATGCAGTAGCCATTTTCGACATTGGAAAAACCAATAAAAAAGCTTTTTTATTCAATGAAAGCTATCAGATTGTTTGGGAAAATTCGGTGAATCTTCCGGAAACAGTTGATGAAGATGGATTTCCGTGCGAAGATATTGTAGCGCTTAAGGATTGGTTTTTGTCTTGTTGGGAACAGATGAAATCGCAAACGCAATACAATTTAAAAGCAGTAAATTTCAGTACTTACGGAGCTAGTTTTGTGTATGTGGATGAAAAAGGAAATCCTTTGACGCCTTTGTACAATTACTTAAAGCCGTATCCTGAAAAGCTTAAAAATAAATTTTATTCTAAATACAAAGGAGAAGAAGTTTTCGCAGTGAAAACAGCTTCTCCGGTTTTAGGAAGTTTGAATTCCGGGATGCAAATTTACCGATTGAAAAAAGAACAACCGGAAATTTTTGATAAAGTAAAATATTGTTTGCATTTACCGCAATACATGAGTTTTCTTTTGACACAACAAGGTTTTACGGATATTACCAGCATTGGTTGTCATACAAATCTGTGGAATTTCAATAAAATGAAATACCACAAGTGGATTAAGAAGCAAAACATTACCGATAAGTTGGCTCCAATTCATAGTTCTGAAGAGGCTATTACGCTGGAAGACGGAACGGCAGTTGGAATTGGCTTACACGACAGTTCTTCAGCTTTGATTCCTTATATAATCAATTTTGAAGATCCTTTTGTGTTGCTTTCTACAGGAACATGGGTAATTACCATGAATCCGTTCAATAGCAAAAAGCTGACCTTTGAGGAATTGCAAAATGACTGTTTGTGTTTCTTGCATTATAAAGGTAAACCGGTGAAAGCTTCGCGTTTGTTTGCCGGAAATGAGCACGAAATTCAGTCCTTAAAATTGGCTAAACATTTTGATGTTGCTGTAGATAGTTACAAGCACGTTCTTTACGATAAAGATATTATTAATAAATTGCGTGTTAATTTCAAGCAGTACACAAAAGGAGATAGTAAAATTTTGAAAGATTGTCCTTTTAACAAGCGTGATTTATCAGAATTTGAAAACTACGATGAAGCGTATCACCAATTGATGTTAGATTTAATTGCTCAGCAAATTGTTTCGACTAACCTGGTGATTCACAATAGTCCGGTAAAGAAAATTTTTGTAGACGGAGGTTTTAGTAAAAATTCGATTTACATGAATCTGCTGGCCGAAGCCTATCCATCAATGGAAGTGTATGCCGCCTCCATGGCGCAGGCAAGTTCACTAGGAGCAGCTCTGGCTATTCATAAGAATTGGAACACAAAACCAATTCAGAATGATTTAATTGATTTAAAATTTTACAAACATTAATAAAAAGTTGCCTATCATCATTCCAAAAAGAATAGCGATAGGCATTTTTTTTAATAAAACTGCTATTGAATTTAGAATTTCAAAAGTAGATGCAGTACTTTTGATTTTTGTTGATTAAATAGAAAATATAAATATTTACATATGAAAGTTGGACTTTTTATACCTTGCTACGTGGATCAGTTTTATCCGCAGGTAGGTATTGCAACCTTAGAATTATTACAAAAATTGGGATGTGAAGTGAGTTTTCCAATGGATCAAACCTGCTGTGGTCAGCCAATGGCTAATAGCGGTTATGCTCATTTAACAGGAGGATGCGATAGTAATTTTGTAGCTAATTTTTCGGAATTTGATTATATCGTTTGTCCTTCCGGAAGTTGTACCATGCATGTGAAGGAACACCTTCATTCTAAAGAGAATGAAGCTGCTGCTACACATATCAGAAAAAATGTGTATGAACTGACAGAATTTCTAACAGATGTATTAAAAGTTGAATCTATAGAAGGACATTTTCCGCACCGCGTGGGAATGCACCAAAGTTGCCACGGACAAAGAGGATTAAAATTGTCGCAAATGAGCGAATTAAATGCAGCTCCTTTCTCTAAACCGGAACAATTATTAAGTAAGATAAACGGTTTGGATTTGGTTTCCTTAACCAGAAAAGATGAATGCTGTGGTTTTGGTGGTACTTTTTGCGTTACCGAAGAAGCGGTTTCTGTAAAAATGGGACAAGACCGAATTAAAGACCACGAATCGCATCAGGTAGAATATATCACCGGTTTTGATATGTCTTGTTTAATGCACTTAGAAGGAATTTTAAAAAGGCAAAAAAGCAATATTAAAGTCATTCACATTGCAGAAATATTAAACTCAAAATGAAAGAAAATACAATAGATCATAGTCATGCAGCGTCTAAATTTAATAAAGACGTTGAACGTGTAAACTGGCATGATGAAACACTTTGGTTTGTTCGTTCCAAAAGAGATAAAGCAGCACATAATATTCCGGAATGGGAAACATTGCGTGAGACAGCGTCTAATATCAAATTCAATGTGCTTTCAAACATGCATCACTATTTGCAGGAATTTGAAGCAAAAGCAAAAGAAAACGGAATTATTGTTCATTGGGCTGCTGATGGAGACGAACACAATAAAATAGTACATTCTATTATCGCGAAGCATGGGGTTACCCAAATGGTAAAATCCAAATCCATGCTTACCGAAGAATGTCATTTGAATGAATATTTAGCCGATAATGGAATTGAAGTTATTGATTCCGATTTAGGGGAATTTATTGTTCAACTAAGAAAAGAACCGCCAAGTCATATCGTATTGCCTGCTATTCACCTTAAAAAAGAAGATGTAAGTAATACTTTTAACGAGCATCTTGGTACTGAAAAAGGAAATAACGATCCACAATATTTAACCGAAGCTGCCCGAAAAGAATTAAGAGATACTTTCTTAACCAGAAAAGTAGCTTTAACCGGGGTAAATTTTGCAGTAGCAGAAACAGGTGAATTTGTGGTTTGTACTAATGAGGGAAATGCCGATATGGGCGCGCACCTAGCCGATGTACATATTGCCTGTATGGGATTTGAAAAATTAGTTCCCGAGCGCAAACATTTAGGTGTTTTCTTGAGACTTTTAGCAAGAAGTGCTACCGGACAGCCTATTACTACTTTTTCAAGTCACTTTAAAAAACCAAGAGAAGGGCAGGAAATGCACATTGTCATTGTCGACAATGGCAGAAGTACTCAATTAGGACGTGAAGAATTTAGAAATTCGCTAAAATGTATCCGTTGTGGGGCTTGTATGAATACCTGTCCGGTTTACAGAAGAAGTGGTGGACACAGTTATCATAATGCGGTTGCCGGACCAATCGGTTCTATTTTGGCACCCAATTTAGACATGAAAAAGAATGCCGATTTGCCTTTTGCAAGTACGCTTTGTGGTTCTTGTTCGAATGTGTGTCCGGTAAAAATTGATATTCACGATCAATTGTACAAATGGCGTCAGGTTTTGGTGAAAGAAGGTTATACGCCTACTTCCAAAACCGTTGCTATGAAAGGAATGTCGGCAGTTTTAGCAAACCCAACGGTTTTTAAAATTGCAGGAAAAGCAGGTCGATTTGTTGTTAAAAACATGCCTTTTATGGTAAATAACAGCATGAATGCCTGGTACAAACAAAGAGAAATGCCGGCAGCTCCAGAAGAATCATTTAGAGAATGGTATGCTAAAAAGCAAAAAGAAGCTAAAGACAAGAAATAATGAGCAGTAGAGATAGTATTTTAAATAAGATAAAAAACAATCAGCCCACAGAGGAAAATCAATTGCCTAATCTGAGTGTTTTGGGATTGGAAAAATTTGACGTTATTGAAACCTATAAAACGGTTTTAAAAGGCATTGGAGGCTTTTGTGAAGAAGTAAATAATATTGAAGAGGTTAAAGCCTATATAGCTACTCATTATCCTACTGCTAAAAGAAAAATAACAACATTACCTGAATTAGCTGATATTGCTGAAACGGATTGGACTACTGTTGATCCGCATACTTTGGAAGATGTTGATTTAAATATTGTAAAAGCGCATTTTGGAGTTGCTGAAAATTCAGCTCTTTGGGTAACAGATGCCATTTTGGGACAAAGAGTTTCTACTTTTATTACGCAATATTTGGCTATTATCGTTAATAAAAAAGATATTTTACCTACGATGCAACAGGCTTATGAGCGTATAGGTAATTTAGATTATGGTTTTGGTACTTTTATTGCCGGACCTTCTAAAACTGCCGATATCGAACAATCATTAGTACTGGGAGCGCACGGAGCAAGAGGATTAACGGTGTTTTTGATGGGTTAATTTTTTATTAAACCATTAAGAAATTAAGGTGATTTAAGTTTAGTCTAAATTTATTTCAGAAATATAAAAGCCGACACGTTTTGGAACTGTCGGCTTTGTTTTTATATGAAAATTTTAGTTCTTAATTTTCTAAATTCCTTAATGGTTAAAATTTTAGTCTTTTATTTTTTCCAAAGAAACAGCATTGATGCAGTAACGTAAACCACTTGGAGGTGGTCCATCAGGAAAAACATGTCCTAAATGCGCATCACAAATATTGCACAAACATTCAATGCGAATCATTCCGTAGCTCGTATCTTTGTGGTAAGCCACATTTTCAATTTCAATCGGTTGAGTAAATGAAGGCCAGCCTGTGCCGCTTTGAAACTTAGTAGTCGCATCAAAAAGAGGTGTTTTACAACATTTGCAGGCATATTTTCCGGCTTCAAATAAATTGCACATTTCAGAACTGTGCGCTCTTTCGGTACCATGTTGGCGTGTTACATAGAATTCCTCCGGAGTCAATTCTGCCTCCCATTCTTTTGCTGTTTTTTCTACCCTTTTTGGAGGCGTTGGATTGCCATGAGTGGCAAATTTGATAAGGTCGTTCCAGTTTAGCATAGCGAATTATTTTAAATAGACAGCTACAAATTTAGCCATCGGAGCCATTCGGGCTTTATTTAACTGTAAAGTATCGTTTTTTACAGTGTAATTATCGGCAGTTTCTAAAACTTTTATAAAAGCTTCTTCCACAGTTGGTTTAATACAAGCCATTCGGGTCATTGCAATATTGTATATGGCAATTCGATTCGTCTCAGGAGTTAATTCATAAGTGCCGGAAAAAGAATTACAGCCACTGTTTCCAACGATTCTGCTGTCTTTTGCTTTTAAAATAAAATGAGGTTCTTTTAAATAATTTTCAGAAGTGACTTTCTGACCTCTGATTTCGATTAATTTCCAGTATTTTTCCTGAAGTTGATTTGATGTAGTTAATTTTTTACTGGAACTACAAGAAAACAATAGGATTGATAATATACCCAAACCGATATAATTTTTCATGTTCATTTTTTTAGATAATTTGAGAAAAAAATTTAGAGCTATTGCAAATATAAAGAAGGAGTTGCACTTTCCCTGTTTATAAATTCCTAATTTTTCAGAAGAAGAGCAATTGTTTCCGGCTGTATATTATTTGGCTATATTTGTTTTTTCAAGAAATTATGGCATTTAAACATTTATTTAAAGCAAAATTAAATTGGATTTCAAGTCCAAAAAAATATAGTAAAACACATACAATTGCGATTGAAGGCAAAGAAATTTTGGATGTTTCGGCGGCAAAAGTTTTCAAAGGTGATCCTGCTTTACACAATCCGGAAGATTTGTTATTGAGTGCTGTGGTTTCCTGTCACATGATGTCTTATCTCTATGTTTGCAGCCAAAACGGAATTGAGGTGGTTTCTTATCAGGATAATGCCGAAGCTGATTTAGAGGTTTCTCATACTGGTTCCGGACGATTTACAGCCATTCGATTGTATCCTAAAGTTGTAATCAGACAAATAGATAAAATGGAGGAAGCTTTGAATTTACACGTCAAAGCAAACGAACTTTGTTTTATTGCCAATTCCTGTAATTTTCCCATTTTCCATTTCCCAAGTTGTGAAGTAATATAAGTTTTTGAAAAGAAACAGTTTACTGCAAAATAAATTTGTTAATCAATTATAGTTTATAACTCTTGACAAATTAGTTTTAGTGCCAATTTCAAAATTCCTAATTTGCAGCCTCAAAATGATAGGATAAAATGAAGGTTTGTATTGCCGAAAAACCAAGTGTAGCAAGAGAAATAGCCGCTGTTTTAGGGGCTAATACGAAGCGTGATGGCTATTTTGAAGGCAATGGTTATATTGTAACCTATACTTTTGGACATTTGTGTACCTTAAAAGAACCCAATGATTACAGGCCGTATTGGAAAAGTTGGGATTTAAATAATCTTCCGATGCTTCCCGAAAAATTTGAAACCAAAGTGGTTCAGAATTCCGGAATTCAAAAGCAGTTTAATATTGTAAAAAGTTTGTTTGACAAAGCCGAATTGGTTATCAACTGCGGGGATGCCGGGCAGGAGGGAGAACTCATTCAGCGATGGGTAATGAATGAAGCTAATTACAAAGGCGAAGTAAAACGCTTGTGGATTTCCTCGTTGACAACCGAAGCAATTAAAGAAGGTTTTGAGAATTTGAAACCGTCAACCAACTATGATAATTTGTATTATGCCGGTTTTTCAAGAGCTATCGGCGATTGGTTGTTAGGGATGAATGCGACGCGTTTGTACACCGTAAAACATGGCGGTTACAAACAGGTTTTATCAATCGGAAGAGTACAAACGCCAACTTTAGCAATGGTTGTCGAGCGTTTTAAAGAAATTGAAAATTTTGTCCCACAGCCTTATTGGGAGTTGCAAACATTGTATCGGGATACGCTTTTTAGTTATGAAGAAGGGCGCTTTTTTAATAAAGAAGAGGGAGAATCTTTAGCTAATAAAGTAAAAGAAAGTGATTTTGAAATCATTTCGGTTGAAAAAAAGAAAGGAAACGAATTTGCACCAAAATTATTCGATTTGACGGGGTTGCAGGTGTATTGCAATACTAAATTCGGATTTTCGGCAGAGGAGACGCTGAAAATGGCGCAAAGTTTATACGAACAAAAAGTAATTACCTATCCCAGAGTAGATACGACTTTTTTGCCCAATGATATTTATCCAAAAGTACCGGGAATTCTTCAAAAACTGAATAATTACGCTACTTTGACGGAAGCTGTTTTAGCTAAGAAAATAAAGAAATCCACAAAGGTTTTTAATGATAAAAAAGTAACCGATCACCATGCGATTATTCCAACCGGTGTTGAAATTAATTTACCATATAATCAGCAACAGGTTTATGATATAATTGTCAAACGCTTCATAACCGTTTTTTATGATGATTGTTTGGTAGCCAATACAACCGTTCTTGGAAAAGCAGCCGATGTAATTTTTAAAACTACCGGAAAAGTGGTTTTGGAAAAAGGCTGGCGGGTAGTTTTTGAGGAGTCGAATTCCAAAGAAAAAGAACCCGATTTATTGCCTGATTTTGCTGAAGGAGAAAAAGGACCACACCAACCTTCTTTTTTGCAAAAAGAAACTAAAGCGCCCAATCAGTTTACAGAAGCTTCGTTGTTACGAGCAATGGAAACCGCCGGCAAACAGGTAGAAGATGAAGATTTACGCGAATTGATGAAAGAAAACGGTATTGGTCGTCCGTCAACCCGGGCGAATATTATAGAAACACTTTTTAAAAGACAGTATATCGTTAGAAACAAAAAACAGGTTTTGCCAACGCCAACGGGAATTCAGTTGATTGATACGATACAAAATGATTTACTAAAATCGGCTGAGTTGACCGGAACCTGGGAGAAACTTTTGAAGGATATTGAAAAAGGTACGTATTCTGCCGCTGCTTTTATCAATAATATGAAACGAATGGTAGATACTTTGGTGTATGAAGTACGTATGGAAACCACACATGCCAATATTTCACATGCCGGAAGTGTTCAAAAACAAGAAGCTGTTGTTGAAAAAAAGAAGTCGGACGGAATTACTGCTGAGATTTGTCCGAAATGTAAAAACGCAACATTAGTCAAAGGGAAGTCGGCTTTTGGTTGCAGAAATCATAAATCGGGTTGTGATTTTGTACTGCCTTTTGTTTTTGCAGAGAAAAAAATATCCGAGAATCAGTATTTGCGTTTGCTGCAAAAAGGTTCCACAGTGAATTTAAAAGATTTTAAAACCGAAGCAGGAGTGATAGAAGGTTTACTTCGATTGGATGACGATTTTAAACTTAAATTAGAACCTAAAAAAACAGTTAAAAAAGAAACTCCGGATAGTTTAACCTGTCCAAAATGTCAAAAAGGGACTATTATCAAAGGAAATACGGCTTACGGCTGTAGTGATTATAAATCGGGTTGTGGTTTTAAAGTGACTTTTGAGGTTGTCAGAGAAAAATTAAAAGATCAAAAACCAAGTAAAGAATTAGTTTACGCTATTTTAAAAGATAGTTTTTAAGTCAGTTGCTAATTTGAAAAAATAAAAAGCTTGCAAACACAATGTCTACAAGCTTTTTTGATTTTTAAAGCAATACTTTTAGAATTTATAAGTAACACCTACACGAACATTTCTCGGTGCTTCCGTTTGCCAGTAATAGGCATTTAAATAGGAATAATAGGAACCGCTGTAAAGATATTCGTTAAGAATGTTAAACATGTTAGCTGTGAATTTCAATTTTCCGGTTTCGTATGATAATCCACCGTCCATTTTGAAATAATTTGGTAATTTTTCTAAGCCAGTACTCCAGGTATCTGTTTGACGACCGGCAAGAAAAGTTCCACCGACAGAAGCGCCTAAGCCTTTTAATTTTCCGTTTGAAACAGTATAGTTTAACCAGGAATTAGCAGTATGTTTAGAATAACCCGGAACAATAGTTCCTACTTTGATACTTTCTACATTCGATTTATTCACTACAGATTCCGTGAAAGCATAATTAGCTATAATGTTCAATCCTTCCAGAATTTTACCTCTGATATCGATTTCAAAACCTCTGGCTCTTTTTTCACCTAAAACGATGCTGTAATTTTGTCCGGCGGTATTTTCAGGATCGGCTGTTAATTCGTTTTTCTTTAAAATGCTGTAGGCAGATAAGGTAGTACTCCACGAGCCGTTAAACCAGTCTTTTTTAATACCAATTTCGACATTATTTCCGGTAAGTGGTTTTACAGCATCTCCATTTTTAATAATTCCCGATTGTGGCGTAAAAGCCTGATCGTATAAACCATATATTGCAGTGCTTGGCGTAAGCGAAATACTCAATCCGGCACGAGGAGTAATGTGGCTGTCTTCGATAGTTTGTCCCCAATTAGTCTGACTTAACCAGGTGTATCTGGCTGCTAAGGTCAGTCTTATTTTGTTTTCATAAAAACCAAGTTCATCCTGAATATATCCCGCAGCATATTCGGAGTTCATTATACCTCCGGCTCTTTCTTTAAGCGGTTTGCTTCGGTCAAAATTAGGTAAACCGTTAGCAGGAGTACCATAATCCGGATTGCTTACATTAAAAGGATCTTCAAAAGTATCTAAATCATGCGATTGTCCCCAATCGGCCATGTAATCTTTGCTTCCTAAATCAATTCCTCCTAAAACTTTGTGAGAAACATTTCCTGTATTGAATTTTCCGTTAAGGAATAGTTGTCCTAAATACATATTACTTTCGGCGTCCCAAATTCCAACATTTCTAATGATTTCTCCTGAATCCAATACTTGGGTATCGGGAATGTTATCATCATTGGTATCAATACTATATGGGCCTACTGCTGATGGCCAGGAACTGTATCCTTGTTGTAAATACTTGAAATAAGAAGTTTGCGCAGTAAGTTTCCAATTTGGGTTAAAATTATGTTCGAATAGTAAGTAAGCACTATGATCGTTAATTTTAGTATCCGGTAAGCCGGGTTGTGTCATCGTGAAATCAATTGGCATAGTACCATAACCATCATTAGTTGGACCAAAAATGTAATAGGAACCTACTTCAGTCATATTAGCTCTTTGGTAATTGTATTCGGCAGTAATTTTAGTTTTATCATCTAACTGATAAGAAATCACAGGAGCAATTACGTAACGGTCGTTGTGTTCAAAATGGCGGTGCGAACCTTTGTTTTGAGCCATCGCATTAAAACGGTACAATAGTTTTCCTTTTTTGTCTAGTTTTCCGTCCAAATCGATACTGGCTCTGTAAAAATCAAAGCTTCCGCCCATAATACTGGCTTCGCCTTTGGTGATTCCTGTTGGTTTTTTTGTTACCACATTATAAAGTCCCGCCGGATCGCCACTGGAAAGCATAAAACCTGCCGGTCCTTTTACAAATTCAATGTGATCTACAAAACTCATGTCTTCCGTAAGTGGTCCCCAGAAAGAAGAAACTACATTAAAACCGTTGCGGAAAGCCTGTATTTGTGAACCTCTCATCGTGATATTGGCATACAAATCGCCCCAGTGTTCCAGGCGTACTGCGCCACTTACGTTGCGGATAACGCCATCGCTCATGCTGGTAATTTGTTGGTCTTTTAGTGTTTGACCGCTAATAATTTGTACGTTTTGCGGAATTTCCAATACCGGAGTATTTAAACGCAACGATAGGGAAGGATTGTTTTGTTTGTATTTGTTTTTCTTGATTATCACTTCGTTCAATTCTTCTTTATTTTCAGAAAGTTTGAAGTTTTTTGTAATCGTTTGATTCGCTTGTATGCTTATGGATTCGGTAATTGCCTGAATTCCTATTCCGTTAATGCTTATAATATAATTTCCGGGTTTTATATTTTTTATTTCATATTGACCACTGAAATTCGTCGTGGTGTTGTATCGGGTATTTTTTAAGGCAATTGCGATACTTTCAGCAGGAGCGTTATCGCTTAATGTGATTTTTCCGGTTATTTTACCAAAATTCTGACCCATCATATTGAGAGAGACTAAAAAGAAGAGTGCAGAAATTAATTTGTGCGGGTAGATCATTTTCATTTTTGCAATGTTATTTAGAATTATTCTACAAAAGTATATTCTAAAAATTGTTTAAACAAAATTTATTTTAAATTATTCTAAATAAAAATAAAATATTTTATGTAACTGTTTTTAAATCTGTGTTTTATGATTTTGAAAAAATAGATGATTACGGGAACTCATCATTCCGGATACTAGAACAGAAAATATAAAGGTTTGTTGAATTAAAAAATGATTCAATTATGAAATAACGGATTCTTAAAAAAAAGAAAAATTGGGAAGTATTACGGTAAAAAAAAAAACCTTAAACTACTGATAAACAGTGTGTTTAAGGGTTTTATTAGTGGTCTCTACGATACAATTTTCAAGCCATTTTATGCAGGATTTAAAGAAATTAGCCTGTTTCTGAAATAAACACGTAAGATAATTTTTAAAATTTGATAAAAACTGGTTTAAAGTCTTGTTGAGGTAATAATGTTAAAAATTAAAAATTATTTCCAAATGGACTGTGGCTTTGTTTCAAGTGGAGTCGGTGGGATTACAATCGAACACCTTATACTTGTATTAATTTTCTTGGATAACTTAGGGAAATAGTTTGTAAAGGTTTATAATTGTTGAGAATTTTGTTTTTTTTTATGTTGTTTTTGTATTTCTTTTTTAATGCTAATTACGAGTTTTTATATTTAATTATTAAGTATATGGTTTTTTGAAATGGAAATTGTTTCGTAAAAAATGTCTTAAGGTTTTCGATAATCGAACACCTGATTTAAATTTAAACAAAAAATAATGAGGTCGTAAAATCCATTATTTTCTAATTATACAGTTTATGGTATAGTACCTTTTTTGTGTCTAAATTTCCGTAAATTGTAATGGAAAGCCCATAAATATTGAGTTTACAGGCTTTTTTGTTGAGTTGAGGAGATTGCCATCGGATCCCTTAGCTTTTGTATGTATTTGGTTAAAAGTGATATATAATGATTAAAATTTTATTTTGATTTGTTTATTCCCTTTAAAACAACACTTTCAAAAACATTATAGGCAAATCGTTGCAAAGTAAGAATCATTGAAGTTCCTTTTCCAACAGGATAACTGAATTTCGGATTGTTGGAATCAATGCTTTTTATGATGGTATCCACAACGGCTGTTGGTTCAGGAGCTTTATTAAATTCCTCGTTATAATAAGATTGCACTTTTTGTCTAAACCTATCATAATCTTTAATAGTTCCGTGAGTCGAAATGGAATTGTTAATCAAATTCGTTTTATGAAACATCGGCTCCACCATACTAATTTTGATATTAAACTGATTTAATTCAAATCTTAAAGATTTAAAATAGCCTTCCAAAGCATGCTTGGATGCGGAATAGTAACTTAAGTTTGGATGTCCTATTAAACCTAAAAATGAACTGACATTAATGATCTTTCCTTGTCTTTGATTTCTCATTTTTGGCAATATTGCATTCGTAAGTTTTACGGTACCCCAGAAGTTGGTTTCAAATTGTTTTAACCCAACATGAATTGGAGTTTCTTCTGCAAGTCCTGTTATGAAATAACCCGCATTATTTACTAAAATATCTAACTTTTCTATTTGCGAAAAAAGTTCTTTTGTAAAAGAAGTAATAGAATCATCATTACTGATATCTAGTGGTAATAGCTTAAAAGGAACTGTGCTTTGTAGTTTTTCCGGATTACGACCAGTACCAATTACATTGTAGCCTTGTTCGTGTAATTTGTTTGCTAATTTCAAGCCAAAGCCTGATGTTGCACCTGTTATTAAAATTGTTTTTTTCATTTTGATATTTTTTAATACATACATTTTAAAATTTCTTAATCTATTTCCTCAAGTTTAGGAGGCATCAGTTTATACATTACGGGTGTTACAATCCTTGCAAGAATGGTAGAGCTTATCAACCCACCAATCAATACAATCGCCAATGGAGATATTTGAGGATTGGGGTTTACAGCCAGCGGAATCAAACCACAAATTGCAGTAACGGATGTTAGAACTACCGGAAGAAAACGGGTTTCACCGGCGATAGCAATCGCTTCATCAATGGATTTTCCTTCCTGTCTTAATTGGTTTGTAAAATCAACTAAGAGCAGAGAGTTTTTTACCTGAATTCCAGACAATCCAATGAAACCTATGATAGCAACCAACGACATTGGGTTTCCTGAAGCTATTAAGAACAGTACACCTCCTAAAACACCCAATGGAATGATAGACATGACGATGATGATACCTTTAAACGTTTTAAATTGCAGCAACAAAACGGCTATAAATAAAAAGGTGCTCAATATAATCACCGACAGAAAATTACCTCCTAACGCATCCCCTTCTGATTCTTTTTCTCCGGATAGTTTATAATAGTAGCCTTTTGGCATTTTAAGTTTATCCAATTGTGGTATAATATCCACTAGCAGGTCATTGGCTAAATAACCTTCTTTTGTCATGGCACTAACTTTTGAAAAAGGCGATTTGTTAAAATGGTTAATTGCCGTAGGTGCTGTTTCAAAAGATACTGTTGCAATTTGATTGAGTGCAATTGGTGTTCCCTGAACATTATTTACATATAAATTTTTCAGTGCATCAAGATTGGAAAATTTATCTCTTGGCAAAGTGATAGTCACATTTCTGGCATCACCTCGATTATCTATATAATCTCCAACGGTTAAACCGGCAACGGCAAGACGAATGACTTTATCGACCTCACTTGTTAGTACGCCCAAAGTTCTTGCCTTTTCTTTATTAATTTTTATTTTGACATCTGTTTTATAGGTATTCAACTCGTTGTTGATATAAACCGTTCCTTCCTGATTTCGTAAAATAGTTTCTACCTGAGCAGATAGCTTGCGTAAAACTTCCTGGTCTTCGCCAAATAAACGCACCACAATATTGGCTTCCAATGGTGTTCCTTGCTCAAAATCTTTTACCTCCACTTTAGCATAAGGCATTGTTTTGAATTTTTCACGCAATTCTTCAATCAGAATGGTTTTGTCTGAAGGTTTTGCTTCCTCTTCCAATTGAACGAAAATTTGAGCAAAATCAGATTTTCTGTCCTGTGGATGCACGTTGTAGTAAATTTGCGGATTTCCGTGTCCAACATTTGAAGTAAAATATACAATTTCCTTATGTTTTTTTAATTCGGATTCTACGATTTTTGTTACCCTGTCGCTTTCTGAAATATTGGCTTGAAGCGGCATTTTTATATTGATTAGAAACATCGGCTTTTCAGAATTAGGAAATAATTTAAATCCGGCTACAGAAAACAATCCAAAAGCAATAACACTTAAAAATATAGAAATGGTAATCGTAGTTTTTGGAAACTTCAATGCTTTAGGCATAATGTTTTTATATGTATTTGTAAGGAATTTTTGTAAATACTGAAGAAATATATTTCCTCCTTCATGGTCGTGTGTTTTTAAGAAACGACTTCCTAAAAATGGAACCAAGGTCAAAGCCACAATCATGGAAGCTAATACACTTGTGATTACCGCCATAGGTAAACTTCTGATGAATTCACCAGCCATATCAGGAAGAAAAGCCAATGGAATAAAAGCTATAACCAAAGTTGCCGTAGTACCTACAACTGCAATACCTATTTGCTTTGTACCCTTTAAAACAGCATCCATTTTTGAATGCCCTTCTCGAAGCCAACGCTCAATATTTTCAACAACAACAATACTATCATCAACCAGTAATCCTAAAGCAACAACCAACCCTACAATACTTAATTGATTTAATGAATATCCTAAAGCATTCATCGCGATTAATCCTAAACCTAAAGATAAAGGAATGGAAATCATAACTATACCAGATGCTCTTAATCCTAACGGTAATAATGTAACAATAACCAAAATAATAGCTAATCCAAAATCAAAACCTAAATGCCCCAAACGCTTTGATACCATATCGGCTTGGTCAAAGTTTTTTATTAGTTTAATGTTTGCTGGCAACTCTTTAGCGAATGCATCAACAATTGGTAAATATTCTTTTTGAACATCACTAATATTTACATTGTCTTTCATTCCGGCAGTTACTAAAACGCATCGGTGTCCATTAATTCTTGTAATGTGATAGGGCACTTCAGATTTGTAATTCACATCAGCTATATCTTTCATATAGATGATTTTTCCATTGGCATTGTAAATAACCGTATTAGCAACATCTTCCGCATTTTTGAATTTACCGCTCGTTTTTACGTTGAAAACTTTGCTCCCCAGATCGATGCTTCCACCGGGAATGTCGGCAGCTTCACTTTGTAAACTTCCCATCACTATATTTAATGGAATTTTTAATTGTGCCAATTTTTCTAAATTCAAATCCACACGGATTTCCTGTTCCGGAATACCACTGTATTTTACATCTTTAAGATTGGTTATCTTTTCAATTTTTGCTTTTAGTTTATCAGCTTCATCTCGTAGTTTTTTGTCAGATGCATTTTCAGAAACCAAAGCTACCTGCAGAACTTTTACATCTGAAGACGAAATTTTTTCCGTTTTGATTTGATAAATATCTTTTGGCAGTTCACTACTTTTAAGAGCATTCATTTCAGTAGAGATTTCCTGATATTTGTTATCAACATCAACTCCATATTTGAATTTTACCTGAAAAGCAGCCACACCGTCTTCTACAGTCGTTAATATTTTTTCGATATTTTCTAAGCCATAAATCTTATTTTCAATAGGTTTTACAACCTGTTCTTCCATATCTTTTGGACTTGTTCCTGGATAAATAACTGTAATTAAATATTGTGGAGGATGCGTACTAGGGTCTTCAGCTCTTGGCATCGTGAATAAAGTAAGAACTCCTACCACAGCGACTAAAAGAGCGAGAATCAGTGTAAACTGATAATTCTTAACTGAAAAATTTGTTATTTTCATGATGTTGTTATTTAATTATTTTGATAGTCGATTGTTCGTTTAGATAGGCACTATTAGAAATTACTACCTGGTCTGTTTTTTGAAGACCATCTTTTATAAAAACCTGATTATTGTCAAATTTGAAAATCGTAATGGGTTGACGTTTCACTTTGTTGTTTTCCACTACAAAAACAAAGGCTTTGTTACCATCAGCTTCAATAAGTGAATTATAAGGGATAGCCATAAAATCATCAGCTTTATCGGTTTGTATTTCTGCTTTTCCAAACATTCCTACAGCTGGTTTTCGATTTTTCATATTCAGTTTTAGTTCAACTTGAAATGACCCGAGCGCAGCATCAGCCGCTTGCGATTTTCTAAAAATACTAGCTTCAAATTCTTCATCAGGAAATCCATCAAGTGTTACTTTTGCTTTTTGTCCTATTTTTACTGAAGCCCATTCTTTATCAGTCAAGCCTACTTTCAACAAATAATTGTTGTTTTGTTTGGTTTCATTGATTGCCAATATTGGGGATCCAGGACCAACTACTTCACCTTCATTTGCTATTTTATGGGCTACAAATCCATCGGTAGTAGCATATATTTTGGAGTAACGGGAATTAAATGCTACTGCTTCTTTTTGCTTTTTAGCAATGTCTAAACCTGTCTTTGTGTTTTGAAGTTGTTCCAAAGTATAAACACTGTCTTTATACAAATTAACAGCACGTGTATAGTCACGTTCGTATTTTTTGACATTCAAATCTGCTTGATTTAAGCCTGCACTTATCTCAGTGTTATTTAAGCTCGCTAAAAGTTGTCCTTTTTTGAAAAACTGACCTTCTTCTACATAAATACGACTCACCACACCACCGATTTTAAAACCGTAATTAGCTTGGTTTTCTGTGGTTACTAATCCCGAAGCACTTATATTGTTGGCAAATGCTAATGATTCAACTGTTGCTGTTTTTACTGAAATAATATCAGTTGATTCAAATGGATTGTTTTCCTTTTTCTCATCATTACATGCATAAAAAAGAGGAAGGGCTAAAAGGGAAATAATTATTATTTTTTTCATGATAATTGATTTTTAATTTTTAAATGTGAATGATGCATTGGCTCTTTCTAACTCCGCAAATGCAATCCAAGTGTTATATAATGAGAGATTGGTATTTAATTGTGCATTTACCCACTGATTTTGAGCATCCAAAAGTTCAATGTAGATAGCCTGACCTTCTTTGTATAATTTAGTTACATCTTCATTGTATTTTTTTGCAGATTCTTTTTGATCATTATCAGCATAAAATTGCTCTAAAGCTGATTTCAAATTATTTTGTGTGACCTGAAACTGAAGTTGTAATTGTTGCTTTACATTGTCTATTTGTGAATTTATTTTTTTATTGTCTTCTTCAACCTGTTTGAGTTTATATTTGTTTTTATTTCCTGAAAAAATATTCCATTCTAAACCTAAGCCAGCAAAATAATAACGTGAATCCTTGTTCATTTCAAAATCAAAATCCTGTACTCCAAAATCTGCAAAACCGCTTAATGTTGGAAACCAGTGTGATTTTGTAAGTTTGCTAACGTTATGGTTTAATTCTTTTACTTGCTCCAGTTTTTTTAATTCTTCTCTGTTCTCTGTTTTTCCCTCGACCAATGCATTTGGTATGTTTTCATTGATTTCATCAACCATTATTTCCGTATCGAGTTTTTGATTGAGTAGGAAATTAAAATAGGCTCTGGCATTATTACTTACATGTTTAGCAGTTTCCAAATTTGCTGTAATGCGGATAACTTCATTATCACTACGCAAAACAGCTGTACGATTAATTTTGTCGTTTTTGAATAAGGAATGATTTACTCTTTGATTTTCTTTAACTAAAGCCAAAGCATCTTCGTAAATTTTAATTCCTTCTAACGATTGTAAATATTTGTAATAGGCAATTTTTATATCCTTAACCAATTCTCGCTGGTAGATTTCCAATTCTATTTTTTGTAATGTTGTTTGTTGGCTTTTAATCCTTTTGTTATAAATGATTTCAAAATTTAACAAAGGCATTGTCGTGTGAATTTTCGCATCATAAAAATTATCCGGATTAATTAGTACAGATTGGTTCTCTAACATTGGAAACGCATTTGAATTTGTAATTTGATTTAAAGTATTATATACCGGATTTAACATATCACCTACAGGAATATCAATCGTTCTTCCGCCTTCGCCTTTGGTATATGTTCCATTTAATGAAAGGCTAGGGTAGAATAACGAACGTGCTTCTTTTAAAGCATACATACTTTTGTTTATGTCAAAATTATGTTGCTTGATTACCTCATTGTTTTTTAATCCGGTTTCAATATAACCGTCTAGTTTACTCTGTGAATATCCCAGATATCCACAAATGACCAATAGCAGTGTTAGTGTTTTATTTTTCATTTTATACATTGTTTATTAATTGAACTATGTTCATTTTTTTGATCAAAAAAAATTACAGTTTTTCTATTATTTTTAAAAACTCATTGTAACCATCATATAAAATGGTATCAGGATTATTGAATTTTACTCCTTTAGTTCTTTGACGTATTTCTAAACAGCACATACCGTGTACTAAACTCCAAATCATAAAAGTTAATGGTTCTAATGTATGTCCTTTAAAATGTTCTTTTTGCATACATTGATGAACAGTTTCTTTTAAAGCACCAAAGGTTGTTGTACCTTCATTCCAATCTTCATTATCGCAGTTTGTCAGAAATTCAATAGGTGCTTTAAGGTTGAACATTAAATCATACATTTCCTGATTTTCCAATGCAAATTTGATGTAGATAAATCCCATTTTTCGGAGTCGTTCCATTGGATCTTCAATACTAAAAAGCTCTTTAAAATAACCTCCTAATTCCTGAAATCCGATAGAATGCAAATCATGTAAAATGGCATTTTTATCTTTAAAGTAAACATAAACAGTACCAACACTATAGTCAATTTCGTCTGCAATGTTTCTTATAGTTGTTTGCTCAATTCCTTTTTCTATAAAAAGTTTTTTTGCTCCTTTCAGAATAAGCATTTTTAACGCTTCTTTTTCTCTTGCTTTTCTGTCTGCTACACTCATAAGTAATAATTTCTTCTGCAAAGATATGTTTTATTTTTGAACAATGTTCATTTTTTAAAATTATTTTTTAAGTAATTGATTTTCATATCGAAATAGTTTTAATTTGGAGAATAGAAAAAACAAGAATTATATAAGAAAACATTCGTAATTTGGCTTTTTTACAGCTATTGACTCTCTTATTAAGAAAGTAGTTTGAAAATAGAACAGGACTTTTGGTCATTCTAAAAAATTACTATTTTGTTAAAATAGAATAAATTGAAAATCATGAAAAAAATATTTTTACCCTTATTTTTTATTGCATTAAGCAACGGTATTTTTGGACAATCTTTGTCGCTTCCCACAGAAAGTTTGGAAAAATTATATCCAAATCAAAAAATCGTAAGCCGTTATCATAACGACTGGACACAAAAATATTATCCAAAGCGTATTCAGGAGTTTAAAAAGGAGTCGCTGGAATTTGGAGAAATTGTTTTTATAGGAAATAGCATTACAGAAGGAGGGAAAGATTGGAGTGCGAAATTTGGAATAAATCATATCCGCAATCGCGGAATTGCCGGAGATCTTACCGATGGTGTATTGCAGCGTTTGGACGAAATTATTTATTTCAAACCCAAAGCCGTATTTATCCTTATTGGAATTAATGACCTCTTCAATCTTCATCACAATGAAGACAATCGTTCTTTGAAATATGATAAAATTGTTCCCTCTACCGGATATGTAGCCAAAAACATATTAAAGATTGCTAAAAAAATTCATCGTAAATCACCTGCTACAAAAATTTATGTGCGTACACTTTTGCCCAGTCGAAGAGAATATGTGAAAAAAGATATTGTTGAGGTAAACAAAATCATTAAAAAAAATGAGACTAAAGCTTATTACGAAGTTATTGATTTATATGCGCAATTTGTAGATACTAATGGAGAATTGATTAAGGAATTAACTAAAGACGGTGTGCATTTAAATGATGAAGGGTATGAGAAATGGATTAATTTTGAGAAATCAATAATTGAAGGATTGTGAGAAAAACAGAATGTATTTCTTAAAATTTGACAGCTGTTTTTTTGAATCGTTTGTGATTTCAATTAAAGATCTTATTAAAAACAAAAAACAGCATTCCTTACTAATTTAACCTAACAGACTGATGATATTCTTTTGAAGCTAATTTATATTTTTTATTGATTATGTAACATAACTAAAAGAATTGTATCATTATTAAAATACAATAAGTAACTTTAAAGGAATAATAAATATAAATTTGAAAATTCATTTTTAGTTCAAGAATAACTTTTAATTCAGCTTTAAATTAGTATGCTAACAAAAAGTAAACTATTACTCTTATTAGGTTTTATATTATTATTCTACTCCTGCAGTCATTATTCAGAAGATAAAGGGAAAATTTCTATTGGTTTTTCACAAAGTATTTCTGAAGACGATACTTGGAGAAAATCCATGGATAACACTATGAGGGTTGAAGCTTCTCTTCATCCGGAAGTTGACTTAACGATATACAATGCCAACAATAGCACTAAAAACCAAATTAGTGATATTGAAAAAATGATTAATAATCACTTAGATGTTATTATTGTTGCTCCCTATGGTTCTGATTCGATTGTTCCGGTATTAGAGAAAGCAAATCAAAAAGGGATTCCTGTAATTATAGTGGATAGAAAAGTAAACACTTCCAATTTCACCGCTTTTTTAGGAGCTGATAATGTTGAAGTAGGTCGAATAGCCGGAAAGTATATTGTTTCTATGTCTAAAGCCAGAGGAAATATTCTCGAAATTAAGGCTACAACAGATATTTCTCCGGGTGTGGAAAGAAGTTTAGGATTTAAACAAATTATAAATCAGTATCCTAATATCAGAAAAACCAGTATCACTGCTGAAAATTTAGCTTCTTTAAATGATAAGTTTAGTAATGTTTTAGATAGTTTACCCAATTTAGAATACGTTTTTGCATTTAATGATATTATTGCTCTTCAGGCATGGGAAGTAGCAAAACAAAAGGGGAAAGAAAAGAGTATCAAATTTATTGGAATTGACGGTCTTAACGGTCCGGATGGAGGTATTCAGGCTGTAAAAGAAGGTAAGTTAAAAGCAACTATTTTATATCCTACAGGAGGAAGTGAGGCCATTAGGTTAGCTATCAAAATTGCCAATAAGCAGGCTATTCCTAAAAATAACAAATTGGCAACGGTATTAATTGACTCATTAAATGCAGATATAATGAGCAACCAATTTGATAAGATAACGGAACAGCAAACCAATATAGAAACACAGTTAAATGTGATTGATAGTCAGGAAAAAAAATATATAACGCTCTATAATTTAATGAAATTATTAGGCTTTTTCTCTGTAATCATTTTTTGTTTAGCAATTTTTAGTACCTATTCAATTATTTCTATCAGAAAAAAGAAAAGACAATTAGAGATTACCAATAAAAAAATTCATAATCAAAGGAATCAAATTGAAAAATTTGCTGAAAAACTAAAAATCAGTAACGAAGGAAAAATTAATTTTTTCACAGGAATCTCTCATGAATTTAAAACACCGCTTACTTTAATTTTAAGTTGTGTAGAGTCTTTGAAAGAAGAATTTAAAACAAAAAACACGGATGTAAAAAGAGATTTAGACATCATGCATAATAATTCCATGCGATTATTACGCTTGATTAATCAATTGTTAGATTTTAGAAAAATTGAAAATAAAAAATTCAATATCAAAGTTTCTAAAACCAATCTAATGTTGTTTTCAAAGAATATTTTCAAAGAGTTTGAAAGAGAAGCCAGAAAAAGAAGAATCAATTATACGATTACAACAAATGATGAAAACATTGAAGTTTATCTGGATAAAAACTTAATGGACAAAGTATATTATAATTTGTTGTCCAATAGTTTTAAATTCACTCCCGATGGAGGAAATATTGAAATTATTATTCATAAAAACTTTGAAAAAAATACAGTCGAAATTAAGTTTAAAGATTCCGGGATAGGCATTCCTGAAAGTGAAATTAAAGAGATTTTTAATCCGTTTTTTAAAGGTTCCAATAATTATAAGAATGGTTCAGGTATAGGTTTAAATTTGTCTAAAAGTTTTATTGACTTGCATAATGGAACGATTGAAGTTAAATCGAATGTGGGAACCGAATTCATAGTTACTTTACCCTTAGGGACAGAACACCTGAACAAGAAACAAATTATTGATAATTATGAAGAAGATAATTTAAATGATAATTATGTTTTTGAAGAAGAGACAGAAGCTCAGGAAATAACCCAAGAATTATCAGAGAAGAAAAATACAATCTTAGTTATTGAGGACAATGTTGATCTTTTAGAATTCATTAGTTCTAAATTGAGTGTTGATTATAAGGTAATTAAATCTGATGGTTATAACGCTATTGAAAAAGCATTAGAAGTGATGCCTGATATTATTTTGTGTGATTTGAATTTGCCGGAAAAAAGTGGGTTTGAAATTTGTCAAACTTTAAAAATGAATGTGCTTACCTCTCATATTCCCACTATTATTTTAACCGCCTCCGATGATCAGGATACTTATATTAAATCTCTGGAGGCAGGAGCTGATTTGTTTTTAACCAAGCCTTTTAATCTTAAAGTTTTAAGAGAATCAATCAAAGGGTTGCTTTATAACAGAGAGAAATTACGCTATTATTATACTAATAATATTGACGAAATTGAGGTAGGTACTCTAGGTGTAATTGAGAAAGAGTTTTTAAATAAAATTAATATTTTGTTAGAGAAGAATCTTGATAATTCGACTTTTTCAGTGGAAGAGTTAGCAAGCTGTTTGAATATTTCAAGAGTTCAGCTGTATAGAAAAGTAAAAGCTGTTTTAGGAATAGGGATAAGTGATTATATCATCAATTTCAGACTTGAAAAATCTAAGGAATTATTAAAAACTACTTCATTAAATATTTCAGAAATAGCTTATTCCTGTGGTTTTGCTTCACCAAATTATTTTTCAACTTCTTTTAAAAATAAATATGCGGTAAGTCCTAAAGATTTTAGGAACGAAAAATAATAAGAATTTGATGTAACAAAATTATAAAGTATTCATTTTTCTTTTAGTTAAGTGTGGTATTGTTTTTATAAGTTACTGTAAATTAAATAATTATAATTTATTTTTTAAATTATAAACTCAGTAACAATACTTAAATAGGCAGATAGACTTCTTCATTATTTTTATTAAAAAAAATGATATGAAAAAGTATATTTTGGTTGTTACAACGGCTGCTTTAATTTTTAGTTGTAAATCGAAAAGAGACACAACCACAGATCCTCCTGTAACTCCCCCTGTAAATTCTACCAGCGAGTTACTCTTATTTAAATTTAATGAAAGTACAGGACAAACGCTTTCTGAAAGTAAAACTAATACCTCGTTTAGTATTAATGGACCGTCTGGTTCAGCCGAACGGATTAACGGTTTAGAAGGCAAAGCATTGCGAACTAACGGTTATTACGGATGGGCTACAGGAAAAGTAAATGTAACTTTTCCAAGCAATAAGGTTTGTATTAGCGGATGGGTAGCTCCGGCTGCATTTCCGGTTCAAAGAAAAGATTTAGATCAATTATCGGATAATACCAATGCTTCCATATTTTCCAATGTTAATCCATACAGTAATTCCGGGGCTGCTTTAGGAATTGATCAGTGGGGAAGGATAATTGGGCAATTTAAAGTAGGTACAGAAGTTATTCAAATTGTTTCCAATCAGCAAGTTCCTCTTAAAAAGTGGAGTTTTATTGCATTAAATATAAATTCATTGTCAGGAACAGCTTCTCTTTATCTTAATGGAAGTAAAATTAAAACGTTGACGTATGCGTTTGGTAATTTATTATGGGATAAAAACGCAACGGTTTACATAGGCAAAGAATCTAAAACTAAAACGGTTGCCGGTTTTGATACTAATGGACTGACAGGAGCTATTGATCAGGTAGCTTTATGGAATAAAGATTTGACAGATACTGAAATTTTAAATGAATATAATAAAATGACGCTTTCAGATCCGGATTTAAGAATTCCGCTTGCCGAGCGTTATGCGAATGATAATCACCGACCTAAATATCATTTGGTGCCTTCAGCAGCCTGGACAAATGAATCGCATGGATTAATGTATGTGGGGGGAAAATACCATATTTTTAGCCAACGTAATTATAATGGTCCTTATTTAGAACACATCAACTGGGGGCATTATGTAAGTAGCGATATGGTTTCCTGGGAAGAAAAAACGCAAGTTTTATGGCCACAACCAGGATTTGATGAAGTAGGGGTTTGGTCTGGACATGCTGTGGTTAAAAATGGTACTCCTTATATTTTTTATACAGGTGTAAACAAAGCAAGAGCAGCAATAGGATTAGCAACTTCAAATGCACCTTATGACAGCTGGACAAAAAATGGGAATCCAATTATTGCAGGCGTACCAACAACTATTGCCAATGCAGATTTTAGAGATCCTTTTGTTTTTCAAAATAATTTAGATTGGTACATGATGGTAGGAACCGGTTTAAGAAACGGAACAGCCAGAGGCGGATTGTTTTTATACAAATCTCTTTCTGATGATTTTAAACAATGGACACAACAAGGAACCATGATGGAAGGAAATCCAACTGTAGATGGAACGGGAGATTTTTGGGAAATGCCGGTTTATTATAATTTTGGTTCCAAATCAGTTTTGTTAGTGAATAAGTTACCGGAGGCAAATGCCTTGTATTGGACAGGAACATTTGATGGTTCTAAATTTATCAAAGACAATCCGGTACCTCAAAAATTAGAAGTTATAAATCATTTATTATCACCTTCCATTTGTCCTGATGCCAATGGCAAATTAACTGCCATTGGAATCATTCCGGATCATGTTTCATCCGAAAAAAACAAGCAACAAGGTTGGGCGCATGTGTTTAGTTTACCCAGAGTTTGGACTTTAGTTAATGGTAAAATTGTACAAGTGCCTCATCCTAACGTACTAAGTCTAAGAGGAACTTCCAAAAATTTCACTAATGTTTCTTTTAATCAAAGTAGTTCAAACGTCTTAAATGGTGCCAGCGGAACCCAATATGAAATTGTAGCAACAATCGATCCGGGGACAGCTACTAAAGTAGGTTTTTCGTTGATGTCTAATTTGAGTATTAATGAACAAACACTTGTTTATTATGATATGACTACCAAAAGTTTTGTTGTGGACAGAAGTAAATCTTCGATTTTGAACGATGTGCCTAAATCGATTCAAAGTTCAAATTATGAATTACCTGCAGGGGATATCAGGTGGAGAATTTTTGTAGATGCATCCGTAATAGAGGTGTTTGTAAATGAGGAATTAGCTTTTGCAACACGCTCTTTTCCTTCTGAAGGCAGTAATCAAATTGATTTATATGCTCAGGGAGGAACAGCAGTGGCTAAAGATTTAAAAATTTACAATATTCAAGGCGGAGGCACGGTATCAGTGGCTAAGTTTGATGATGCCAAGGAAGATATTCTGCATCCGGTAGTTTATCCTAATCCCTCTTCGAGTGATTTTAATTTTAAATTCAATACTGTTCAAAAAGATTTATATGTTGCGGCATATATATTTGATATTAATGGGTTTCCAATAAGAAAAATAGAAAAGCTGCTTAGCTCAGAAAATGATATTGTGAAATGGGATGGGATTACGGATAATGGAATGAAAGCCAGAGAAGGAGTTTATTTGATAAAAGGTTTTGTAGGAAACAAACTCTTCGATGCAAAAATTATTATCAATTAAAGTGTTTTGTTTTACGGTTAGAAACAGTTTTTTTAAAATTTTTAGTGTTTAATAACAGTTAAGTGTTTAGTAGAAGCGGATTATACAGGGTATAATCCGCTTTTTTTTGCAAATAAATTATTAATATATTTTTAGTGAAGCGCTTATTCATTTAAGCAAAGATTAAAGTTTTTTTTGATTTGAAATTAGGTCAAAACACGGTGAAATTATAGTTTTTTATAGTCGAAATAAAATGGTTTTGAGTGGAATTAGTCAGTAATTGTGTAAATATTTAAGTTTAAAAAAATAAAATCTTTAATTTTTATTAGAATAAATTATGGATATTGTTTTTAATTATTTTTTTATTGTTCGAATACTATATTTTTTGGTATCAAAATTAGAATTTTTATTTTTTAATTTTATTTTTTATTGGGTTAAGGTGTTGTAAACAAAGGGTTTGTGTTTTTGGAAACAAAAATGGAGAAATATGCAACAAATCAAAAATGCTTCCTGAGGTTTGATTTGGATATTTGGATAATTAAAATATCTGAATATGAATAAGAAAATATTTAAGTGGTCTATTATTGCATCCTTCGCAGGATTTTTATTTGGTTTTGATACCGTAGTTATATCGGGAGCAGATAAAACATTACAAGAGTTGTGGCATTCGAGTGATTTTTTTCATGGTTCTGTAGTAATGGCAATGGCATTATGGGGTACTGTTATAGGTGCTATTTTTGGGGGAATCCCAACGAATCAATTGGGTAGAAAGAAAACGCTGCTAATTATAGGAATTTTGTTTTCAATTTCTGCAGCAGGAACAGCATTGGCAAATAATCCATTTGTGTTTGCCTTTTTTAGATTTATCGGAGGATTGGGTATTGGAGTTTCAACAATTGCAGCACCAGCATACATTTCTGAAATTTCTCCGGCTAAGGATAGAGGAACTTTAGTGGGTTTATATCAATTTAATATTGTACTGGGAATTCTTTGTGCATTTTTATCTAATTATTTGTTGAGTGATGTAGGAGTTAATGCCTGGAGATGGATGCTGGGAGTTCAGGTTTTTCCATCGGTTTTATATTCGGTAATGGCATTTACAATTCCGGAAAGTCCAAGATGGCTGTTTACTAAAGATAAGGCAGATGAAGCCCGAATTATATTTGACAAAATTGGTTCTAAAGAAGATGTTCAGTCTATTATGGACGAATTGCAAAAGAATAGTTCTAATAGCGCTTCGCATGAAAATATTTTTATCAAAAAATACCGCTTCCAATTGATTTTGGTTTTTTTGATTGCCGCTTTTAATCAATTGTCAGGGATTAATGCCTTTTTATATTATGCACCCAGAATTTTTGAAGAAGCAGGATTAGGCGCAAAAACCGCCTTACTAAGCAGTATCGGTATTGGTTTTATAAATTTACTATTTACTCTTATCGGTGTCTATCTGATAGACAGATTGGGAAGAAAAAAACTTATGTTTTTTGGTTCGATAGGTTATATTTTCTCTCTTTCCATGGTAGCTGCTTCATTTTATTTAGGATGGACAGGAATGGCGGTACCCATTTTCCTTTTTGTTTTTATTGCAGCGCATGCCATTGGTCAGGGAGCAGTTATCTGGGTATTTATTTCTGAAATTTTCCCTAATCATTTAAGAGCTTCCGGACAATCTTTTGGTAGTTCCGTTCATTGGGTTTTAGCAGCAATTATTCCTTCTATGGTACCTATTCTTTTTACCAATTTCGGGGTAGGAAATGTGTTTCTGTTTTTTGCCATAATGATGGTGTTTCAATTGCTATTTGTGCTTTTTATGATGCCGGAAACTAAAGGGATCTCTTTAGAAGAAGTTAGTGAAGTGCTGGTTAACAAATAAAAGGATTAACATGAATACGAAAGAGTTTTTTAAGAAAATTTATTGCCTTATGTTTTCAATTGCTATGTTAAGTTGTAATACTGCGCAACTAAAAAAGGATTTGATACTTTCAAATGAGGAATTATATCGGCCTAATTTCCATTTTACTCCTAAAAGTGGATGGATGAACGACCCAAACGGTATGTTTTTTTACAAAGGATTATACCATTTATTTTATCAGTATTACCCGGATGATACCGTATGGGGTCCTATGCATTGGGGGCATGCAACAAGTAAAGACATGATAACCTGGAATGAGCAAAAAATAGCATTATATCCGGATGCTAAAGGTTATATATTTTCAGGTAGTGCTGTAGTTGATCGTAATAATACTTCGGGATTAGGCAGTTTGCAAAATCCTCCAATTGTAGCGATGTACACCAATCATGATGCTCAGAGCGAAAAAGATGGAAATATGGATTATCAAACGCAGGCAATTGCCTATTCGTTGGACGAAGGAATGACCTGGACAAAATACAGTAAAAATCCGGTAATTAAGAACCCAAATCTTAAACATTTCAGAGATCCAAAGATGATTTGGGATGAAATTCATAAGCAATGGATTGTAGTTATTGCGGCTGATATTGAAACTAAAATTTATCGTTCTTCTAATCTAATTGATTGGGAATTTGCTTCTGCTTTCGGAAAGGATTTAGGAGTTCATGGGGCACCTTGGGAATGTCCAGATTTTTTTCCGATAAAAGTAGAAGGAACTGATGAATTAAAATGGGTATTGCTACAAAGTATTAATCCCGGAGGACCTAATGGAGGATCTGCAACTCAATATTTTGTAGGTGATTTTGACGGTAAAACTTTTTCTGTTGACAATAGTTTTCTAAATGATTTGAAAGAGTTTCAGGCTTTGTGGATAGATTATGGAAAAGATAATTATGCCGGTGTAACCTGGTCCAATATTCCGGATAAAGATGGTCGAAAATTATTCATCGGCTGGATGAGTAATTGGCAATATGCCAGTAAAGTTCCAACTAAAGCATGGAGGAGTGCCATGACAATTCCAAGAGAGTTGAAGCTTATCAAAAATGAAGGTCATTACAGAATAGTTTCTTTGCCGGTAAAAGAATTGGATAAGTATATTTCTAAAACACTTCAAAAAGATAAGATTGTTGTAAATGAAAATCAGATTATTGTAGATAATTCTACTGTGGATATGTCTAAACTGGATATTAGTTTTACAGTTACGGATATTAAAGCGAATGGTAATTATGATTTCGTTCTTTCTAATAATCAGAATAATGCACTGCATTTTGGAATTAATAAAAAAGAAAATAGCTTCTATATTGACAGAAAAAAAGTCAGTCAGCATTCCTTTTCCGATGACTTTGCAAAGAAAATTTCTACGGCACCCATAACTACTGATTTCTCTTCCATTCAAGTGAGATTAATTATTGATAAAACCTCCATTGAAATATTTTACGATAATGGAACAACAGTAATGACTGAAATATTTTTTCCGGATTTTCCAATGGAATCGCTTTCGGTTGTTAAAACAAATTCAATTTTTGAACTAAACAATGTAATCATAAACCAATTTAAGTAATGAATAAAAACAAGCAAACTAAAAACAACTAAAAAGCAAATCAAATTAACTAAAAACCAAAACAATTAAAAGTATGAAAATCAGGTATTTTAAAACCAAGAAAAGTATAATCACTTTGTGTTTATTTTTCTTTGGGCTTCTTGTTTCAGCGCAACAATCCCAAATAAGCGGGACGGTTTTAGCTGATGATGGTCAACCTTTACCCGGAGCAACTGTTCTTGTAAAGGAAACATCCAAAAGTGTGGTGACTGACTTTGATGGGAAGTTTCAAATAAAAGCCAATGAAGGACAGACACTTGTTGTCTCTTTTATTGGATTTACTGACAATAAAATTGTTATTAGCTCTAAAAAAAGTTATACAATAACTTTAAAATCTACTTCAAATGATCTTAATGAAGTGGTAGTTACAGGATATTCAAAAGAAAAGAAGAAAGACATCACAGGTGCGGTTTCTATTGTTGCTGTAGCCGATTTAGATAAGGTAGCAACACCTAATGTGATTAGTAAATTACAATCCAGAGTTCCAGGTTTAACATTTACATCCTCCGGAGTTCCCGGTGGAAATGATACCCAAATATCGATTAGAGGTCTTACTTCGGTATTTGGTGGAACAGGACCATTATGGGTTATTGATGGAGTTCAAACGAATTCGCCGGCAGGGTTAAATCCAAATGATATAGAAAGTATTCAGGTTTTGAAAGATGCTGCTTCAGCCGGTATTTATGGTACCGAAGCTGCCAAAGGAGTTATTATTGTAACTACTAAACAAGCCAAAGCCGGTGTACAAAAAATAACTCTTGATAGCCGTTTTACCATTAATAAAATAAGAGATAACTTCAATGTGTTAAGTGCTCAGGAATGGTTGGACGTTAGATATAAAGCGCAGGGAAATGTGCCGGTTGCAGCAGGAAATTTTGCTTATTCACCGGGAAATCCGCTTCCTGAATTTTTAGATGATAATCAAAATTTAAGATTATCAAATACCAATTGGGTTGATGTAATTTCGAGAAATTCTATTTCTACAACTACTGATTTTGGGTATTCGTTTGCTAATAATAAATGGAAAATATTTACTGGTTTAGGATATGCCAAAGATGATGGTGTAATTAGATACACTTATTATGAAAGAGCTAATTTCAGATTAAATTCAAGTGTTAAATTGTTTAAAGACAAATTGACTATTGGTGAAAACTTAACGGTTGTAAATTTTCAGGAAGTGAAAGGGAATTCGATGGAAGATGCATTATTGCAAAATCCTTTAATTCCTGTTTACGGTGAAGATGGAACCTGGGGTGGACCTACTGGTAGCGGTTTACAGGATAAATGGAATCCGTTGGCTATTTTGTATATTAATAAAGATAATGTACAAAAAACATGGAGATCTTTTGGTAATGTGTATGCGGATTTGAATATAGTGAATGGTTTAACTTTTAGTTCAAAATTAAACTTCGATATCAACAGATACAAGTATGATGAACATACAGCAGCTTTCAATCAAAACGGAAGTATTTTAGGAAATAGAGTATTGATAGGAGGAGAGGAGTTTGCTAGATATGCCAGAAATAGAAATAATTCGGATACATTTATTTTGACCAATTTGATAAATTATTCTGCAAAATTTGGGGAACATTCTCTAAATGCCTTTGTAGGTCATGAAGTTTACAAAAAAGATCAGGAAAACGACTATAATCGTCTTCAGGTTCCATATGGGACTAAAGTAGATTTTGAAAATTACAAGCAATACGACATTATTGCCGACTCTAGTATTCTGGATGCCTATGGTATAGGTCCCGATAGCAGAAGAGAATCAATGTTTGCAAAAGTTAATTATGATTTTGCAAGTAAATATTATATGTCAGCCAGTGTTCGTCGAGATGGTTCTTCGCGTTTTGGTAAAAATAATCGTTATGCTGTTTTCCCAACTGCTTCTGCCGGTTGGACATTAAGCAATGAAAAGTTCTTAGAAAATTCATCGTTTATTGATAATATGAAATTAAGAGCTTCTTGGGGAGGAAATGGTAATGCCGATATTTTAGAGTATGCCCAATATTCTATTTTTAATAATGCACTGGAAAATAGTAATTATGATTTGAATGGAAGTGGTAGCGGACCTATTAGTACAGGTGTTTCGGCAAATCAGGTTGGTAATCCAAATCTGAAATGGGAGCAATCTTATCAAACAAACCTAGGTTTGGATTTAGATCTTTTTAATAAGCGACTCAATTTTGTAGTTGACGTCTATGAAAAGAAAACTTCTGATTTGTTATTGCAAATAGTACAGCCTAGTGTTTTAGGTGAAGCCGGAAAAACTTTATTCTTCAATGCCGGTGATATGACGAACCGCGGAATTGATATGGTGTTAGGCTACAATTCAAAATCTCAAAATGATTTTAAATACGGTGCTACAGTAACATTTTCCAGATATAAAAACAAAATCACAAGATTAAATAATTCGGATAATTTTATTTTAAATGGTATTTCATACACAGGAATTGGTCATCCTATCGGTTCTTATTATGGCTATGTTGCTGATGGAATTTTTAGAACTCCGGAAGAAGTGGCGGTACATGCTGAGCAAACAGGAAAGGCGCTTGGTAACATCAGATATAGAGATTTAAATGGTGATGGGGTAATCAATCAGGATGACAGAACTATTATTGGAAATCCACATCCAGATTTTACTTATGGGATAAATTTATCAGCCAGTTACAAACAATGGGATTTGAATTTATTCTTTGATGGTGTTCAAGGAAATGATATGTACAATGCCCAGAGAGAGATGTTAGATTTTGCCTACTTCGGATTTAATCATGGTAAGAATACTCTTGATGCGTGGTCACCGGAGAATGCTAATTCAAATATTCCAGCATTAAGTACGACAGATACCAATGATCAAAAAAGAGCATCAACCTATTTCATTGAAGACGGTTCTTTTTTCCGATTGAAGAATATCAATCTAGCTTATAATTTCAATCAAACAAAAATAAAATCGATTGGATTATCCTCTGCGAAAGTTTATTTACAGGCAGAAAATATTTTTACAATTACCCCATTCTCTGGATTTGATTATGAAGTGCCTGGATTGAGCAGAACAGGTATTGGTATTGCTGGTATGGGAGTTTATCCGCATACTAAAACATTCAGTTTTGGATTTAACTTACAATTTTAAGAAGATGAAAAAAATAAAAATTTATATAGCAATTGTCGGGCTTTCACTTGGTGTAGGCTCCTGTCAGGCAGATTTTTTAGATGTAGCTCCGGAAAATGTTATTTCCGAGAATAATCTAGACCTAGAACAATTAGTTGTAAGTGCTTATAGTACTTTAGATTACCGATTTAATACAGGGGAATTTAGAGATAACTGGCCATTTGACCATGCTCCTTCAAACTGGTGTTTTTCTGATATTAGAAGCGGAGATTCTTATAAAGGAGGAGGAGGTGTAGGGGATAATCCTGGAGGAGGAATGCACGGCCTTGAAATCCAGCAGGTATTTTCTTCTTCCGAAAATGTGTATAACCTTTGGAGAGCACTTTATTTTTCAATAAACAGAGTAAATAGTGCTATTATAGCATTAAAAAACAATTCTGATTTTGAAAATAAAGACCTAAGAATTGCCGAAATGAAAGTGTTGCGAGCTCACTTTTATTTTGAGTTAATGAAAAATTTCGGCTCATTTGCTTATATCGATGAAAATACGCCAATCGATAAAGTTACTAGTGTCGAAAATTCGTTTGATACTGCATTTTTGTGGGGAAAAATTGAGAAAGATTTAACAGATGCAATTCCGGTATTACCACCTACACAAACGGAGTTAGGTCGTGTAAATAAATTGGTTGCTTATGCTTTTTTAGCAAAAGCCAATTTGTTTCAAAAAAAATGGGATCAGGTAATTATAAATGCTGACAAGGTTATCGAAGGGCCTTATAGTTTAGTGAGTGATTTAGAAAAATTATATTCCTTTCCAGGCTATGGTAATCCGGAAAATGTATTTGCAATTCAATATTCTGTTAATGACGGATCAGAATTTGGAAATTTAAATTTTGGAGATTTAATTAATTCTCCTGATTCTCCATCAGATGACCCTAATCATCCTTACTTAAACGGAGACGATTTTGATAAACCAACTCAAAATATCGTAAATGCGTTCAAAGTGGATAATGTGGGTTTACCATTATTAGATTCATATAATAATTCAGATTTAGCTCCTACAGATGTAACAACTGCAGTAGATCCTAGACTAGATCATTCTATAGGTCGCCCTGGAATCACTTGGAAAAAATGGCAAGGGATGCCACAACAAACCAATTGGAGCAGAGACCCAGCTACCTATGGCTTATATCTAAGAAAGAAAAACCAGATAGATCCTTACTCTGATTTGAGAGCTTCCGGAGGTTTCCCTTGGGCAAAAGGAGCTTTAGATTGGCCAATAATAAAAATAAGTGATGTAATGCTATGGAAAGCCGAAGCTTCAATTGAATTGAATGATATTGAAACAGGAATGACGATTATCAATCAAATTCGAAACAGAGCTAAGAATGCACCATATGTATATGATTTTAATAATCATGCCAATAATGCGGCAAATTATTCCATTGGTTTATATCCTACCACAGGAATATCTAAAGCCTATGCTACTAAAGCTTTGCGAATGGAAAGAAGATTAGAGCTTCATAATGAGGGACATCATTTTTATGATTTAGTACGATGGGGCATAGCTTCAAGCTGGATAAATGATTATATGCTTAAGGAAAGTGCTAAACGCAAATATTATAGTGGAGCGTCGTTTACAGAAGGCAGAGATGAATACCTGCCAATTCCACAAATCGAGATAGATGCCTCTGGTGGTGTGTATAAACAAAGAACAGGCTATTAAAAACCACATTAATAAATTATTTGTTATTAAACTAAAAGAAAATAATATGAAAAATATATCCAAAATGATTAAAATGATTCCTTTATTGTTTTTGGGAATTGCATGTGTCTTGTTTACGACTGTTAGTTGTGAAGACAATATTAAATTCAATGATAATATTCCTGATTATACCTATTCCATAATCAGAGATTTTAAAGTTAACGGTCAATCTGCCAATATAAGTCATACCAATGCAGTTATTACTTTTACGCTGCCAGCAGGAACAGATTTAACTGCAGTGCCTGTTGAAATGAGTTTGCCTGATGGTGCAACTGTGGAACCTGCATCTGGAAGTGTAGTTGATTTTTCTGGAGGGCCGGTGATATTTACAATTACAAATAATGGTATTTCCAGAGAATATACAGCAAATGTGGCTGCTTATGGAGATCCAAAAATGTTGTCATTCTCCATTGGAACAAATGTAGGTGTTATCGATGAAGACAAAGGAACTATTGATGTGACTGTAGGTAGTACTGAAGATATTAAAAAATTAGTACCTAGTTACATTATTCCAAGAGGAACGACATCTACACCTCAATCAGGTATAGCTCAGGATTTTACCAATCCGGTTAAATACACAATTGTTTCTAATGATGGATTTACAGGGAAAAGTTATTATGTGAAAGTAAAACAATTACCAGCTCCATTTGTTACAAGTTTTAAAACAGGAACAGATATTTGCAGTGTTACCGGAATTGTAGATAATGATGCATCAACTATTATTATGGATTTCCCTTCCGGATCAAATTTATCAACGATAACACCGATTATTACAGTTACAGAGGGATCGACAATTTCTCCTAATACAGCTGTGGTTCAAAACTTCGCTAACGGACCAATAAATTATACGGTTACAAACGTTGAGGGATTAACTAAAACTTATGCAGTTACGGCTAGAATTATCAACTCAACAAAAAAGATTGCCTTTATTAGTGGTGCCAGTTGTGTTGAAAGTATCAGCGAACCAGATACTAAGGCAGCGGCATTATGGTTGAAACAAAATTATGCCGAAGACTTTGTATATATACAAGCTAGTAATTTGACTGCGCAATCTTTGGCTAGTACTAAAGTCGTGTTATTGTATTGGGATAATGTAGGAACTCAAAATATGCCAGACACTCCATCAGGAATAACTTCAGCTCAGATTAACATTATCAATGATTACTATAAAGCAGGTGGAGGATTAATTGTAGAAGGTTTCGGAATCAACCTTTTGGATGAAATTGGTCGTATTAAAATAGGAAGTACTGTTTTTGTCAATAATGGAGGAAATACAGGAGTTGTAGGTGGACAAAATCTGGATGCCTGGGGATTAAGAGGTACATATTCTGCACCTTCACCAAGTGCTTCTGCCAACCATCCTTTATTAGTCGGTTTAACTAAAGGGACGACAGATTATTATCCAATGAACAATGCTAAATATAAAGAAGATAGAAATTTTGGAATTGATTTTGGGCCTTATGATAGTGCATTTACAAAATCGCAATGTTCAGAAGACAGAGCTTTAGAATTTGAAGCTGCTACAAACAGTGTTTTGATAAGATGGTATGAGTGGTTAGATGCCAGAGGATGTGGAATCGGTTTGGCGGAGTTCAAGCCACAAGGAGTTTACCAAGGAACCATGATTGTTAATACAGGAGGTTGGTTAGAATGGAGTATGGCTGATAATAATGGAGCAGTGAATGATTTCCAAAGTAATATTTATCGTTTACATAAAAATGCAATTGAATATTTATTAAGTAAATAATAGACTAATTATGAAAAAAATATTTATAAAATCATTAATGATTGTAACCCTGTTTCTAGGGTTGCAATCATGTGATGAACGAGAAAATTATACAGATGGACCTAAGGTTTTAGATATTGTTTCTGCAGTGCAACTTAATGGTAAAGATGCAGAAGTAAATCATCTAAAGGGAAGTATTACAGTAAGTTTAGCTGGTGATACCGATTTAAGTAATGTGGCATTTGATGCTGTTTTTCCAAATGGAGTGACCGTTATGCCTGAAACAGGTACAACTCTGGATTTGTCAAGTCCTGTAGATTTAGCTGTTAGTAATGGAGTTACGACAAGACATTATTTGATTTCAGCTAAATTATTACCGTCAAAAATTGCATTTTTAGGGGATGGAGCAACTCTTAATGATATTTCAGATGATGATGTTAAAGAGGCTGGACTTTGGACACAACAAGTTTATGGTGATAAATTTATATATCTCCCATATAATCAGTTGACTGAAGGATCATTGGATGGCGTTAATGTATTGTTTTATATGTATGATAACGTAGGTTCTACTGCGCAACCTGCCGCTCTTTTGGAACATCTTAATGTGATTTCTAAATTCTTTGTTCAGGGAGGTAAAATTGTTGCTGGAGGGCATGGTACTGGTCTTGTTGAAGAATTAGGTAGAGATACTTCGGGGCTTCGAAATATTTTGGGCTCAGGTACAGGAGGAGCAAATCCGGATACTTGGGGTGTAGGTTTTGCAAATTCAGAATTAGGGAATATTATCTCTCAAGGTTGTCAATTTTATGCAAATAGAATGGTTTATGTTATTAATTCAGGTTATAAAGAAGACCATAATGCACTTTGGAATTTAGGTTCTTTGGATGATCCAAAATTTGTAAGTTTTACAAACCTTTATGATGCTGAGGTAATTGGAGCATGGGATTGGGCCGTTGACGGACAAGGATTTGGAGGAATTGTATATTGGAAACCTAGTGGTAGATTTATGGGACATATTATCGCATTAGGAATTGGTGGAATGGAATGGCACATGAATGATAATAGAGTAAATCCGTATGCAAATAATGTAAGAACGATTTACAAAAATTCAATTGATTATTTAGGCTCTAAATAGTAGTTTGGTTAACTAGTGGTTTTATTGGGCAGGGTTTACCTGCCCTTTAATTTAAAATTATGGAAAAAAGATATAAATTAAGTGTAGTTTGTTTTGGGGAAATTTTGTGGGATGTTTTTCCAACACATAAAAAAATTGGAGGGGCTCCTTTAAATGTTGCTTTAAGGATGAGATCTTTAGGGGTTAATTCTTCTATTATCAGTAAAATTGGGAATGATGAAAACGGTAAAGAAATAGTTCAATATATTCAGAATCATAATATTAGTTCTGAATTAATTCAGGAAGATTCAGAGTATAAAACAGGTGTTGTTCACGTAATGATTAATGAAAAAGGGAATGCTTCTTATGATATCCATTATCCATCGGCTTGGGATAAAATCGCGATTAATGAAAAAATGTTACAGCAGGTTAGTGCGGCTGATGCTTTTGTTTTTGGTAGTTTAATTTGCAGAGATGAAATTTCAAGAGCGAGTTTGTTTGCTCTTTTAGATAAGGCAAAATATAAAATTTTAGATGCAAATTTAAGAGCGCCATATTACATAACTGATGTGTTAATTGAATTAATGAATAAAGCCGATTTTATTAAGTTAAATGATGAAGAGTTATTTGAAATAAGTAAAAAAATGGATTCTCCTTATAATTCTTTTGAACAGAATATTAAGTTCATAGCTGAAAAAACCAATACAGCTCAAATTTGTGTAACTAAAGGGGCTTTTGGAGCGGTTCTCTTTTGCAATGGGAAATTTTATTATAATAGTGGTTATTTTGTAAATGTTGTGGATACGGTAGGAGCAGGAGATTCTTTTTTGGCAACATTAATTATCCGTTTACTCAGAGGGAAATCTCCTCAAAAATCGTTGAATTATGCCTGCGCAATTGGTGCTTTAGTAGCGGCCAGCGAAGGAGCAAATCCTAAAATATCTGAAAAAGAGATTAAGAAATTCATGATGATTTAATGTTTTGTTTTCAAAATTAAACCTGACAAAAATGATAAGAATAGTAACTGTTTTGTTAATTCAAATTTTGCTTGTTTCCTGTACTAAAGAATCAAAACCTCTTTACCAATGGTCTTTTAATACTAATAAACTAAAATCAACCATTGAAAAAAATACAAAAACGGTTTATAAAATCCATAGTAATTTTGAGACTCCGGAATTTGTAAATGGGATTGAAGGTTCCGGTTTACGTTTTGATGGTTATTCAACAGCTGTTACTGGAAATCTTCCACAGCCTTTAAATACCCCCAGCACAATCAGCGCATGGGTAGCTTTAGAAACCTATCCCAACGACGTTGCCAGTTTTTTTTCACTTATAGAAGAAAATAATAATCAAAATTGGATTTCAGCTGGATTAAATCAATTTGGTAAAGCAGTAATAACTGTATTCATTAAAGGAAATGAAAAACATTATTTTTCAAAACAAATTTTTCCAAAATTTAAGTGGTTCAATGTATCTATGACTATAAATGAGGATAAGCTGCAATTGTTTATGAATGGGGTTAATTGTCTAAATGTTTTAGTAAGTGATTTGAATAGTCAGACAAGATTTAAAGAATTGACAGTTGGAGCCAATCCAAAAGAAAAATATTTAGATAATGTTTATCCTTTAACCCATATTAACGGTATTATAGATGAGGTTAAAATATGGAATACATCTTTAGAAGCTAACTATTTTAAAGACTTTGAAATTGCTGATAGAACGAATGAGAAAGTGGTATTAGCAATTCCTAAGTCCCGATTTAGAAAGGATTTCAATCGTCCAAAATACCATTTACTCCCCGCAGCAAATTGGACAAATGAAACACATGGTTTGGTATATTACAAAGGCAAATACCATATTTTTAATCAAAAGAATGGTGCAAATGTATTTTTAGGTCAAATAAATTGGGGACATTTTAGCAGTCCGGATTTAGTACAGTGGACCGAGCACAAACCAGCCTTATCTCCTGAGGAAGCTTATGATCAAATTGGTATTTGGTCAGGACATGTTGTTAAAGATGACCAAGGAATCCCGTTGATTGTTTATACAGGTGGAAATGAAAAAGTAAACGGAATGTGTCTTGCTTTTCCGGAGGATGATAATTTAATCAATTGGAAAAAGTTTAAAGGAAATCCGGTTGTAAAAGGACCACCAAAACAATACAGCCGTACCGATTTAAGGGATCCCTATATTTGGAAAGAAAAACAGTACTGGTACATGACAGTAGGTTATGGGATAGTGGAAAATGGAGTTCAAAAAGGGGCTTTACTATTATATAAATCAACAGATTTAAAAAAATGGACGTATTTACATCTTTTGTTTAAAGGGAATCCAAAAGTTGACGATTCAGGTATTTTTTGGGAAATGCCTGTTTTTTGGAAAATGAAAGATAAATGTGTATTGGCAGTTAATCCTACACCGCATGACGGTAAACCGGCAATAAATTTATATTGGACTGGTGATTTTGTAAACGAAAAATTTGTTCCTGATACTAAGTTACCTAAAAAGTTAGAAGTAATAAACCGGTTACTTTCCCCTTCAGTTGCTTTCGATAAAGATAGTAATACCACTGCAATTGCAATTATTCCGGATTTAATTCCAAGTGAATTGCATTTACAACACGGTTGGGCGCATTTGTATAGTATTCCTAGAATTTGGAATTTGAAAAATGGTGAAATTTACCAAACACCACATCCGGCCTTAATTAAATTGAGGGATTCTTTAAAAACCTTTGAAAAAGTAAGTGTTAATGAGTCTGCTAATTTTAAAATTGGTAGAGGTCATCAAGTTGAAATAATTGCTGAAATTTTACCAAAACAATCAAGTAAATTTGGATTCTATATTGGTAAAAATCAAAAAAATGGAGAAGCAACAAAATTATGTTTTGATTTAAAAAAGAATCAATTAGTAATAGATCAATCTAAATCAAGTCAAACTGAATTAGTTCCTAAAAGAATTGAAACAGGAGAAATGAATCTTAAAAATAGTAAAAGGATAAAGATCCATTTGTTTATTGATGGTTCAGTGATTGAAGGATTTATCAATGATAAAGAAGCCTTTACAACGAGAATTTTTCCGAAATATTTTAATAGTAATGAAGTTGAGTTTTTTTCAGAGAATGAATCAATCGTAATAAATAAATTGAATTTTTGGCATCTAAAAGCAAGTAATAATTTGACTGATTTTTAAAGTGGTGGTTGCAGAATTAATCCGTTGAATTTAAACACTCTATGATTTTAAACTGATCGTTTTTTGAGTAAAAAAGAGAATTTTACTTAAAAACAGAGATTCAGTAAATGATAAGATTTCGTATTGTTGGGATGAAAAACAAGGTGATGTTTATGTAAAATTAGTAGATATAGGGTTGAATTATCAAATAGGAATTGAGTTAGTAAAATAGAATTCTTCTATGGGTGAATGGTTTGAATCCTGTTGTGTCACCCTGGCAGGACTTCCAAATTACTTGATTTCGTATGTTTAAACTTATAAAAAAGAAGAGGAAGTTATAAAAAAAAGCTCATTTCAAAAGAAATGAGCTTTTTATTTTTGTGACCTCGACAGGATTCAAACCTGTAACCTTCTGAGCCGTAATCAGATGCGCTATTCAGTTGCGCCACGAGGCCGTTTGCAGTTGCTTTGTAAAGCGTGATTGCGGGTGCAAATATAGGGATAAATGTGTAACTTGCAAGCATAAATTTCAATAAATACTAAAAAAAATGAGCTTAGAAAATTATATTCGTGATATTCAGGACTTTCCAAAAGAAGGAATTTTGTTTAAAGATATTACGCCGCTGTTAAATAATGCCGAAGCAACTCAGGAATGTCTTCAAATTTTGGTAAAATCATTAAACGGACACCAAATTAATAAGGTGGTAGGAGCGGAAAGCAGAGGTTTTTTATTCGGAATGTTGTTAGCGCAGGAATTAAATGCCGGTTTTGTTCCAGTGCGAAAGCCCAAAAAACTGCCTTATGAAACGGTTTCGGTAACTTATGATTTAGAATATGGCACAGATACTTTAGAAATCCATAAAGACGCTATCCAAAAAGGAGATAAGGTTTTAATTCACGATGATGTGCTGGCAACTGGAGGAACAGCCAAGGCGGTTTGCGAATTGGTTGAAAAATTAGGAGGCGAAATTGTGCAATTGAATTTCCTGATGGAACTGAAATTCCTGAACGGCAGGGAAAAATTGAATGGTTATGATATTTTTGCTGTACTCACGTATTAGTCCACTGCTCTTGAAGTTACATAATAGCGGTACGCAATAATGGCCAATTGCCATTTCTTGGCTTTCGCCAAATCCAATCCCTGTTTTGTAAAACTGGGTAATAGCAGCTTGTTGATTTTGGCTAAAATTTTGAACATATATTTTCTTTTAAAGATACAAAAAAGACGGTTTCGTGATGAACCGTCCTTTTTTATGAAAATGCAGAAATTTAGTTGTGTTGGTTATAATATTCATTAGTTTTAACTTCAATTAAAAAACCATACAAAGCTTTTTCTCCGTAAGATTCATAATATTTTTTATTCTCAGGCCATCTGCTATTAATGTCTTTTTTGATTACCTGTTTAATGTCATTAGGACTTAGTTTTTCTAAAGTTTGATAATCGCTATGTTTTCCATCAATTACAATAACTGCTTTTTTGTAATCAATTTGTTGGTCGTTTATAATTCTGTTTATAGAATTGCTTAGACTAGCGTATCCTGTAGCATGTCCAGAAGTACTTCCTAAAGTAATTTTTTCAGAATAAAATTTGAAAGGTTCAATGGGTTTTCTACTAGTTGTAAAGTATCCATTGTTACCATTTGCAATATTTTTGTATTTACTTTCTATATTTATAATTTCCCCATTATTGTTTCTTTTTATATTAAAAAAACTTAAATCAATATTGTATAAGTTTTTTATTTGGTTGCATTTTTCTTTAATTTCTTCGTCAGTAGTGTTTTTTGTAATAATAAAATCAATTTTATTAATTTGAGGTTCTGATTCTTTATTTTTGATTTCTTCTTGTTTTAATTTGTTGCTGTTTTTAGTAGTTATCCTAATCGTATTTTCAAAAGTATTAACGTCAACTTTGTCAACAGTGCTTTGATCTAATTTATTAAAATCTTCGTTGGTGGATTTTATGCCATCGATGTAAATGGTTTTATCGGTTATTTTTACAGGTTTTGATAGATGTTTAGTAGTAACCAGAATTGTTTTTTTACCCGAAATTGTAGCTACATCAACTTTTTCAATATCATCAGGATTCAATTTATCCATTTCTTCCTGTGTTGATTTTTCTCCATTGATGATTATTTCTTTGTTTTCAGATAAAGTTTTTAAATCCTTTTCAAGTTGAAATGATTTTAAATCAACTGAATCTGATTTGTTTTCTTTTACTTGTTTTGGAGTTTCTTTCTCCTGTGCCACAACTTCAATTTGGAATAAAAAAATAAAAGCAATAAGTGCTGGGAATACTGTAATGTACTTCCAGGAATTCCATTTGTTGGATTGGTTTTTGTTCAACATAATAATTCTTTTTTTGATTAAGGATTGGTAGAAATGATTGGTAATGGCTACACAATTGTCTTGTGTGGTTATTTTTAAAAGAGTTAATTGGTAAGCTTTTTTGTCGGCTATGTTTTTAGACGCTTCACTATCAGCTATGAATTCCAGATTTTGTACCATTGCTTTTTTATACAACCAAATCAAGGGATTGAACCAAAAAGTAGTACAAAATAGTCGTGCTACTAATACATCTACACTGTGATATTGACTGCTGTGTACTTTTTCGTGTTCTAAAATGTTCGTTAGTTCCGTTTCGCTGTATAGAGATGAATTATAAACAATAGTTTTAAAAAATGAAAAAGGAGCGATGTTTTCGGTTACCTCAATTAATTTAAAATTATCCTGAAGTGTACTTTTTTTGTTTTTTAAAACTTTGGATAAACTATAAAAATCAAAGAGGAGTTTGAGTAGAAAAATTATAGTTCCAATAAGATAAATGTATGTCGCTATCAAATACCAATTGATTTGCGATTCCTGATTAGTTGTTGAAGTTGTAACAGGAACATTAGACCAGTCGATTGCTGTGGTTGGTTCTAAAGGTTCTACCCAAATTATTTTAGTGATAAAATAAAGTGGCAGTAGTGCTGAAGTTAATAACCCTGAAAGTAAAAACCATCTGTTTGCACTAAAGAAAGTTTCTTTGCGTAACAAAAACATATAGCTCAGGTAAAATAATCCAATTAGACCACTTGTTTTGACGAAGTATAAGAATAGATTTTCCATGGCTATTCGTTTTTTTCAATCATCGCTAAAATTTCCCGTAATTCATCGGCAGATATTTTTTCTTCTTTGGCAAAAAAGCTAACCATATTCTTATAGGAATTATTAAAATAAGTTTCGATAGCAGTGTTCATAAACTTTTTGCGATAGTCTTCCATTTTCACAATAGGGTAGTACTGATGTGTTTTGCCAAAAGCATTATAGGACACATATCCTTTTTCTTCCAGATTTCTAATAATGGTCGAAAGTGTGTTGTAATGCGGTTTGTCGTCTTTAATTTCTGCCATGACTTCTTTTACAAATGCTTTTTCCAGCTTCCATAAAATTTGCATGATTTCTTCTTCTTTGTTGGTTAATTTATCCATAGCTGTTTAATTTGAATACAATTATATAACTATATTTTTAGTTTAACAACTATTTTTATAGTTATTTAACTAGGTTTTTAGTTTTTAGGTTGTGATATATTTAATTTTATCTGTTTCAGACTTTGTCGCTTTCTAACTTTTAAGCTATTTTTGCATAAAATTTTGAAGATGAGGTATATTCTGTTGTTTACTGTTTGGTTGCAAAGTATTTTTGGTTTTTCTCAGGAGAAATTCAATTGGACGGCTGCTAAAAAGTACCAACAGGAATTGAATAAAGAATATGCTGATTCTAAAACCAGTCCGCTGGAAGCAAAAGATTTAGTAACTTTTAAAACCTTGGATTTTTATCCAGTCAGCGAAAAATATTTTGTGATTGCCAAATTAGTTCGTACTCCAAAAGAAAAAGCTTTTAAAATGGCAACATCAACCGACAGACAGCCGCTTTTTAAAAAATACGGAGAAGTACATTTTGAAATGGATGGAAAAAAATGCAAACTCAATGTCTATCAGGATGTGGAGTTTTCTAAAAATCCAAAATATAAAAATGATTTGTTTTTGCCTTTTTTCGATGAAACTTCCGGAAAGGAAAGTTACATAGGCGGGAAATATATTGATTTAAAAATTCCAAAAGGCAATACAATTGCGATTGATTTTAATACTTCCTATAATCCGTATTGCGCTTACAGTCATCGTTATTCCTGTCCGAGAGTTCCTTTGGAAAACGATTTGAAAGTGGCTATTCGCGCCGGTGTTAAAAAATTTCATGACTAATGCAGTATTTCAATTTACATACGCATCAATTTACAAATGATGCTGAAATTTTGGAATTGGTAAACCAATATCCGCAGGAATTTGATGCAGCAATTTCAAATTATTCTATTGGAATTCATCCTTTATTTATTGATGAAAACCGATTGGAAAGTGATTTTCAAATTTTGGAACAAAAAATAAGTTCTCCAGCTTGTTTGGCTATTGGCGAATGTGGTTTGGACAAACGCAGCGAAACGGCATTTGAAACTCAATTGAAAGTTTTAGAAAGACAATTACTTTTGGCAGAAAAATTCCAAAAACCGGTGGTGATTCATTGCGTGTTGGCTTTTCAGGAATTGGTTGAAATAAAAAACCGTTTGAAAATTACCACACCAATAATTATTCATGGATTTTCTAAGAAAGAACAGTTGGCGAAACAACTTCTAAGTAACGGGTTTTACCTTTCCTTTGGGAAAAATCTATTGCGAAATCCGGAATTAGAAAATGTTTTTGTCAATATTCCGGAGAATCGTTTTTTTCTGGAAACTGATATGGTCGAAGAAGGAATCCGGGAAGTTTATGCTTTGGCGGCAAAATATAAAAAGATTTCAATAGAGGATTTGCAGCAGCTAATTACTGAAAATGTGAAAACTGTTTTTAAAAAATAATAAAATAGCAAATAAACAAATTACCAAATAAAAGAATTTATTATGGCAGAGTGGACTGAAAGAGCCGAACTTTTATTCAAAAAAGAAGGATTAAATAAATTGCAAAATGCAAAAGTAATGGTTGTAGGATTGGGAGGAGTAGGATCTTTTGCAGCCGAATTTTTAGCCCGCGCCGGAGTGGGAAACATGATTATTGTGGATGGAGACGTTGTGGATATTACCAATATTAACCGACAATTGCCGGCTTTGCATTCTACGGTGGGTGAACCCAAAGTAACTATCGTAGGCGACCGTTTAATGGATATTAATCCGGAATTAAATTTAACCCGAGTAAAAGAATTTCTTTCTCCGGAACGCGCTTTCGAATTGGTTTCAGAAGATATGGATTATGTTTTGGACTGCATCGACAGTATTACACCAAAATTGAATTTGATTGTGGGATGTAAAAAGAAAAAGGTAAAAATAATTTCCAATATGGGAGCCGGTGGAAAAATGCAGGCCGGAAAGGTAACCGTGAAAGATATTAGTAAAACTGATGTTTGTCCGCTGGCAAAAGTGGTGCGTAAGCGTTTGCGTAAAATGGGGGTAAAAAAAGGAGTGAAAGCTGTTTTCTCTATGGAAAAACCGGATGAAACCAGTGTGAAAATGACCGACGGAACAAACTTTAAAAAATCGTTTTACGGAACAAACAGTTATATGCCGGCTTTATTTGGCTTACATGCGGCTGAAACGGTTATTCGAGATCTTTTGAAGAAGGAATAATTTGAAAAGAGGAAAGAGGTGAATTAATGATCTTCTTTACTGTTTAAAACTGTCAACAGACAACTAAAAACTAAAAACTAAAACAATGATACAAACTGTAATTTTTGACATGGACGGCGTAATCGTAGATACTGAACCGGTTCACCGTTATGCCTATTACAAACAATTTAAAGAATTAAATATCGAAGTAAGTGAAGAATTATACACTTCGTTTACTGGAAATTCAACCCGAAATATTTTTCAAAAGTTAAAAGATATTTTTCAACTGGAACAGGATGTTGAAGATTTGATTCTAAGAAAACGCAGTATTTTTAACGATGCTTTTGATACCAAAGAAGATTTGGAACTATTAGCAGGTGTTAGAAATCTTATCGAAGATTTACATCAAAATGGAGTGCAGATGATTTTAGCTTCTTCGGCTTCTAAAGTAACTATCGAACGTATTTTCAATCGCTTTAATCTGCATCAATATTTTACGCATAAGGTAAGTGGTGAAGATTTTCCAAAATCTAAACCACATCCGGCAATTTTTGAACATGCAGCGAGTTTATCGATTGCTCCAAAAGAAAATTGTATCATTATTGAAGATAGTACTAATGGAATTGTTGCGGGAAAAGCGGCAGGAATTTTGTGTATAGGATACAATAGTGAGCATTCTAAGAATCAGGATTTATCATTGGCAGATTTTGTAGTGAATCATTTTAATGAATTAAATTATGCCGTTGTGAGTGAAATGGATTCTAAATTATGCAATAATTAACAGCTGTACCGTTATAGAAATTGTACATTTGAATATTAAAAAATTACAGAATTATGAAAAAAGTATTGTTGATAGTTTTCCTAATTGTTTTGAATCTGGGTGCTGAGGCTCAGGTAAGAATTCCAGAAATGAGTCCAAAAACCGTTGTAAAACAGGTAGTAGGATTAACTGATGTTGAAATTGTCTATTCCAGACCATCAGCCAGAGGAAGGTCGGTTTTGGGAAATTTAGTGCCTTTTGGACAATTATGGCGAACAGGTGCTAATGAAAACTCGATAATTTCTTTTAGTGATGATGTTGTAATTAATGGAAAAACACTGAAAAAAGGAAAATATGCTTTGTACAGCATTCCAAATGTGCAAACTTGGGATGTACTTTTTTATACTGCCACCGACAATTGGGGAACTCCTAAAGAATTTGATGAGTCTAAAGTGGCTTTGAAAGTTTCAGTGAATGAAGAGGCTTTGACCAAACCGGTAGAGACTTTTACATTAGCTATTAATAATTTGACGACTAATTCGGCTACTTTGGATATTTCCTGGGAGAACTCCTATGTTTCCTTAAAATTTGAAGTGCCAACTAATAAATTAGCCATTGCCAGTATCGATAAAACTTTGGCAGGGCCAACACCAGAGCAATTTTATACAGCAGCACAATATTATTATCAGTCTAACGGAGATATTGCTAAAGGAAGAAGTTATATTGATAAAGCAGTAGAAATGTCTAAAAATGTTCCGTTTTATTATTTAAGACTAAAATCCTTAATTCAGGCGAAACAAGGCGATAAAAAAGGAGCTATTGAAACTGCTAAATGGTCTATATCCGCTTCAGAAGCTGCCGGAAATAAAGAATATGTGGAAATGAATAAAGCCAGTATTGAAGAGTGGAGCAGATAGTTTTTTCAGATTCAGAAATAAAAAAATCCCATTTGCAGAGTTTGTAAATGGGATTTTTTGTTAAGCGATATTTTCTGTCTTTTTAAAAATTGTTGACTGTAATAATGTTGAAAGTACAATTACCATCATAGCTCCAATGAAGTTTAGCCATAAATAGCCTAGTTTTTCTTCACCGCTTGGATAGATGAAAATGGCAAAATAGTAAATGATAAAGATGGTTAATTGGGTGATAAAAGCACCGTAGAATATAGCTTTGGCTTTGACAAATTTGATATAAAAACCAACCAGAAAAATCCCTAAAACGGTTCCGTAAAAGACAGATCCTACGATATTTACTAATTGAATCAGGTTTTCAAACAGCGTACCAACACAGGCGAAGAGAATGGCTACGACTCCCCAGAAAAAGGTAAAAAATTTCGTAGCATTCAAATAATGTGTTTCGGTTTTGTCTTCTTTTACATTACGTTTGTAAATGTCAATCGCAGTGGTTGAAGCTAAAGCATTCAGTCCGGAAGCGGTAGAAGACATTGCTGCCGAAATGATAACAGCGAGCAATAAACCAATTAAACCTTTAGGTAAATAATGCAGGATAAAATGAAAGAAAACATAATCTTTATCATTGGTTTCGTTGCCGCTGTCGGCTTTGTGAATAATTTCTTTGGCGCGGTCTCTTAGGTCTTTTTCTTTGGTCGAAAGAGCCACCATTTCTTTTCTTAAAATAGGATTATCATAATCCTGATTCAATTGGTCAATATACAGCAGATTGATTACTTTTTTGTCTTCCGAGAGCGTTTCCAGTTGTTTTTCTAAATCATGGTATTCGTTTTTATACTTTGATTTTTCAATCATAGTTTTGTTGTTCGGATTGAAATTTAACGGAACCGGATTGAATTGGAAAAAAACAAAAACCATTACACCGGTCAATAAAATAAAGAACTGCATCGGAACTTTTAAAAGCCCGTTCATAATCAGTCCCATTTGACTTTCCCGAACGGATTTTCCGGATAAATAGCGTCCTACCTGAGATTGGTCGGTACCAAAATAAGCCAGAGCCAGAAAGAAACCTCCGGTAATTCCGCTCCAAAAAGTATATTTTTCTTCCGGATCAGTCGAGAAATCTACAATATTCATTTTTCCATTAGCACCGGCAATATGAAGCGCATTGCTAAAAGTCATATCGTTTGGTAAAAAATGCAGAATAAGAAAAAATGTGATAAACATTCCCGACATAATTACAAACATCTGTTGTTTTTGGGTTACGTTTACGGCTTTGGTTCCTCCGGAAACCGTGTAAAAAATAACCAGAATTCCGATGACAATATTCATGTAGGTTAGATTCCAACCTAATAATGCCGATAAAATGATAGCCGGAGCATAAATGGTTAATCCGGTTCCGAGACCTCTTTGGAATAAAAAAAGAATGGCTGCCAGCGAACGGGTTTTTACATCAAAACGTTTTTCGAGGTATTCGTAAGCGGTAAAAACTTTGTATTTGTGATAAATGGGGATAAACGTCAGGCATATAACAATCATGGCTATTGGAAGTCCAAAATAAAACTGAACAAATCCCATTCCGTCATGATAAGCCTGACCGGGAGTGGAAAGAAAGGTAATGGCGCTCGCCTGAGTAGCCATAACCGAAAGTCCTACCATGTGCCAGGGCGTTTCATTACTTCCCAGAATAAAGTCTTCTACGTTTTTACTTCCCTTTGTTTTCCAAACGCCATAAATTACGATGAACAGCAGGGTGATAATCAGTACAATCCAGTCAAATAATTGCATGGCTTAAGAATATAATTTCATTATTAAATAAAAAAACAGGATGTATATCGCATTAGCGACCAAAACCCAGCTGTAATCCGGTTTCCACTTTCTTTCTTTTTTTAATCCCATAGTGCGTGTTTTATTTTTGGGTTTCCTCCGTTTGTGAGGTTTCAGGAGTTTTTAATGCAATCATATTAGCGATTAATCGATAAGCTCCCGAAACGCCCATTGGTAATTCTCTAAATAAACTTAATCCGGTATAGATATATTGTCCTTTTCCATAAGTTGCTACTAATAATGCGCCTTTTTTAGGTGTTTCTCCTTTGTCATGTGAAGAAAGAATTGGCGTAAAGGCGGCGTCAAATTGGTTAGGATAATACAAGCCCTGTTCCTGTGTCCATCCTTTAAAATCCTTTTCAGTGATTTTGTTTGGATAATTTAAAATAGCATGATCAGGGGCTAAAAACGTAACTGCCGCATTTTCATCAGTAACACGGTCACTGGAAAGCGTTAAGGGATAAGGAGCAATATTGGCAGGTATTGTTTTATCCGGAGTATTGTATTGCACAATCAGAGTTTTGCCTCTTTTTACAAATTCGAGCAGTAAATGTTGTCTGAATTTTAAAAAAGAAAGCGTATTGTAAGCACGGATTCCGGTGATAATCACGTCAAAATTATTCAAATAACGGCTGTTGATTTCTTCCGGTGTAATTAATGTCACGCTGTATCCCATCTGATTTAAGCATTCCGGAACATCGTCGCCGGCTCCCATGATGTATCCAATTTTTTCTTTGGTTGTTTTTAAATCTAATTTTTTAAATTTTGCTTCCGATGGCAATAAGACCTGTTGTTTGCTAATATGGTCGTAATTGATAATATATTGTTCTTTGTCCTGTTTTTTGTTGTCCAGAAGAACGATACTTTTCGCTGTAATTTCAGAAGCTTCCTTTGGTGGAGTTACATCAAAATAAACGGTTTTTTCGCTGTCTTTTTTTTCCAGACTAAAAGGAATATAAGGAGGATAAACATTCCAGTTTTCGTCTAAATCTAATCGGACTTCTCCATTAATATTGTCTTTTCCGGCTTTTACTCTAACGGCCATTTTCTTGGTGTTTCCACTGTTGAAAAAAGAAATCTGGTCCACAATACGGCTGCTTACTTCCGGAATAATATCGAGGTAGTTGTACATTTCGCCCTTTACTTTATCGTTGAATTTGTAAACTACCAATCGTTCAAAAGGAATTGTTGTCTCATTAATAAGGAGTTCAAATTCCAGTTTTACGTCTCTGATAATATCCGGCAAACCAATATTTTTCTGGTCGGAAACCTGATACATTCCCACAGTTGGTCGTTCTTTGAGCCAGTTGGGCTGACTATAAGGAACGTCTGTAGGTAGTTGTAGGTTAATATGCAGAATTTCGGCCGTATTATTGTTTAATGGACGATTTAAAACCGTGTTTTTCTGATCCGGGAAGCTGGTGATACTTTTTAGTGTTATAGGTGTTTCACTTCGGTTAATAGCTTCAATTTTAATTTTAAGCTCACTTCCGGGAGTCGCCTGATCTTCGTTAGCAACAGCTTCCAGATACAATCCGGCACAGGCAGTAATAGTGTTTTTAATTTCTTCCAGTTTAATTGGTTTCCAATGATTTTCATCCAGAGCGAGAATCATTTTATAAGCCTTTAATAAATCAGGAATAGAGGCAGAAGGATTTGAGAAATCAAACTTTTTCTCAATACGATGCAACAATTCACCGATAGATTTTCCGCCTTTTACCCGATTCCAGCTGGTATCAATTCCATCAAAAATATTCGAAGGTTCTTTTAGAAGAGGATTTCCATTGATAAGTTCTAAATATTCGATGTCGTTTCCGCGGCTTCCGGTGCTGCCAAAACCTTGTGATTTATGACTGCTTCGGCTCAAAGCGGCAATTTCCTGATTCGATTTTCCTAAAGAGGGATAATAAACACCGGTTTGTAAACTGATAAATTTAGATTTATCGGCAGCATCAAATTTTTCCTGACTGCCATAAAACCAAACCGACGGATTGAAAAAAATACGTTTGCATTGCCAGGGTGCGTACCATTGCAATTGTTCCGGAAAACGTTCGGAATTATTGGATAAATCAAAAGCTTCCACGCTTAAAATTGCCGAAGCCGTGTGATGCCCATGCGTAGTTCCAGGCGAACGATGGTCAAAACGGTTGATGATAACATCGGGTTGGAATTTTCGAATAGTCCAAACAACATCAGCCAAAACTTTTTCTTTGTCCCAAATTTCAAAGGTTTCATCAGGATTTTTGGAAAAACCAAAATCATTGGCACGACTAAAAAACTGTTCACCGCCGTCAATTTTTCGGGCTTCAATCAATTCCTGAGTTCGGATTACACCTAATAATTCGCGCAATTCCGGACCAATTAAATTTTGTCCTCCATCACCGCGGGTTAAGGAAAGATAAGCTGTTCGGGCTTTTATTTCATTTGAAAAATAAGAAATCAACCGGGTGTTTTCGTCATCCGGATGTGCGGCAATATAGAGCACGCTTCCTAAGAAGTTTAGTTTCTGAATTTGATTGTAAATTTCAACAGCATTGGGTTTTTGTGGTTTTTGGGCATTGCTGAACTGAAATAACAAAAGGCATGTAACAATAAAAACGACTTTGTTTTTAAGCATTTGGATGTAATTTTATGGCAATAGATTCAAATGTAAGGATTATTTTTTGGAATAAAATGATTCTCATTTGCTTCCTAAAACAACAAAAACTACTCCGAAAAGTAGTTTTGCTGTAATAAATTTTATTTTTTTTAGATTTTCACCTTGATGACGATTTTTTTAATCTTTCCGTTGCTTATCATTGCTGCGTGGACATCATCGGGAAATAAAATGGTAAATTGTCCCGGATTCAATTCGAAAAACATATCCGGCTGATCAAAAAAGAAACGAACATCTTTCTCATCGCTGTAATCTCCGTTTGGGCTCACACATTTTTCTCTCGGTTTCCAGGCATAAGTTTCCGGACCGGCTACACACACCTGAATATCAATATTTTTGTCATGACATTCAAAGTGAACCAAACTTTGTTCTTTAGAATTTCCGTTTCCGGAATTTACGATAATTTTTAAATCATCGGTATATTGGGTTACGCCATCAGCCAGGTTGGCTAAGTCGTTTTCTTTTAAAAATTGAAATGCTTTTTCGAAAGCAGGGTGCAAACCGTAGTATTTCGCCGCATTGTTTAATGAATCTACAATCATTTTAAAGTTGTGTTTTAATATTAATGGGTAAAAGTTGTATCGCTTTTAGGCAACAAAAAATAAAAGTACATTTTTAAATTCAATAGAAGAATGAAATCGACGAAAAAGTTTTTTAAACAAAATGAAAGTGGTTGATGTTGAATAGGTTTTGTAAAAAAGAGATTCCAGAGTCCGAAGCTTAGGCTTTTTTAGAGATGGTTTTGTACATTTGTTAAAGCCTCAAAACGTTTTGAGACGGTTTTAATTATGCTTCAGATGACTACAACTTTCAGATTTCTCTTTTCTCTTGGTTTCTTTTTTGTGTTTTTGTCCTGTCATTCACAGTCGGCAATCGTAACATCCAAAACAGAAATTGCCGATACCGCTTTTGTAAACTTAAAAGACTATAGTTTGGATTTTGTGTATGATATGAAATATGCTACCGAGGATAATTTTTTGAAAGCCAAAGTATATGATTGCGATGAATGTTTTTTACGTTACAAAACCGTTAAGGCATTGATTGCTGCCAATGAAGAATTTAAAGAAAAAGGCTTACGGATTAAGCTTTTTGACTGTTATCGCCCGTTGGATATTCAAAAACGAATGTGGACGATTGTTTCTAATCCTGAATATGTTGCCGATCCGTCCAAAGGTTCGATTCATAATAGAGGAGGAGCCGTTGATATTACTTTGGTCAACAAAAGAGGAAGAGAGTTAAAAATGGGGACTTCTTTTGATTTTTTTGGTCCTGAAGCCGGACATCTTTATGAAGATTTGCCACAAAAAGTGAAAGATAACAGAGCTTTACTTAAAGAAGTGATGATTGCCAACGGTTTTAATTCTTTTGATTCCGAATGGTGGCATTACAATTTAAAATCCGGTTTAAAGGATAAATTGTCTAATGAAAAATGGGAGTGTAAGTAACTGTAAGTTCGAGTGAATTTTAAGAAAATGCAATAGCTTTTTATTAAAATTTGTATCGTGAACAATTACTGATTTCGATTCTTGTTGTAATTAAACAATCTTTTTAATCACTCTTAATTTGTGCGTATGCCTGTTGGTTTCGTTATTGAAAATCCCTAAATGGTCAATACGGTCAATGCGCACTTTTCCGCTGGCATGGATAATGTAATTGTTTTCCATAATAATTCCTACGTGAATGATATTGCCTTCTTCATTGTCAAAAAAAGCCAAATCTCCCGGTTCGCTTTCTTCGATAAAACTCAAAGCTTCGCCTTGGGTTGCCTGCTGCGAGGCATCTCTTAAAAGTTTGTAACCGTTTAATTTGTACACCATTTGGGTGAAACCCGAACAATCAATACCAAAAGGCGTTTTCCCACCCCATAAATAGGGTGCGTTCAAATACATATAAGCGGTATTGATGAGGTTTCTTTTGTCTTTGACACCGTTTACTTTAGTTCCTTCAAACTCGTAATTCTGCGTGTTGATTTCGTTATTATTCAAAAACGAAAGCGAGGCTCCCAATGGAATAGGAATCAACTGATTGTTGGTAGTAGTGATGTATTCGATTAAATCGGAATTGAGAATGATGGTCTCTTTGGATAATTGCTCATAATTCGCCTCTGAAATCACCTGATATTGTTTAGCATCTACCCAGCCTTCATAATCATCGTATTGCAATTTAATGCGCGACCATTGGTTGCGTTTTTCCAATATTTTAAAGTGTTCGCCAAATAAAACCTGAGAAACAATTTCGCTTTTGTCACTAGGTTCAAATCGAAGGGGAATAATGGCTAAATTACAGATTCCGAACATTAATTCAATTTTTTAGATTCTTTCAATAACAATTGCTGAAGCGCCACCACCACCGTTGCAAATGGCTGCGGCTCCTATTTTGGCATCATTTTGTTCCAAAATATGCAGTAAACTTACCAGAATTCGGGCTCCGGAACATCCCAGAGGATGTCCTAAAGAAACCGCTCCTCCGTTTACGTTTACTTTGTTGCTGTCCAGACCTAAAATTTTGATATTGGCCAGACCTACAACGGAAAAAGCTTCGTTGAATTCAAAAAAATCGACATCGTTTAATGTTATTCCGGCTTTGTCTAAGGCTTTTGGTAAAGCTTTAGCCGGACTGGTGGTGAACCATTTAGGTTCCTGAGCAGCGTCGGCATAACTTTTAATGTAAGCCAAAGGTTTTAGTTGTAATTCGGCTGCTTTTTCTTCACTCATCAGGATTAAGGCGGCTGCGCCGTCGTTGATAGTCGAAGCATTGGCAGCGGTTACGGTTCCGTCTTTGGTAAAAACAGCATTTAAAGAAGGAATTTTATCCAGTTTAACATTAGTATATTCTTCGTCTTTGGAAACGATAATTGGTTCTCCACGGCGTTGTGGAACTTCAACCGGAACTACTTCGGCATCAAATTTACCCGATTCCCAGGCTTGCGCCGAACGACGGTAGGATTCAATAGCAAAATTGTCTTGTTCTTCGCGACTAATATTGTATTCTTGAGCACAAAGGTCGGCATAAACGCCCATCGCCTGATTGTCATAAGCATCAACTAAGCCGTCTTTTTGCATTCCATCCACTAAGGAAGTTGGTCCAAATTTCACGCCGTTTCTTAAATGGGTATAATGCGGAACCAAACTCATGTTTTCCATTCCTCCAGCAACTACAATTTCGGCATCACCAGTTTTAATCGCCTGAGCTGCCATCATTACGGCTTTCATTCCGGAAGCACAAACTTTATTGATAGTCGTACAAGGGACTATGTCTTTCAAACCTGCAAAAAGTGCCGCCTGACGTGCCGGAGCCTGACCTACGCCTGCCTGAATAACATTTCCCATTAATACTTCGTCCACCAGGGCAGGATCCAGATTTATTTTATCCAAAGCGCCTTTGATAGCGGTAGCTCCCAGTTGCGGAGCGGAAACATTGGCTAATCCTCCCATGAAACTTCCTATAGGGGTTCTTACGGCTGAAACGATAACTACTTTTTTGCTCATATTTTAAATGCGGTTTGATTGTATAGTCCAAGCAAATTTACTCTTTTTTGTATTAAATTTATATTTTCGGTCGTGGATTCTCTTTTTGAAAAAAAAGTTTAAAAAATATCAGAATCTATCTGTTTGATTGTTAGTGTTTTTTAAAATAATCAAAAAAAAATATAAAAAAAAGCACAAAAATAGTTGCGAGAAATGAGATGTTGTGTTACATTTGCAACCGCAAAACGAGACACGTTCTTTGAGCTTGGAGAGGTGCCAGAGTGGTAATGGAGCAGATTGCTAATCTGTCGACGGGTAACCGTCGCCAGGGTTCGAGTCCCTGTCTCTCCGCTTATAAATTTTGCTACTCGGGGTGTAGCGTAGCCCGGTTATCGCGCCTGCTTTGGGAGCAGGAGGCCGCAGGTTCGAATCCTGCCACCCCGACAAAACCTTAATAAGTTTGAAAATTAAGGTCGCATAGCTCAGCTGGATAGAGCACCTGCCTTCTAAGCAGGCGGTCGAAGGTTCGAATCCTTCTGCGATCACAAAAAGCCTTGAAATCACCGATTTCGAGGCTTTTTTGTTTCTGTTAATTTCTTGTTTTTTATTTTTTTGCTAACTAAAAATTAAGCATCCGGAATATTGGGTTCTACTAAACGTTTTAATTTATCTAAGGATTCCTGCCAACCCAAATAGCACATTTCTACCGGAATAACATCCGGAATTCCTTCCTGGGTTACGAATAGTTCGGTTCCGCAAAGTACTTTTTTGAATGCAACGGAGGTTAACATTTTACCCGGCAGATTCGGATCGTCAAATTGATCGGTGTATTTGATGAGTTCGTTGGTTTTGATTTCCAAATATTCGCCTCCAAAAGAATGGCCATTTCCGGTGGAAAAATTAGTGAACGACATTTGGTACGTTCCTCCAATTTTAAAATCCATGTGGTGTACTTTGCATAAAAAACCGTAAGGAGGCAGCCAGGTCGCCATTGCATCAGCATCGGTGAATGCTTTAAAAACTTTTTCTATGGGTGCTGCAAATACCCGATGCAGCTTTACTTGATTGTTTGCCATGAAATTACGAATTTAGTTCAATACTTATTTACGTTATTATTTATATAGCGTTATTGAAGCCTAATAAAATTGTCTTATTTAACTCAAAAATTAAATTTTATTATTTGTTCTGATTTAGTCTCCTAACTGATGGAATTTTTGTTCCTTTACTTCTCGCAAATTTCTTTTAGTTTTTCGAGTGCCTTGGGGAAAGTTTGGTTCATGTATTCCAAAAAATCTTCGGTAACGTCTATATCAACTGTAACGGTAGTGACGCCATTGCTTTCTTCAAAAGTATAATTTTCGTATCCGTTGGCCCATTTTTCTACTTCCGGACCTGTCGTAATTTCTTCATTATTTTTTAAAATGCCGTAATGGCGAATAGAAACAAAACGGTTATTGGTACAATCAAAAACTTCTGAAACCATGCCGCCTTTGTTGCCATTTTCATCCGTTCCGATAAAGAGCATTTTGCTTCCTTTTTCCCAGTTGCCTTCGTAGGTAGAAGTAGGGTTGAATAGGGCTGTCCATGCTTCGTAAGTTGCTTTGTTGCTAATGCCCAGCATAATATTATAAACCTTGCCGACTAGGGCATTTATGGTTACTTTGAATTGTAGTTTTTGCATAGGATGTTTTTATCTTTAAAGTTAAGTATTGATTTAAAGATAAGTACTTTGCTTTTTAAAAGCAATAGCTGGCCGCGTTATAAACGCTGCGATTTGTTTATAGCAGTAATTTGGTACGCTTTGAAAAAGAGCGCCAGAGGAAGAAATCAATTTCAGACTTCAAATCTTGTTCTAATTCTAACTCCATAATATTTCGGTTTCGGATTTTTAAACTGAGGCATAACGTTTTGTGGTTAGTGGTTTTTTTGCGAAGCCAACGAACTGCGTACTGTCTGCTAGGATAAAAAGTTTTACGTGAAAAATAGGGTTGAAGCCAAGAAAAACTAGCAATGGTCATACTGTTACCAGTAGTTATTTTTAGTTCTCTTTGATTAACGCATCAACTTCCAGTTTCAATTTCGGAAGATGGTTTATGAGTATTGACCAAATGTTCTCATCTGAAATATTGTCATAAGCATGAATGACTTGATTTCTCAACCCAATAATTGCTTTTGCATTACTGATTTTCTCAGTAAACGAATTGTCACGAGTAATTATTCTATTTACGGCTTCGCCAATAATCTCAAGATTTCTTTCGATAGCTCTTTTAAGCATTAAGTTATTTCGGTACTTGAAAAAATCTTTTTCTTCTTCCTGGAAAAAACTATCAATTTCGTCAATACAGAGTTTAATATCATAAAGCCATTTAAGAATTCTTTCATCCATAAATTAGCTCTTTAGATTTATTTATGGAGTTGATTAAGATTGGGTTTCTTAGAGTTTGTTCTTCAACCAAGTCAACTTCACGTCCAAATAATTTCTCTAATCTTTCTTTGAAATTTATATAATTATCAAAATACTTTGACAACTCAATGGATTTAAATTTTACAAGTAAATCAATGTCACTTTTCTTATTGAAGTTAGAATTCAAAGCTGAACCAAATAGATACATCTTTTCCACGTTGTACATTGTACAAAGCATTTTCAAGTCCTCTATATTTTTGTCAACTATTCTCATAAAGCAAATTTAGGCAAAAAAAGTTCTCTTTTATGCGAGGTCCAAAATAATTACTGGTAATGTTATGTCCGCTAAAAGAAGTGCCTTCCTTTATTGGTTTTTTAAATATAAAACAATTTTTATAAAATTAACTATGTCAGCAGAAAAGCACTAAGGTGTTTTTTTTAAAATACACGACAATTCTATTTTCGTTTTTGTGTTTAATAGCTTTAGCAGACCATTTCATGACGAATTGATTTTTTGATATAAATATACTGAATAAAAAAAGCAATGATAATGGCAATGATAATGGCAATGATAAATTTTATTGTGTGCAGGGATTGCGTGAGGGATAGTAGCGGAAATCCTTTTTATTTTGTCCTTCGACATCCTGAGAGCTATCGGGACAGGATGACAAAATAAAAAGATTGTAGCGAATAGCCCGACCCCGATGGAGTGTAACGGAGACGGGGGCACGTCCTAAAAAAAAAAAATCCGACTGCTTGTGACAATCGGATTGAAGTTTTAGTTTTCTATACAGTGTAAGTTATCCATAAAATAGGTTTCGGGCTGGTAGGTTTTACCGTTGAGTTCAGAAACCAATTCTTTTTTGATGATATAGTCTTCGGTGTCGGTCAGGTATTTGATGCGCATCAGGGAAACCGGAGAGGATTTTAAATCTTCCATAGTCCCTTTCATAAACATAAAAGTCCCTACAATCACGCGGTTGTCAAAGCCTTTTTCGTCGCGCAGCATACTGCCGCAATATTCCATGTTGATGTGTAGCAACGTAATGACTTTTCCGTTGTTTAACTGTAAATAGAGTTTGGAATTTTTATCAAAACAATTGGCTTTGATGAATCCTTTGTTTTTTTGAATCAATTGGACGTTCAGGGTTGGCAGTCCGTCAGTAGTTGCCAGTGTGCAAAAAATATAACTGGAAGTTCCTGCAAAGTTTTTCTCTGACATCAGGTATTCTTTGGTTTGTTTGTAGGTTCCTATGGAGTCTTTTACATTACTGGAGTATTCGCAGGGGAATTTTTGTCCCAGGGCGTTTAAGGAAATAAAAAATAAGGCGGTAAGTAATAGTTGTTTCATTCTGGTTATTTCTGTTTATTTTATTTTGGTGCAAAATACTATTATTTTATTAGTATTCACATCGGTGGTGAAAAAAGAATAGTGATTACCACCATCTTTAATTTTCCATTTTTTACGAATGTTTTCCACGGTTTCAGGAAAATTTCGGGTGGTAATATTGCATGGTTTGCCGCTCAGATGGATTTTGATTTCGGTTTTGTTGTATGGAAAAACGGCTTTAATTTCAAAAATTCGTCCCGGAAAATCTATTAATTCTTCCGAAGTATAAAGGTGTGAATGTTTGTGCAGTTTCTCTAATTTGAAATGAATGGCAACTTCGTCAAAAGCCCCCGATTTCATAATGGCGCTGTTGGCTTCATAGAGGTATTTTTGAGGTAATCCGTAGTTGGGGAGGCTTTGATTTTGCTGCATTTCAAAGTCAAAAGTGTCAACGGAACCTTTGGTTATATTGGCTGTTTTTACGGAAATAGCGCCCGAATAATCGCGGTGCAGTTCCCATAAAAGTTCTTTAACTTCGTTTTCCAGTGCAATAATATGAATGGTTTTTACATTTTTCAACTCGGATAATCCGGCTGAAAGATCCAGTAAAGGTGCTGTTTTGATTAAAATAGCCGCTGATTTTTCAAAATAAAAATCCAAATTTTCGGGTACGTTGGGCAGGCAGTCTTTGAGCATAAAAACCTTGCCTTTTACATCGCTTCTTCGGGAAGGATCGATGTAAATCCAATCCCATTTTTGGGTGCTTTTTTTCAGGATTTCCAGGCTGTCGCCCGAACGGCATTCGATATTTCTAACTTGAAACTGTTCAAAATTATGTTGTACAATTTTCGAAAGTTCCCGGTTGATTTCGCAATGAACTACAGATTTTACTTTTTTGGAAAAATAATAATCATCCACACCAAAACCGCCGGTTAAATCAATCAGATTTTCGCCGGAAACCAAATTACTTTTGTATAAAGCGGTGGCTTCGGAAGAGGTTTGTTCGACCGAAATTTTGCCCGGAAAAAGAATATTTGGGGTATTAAACCAGCTTGGTAATTTGTCTTTAGCCTTTGCTTTGGCTTCAATTTGGTTCAAAATCAATTTCCAGTCCACTTCCGGAAAAGGATTTTTTTGCAAAGCCAATTTGGAAATCGAAGTATTACTATTTTTGTTTATAAACTCCTGAATTTCGGACTGTAAAATATTGATATTCAACTTAAATGTCTTTGGTTAGCAATTTGATGATTTTGTATTCCGGAAAGAATTCTTTACCAATTACTTTTATGATGGTATATAAAGGAACGGCGAAAATCATTCCCAAAATTCCAAAAAGAAAACCTGCAATTAAAATAACAAGGAATATTTCCAAAGGATGAGAACTGACACTTTTGGAAAAAATAAGCGGTTGAGAAACATTATTATCGATTAGTTGTACAATCCAGAACCCGATTAAAACATAGATGGTTACCGGTAAAATTTCGGATTGAAAGTCGTTTCCTAAGTGGCTTAACATCGTTAAAATGGCGGCTAATATTGATGCGATTAGCGGGCCAACATAAGGGATGATGTTTAAAACAGCGCATAAAAAAGCAATAATTAAGGCATTAGGTATTCCAAAAATGACTAAAACAATCAGGTATAATAGAAAAACGATGAATAATTGAAATAATAATCCAATGAAATAGCGGGAAAGTAAATCGTTTATTTTTTCGAAAGAGTTTAAAAATTGCTCTTCGTGGCTGTCGGGAATGAGTTTTTTAGCTCCTCTGAGAAAGAGTACTCTGTCTTTTAAAAAGAAAAAAGTAATGAATAATACCGAACCAAAACCAACACCTAAACTACTGATCGTTCCAAGAAGACCGTTTAAAAAATTAGGAATTACAGTAAAGTTGATGTTCGAAGTCAAATTGGCTTCTTTTAAAACTTTTGCCGAATCAATATTATGAGCATCTAAAAAAAAAGTAATTTGATTTTGAAGTTCGATGATGTTTTTTTCAATTTCGGCAGTATTGAGCAGTGATAAGTTTTGTCCCTGCGAAGAAATTAAAGGAATAAACATTAAAATAAACCCCAGAATAAGTAATATAAAAATAAATACCGTAGTGGTAGTAGCGAGGATATGGTTGAATTTTAAACGTTTTTTAAAAAAATGGGAGATAGGTTGCCCTATCATGGTTAGAATTATGGAGATTACTAAATAAGTAAGTACAGTGCTGATTTTATAGATAAAAAACAATAGTAAACCGACTAAGATAGCCGTTGCTAAAGCTCTTAAAATACCTCTGGAAATAGTTCTTGATGTAATCATTGCTCTTTGTTTAGCTGATAAAGATAAAAAATATCAAATCAATTTAGAAGTAAATTCATAAAGTGCAATACTTGCGGCCTGAACGACATTCATGCTGCTGTTTTTGCCAAACATATTGATGTGTACAATTTGGTTGGAAAGCGCCAAAAGTTCCTCACTAACGCCGTTGATTTCGCTTCCGATAATCAGAGCGATTTTTTTGTTGGTTGGCAAAAGAACATCTTTAAGTGCTTTACTGTTTGAAGCGATTTCAAGAGCAATGATTTCGTAATTCTGTTCTTTCAAATGTTCGATTAAAGTGTTTTCTTCTTCAAAAATAAGATGCGGAAGATGTAAATGAGTATTTCGGCTGGTTTTATTTATTTTTCTGGGATTCAACGGAATATCTTTTCCTAAAAAGATGATTTTTTCAATTCCGAAAGCTTCCCCGATTCGAAAAAGTGAACCGATATTTTGTTGAAAATAAATGTGGTCACAGATTAGTGTGATCGGAAATTGTGAGGATTCAAATTGGGTTTCTTCGTGAGTGAGTTGCACGGGAAAATAATTAGTTGTTAAAGATGTAATTGATAATATTAGCGCCCATTTTCAGGGCTTTTTCACGTACAGCAACCGGGTCGTTGTGAACTTCGGCATCTTCCCAGCCGTCGCCTAAATCACATTCGAAAGTATAAAGTAAAACCAATCGGTTGTCGATGAAGATTCCAAAAGCCTGAGGACGTTTACCGTCGTGTTCGTGAATTTTAGGCAGACCATTAGCAAAAACAAAAGGTTTTTGAAAAATAGCATGTGTTGCCGGAATTTCGACTAAAGCTTTGTCAGGGAATATTTTTTTGATTTCTTTTCGGATGTATTCATCCATGCCATAGTTGTCATCAATGTGTAAAAAACCACCGCCACTTAAATATTTTTGCAAATTTTCAACATCTGAAGGACTAAAAATAACATTTCCATGTCCGGTCATGTGAAGGAAAGGATAGGAAAATAAATCAGGACTGCTTGGTTCTACCGTAGCCGGTTTTGGACTAATGGTAGTATTGATATTGCTGTTGCAAAAACGAATCAGATTAGGCAGAGAAGTAGGATTGGCATACCAATCGCCGCCACCGCTGTATTTTACCAAGGCAATCTCCTGGGAAAAGGCAAAGCAGCAGCTTACAAGTAGAAGGATTGTGTGTAGTTTTTTCATTTTTGATTTGTTGTTTTTGGCTTTGTTTAAAGTTTAAGGTTTGAGCCAAATCAGAACTCACAACCCATAATCCATAACTCATAACTCGTTAAAAAACACCACACTATGACAGGCTACTACAGCTGCTGTTTCGGTACGTAATCTGGTATTTCCTAAAGAAACCGGAATGTAATTATTTTCTAAAGCCAAAGCAATTTCTTTGGTCGAAAAATCGCCTTCAGGGCCGATTAACAAAGTAATATCTTCGTTGGATTTTAAAACTGATTTCAGTGTTTTCTTATCGGTTTCCTCGCAATGTGCAATTAATTGTAAACCTTTGTTTTGTTGCTTGCTGATGAATTCTTTGAAAGTGACTGCTTCGTTTAATTTAGGTAAATACAATTCGTTGCATTGTTTCAAAGCTGATAAAACGATTTTGTCAAAACGTTCTTTGTTAATCACTTTTCTTTCCGAACGATCGCAAATAATGGGTGTGATTTCCTGAATACCAATTTCGGTTGCTTTTTCTAAAAACCATTCAAAACGGTCGTTCATTTTGGTAGGAGCAACCGCCAGATGCAAATGGAATTTAGAAGCTTCTTTTTTCTCTAAAGAGTTGATTTTTACCGTACATTTATTATCGGAGGCTAAGGTGATTTCGCATTCAAATAAATATCCTGCGCCATTGGTTACGTATAAAATATCGCCGTCTTTTTTGCGTAATACTTTAATGATGTGTTTGCTTTCTTCTTTGTCAAAAATGAAAGATTCCGTTAGCTCGTCAATATTTGGATTGTAAAATAATTGCATAGTTTAGAATTGAATTCGCGCTTTAGAAACTACCGAAGCATTTTCGAAATTTTGAGATAAAAACTTTTGATAACCTACAATTCCTATCATTGCAGCATTGTCAGTCGTGTATTCAAATTTAGGTACAAATGTTTTCCAACCGTATTTTGCTTCGGCTTCTTTCAGCGTATTTCTAATTCCGGAATTGGCAGAAACACCACCGCCAATCGCGATTTGTTTAATGCCGGTTTCTTTGACGGCCATTTTTAATTTGTCCATCAAAATTTCAATAATAGTATATTGAATGGAAGCACAAATATCGTTGATGTTTTCGTCAATGAAATTAGGATTCTCGGCTTTATTTTTTTGGATAAAATATAAAATAGCAGTTTTTAAGCCGGAGAAACTAAAGTCTAATCCTGGTACTTTTGGTTTGGTAAACTTAAAAGCTTTCGGATTTCCTAATTGTGCATTTTTATCTACCAAAGGACCACCCGGATAAGGTAAGCCAAGGATTTTTGCGGTTTTATCAAAAGCTTCGCCTACAGCGTCATCGGTGGTTTCACCAATGATGGTCATGTCAAAATAATTGTCCACACGCACAATTTGAGTGTGCCCGCCGCTAATAGTCAGAGCTATAAAAGGGAATTCGGGTTTGTCATAACCTTCTTCATCGATAAAATGAGCCAAAATATGTGCCTGCATGTGGTTTACGGCAATCAGCGGAATATTCAGCGCTAAAGCCATTGATTTGGCAAACGAACTTCCAACCAATAAAGAACCCATTAATCCCGGACCTTGTGTAAAAGCGATAGCTGATAATTGTTCTTTAGAAATGTTGGCTTTCTTTAAAGCGGCGTCAATTACCGGAACAATGTTTTGCTGATGCGCTCGCGAAGCCAGTTCAGGAACTACCCCTCCGTATTGGGTATGAACCAATTGATTGGCTACAACATTTGAGAGCACTTTGTCGTTACATAAAACAGCAGCGGCAGTGTCGTCGCAGGAACTTTCAATAGCAAGAATGTAAACCTCAGGATTGAGCATAAAAAGGTACAATTTTTGGGTTATCTTTTTAGAAACCGATTTTATTTTTTATAATTTTACGGCGCAGCCAAAATTAAAGAATTTTTATTAAAGGTTTCGCTCTTTCCTTGGGCAAAATCATTTTTCATCAACATAACAGCAAAGTATATCAAAAAAGCGATTAAAATAACTTCAAATATAATTCTTGGGCTCATCATTCTATTGTTGTTGCTGGGTATCGCATTGACCTTACCGACGGTTCAAACCAAAGTGGGGAAATATTTGATGGATCGCATTAATAATGATTTTGGTACTCATATAGCTATTGATAAGGTTAAAATTTCGGTTTTTGGCGGGGTTAAAATTCAAAATGTATTGATTTTGGATCATCATAAAGACACTTTGATTTATTCCAGAATTTTAAATACCAATCTTTTGGATTTAAATGCGGTGATGGAGGGCGATTTGATTTTTAAAACGATTCGTTTGGACGGGGTTTTGTTTGATATGAAAACCTATAAAAACGAAAAGAAAACCAATATGGATGTTTTTATCGAATCTTTTGATTCGGGAGCACCGCCATCCGGGAAGCATACCCTTTTTATTTCTGATAAAGCCTCTATCAGAAATGCGCATTTTAGATTGTATGATTATAACAGGGCTAACCCTAAAGATGTTGATTTTACAAAAGTCAATGCCGAATTAACCGATTTTAAGCTTTACGGGCCTGATGTGGATATCAAAATCGATAAACTATCTTTTTTAGATCATCGTGGTTTGTTTGTCGAAGATTTAAGCACGGTTTTTAGTTATACCAAGAAAAAAATTCAGCTTCTAAATTTTGATTTAAAAACACCATATTCGAAAATTAAAGGCGAATTAGCACTTAATTATAAAATTGAAGATTTTGCTCATTTTAATGATAAGGTAAAATGGGATTTGAAGATCCATTCGGCTACCGTTGGAACAAATGATGTGAGATGTTTTTACGACGGTTTAGCCAAAAATCAGTTTTTTTATCTTAAAAGAACAGATTTGAGAGGGACTTTAAACGATTTGTATGTAAGTCGTTTGCGAATGGTTGATTCCAATGGTTCTAAAATGGATGGAGATATTCATTTTAAAAATATTTTCGGAAAAGAGCAGCAGCGTTTTTACATGGATGGCGATTTTAGTCAAGTTGCAACCAGTTATGATCATTTGGTTCATTTGATGCCAAAGGTTTTGGGTGAAAAATTGCCTTTGGAAATCAAAACGCTTGGGAATTGCTGGATGGAAGGAAATATTCAGTTGACGGCTTCAACCGTTGATGCAGCTTTGAATATGAAAACCGAAATAGGAAGGGTGCAATCGGTTTTTTCGATGACAGATATTGACTTCATTGATAAAGCGGCTTATAACGGAAATGTTGTTTTTGAAAATTTTGATGTGGGAACTTTTTTAAATCGGGAAGATTTAGGAAAAGTAACAATGGATGTCAATGCTGACGGGAAAGGTTTTACGGAGAAATATTTGAATACGCAGGTAAAAGGAGCGATTAATACCTTGGATTATAAAGGTTATACATATAATGATATAACGGTTAACGGGAATTTTAAACTGCCATACTATAAAGGACAAATCACCGTTGCTGATCCAAATTTGGCGATGGATTTCGATGGTTTGGTCGATTTAAGTGCAAAAGAAAACAAATACGATTTTCATATTAATGTTACTAAGGCTGATTTGCACAGACTCAAATTTGTAAATGATAGTATTTCCAATTTTAAAGGAGATGTAGTGGTGCAACTTACCGGAAATACCATCGAAAATTTGCAGGGAAATGTTTTTATCAAACAAACTTCTTATCAAAATGTAAAGGATACTTATGTTTTTGATGATTTTAATGTGAGTTCTAATTTTGATGAAAAAGGAATCCGAACACTTACCATTAATTCGCCGGATATTGTAGAAGGTCAGATGGTGGGGCGTTTTCAGTTTAAACAATTAGGGAAACTCACCCGAAATTCGTTGGGAAGTTTATACACGAATTTCAAGCCGGAAAAAGTAGATAAAGGGCAATTTTTGCGATTTAATTTCACGGTTTATAATAAAATTGTAGAGATTTTGTATCCCGAAGTTGGGCTGGCAACTAATACGGTTTTGAGAGGCTTTATTAAAGCCGACAGTCAGGATTTTAAAATGAATTTTAATTCTCCTAAAATTACTTATGCTAAAAATACTTTTGATAATATTCGTGTAGCGGTTGATAATAAAAACCCTTTGTACAATGCTTATGTCGAATTAGACAGCATTAAAACGCCTTATTACAAAATGCGTGATTTTAGTTTGATTAACATCACGACTAAAGATACTTTGTTGTTCCGTTCGGAATTTAAAGGAGGTGAAAAAGGCGAAGATTATTTCAATCTGAACTTGTATCACACTATTGATAAGGAAAATAATAATGTGGTGGGAATTAGTAAATCGGAGATGAAATTCAAAGAAAATCTTTGGTATCTGAATCAAAAAGACCATTCGGATAACAAAATTGTTTTTGATAAGTCATTTAAGAATTTTGTTTTTGACAATATTATTTTATCTCACGAAGGACAGTCGGTTTCTTTAAACGGAACCATTGACGATCGATTGCATAAGGATTTAGAATTAAATTTTAAAGACATCGATTTATACAAGGTCACGCCTTTGAGCAGCAAATTTGTCTTTAACGGAAATGTTAACGGCGAGGTACATTTTAAGCAAAACAATCAAATGTACAAACCAACTGCTTCTTTAGTGGTCGATCGACTGAATATTAATAAAACCGATTTGGGTGTTTTGAAATTCAATATTGAAGGCGATCAAAATCTGGAAAAGTTTACTATTGATTCCTATTTAACTAATGATAATATTGAATCGTTCAATGCAAACGGAAGTTTTGAAATTGTAAATAAGAAAACCATTTTAGACCTGAAAGTTAAGCTGGATAAATTTAATCTTGGGGTTTTTAGTTCTCTGGGTGGTGAGGTTTTGTCTAATATCAGAGGGTTTGTTACCGGAAATTCGGTGGTTACAGGTGATGTTAATAAGCCAAAAATTAGCGGACGTTTGTTTGTAGATAAAGCCGGGATGACTATTCCGTATTTGAATGTCGATTATCAGCTGAACGATCGCTCGATTGTGGATTTGGTTGATGAAACCTTTTTATTTCGAAATAATACCATTACCGATTCAAAATTCAATACAAAAGGTTTGTTGAACGGAAGTATCGAACATCGTAATTTTTCCGATTGGAAACTGGATTTTGATATTAGTTCTAAAAAATTAGTGGTTTTGGATACTAAGGATTCTGAAGATGCGGCTTATTACGGAACCGCATTTATTAACGGTAATGCTTCAATAAAAGGGCCTACGGATGCTTTGTTTATTAAAATTGCGGCCAAATCAGAAAAAGGTTCAGATGTTAAGATTCCAATTAATTATGCCGAAAGTGTAGGTGAAAATTCCTTTATTCATTTTGTGACCGCTAAGGAGAAGTACAATAACAAAATGGGTATCGTTGAAAATAGCCGAAAATACAACGGACTTGAACTGGAGTTTGATTTGGATATTACTCCTGATGCTGATATTGAAGTAATTTTAGATCGTAATTCCGGTCATGGAATGCGCGGAAAAGGGTATGGTTCCTTGCTGTTTAAAATAAATACTTTAGGGAAATTTCAAATGTGGGGTGATTTCCAGGCTTACGAAGGAACGTATAATTTTAAATACGGTGGTTTAATCGATAAGAAGTTTGCGGTCAGAAAAGGAGGTTCGATTATTTGGGAAGGAAACCCAATGCGGGCGCAGTTAAACCTTCAGGCGGTTTATAAAACGATTGCAAATCCTGCTGTTTTATTAGATAATTCATCGTTTAACCGAAAAGTTCCGGTTGATGTGGTGATAGGTATTCAGGGAGATTTGGCGAGTCCGGATCCGGAATTTAATATCGAGTTCCCAACGGTAAGTAATGTCTTGAAATCGGAAATACAGTATAAATTATACGATAAAGATGTGCGTCAAACACAGGCTTTGTACTTGCTTTCTTCGGGAGGATTCCTGAGTCCGGAAGGAGTAAATCAGTCGGATTTCTCCGGAAGTTTGTTTGAAACTGCTTCCAGTTTGCTGGGAGATATTTTGAAAACCGATAATGATAAATTTAAAGTAGGTTTGAATTATGTTTCTCCGGATCGAAGAATTGGAAAGGAAACGGATGGGCGAGTAGTGGCAACGATTTCTTCTAAAATTAACGAACGAATTTCGATTAACGGAAAGGTTGGGGTTCCTTTTGGAGGAATTAATGAGTCAGCCGTTGTGGGAGATGTGGAAGTACAATACAGGGTAAATCAGGATGGAACGATGAATCTGCGATTGTTTAACCGGGAAAACGATATTAATTACATTGGGCAGGGTATAGGTTATACTCAGGGGCTGGGGTTAACTTATGAAGTTGATTTTGATACATTCAGAGAATTAGTGAGTAAAATTTTCAAAAAATATAAAATTCAAAAAGTAAAAACTACTAACGAATATTTTGAAGATTCTAATGTAACTCCGGAATATATAAATTTTAACAATAGTAAAGAGCCTAAAAAAGAAGAGTCTAAGAATAATTCGGAGGCCGTTCGAACGGATGAAGATTAATAAAAGTGATTTTATTTTTTTTGTAAAAATCTAATTTCGTAATTGGTGTTAAAAAGTTGTAAATAATAGGTTATTCTTATATAAAATCTGTAAAAATCGTTTTCTTTTAAAAAAAATAAGGCTTTTTTTGTTTTTCTTAAAACTTATTAACGAAAACGTTTGAATTTGTAATAAATAGTTAAAATAATAAAACAGAAGCTTTTAAAGTAATTTATGTTTCTTATTTTTACCTTTCAAAACTAAAACTATGCTAAAAACAATTAAAAAAATAGGTGTTTTAACTTCAGGTGGAGATTCACCTGGAATGAATGCCGCAATACGTTCAGTGGTTCGAACTTGTGCGTACCATAATATTGAATGTGTTGGGATTTACAGAGGTTATCAGGGAATGATTGAAGGCGACTTCGAAGAAATGGGACCTCGTAGTGTAAATAACATTATTAATAAAGGAGGAACAATTTTGAAATCGGCGCGTTCGTCAGAATTCAGAACTCCGGAAGGAAGGAAAAAAGCCCATGAAAATTTGATTAAAGCAGGAATCGAAGCTTTAGTAGTTATTGGTGGAGACGGAACTTTTACCGGAGCTTTAATTTTTAATTCCGAATATAACTTTCCTGTTATGGGAATTCCGGGAACTATTGATAATGATATTTATGGTACCAGTCATACTTTAGGTTATGATACGGCTTTAAATACTGTTGTAGAAGCAATCGATAAAATTAGAGATACAGCGAGTTCTCATAACCGTTTATTCTTTGTAGAGGTAATGGGAAGAGATGCCGGACATATTGCTTTGAATGCAGGTATTGCCGGTGGAGCCGAAGAAATTTTAATCCCTGAAGAAGATTTAGGATTAGACCGTTTATTAGAATCGCTTCAAAAAAGTAAAGCTTCCGGAAAATCATCCAGTATTGTAGTTATTGCTGAAGGAGATAAAATTGGTAAAAACGTATTCGAATTAAAAGATTACGTGGATGCTAATTTACCGGAATATGATGTGCGTGTTTCTGTGTTAGGACACATGCAAAGAGGTGGTTCGCCTTCTTGTTTTGACCGTGTTTTAGCAAGCCGCTTGGGTGTTAAAGCTGTAGAATCTTTACTGGAAGGAGTTTCAAACTTTATGGTAGGATTGAAAAACGATACTGTAAATCTTACGCCGCTATCATTAGCAATTAAAGGGAAGTCGGAAATTGATCGTGAATTGTTGCGCGTTTCTGATATTATCACAACTTAAAAAAAAATTGTAGCAGAATTAATTCTTAAATTTGCACACGCAAAAAACAAATCACATAATAAACAATAAATAAATAAAAAAGAAATGTCAAAAGTAAAATTAGGAATAAACGGTTTCGGAAGAATCGGTAGAATTGTTTTCAGAGAGTCTTTTAACAGAGACAATGTAGAAGTAGTTGCTATCAACGACTTGTTAGATGTAGATCACTTAGCTTACTTATTAAAATACGATTCTGTTCACGGTCAATTTAACGGAACAGTTGAAGTAAAAGATGGTAAATTATATGTAAATGGAAGAAACATTCGTATCACTGCTGAAAGAAACCCGGCTGATTTGAAATGGAACGAAGTTGACGTAGATGTAGTTGCTGAATGTACAGGTATTTTTACAACTCTTGAAACTGCAAATGAGCACTTAAAAGGTGGTGCTAAAAAAGTAATCATTTCTGCTCCTTCTGCTGATGCTCCAATGTTTGTAATGGGAGTAAACCACGAAACTGCAAAAGCTACTGATTTAATTGTTTCTAATGCTTCTTGTACTACTAACTGTTTAGCTCCTTTAGCTAAAGTTATCAATGATAATTTCGGAATTGTTGAAGGTTTAATGACTACAGTTCACGCTACAACTTCAACTCAAATGACATCTGACGGTCCTTCTAGAAAAGACTGGAGAGGTGGACGTGCTGCTGCAATCAACATCATTCCTTCTTCTACAGGTGCTGCTAAAGCTGTTGGAAAAGTTATTCCTTCTTTGAATGGAAAATTAACAGGTATGGCTTTCCGTGTTCCTACTGCTGACGTTTCTACAGTAGATTTAACTGTAAAATTAGCTAAAGAAACTTCTTACGAAGAAATCATGAAAGTTTTAAAAGAAGCTTCTGAAACTAACATGAAAGGTATCTTAGGATATACTGAAGATGCAGTTGTTTCTCAGGATTTCATCTCTGACAAAAGAACTTCTATCGTTGATGCTACTGCAGGAATCGGATTGAACTCTACTTTCTTTAAATTAGTTTCTTGGTACGATAATGAGTACGGATATTCAAGTAAATTATTAGATTTATCAGTTCACATTTCTGGATTGAAATAATAATTCTAATCAATATAAAATCCCGTTATTTAAAATTAACGGGATTTTTATTTTCTAAAAACAAGAGATTGTAGCGGAATTTATTTAAATTACAATCTGAAGGCTAAAAACAAAAACTAACACACCAAAAACAAACAAATGAAATTAATAGTTGACAGCGGTTCTACCAAAGCCGATTGGATTGCCATAGACGACCAGGGAAAAATATTATTTACCACCCAAACTTTAGGATTAAATCCGGAAATCTTAGAAGGAGACCAAATTATTGCCCGATTAGACGATCGTTTTGATATTCAGCAAAGTAAAAAGTTAGTGACTCATTTGTATTTCTATGGAGCAGGTTGCGGAACGGATCGAATGAAAATTACGTTGAAGGGCGTTTTTCAGGAGTATTTTCCAAATGCTGAAATTGTAGTGGAAGAAGATACTTATGCCGCTGTTTATGCAACGACTCCTAAGGATCAAAAAGCCATTGTGTGTATCTTGGGGACGGGGTCTAACTGTAGTTATTTTGACGGAACTATTTTGCATCAAAAAGTACAATCGTTAGGCTACATTGTGATGGATGATTCCAGTGGTAATGTTTACGGAAAAGAATTAATCAGAAAATATTATTTCAATAAAATGCCAAAAGAATTAGCAGTTGAATTTGAAAAAGAGTTCAATGTTGATCCTGATTTTATTAAAAACAAATTATATAAAGAGGAAAATCCGAATGCATATTTAGCGACTTTTGCTAAATTTTTAATTCAGCATAAAGACACGGAATTTTGTCAAAAAATCATTCGTAAAGGAATGAAGTCTTTTATCAAAAATTATGTAATGCAATACGAAAATTGTCATGAAGTACCGGTGCATTTTGTAGGTTCTATCGCTTATTATTTAAGAGAAGAATTGCAACAGGCATTTGATAAATACAATTTAGAATTAGGTAATGTGTTGAGAAGACCTATTGACGGATTAATTTCATATCATGTAACGAATCAATAAAAAAAATATGGAAATCGCTATAATTTCACATGATGGAAAAAAAGTTGACATGGTTCAATTTTTAAACAAAAATAAAGAGGTGTTGTCAAAAGACAACATTCAGTTGATTGCAACCGGGACAACGGGAGGAAGAGCTGAAAAAGCAGGTTTTAAAGTGATGAAAATGCTTTCGGGACCTGTGGGAGGTGATGCGCAAATTGCAGCCAGAGTAGCGGAAGGAAAAACCAATATGGTTTTCTTTTTTAAAGATCCTTTGGCAAGTCACCCACACGAACCGGATGTAAATATGCTGGTTCGTGTATGTGACGTGCATAATGTGCCTTTAGCTACTAATGAAGCTACTGCACAATTGTTATTGGATGCAATTGCAACTAGATTGTAGCGATTACCGAAATTTCGATATTAACATTTTTTGGCAAACAAGCCACCTGAACCGTTTCACGTGCTGGAGCTGTTACTTCGTTAAAATAGGAACCATAAACGGTATTAATTGTAGCAAAATCATTCATATTCATAATAAATATAGTTGATTTAATCACATTTTCAAAAGTCATTCCGGCAGCATCCAGAATGGCTTTTATGTTTTCCATAACCTGTTTTGTTTCGGCTTCAATGCTGGAAGTTACCAGATTTCCGTCGGCTGGGTTAATGGCAATTTGTCCTGAAGTATAAAGCATGTTTCCGGTTAAAACAGCCTGATTATACGGACCGATTGGAGCAGGTGCTTTTTCGGTGAAAATTATTTTTTTCATGACATTATTGATTTAAAATGATTTGTTGTATTTAAACTAAAGAATTAACGATTCGAATAGTTTCGTTTTTCCCATTTAATATCACTCAGGATACCGGATTTGATTCCGATAAAGAAATTCCAGTTGGCATTAGTACCAAAAGGTGTCCAGTTGAAACTTAATCTCCAACTAGCTAAATCACGTTCAAAGCGTAATTGTGTGTAAGTTACTCCTTTTTGAACAAAATCGTATCCTGTAGAAGCTCCAACTTTCCATTTTGGTGTTAAATCAGTATTGGCGGAAATCATTAAGGAGTTTCCTGAAATTCTGTTTTCCCGATTATTGTTGCTATAGGTAAAGGAATAAGCAAAAGTCATATCCCACGGAATTTTAGAATTAAAAAACTCCGAAATAGTATCTTCGCCTTCTTCTTCGCTGCCGTCAAACATGCTTTTTCGGTTGTCGTTCAAATCGGTAGCGGTTCCAAAAAGGTCGTCTTCACGTCCACCGTTTCGGGTAGTTTGAGTATCTTTGTTGTCTTTTTTATCCTTTTTATCCCTGCTTGAAAGAGCATAATTTAAGGTAATATTGGCACTGGTCATTCTAAATAAACTACCGCCGTTTTCAATGTTGTATTTGTTAATTCTTTGACCGGAATTATCAATCGCATAAGGATCTAAAGTAGCTGCTAAGTTGGCGTTTAATTTGTTTTCAAAAAACTGTGCTCCAGTGCTTACACGAACCGGAGACCAGGCCAGGGCGGTTACACCGTCGGCATCCAAATTATAACTGGTAGAAAGATTCAGGTTGTTCAGCAGCATTACTTTTTTAGGTTCTGTTTTGGTAGAGTCTTTGTCTCTTACTTTTGCTTCAAAAGTATTACTGATACTGATTCCTAATATGTTTGAATTACTTAATCCCGGCGCTCCGAAAATTCCGCCTTCAAAACGGGTGTATCGTTGATCCATTCTTCCGCTGGCATCAGAAGAATAGGTATCGTAATATTTTTCAAAACTAGGCGTGTAGGAATAAGAGAAAGACGGACGAATCACATGTCGGATTGCTTGAATTTTTTTATCGTCACCAAATTTAAAAGTTCCGTAAATAGTGGTTCCTAAACTGGCTGAAAAATTATAAGTTCTGAAAGCGTCAAATCCGTTAACTGTATTAGTAACAACGGCACTTTGTTCTGTGTTGTATTCTTTTCGAATCGTTTTAGTGTACCAAACTTCTTCGTAGTTAGCGGTGGTGGTGGCACTAAAATATTTGAATAATTTAAAGTTTGTACTCAAAGGAATACTGTGTTGGAAACCAATTTTAGCATCTTTAAACATTTCCGGTTTAAAGAATAAGGAGTCTGTAGTATTGATATAGTTTCGACCGTTAAGGTTGTATTGTAAGTTAATATTTTTGAAAAAACCTTTCTTAACTCCGTCTTTTCCAACAAAAGGATACATTCTGTCCAAGCTAAATTGCAAAGTTGGCAGTGTCATATTGATGGATTCCGTTTGGGTATTTTGCGAATGCGTCGCGGTTAAAGATAATCTTGCCTGAGGAACAATATTAAATGTCTTTGAATAAGAAATCGAAGAGCTCAGTGTGTTGTTTAAGGTCGAACCGGTGTTGGATTGGTTAATGGATTGTTGGAAATATTTACTACTTCCTAAGTTCACCGATGCCGAGAAAGAGGAATTCGGGTTTGCTTTAGAATCCCGGGAGTGCGACCATTGGATGTTGTAAATATTTTGTTTGGAATAATCCGGATAACCTCTTTCGCTGTTAATCAGGTTTTCAAAACGAACGTTAATGTTTCCTCTGAATTTGTATCTTTTAGCATAAGAAGACTCAAATCGCATACCGTAACTTCCATTGGTGTAATAATCTCCCAAAACAGTTAAATCATAATGATCGCTCAGGGCAAAATAATACCCTCCGTTTTGCAAAGAGAATCCGCGGGTATTGGAATTGTTATAACTCGGTAAAATAATTCCCGAAACGCTGGTTTCTTTACTCATTGGAAAATAAGCAAAAGGCAAAGCAATTGGGGTTGGTACATCGGCAATAACCAAGTTAGTTAGTCCGGTAATGACTTTTTTTCCGGGAATGAATTTTACTTTAGAAGTTCTGAAATAATATTCGGGATTTTCTTTATTTGTAGAAGTGGTGAAGCGTGCGCCTTTTAAAAAGTAAACGGAATCGTTTTCTTTTTTCGTAATGGCTGCTTTTACATTGAATTCTCCCTGATCGGTTTTAGAATTCCAAATTAAAGCTTTTTTAGTTTTGAAATTAAAGCGGATAGAATCGGGTTCTACCACATTGGTACCTTGTTTAAAGTTGGGGTATTGGGTATATTTTCCTAAAGAATCTTTGATTCTTCCGGCATAAACTTCATTTTTTTCATAATCCATTATGATTATTCCGGATTTCAATTCGATATCCTGATAATAGAGTTCAGCATTGTCATAGAGCGTGATTAATTTTCGCTTCTGATCAATTTTAGCATATTTATCGGCTTTGTATTTTACTTTTCCTTCTAAAAAAGCTTTTTTGGGCTTGATACTATCCTTTTTAATGCTGTCGGTTTCTTTGTGAATAGTGTCTTTAACGGTAGTTTTGGTTTCTGCTGATTTTTTTGTTTGTTTCGCAGAGATGGCTTTCGTTTTCTTAGAAATATCCTGTGAATAGACGTCAGACGCCCCAAATGTTAGGAAAAATGATAATAAAACGATATGAAATAAGTTTGTATGCAAAGGGATAAATACTATTTTTGTAAAATTATGGCTTGTTTTTTGAAGTGTCAAACTTACAGATTATTTTTCGTCAAAAATAGTCAAATAATCAAATTCTAGCCGTAGTGTTTAATTAAAATTAACTTTAGATTTATGTTTGTAATTACTAAAACAAAAGTTGTACTAACTTTTTTACTTCTCTTTCTTTCTTTTACTAATTATAGCCAGTCGGGTAATTTTAAAGTAACTCTGGATGCAGGTCATGGTGACCATGATTTTGGGGCATCTTATAATGGTCACGTAGAGAAAAAAATAAACCTGGCTATTGTTCTTAAAGTAGGTAAAATATTAGAGTCTTATCCTAAAATAGACGTGATTTATACCCGAAAAACCGATGTTTTTATTGATTTGGTTGAAAGAGCTAATATTGCTAACAGAGCCAATGCAAATATATTTGTTTCGATTCACTGTAACGCCAATAGAAATACCTCTGCCGATGGAACGGAAACCTATGTGATGGGTATGAGTAAAATTGCTTCCAATCTGGAAGCGGCTAAAAAAGAGAACTCAGTAATCACTTTAGAAAAAGATTATAAAAGAAAATACGAAGGTTTTGACCCGAATTCGCCGGAAACGATGATTGGTTTTACCTTAATGCAGGAAGAATATTTAGATAATAGTATTTCTTTGGCAAGTAAAATACAAAATGGTTTTGCTGCTTTAGGCAAAAAAATCAGAGCCGGTGGAGTAAAACAGGCCCCTTTTATGGTGTTGCATAAAGCGTATATGCCAAGGGTTTTAATCGAGACGGGATTTGTTTCTAATTATACAGAAGGAAATGTTTTAGATTCGGAAGAAGGACAAAACGATATAGCCCGGGCGATTGCTAATGCCATTATTAGTTATAAAAACGAATATTTTGGCGGCGGTGAATCGGAAGTTGGCGTGAAACCTTCTCAAAGAATGAACGAAAGAATGCCTGATACCGCTACTCCGGAAAAGAGTAAATCAGATTCTGTTGTGGCTAAAAAAACAGTTTCTCAGTCGAATTCAGATGTGATTTTTAAGGTTCAACTGGCTGTTTCGGGAAGAAAATTAGAATTAGCACCTAAAAATTTTAAAGGACTCCGTAGTGTTACCATGGAACGCATAGGGAAAAATTACAAATATTTTTACGGACAAACGGCTGATTATGAAGATTCCAGAAAGCTTTTGAGTGAAGCTAAAGAAAAAGGATTTAATTCCGCTTTTGTGGTTGCTTACAAGAACGGGAATCAAATCGATATTCAGGATGCAATAAAATAACGTCAAGTTCTATTATTTGTTTTAAATTTGCACTAAAACCTATTATTTTGAAATTAACTAGAGAAATTAAGACAGCAATTTTAGTAATTGCAGCAATATTGATATTTATTTGGGGTTATAGTTTTTTAAAAGGGCGCGATCTTTTTAATAGTTATACTACATTATATGCTGAATACGAAAGTGTGGAAGGTTTAGCTCCTTCGGCGGCAGTAACCATAAATGGTTTGGTAATTGGTAAAATTGAACAAATTACCATCAATCCTTCGAACGGAAAATTATTAGTTGAAATGCAAATTAAAACTGATTTTCCAATTTCAAAAACCAGTTTGGCAACAATTTACGAGCCGGGATTTATCGGTGGAAAACAAATTGCTATTGAACCTGATTTTTCAAATAAAACAGAAATTGAAAACGGGGATAAACTAAATGGAAGCGTTCGTTTAGGAATGACTGAGTCGTTGAGTAAAAAATTAGTTCCGCTTCAGGATAAGATTGAAAAATTATTGGTAAATGCTGATAATCTGATTGCCGGAATTAATAATGTCTTGGACAAAAACACGCAGGAGAATTTAAAGAAAAGTTTAGCTGAATTAAGCAAAACCATGGAACAATTCCATCAGGCATCGGCGGGAGTGAATTCTTTGGTGGCTGAAAATAAAACCCAAATCAGCGGAATGGTTACCAATTTTAATAAAATTTCCGGAAATTTTTCTAAAATCTCTGATTCTCTAAGTAAAGCCGATTTAGGGAAAACGGTTAAAAGTTTAAACTCTACTTTGGCTAAAGTGAACGGAATTATGGCTGGTTTGGAAGCCGGTGACGGAAGTATGGGTAAATTACTTAAAGACGAAGCTTTTTATAATAATTTGTCGAATACTTCTAAGGAATTAGAATTATTGCTTCAGGATCTTCGTTTGTATCCAACCCGTTATGTAAATATTTCTCTTTTTGGAAAGAAAAACAAGCCTTATGTAGGACCAAATGATACTATTTCCAAAGCAAAAAAATAACAAATTATGAGTTATTTAGACAATATATTATTTGCCATCGTCTTAATTATTGGTTTTGGATATTTTATTTCAAATATCAAAAAAATCTATCGTAATATTAATTTGGGTATTGATGTAAACCGCAAAGACAATCCTAAAGAAAGATGGAAGAATATGGTGATGATTGCTTTAGGGCAGTCAAAAATGGTAAAAAGACCTATTGCCGGAATTTTGCACATTATTGTTTATGCAGGGTTCATTATCATCAATATTGAGTTATTAGAAATTATTATTGACGGATTGTTTGGAACACACCGAATATTTGCTTCTTTGGGTGTTGTTTATAATTTTCTAATCGCTTCTTTCGAAATTTTAGCAATTTTAGTTATTGTTTCGGTAACGGTTTTTTGGATCAGAAGAAATATCATCAGACTAAAGCGTTTTGCAAACCCGGATTTGAAAGGTTTTCCGAAAAATGATGCCAATTACATCCTGTATTTCGAAACCATTTTAATGTTTTTGTTCCTGTTTATGAATGCTTCCGATTTGCATTTGCAAAATATTCCCGGAGGTTATTCTCATTTTATCAAAGCGGGTTCTTTTCCTGTAAGTCAGTTTTTAGCGCCTTTATTTGATGGAGTAAACAGCAATGCGGTTGCCATGCTTTATGATGTATTCTGGTGGTTGCATATTGTTGGGATTTTGTTGTTTATGAATTATCTATATTTTTCTAAACACCTTCATATTCTTTTGGCTTTCCCAAATACGTATTTTGCTAATTTAAATCCGTTAGGAGAATTTGATAATTTAGAAGCAGTTACCAAAGAAGTAAAATTGATGATGGATCCTAATGCCGATCCGTTTGCCGCACCGGCTGCTGCCGAAGGAGAAGCACCGGCTAAATTTGGTGCCAGTGATATTCAGGATTTAAACTGGGTTCAATTATTAAATGCCTACACTTGTACCGAATGTGGTCGCTGTACCTCTGTTTGTCCGGCTAACATTACCGGAAAGAAATTATCGCCTCGAAAAATTATGATGGATACCCGCGACCGAATGGAAGAAGTGGGAAGAAATATTGATGCTAACAAAGGCATTTTTGTACCGGATAATAAGTCGTTATTAAACGATTATATTTCTCCCGAAGAACTTTGGGCCTGTACTTCCTGCAATGCCTGTGTGGAAGAATGTCCGGTAAATATTAGTCCTTTGTCTATTATTATGGATATGCGTCGTTATTTGGTTATGGAACAAAGTGCAGCTCCAATGGCGCTTAATTCTATGATGACCAATGTTGAAAATAACGGAGCACCTTGGCCATACAATCAACAGGACAGGTTGAATTGGAAAAACGAAATTTAGTTTAATCGTTTAATCGGTAACTGTTTAACCGATTAATCAATTAAACTTATCAACGATTAAACAAAAATAAAATGTCAGAAAATTTGATAGTACCTACAATGGCCGAAATGCTGGCTCAGGGAAAACAACCGGAAGTGTTGTTTTGGGTAGGTTGTGCAGGAAGTTTTGACGATAGAGCCAAAAAGATTACTAAGGCTTTTGTACGTATTTTAAATAGTGCTAATGTTTCTTTTGCTGTTCTTGGAACGGAAGAAAGTTGTACCGGAGATCCGGCCAAAAGAGCAGGAAACGAATTTTTGTTTCAAATGCAGGCCATGATGAATATCGAAGTGCTGAAAGGCTATGAAACCAAAAAAATCGTAACAGCCTGTCCGCATTGTTTCAATACTTTAAAAAATGAATATCCGGAATTAGGAGGCGAATTTGAAGTACTTCATCATACAGCGTATTTGAAATCTTTGTTGAATGGCGGAAGATTGACCATTGAAGGCGGGCAATTTAAAGGAAAAAAAATTACATTCCACGATCCTTGTTATTTGGGAAGAGCCAATAAAGTATATGAAGCGCCACGTAATTTAATTGAAAAATTAGATGCCGAACTGGTCGAAATGAAACGTTCAAAATCCAATGGTTTGTGTTGTGGTGCCGGAGGAGCGCAGATGTTTAAAGATGCCGAAAAAGGAAATAAAGAAATCAATATCGAAAGAACGGATGATGCTTTGGAAACCTCTCCGGATATTATAGCAACCGGATGTCCGTTTTGTAATACGATGATGACTGACGGGATTAAACACAAAGAAAAAGAGGCAGAGGTGAAGGTAATGGATATTGCCGAACTGATTGCTAATGCGCAGGATTTGTAAGGTTTGATTTAAGCTGAAATTGCTTTGAAATGAAAACTAAGAGAGCTGTTTTTTTTCTATTAATGATTTTAGGGTTTGCTATGCAAGCTCAGCAATCTGTTGAAAAAGAAGTTGATTCTTTAGCAATTAAAAATAGTTCACAATTAAAATTCAATAAAAAGCAATTAATTATTCCTGCTGTATTTATTACGTATGGTATTGTAGGATTAGAGAGCGATTTTTTGAAAGGAATTAATGCCGAAGTAAAAGAAGAGGTTAATGAAAATATAGACCATAAGCTTACCATTGATGATTTTTCTCAATATGCTCCGGCGGTTTCGGTCTATGCATTAGGCGCTTTAGGAATAAAAGGGAAAAATAATCTGAGGGACAAAACGATTATTCTGACGACTTCATATTTAATTATGGGATTGACAGTTGAAAGTTTGAAGAAAATTACTCATGTAGAAAGACCTGATGGTTCCAGTTTTAATTCTTTTCCATCCGGACATACGGCGACTGCTTTTATGGGAGCCGAATTGTTGTATCAGGAATACAAAGATGTTTCACCTTGGTATGGTATTTCGGGATATGTAGTTGCTGCCGGGACAGGAGCGTTCAGAATGTATAACAACCGTCATTGGCTTACTGATGTGGTGGCCGGAGCGGGAATTGGAATTTTGAGTACTAAAGCAGCTTATTGGTTGTATCCTTCTGTAAATAAATTATTGTCATCTAAAAAGCATCAAAACAGGAAGTCGGCATTTTTACCTTATTATGACGGAAAACAATTTGGATTTGGTTTAGTGTCTTCTTTTTAAAATTATTAATTATAAAAATCTAAAATAAAATGTACGTTCCATTTGAAAATTTACCGGAAGAATCCAGAATTTGGATTTATCAATCGAACAGAAAATTTTCGGATGCCGAAATTTCTGAAATAACAAATGATTTGGAGTTGTTTTTAAACGGTTGGGCTGCACATGGCACCAGTTTAGAAGCTTCTTATCAAATAAAATACAACCGTTTTATAATCATTGCGGTGAATCAGGAAATTCAGGCAGCAACAGGTTGTTCTATTGATGCTTCAGTTGCTTTTATTCAAAAATTAGAGCAAAAATACGATGTAGATTTATTGGATAAGATGAATGTGACTTTCAAATTAGGAGAACATATTGCTCACAAACCATTGCTGGATTTCAAAAAAATGGTGAAAGATAAAGCGGTTACTCAAAACACCGTTGTTTTTAATAATTTGATTAATACGATTCAGGAATTTAACGAAGTTTGGGAAGTGCCTGCAATAGATAGCTGGCATAGTCGTTTCTTTTAAAAAGACTAAAACAAATTATTATGAAAAATAGAGACATCAAGATTTTAATTCTTTATGTCTTATTTTTTTTTTGTAGCTGCCTGTAGTCTGACAAAAAAGAATAAGTCTGAGTCAACTTCGTCAGAAACAATAACGCAGCTAAAAGAGATTTCAACGGTTAGAGAAATAGCTTTGGATACAATAAAACTGCGACAATTTTATCAAAATTTAGATGCTTCAAAAACAGAAGCGACACAATATTCTTCCTTTGAAAAAAACATCACTGTTTTGAAAAATGAAGAAGCTGTTTTGCCTATTAAAAATCTGGAAAATCAGAAAATTGCTTATGTAAAAATGGGTAATGCTTCCAATGAAACTTTTTTAACTACATTGCGAAAATATACAGAAGTAACGGAAATTACCGATACGAATCTGATAAGTTTACAAGCAAAATTAACAGGATTTTCAAAAGTTATTATTGGTTATCATCCATTGGAAACGAATGTTGAAACGATTCAGTTTTCCGCTGCTGAGTTGACAATGATTAATACTTTAGCGCAGCATAATTCGGTTATTTTAGATGTTTTTGCTTCTCCGGCCGTATTGCAATCCATTCCGGATTTTAGTAATATTAAAGGTTTAATTGTTTCTTATCAAAATTCACCAATAGCTCAAACGGTTTCAGCCGAATTGATTTTTGGTACTATAAGTGCTGAAGGTAAATTGCCACTCAACATATCTTTATTATTTACAGAGAATTTTGGTTTATCAACTGAAAAATTAGATGTTTTAGGTTTTTCGACTCCGGAAAGTGTAGGTATGAATGCAGCTATTTTATCTAAAATTGATGGTTTTGCTCAAAAAGCAATTGATGGCAAAATGACTCCGGGAATGCAAATTTTAGTCGCCCGAAAAGGAAAAGTCATTTATCAAAAAGCTTTCGGCTATCATACTTACGAAAAAGACATTAAAGTTTCTAATTCGGATGTTTATGATTTGGCTTCTTTGACTAAAATTATTGCAACGTTACCCAATGTGATGCAGCAATACGATCAGGGAAAAATAAACATGGAAACGACTTTAGATACGATGTTGCCGGTTTTTAAAAAATCGAATAAAAAAGATATTACGTTTAAAGAATTATTGTCTCATTATGCACGTTTGCAACCCTGGTATCCATTCTATAAAAATACCGTTGATAAAAAAGGAAATCCTTTGCCTCAATATTACAGAAACGTAGCAAGCGAAGATTTTGCTTTAAAAATTGCCGAAAATCTCTATTTAAGAAGTGATTATGAGGATACGATTTTGAAAATTATTGTAAACAGTAAATTATTGCCAAAGAGGGAATATAAATACAGCGATTTTACTTTTATGATTTTAAAGGCCTATTTGGAAAATGCAACCGGAAAGAAATTAGATGTTTTAAGTACCGAAAACTTTTTCCAATCCTTAGGGTTGAATAATTCGATGTATAATCCTATTGGGAAAATAGATAAAAACCGAATTGTTCCAACAGAAGTAGATACTTATTTCAGGAATCAGACCGTTCAGGGATATGTGCATGATATAAGTGCAGCAATGCAGGGCGGAGTAGGCGGTCATGCCGGATTGTTTTCGAATAGTTTGGATGTGGCTAAAATAATGCAGTTGTATCTGCAAAAAGGAAGTTATGGCGGAAAACGTTATTTCTCGGAAAAAACATTCAATGACTTTAACAGTTGTTACTATTGTCCGGAAGGGAACAGAAGAGGAATTGGTTTTGACAAACCGCAACTAGGTGATTCAGGCCCCACTTGTGGTTGTGTTTCGATGACTAGTTTTGGGCATACGGGTTTTACCGGAACAATGGCCTGGGCTGATCCAGCTGAAGAAATTGTTTATGTTTTTCTGTCTAACAGAACTTATCCGAACGAATCGATGAATAAACTTTCCAGAGAAAATATTCGCGAAGATATTCAATCGGTTATTTATCAGGCTATTGAAAAGTAGTTAGAAAGTAAAGGAATTGGCTAGACCAGTTTTAGTCTTCTTTTATGAAATAAAAGGCTTATTTTTATTAATTTAGGCGTATTAAAAATTACAGATGAAAATAGCAATAGTTTGTTATCCAACCTTTGGAGGAAGTGGTGTTGTCGCTACCGAATTAGGGTTGGAATTAGCACGTTTAGGTCATGAAGTTCACTTTATAACCTACAGCCAGCCGGTTCGATTAGCCTTGTTGAGTCCTAATGTGCATTATCATGAAGTAAATGTGCCGGAATATCCTTTGTTTCATTATCAGCCTTATGAATTAGCCCTTTCGAGTAAATTGGTCGATATGGTGAAACTTTATAAAATCGATGTGTTGCATGTACATTATGCCATTCCTCACGCTTATGCCGGTTATATGGCTAAGCAAATGTTGAAAAATGAAGGAATCGAAATTCCGATGATTACTACTTTGCACGGAACCGATATTACTCTGGTGGGGAATCATCCGCACTATAAACCGGCGGTAAGTTTCAGTATCAATAAATCGGATGTGGTGACTTCTGTTTCTCAAAGTCTAAAAGACGACACGTATAATTTGTTCAAAATTAAAAGGGATATTCATGTGATTCCTAATTTTATTGAATTGGACAAAAACAATAACGAATACAACGTTCCCTGCCGACGTTCTTTGATTGCAAAGCCCGAAGAACGCATTATTACGCATATTTCCAATTTCAGAAAAGTAAAACGCATTCCGGATATTATTCGAATATTCCATAAAATTCAGCAAGAGATTCCGGCGAAATTGTTAATGGTTGGTGATGGTCCGGAAAAAGAAAAAGCTGAATTATTATGTCAGGAATTAGGCATTTTAGAGAAAGTAATCTTTTTTGGAAACAGTAATGAAATAGATAAAATATTAAGTAATTCGGATTTGTTTTTGTTGCCTTCAGAAACCGAAAGTTTCGGATTGGCAGCTCTGGAAGCAATGGCCTGGGGAGTTCCGGTAATTTCCAGTAATTCGGGTGGTTTGCCGGAGGTAAATTTCGAGGGAGTTTCTGGTTATTTGAGTGATGTGGGTAACGTTGACGAAATGGCTGAAAATGCGTTGAAAATTTTAAAAGAGGATTCGGTTTTAGCTCAGTTTAAGGAAAATGCTTTGTCGGTGGCTAAGAAATTTGACATCAAATTAATTTTGCCTTTGTATATTGATATTTACGAGAAAGCCATCAAAAAATATTCTAAAAAATGTAAGCAATAATCTAAACCGGATAATGATTAAAAGATTAGAAATGAAAAAAAGTATTCTGGTATTAGTTTTAATGATAACCTTATTTTCCTGTAAAACGACTGTAAAAGTTCCCGAAAAGAAAGCTTTATATGAAGTTTTGCTACAGCAAAATGATGGCGGAGGAAATATTAATTTCTATGAAATTTTAACCGAACCCAAAGAAATTAAAATGCTGTTAGGCGACGAAAAGCTGAAAGGAAAAATTAGCGCCAATGATGTGCAGGAATCTAATTTTATTATCCTGAATATGGGCGAAAAACCTACCGGAGGTTATTCTATTACGGTTGATAAAGTTACGGAAACTGATACAAATATTGTGATTAAAGTTAAAGAACTGCATCCGGAACCCGGAGCAATGCTCACACAAAGTATAACTTATCCTTATACGGTAGTGAAAATAAATTCGAAAAAACCGATAGTAGTCCAATAAAAAATGCCACCTTAAACGGGTGGCATTTTTATGTGTATTTTTTTAGGATTAGAATTGGTATCTGATACCTAAAGCGATGTCCGGACCAAAATTATCTCCGCTAACATTATCAGAAAAATACAATTCAGGTCTGATGTCTAAAGAAAGTTGGATTGGCACTTCGTCAAAACCATATTCAATACCAAGATCTCCGGCTACAAAAACGAAAGTTTTGTTGTAATCGGCATTTTTAGCATTCCAGTTACCAACACCACCACCAACACCAGCATACCAGTTAAAACCACCATCAATGTTCCAAACCCATTGGTAAATACCTGTTAATTTGAAGGCATCCACATTGTTGTTGTTTCTCCATCCTAAGTCTAACTCTAAACGGTTATTGTCAGACAAACCTCTTTGGTAGGATATCTCACCACCAAAACCATCGTTGTCTCCTAAACGTAAACCCAGAGCGTTTTTTGAAATTTCCTGTGCTTGTGTGCTGAATGCTAATCCCATTAGCATAAAAGCTGATAAAATGATTTTTTTCATAATTTAAGTTTTGATATTACAAATCTACAATTATTCTTAAACGTGACATTTATTATATAATTATAATCTTTTACAGAATTCCCATATTTTTTTAATCGGAATCTATATACAAAACTTTATTTGGGAAGAATAATAGAGGCAATGAGTTGTTCCTCAGTAAGTTCCTCTTTTTCTGTGCTGGTTTCTGTTTCGGCGTATTTGGATTCTTCGTAGCGAAATAATTTCCATTTTTTTCGGTTGTATTCTAAAGCAGTCAGATTTTCAACCCAATCTCCGGAGTTTAAATACATCGTTGAGCCATTTTTATTATTTTTTTTCAAAATTTTTGGTTCGTGAATATGACCGCAAATCACAAAATCATAATTATTTTCAATGGCTAATTCGGTTGCCGTTTCTTCAAAATCCGAAATATGTTTGACCGCTTTTTTAACGCTGGCTTTTATTTTTTTCGAAAAAGAATAAGGTTCCTGACCTATTTTTTTGAGACACCAATTGATAAAACGATTCATCAGAATCAGATAATCATATCCTAAACCGCCTAATTTAGCAATCCATTTGGCATGATTTACCGAAGCGTCAAAAACATCACCGTGAAAAATCCAGGCCTTTTTATCATTTAGTTCTAAAACAAGTTTATCCGCCAGAATAAAATTTCCCATATTCATTTCGGTAAATTTTCGTAGCATTTCGTCGTGGTTACCAGTAATGTAATATACTTTAGTACCTTTGGAGGCAAAGCTGATTATTTTTTGGATAACTTTTAAATGAGATTTTGGGAAATAAGATTTTCTGAATTGCCAAATATCGATAATATCTCCATTTAATACCAGAATTTCAGGTTTTATGGATAATAAATAGTTGTTTAGTTCTTTGGCATGACTTCCGTAAGTTCCCAGGTGAACATCTGAGATTACAACTACTTCAACTTTTCTTTTTTTCAATTGACTTATTAATTTGTTGTTATGCAAATTAACATTGAATGTGTGAACTTATCTTAAAGTTAAGGTTAATAAATGAGGTGATATTTGTAAACAAAATGGACAATTTTAGAGCTAAGACTTAAATCTTTAAATCTTTAATTTTTAAAGCTAAAACTAAAATATTACATTTGTTCAAAATTTTTTATAATGGCAGGAAATAGCTACGGAACCCTATTTAGAATCACAACTTTTGGAGAATCACACGGAGAAGCTTTAGGAGGAATTATTGATGGATGTCCATCAGGAATTGCATTAGACTTTGATGCAATTGAATTAGAAATGTCAAGAAGAAAACCGGGACAGTCAGCGATAGTTACCCAACGTAAAGAACCGGATGCCGTACAATTTTTATCCGGAATTTTCGAAGGAAAAACAACCGGAACACCTATTGGGTTTATCATTCCCAATACCAATCAAAAATCAGACGATTATTCGCATATAAAAGATAATTACCGTCCCAGTCATGCCGATTATGTGTATGATCAAAAATACGGTTTCAGAGATTATCGCGGAGGAGGAAGAAGCTCTGCCCGTGAAACAGCCAGTAGAGTAGTAGCCGGTGCTGTTGCTAAACAAATGTTGTCTGATATTAAAATTCAGGCTTATGTTTCAGCTGTTGGTCCGTTATCTTTGGATAAACCCTATCAGGAATTAGATTTTTCTAAAATTGAGAGCAATCCGGTGCGTTGTCCGGATGAAGCAATGGCGGCTACAATGGAAGATTATATCAAACAAATTCGTAAAGAAGGAGATACAGTAGGTGGTGTGGTGACTTGTGTAATCCAAAATGTACCTGTTGGTTTAGGAGAACCGGTTTTTGATAAATTGCACGCCGAATTAGGAAAAGCCATGCTTTCTATCAATGCTGTAAAAGGTTTTGAATTTGGAAGCGGATTTGAAGGTTCAAAAATGAAAGGAAGTGCACATAATGATTTGTACAATGCTGACGGAACTACTAAAACTAATCTTTCAGGTGGAATTCAGGGAGGAATAAGTAACGGAATGGATATTTATTTCAGAGTGGCTTTTAAACCTGTGGCGACTATTATGCAAAAACAGGATTCTTTAAATAATAAAGGTGAAATTATCGAGATGACCGGAAAGGGACGTCACGATCCTTGTGTGGTGCCACGTGCAGTGCCAATTGTGGAAGCCATGGCAGCGATTGTTTTGGCAGATTTTTATTTGATAAATAAAACTTACGCAAAATAGCAAGCTAAGGATTTTTTTCTATTTTTGCCTATAAGAGGTGATTTGTTGAAATATTCTTTTGGTTTCTAAATAAAATATTATAATCTTTCAGTGAAACTGTTAAAAACTCCTCTGTTCTCAGAGGAGTTTTTTTTATTGCTAAAATTTAACTAACATAAAAAAGGATGAAGAAAAAAGGCTTGGCTTTGCATTGGAAAATAGTTTTAGGAATTGTTCTGGGGTTGTTGTTTGGATTCCTAATGAAAAATTTTGAGTTGAAAGATTTTGTGGTGGATTGGGTAAAACCATTTGGTACTGTTTTTATTAATTTATTAAAAATGATTGCCGTTCCCTTAATTATTGTGTCTTTAATTGTGGGTTTAGCCGATTTGAAAGATATTTCCAAGCTGTCAAGATTAGGAGGGAGAACGGTATTGTTTTATTTAGGAACTACTTTTTTTGCAGTTTCTTTAGGATTGGTTTTGGCCAATATTGTAAAACCGGGAAGTTATATTAATCAGGAAGCAAGGGAGAGTTTGTTGTCAAATTTTGCCGGTGATGCTTCGCAAAAAATTGAGTTGGCACAAAAAGCTAAAGAAAGTGGTCCTCTTCAGCCATTGGTAGATATTGTGCCGGAAAATATTTTTACGGCTATGGGAGATAATTCCAGTATGTTGCAGGTTATTTTATTTGTAGTTCTTATTGGTATAGGTTTGATTTTAATTGAAGAAGAAAAAGCAAAACCGGTTGTTGATTTTTTCAAAGGCATGAATGATGTCATTTTGAAAATAATAGACATTATTATGTTGTTTTCACCTTATGGAGTTTTTGCCTTAATGGCAGCTTTAATGGTTGAAATTCCGGGATTTTCAACTTTAGGAGCACTGGCTATTTATGGTTTGACTGTTTTATTAGGTCTAGTGATAATGGCTTTTTTGTTTTATCCTACCTTGCTAGTGTTATTTGCCAAAGTAAGTCCTAAACGTTTTTTTAAGGCGATGGCTCCGGCTCAATTATTAGCTTTTTCAACCAGTTCCAGTGCCGCTACACTTCCGGTAACAATGGAATGTGTAACAGATAATCTGGGTGTTGATGAAGAGGTTTCCAGTTTTGTTTTGCCTTTGGGAGCTACAGTAAATATGGATGGAACCAGTTTGTATCAGGCTGTCGCTGCTATTTTTATTGCTCAGGCGATGCTTCCTTATTCATTGGATTTCTCTACACAGGCCATGATTGTAATTACAGCTACTTTAGCGTCAATTGGTTCGGCAGCTGTGCCAAGTGCCGGAATGGTAATGCTGGTAATTGTTTTAGGACAGGCCGGAATTCCTGAAGCCGGATTGGCTTTAATTTTTGCTATCGACCGACCTTTGGATATGTGCAGAACAGTGGTGAATATTACCAGCGATGCTGCTGTGGCGACGATTGTTGCTAAATCGGTGGGCAAACTAAACAGTAAAGAATCTTAATTTATAGAAAACAAAAAACGTTGGCTAGTACCAACGTTTTTTGTTTTTCTTAGAAGCATCTGATTTTCTGGATTTAGTCGATTTTCCGCTTCGGTTGTTGTTTTTGGGTTTGCTTTCCGTTTGTTCAAGACTTCCGGAATGCCATTGATACGGATGATCAGTGATGGTTTTTACATCAACTTTTATGAGTCGTTGAATATCCTTCCAATAGCCATGTTCGTCTTTTCCGCAAAAAGAAATCGCAATTCCGCCATTTCCGGCACGTCCGGTTCTTCCTATTCGATGGACATAAGTCTCCGGAATGTTCGGTAAATCAAAGTTAATTACATAAGGTAACTGATCGATGTCAATTCCTCGTGCAGCAATATCTGTTGCAATAAGAACACCAATTTCTTTATTTTTAAAAGCATCAAGAACGCGTTGTCTGGCGCTTTGTGATTTATCACCGTGAATGGCTTCGGCGGCTACATTTTTTTTGCGCAGCGCTTTTACAATATTATCGGCGCCGTGTTTGGTTCGGGCAAATACTAAAACATCCGTCAGATTTTCATTGTGCAGCAAACTGTAAAGCAGGTTTCTTTTTTCGCCCTTTTCAACAAAATAAATACGTTGTTCTACTTTTTCGGCTGTGGATGAAACCGGAGAAACTGTAACTGTTTCCGGATCGGTTAAGAACATTTCGGCTAATTCCCTGATGGCAATTGGCATTGTGGCCGAAAAGAATAAGGTTTGACGGTTTTTAGGAGTCAGTTTTACGATTTTTTTTACATCGTTTACAAATCCCATGTCGAGCATTTGATCGGCTTCATCTAAAACTAAGGTGTGTAAATGATCTAAGTTTACAAAGCCTTGTTTGTGTAAATCCAACAATCGTCCGGGAGTTGCAATCAGAATGTCGATTCCTTTTTTTAATTCATCTACCTGTGGATTTTGGGAAACTCCTCCAAAAATAGTCAGCTGTGTAAGGTTTGTATATTTGGCATATGTATCAAAACTTTGACCAATTTGCACCGCTAATTCCCGAGTAGGAGTGATGACCAATGCACGGATTTGTTTTGGTTTTTTGGAAGAACCAACTATTCGGTGCAATTGATGAATGATAGGAATAGCAAAAGCCGCCGTTTTTCCGGTTCCGGTTTGGGCGCAACCAATCAAATCATTTCCGGCTAATATAAGGGGAATCGCTTGTTCCTGAATAGGGGTAGGTTCGGTGTAACCTTCTTCAAAAACCGCTCTTTGAATACTTTTTGAAAGGGATAAATCTTCGAATAACATAAATTTGGTGTTAATTATCCTGTAAGCGTTACAGTGATAAGTGCTGCAAAGATAGTATTATTATTCCGGATGCTTATTGCGTAATGCGGTTTCCAAGTTTTAAATTAAGGATTCTAAAAGCCATTTGTTTTAAAGAACGTTTTTGCTTGTTCTGGATTTGATAAAATCAGTAACCAGATAACCGATTAATTTTCCAACGAGATGGTTGTTTTTATCGACATCCAAATCAGGAGCGCCTTCGCAAATGTGTAAATAAGACGCATTTTTGTTTTTAGCAAAAAAAGTAACAAATTGGCGCAATTCTTCAACCGAAAAACCGCTTAAAGTCATAGCATTACTGGCAATATTAGGAATAGCACCCAAATCGACTTCAATACCAAAAGAATCATTTTTGATAAATTCTAAGGCATCATTCATTTCCTGAGTGAAGTTTTTTTCTTTTCGGATATTGATGCTGTCGTAGGTGTTAAAGCGAATTCGGTCTTCGGTTTTTTTGATAAAGTCCAGAACACTTTTAGAAGTATAATTTTCGTGCAGTCCAAAAACAAAATATTTTTTTAAAAAACCTTCTTCGTAAGCATAGGAAAAACCATTTCCGCTATGGCGACCTTCCAAAATTCTAAAGTCGGAATGCGAATCAAAATTGACGGCATTAACGGGTTTTCCTTTTGCTAAAGCAGTTCCTTTTATGTTTCCGTAGGCATTGTTGTGTCCGCCACCAATAATAATGGGAATTTTGCCTAATTTGACAATGCTAAAAATAATATGGGAAACATCCTTGTCAATTTTTTTGACTAACTGACTCAGTTTTACGCGGTCGTCAATAGTATTAAAATCTAAATTTTCTACTTCGGCCATTTCTTCCGAAACATTAATTTGTCCTAAAACCAGTATTTGATTGCCTTTACAAAAGCGATTGTGCTGAATATTAGCGATGCTTTTAATGGCTTCATTCCAGGCTGAAGCCGCTCCGGGTCTTCCAAAATTAGCTCTGATACCAATGTCTTCCGGAATTCCTAGTAAAATATATTTTGCTTCGGTATTTTTGATGTAAGAAATTGGATTTTCGCCCATGGGAACCGTAAGCATTTTTTCTCCAAATTTGATTTCGCCACTTCTATGGTTCGTTACTTTAGCAAGATCATTGATTGTAAACGGCAGAAATTTATCCATAAAAAGAAAATTTTTTCTCAAAAATAATATAATTTCTCTACTTACGTTATAGGTTAAAAATTATATTGTTAAATTTGATATTATTAAAATTGAAAAAAAGTTAAAAAAATGGAAAACAAGCAAAGTAGTACAAGTCTTAAAGCAGTTATTGCTGTATTGGCGGTTTTATTAGTTGGGAGTTTAGTTTATATCTTTAAATTATCTTCTGACACCGAAAAAGTACAAACAGTATTAACCACGACTGTTAGCGAAAAAGAATCGGTATTGAAAGATTTAGAAGAATTAAAAGCGACTTATGATGCTGCAATTGCTGAAAATACTTCAATGTCTGATGAGTTAATACAGGAAAGAGACAAAGTGGTAAGTTTAATGGCTGAAGTAAAAAAATCCAAAGGAGATCTTTCGGCATTTAAAACTAAAATGAATCTTTTGCAAAATAAGTTAAAAGCTTTGATGGCCGAAAACGAAGGTTTAAAAAATGAAAACACAGTAGTAAAAGCACAACGCGATAGTACCGCTGTGGTTTTGAACGAATCTAAAAAATTCAATGAAGCTTTAGTTGGTCAAAATGACGAATTAGCAAAAGTTGTTGAAAAAGGTTCTAAATTGACGGTTTTAAACATCAAAAGTTCGGCTTATAAAGTAAGAAGCTCAGGAAAAGAAATCGAAACGGAAAAAGCAAGAAGAACTAATATGCTTAAAATTAGTTTTACAATTGCCGGAAATGAAATTGCACAATCAGGTGATAAAACCTATTATGTACAGGTAATTGACAGCAAGAATAATGTTTTAGGTGAAAAGAAAAACATTAGTTTTGACGGAAAAGATTTGACTTATAGTTTTACCAGTACTGTAAAATATGAAAATAAAACAGTTCAGGTTTCTGAAAACTTACCAGGAAAAGATTTCCAAAAAGGAACTTATTATGTAAATGTTTTTGATAAAGGAGATTTAGTTTCTAAGTCAAGTTTCGAATTGAAATAATTTAATAATAATCGAATATAAAAAAGAGGAGTTTAAAGCTCCTCTTTTTTTGTGTCTATTTTTTCGTAAATTCAAAATAAAAAACCTTGTAAATGAGTTGTTTACAAGGCTTTTAGTGGAGTCGCCGGGAATCGAACTATTCCCAAAACGCCATATTTTAATGGAGTTAACAAAGGTTACATATTAAGGGTAACCGATTTTACCACCTATTATTTACTATTCAAAGTATCATAAATCGTATGTGTAAATTTAAGCATAATATGTTGTAAATAAAAATGCTTAGTTTATTTTTTGAACTAGTTAAGTTTAAATTTGGTGATTTATTTGGGAAAATTAGAAGTACTAATACTTTTAAATTTTAACCAAAAATCAAGTGAGTTACTTGTTCATATTTTATACCTGAATAGGTACAGAACTCATCAATCGTTAGGAACTCATTTTCGAGCTTATTGAGGTCTTTTTTTATCTTTTGCATCAATCTGGTGCTTTGACGATAACTTTTTCCTGTTATACGCTGTATGTCCTTTGGATAGATGCATACCCTCTGGGTATTTGTTTTCATACTTTATACTTAACTTTGATATAGCGATGCTATACTTCTGACGTGCAGAAATTCTTTTGCAATTTAGTTATAATTCTTCATACTTATTTACCGTGTTTTTAGGTTCATATTGGACACTTATGCCATTTTTGGACATATGGTACACTAGTGGTTTTTCCTTTTGAAAAATGCTTTGTAAACTTTGCTGTAATCATTCAAAATGTAGTTGCAACTGATTGAACGAATGAAAGAGATTTTAAATGAATGTTGAATTAAATTTCAGAAATTATGGCAAGGCAAAAGGGCATAATTAAATTGAAAGGTACTATCGGGGATATTACTTTTTATAAAACGCAGGATGGTCATTTAGCGAGAGAAAAAGGCGGAATTGACGCTAACAGAATCGCGACTGATCCTGCGTTTCAAAGAACACGTGAAAACGGTTCTGAGTTTGGTAGAGCTGGGAAAGCAGGAAAGGTTTTAAGAACTGCTCTGCGCGTACTGTTGTTAAACTCGGCAGATAGCCGAATGGTGAGCCGTTTGACGCAATCTATGGTTAAGGTGATTCAGGCTGATTCTACTAACGAACGTGGATTGCGAAACGTAATTGATGGTGAGGCGGAATTGCTAGCTGGATTTGAATTTAATATTCGAGGAAAGCTAGGTACTAGTTTGTTTGCTCCCTATACCGGAAGCATCGACAGAGTTACGGGTGAAATTACCGTGGATATTCCATCTTTTATTCCATCCAACATGATTGCTGCTCCTGGAGGAACTACTCATTTCAAAATTATTTCGGCTGGTGTTGAAGTAGATTTTGAGAATGAAAGCTTTGTTGAGCAACATGCAGAAACCGCTATTTTGGCATGGGATGCTACGGCTACAGCTGTGATTAACCAAGTAAATACCGTTACTCCTAACAGCACAAAACCATTGTTTTTAGCTTTAGGTTTGGAGTTCTACCAAGAGGTGAACGGAAGTATGTACTCTTTGAAAAACGGTGCTTATAATCCTTTAGCGCTTATCCAAGTTGACGGAGGCGTTTAAGCAGAAGTTAGAATTTAGAAATCAGAATTATGGTTTTGTTTTTAACTAGAACTTATTTCCCTGAAGGAACCAATGGTAAACTCGAATGTGAAGGCAAACTGATTTGTAATACTATTGAATTGCCGTGGAAGAGAAACGAAACGAAGGTTTCCTGTGTTCCGGAAGGGAAATATTTTATAAGAAAGCGATACAGTGCCAAATACAAATGGCATTTGGAATTGGTGAATGTACCCAATAGAAAGTTTATTCTATTTCATCCAGCTAATAATGCTATAAAGGAATTGCAAGGCTGTATTGCTCCGGTAACCAAACTTTCCGGTCCAGGACTTGGATTAATGTCGCGAATAGCTTTTAATAAATTGAAAGAACTTGTTTATAAAGCATTGGACAATGAAGAAAGTGTTGAATTGATTATTGAATAGAGCTCCTTCTCCCTAAAAGCAGGGGGCAGGATGACAAATTAAAAAAGATTATGAAAAAAATTATAAGAAGAGCTTCAGCTCCCACACCAAAGTTTTTTAAAGTGCTTCGAAATGTTGGTTTGGCATTAGCAGCCGTTGGAGGAACTATTTTAGCTGCTCCTATCACTTTGCCAGTAATAGTCACTACCATTGGAGGTTATGTTGCTGTAGCTGGAGGTGTTTTGTCGGCTGCAAGTCAGCTTAGTACAATTGATGACAGCGAATAACCATACCTTAATGGGAACTGCAGGAGGCACCTTTTTAAGTATAGTACCTAATATTCAATCTGAAGATATTGTAAAAACTGCTGTTTTAGCTACTGTTGGAGCCGTTGTCAGTTTTATGATTTCGTTATTACTTAAAAGCCTAAATAAGAAGCACAAAAAATAAGTTTAGCCCTAGTTGTGGTGACCTTTGGGTTAAACAGATAAAAGTCAGGTCTGAGAAGACTTGACTTTTTTTATTTTATCATTATATTTGAATTAACTATTTTATGAATACTAGTAATACTTAGTTTTTTATCGATTACTCTTTTTAGATGTCCTCCAGCAACATTTTTCCAGTTTGCATTGGGCGGAATAACAGTTTTTAACTATATAAAAAATCTAGAAGATATGAACGACATTGGAATTTTTTTGAAAAGGTGGATTGGAGTTAACGCGGGCAGACCAAAAAGTAGAAAAGTCTAATTGATTAAAATTAAGGATGAACATATTGCAGTTAACTTCTCAGGTTCGAATCCTGACTGTCCACAAGTAAATAACCCAGATCTGCTGGGTTATTTTTTATTGCAATAACGATATAAAATTACTCTACGCATATCGTTTATGATATTAATGTTCTCGTTAAATTGCTTTTCTTTTTGCTCCAGCAATTTTAAGGCCGTCACTTGTTTTTGATGTTCTTCGTATTCCTGCATCATCAAATTTGCTTTTAAATTGAACTCTTTTGAAAAATTTTGAAGGCGTAAAAACGGAATAACCGAACCTACTAAAAATGGATGCCAAAACTTGGTTTTCCATAAGCTGTGAGCCACAAAATAAATATTCTCACAATCTTCCTCATTTTGAAAAATGATTACAAAACTGTTTGCAAATGGCTCTTTTTGGGGTTTACCGCTGTTCATCCCTTTGTTCAGAATGAACAAATGAGGTTTGCTGTAGTGTGTGTCTTTTTGGTGCGTTTTGATGATGAAATTTGGCATAGCTTCAGGTTTTAAGGTTAGCTTTTCTTCTTATTCCTTGCTATTTCTGATGTATGCCTTAATGCCTCGCTACGCTCTGCACCAATAATCATTTCAAAAGAAAAAAAAGAAAAAAAGAAAGCCGTTCTTCAAGTGGAAGGTTTCAAAAAAGCAGGTTTTTCAGAAAAAATACTACCTAAATAGAAGTGTTCAGTAGGCAGTTTTTAGTGTTCAGCTAAATTGTCAACTGGAAATATAAGGGTGGAGATTTTTTATGAAACCTGGAGGGCTTGAACTTGCTTTTTTGAATACCTGGAACTTAGTTTTGCTCTCTTTTTTTTATTTTTTATTTTGAATATCTAATTCAAATGTTCTTGTTTAATCGGATTTAATCTGAAGTATTGGGTGTTGATTTGGAAAATGGTCGTCTTGGAAAGGGTATAAAATTCTTTGGATGGATGGATGAACCAAATCAAAAATAAAAAGCTATTCATCAAGCCAAAGAATTTGATACTCTTTCTTTGATTTGATTTTTGAGGATGCTTTTTAGTTAGTCGGCAGTGGCAGTTTTCAGTTAGCAGTATATTGTCTTATGAAAAGGAAGCATCTTCAAAAAACAATGCAAATACTTACCTAGTGCGATGGGGCAGCAGCGCAGGCAAGGGTATTATTTTTTTATTTGTTTATCGGGATGATGTGATTGTTTTTGTGAAAGCTGATGCCGGAATTAGTGTTCAGTTTTCAGTCCCGATAGTTTCGGGATTAGTATTCAGAATTATTTGGTTTGGTAATGCAAAGGCATCAGCTATTGCGGGAACAATGTATTTTGGTGTTATGGCAAATAAAAAATAATACTCTTGCCGGGAATTTTGGTTTTGTGTGTAATAAAATGGCTTTTACTATAGGCGAATGAACTGAAAATCTAAAGCCATTTTATTACTTACAAAAGCAATGCAACTATTTCCTATTTAAACACAAAGCTGATAAAGACAGTTAACGCAAACGTTCTTAAAAGCAATGATAATCGTAAAGCTTCAGATAGAATACAAAACATTGTTTAAGCCAGTGGCGAAGGACGGTGTTTTTTTGTAGCTGGGTGGTGCGATGGGAGCTGCAAAAAATGTTGTCCTGAAGCCACCGGCAAGTGCGTTGGGTGAGCGGCTTTTTTACATAATGTTATTATAGTGCATCCTTAAATTTCATTAAGAGTAGGGAAGTAGTACATGCACTATAATGCCACATTATGTAAAGAAGCTTTGGGAAAAAAATTAGTGGCATGAGTTGTGGAGCGAACGAGTTATTGCAGCAATAACCATGACAGTAATTTTTTTTGAGCGTTGGTAAAGGAGGGACAATTGAAAGTAAAACATCCTTTTTGTCTTCAAACTTAAAAGCTACTGCATTCAATTCAGGAAAAATAAAAACTGAAACGGAACAAAGCAAGCGACCGGAGTGAGACAGCTTATTTGCTTCTGAATTTACCTTGTGCGATTTCGTTGTAATGCATTTCTAAATCAAAGGGTTCGTATTTTTTGTTTTTCCAAGTGCCGTTGTGATATTGAAAACAATGAGTAAAGGGATATTGATATTTACTGCTGTTTAAAACAAGTTATAAGACTTGTTTGTTTTGAAAAGCCAAGTGCGTATCAAACACATCAGGTTCGTTGAGGCGCTGTAAGAGTATTTTTTGATTGGCTTTGTAATCGCTAACTCATATGGTTAAAGTCTACCATAACTTCGCCGACAATTATTATGCCTTTGTTTTTATTATAGTTATGCAGAACCCAATAGTTTTTGAGTTCTCGTGCGTTTTTGGTGGCGCAAGTGCAGAGCTTTATTTTGGGGGTTATTTGGCACATGGATTTTTACTTACTGTAATTTTATAGTTTTGTTGCATTTTGGATAGTTGGTGCAGCCTAAAAAATTACCGTACATGCCGTTGCGTAGGGTCATAAATCCGCTTTTACAACTGTCGCAAAGGATGGTGTTATCTAATATTTTGATGTCGTTAAATGTTTGATTGCAACTAGGATAATGGGAGCATCCTAAAAATTGATTATGGTTTGCTGGATTTTTTCGAATTACAAGGTGGCCCGTTATACAATACGGACAATTGGTTTTACGTACTATTTCGTTATTTACATCGAATATTAAATCGTTGTCTTTAACTAATTCTTCAGCAAATAAAGATACTTCTGTAGGGATTAATAAGACTACTTGGTTTTTTGTCCTGGTTAATGCCACATAAAACAAGCGTCTTTCTTCGGCAAAACGGAATTCTTCGTCATCGCTGAGCAATAAGGACAACATGGGATCATCGGTCATTTTGTTAGGAAAGCCTAGTAAATGGTTTTTTAAATTCAGTACAATCACATTGTCGGCTTCTAAGCCTTTTGATTTGTGTACGGTTATGTATTTGATATCAATATCTTCAAAACCTTGGACTTCTAATTTATCGTTACGCTCGTAATATTTTATTTTGCTGTTTGGTTTGAGTTGGATAAATTCGTTGATATCAAAGGCATGACGCCCTAACACTAAAATGGGTTTGTTGCCATTTTTTTCTTTGATTTTTTTGATTTCATCTACAAAAACGGCTTCTGCATTGTCTTGATTGTAATAGGCAAATAAGAGCGGGTTTGATTGTGCCTCTTTTTTAGATTTTGGATTTTTAGGGATTTGTTTGCTGTTTTTTTGAATGTACTTAGCGGTGATATCAATGAGTGCTTGTGAATTGCGATAGGTTTGCTCTATAAATAATTGCTCATGTTTCCCTACGTACTTTTCGAAATTACTAAACAGCGAAATGTCACTGCCAGCGAAACGATAAATGGATTGCCAATCATCACCTACACAAATTAATCGTGCTCCGGACTCTTCACGAATTTGTTTAATAAGATTAAAACGGGAATAGGATATATCTTGGTATTCGTCGATGATGATATGCTTGTATGAATATTTTGGTTTTTGCTCTCGCACCAGATCGGTTGCCCGATTAATCATATCATTAAAATCGATTTCACTTTTGTCTTGGAGGATGTCGTTGTATTTTTTTAGAATGGGCAATGCAAATTTCAAAAATAGCTCTTGCCTTTCTTGCTTGAATGGATTTTCAGTTTTCTTTTTATCTAAAAACAAAGTGGTTAATTTGTGAAAATTTAATTGTCTTGATTTGCTAAGATTGATGAAAGTAATAATGAGATTGGCTATTTCTTTTCCAAATTTTTTATCCTTATGGGCAACTGCTTGAAAAATTTGTTTAGTATCTCGGGGTTTGAAAATTACATTTTCGTTTTCTAACATGTTGCGCAATTTATCAAGTAAGATTTTGTCTCTATTGTAATAGGAATAGGTTTCTAAGAGTTTTGTATTGTGTGCTTTATGCCTTTCTCTTTTTAGTTCCATCTCATTTACATAGTCTTCTTCATTTTTGGGTGTAAGCCATTTGGCGCGATTGTTTTCGTCGACACCAAAATGTTCTAAATAAATATCGTAGTCGGTTAGATAAAAATCGGGACGATACATGGTTGTTTCATGAGGATAGGCTTTTTCGTACTCGTAATTGATTCCGTTTAAATACAGGAAATTGGCAATGGTAAGTTCTTCGACACTTTTTACTTTTTCGCCTTGGATGGTGTCAAGGGCAGCTTTATGTACTTTATTTAAGTCAGTTTCTGATTTAGATCGTAATGTTTCAAAATCAATACCTTTTTCGGTATCTAGTTTTTCGCCAAGGGAATCATACTCATCGTTTTCTTCGGGAATGTTCATATAACAGGCCACGTAAACAACGAAGGCTTCTAGGGCTTCTTCGTTGTTGAAAATTTCTTTCGATAGGAACTCTTTTACCAAATTGCTCAAGGTGTTTTCATTGGTTAAGGCTGGAATGGTGGTACTATGTTCTTTTATGGTATCATATCCCAGTTTATGGAAAGTGGTAGCACGGACACTAAGCCCCATATTTATTAGTCGTTCATTTAATTCATCGACTGTTTTTTTGGTAAACGATAATAATAGAATGTCTTTAGGATTGCTGTTTTTTTGTTCGATGAGGTATTTTACTTTACCCAAAATGGTTAGGGTTTTTCCAGAACCGGCACCGGCAATAATGAGGTTAGAATATTCGTCGGTTATTACAGCCGTGCGTTGTTGATGGTCCAGCTGCTTGCCTTCAATATCGTCAAAATAGTCCTTAAGTTTTTCTATTTGTGACTGAACATAATTTTGGTTGTATTGGATAATATAGTTATCTAAATCATAATAGTTTTTATTGAATATTCTGACTGACTCCTCTTTCTTGTAAAAGTTGGTTTTGTTTTTAAAAAACTTAGCTACGGGTGAATATTCTAATTTAATCTGATCGCGATGTACCCATGTAACGTAATCATTTAAAGATTGAATTGTGTCAAAATACGAGGTAATCTTATTTAAATTTTCCAGGTAGTGGTTGTCTTGATATTTAGTTTTTTCCTGTGCTTGTCGGAATATGATATAAAAAGCTACCAAGGCAATAATAATGATACAAATTATAAAGGTCATGATTTATACTTATGTGTTTAGGTTTGGGCAAGTTGATTAAAATAGCTTTTGTAATAAATTAATAATTATTCAAAGTAAATTACAAAATTACACGACATGGTATATTTTTAAGAATTTACAGTAATGAATTCAAAAAAGTATAAGTATTAATACATGAAACGTAGACTGACAATTAAGAGCCAATTGCGCTAGGGATGAGAGCGGCAGCCTGCTACGTAGTAGCAGCTACAGTGGACAGCCCGACCCGAAGGGATGCACCTTAAAACAGGCAATCAGCAATCGGCATTGGACTAGCTGCAATAAAAATAGGATTAACCTTAACCTTAACGGTTGAAGAAATTACTATTTTTGATCTTATTAAGCATGAAGATCCAAGCGAGACGCTCGAACCAGCCGGGAGAAGGAGTGTCAATTTTAAAATTATATGAATAAAAACCATAATCACAAAAGTTAATTTATTATTTTCTAATTAAAGTTTCCAATTTACCTTTAATTTCCTTAGAATCTAATTTATATAAGCCTGATAAATATAATTGCCCTAAAAATTCATCTTTCTTCCAATTCTGGTTACCTATGACTTGTTTCTCGCCTTTTACATTCCATAATAATATGAGGTCTTCTTTTTGTAACCACTCAATTAATTTATCTTTTCTAACAATTAATCCAGTAGGACTCTTATTATTTACTGAAGGGTCAAAACAAATAAGTTCCCCTTTGCTGTTTATGAATTCTCCTTCATTCTTAGAAAATTCTATATTAAGTCCTTCTTTAATCTTGTGAACTGGCTTGTGATAGTAAATAGAATCCGTTTTTGAACAATCATATTCTTCTTCCCATAAAAAATATTCACTAGTACGATGAAACTCTCCAATTATCTTGTGATTTTTTCTATTATATACTTCAATCCAATCTTCACCATTATAATACGGTTTATTATGGCACGTAAAAGCCTCAGACCAATAATATTCCTTAGAAAACACATGTGTCATTGTTCTAATTTCTGGTAGACTGCTACGGAAAAAATCACCTTTAAAGTTCTTTTCTATTTTTGAGAGATCACTCTTACGGACAAGATAACTTGATACCCAGTAAGCGAGTTTCTTTCTGTTACTACCGTACCTATTTTCACCAAGTATTTCTGGCTCAGTCCAACTTAAATCAATATCCAGCCACAGCCACTTATTTCCATCAGTATCATCAACTTCTAATATATTGGATGGTATTGGCAGATTATCTTTGGATATAAGCCAATCTTTTATCGGTAAATCGTATGAATTGAAGGTCGTTTTAAACCACCAATTTCTTGTGTATTGCGTATATCGCTCTGCTTTAGTTTCTTTAATTATCATTGTAGGATCAATATCCCTAACATTTGGGTTCCAAGGACCATCGTAAAGAATTGTTTTCTCTTTTTCATCCCATTCAGATTCATCTAAAAGTTCAAATTGGTCTGAAACTCTTGCTAACAATTCATAGAATACAATCCATTGATATTTTTTTCCAATACGCTCTTTATGGCCGCTTCCACGTCCAGAACTTTGTCTACTGTCAAACTCACTGAATATTTTTGGATCATAACCCAACTCGAAAATTCTTTCAATAGCATAATTGCTCAAGCCGTTATAATCTACTTTCCAATTACTTAGTGCACTTTGAAAAACATATCGACCGAAATCACCATAACCTCCTGTATCTCGTCCGTACTCCGTAACCATTGAACTAAGAATCGCAGTGACGCCCCATTGACCTTTACCATAATGTCCTTCATCACCTTTAGGCTTAAATTTATAGTCAATTTCTTTGTTGGTAGGAAATTTTGTTGGAAGCAACTGGCTTTTATAGGGTGGTCTAATTTTAGCAACATCGAAGTCTAATTTAGTATTTTGGTATAATGCAAATTCAATCACACCTCTGGCATAGTCACGTAACAAGATATTAGGTACAACCTTGTCTTTATTGAAAACATTGTAGTATATATAATTACACAATTCTATCAAAGACTGATTCTTTCCTGAACGTAATACACATCCATAGGAAACTGCATATAACCTTTCTAGTATGTATAAATCTTCTATATCCTTAAATTTCTTCAAAAGAGCAGGAAGCAAATGTATTCTATTTTGAAGCAAACAAATTAAAGCTTTTGTAGAACCATCCCTTAGGTAACGATTAGAGCTACTTAAAAACCATGAAATTGTAGTACAGGCTAATAACACAGACTCTTCTGAAACATGAAGTTTAACATCATCCTTCCATGCCCAATCTATTAAGCGACTGACTGAGTTTGTATAGTTATTATCACCATATTTATCCTGAAGCCATTTTGTCCAAATTTCATCTCTTTCTGACATAGCAAAGCCACTTAAAAAGTTGTGCAAACTTTCTGCATTAAAATAAAACTTAGGTTTCATTGATGCGGATACAACTGTCTCTAAGAACCTATCAAATAATTCATCGTCTTGAATAATGACATCATTTACAAAATCTTTAGCTGCTTCACCCACACTTTCCGGTTTTCTCCATATTAAGGAATTTAAAAACGCATCGGCTATTTGATAAAATGTTTTTGTATAATCTGAGAATTCGAATATTTCTTTACCTGTTTTTTCCGGAAGTTGTATTGCTAAAGCCTCAATCAAGTTTTGATTTTTCCAGCAATTTATATTATCCTTAATCAATTCATGAAGCTTTCCTTTTTCAAAAGACTCTTGTGGATTTTCTATGTTCAAATACTTATCCAGCAGCATTGAAACTGTGAGATGATCCTGGAATTTCTGATACGCAAAATATATTACTTCAAACTCTTTTCCATCATTCGACCATCTAAGATCTTTATTGAAGACTCCTTCAGAAAGCAGTTTTTTTAAAAACGGCTCAGGCTTATAACAATTCCCAGTAAAAATGTAATCTATTGTCCTATTACTATCATCATAGGAAAGGAATTCTTGGTCATCATTAACCATTTGAGATAATACGTTATTGACTGCTTTATGTACTAATTTTTTATTTTCATCATAATGTAACTCACTAGCCAATGACAGTTTAGCGTTGATACTGTCAAGATAAAATTCGATTATTGAAGTAATACCGTCAACGCCAGGAGGAATCTGTGTTAAACCTTTTGCCTGTATGGATTTGCAGAATAATTTTAGAAAAAGTGGATTGTGAAATTCTGGATTCAATATAGGTGTTCCTGGTTCAATGATATTGTAGTACTCGAAAAAGCGCTTTGTAGCTTCATACTCTAAGTTCGCAAATCCCTCATGATGGACTTTTAAAATTGAGGATTCATCAAATTGAGCATCGGGCGCAATTAGTCGTTCATAGGAAGAACGTAAACTTAATATCAAACCAAGCCACGGAAATGCTTTAACGGAGTCTATAAATGATTTCAATCGATTAGGCCAAATGTGTACTCCTTCACCTTCATTGATTGCATCTATAAAAATTATAGTTCTCTTTTGTACACTTTCAGCCTGAGAATTAAGTGCACTTAAAAAAACGAGCTCATCAATTCTGTTAATTCGTAATTGATTGTGCAGTATTTGTGTCCATGGCAAATCTTTGTTTGAAAAATTTTCGCCAAGCAGGAAAAGGCTTTTCTGTTGATTTTCACTTCTTGTTTTTACAATGTCGGCAAATAAATGAGATTTTCCAATTCCTGCTTCACCTACCAATAATAGAAATGGGTTATTAGCAAGAAAAACTGTATCGCCTTGCAAAAAATCTTTATAATCACCTATTGCAGAAATAAATTTGCCAAGAGTATTAATTTCAGTAGCGAAAGGACGGTTATGTGAGTAAGATGCTAGTGTTTTTTCTTTTTCAGATCTTATAGCATAAATTTGTCTCAATACTTTCTCTATTAGATCATATGCTGTATCCAAGCTTTCAACAATATCATTAAAACCTAAATTTTCGCATCCTTTAAAATTAATTACTTTGTATGAGTCTTTAATAGCAAGGATAATTTCCGGTAATTTACTGAGGTTCTCTTTTATAATTTTGTCATCGACTTTAATATTAATGTTGTTAAACTTTTCTATAAAATCGGAGTAATTCTTGTCTGATAGCTTTTTAAAGTTATTATCTCTAGCTAATCCCTCAAAAAGTTTGACTATCGGTAATTCGATATTCAGATCTTTTGTATATCTTGCTCCTAAAGCATTAATGCTTTCCTGATTTTTATAGTCGAACCAAGCATCGAGAAATTCTTCCTGATTGAACCAAAAATACTTTAGTCCTTCATTTTCTTTTCTTGAAAGTCTTTTAATTAGTTCAGAACTACCCCAAAAATCAAATGTTATGTTAATACCTTTAGTTTGGGCATAGTTTATCCACTTTTGTGTGTTTGATTTCCATTTATCAAGCATTGAAGTTTTTCCTTTTACCTTGCCATCAGGCATGTCGATAGGTATAGCTATATAATATTTTTTAAGTTCCGGATGGTTATCAATTGCAGTTATAACAGATTTATCAATTTCTTTCCACTGAGTAGTCGATAGACTTGTTGTAAAATATTTGGTTTGCCACATATGCAAATCATCATTTTTTAAAACCCAGTAACATTCTTTTCCAGCATCTGGCTTGCCCATTCTCCAAAATTTATTCTGACCTTCAATTATTTCTCGTGAAGCCAATTGGCAAACTAATTCTTCGAAGCCATCATTGAGGCTGTTATTTAATGGGCGTATATTGTTCCAGTTTACTGTCATTTTATGATTGTCTCTAGTATTTTATCTATTTAGAAATAAAGCTAATTTGTCACAAATAATGAATAAATCATAGGAGGTATTTTTTTTCAAAAAGAAAACAAACACTTTTTTACAATTTATCATTTTGGATAAATAACTATGACTTACTTTAAATTTTTGATTAAAATGTTTAATGCTATTAAAGCTTTATTTAACGTGAGTTCGATATAAACTTATTGAAAAAGAACCAATTGTTTTGTATCTACAAAGTTGTTTTTCAAAGACGGTTTTTTCTCTGCAAAATT
>NZ_NASZ01000060.1 GCF_014596575.1 Flavobacterium pokkalii | reverse complement strand
CAAAACCCTGCTAGAGTTCAAAACTCTAGCAGGGTTGAAATACAAAAAAAAACTACAACTTTTTTTATCGTTGTAGTTTCTTGATACTTGCCAATCTTTGAGGGTACGGAATACAATTCCGCACTATCTAGCGTGGACATATCCGAGCCATCGGGCATATCCGAGCCATCGGGTTTTTATCCCATCGTCAACATTTTTTTCTTTTTCAAAACCCAAATATTTTTTTCTTTCACAAAGAAATATATATCCTCAATCATTCCAATTCCTCTTGTTTTTCGCACAATAATACTTGCCTTGTTTTCACTGATTTGTAAATCACAAAATTGTACAAATAATATATTGCTGTCATGATTTTTTCTAGGAACTAATTTAAGTTCATATTTAGATTTAAATTCTAAAATGTCATTAGAATGAATTTTAAGAGGAATAAAATTTTTGGATTTGTTTACATTATTATGTCGATCTTCTACAGTTATTGAATCAATTAACCCAATTGTAAAAATATCCTTCTTTGTCATATATTTACTCATGTCGAAACTTTCAACAGAGTCAATTAATACATTGATATTGTATTTAATAAATTTATGCTCTATTGAATGCGTTTCTTTATTGTTTTTGCAACTGCAAAAAAATATTAATATAATGATAAATTTATAAATTCCATCCATAATTAGAAGCTATTTGAGTTGATCCATTTATTCCTAGAACATGATTAAAAACAGAAGTTTCAAAAACATGTCCAGCTTCATCCCCGTTATGTTTTTGTGGTAAACTATTATGAAATCGACCATAATGTACTAATTCATGTAGTATTGTCATAGCTACAAAAAATGAAGTT
>NZ_NASZ01000059.1 GCF_014596575.1 Flavobacterium pokkalii | reverse complement strand
TTGATTTGTAGTGCTTGCTCACTGTTGTGGGTGCGAAGTCAGAGACGTTCGCACAGCAACACCTTGCTTTTATCAACGTTTAGTTATTAAAGAACACTCGAATAGCTGGGTTATTTTTTCTTGTATTTGTCAAGATTATACTTTGTTGTAAGTACGTCGCCTACAATTTGGTTTTTAAAATAAGCCTCCTTTTCAGGTGTCCATGCCCCTCGTTTAGTACGATCAATTATTAATTTCTCTAACTCATCCGCAACTAATGGAGTTTGCCAAGCTATTATGATATTTACTGGAATCTCTCCTTTTTCTAATTTATTAGATGTTTCATAACCATTATAAATTTCAAAAATGGTCGAACTTACCCTTTTAATATTATTGAAATCTGGTGAATATAAGAAATGTTTTATTGGGATATTCAAATCACTCAGTAATACTTCGAATTTTTTACCAATGTAATGCTCTTTTCTATCTAAAATTTTAGTTTGCACATACAATAACGTATCTCTTTTAAAGTCTTTTAGTGTTTGTTTATTTTCTAGTTTAATTTTTTCTAAGTTATCTCTTTTGTTACAAGCACAACCATAAATTAATATAATAAATAGTATAATAATTGTATTTCTCATTTCTTTAATATTTTTGGTTAATCACAATCAGCATTTTTATAAATAGTATTTCCATTAGCATCTTTTTTTTCAGTGCCATCAGGATTTTTATCAGGTACTACATCTATCTTTTTAAAAATATCAGACCCTGGCTCGGCTCTAAGTAAATCTACGCCACTATCCTTTAGGATATATGCCATAGCCCTATCTTGAGCTTCAAAAATAGATATGTTGGGATCATTAGCAATTAAGCTATTATATACATTTGCATGTAAATTATATAAATCGCTACCATATACAAAACCATGCGTATTAGAGTCATAAAAAGTGCCGTTATTTTGCATAAAT
>NZ_NASZ01000058.1 GCF_014596575.1 Flavobacterium pokkalii | reverse complement strand
CTTTGGGTTGATTAATTACTTTTATCCTAGTTACAATAAGATTTCCATATTTTTTTGCATCCTCTTTTGTCCAAATTTGTTCATTCCCTTTGGGTCTTTTATCCCATACCCAGTCAATAGGCTCTTTCACATATACAAATAACGATACTTTATCATCATATTTTCCCAGGTTTTTTAGTCGTTCTTCTAAAGAAATAAACTTGAAATAAAAATAAAAATGTCCAGCTTCATTATTTCCTACACCTGTTTTAATTTTAGGCTCAATTTCTTTTAATAATTTTTTCAATGGTTTGTTTATAAATTCAGATTCTTTTTCTTTAAGTAAAAACATATCATTTGTTGTTTTTACCATTTTTATACTCTTACAACTAGAGTTTAAAAATATCATAGTTATTATGATTAGTCTTATTATATTTTTCATCTTTTTTAATTTAAGGACAATTAATAAATTCATACGTTTTAGAACCGTCAAGATTTTCTTTTATTCTGACTGTGATTGCATCATAATTTCCCATATCATCCTCTTTTAAAATTTGGAGACCCGCATCGTATTTTTGTAAAATATAAGCTAGAGCATTTGTTCTACCACTTAAGTCAAAACCAAAATAATCTTTAAGATCTTGTAGTTCATTATGTATTGCATCAGGAAATTCAGGAGAATAACCAGGGATTTGATCCGCTGGATACTTATCAATAAAATTTTGAGCCAAAGCAAGGTCTGTTACGACAATACTATAAGAGCTGCCATCCGGTAAATTAATATATGATGTTGTAAAATTAGGGTTGTTCGAAATCAATTTTATTGCAGAATAGATATCCCCAGTAGATAAAGGAGTATTAGCCACATGATTATGAACAGATGCGAATGCGCCTGGCCAATTTTGTGTAACAGGTACATTATAAACACCTCCATCACGCATAGGTGCTTGGGTTATTTGACCATTTTCGTCTCTCCCAAAAGTTATTCCATGCTCAACACCATCAATATTTGTAGCTTCTTTAAGAGTGGTTTCTACAG
>NZ_NASZ01000057.1 GCF_014596575.1 Flavobacterium pokkalii | reverse complement strand
TTTATTTAACGTGAGTTCGATATAAACTTATTGAAAAAGAACCAATTGTTTTGTATCTACAAAGTTGTTTTTCAAAGACGGTTTTTTCTCTGCAAAATTATATGCAATCAGTGCAGAGAAAATGTTATTGAAGTAGTTGGTTTGAGAACGATTTCTTGAATGTTCTACTTGGAAAATATTTTTTAATTGATCAAAAATAGTTTCAATTATAGCTCTTTTTCTTAGATGAAATGCGTCTTGAATCGGTGTTGCAAGTTTAGTTTTCATATTCTTTCTTAATTTGGTAACAAGATGTATTCCGTTTGAAAATAGATCTTGGAAAAGTTCTTTGGAAAGATATCCTTTGTCACCAAAAAGTTTACCATATAGTTTCTTTATGAATCCTTTCATTTTCAAAGGAGAAGTGTCGTGAACATTGGCAGGAGTAAGCATAAAATCAATGATTCCTCCACAATCATTAGTTACAATATGAAGCTTAAATCCATAAAACCAACCTAAGGAACATTGTCCTCTTTGAGCAAAGCCTTTAAAAGTTTTATTTTGATGGATTCTTCTTTTGTCACAAACTCTTAATGGTGTAGAATCTACAAAACTAATACCTGTACAGTCTGCCAAACCTTTGGTTTTTAAATAAATCATCATTGGTATAAAAGATGTAGATTTCAGTTCTACCATTCGATTGTAACTAACCAAATTTGGAAATTCATTTATCAAAAAATTAGACACATAATCAAGATAAAAAGTCTTGAAGTTTCTATAACCAGAAATATGAAAAAGGACTTGAATTGTGATAATTTCTGAAAGGGATAAATTGGATTTTTTTATTCTTTTTTTTCCGTTTGAAAGGAGTTGATTTTCCCAGTTTGGAACAAAATCTTTACAAAAATCATCAATAGAGCAAAAAATAGTAGTAATTTTATCTAGCGAAAGCATAAGCAAAAGTTTAGTATTTATTTGAAAATTAGCACTTTAAATATACTAGCTTTTGCTTTTTTGTGCAAATATTTTTACGTATTTGTAGTAAAATTATATCGAACTCACGTTATTTA
>NZ_NASZ01000056.1 GCF_014596575.1 Flavobacterium pokkalii | reverse complement strand
AGTAATCACCGATTGATATAAGGCATCTACTTTTTGCCCGATTTCGGGAGTAGAGCCGGCTGTTACTTTTAAAATTTTATCGACCGTATGTTCTTTATCGCCGGGATTAATACGTTCCGGAGAATATCCGGCAAAAAAATCAACATTAAATTTCAGACCGGAAATACGTTCCAAAACAGGCACACATTCCTCTTCTGTCACTCCCGGATAAACGGTAGATTCATAAATAACAATATCTCCTTTTTTCAAAACCTTGCCAACTGTTTCACTGGCTTTGTAAAGCGGGGTCAAATCGGGACGATTATTCTTATCAACAGGGGTAGGAACGGTAACAACATAATAATTACAATCGGCGATATCCTTCAGTTGACTACTGCAATACAATCCTCTTTTTGTTTGTATTGCCTCCTTGGAAATTAAAACCGATTGTAAAACCGACTCTTCGACTTCTAAAGTGTCATCAACACCCTTGTTTAAGGCTTCTATTCTTTTTTGATTGATATCAAAGCCAACAACTGCATATCGGGTAGCAAACAAACGAGCCAATGGCAATCCGACATAGCCCAGCCCTATTACAGCTATTTTAGAATTCGGACTCATAAATTAGGGTCATTTCAGGAATTGTATTGAATTTACTCCAACGCTTCGCGGTTCCAACCCACACAAAACGAGTCAGAATCCATTTTTTTTACGTGTGCAAATATAACTACTTCAAATCGAATTACCATTATATATTTAGCCGTTGGACGTGACAAACATTCCATTCATCGATAAAAAAGACCTAAACCACTACTAATCAACACTAAAAAACCTTACAATAAAAAAATTTTACGCCAAAAAATCACCAAATTTAGTGATGTCAAAAGAACAATAAAATCACAGATTAATCTTATTTTATCAGTTATGTGGGGTTTGAGTTCTGGGTTAGAAAAACATACGTTGGTTTATCACTACACTTCAGTTCGGGTAGTCAGTTCGGGTTGAGAAACAATTTGCGTCAGAAAATTATTTTGAAGTATCGGAAACTATTCTGGAAACAAAGCTTCTCGATACGCTTCGCTACTCGAAGTGACGAAGCAGACATCAGAGCACAAAGCGCCAGTTCGAATTGAGAAACAATTTACATCAGAAAATCGCTTCGAAGTATCGAGAACTATTCTAGCACAAAAAAACTTCTCGATACGTTTTATTCCGTTTC
>NZ_NASZ01000055.1 GCF_014596575.1 Flavobacterium pokkalii | reverse complement strand
CCTTTACGGGTGCGACTAAATGCGTAGGCATGGTCTGGGTCTACTCCCAATCGAATCAGGTTTTTCCTTTTCCGTTCGGGTTTTTTCCAATCATGCCAAATGCAGTAGCGTAGTCGATTACGTAGCCAGCCGTCCAAATCACGTAGTTTGCCCATAATACTCGTTCCTCGAAAATAGTTTAGCCATCCTCGTTGCACTTCTTTTATCTTGGCAATACGCTCTTCAAGTTTAACTGGAGCGGTTTTTCGGCTAATGCTTTTGAGCCGTTCTTTGAGTTTCTTCCAAGCTTTCTCTGCAACCACCAACTGATAGTCATTCTTACTTCCTTTCTTGTAGGTAGGCACAAAACCAAATCCCAAAATCGTAAAGTGTACAGGACGTCTAATCCCGCTTTTATCTTCATTAATAGTGAGTTTGAGTTTCGCTTTCAAGAATTTCCTAATCGCTTGTGCCGTGGCTTTCGCCTGATTTTGGCTTTTACAGTAAATACTGAAATCATCGGCATAACGTACAAATTTCAGTTTCCGTCTTGTCATTTCTTTGTCTAACTCATTGAGTAAGATATTGGACAACAATGGACTTAAAGGACTTCCTTGCGGAACGCCTTTTCTTCGTTTTTGCAGTTTACCGTTGATTCGTATTGATACTCGGAGCCATTTTCTTATCAGGCGTATCGTGGTTTTGCATTTCACTTTTTGATACACCAAATTCAGCAGTAAACAATGGTCTACTTCGTCAAAGAAATTTTTGAGGTCAATATCCACAATATGGTTCAGTCCCTGATGGATGTAGTCCCTTGCCTGCCCAACGGCTTGTCGGGCATTCTTGTTGGGTCTAAATCCAAAACTGTTGTTGCTGAATTCGGGTTCAAATAGCGATGCAATAACCTGCGATACGGCTTGTTGCAATACCCGGTCGGTAGTGGTAGGAACACCTAAAAGTCGGGGTTTGCCGTTGCTTTTTGGAATCTCCACACCTAAAATGGCTTGTGGCTGGTAGTTACCTGTTCTGATAGCTGCGAGCAATTGTGGTTTCGTTTGAGGGAATAGTGTTTTTAGCTGACTGGTTTTGATACCGTCAACCCCTGCGCTTCCTTTGTTGAAAATCACCTGCTCTACTGCCTTTTGCAGATTGTAAGGATGTACTACTTTTTCAATCATTCTCTTGTTTTAATCGTTTAAGCTGTTCTCGTTTTTCAGGGCTATAACTTGCGCTATTCCGTTGAAAATTAAGAACCATTTTACGTTCAGTCCTTCCTTATTGGTGAGTCCTCCACT
>NZ_NASZ01000053.1 GCF_014596575.1 Flavobacterium pokkalii | reverse complement strand
CTTAATGGCGAAACATGTGTTGGTAAAAATAACGGAAATATTGTTATAGAAGCTCAAGCTAGTAATAGTTACGAAGCTAAAATTAATGGTAAAACCTATTTGTTTACTAATAAAGTAACTATCGATAATGTAACCCCAGGTACTTATGATTTGTGCATTTCTGTTGTCGGAGAATCTTATGAGCAATGTTTTAAAGTAGTAATAGCCGGAGGAGTTAGCTTAACAGGAAAGATTACAGTTGAAAAAGGGAATACTGCTTATGTATCCATCGAACAAGGTACAGCACCTTTTACAGTTTTAAAGAATGGACAAACCATTTTAGAGACTTACCAATCTGATTTTTCATTACAGGTAAATGATGGAGATGACTTGAAAATAACGAGTAAAACAGCCTGTCAGGGAGAGCTTTCCAAAAGAATAGATTTATCAGAATATTTAATGGCTTATCCGAATCCTTCCAAGGGTATTTATGAGATTACTTTGCCAATGAGTTTGCAAAGTGTGGATTTAGCTATCTATGATGTTAAATCCCAATTGATGTTGTCTGAAAATTACAAAATAGAAGCTGGAAAATTAAGTTTAGATATAAGCAGTTTTCCTAGTGGAGTATATTTTGTTAAACTAAATTTAGAAAAACCTTCTTTTATAAAATTAATTAAGAATTAAGATGAAAAAAATATATTTAGTAATGATTTTAGTTTTAGGTTATTCATGTGGTAGTGGAGGTGATGACCCGGTAGGTTCCGAAGACCCTGTAAACCGAGCACCCTCTGTTCCTACTCAGATATATCCTTTAAATAATACACTTTGTATCGATAATGTAGTCAATTTTCAGTGGAATGCATCAATTGATCCGGATAAAGATGCAGTTCAATATTTGGTTGAAGTTTCCAAAGATGGTAACTTTTCAAATTTAATTGAGAGTAAAATAGTTTCAAATGCAACATCTACCTTGATTACTTTACAAAAAGGTGTTGCTTTTTATTGGAGAGTAAAAGCAATTGATGCAAAGGACATGGAAAGTGCTTTTTCAAGTCAAAATCAATTTTTAACAGAAGGTGTTGGAGTTTCTAATTATTTGCCTTTTGCACCAAGCCTAGTAGCACCAGCTTTAAATACAGTAATAGACGGTACTAGTACAACACTTAGCTGGACAGCCAGTGATGTGGATAATGATACTTTGACATTTGATGTGTTTTTGGATAAAAACAGTAATCCAACAACAAAAGTGTCAGAAGGTCAATCTGGGACTACTTTCAATGCAAGCGGATTAACAGGAGCTTCTACCTATTATTTTAAAATAGTTGTTAAAGATTCTAAGGGAGG
>NZ_NASZ01000052.1 GCF_014596575.1 Flavobacterium pokkalii | reverse complement strand
CGGAACTTCTCTTGCCGGAGTGGTATTCGACAAAGGGGTAACTACTGTGACATGGTCGGCTTCTGACGGAGTAAATACTGCTGTAAACTGTAGTTTTACAGTAACAGTTACCGACAATCAGGCGCCAAGTATCAACTGTCCGGTTGCCACTAATGCCAATCGAAATACCAATGCTACACTTTGTACTTATACCGCTGTAGGAAATGAATTTAATGCTACTGCTACTGATAATTGTGCAGTAACTTCTTTGACTTACTCTCTAAGCGGTGACACGACAGGAAGCGGAACTTCTCTCGCTGGAGTGGTTTTCGACAAAGGGGTTACTACTGTAACATGGTCGGCTTCTGACGGAGTAAATACTGCTGTAAACTGTAGCTTTACCGTAACAGTTAGCGACAACCAAGCACCAATTATCAACTGTCCGATTGCCACTAATGCCAATCGAAATACCAATGCTGCGCTTTGTACTTATACCGCTGTAGGAAATGAATTCAACGCTACTGCTACTGATAATTGTGCAGTAACTTCTTTAACTTACTCTCTAAGCGGAGCTACGACAGGAAGCGGAACTTCTCTTGCCGGAGTGGTATTCGACAAAGGGGGAACTACTGTAACATGGTCGGCTTCTGACGGAGTAAATACTGCTGTAAACTGTAGTTTTACCGTAACAGTTACCGACAACCAAGCACCAATTATCAACTGTCCGGTTGCCACTAATGCCAATCGAAATACCAATGGTGCGCTTTGTTCTTATACCGCTGTAGGAACTGAATTTAACGCTACTGCTACTGATAATTGTGCGGTAACTTCTTTGACTTATACTCTAAGTGGTGACACAACCGGAAGCGGAACTTCTCTCACCGGAGTGGTTTTCAACAAAGGGATTACTACTGTAACATGGTCAGCTTCTGACGGAGTAAATACTGCTGTAAACTGTAGCTTTACCGTAACAGTTAGCGATATAGAAAATCCAATTCTAACTCCCGAAGCCAATCAGAATGTGACTTTGAACACCAATTGCTCAGTAACTATTCCAAATTTAGTCGATGGTTCAACTGCCACCGATAATTGTTCTGTGGTTACTATTTCACAAAGTCCGGCTGCAGGAACCTCTCAGGCTGCCGTTCACGACGGAACTATCAATGTAACCGTAACGGCTACTGATGCCGCCGGAAATATAGATTCGAAAACAGTGGTGCTTACTGCTAAAGATACTACTAATCCGATTTTAACTCCCGAAGCCAATCAGGGTGTGACTTTAAACGTAAGTTGCTCAGTAACTATTCCAAATTTAGTCGATGGCTCAACTACTACTGATAATTGTGCCGGAGTAACGATTTCGCAAAGTCC
>NZ_NASZ01000051.1 GCF_014596575.1 Flavobacterium pokkalii | reverse complement strand
CTTATGCCCGATTATTATCCATGCTCGTCCGCTCGACTAGTGAGCTGTTACGCACTCTTTAAATGAATGGCTGCTTCCAAGCCAACATCCTAGCTGTCTGGGCAGACAAACCGCGTTCTTTCAACTTAGCATATATTTGGGGACCTTAGCTGATGGTCTGGGTTCTTTCCCTCTCGGACTTGGACCTTAGCACCCAAGCCCTCACTGCTGAGAAACATTATATAGCATTCGGAGTTTGTCAGGAATTGGTAGGCGGTGAAGCCCCCGCATCCAATCAGTAGCTCTACCTCTATATAACTTGGCTCAGCGCTGCACCTAAATGCATTTCGGGGAGTACGAGCTATTTCCGAGTTTGATTGGCCTTTCACCCCTACCCACAGGTCATCCGAAGACTTTTCAACGTCAACCGGTTCGGTCCTCCACTGTGTGTTACCACAGCTTCAACCTGCCCATGGGTAGATCACACGGTTTCGCGTCTAACACTACTGACTAAAGCGCCCTATTCAGACTCGCTTTCGCTACGGATCCATACCTGAAGTACTTATCCTTGCCAGCAACGTTAACTCGTAGGCTCATTATGCAAAAGGCACGCCGTCACCCAACGAATGGGCTCCGACCGCTTGTAAGCGTATGGTTTCAGGATCTATTTCACTCCGTTATTCACGGTTCTTTTCACCTTTCCTTCACAGTACTGGTTCACTATCGGTCTCTCAGGAGTATTTAGCCTTAGCGGATGGTCCCGCCAGATTCAGACAGGGTTTCACGTGCCCCGCCCTACTCAGGATACCACTATTTATTATACTCGTTACCCATACGGGACTATCACCCTCTATGGTGTTACTTTCCAGCAACTTCCGGTTCCTTGTACATAAAATGTCGTGGTCCTACAACCCCAAAATTGCCGTAACAACTTTGGTTTGGGCTAATCCGCGTTCGCTCGCCACTACTTACGGAATCACTTTTGTTTTCTTCTCCTCCGCCTACTTAGATGTTTCAGTTCAGCGGGTTTGCCCACCTATCGGTGTACTATGTCTTCAACATAGTGGGTTGCCCCATTCGGATATCTACGGATCAATTCTCATGTGCAGATCCCCGTAGCTTTTCGCAGCTTATCACGTCCTTCTTCGCCTCTGAGAGCCTAGGCATCCCCCATACGCCCTTATTTTGCTTATTGTACTTATAATTATGCCTAATGATAAACATAATTACGTGTTCTTTCTACTTTTTTGTATTTTTTATCTCAATATGTCAATGAACTTTACATCCCGCACTTGATGCGGGATCTCATCTTTTACGATGAGATTCCTGTTTGCACAGGAATTCTGTGGAGAATATCGGAGTCGAACCGATGACCTCCTGCGTGCAAGGCAGGCGCTCTAGCCAGCTGAGCTAATCCCCC
>NZ_NASZ01000006.1 GCF_014596575.1 Flavobacterium pokkalii | reverse complement strand
TAACGATTTCGCAAAGTCCGGCTGCAGGAACCTCTCAGGCTGCCGTTCACGACGGAACTATCAATGTAACCGTAACAGCTACTGATGCCGCCGGAAATAAAGATTCGAAAATAGTGGTGCTTACTGCTAAAGATACTACCAATCCAGTGCTGAATACTGGAATTAATCAAAGTGCTAATACCTCTGCCGGAGTTTGTACTGCTTCGGTAATAGTAACTAATGCTGTTTTCTCAGATAATTGTTCTGGTGCAACTATTTCTTATACACTTAGTGGAGCAACTACCAATACACCTACTAATGGTCAAGTTGGAACGTATACTTTTAACAAAGGAATCACCACTATTGATTACACTGTAACCGATGCTGCAGGAAATACCACTACGGGTTCAAAAACAATAACCGTAATTGACAATATCAAACCAACTATAACAGCCCCTCCAACTATAAATACCACTACAAATACAGCATGTACAGCGACCGGAGTTAGTTTGGGTTTACCAATTACTTCAGACAATTGCGCCGTTGCTTCGGTAACAAATAACCATCCATCAACAACCTATCCATTAGGTAACACAACAGTTGTTTGGACTGTAACCGATACTTCAGGAAATACGGCTACTGCTAATCAAATAGTTAGAGTTACCGATAACATACCTCCTACAATAAACTGTTCCGCTAACAAAACAGTTAACACAAGTGCTGACGGAACAGGTGATTGTACCACTACAGTAAATGTTGGTACTCCAATAACCAGTGACAACTGTGGCATTTCTTCTGTCATTGCCAGAGTTTCAGGTATTATTATTAATACTAACACTTATCAATTTCCTACCGGAAACACCACTATCAATTGGACTGTAACTGACAACGCCGGTTTAACAGCTTCCTGTGACCAAATTATCACTGTAATAGACGATGAAAATCCAGTTATAAGCTGCCCAGGAGATCAGAACGTATTTTTCAACAATAATTGCCAATATAGCTTACAGGATTATACTTCATTAGCGACCTCCTCAGATAATTGCGACAACAACATAACTATTACGCAAAGTCCAGCCCCCGGAACGCTTATCTCTGCTGCACAAACTACTGTAACTTTAACCGCTACAGACGATGCGAACAGAACAAGTAGCTGTACGTTTAAGATCAATGCAACCGACAATATTCCTCCAACGGCGGTTTGTAAAAACTATACCGCTTATTTAAGCTCCAATGGAACCATAAATGTGGCTGCTTCTGATCTTAATAATGGTTCTTCTGACAATTGCGGAATAGCCAATATGACTGTTACTCCAAATGCCTTCACCTGCAGTAATATTGGAGCAAATAATGTTGTATTTACTGTTTATGATAACGGAGGAAACAGCAGCAGTTGTAATGCAGTAATTACCGTTGTTGATAACACTCCTCCAACTGTAATCTGTAAAAACTTTGTGGTGGTAGTCGATGCAATTACCCGTGTTGCCACTATTAAAGCTTCAGATATTGATAATGGTTCAAATGATGCCTGCGGAATTGCTTCCATGAGTGTTTCACCAAGTCAATTTAATGATTCTCCAAACATTTACACCGCCACAACTACTTTAACTGTTACCGATGTAAATAACAACACCAGCAGCTGTACAGCAACCGTTACAGTAGAACCACCAAAAAATCTTAATACCTATTTAACCGGAGTGATAGTAAATCCGGTTCCTGATAATCCGCAAGCACCAAGTGCGCTTGTTGAAGTTACTGCCTGCCCGGGTGGAATAACAACACCTAAAGATATCAAATTTACATTGCAGGCTATCGGAACCTATAACTTACAAGCTGAAAATGTTGTGATTTGGGAATACTCCAATGACAATGGAGAAACCTGGATCACAATACCAAATACTGACGGTTTATTAACATACACCTTAACCGGATTAACCAGCGATACATTTGTACGACTAAAAATCACAGAAGAAGCAATTGATCCTGTTACCGGTGAAATAACAACTATAACAAAAACATCTGCAGAAGCTTATGCTCGATTTTTACCTCCAGATGAGCCTCCTATTATTGTGAGTCATTCGGCATTGGATATTTGTTTAGGCGATTCGGTAACTATTAATGCCGAAAGTTTTTACGATCAACCTGCCGGACAATTTGGTAAAGGAGGTAAATTCAATTATGCCCAACCAGATGGTTGGCGTGTAGATGGTTTAGACGGCTATTTCCCTGCAAGTGGTGATAATGGTTCTGAAAAAACATGGAAAGAAACCAATTCAAATAGCAATGCTACCTTTAGTGGAATAAACTATGATACCACTGATAATACTAAGTTTGCTATAGCTCATGGTATACGAGTAAATGACACCATCTATACCTCTTTAGAAACACCAGTTTTTAGCACTATCGGGATGACTTCTAGTGAAGCTATTTTAAGTTTCAATACCAGTTATTATTTCTGTAACGGAGGATATGGCGAAATCTGGCTTTCTTTTGATTCAGGAAACACTTATACCGTAAAACTAAACACAAACCAGAATTATGATTTCGATTCAAGAACTGGAGGAACAACAACTTCAGGGGTTAAACTAGCCAAAGGTTCGGGAAATAAATGTATCGGTCGAACAGACCCTAGAAAACTACCGGCAACTTTAAACTTAGGTCAATATGCAGGTCTTTCCGGTTTACGTGTTATGTTTAAATTTTACGGAAGTACAACAAGCTGCGGATCTGTAAGCAGCTCTACTATACCGAATCCTGATAACGTTAGTTGCAATATTGGAAACACCTTGGCCAGCGGTTGGGCGATTGATGATGTTGGTTTTGCCTTTGCTCAGGTTGATGATGAATTAGAATGGACAGATGAAGATGGTAATGTAATTGCCAAAGGAACCACTGCAACCGTAACTCCTGTTACACCGGGAATTAGAGAGTACGGAGTAACAACTTTAGTAAATGGTTGTAGAACCGATAACGATGCCGGAACCAATTTTATCAATGTGAATACCAGTTTGGCTTATGCCGGAGAAGACTATGCTCCTTTAGCCAGTAATTGTGGGGAAAACAGTATTCAACTAAATGCCTACGACAATACTAAAACAGCGGTAACCAATTACAACAAAGGAGCCTGGAAAGCCAATTTATATACCGTACCGGATACCGCATCAGGTGACACCGATTATCCGGGTACAGGAATTACCGGAAGTTGGTCTATTATAAGCGCTACCAGCACTTCCTGTGGTAACTCGGCAACTTTTTCCAGTACAACCGACCCCGATGCAATTTTTACGGCCGATCCGGGAACTTATGTATTAAGATGGACGCTCACTAACGGTTGTTTTGATGAAAAAAGCATCACATTCATTGATTGTAAATCCGTTGATTTTGATGGAAATAACGATTATGTTTCTTTTAAAGATAATTACAATCTGACAGGTAATTTTAGTATTGAAACATGGGTAAAACCTAATGCCGTGAATGGCACACGAACTGTAATTTCAAGAAAAGACGCCGGAAACAATACTAAAGGTTATGACTTAAGTATTGTAAATGGTCAGGTACAATTCAATTACTACAATGCTTCCGGGGCTAATTCTATTACAACCGGATCTTATTCCATTAATACCGGCAGATGGTATCATCTCGCAGTTACTTTTGACGGAGCTACTTATAAATTATATGTGGACGGATTACAATTAGCGACCAAAAACGGAGCCGCTCCTGCCGCAACCAACAGTACAACGGAAGCCCTTTTAGGTGCAATGGATCAAGTTTCGACTACTATTCCTGTCAATTATTTTTACGGTTGGATGGACGAAGTGAAAATTTGGAACAAAACTTTAGGAGTCGAACAAATAAGACAAATGATGAATCAGGAAATTGATGCCTCCGGAAGCGATGTTGGTGGTGTTGTCATTCCGTTACGAATTTCCGGCACTGACAATGACAGCAATGGAATTGAAGACAATCCTTTACTATGGAATGACTTGGCCGGATATTATCGTATGAATGTGAATTGCGGAGATTTAACAGCTTACAAAGGCGTTAGCGGAAGATTGCATAACATCAATTCGAGCGAACAACAAACCGCTCCAATTCCTTATACTTCCAGAGTTTCTAATCAAACCTGGGATACTGATAACACCTGGACTAATTATGATGTTTGGGATGTTCCCAACAGCCTTGGAATTAACAATCAGCCAATTGATTGGAATATTGTAAAAACCAATCATAAAATTACGGCAAACAGTCAGGATTTGATTCTTTTAGGACTTGTTGTAATGTCTAATGAATTAATTATCACCAATTCCGGAACACAAAACGAAACGAATCCCGGACATGGTTTATGGATTACTCACTATCTGAAGTTAGACGGAAAAATGGATTTGGTAGGCGAATCGCAATTGGTTCAAAAACGTTATAATGCTACAGAATTCAGTGAAAGTATTTTTGAAGAAAACAGTACCGGTTACATAGAAAGAGACCAACAAGGGAAACAAAACAGTTTCAATTACAACTATTGGTCGTCTCCGGTAAGCAACAGAGGTGCCGCTAATAATTCTTCTTATTCGATGGCTACTATTTTAAGAGACGGAACCGATTCAGCCAATCCTAAAACCATCACTTTTGGTGACGGTCCTTATTTTGCCGATGGATCACTGACAAGTCCGATTAAAATTAGTAACCGATGGATTTGGACTTACAGTTCTTTAACTCCGGATTCTAATTCGAATTGGGATAATTACTGGCAATGGCAATATAAATCCAGTACCGGACTTATTAATGTTGCGGATGGTTTTTCAATGAAAGGCTCAGGAGGTTCTGCTCCAATAGACGCATTCCAAAATTATATTTACACCGGAAAACCTAATTCCGGAACAATCAGCAAGTTTATTGCTCTTGACCAAACCTATTTAATTGGAAATCCTTATCCGAGTGCTTTGGATGCCGATGAATTTATCAAAGACAACATGAAAGACTGTAGCGGTTGCCGTGGTACAGCCAACACTTTTGGAGGAGCTATTTATTTCTGGGATCACTTTGGGTTGTCTAATAATCATATTTTAGCTCAATACGAAGGAGGTTATGCCACTTATACGTTAACCGGTGGTGTTGCTGCTGTTGCCGATGATCCACTAAATGTAAATAACGGAGCAACAGGTTCTAAAATCCCGCAACGTTACATTCCGGTGGGTCAGGGATTTTTTATCGATGCGCCTTCAGGAGCCAATGTTCAGGGCGGAACTTTTATATTCCAAAACAGTCAGCGCGCCTTTGTCAGAGAAGCATCCGGAAACTCCATTTTTATGAAAGTGACCAATGAGAAAAACAGTATAGCTTCCAAAGAAACAGTTGACAAGCGCATGAAAATCCGATTGGGATTTGATTCCCCTATTGGCAGTCACCGTCAAATATTAGTAGGAACCGATCCTAATACCAGCGAACAATTTGATTTTGGTTACGACGCCAGAATGATTGACGTTAAAGAAAATGACATGTTTTGGGAATTAGAAAATCAGCCTTTAATCATTCAGGGAATTCCTGATTTTAACAGCGACAAAACTATTCCTTTGGGAATAAAAATCACTGACAACGGAGAAAGTACTATCAAAATTGACGCTTTGGAAAACATTCCAAATTCGCTCGACATTTATCTTTATGATAATGTTTCTAAAAAATATTTCGATTTACGAAAAGACAATTTTACCATTTCATTACCAGCAGGGGAATACAACAAACGTTTTTCTGTAACATTTGTAAACCAAACAACTTCAATTAGTGAAACTCCGGTAGAAAACGGCATTATTGTTTATTACACCAATGAAAATCAGCTGTTGAATATTAAAAATTACTTTAATGATGTCAACATCCAATCGGTGTCTTTATTCAATATTTTGAAACAAAATATTAACCAATGGAAAATTTCGGATGGTAAACAAAGTAGTATTCAAATTCCAATTAAAAACCTGAGTTCCGCTGTTTATCTGGTTCAAATACAAACGGATAAAGGAACTTTTAGCCGAAAAATAATTATTAAATAGCAAATTAACCAAACCCTAAACCCGAAAAACACTTTCATAATTTTTTTATGGAAGTGTTTTTTTATTTTCGCTTAATTGTCCATTCAAAATCCATTTCCGACACGGGTTCTCCTTTTTCATTCGCGCCAATAGATTTCAACCAAAAAGTTTGACCTTCTCCGGTTTCAATCGTTTTTTGAATCGCTGTTTCTATCAAATGTGTATTTTGACAAACAAAAGTAATCCTGCCCGTTGCTTTTTTCATAAACACACTTTTATTCGTTACAACTAACATGGCTATATTTTGATTGCTTTGCTGAATATGCAACATGACCAAAGCTCCTGTAGATAACTCTGCCGCCATAGCCTGAACTGCAAAATACATGGAACGAAAAGGATTTTGATTAATCCATCGGTGTTTTACCGATACCACACATTTTTCAACTGTTATTTCCTTCACCCTAACACCACAAATGTAAGCCGAAGGCAATTTAAATAATAAAAAACGATTAAGTTGAGCTGCGGTAAATTTCATTTTTCCCTTTATTTGAAACTAAAAATACAAAATTTTCTACTTGTCTAAACAAATTTAAAAAAGTTAATATTTTGTTAATTTTAAGTACTTTGCAATACATAATACCTGTTTTTAGCCATATATTTGTATAAGAAATTACTAGAACCTAAAAAGATGGAAACTAAAAACGACAAAACCATAGCTGCCTTAACCCATTTAAGCGCACTATCTCAGTACCTTATTCCGTTAGGAAATTTTATCTTTCCAATCATTATTTGGAGTAGTAAAAAAGAAAAGTCCGAACTAATAGACTTTCATGGAAAACAAATCATTAATTTTCAACTTAGTTTATTGGTCTATTCCTTAATTTGTATTTTAATTGCAGTGCCAGCCTTTTCAACGGCAATTTTCAGCAGCATGGATTTGCCTGAAATTATAAATCGTCACGAATTCTTTTTGAACCATATCGATTGGGCGGCTAACAACATCGCATTAACAATTGGCATTATTAGCATCGTTATTTTTTTTATTTTTAAAATAATTGAAGTTTTTCTAATTATCATTGCCGCAATAAATGCATCAAACGGAGAAAAATATCAGTATCCTTTAACGATTAACTTTATTAAGTAAACATCCTTACATCATGAACATTGAAAACACAAAAGCCCAGATGCGTAAAGGTGTTCTCGAGTTTTGCATCTTATCAGTTTTAAAAAAACAAGATGCCTATACCTCCGAAATATTAGAAACATTAAAAAACGCAAAATTATTAGTCGTGGAAGGAACGATTTATCCTTTGCTCACACGATTAAAAAACGACGGATTATTAACCTATCGCTGGGAAGAATCCACCTCGGGACCACCCCGAAAATATTATGGTTTAACCGAAGACGGTCAAACTTTCTTAGACGAACTTAACGGCACCTGGACCGAATTATCCAATGCTGTAAATCTAATCACAAACCAAAACACAGAGTCATGAACAAAACTGTAAACATAAATCTTGGTGGAATGTTTTTTCATATTGATGAAGACGCATACCAAAAACTTTCGCGCTATTTTGATGCTATAAAACGTTCTTTAAAGAATTCATCCGGTCAGGACGAAATTATCAAAGACATCGAAATCCGTATTGCAGAATTATTGAATGAAAAACAAATTAGCGACAAACATGTAGTAGGTTTAAGAGAAGTTGACGAAATCATCGCCATCATGGGACAACCCGAAGACTACATTATTGAAGACGAACCTAAAGCTTTTGAAAATCAAAGTCAAAATACTTCCGCTAATTACAGAAGCAAAAAACTGTATCGTGACAGCGATAAAGGAATGATTGGTGGTGTGGCGGCCGGATTAAGTCATTATTTTGGTATTGATGTGGTTTGGATTCGTATTGCCTTAGTATTACTAATATTTGCCGGAGTTGGAACAGGTTTTATCGCTTATATCATTCTTTGGATTGTAACTCCAGAGGCCCGAACCACGTCAGAAAAAATAGCAATGACCGGCGAACCCGTAAATATTTCTAATATCGAAAAAAAAGTTCGCGAAGAATTTGAATCTGTTTCGGATAAAATTAAAAATGCCGATTACGACAAATATGGCAATCAAATCAAAAAAGGTGCAAATCGCGTGGGAAACTCACTTGGAAATTTCATCCTGAGCGTATTAGGAATTATCGCCAAATTTATCGGTGTACTTTTAATCATTGGCGGTCTGGCAACTTTAACAATTCTGCTAATCGGAATATTCACATTGGGGACCAATAGCTTTATCGATTTTCCCTGGCAGAGTTTTGTAGAAACCGGAAACTTTACCGAATACCCTATTTGGGTTTTCGGTTTGCTAATGTTTTTTGCGGTTGGAATTCCGTTCTTTTTCCTAACCTTATTAGGCTTTAAATTATTAGCTCCCAACTCAAAATCGATTGGCGCAATTGCAAAATATACCCTGCTCGCTATCTGGATTATTGCCGTTGCACTGGCAACTTCTTTAGGAATCAAGCAAGCTTCAGCCTTTGCAATGGACGGGCGCGTTGTTCAAAAAGAAACCCTGAACGTCCCGCTACAAGACACTCTGGTAATAAAATTCAAACACAATGATTATTTTTCCAAAGATATTTATGACCGTACCGAATTTAAAATCACCACCGATTCCACCAATAACAATATTATTTATTCGAATGAAGTACGTTTTCGAATCAAAAAGTCAAACGAAAATTACAGCTACATTCAAATCGAAAAAGAAGCCAAAGGAGAATCTTTTGCAGAAGCCAGACAAAATGCCGACCGCATTCGTTACAACTATAAAATCATCGGAAACCAACTGATTTTTGATAATTATCTGTTAACCGATTTGAAAAACAAATTTCGAAACCAACATGTTGAAATCAGCCTATTCCTCACCGAAGGAACGATTTTTAAAGTAGAAGAAAGTGCACAGGATTATGACCGTTCAGACGACGATTTCTTTGATTTAAATTATGACGCTTACGAACCGGCATACAAAGTGGGACACACTGAAGCCAAATGCCTTAACTGTCCTGACGAAGAAAACGAATCAGAAGAATCAGAAGAACAAAACCTGATAACCGACACCGTTATCAACAACAATACTTCTATTAAAGAATTAAAAATAAACAAAGACGGAATCATAATTAAAACCAAATAATCATGAAAACGCTTCAGTTTAAAAATTACTTTTTGCTTTTCCTGACTGCTTTGGCAATGGGTTCCTGCATGCATTATGAGAAAAATGAAACAGTCAAATATTCCGGAAGTATTAGCAATGAATCCCGACATTTTGACGAATCATTTAACAAAATCAATGTCAGCAATGCCATAACTTTAATTATCGAACAATCTGATAATCCTGAAGTAAGAGTCATTACCAACAAAGGTTTTCATGACGAAATTAACACCAAAGTTAAAAACGGTACTTTGTACGTTTCAGGAAGTTCCAGCAAAACCAGTTTTTCTTTTTTCGGATACAAAAGCAATTTTACCAAAGAAGCTTCTACCAAAAAAGTAATCGTAAAAATCCCAAATATTGAAGAACTGGAAGCCAGCTCAGCTTCAACGATAGAATCCAGAGGAATTTTAAAAGGAAATTATATTAGCCTGAAAGCTTCGAGTGCGGCTAAAATAGACACCAACTTAGAATTTGATGAAATCAATGCCGAAGCCAGTAGCGCCAGCAAAATTCACCTAAAAGGCTTGGCCCTTCATTTGGAAACCAATACTTCCAGCGCGAGTAAAATTGAAGCGGAAGATTTATTGGCAAATACCATAAAAGCAGAAGCTTCAAGTGGTTCCAAAACAAGCATTCATCCTATTGTAAGTCTAAAAGCCGATGCCAGTAGCGGCAGTAAAATTGAATACGACAACACCCCTAAACAAATTGAAAAATCGGCAAGTTCAGGAGCAAGTATCTCAGAAAAATAAAGAAAAATATACTTAAAAAAAACAGAAATCGCTCACTTATATAGTAAGCGATTTCTTTATATTTGTAAATAACCTAAAAGACATTAATTAAATATGAAAAAAATAAGTATTCTACTTGTAGCTTTTTTATCTACAACAATACTGTTGGCGCAAAAAAAAGACAAAATAAGCGGTTCGAAAATTGTGACTTCCAAACAAAGAAACATCAAAAATTTCAGTGCTATCGAAATTGAAGATAATATCGAAGCTTCCTTAGAAAGAGGTGAATTTCCGGAGGTTAAAATTGAAGCCGACGACAACCTTATCGATATCATCGATATTGACGTGACCGACAACACCTTACATATTTCAACTTCCAAACGTGTAGTAAAAAGCAAAGCACTCAAAGTAAAAATTACTTATACAGCAGAATTAAACACTGTAATTTCCAAAAATGATGCAGCTATAAGTGCCATCCAGGAAGTCCTTGGTGAAAATTTCACCTTAAAAACTTTCGACGATTCTAAAGTTTTAATGAATGCCAATGTGAAAAATTTCGCTTTACAAGCTGACGGAGATTCTAAAATTGAATTGAATCTAAAAAGCAGCAACACCAAAATGGAACTTTCAAAATCAGCCGAACTAAAATCCTTAGTCACAACAACCGATTTAGCTTTAGATATGTATCAAAAAGCCAAGGCTAAAATTGAAGGAGAAGCCAATAACAGTTTGATTCGTTTAGAAAATAATTCAGAGCTTGATGCCAGTAAATTAGAAATAAAAAGTATCGAATTAATCGCCGAAGGACAAAGTAAAAACAGCGTAAATGCGAAAAAGGACATCGTAATTTCTGCCACTGAAAAATCGGAAACCGAATTATATGGAGATGCAAAAATCGAAATGAATAAATTCATCGACAAAGCTAAATTGTCCAAAAAATAAGCTATAAACAACAAACAAAAAAGGCTGTTTCAAATCACGAAACAGCCTTTTTTAGTAATAACAATTTTATTTTTCAGCTTACTTAGCAGCTAAATATCTCTCCGCATCTAACGCCGCCATACATCCTGTACCCGCAGCAGTAATAGCCTGACGATAAACATGATCAGCAGCATCACCGGCAACAAAAACACCTTCTACGTTCGTTTTAGAAGTTCCCGGAGTATTAACAATATAACCTGTTTCGTCTAAAGTCAAATAATCTTTGAAAATATCGGTATTCGGTTTGTGACCAATAGCCACAAAGAAACCTGTAGCCGGAATATCAAAAACTTCTCCCGTAGTCTTGTTTTTAGCTTTGATAGCCTCAACAACATTTCCGTCACCAATAACTTCAACGGTATCGTGATTCATTAAAATCTCGATATTTTCGGTTTTACGCACACGCTCTTCCATGATTTTAGAAGCTCTAAACCTATCACTTCTTACCAACATGGTTACTTTTTTACAAAGTTTAGACAAATAGTGCGCCTCTTCACAAGCAGAATCTCCTGCTCCTACAATTACTACTTCCTGATTTCTATAGAAAAATCCATCACAAACCGCACAAGCAGAAACCCCACCTCCCATTTGTAGATAATGTTGCTCAGATGGTAATCCTAAATATTTTGCAGAAGCTCCTGTTGAAATGATTACAGTTTCACAGTGCAATTCAATCGTATCATTAATCCATACTTTATGAATGTCTCCAGAGAAATCAACTTTAGTTGCCCATCCGTCACGAATATCAGCTCCAAAACGTTGCGCCTGTTGCTGCAACTGAATCATCATTTCAGGACCGGTAACACCATCAACATAACCCGGAAAATTCTCCACTTCATTAGTAGTAGTCAATTGACCTCCCGGTTGCATTCCTTGGTATAATACTGGATTCATATTAGCTCTGGCAGCATAAATAGCAGCAGTATAACCCGCAGGACCAGAACCGATAATAAGGCATTTTATTTTTTCTATTGTATCAGACATTTTAATTAATTTTAATTTTTGAACTGCACAAAAATAAGTTTTTATTATTGGAATACTCAACTAATGCAATCAGTTTTTATTATCCCAACATAGACAAATAAAAAAACCTCCTTGAATTTCAAGAAGGTTTTGTCGGGGTGGCAGAGTTTATTCCGAAAACGGAAATTCGAACCTGCGGCCTTCCCGATTTCCAATCGGGACGCGATAAACGGACTACGATGAAATTAATTCAATGATTTTCAATCGACTTTTCCAATTCTTTATCTCCTGCTCACGAATGATAGCATCTTTCTTAAACTCGTAAGATTCAAAATAAACAATTTGCCAATCTTTTGCTCTGCCTGTAAAACCTTTATGTGATGTTAAATGACGACGTAATCTTTCTTCTAACATCAAAGAAGTATAGCCAATATAATATTTATCAGTATCTTTTGAATATAAAATATAAACGTAAAACATAATGAATTTAGCTAAAAACAAAAAACCTCCTTGAATTTCAAGAAGGTTTTGTCGGGGTGGCAGGATTACCTACCTATTCCTTAATTCGTTGATTTTATTAGTGTTTCCAAGCGTACTTTAAAAAAGGGTAGCCGAATAGGTCTCATTTATTATGACTTACTTTACAGCCCTTTGTTTTCTTAATGAATCTAATATCAATCAGTCAATGTACTTTTATATATGCAAATATATTAAACCTGATATTAAAATACAACAGAATCTCAAAATAAACTTTACTCTCTAATACTTTACAATTTAATTTTTTCCTATCAACAATAATTTGGATAAAAAAGGAATAACATACTAAAAAATAACAATTTACACTTATTGTGCATTATTATTTTTTCTACTTTTATAAAGTAATTCTTAATAACTTATCATGAAAAAAATTACTCTGTTTATGCTCTTTACTCTATTGTCTAACATTTGCCGAGCGCAGGTTAAACCTGTTGATCCTGAGTTTTACAAAAGATTGTTAGATCGAGAATTTACTAAAATCTTAACTGGTCAGAATACCAACTTTGGAAGCTACGCAACATTCAGCACCAAGGATGAAATCGCAAGTTTAGCAGGAAACATTAAGATCAAGGATGAGTCCAGCTTAAATATCAATTTGAAAGGAGGCGTAACGGAGGGACTTGTGCCTCTTGTCAATGGCGAGGATGTGAATTCAAACATCACGCTGAATCTCCAGTTTAATCTAGGACTGTATAAAAATCTTGAAAAGGGAATTCAAAGTGATGCAACTAAGAGAATGAACTACGAATATTCTATAGACAGCCTTAAAATTGTGATAAGAAAAGCGAAAGAAGAATTAGCCTTAGCAAAAAAGAAAACCGGCCTGGAAATTAAGCAGAAACAAGAAAAGCTGGGCAGGCTGGCAAAAATAGACTTAAATCTGATTGATGATCCCAAGCGAAGGGATATTAAAAAAGATAGTATCGAAATACAGACCAAGATATTAACTAATGATATTGCAATTTTAGAAGACAAATCTAAAAGCCTTAATCAGGCTGAAATTGACAGACAGAGCAAAAATCTTGATGACCAGCTGGTAAAATTTAATACGGCCAGGCTTGAAAAGCTGGGACTTCACTCGTACAATATAAACTGGCTTTCATTTTATGGCAGACTAAACAACAAGGCTTTTAATTTATTTAACCAGACTGCCGCATATGAGGATCAAATCAAGAAGATTAATTTTAACCAGCTTGAATTCGGCCTTTCCTACAATATATACAACCTGAAAGACAACTCGCGAGGCACCTGTTATTTTGCAGTGGGAGCTTCCTATTTGCTTAATGATAATTTTGATGACCTGACTAAGAAAACACTGAACGATAAGCAAGATATCTCTGCTTCGCCTAACTCCCGAAGTCTGATCGAGACAAAAACAGTTTATCTTGGAGAATATAAAAGAAATCTGTCCCTGCTTAAGGCAAATGCCAACCTGTATTGGTTTCCAACTCTTAATCAGGGGGTTGCTTTCCATATTGAGCCCAGCCTTAATACAAACTTTGAAGAAAAAATAAAATTTGACAATATCGTGGGAGTTCTGGTAGGATTTAAAAACATTGAAAAAGATCAAAATGTGATTAACATCGAACTGTATTACAACATGAAAGATATTTTCAAAAAAACTAAAAATGAAGACGACCAGTTCAGAGACAGGTCTTCTATAGGCTTAAAATTAAATTTCCCAATAACATTTAAAACTTTGTAAATCATGAAATTTGAAGAATTTAAAGAAAAGACCACTGAAGTGAAAAGAGATTACAGAGCTGTATGCTACTCTAAAAATTCACATTGGAATGGAACATGGAGACAAACGTACTCAGAAGCTTATGAGGACGTGCAAAAGCATATGAATTCATCGCCTGGCAATGAACTGCATAAAATTAAAATTGTGGAACGTGTTTATTCGGAAACTCTAATGGTTTAGATTATTTAGAGATTAGCAAATGAAAATCTAGGTATCCAAATACAATAGTTAGCAGGTCAGACTTGGGTATCTCTAAATTTAAAAACATATCCGGCAAACGGACATGGCCTTCAAAATAAAACCCATTACTGAAAAACAACTTATATCATGACAAGCTAATTGTTGCATCAATATCGCTTAAGTATAATTTTGATCTCAGAGGTGTTATAAGGGGTATTACTAATCTTGTCATCGCATTTCCGAACTATATAGCAAAAAGATCCAACGATACAGAACTACAGATTTTACTTAATTTTACAATTGAAAAAAACATAAGAGGATGACAACTGAAACCCAGTTAAGGAAAAAACTTTATGCTTTCGTTGAGAAACACAAAATTGCAAACTATTCAAAATTTTAAACTCCATTAAGTCGTTTAGAAGTTTAATGCTAGTATTTAAACTCTCATCTATGGTGAGAGTTTTTTTTAAAGGCATATTACTCCAGAAATCCTGCCTTAATCTCAATGAGCAAATCCATACCGTACTGAACCGTCTTTTCAAAAAATTCAGCCATGATTTTTGATATTTCACTAGTGGCCAGACTCACTGTATTCTTATCCAGCAGTGCAGAAATCCTGACAAACAACTCTTCATTCAATCTTGCTATTTTTGCCATATCTCGCCCCATAACACGTGCAGCCAGCATATCTAGCTCTTGACCTTGACCAAATAAATCCAGATGGTTTGCATAAATCTCTTCAGCATACATATCAAAAAAGTGTTTTAAAATCTTACTGATGTCTTTGATATCGTCCCGACGTATTTCTGGGCGGTCCTCATAAGCCATCAACTTTAATAATACTATTCCTGGAAGTGTACAGAATTTAAAATGGTGTTTTCCTTCCAGTTCAGCTTCCGGAAGTCCGGCATCGTATATTTCCTTAAAACCAGGAACGCTTACATCCGTAAGGCCAGTACCTTCAACCGTCACATGCGATCCTTTACCTTCTATCTCGCCAAAGGGCAACAAATCAACTTGAACAAAACCTTTCCAGACCAATACAAAAGCATTCCCTTTATAGGAATGAAATCCTTCCTTCTCTATCAGATACTTTTTTAATGCTTCATAAATTCCTTTGTCATTAATGAAAATAGCAAAATCAATATCTCCTGTAATACGGCTAGGCGGAATATCATGTATTGCGGACATCCAGACATCTCGCGCCACTGCTCCTACGAGATAGAAATCTATATTAAACTTTTTTAACCCCCTCTCTAGTGCAGTAAGCATTTCTGAAAGTTTTGCTTCCTGCCTTAATTGCTTAAAACTTATCTTGTAAGTACTCATCGTATATTCTTTGCGCTGTTTCTGTACATCTTCTATCTCCCTTATTTATTAAATCGGTATATGCCAAAAGTGGATGCACTGCATTTTCGCTTACTGTATCATGCTTCCAGAATTTCTTAAATACCTTGACATTACCTTGCGGATCCGGAACCAATCTATAGTTCCTAATCAAATCATTCCACTCTTCTTCAGTATAAATTGTCAACTCTTCTGGACGTAGGTAATTTGTATAAATTGCCCCAGCGGGTTCACCTCCCCAATATGTTTTTTGGTTTTTAAGAGTTATTGCTTTCCAATTGTAAAAATCTTCTTCCTTCAAAAACCTGAATGTACCAATATTTAATGTGGGCTTAAGGCGTTTCTCATACTCCAGAATCCATTTTTCCAACAGTTGCTTTTTATTTTCTAATTCCTGCTCATTCTTTGTTAATTGCAATAGATAACCTTCCTTTGCTAGCCCATTGAATATATTATTAATATTACCCAAACCTGTACCTGTGCGTTGCGCTATTTCACGATATGGCCGATTTACCCAGTCTTCTTCAATTAGAAACTGGAATATGACCTGTAGTCCAGTCTTTGTAAAGGCACGGTTGCCGCTAATAGTTGTAGTAACCTCATTTTTCCTACCGTCAATATTAATGTAAAGACCATCCATCAGTAGAAACATATTTCCGCTTGCCTCCAAGTAATTGATTTGCCTCTCTTTTAACTCCTGTTTAACCTTAGGAAATATACGATCAGCAACTATCATAAATGGTGCTTCACTATGTGCCTTGTCCTCCATAATAGTAAGATGCATTCCACGTAGTTCTTTTTTAACTTCTACATTTAATACAACTGTAGGCTGACACTTTATATGAAGCGTCAGCTTTCCATCAATGAAACCATCATTAGTTACTTCTCTCCATTCAGCCTGTATCTCATCTTTCTGAAGATTATGGATTGCGTTCTGTATAATGTACTGCTCGTTCATCCTGTTCACTTTATATCGATGTTCACGAAAACGTGAACACTTAAAATTAATGAACAAATATATAACTATTTAACTACACCAACAACATCATCACCAACAATTTGTGATGTAACTATATCTTATTATTATTAATCAATAACTCTATCAGTAAAAGCTTTAAAAAAAATCTTAAAATCAATTTAGAGATTTTGCCATATTGATGAATTTTTCTAATTATTAGAGTTATTTACTCAATGCCTTTTTAATCACTTCCACTGCTTTTTTAATTCAAGAGCCTGTATGCTGTTTTGTACCATTTCAAGAGCAAAGGTATTCTAGTGTTCTTAACGCAGGAACAAGGTCTTGCCCTACGGGTTAGCCAAAAAATCTCCACCCATTCGGGTCGTATTTGTTTGACAAAACCTTGCTCCTGCTAAACACTAACCTTTTATGCTCCTGAAACGAAACAAAGCATACTCCGGCTCTTTAGACGAATAAAAAAAATGTCAATAATGGAAAACAAAAGCATTAGAAATGGTAATAGAGTGAAACGAAACAGCTCCTCCTCTCATTGCCGAATAAATAAAATAAAATTTAACTCTAAAAAGTAAAGATTATGAACATCATCGGAAGACTGACAAGGGATGCAGAGGTACGCACAACGTCACAGGAAAAACAAGTAATGAACTTTTCAGTAGCTACTAACGACAGCTATCGCAACAAACAAGGCGAACGTAGAGAGCAAACCACCTATTTCGACTGCTCTTACTGGATAAGCCCAAACGTAGTAAGGATACTGACCAAAGGTACTTTGGTAGAGCTTACAGGCAGGGTTAGCACAAGACCGTGGAAAGCTAATAACGGAGAATTAAGAGCAAGTTTGAATTTCCATACCTCAACTATCAAATTGCATGGAGGCGGTAAGAAAACAGAAAACGCTCAGACAATCACCAACGATCAGAAAACTAAAACTCCAAATCAGGATACTGGAGACGATTTACCATTCTAACACAATTCATTTAATCTTTTTCAAATTTTAAAATCTCAATATCATGGCACATAATTTAAATTTCAACGAAAAAACGGAACGTTATTCATTTTTTAGTGTTCAGGAAAAAGCATGGCACGGTTTAGGGCAAATTGTACAAGATTATCCCACAAGTACAGAAGCAATCCAACACGCAGGACTGGATTATGAGGTAATCAAAAGTCCGCTATACACAAAAGGCTCCAATATCATTGAAAATACAAACAGCATAGAAATTAGAGACAACGAACTAATCGTGCCTAATTATTATGCTACTATGCGCACTGATAACAACACCGTTTTGGGCGTGGTAGGTAAAGACTATCATATTGTACAAAATCGGGAGGCTTTTAGCTTTTTTGACGCAATTGTAGGAGGTACTGATGGTATCTTATACGAGACCGCAGGGGCTTTAGGTAATGGAGAACGTATTTTCATAACTGCAAAACTGCCTGATTATATCCGTGTGGGAAACGGCGATGATGTAACAGAAAAATATATTTTCCTTACCACTTCTCACGATGGTAGCGGAAGCATTACCGCAGCCTTTACTCCTATTCGAATTGTTTGCCAAAACACTCTAAATGCTTCACTTCGAAATATGAGCAATGTAGCACGCATTCGTCATACTTCGGGAGCAAAACAACGCTTAGACAATGCTCACAAAGTAATGGGATTAGCTAACGAATTTAGCAATCAATTAGAAAACATCTTCAATAACTGGACGAAAGTAAGAATAAGTGATAGGGAGGTTGAAAAATTGATACAGTTGGCACTCTGTCCCAATAAAGAAACCTTAGAGCATATCAAAAATGGGAATAATGACGAAATATCCACTGTGTTTAAAAATACTGTTGAAAGTGCTTTTGCATACGCAATGACTAGTGATAGCCAACAGATGCAAACCACAAAAGGGACATTATTCGGGGCTTATAACGCTGTGACAGGCTACTACCAAAATGTACGCAATTATAAAGATGACGAAGCTAAATTACAATCCATTGTACTGGGTGGTACAGCACAAATAAAGTCACAAAAAGCTTTTGAACTGTGTACCTCTTTTTCAAAAATTGGTTCAGATATTCTGAATTTCAACTAAACAAAACAGTCTATAAATGGAAATAACTGATTTAAATGGTTGCCCGATTGAGATAACCGATCTAGAAGAAGCCATCAAAATAACGGCACAATATAAAGACTACAAACAAGAGGGTAAAAACCTTTCAAATTTCAATGAAAGACAAAAAGCCTATTGGACAGATATGCACGAAAAATTAACGGCTATTAAAAGTAGATTAAACAACACTTTAAAATTTTAAAAGATGAATACTAATTTTTTTAATCAGATAGCACAACTGGAAATCACAGGTAATTTACAGCTAACCATATCAAAAGGAGCAGAAAACAAACTGGTCGTTTCAATATTACTTCAAAATGACCAATGCGGGGATAATGCCAAACAACTGATTTCTCCTCTTAACTTAAGGGGAACAGCGGAAGAATTAGACGAGGGATTTTTTGAGCAAATAACCACGCCTATACAAACCATTTCGGGTGTAATGGTGGATATGGAAAAATTCCTCAAACAGATGGAGGAAGTCAAAAAGCAATCGGCAATGGAGAAAGAAAAAGCCGATAAGCAGAAAAAAGAACAGGAAGCCAAAGACAAAAAATTCAAAGACGGAATGGCAAAGGCTGACGAACTCGAAAAAGAGGGCAAATTCCGTGAAGCGTGGATGAAAGTACCCGAAATTACGGAGTTTCCAGAAAAAGCGGACGAGATACGCAAACGCAAATCTTCGTTGTCTGCAAAATTCGCAACACCTAGTCTTTTCGGAACTACCGAAGAAACCACAGCCGAGCCGAGCCAGGAGGAAGAAATCACAACCGATTATCCTATAGATGAAACGGACGAAGTAGAAACTGAGTATTAACGATTAAAAACAAGCATTATGTTATTAGCAACGCAATTAGAACGAGTGTTTATACTCAAAGATAAAGGACAAGATATAAGGCTGACCGACCCCGAACCACGTTGGAGTGTGGAAGCCGTAATGAATTTTTATGCAAATATGTACCCTATACTCACAACAGCAAAAGCATCTGCACCACAAATCAAAGACGATACGGTAGAGTACAAGTTCGAAAGCGTAATGGGTACGAAAGGCTGAACCAAATACTTAAAACGATGAACTATGCACAAACACATCCTATCGGGAACTATCATAATTCCCAAACAGCAACGACAAAGACAATTGCACCGACAGTTGAACGAGTTCGTCAATTGGATGCAAAAACCAAAAGATGCAAACGAAATACAGAAAGACAAACGCAAATCAGTACCAACAACAATGTTGCCAATGGTTTTCTAAAGTGTACGTTTCTGCCTAAACTAAATGAAACCAAAACCGTACAGACTTGCAGGAAATCAGACAAAACGGAAAGGGATTTTTTTCAATCCCTTTCCAAACTTGCCGAGCATTACCACATTGAACCGATGCAGACTCAACAGTTTCCCTATCCCTACAATATGGCATTGGCTATATCGGATATGGAAGAAAAACTAAAGCAAAAGGTATTGGATTGGGAGGAAATCCGTTTGGTACAGGATAGTAAGAGAACCTATTTTGTAAGCGAAGAACGTTACAATACAGGTTCAACATTGTTTTACATTCCCGTTGCTTCATTGTACCGAATGTTACACAACCGTAACCAAAAAAGAAACGCACATCTATTGTTATCCGTTTGTGCCTATCTGTACCATATAGCAGAAATTCCCTATTACAGACAGCAAGACAGCTACCTGTATTGGATGTACGAAATGATGAATGATTGGGTTGAACAGGATGACTATACCGAAGAAACAGCCGTATATCTAGCAGAGATAAAACAAGCCGAATATATCGGGGATTATATAGAACAGCGGATTTACAACCGCATTAATCTGACCATATTTGAACAACGCATCAACAGCTTTAAAGCCAAAGACAATTTTGATAGAGAGTGCTTGACCTTAGCAAAAGAAGCCTTTACCCTTTATCAAACCTATCCAAATGAAAACGTATTCCGTAATGCCAAACCAAACGGAGAAGCATCGGGGGAAGATATGGAAAACATCATCGGAATGGAAAAATACATTTCCTTTTATACAGACCACAAAGGCTGGTTGAATAAAATGCTTATAGAATCGGTAAACAGCGAAATGCAGGAGTACGGACAAATGGAAGAACCCATTATCCTAAAACAGTTTGACGGCAGGGATATAACAGCCAACAACCTTTGTTTTGAAAACCGATTATTTGAACTATTGCACAAGCTATGCGACATTTTGAACAACTTTTAAAAATCGGAAATTATGGAAACAATTAACGATATAACACAAAATTTCGGCACATTGTACCACCCAAAATCGGTTTTGGTATTCTATGAAACCAAAGGGAGCAATACCGATGTTTATGTAGAACATTTTGACATGGACAAAAACGGCAATCCTATTAATGCCCACCCTTTGACCGTAAAGGAAGCCAATGTATTGGCAAAGGCACTCAATACCGAACAGGAAAAAAACATAGCCTTACTTAAACCAAGCGGAATATTGCCTACCAACATTCTGCACATCAATCCGAATCCTGAAAATGGTTCGGTTATATGGTACACCAAAGCACAGCAAAGACAACTGTACTTTGTGGACAGTCTGCAAATTCCAAACGGAATAGCAGAAGTACCACCGATGCTTTGGAAAGCGAGTAAAAACAGTTTGAGCGTATTTGCCCTTGCAAATGACAGAAGACCCAACGAGAAAACTAAATTGTTTCATACACCCTATTTCAACATCTATGAAGACGGCAAAGTCTGTATGGGAACAGTAAGTGTTGATATTAAAAAATCCGCTTCGGTAGAAGAATTTGTACAGGCTTGGGAACATTATTTCTTCAATTCCTATTTCAGCCATCTGTTAGGCAATCACAACCCCATAAAAGGGAATTGTATAAACCTTTGGAAAGACCTGATAAATACAGCTAAACCCTTTCCAAAAGAAGTACTTAAACCAAATAATAAAACTCTTAAAAATCTATTGTGATGAAAACGAAAATACATTTTACCGATAATTATCTAATTAGTCCGACCAATCCGATTGAAATTAATTTGATTGGTGCAGGTGGCACAGGCTCAAAGGTACTGACTGCCTTAATGGAAATGAGCCACAGCCTAACCGAATTGGGACACGCAGGATTGCAGGTGCGTTTATGGGATGATGATAGTATTACGGAAGCCAATTTAGGCAGACAGCGATTTGCACCGAGCGAAACAGGATTGTACAAATCGGTAGCTTTGATAAACCGAGTTAATCGGTTTATGGGAACAAATTGGAAAGCAGAAACCCAAAAGTTTGAACGCAATGCGTTGGGTGAATTACCCAAAAATGCAAAGACAACGATTTTTATTACTTGTGTGGACAATGTACAAACACGGTTTAATATTGCCGAAATGCTCAAAGCTATGAACCAAAGCAGAATGAGCCGTGACGAACCAAAATACTGGTTGGATTTCGGTAACAGTGAACATACAGGACAAGTCATATTATCTACTATCGGAGAAATCAAACAACCACAGTCAGAGAAATACGAAACGGTGACAAGCCTGCCAATGGTTACGGATGAATTTGGCGAACTGCTTAAACAATCAGAAGAAACAGACGATACACCAAGTTGCAGTTTAGCCGAAGCATTGGAAAAACAGGATTTATATATTAATGCAACATTGGCACAAATGGGGTGTTCTTTGCTTTGGTCTATGTTACGCTATGGAATGACCGAAAACAGAGGTTTTTTCCTTAATTTGAAGAACTTTCAAACCCAACCTCTAAAAGTCGCCTGACAGCCAAAGCCGGGCGGCAAAAATGCAATTCCTTCCTGCCGTCGGAAACGCATTTTTGCATTCAATTGGTACAACCCTTTTGCCAAAATGTACCGCTCCACAAATTCCACTACTTACATTTTACCAAACAGGTTGCGACATCATTTCACGGGATATTTAGTATCCCTTTTGTTGTTTTTAGCTGACTTCTTTTCTTTTCACACAGCGACCAAAGAAAATAAGCAAAAGAACGTCGCTTGGTTGATGATGGTTATTGATAAAGTCTAGTATTTTACTAATAATTGAGGTAAAATAAATGTTCGTTCTTTTAATAATTCGCTGACATTTCAAGTTACAGACCTTATTACAACTGACAAAACGTCATTTTGGATATACTGGATAACAATTTGATATATAGATAGGTATTAATACTAAAATTTATGAAGTTATCGAATAAAGATTTACAACACTTTATTGAAAAGATCAAACTACAGCCTGAAAATATGGGTAAATACAGAGATCAAATCAATAATCTAAAACAAAAATTAGAAAAAAAAATTGCCGAAGATGGTAGTCATGATTTAAAAGTTGCAAAATATCTTTTAGCCGGCTCTTGGAAAAAGAAGACTATACTAAAACCAACTGGAGAAAATCCTATTGATATTGATTTGGTTCTATTTGTTACCGGAGATAGCGATATTCATAATGATTTACCTAAATTATATGATTATATAATTTCCTATCTAGAAAATATATACCCTCAAAAAGACATCCAAAGAGATGTTGATGCTAAAGGTAATACTAAATCAATAACCATTTCATTTAGTGGAACGGGGTTACAAGTTGATATTGTTCCTGTTGTTCCATTACAAGATTTACACGAATATGTTTGGCAACCAAGTAGACGTGGAGGGAAAAAATATATTACAAGTATCAGCAAACAATTAAGCTTCTCTTTAGCAAAAAGACAAAACAATCCATCTTACACCTCAATTGTTAGGGCAATAAAATGGTGGAAAAATTATAAAGAATTACAGCCTACGGACAATGAACCAGGCTTATCATCTTTTTCAATTGAATTAATAGTTGCTTATTTAGATGAGAATTATGGTATACAAGAAAACATAGAAGAAGGTATAATCCGATTTTTTCAATTTGTAAGCAGCCCATCTTTTCCAATAATTGAATTCAAAGATTCTATTAGATCAATTCCTTGCAATTATGATTCTCCTATTTACATTGCAGACAACACAAATAAAGAAAACAATATTGTGAAACGTCTTGATAAAAACAAATGGGATGAAATTATTGAAGAAGCTGAAGATGCTTTTGATACCTTAAATATTGCCGAATCAAAAAATAATAAAGGAGACACTATCCAAGAATGGAAACGTGTTTTCGGACCAACTTTTAATTTAGATTAATGCTTATGTACGGAACAACTACAAAAACAAGTACTTATACAGTTTTAGATATAAGAAAAACCTTTGAGGGCTGTGAAGCCGATATCAGAACGATTGCACGAAGAACTGGAAAATGGACCATGGAGTATGTTGATAAAATATTCTATGATATACTTCTGTTAGCTGAAAATGAATACTTATATTCAGTTGATATTGTATTGCTCAACAATGAGACAGGGGGAGTAATTCGAGCTTCAAAATTCATTGTAAATTCACTTGGAACCTCTACAGAAAGTGAAAGAGCAGGAAAAAATAACGATTGGGCTGACATACCAAACACGAGCCTTTCTGTCATTTTGACATACACTCAAAAATGGAGAAATTTAACCACAACAGAAAAAGAAAATTTTTCAAAAAATTTTAAAATATCATGGACAGCTTCCTCTATAGATAATTCATTTCCAAGCCTTCAAGGTTCTAATGCTCAATTATATGCCAGTAAAGGATATGAATTACAAAAAACAAATTATAAATAAGCCATGAATAATATTTTTGATAATATAGTTGAATTACCTAATAAAGGTATTCAAGAGAGAACAAAGAACTTGGTCGGTTTTGATTCAAAATTCGATAGGATATTTTCCAACTTAAAGTTATTACTTGATCAAGAGGGGTTAATAGAATGGAGTAAAAAGTTTCATAATGTAGAATTACCAATTATTTCTCAACTTCAAGAGAAATACCCGCTAATAATATTATCTGGGGATGCTGGTACAGGAAAAACCATTTCTGCCGAAGCAATTGCAGATAGAATGTTGCGAGAGCTTAAAAAAGATGGTTTTTTTCTCAAACTTAGTACAAGAGTAAGAGGTGAAGGTTTACACGGTCAGATGGGAAACTTGGTCAATGACGCATTCAGTGAATTAAAAAATCAAGCAGGAAAAAGAAGAGTTGCATTTCTATTGATTGATGAAGCAGATGCCATAGCTTCAACTAGGTCAACCATGCAAATGCATCAAGAAGAAAAAGCTGCTGTAAATACATTAATTCAAAAAATTGACGAATTAAGAGAATTAAATGGTAGAGCTATCTTATTTATGTCAACCAATAGACTTCATTTTCTGGATGAAGCAATTATTCGAAGAGCTGCAATAATATTAGAGTTTGAGAGACCTAATTTTGATGAAAGAAAGCAATTGTTTGAAAAATCAGTAGGAGAAATTGGACTGACAGATAAAGAATTAGAAACTTTAGCAGAGTTAACAGGAGAGAAACATAATGATAATTTAGAATTTTCTTTCTCAGATATTCGATTAAGAGTTTTGCCTGAGGCTGTATCAAAATGTTTTCCTTCAAAAGCATTGGACTTTAAATCAATAAAAGAAACAATCATTCAACTAAAACCAAGTCCAAAAATAATATGAAAGATAACCTCATAAAATATACGATACCTATTTTACTTATTATTATTGGATTATTTGACAATGATTTTTGGCATTCTCCATTTACAAGAGCTGGGATAATTTCATTATTGACATTAATTTTAGGTTGGTTAATAGATAATTATAAACAATTAATATTAATTATTAATACTCAGATTTTGCACCCCAAAAAAGATTTTCGTTTATCAATTGCGTATCTGTACAGGATTAAAGTTGACAATGAGTATTTACTAGTAAAAAGTAGAACAAGAAATTACTACCAGCCGGTAGGCGGATGTTATAAAACATTACCAAGCAGTAGTGCTATTTTTGAAAAATTAGAAGTAAAACCTGATAGAAAGTTTGAAACAGAAAAAGGAATAGCTAAAAATGATTTGAGAGTTTACGTGAAGGGAAAAAATGTAATCTCTTTTCTGAAATGGTTTGATTCAAAAAAGGATAGGGAAATTTCTCCATGGAGAGAATTTTGCGAAGAATTAATTTCAGAAGACATTTTACCTTGGAGACAATTTCGCTTCATAGATTATGAATTCAAAAAGAAGATTCAATCTCCAATTATCAAATTAGATAGCGGTGGTAAAGGGATATTTATTTTTGAAATTTTTGACTTGGTTATTAATAATGAGCAATTACCAATTCTAGAAAAACTAAAATTAGAAAAAGAATCGGACAAATTTATTTGGGTAAATGACGATTTGATACAGACACTTGGGCATAGTTTACATAATAAAGAGTATATGTTTGAAATCGCACCTCATACTAAATATGCTCAAAATCTAAAATGGGAATAAATATGAGTAATATTAATAACAAATTATCAGAACAAGTTACGATTAAGCTTTTAGATCAAGAAGATTGGAAAATTGTTAAAGAAATAAGTGTTGTTTCAACAAACCAATTTGGTGTTGAAATTACTATTGGTGTTATTATTTATGATCGTCAAATTACCAATGATTATAAACTTAACGATGATCCTGAACCAAACCAGATTAAAAGATTATTAGATTATCCTAAACAAGAACTATTTACAAATGATGAACTTGATGAATTAATCTTAAATGCAGTAAAAAGTAAATTTCCGAAATCATTTATAAGAAGTCATCAAGTTCTATGGGATTCTGACAAAAAAAGATATGATTACTTGCTAAAAAGGCCAAGTGAGAAAGCATTTTTAGAAATTAGGCCTAACTTTTCGAGCATCGACATTTATAGTTTAAATGGCAAAACCTTTCCAGTGTTCAATAAGGAAATAAATATCTATCAAGACTTTACATTAGAAAGTATAAAATCACATTTTTTCACTGCTAACTGTGATTTTGAAAAAAGAGAGAATTTAATTTCTCAACTTTATAAGATCGTATTCAAGTAAAATTTACATTACTAATTAAGGCCATTGGCAGTTTTGTCAATGGCTCTTTTAAAATCATCGACATCACTACCAATTAGTAAACAACTAGAAAAACCAATGTTTAAAAGATCCTTACCTACTTTCTCATTGTCAATATCACTATGAGAAAGTAGTTTGATTGTAGGATATTCTAGTCTTAATTTTTGAAGTTTTGACAGTATCTGCTTGTCGTAAAAATCAAGGTCGGTGATACAAACTTTAGGAAGTTCTTTAAAAGTAGCTAACTGAAATAATCCATCCTCAATTGTTTCAGATTGGAATGTAATTTCAAACTAACTTTTTATATGGGTACAAACATAATTTTGCACCAACATTTACATTATATCACTTCATTATAAATTATCTGATTTGCTTTTAAACTTTATTTTCAAATGACTATCAGAATTAGATTGGTTTCTCTGTTTTTAACTCCTGTTTCTCCTTATCTTTTTTCTCACGAGAATAAACCCATGCTGACAATAGCCCGAAAATAATCAATGCATAAGCAATCCATTTTCCCATACGCTCTAAAAAAGAAATGAAAACAGATTTTTCATAACTCGAAAAACCTTCCGCTCCTAATGGACTTCTTCTATAAAATTTTCTTCTATTAATCCAATAACGAAGACCAAAACCACTTAGTAAAGCTAAGATGCTTAAAAACAATGTTGGATTCATAATCAGCGTGTTTATATTTCATTCTTTTAACTTAAAAAAACGTTTCTTACCTATAATTTATTGTTTTTAAAAGGTTAAGAAATAAATATAATCCAAAATATCAAGAGGCTGCCTCACAAATTGTGAAACAGCCCCTTTTTATGTTTTTTATTAAAATCAATTAATCTTCAACTTCATATCCTTAATAAGCTTTGCCTTAAGCAAGTCAGAATTTTCCAGCTTTAGTATCTGATTTCTGCTACCATTCTTTTCGAAAATTTCTATCAAGAGTACTTTGTCATCAGTAATAGTAAATAGATCCAGCAGAAACACATTTCGCTCTACCGTATTGCCTTTAATTTCGTCCAGCGGTTTGTAGGTTCGCAATGGAATTAAATTTCTTTCCTGTATCACAGTACGTTTAGCAAGCTTTTTATCTACTACTTTGAAAGTAATAAAATCGATTCGGAATGGTAAATCAGTAAGATTACGGACTTCGGTATGGAAATAGAACTTGTCATTATGAATATAGATTCCTTTCAATAAAAACTGAATCCCAAAACTTTTAGCTCTAATATTTTTTATAATCTGCTTGTCTTTTTTATAAATTGTTTCAATTAACTCGCCTGTTAATGATGGAGAATTTTTTCCTAATTCCTCAAAAAGAACATCATTAGTATTCTCCCTACTCATCCTCTTTTGCATTTCCAAAAGATTGTAATTCAAATTAATTGGGCAAGAGTTATAAAAAACATTGAAATTATAAAAACGTCCATCTTCAGTAATCACCGAAAAATTAGTTTCCTCTTTAAAATTACGGATTGCTGCCTTTACTCGTAATACATTTTCTGCATCTTCTGCTTTGGCTGCAACCAGATAATCACTTCCCAAATCCACGTAGCGGATAGTAGCAGGAAATATCAAGTGCGAAGTTTTACTGTAAGTTACTTCTATCTTATACGGTTCTATTTTTCCCAAGTCCAGCTTTGTGATATTTTGAACAGTCTGTTGTGCCTGAAATGGCGTAGCATAGCCTAATATTAAGACCAATGCTATTAGTATGTTTTTCATTGTTGTTTTCATGTTGTATAACGTTTAAAGAATTGAATATTTATTTTTTAGAAACAAGGAATACTTGATGTCCTGCTTTGAGTGTTACTTTTGGAGTTCTCATTTTTTTAGAAAAATAGCCCGAAACACCCTGTACAAGCCCACGACTCAAATCGCCTGCTATTTGTTGTCCGGCAGAATTTGTCATCATAATACTGCTTCCTGAAGTCTGTCCCATATTAGCAGCCATTTCTTTGAAAGCACTCATTTCGGGAGAATAAGGAACAAACAAACCTTCTTGCCCATCCAGTCCATACACTATAATGTTAACCGGAATAATATTGCCATCCTGCTCTATCGAAGTAATTTTCATTTGGACACGCCCTTGTTGAAATTTTGAATTGGCTGTCAATACTGTCCCTGCCGGAATAATGTGAGTTCCTATTTTTGCTGATTCTAATAAACGTAAACGAACACTACTATCCTCCGTTAGCAGCTGTGTTTGTTGCACAACAGCACGGATACTGTTTTTGGGTTGTATTTGCTGTTCCGTTTTCCCAACCGTATAAAATCCGCGGTTACGATTTTCGCTCCAATTAGCAATAAATGTACTATCAGGAAGTACTCTCTGTAAAGAAGAAACCTCATTTTTATGGGCAGGAACAAACGCAACAAAAGTTTCTTTTTGGTTTGATGAACCTGAAAGAGCTATTTTTTGTTCCTTTGGCTGTTCCCCTGAAACCGCATTAGTTGGAAGGTATTTTGCTGCCATCTGATAGGATTTCTCCATTAATTCCAATTGGCTTTCCACAGGATCAATTGGTGTATCATTCTTTTTAGCCAATTGTTCTTTTAGTTCATCCAGCTGTTTACGCAATTGTAGTGCCTCTGAATTATCACTCTGATAAAAATTCCCTAGTGTATTCTGTGCATTGCGATAACTATTCAAAGAAGGATTATCATTGTTTAATGAACTATTATCTACTTCATTCTTTTCCGAAACATCCTGACCATTTTCATTGTCATCTGTACTATTCTCATTCCAGTAATCAGACAAAGATGTTAGCGCATTTTGTTTTTCCAAATTCTTTTGCTCCAACATTTCATCTTCATAAGCTTTTTGCTTATCAGCCTGCAAAACCTTATCAGTAGCCTGAGGAACTGAATCATTGAGACCAATATCTTCTGTCTTTTTACTGCTTTCGGATGGTTTAAATATTATATACATACATCCCAAAAACACAATCCCCATCAATACAAAGATTAATGGCTTTTTGAATTTATCGCCTTTATTTAAACTACTTTCCAGCACTATCTCCGAAGTTTCATTTAAATTACCATCGGTAACAAAGATGGTACTTTTTTTGTTTTCACTTTCTTTCATCTCTTCTATTTTTTATGATTTTCAACATTGAATCCTGCAAGGGTATAGCGGATTCTTTCTTTTTGACAACGGGATTTTCAATATGTTCAATAGACAAATTATAATTGGCTTTTCCGGTATCATACCATACCTTTAGAATAATAGCTATAGTTAGAATCAGATAGCCCAGGAAACAATACAAGAGGTATTTGTACTGTTTTCGTAAGGGTAATGCTCGCCAACGATCATCCACTTTATCAAAATACCTTTTCATATTTTCTCTTATTTTTTTCATACTTCAATTTTTATCAGGTTTCACATTTTAAACCTCCTGTTTTGAGAAGACAACTGCTGTTTCGGTTTATCTGACACTTGGGCAATAGCCTCTTTTACTGTCGGAATAGAACTTGCTGTAAGAGCCGTCAGTTTAGATTGCTTCAGTAATTGCCCGTAACAATCCAGACTCCTTATGAACATTTCTGTTTTCTGTAAATCGAATTTCCCGTTCTCGTATCTTACATACATATTGCATTCAATCTTTGGTTTGTCTTCACCATTCCATTGGAGGTAAGTAGATAAATGCAGATGATTTGCTAATAATGGAGCTTCTTTACCATTGTCCCAAGCTTCCAAAAATTCACTGATGCTATCCTTTAGTTTACCGGCACAACAACCCTCCGTATGGAAATAACCGTCATACCCTTTATCAGTAAGGATTTTTGAGAATGTGTCTAAATCAAATTGATGTTCCATATTCTTTGTTTTTAACGTTCTATAATTTCTAAATCATTGTTCTCAATTACATTGAATTTTTCCATGTTGAAGCCTTGTGGATTGTTATCCGAACGAACTGAATTCACGAGATAGCATGAGGTAACCAGATTCCGTTTAGTTACATTACTGGATCTAATAATAAACTGCTTGGCATAAGTTCTTATAGCATAAGGATAGTTGTCGAAGTTGCATACCACACTATCTATTTCTGTACGCTGTTGCACATTCCCTGAAATGATACGATTGTAATATCCTTTTTCAGACAGGTCTTTGTAGTAATCAAAAGCACTTTTGTCTGCGAGATTGAACGCGCGTTTCATATTGCTTTCGATAGCATTCTTGTCGGGTGCCAGAGTAAAAAAAAGTTCGTGAAAACGTCTGACATGTTCCCTGGCTTCAACAGGACGATTGATAGAGGCATCTTGTGCAAGAGCAAGCATTAAAGATTTACCGTTGTCCAGTACATACACCTTTTGTCGCTGCAACTCTGCAAAGCAGTAAGATTTCCATATAGCATATCCCGTTACTCCAATACATAATAATGCAAATACAATAGCATAAAGTCTGATTTGCCTGAAACTATTTTCAATATTTCTTAATGTTTTAAATTCCATTTTACTGATGATTAATATTATTATTTCATTAGCCTACCTCCTATATTTCCTACCACTGCTCCGGTACCCGCCCCGGCAATATTTCCGGTTTTTGTTGCAGTTTGGTTTACATTTCGTATAAAATTACCTGCTCCACCAGCCTGAATAATCCAACCCGTTACAGTAGGAATAGTAAAGTATCCAATAATCCCAATAATCATAAAGATGATGTATACGGTATTGGAGGTATCAGGAATAAAATTAGGATCTGATAAATTTTCGATATCCTTCTGTAGTATTAAAGATTGTATCTTGGACAACATAGCACTAAAAAGATCGGCAACAGGCAACCAGAGATATACACTAATGTATCTGGTTAACCATTGCGTTAGTGTAGATTGAAATCCATCCCAGACTGAAATAGCAAAAGCTATCGGGCCTAATATGGACAAGACTATCAGGAAAAAAGTACGTATGGTATCAATGACCAGCGCAGCAGCCTGAAACAGTATTTCCAGAAACTCCCGAAAACCATCACGAATTTCCTTCTTAACTCCGTACATTTCCCTTTCCATGTACATTCCTGACATGGTAACCAAATCAGAAGGTGACCAACCTAATTCAGCAAGTTTCTTATCAAACTCTTCATCTGAAACCAAGTAGGCGGTTTCAGGATTACGAAGCATTGCTTCTCTTTCCAGTTGGTCTTTCTGTTGTTGTAAAGCATTCAAGTCTAAAACTTGGTTTTCTAAGATAGAATGTGTCCCTTTTACTACCGGACTAAGAATTGCATTGAGTGTCCCCAATACCATAGTTGGAAAAAACATAATACAGAGTCCCAAAGCAAATGGTCTGAGTAGCGGATAGACATCTATTGGTTCTGCACTGCTAAGTGCCTGCCATACCTTTAATGCAACATAAAATAAAGCCCCTAATCCCGCCAGACTTTTAGCCACTGCCGCCATATCAGCTGATAATGGCAACATCTCATCATAAAGTGTCCGTAATACTTCATGGAGATTAGTAAATTCCATGATTACCAATATTTTTGGTCAGCAGTCCCATAAAGATCCAATACTCTTTGACTGTTATTGGCTTTTTTAGCTCTTAGATAACTGACTGAAATGTTTTTGTTTGTGAAGTAACGTACAAGATTGTGGTACTCTTTTACTTCCTTATACACACCGTCAATAATATCCATACGCTCTTTATCATTCAATGACAAAGTGGAAGCATTTACAATTTGTTTAAGCTCTTTCAATAGTTCAGTACTTTCATTAAGCAAAATAGAATACCCATTAGCAATTGCCGAAAGTTCCTGTGCATTGAAATTAGGATCGTTCATCATTTTTCCAAAATTCTTTACATAAATCTCAGAAACATCACCTACAAGCAGTACGGTCTGTTGTACTTTTCGGGCATCTTTTACCAGATTATTTACAGCCTTTAATTTATCATAATACTCTTTCCCTTGATTATACACTTTTTGCACTTCTTTAAAATTGTTAATCATATTTGTAGCTGTGGTAGAAGTCTGTACAATCTGTCTTGCAGTATTGACAATACCCTGAGCCAAATTAGAAGGGTCGGTTACCACCCATTGTGCTTTAACTGTTGGTGTGACAGCAAATAGCAACGCTGTATACACCATGAACATTAACTTTTTCATTGTCTTAAATTTTTAAAATGATTATTATTTGTTTTCTTTTTTCTGAAGAACTATCCGTTTAATCGCTTGTTCAACATTTCCATCCAGTTCTCCGGCAAGACACATCACTTCCATCTTTTCGGTTTCTTCTGTGGTGTATGCCAAATATTCTTCAAGACTCACTTCTGTGGCATACACTGCTGAATGAGTACCTCCCAATCCTATCCAAACTTCTTTATATAACCTTCTGGGATCGTTATTCATGTTGATGGAAAGCACCTGTGCTTTTTCTTTTTCAGTGAGACCAAGCATGGCTTGTATATCATCAAATTTGTTCATGTATTTACGCTGATCCAACAGAATCTTACAATCTGAATTATTGATGATACTTTCCTTTACAATGGGTGATTGAATAATATCATCTACCTCTTGGGTTACTACAATGGCTTCTCCAAAAAACTTTCTTACCGTTTTAAAAAGGTATTTGATATACTCAGCCATTCCTTCTTTTGCAATAGCTTTCCAGGCTTCTTCAATTAAGATTAACTTTCGCACTCCTTTCAAACGACGCATTTTATTGATAAAAACTTCCATTATAATGATGGTCACTATTGGAAAAAGAATTTTATGATCCTTGATTGCATCAATTTCAAACACAATAAATCGTTTGGAAAGTAAGTCAAGCTGTTTATCTGAATTCAGTAGATAATCGTATTCACCACCTTTGTAGTAGGGTTCTAATACATTGAGGAAATTGGCAAGATCAAAATCTTTTTCCCGTACCTGTTTTTCTTCCAATACCTTTCTGTAATCAACTTTTACGTATTCATAAAACCCATTGAAAGAAGGAGATTCATTCTCTTGTTTGATACGTTCAATGTAACCACTCACTGCATTGGACAATGCCACTTCTTCGGAACGACTTGGTGGTTCGTCATCACGTTTCCATAAGGTCAATATCAAAGTTTTGATACTTTCTCTTTTCTCAATATCGAATACACCATCATCGGTATAAAAAGGATTAAAGGCAATCGGATTGTCTTCCGTATAAGTAAAGTAAACCCCATCTTCTCCTTTCGTTTTTCCTTTAATCAGTTCGCATAATCCCTGATAGGAGTTACCGGTATCTACCAGCAACACATGAGCACCTTGTTCATAATATTGCCTAACCATGTGGTTCGTAAAAAATGACTTTCCAGAACCTGAAGGTCCGAGTATGAACTTGTTCCTATTGGTGATAATGCCTCGCTTCATTGGCAAATCGGAAATATCCAAATGAATGGGTTTTCTTGTAAGCCGGTCAGCCATTTTAATTCCAAAAGGTGACGGAGAACTTTGATAGTTGGTTTCTTCAGTAAAAAAACACAAAGCGGGTTCTATGAAGGTATAAAAGCTTTCTTCACTCGGAAAATCTCCTGCATTGCCTGGCATTGCTGCCCAGTAAAGCGTGGCTACATCTGTGGTGTTATGTCTGGGTTTGCATTCCATCAGTGCCAAGGCACTGCCTGTATCATTCTTTAATTGCTTTATTTCGGTAGGATCTTCGGACCATGCCATTACATTAAAATGAGCCCGAATAGAAGAAAGTCCGAAAGAATGTGCTTCGTTCAGATAGCGTTCTATCCATTCCTTATTAATTTGGTTCGCTCTACTATAACGTGCCAATGAGTGCATGTTTCTTGCTGATTTCTCAAACTTACGCAGATTGTCTTCGCTATTATCCAGAAAAAGATACTGGTTGTAAATATGATTACAACTTAACAACAAACCTACAGGAGCAGCAAAAGACAAAAGACAATCACTTCTGTCTGTAGACAGTTTTTCATAACGGGTATTTGCCGAAACTGTTCCGGGTAAATCATCTGTATCTGACAAGGTGTGCAGGCAAAGTCTTTTGTTACCAATTCGAACTTCTTCAGCTCCCAAAGCAATGTCTTGCATGGGAGTTCCTGCTTCTCTTGAAAGCGTCAGGTATTGTTCCAATACTCCTTGCTTGTCATCTGTTCCAATAATATCCTCTTCACTTAATCGTTCTAATTTTACAAAACCACTGTCATTTACTATTCGTTCAAACTGTGTTACTGCTTCTATAAAACGATGAATCGTTTCTTTATCCCTTATTTCTTTTGGAATAAGTACCCCTTTGCAAAGCGAAGAGAAATTACTCTGCATTCGCATACGTTCCTTAGTCGTTTTAGTTAGAAATAAATAACAATAATGATTCAAAAACGGACGCTCATTAAAATGTTGCTGGTAGGATTTTGCTAAAAAACTCAAATCTTCCTGAGCAATATCCGGAGCGTAATTTTCTTTGATATACCAATCCTGTTTGTGTACCACAGTAAAATCAGGCAAAGTCTTGATAGCCTTATGCCAGGCAGAATGAATGGCTTCATATTCCGCAGAAGCAACCGTAAAAAGTTCCGGAAGTGCTACCCGAAAACAAGCTGTGATATCCGCGTCCTTTGAGATAATGCAATTATTTTCTACCGCTAACAAAGGAAACTTACTTTCCAATGTAGTCACTCTTGATTGATTTCTCATACCTTCCTGGATTTAATTTTGAACTTGAAATAACGGTGTACAGACCTGCGACAGATGATATAATGAGGATGGCGTTTATGAGCACTTATTTTCATCCATCCATGTTCACCATACTTATTATTCAATGAGAATGTCTGCCATACAATTAGAGATCCTCCCACAATGCCGATAAACAGGCAGACATAAGAATTGACACCTGCCATATAAAATATCATTACCAGAATGAGAAGCCCAAGCAGTCCACCAGCAAAAATGAACAGGTATTGTGCCTTTAAACCCTTAAACTCTACCGTTCTCCCAATCCCTTTGTTGATGTTGTAAGTACTCATCAGCCAAAAGATTAAAGAAAGAAGGAACGTAAAATTGTAGCTGATACAATCAGGAAGATACAGGCTCCAAACCAGCTCGCTGCGGTCTTACTGGTATCAGGATCACCGCTACTGAACTTATTGTACACTTTTACCCCTCCAATAAGACCAACTACCGCTCCGATGGCATAGATAAGCTTTGTTGCGGGATCAAAATAAGAAGTGACCATTTGGGTAGCTTCGTTAATACCTGCCGAACCATTTCCCTGTGCGAATGCGCCAATTCCTGACAGCATAAACATAGCCGTCAGCAAAACTTTTTTTCTTTGTTTTTCCATGATTTCAAACATTTAATTGTTACTAATTCCTGACTATTTCAGGCTTACAAAACAAATATCTAATTGAATATCAAGCTGTATAAAAAGGTGGCAGTAAGGGGAATTGTTTGACCGTGGGTAGCCTTTTAAAAGAAGAAGAAGTAGATTATTTTACGGATTTAGAAACAAAAAACAAACGAGAGTAAATTTTACCCTTAACAACAAAACAAGAGTAAATTTTTACTATATTTACACTCGTTACAAAAACAGCAGTACTATTTGCCCCTATCAAATTTAAGTCACAATGAGTAATAAAGCTAACTACAATCCTGCAATCCCATACAATGATTTGCCTTTGTTGCCTCCTACTACGGAGATCGAAAACACTGTAATTCTAAAAAAAACAATTACGGCGAGTAGAGCATTATCAGAATTAAAAGGTGCTATTACCAATTTGCCTAATCCTACGTTATTTATAGACACCATAAACTTGCAAGAAGCACAAGCCAGTTCGGCTATAGAGAACATCATCACAACTCAGGATGAATTATTCAAAGCTTCTATAGCTGAAAAGAAAAACGAAAATCCAGCTACCAAAGAAGTAATGCATTATAAAGATGCCTTATGGTATGGAATTGAGCAAATTAACAAACGCCCAATATTAACCACAAATTTATTTGTGGCATTGGTACAAATAATAAAAGAAAATCAAGCAAGCATTAGAAATGCACCTGGAACACAATTAAAAAATCCGGTTACAAATACAGTAGTCTATACACCCCCTGAAGGAGAAAATATCATTCGTGAAAAACTGAAAAACCTGGAGGATTTTATTCACGCCGAAGACAATATAGATCCATTAATAAAAATGGCAATCATACATTACCAATTTGAAGCAATACATCCTTTTTTTGACGGAAACGGACGTACAGGAAGAATTATTCTGTTACTCTACCTCAAAATGACCGAATTATTAGATTGGCCAGCCTTATATTTAAGTAATTATATCATTCAACATAAAGACAAATACTACACCAACCTGCGAAAAGTAACCGAAGAAGGAAACTGGCAAGACTGGATTATGTATATGCTCGATATGGTAGAACAAACCGCATTAAAAGGAAGAATGCAAATAGCAGAAATAGAACAGCTAATGAATGAAATGGGTAAAAATATGCAACAGCAATTACCCAAAATATATTCAAAAGATTTAATGGGAGAATTATTCAGACTTCCTTACACCAAAAGAACCCAATTAGAAAAAGCAGGTTTAGGAAACCTAAAAACAGTAGGGAATTATTTAAAAGAATTGGAGAATCATGGCTTCTTAAAAAGCGAACAAGTGGGTAAAGAAAAATTATATCTGAATTTCAAATTATTAGAAGTTTTGAGAGTAAAATAATTCAACTTCTTAAAATATAACGAGTGAAAATGACTTGAAACAATACATCAAACAAGAATTGACAGCTATTAAAAATCTCCCACAAGCGAACGAATTTTAGCCATGCACATTCATCCGTTAATTAGAGAAGAAAGATTTCAAATGTTGATGGAGAAAATAGAACAAATAATAAATATAGAAACGAAAACTATTACTATTCGTTTAATGCTTTAAAAATATAAGAATTGATTTCAGCAGAATCGTTTCTCTAAGCAAGCGCACCAAAAGCTGACAGTATAGAAAACGTGCTGTTAGCTTTTTTTTTTGCATAATTTACATGAATTAACTTGTTTTAGAAATCCCTCTATTTACAGTTTTTCATAGCAAATTTATAATCAAAATTGTAATGTTATAAAAGTGGAAGTCATAGTTTTTTTTGTCTTTATACAACAATAAAGCAAAGAAATATATTACATTAGCTTTCTTTTTAAATTGCTAAGAAAAAGATAAATCAAATTCTCAATAAAAAGTAATACATAATTTAAAATATGGGAGGTAATGCTGGAATAAGAGGTTATCTAATACAAACAATTATTTGTGTATTAGATGCATTAGATTCAGATAATCAATGGACTAAAGTTACTTTAGAGCCATTGGATGAATCTGAAAAAGTTGATATCAAATGGACATATCCTGACAAAGTAAAAGTTTGTCAAGTAAAATCTTCACAAAATATAATCAGGCTCAACGATGCTAAAAAATGGAGTAATGATCTAATTACCAAATCTCCAAATATAGAAGAGTATGAATTAATTGTTGTTGGGCATCCAGAAGAAAAGCTTCTAAAAAGTGATTCGATTGGTGATGTGAAAATTTCAAAAGTACAATCTTTAGATACTGATAATCTTATTGATATAGCCTCAACAAAAATTGATGCTTATTATGAAAAACATGGTAGATCAAAGATGTCATTTAAAGTAAGAGAAATTCTAGTTAAAACCCTGACTATGCATTTTGGTACAAATTCAATTACAGGTAAAGAAGTCACAAGATATGATTTCGATAAACAACTATTAGATTGGATTTCTGCTATTGAAAGACAAATAGAGACTAATCCGTTTGCGGTATTGGCTAGTCCAGCTCCTAATGAAAGTAAAACTTTTAATTTTAGAATTGCTAAGAAAATTTTAGATTTGATAGGATGGACTAATTTCAATGAGGACGTTTCCTTAAAAATATACAATGATAAAACAGAAGAGGATGACGAATTTAAAGTTGATTTTTTTGGAGATTTTGAAAGTAAGTTAAAGTCAGATACAGATGATGCCATTTTAGTGACATCCATTCATGATCTAATCTATCCGTCATCATCAAAAAAAGAAATTCAGAATTATATATACAGTTCTGAAAAGATTTTTGATGATTTGCAAACACAGAAAAAGATCCCAATTAAAAGAAATTCTTCAACAGAATATCATAATATCCTTTTTTGGCTCACAACTGAAAATTCGGAAGTAAACCAAGATTTTATTCACCATGCAAAAGATAACTATAAGAAAGATTGGCTCAATGAAGAAATGTACTATTATCTTGTAGATAATAACAAAGCTATATTTCTAATAAGTTCGATTGTAACCGCAAAAAATTATCGAGATGATCTTACAGTAAAGTTTCTATATCCAATCACCGAAGCAAATCAAAGTCCTGGGCAAATAGGTAAAAGAGGTACAAAATTACCAGCTCAATATATTAACAGTTCCATACTTCCAATAATTAAGGAAAGTAGCAATAAGATTAGTATTCTTATTTTCTGCTCCGATTCTTTTTCGGAAGACACATTGAAGAAACTCATTTGGTTAACAATTAGACTTACAAGTGGATTGGGAAATGAGTATATTCTATATTTTCCAGATTATAATGAAATGGAAAACAAGAACATCGTAGCTGAAGCTATACGCTCGTTCGATGATGAAATTCTGGAGGAGAAGATTCAGGTAAAAAAATATGATAGAATAGATACAGAGGCATTAGATGGAGTGTTGTCCACATCAAATTCTCTGGCAAAAAATGAAACATTTGACGAGTTACAAACTCAAACTCAACTAAAATCAAAACACTTAAATGAAGCCTTCATAAACATTCTTCCGTATGGAGATATTATCAAGCCTTTTCTAAAAACTGATGCTATTACAGCCAATGATATGAAAATTTTCCTTGGAAAAAAGGGGATTTTTGTAAAAAGTGCTGATAGAAGCAAACTAATAGGCTTAATGTCAGTCCTTTTGTTTAGTCCTAAAGAATTGGAAGATTTTAAGACCCTTATAGATGTAAAAGATAGACCTGTTAATACAACGAATGAGATCTTTCAAATAAAACAAAACGAAAGTTTAGAAAGTATATTCAAACGAATACGTCCAAATTTTGATAATGTAACGGAAAATCTCAATACGAAATTACTGGATACTCCGATTTTTAAACCAAACCCTTCTAATCCAAATGAATATATACTTGATATACGTACAGAGAGAAAAGATCCAACTAGTCAGGTATCAGTTAATACATTATGGGGAAGAATTGAGATTATTTGCACAAAAGAAAATGATACTTTGGTAGTAAATCGAATAAATACCGTATCACGTGAAGACAAGGTTATAGCTAAGAGAGTAATGAAGAGTGTAGAAAGCGAATTCAAACAAGCTGATTTTATTAAAGATGACACTATCAAAATTATGTTCAAGAGTTTTACAAACAATATCGCTCGTGTCAATTTTTTACTAAGTTTTACAAATATCACATCCACAATATTTAAAGACCCAGAAATCAAATCTATCAAATTTAAGTTTGATGATGTTGAAGATATACCTGAAGCATTTAAAGATAAAAAAGATAAAGATTTGATTACTTATTTCTCAGGTAGAAATTTGTCTGGAATTAATGAAATTTCAGATGAAGATTTTAAGAAAGTTCTTTTATTGGAGGAAATTTATATTACTTATAAATATGACCATTATAATTTAAAAAACGGCTTTTACAGTGTAAAATATAACTTCTCGGATGCTCTTAAAAATAGACTTGAAAAAGACGGCGTTTTCAAATCTGAACCCAATTTGTATATGTCATCTCAAGTAAAAAAGCTGGCAAATATTGACCTTTTTAAGAGAGAACTTTCAAAAGAGATAGAAAGAATAAAATTGGAAAAACTTAGACAATTCAATATAATAGAATAATGATAGATTTTACAGGCGTTAAATTACAAAATATAGCTACTCATTTTGTTGGAAACAAATTGAGAGATGAAAAAATAAAAATTTCATCAGGTGAAGTAAACACCTTTGAGGATGATACGGAAAAGTATTTATTAAAATATTTTCTTTCTTCCTTTCAGGATAACGAGAAATTCAATTTCACTAATCCAACGGAACTGTCTTTAAATGCGGTTTACACATTAATAAGCAGAATATTTTCCAATACTGATTCCTTTCATGAGAATAGTGTTGAGCTATCAAAGCATTTATATGAAAGTTCTACTCATCCTAAAGTTAACGGAGGAGAGTTTTCAATTTGTTTATTTGAAAATATATTTTTGGATGGAATTGAAACAACTGCAATTGGGTTATTTAAAACAGAAATAAAAGACGTATTTCTAAAATTTAATCAAACAAAAGATAATTACACAATCAATTATGAGAGCGGAGTAAATATTGGGAAACTAGATAAAGGCTGCATCATATTCGACCTTCGGGCAGAAGATGGTTATATTGTTTGTATTGTTGATTCTAATAAATCAAATGATACACAATATTGGAAAGATGATTTTTTGAGTATTCGACCAACTGCTGATAATTACCATTTTACAAAAAATTTTCTATCTATTACAAAAGACTTCGTTACAAAACAACTTTCCGAAGAATTTGAAGTAAGTAAAGCAGATAAAATAGATTTATTAAATCGTTCTGTTGAGTATTTTAAAATCCATGATAGATTTGAAAAAGAAAGTTTCGTAGAAGAGGTTTTCGATAATCCTGAAATAATCAAATCATTCAGGAGTTTTGATGAACAATATAGAGAGGATAAGAATGTTGATATTTCAGACAACTTTCAAATATCTTCTCAAGCTGTAAAAAAACAATCTCGTGTTTTTAAAAGTGTATTAAAACTCGATCGAAATTTCGACATCTATATTCATGGAAATAAAAATCTTATTGAAAAAGGAATTGAGAAAGATGGAAGAAAGTATTATAAAATCTATTATGAAGAAGAAAAGTAGAAAATATGGCTAGTACTAAACGACCAATGTTTGAAGCGCACATATTAGAAGGGCTTTGTAGAACTATTGGAGACACCACAGATGGATTGACAGGTACGGAGATAGGCCAAATCCTATTGAATTCTAAGATTCCAGATATTGACGCTCAAAATACAAAATGGAAAAGACTATATTTTGCATTTGCTGATTGGCAAAATAAGAATCAATGCTCAAATAATATTCTAAGATTTGTTCAGGACGCTTTACAACCCGTTAGATACATTGGAAAAGAAGACATTTTTCATAATCGTAGGTTGGAGGTTAATAAACGTTTGTATTTTATAGGTACAGAGCTTACAGAACAAGGCAAATTCAGGTTAGTTGAAAAAGCTACAACAATCGCAGAAGCTGAACAGCGTGCAAGCCGTTTAAAACATAAGTTGGAAAACAGAAACGTTCATTCTGCTGTATTTGAATATTGTAAATCTGAATTATTGGTTGAAAATTACTTTCATTCAGTCTTTGAAGCTACCAAAAGTATTGCAGATCGCTTAAGAACTATGACCGGACTATACGCAGATGGTAATGCTTTAGCTGAAACTTCATTTTCTACTAGTAATCCATTGATTAAAATCAATCATCTAAAAACAGATACAGACAGAAGCGAACATTTAGGATTATGTAATCTAATTAAAGGTATTTTTGGCTTAATTAGAAACTCTACAGCACATGAACCTAAAATTAAGTTTGAAATCACTGAAGATGAAGCTCTTGATATTTTAAATACAATATCATTCATTCATAAAAAACTTGATAAAGCTATTTAATATTTTCGAAAGTTCACACAAACTCTCCAATATCAAAATCCTCGAAATCATTTTTCCGCAAAGTGGAAGAACCGATTTCTGTTTCAGAAGAAAGGCTACTGTCTAATAACTCGGCTATTTTACGGGAAGCACTTTCCATAGAATTTTCCAGTAGGTCAAATAATTCGGTTCCTTGTATTTTCTGAACTATAGCTATTGCTTTTTCCTTCTGAGAAGGCTCCAAATTTTCTTTTTGCAGCAGCATCCCCACGGAGCTTAGTTCTTCAAAGGTAACGCCTTGGGCAAAACCGTTATCACCATCGGATATTCCATAACTATTCCATTCTTCTGCCTCGTCCTCAAAATCAGGTATAATTCTGAAAACTTCGTCCAGCTCTTCCTGCGGAATTTGTCTATCGATATCTTGATCTTCAATTTCAATATCAAAATTATCCGTTTCCTGTTCCTGCTTTTTATTTTGACTTTCGTCAGCATTGTTTGGCACTGAAAGACTTCTTAGCGTTTTGGGTTGTCCCATAATATCGGGAAGCTTTGAATTTATTTTATCCTGCTTTGCCTTTCTCTCCATCCCTATTTTGATTACAATCTTGTCCTGCAAAAGCAGAGCAATTACAATCAGTAAACATATTACAATTACTATTTCCATGACTTATAAAATAGGTTTGTATTTATCATTAAAACTCTTGGTTATCTGCTCCCCAAATTCCTGAAAATGGTAGTTCAACAAATTATCTAAATAAGCATAAATAGTGATCTTATCCTCTCCTATTACCTGGACAATTCGGGATAGTTTTTCGTGAAAATCGGGTCGGATATACACCGTTTTTCCATCGCGGGCATTGGTATCCGATCTTTTAAAAAAAATACTTTCATAATCCGGTTCACTTGTCTTTTTGGCTCTGGTCTTTTCTTTAATTTCTGATTTCCGCGGAGACAATTCTTTAGGCTTAATATCCTCTTTTTGTAATTCTTCACTCAATTCTGATGGAAATTGTAAGCCTTCTTTTTTTATCCCATCAACCATCAGGTTCATCATCAACTCCTCATTAATTTCAGGAGTATTTTTTTTCTTACTATCTTTCTCCATAAACTATAATTGAATGATTTTTAAAAATTCGTTTACAAATAAATCTAACTGACAAGCTTTCATTAAACGTTCATCTGGAGGCATAACCGTAGAGCGAAATACAGTTTTGCTATTCTCTTCGCTTTCTTTACGAAAGCGAGTGCTATTCTTGATTTGGCTTTGCATCAGGCTTAATCCCAATTGCGCAATAAGCTGATTATAAATATCATATAAGGGAGTGCTTTCCCTGCCATCAACCTGATTCCAAAACAGATTAATGGTTTCTATGGAAGTTGCACCTTTTTTCATAATAACATCCTGTAAAAGCTGGGTAAAAACGAGCGTACTCTCCATTACCAAACGATCTGCTGTAATAGGTGTGAAAATGTGATGCATTCCTGCCAATGCTTTGAGTATTCCGGGAGTGTTCACCGTTCCTGGAAGATCAAAAAATATGACATCAATAGGTACTGAAGAGGAATTCAAAAATTTATGAGCCGCATCCAATACGTTTTCCGCTTTGTGCTGCATAATAGGATAGGCTTTTTTGTTAATGGTGGTAAATTGTTTGTACGCCAATTTTTTCAAATACTCGTTTTCCATTACCATAGCCAGATCACGAGATTTCATTTTCATCAAACTATGTTGTGGAAAATCGGCATCCAATACGGCAACGTTGTAGCCTAATCGATAATGCATTATACTGGCAATAAGTGTTGTAAATGTACTTTTTCCGACACCTCCTTTTTGAGAAGAAAAGGCGATAAATACTGTTTTGTGTTTTGTATCCATAATTTCAAATGATTTAATTATTTATATATCCAATTAATTACTTATGTATTTCCATAATTATCTATACACTTCTGCATATAGGTTTGCCACACTGTACCACATTATATATTTAAACAGGTACTTACCAAACTGTTTATCTACCCAAATATGTCTTTATAACCGTGTGTAAATAAGTGGGCATTTATCAACTTACTTATACAGTTATCTAAATTTTCACACCTGTACTTTTCTACATTTCTATTTGTGTAAGTACGTTATTACCTATATAGATAACTATGTCCTTATATCTACTTATAAGCACAAAGAAATGTAGATAAGTAAGTCCCTTTATTATCATGGTAGTAATTGGCATTTACTGGCAATTCTTGGCTACTCATCACACTATAATGATTCTATATTCAATCATTTACTTTGTATAAAACAGTAATCAGTTCAATCAATGGAAAGACTAAATCAATATTGGGATAACAACTGGAACGGCGTTAAGCCGTTTTTCCCTGCTTTATTAAATCCGTCCTGCCGACAGGCGGACGGATTATCTGTTCGCCAGAACAGAGCAAGTTGTGTTTTGAGGCACTCGAAATGAATTCCGTGCCTCAAAACAACTTGCCCTTGCAGGGGCTAAAAACATCCTCCGAAGTCGGTGTTTTGTAAAATTTAAAATGGATTAGTGATGAATGGACAAGAAAATGACAAACAGCATAAAGGTGGCAGGAATCCTAAAAAGAATCCCAGCATTCATCGTTATGTTTTTCGTTTGACAGATGAAGAAAATGCCAAATTTCTTTCCCTATATGAAGCTTCCGAAGCTGATAATAAAGCTCATTTTATCACTTCTGTTCTGTTTGAAAGGCAAATAAAAACCGTGAAAATTGATATGGCATCAATGGATTATTACATGCGATTAACCACATTATATGGTCAGTTTCGTGCTGTTGGTGTTAATTACAATCAGATTGTGAAGATATTGTACCGTAATTTTTCCGAAAAGAAAGCAGCAGCTTATCTGTTTAAATTGGAAAAACAAACAGCCGAATTAGCCAAATTATGCCGCGCCATAATACAATTAACCGAGGAATTTGAAGCAAAACATTTGATTAAAAATGAGAAAAAATGATAGCTAAAATTGGTCGAGGAGCAAATATTATTGGAGCACTTTCTTATAATCAACTCAAAGTTGACCAGAAAAACGGAGAAGTTTTAGCTACCCACAGAATAAGAGAAACAGTGAACGGAAATTATACCATTGCTCAATTCTATCACTCATTTGAGCCTTATCTGATTGTGAATAAACGAACGGAAAAACCCGTGTTACATATATCCCTCAACCCTGATCCAAGAGACAACGTAAGTGATGAAGATTTCAAACAAATAGCAAAAGATTATATGGAACGTATGGGGTATGGAAATCAGCCTTATGTAGTTTTCAAACATACCGATATTGAACGAACTCACATTCATATTGTATCGACCTGTGTAGATCGTAACGGTAAAAAAATAGCTGATAATTATGAAAAATTGCGTTCCATGGATGCCTGTCGTATATTGGAACAAGAATACAAACTAATAGCTGCAACTGAAAAAAATCGTAATCCGAAAGAAGAACTATTCAGACCGATTGACTACAAGGCAGCTAATGTAAAAAGCCAAATAGCCTCGGTAGTTAGGTATTTACCAAAATATTACCAATATCAAAGTCTAGGAACTTACAATGCTTTACTTTCCCTTTTTAATATTACCGCAGAGGAAGTAAAAGGCGAATTACATGGTCAACCTAAACAAGGATTGGTTTATTTCGCGTTGAATGAAAAAAGAGAAAAAGCTAGCAATCCATTCAAAGCATCTCTTTTTGGTAAACAGGCAGGACTGGATGTTTTACAAAAACATTTCGAGCTATCGAAAGAAAAAACGAAAACAGAAGCAACAAAAGACATTCTAAAAAAGACAATCGAAATTGCAATCCATACCACTTCCAATGAAACCGATTTTAAGAAACAATTGCTGGAGCAAGGCATCAATACAGTTGTTCGCAGAAATAACGAAGGACGTATTTACGGAATCACATTTATTGACCATGAATCCCGCAGTGTTTGGAACGGATCACAATTGGGTAAAAACCTTTCTGCTAATATTTTTAACGATTGTTGGAACGAAAAAACCACTCAAAAACGCCAAGATGGAATACATGACAATATAAAGATTACATCTCCCGAAAGCACTAACACTACAAAACCAGAAACTGAAAAACCACATACGCTTTTTGATTTTCTTAATAAAGATCAGTCAACCGAAACTCAATCTGATTTTGGTTTTATGGAAAGTCTTGGTAGTTTATTACCAGAAGCACAAGCAGAGGATTATGAAGAACAGCAATTTGCTAATAAAATGAAGAAAAAACGCAGAAGAAACGGTAATAAGAAATAGGATTCCAATTTAAATTTTATAGAGACAAATAATACCAATAAAAGCCATTTGAAGCTCGTTCGTTTTAAAGATTTTACTTAACTCCTAAATTCTACCACGCTTTTAATTATTCAAAAAATGCAAGGAGAAGACGATTTAAGAGGACTAGCCAAAATAATGGCTTTCATGCGTGCAGTAAGCATCTTGCTGGTATTGATGCACTTTTACTGGTTTTGCTATAGCTTTTTTTTAGAACGAGGTTGGTCACTACAAGTCATCAATAAGATACTCGGTAATTTCCAGCGAACAGCAAACCTATTCTCCCATACATTTCACACCAAGATCTTTTCTTTGGTCTTATTGGCATTAAGTTGTTTAGGAACAAAAGGAGTAAAAAACGAAAAATTTACCTGGACCAAAATCTACTTCGCCTTAATCATAGGTTTTATTTTTTTCTTTCTAAATACTCCCTTACTGCGATTGTCTGTAGAAATGGCAACTTCATTATATATACTGACTACTTTAATAGGTTACATTTCTTTAATGATGGCTGGAGTATGGATTAGCCGTTTGCTCCGTACAAATCTCATGGATGATGTTTTTAATAACGAGAACGAAAGTTTCATGCAGGAAACTAAATTGATGGAAAATGAATATTCTGTTAATCTTCCCACCAAGTTTTATTATAAAGGCAAATGGAATGAGGGATGGATCAACGTAGTAAATCCGTTCAGAGCATCCATAGTGTTGGGTACACCTGGTTCCGGTAAGAGTTATGCTATTATAAATAATTACATCAAGCAGCATATCGAAAAGGGATTTTCGATGTACATCTATGATTTCAAATTTGATGATCTTTCGACCATTGCTTACAATCATTTGTTGAAGCATACCGATAAATATACGGTTAAACCGAAATTCTATATTATCAATTTTGATGATCCACGCAGGAGTCATCGTTGTAATCCCATCAATCCGGATTTCATGACAGACATCTCCGATGCTTATGAATCAGCATATACCATTATGCTTAACCTCAACAGAAGTTGGATACAAAAGCAGGGTGATTTCTTTGTGGAATCTCCGATAATCCTGTTAGCGGCTATCATTTGGTTTCTAAAAATCTATGATAACGGAAAGTACTGTACATTTCCTCATGCCATTGAATTGCTCAACAAGAAATATATAGATGTTTTTACTATCCTTACTTCCTATCCAGATCTCGAAAACTACCTATCCCCTTTTATGGATGCCTGGCAAGGTGGCGCACAGGATCAATTGCAAGGACAAATAGCTTCGGCTAAAATTCCTTTGTCCAGAATGATTTCACCTCAACTTTATTGGGTAATGACCGGTGATGATTTTTCATTGGACATCAATAATCCGAACGAACCTAAAATACTTTGCGTTGGAAATAATCCGGATAGACAAAACATTTATTCAGCCGCACTAGGTTTATACAACTCCAGAATTATAAAACTAATCAATAAGAAAGGAAAATTAAAAAGTTCGGTTATTATTGATGAATTGCCAACCATTTATTTTAGAGGATTAGATAATCTGATAGCTACTGCTAGAAGTAATAAGGTGGCTGTTTGTTTGGGTTTTCAGGACTATTCCCAATTAACTCGTGATTATGGTGACAAAGAAAGTAAGGTTATCCAAAATACCGTGGGTAATATCTTTAGCGGTCAGGTTGTTGGAGAAACTGCCAAAAGCTTATCAGAACGCTTTGGAAAAGTATTACAGAAAAGACAAAGTATGACTATCAATAGAAACGATAAATCTACCTCTATATCTACACAACTAGACAGCTTAATCCCTGCTTCCAAAATTTCCACATTGACACAAGGAATGTTTGTGGGAGCTGTTTCAGACAATTTTGATGAACGTATTGAACAAAAGATATTTCATTCCGAAATTGTCGTCGATAATGAAAATGTAGCCGCAGAAACCAAAGCTTATAAAAAGATACCAGAGATTTTATCTTTCGTTGATGAAAATGGTGAAGATAAAATGAAAGCTCAGATTGAAGCCAATTATAGGCAGGTTAAACAGGATATCGTTCTGATTATCGAAAGTGAATTAGAGCGCATCAAAAATGATCCAGACTTACAGCATTTGGTGCAGAAGGAATAAAAGCCACTTCTATTATGAAATGGCTATATTTCTTGTAAACAGGATAAATTTCTCCATTTATACTTTAAAAATAATATTCAAGATTACTTTTTTCCTGAACTTTTAGAAGGCTTAAGAGAAGGCGTATTTCCTGGCGTACTTTTATTATCACGCTGACGTCGATCTGGTTTTCCTGTTGAATCTGCTATTCTTTTGGGTCCTGGTTTAAGTGCCATAATTTAAAGCATTAATTGGTTGATATCTCATCAAAGATAAATAATAAAATAAGAAAAAACATACTCATTCAATCTCTTTATTAAAATCTAACTCTTTCTATAATCCGTTTATAAAATTATTCAATATTCGATATTAAATCATAACTAAATTGCTCTTAATCTAATAGGAGTCACCACATTCTTAACAGCTACTTTATCACTATCTGATAGTCCAACCTCTTTTAGATTTTCAGAAGGAGCTATTGATAATTTTATTTTTCTCTCCATGGTAGCCAATTCATTCTTCAATTCTTGTAATTTATCTTCTTTAGACCAATTACTATTAACCACTTCTTGAAGTACTGGAAGATCTTTTTTGAGATTAGCTATTTTATTTTGTTCCTGCTCCACTAAACTCGGAATTTTCTTTAGTGCATTAATAAAATTCATTGCAGCAGTTTTAGGTTCAGATGCCATATATTCATTGTTATAAGTATATTTAATTCCTCCTTCGCCTTGAACAAAAAATCGATTATCTCTTTCAAGTATATCTATTTTTTTCTCTGAAAGTTCTGTTTTTACTAATAATGTAAAACCGTATAAACTTCCTATCTCTTCAAATTCACCACCCGTTCGGGCTTTCTCTGCATATTCGTTGAGTTTTGCCCCAACTTGTTTGACATCGGCATAAGCAGGCAGACCGTTTAGCTGAACGGGGTTTAATAAAGTTCCATCGGAACCTTTTTGCATTCTTTGTTGTAAATTATTCCAATCCACTATTATTCGATTCAAACGAGACTGGGTACTTTCCAAGGTTGTAGTAACATCTTCCAGTTTGTACTTAGAACTAAACTTGGAACGATTAAATGCCTGTCGTTCACTTTCCAGTCCAGCAATTTGTTTTTCAAGTTTTGCTTTGTCTAACAGATCTGTATTACCTGAAAGTATGGCAACATATTCAGAGAAGTTCATACCTGATTTTTCATCCATTCCTCCTTCATCTATAGTACGCTTTCCTAAATTATTGCTTTTTAACTGATCAATAAAAAGCTGTTTATTATACAATAGATTGAACTTATAACTATCTAATGATTTTTCAACAGCATAGATAATCACATCTACTTTATTATTAGCAAAATATTTAGCAATCTCATTTCCTTTTCGAATCGCCCTTCCATCACGCTGGGTAAGATCGCTCGGTCTCCAAGGAGTATCCAAATGATGAACTGCTACTGCTCTCTTTTGAGCATTCACACCTGTACCCAACATATCGGTAGAACCAAATAGCACTCTAATTTTTCCTTCATTCATTGCGCTAATCAATTCTTTACGCTGTTTATCGGTTTTTGCTTCCTGTATAAATCGTATTTCATGAGACGGAATATTATGGTTCTGAACTAACTTTCGTTTGATTTCTGCGTAAACATTCCATTCAGTAGGTTTATAGGTCCCTAGATCTGAAAAAACAAACTGAGTTCCTTTTTGACTGTTAAAGCGATTGTAATAACTTGCAATTGTTGCAGCGCAATGAGAAGCTTTATTGTCTGGATGATCTTCATATTTCTGGTTTACCATCCTCATATCCAATGACATCTTTCGGGCATAATCGGTAGCGATTAGCATTTTTGCTTTTTCTTCTCGGTCTGTTAATGGAGGTCTTCCCAGCAAAGTAGCATTACCTGATTTAGCAAAATCCATCAGATTTTTAATAAATACTTCTTGTTCCGGTGTGGGTGGAATATTATGAAGTATTTCATTCTTTTCAGGACGGTCAATACCAATGTCTTTTGCTGTTCTATAATCTGTAATTTCAGAATAAAATTGAGCTAATTCTGGTACTTTAATAAAGTATCGAAATCGCTCTTTTTGCACAATATTATTTGCAACTGAAAATTCATAATCAGTAGTCTTTCGAGTATATATAGCTGCCCAAGCATCAAAACAATTAATCCCTTGTTTTTCCAATGCCTGTGGGCGGAGAAATTTGAAGAGCAAGTAAAGCTCTGTCAACGAATTACTAATTGTAGTACCTGAAAGGAAAGTTGCCCCAAGGTCTTTACCAGTACGATCTTGTATCGTTCGTAAGGCAAAAAGCAAGTTTAGTGCCTTTTGACTTCCCTGCATATTACCCAATCCCGCAACTCGATCATGACGAGTATTGAACATTAAGTTTTTAAAACGGTGGCTTTCATCAACTAGTAAGTGATCAATACCCATCATCTTAAAATCAACAATATCATCCTTTCTATTTTCTATATCGTACTCTATTGTTTTAAGCTTGACTTCTAAATTTTGTTTACGAACTATAACTCCTTTGAGCATGGCTCGTGAAATATCTTTTCCTTGCGTTTCCAAAGCAGTTAGATTCTCTTCTACACTGTTTAACTCCATTTGTAAAATTTCTTTTTGCAACTCAGGAGATTGTGGTATCATACCAAATTGATCGTGTGTAAGTATAATACAATCCCAATCATTGTTCTTTATATCCCCGAAAATGCGTTGGCGTTTCTGTGCTGTAAAATCCTCTTTTCCTGGATACAATATCTTAGCATGAGGATAAGCAGTTCTATAGGTTTCCGCTATCTCGTGTACATTCGCTTTTAGCCCAATAATCATTGGTTTATGCACCATCGCTAATCGTTTCATTTCCTGAGCAGCTGTACACATGATAAGAGTTTTTCCTGCTCCTACCTCATGGTCGCAGATTGCTCCTCCATTGAGTTTTATCATCCATACTGCATCTTTCTGACTTGGATAAAGATCTTCAATCCCTAATGCTTTTCTATCTAGTCCCGGAAATTCCTGATGACTTCCATTATATTGGGGACGGACAAAACAATTGAAAGTGTTATTATACTGATCAGTCAACCTTTTTTTAAACTCATCGTTTTGGGCATGTAGCCAATCCGAAAAAGCAGTTCGAATTTCATCTATTTTAGTATTGGCTACCTGTATCGCTTCTATATCCCTCACCTTAACCTCCTTGTCGTCAATGATGATTCTTTTAGTAATGTCAGGTGTCGTATTTACAAGCGCATGCTTCAGCAAAGCAATACCATCATAGGTTCGACTTTCTGACTTTACGGAATACTTATCCCGTATATGAACATTTTTTTGCTCACAATTAATTGCAAAATCATCTGTGTTTTCTGTATAGAAAATGCGAACTTCAGTTTGAAACAGTTGGGAAGCAAAACAGGCATATATTTCTGTAGGAATCCAACGCTCGCCAAGATTGAAATCTAGTTCTTCAAATTCAATTCTTCTTGGTCTAGCTTCTTCCAAAGCGGTTAAACTTTCTTTAGCTACGTTGTCATCAGGATTATTTTTTAGATATTCGATGAGTTGATTTGATTTCTCCACCACATTCCCCGAAACCCATTTTTCTGATATTTCATACTCTCTTTCCAAAGGATTGTAAAAAATCTTCCCCCGAAGCGCTTCTTGAATATCATCGGATGCCATACCACTTAGCTTCGACATATAGTCGAAATTAACTTTTCCGTACTGATTCAAAGAAGCTGCCAACGCTTCATCTGGATTATCTGTAGCTAGTGAGCTAGTAGAAAAACTAACTGGATGTTGAAAAATATCTGCTTTGCGTACAACTCCTCCAATCACACGTTCCAAATAGGGAATTTCTTTACCCGCAGCATCTGTTTTAATAAGTTTGATATTATCTGCACTGTTCAAATTCCCATACCTTTTTACAAAGTCATCGTATTGTTTATTTAATATTTCTCTGTCTTTTGTTTGTTCCTCTTTTAACACGGCCTCATTATTATAAAGTCGATGGTAAACGTCCCTCAAATCAATATAGGCAGAAGCTCTCATTTTTTGTCCTGCTGAAAGCAAAAGTGGATGAAACATTGCTTTTCCTGACTTAATATCCACTTCTTTCAGATAGCCTATCAATTCATTATCTTTTACAAGACATTCCTCTCGATGAAAAACATGTATTTCTCCTGTATAAGGCGTAGGATTGGGTGATGTTTCCGTCTGAATTGGAGTTGTTATATTTCCTACTTCGCTACTCTGCTTATTCGTGTTTAGTTGAGAAAACAAATCTCCATCAATTTCACTTCGAATAATTGTTTGAGGTTGTTCCGAGACACTCGGTTTTTGATCTGTTAGTTGGGGTTTAATAGTATCAAACAAACTAGGTTGTTCTCTATAAATCCTTTGCTTTACTGTTTTTGTTTTATTATTGAATCTAGGCTTTGTTACATTTATTTTTGCTGGTATAGCAGTTTCAAACAAATCAAATAAATTCAATTGCTCTTGAAATCCATTTTCCTTTTTGAGTTGACGAGAAAGTTCTACTTCAGATTTTGGTATTTCGATAGCTTTCTTTTGAATAATTGGTTCATTAGCTAAAGGAATCTTTGGTTGTATTACTGTCTTTTCAGATAAAAACCCATTATAAAAATCGATATCGAGATGAATAGAAAAATCATCTTTCAATATTCTTTTAAGATCAGTAGCAATTCCTTCAACACCTCCTTCATGTTCAAATATTATTGTTGGTTTACCGTATGGGTCGGTTCCCGAATATGACTTTGTATGAACTACATAATCAGGATTAGTTAATAGGACATTATTAGAAACATTTTCAGAATTGATATTAGTTTCACAAAACTGCTTTTCTCTCAATGACAAACCATCTTTAGCAGTATGCTTTTGTAGCACAATCAAATCGCTGCCTACATCTGTACCTGCATGTTCTGTAAAAAGATTATTTGGCAATCGTATAGCAGAAACTAATTTGTGGTCTTTCATCAACGCTTCTCGTATAGCAGCATTACTAGGACTATTCAAGACCCCTTGTGAGGTAATAAAAGCTAGAATCCCACCTTCACGAAGCATATCGCCTCCTTTTAGAAAGAAATAATTATGAATACTTCGAGCAGCCTGAACTCTTGCCGAATCTTTGCTACGAGAATACGAAAGATCAAATATAGAAACATCCCCAAAAGGAATATTGCTTGTAACTAAATCATAGCTTTTCTGTTCTTTTTCAGGAATAGTTTCAAAACCTTCAATGCGAGTTTTAATGTTTGGATAAATATGTTGCAAAATTTTGCCTGTCAACAATTCCTTCTCATAAGCGCAAGTTTCGCTAATAGTTTCAAAAGTTTTATTAAAGACTTCAACAAAAGAACCTGAACCTGCAGATGGTTCTAGCATGCGGTTAATCACCAATCCATTTTCTTTCAGAGTATCCGAAAGTGCTGAAATAACCGCAGGAGGAGTATAAAAAGCCGTCAAAACTGAATTTCGCATACTATCAACATAGTGACGGTATTCTCTGTCATCTATAGCATTTTCTTTAAGTAATTGGTGTAATTCTTGAGTAAGAGAGAATAGATGGTGATCCGTTTTTCTCCAATGCTTACTATCTATAGCATTTTCGACAGGGTTAAGTACAAACTTTAGACCACCAAATCCGCTATATTGTTTCATTAGTAGTCTTTCCTCTTCTGTAGCTTGTCTATTCTCTTTTTCTAGTTTAAAAGCAATTTTGAGGACATCAATATTCGTTTGGAGATGTTGTCTTTTATTGAAGCCCATTTTCTTCTATCCAAATTGCAATGGTTCCCGTAAGTTCTGTGTAAAGAAGATTATAATCAGTACTATCAACGAATTCTTGACTTACCTTATATCGTTGGAAAACCGATTCACAAATAGCTAGCATCTTCAGAGCGAATGGGCGTAATTCCTCATCTGCCATAATAGTATCAAACTCATTTATTACTATTTTGAATACCGTATCGAATTTAGAGAAATGCAATCCTTCAAATAGAATATAATTAGCAATGGCATTACATTGAACAATTGAATTACCCGCATGAAAAGCTGCTTCATAAGCATTTGCAGCCCATTGTGAACGCTGCTCTATAAACTTGGTATTCCAAACTTTTTCTGGAAAACTCGCATTAAGTAATTCTATTAATCTTAAATTGAAATATGAAAGGTCTTTTGGTAGCATATCTATTTTATTTTATCAATGAATAAATATAGAATGCTGTTAATAGTATTCAGAATATCTGGTACTATTTGGCTTATAAAGGTTTAGATTGTCTATAAAGAAGAATATTCATTATTCTGTGTGAATTTCGATTGTAATTATTATTTTTACCTCTTTGCTAAATAAAAAATCTCTTATGAAAGAATTAATCGAAAAAATCGCTACAGAATTTGAAACATTCAAATCTGATGCTGAATTACAAACAGAAAAAGGAAATAAAGCTGCTGGAACCAGAGCCCGTAAATCTTCTCTAGAATTAGAAAAGCTTTTAAAAGAATTTAGAAAATCTTCTATTGAAGAGTCTAAAAAATAAGCATAAAAAATGCCCCAAATAGTGTCTAACTTTTTGGGGCATTTCTACAATGGGAGTTTTTTATTTACTTCTTTTCTTTTCAGGGAAAACAAAAGTAGTCTCCCCTTTCTCATTCATAGCTATAAAAGCATCGAATTTTTTCCCTGATTTACTGGTCATACCTTTTAGAAGGCTCGTTCTACCTTTAGTTATCAAAGTTTCCAAATCCATAAGATTTAATTGAATACCACATATATTTCGGAACTGTACCCAATTACAGCTTTCACCTGAACATTTTATCAATTTATCCCGAATTACTAATTTCTGATTTTTACATTTTGGACAAATTAGTTCCGGTTGTTTTTCGGCTTCAATAGGTAATGCAAGTATTTCTTGTGTGATAGTCATTGTAAAATCTTCCATTTCTTTTTGAAACTTCATGAAATCATCTTCATTATTTTCAATCTTTTGCAAGGCTAATTCCCATTCAGCTGTTAAAGCTACGTTGGCTATCTTTTTGTCTTTTATCAATTCGTAAACCTTTAATCCTTTTTCTGTAGGCACTAAAAATTTCTTATCTCGTTTGATATACTCTCTTTTAAAAAGTGTTTCGATAATAGCAGCCCTTGTTGCTGGAGTTCCAATGCCTATTTCTTTCAATACTTTTCGTTCTTGTTCATTTTGAATTTGATTGCCCGCATTTTCCATTGCTCCCAGTAAACTAGCCTCGGTATAAAGAACTGGTGGCTTGGTTTGTTTATCTAAAATTTTTGCTCCTTTTATTTTTAGCTCATCTCCTATCTTTAGTTCCGGTAAATTCTGAACTGGATTATTATCCTCATCGATAAAATCTCCCTTAATGAATCTCCAGCCAGGATCAATAATTTTACATCCTTTTAGTGAAAAATCATAATGTGCCACTTGCAAGACAACTTCCGTTATTTTTTTAAAACAAACAGAAGACACGGCCTCTAATAAACGATAGGCAATCATTTCATATATAGCCTTTTCCTTTGCTAATAAGGCTGAAGGTATCTTATCTGTTATCAATAAACCATGATGATCGGTTACTTTTAGGTCGTTAACGATACGTTTATTCAAACGCCCTCTTTTCATTTTAGGCACTATTTCTCTAAACTTATCCATTTCTTCTAATATTCCTATTAACTTAGGGATTTCTCCCCAAATATATTCAAGAATATATTTACTCCCGGTACGTGGATAGCTAATAAATTTCTTTTCATAAAGACTTTGGGCAATAGTAAGCGTCTCCTCAGCAGATAGATTCAACTTAATATTAGCCTCCTTCTGTAAAGCAGTAAGATCAAACAATAAGGGAGGTTGCTCGTTAACCATCTTTGTTTCGACAGATATAACCGTTGCTACACCATGTCGCTCGATAAATTTCAATGTGTCTTCAACCTTTTTCTTGTCATCCCATTTGATTAAAGAAAGACTTTTAAAATCAATAAATTCTTTACGATGCTCTAACTCAATTTGCCAAAATTGCTTAATCGTAAACGCTTTATTTTCTAAAAATCTTCTACAAATAAGTGCCAAAGTAGGAGTTTGAACCCTTCCTAGGGAATAAATACCACTTCCAGCAGCTACTGTCAAGGCTTGTGAGGCATTGATACCTACTAGCCAGTCTGCACGGCTTCTCTCTTGAGCAGCGAAATATAAACCATCAAACTCCTTTCCTGATTTCAGATTATCAAATCCTTTGAGAATCGCTTTTTCTGTCAATGAACTTATCCATAAACGCTGAAATGGTTTATCGCATTTTAAGTATTGATAAATATAACGGAATATCAATTCTCCTTCACGCCCGGCATCTGTAGCGACAATAATACTTTCGCAGTTTTTCACAAGCTGCTCAATGATTTTTAATTGTTTCAATGCTGCTGCATCTGGAACATAACCATTATCTCTCTTTATTTTACGCACAGTTAGTAAGAATGGATTAGGTAATATCGGTAAGCCATTTTTTTGAAACCCTATAATTCCATAATCTTCAGGCATAGCTAAAGTTACTAAATGTCCAAATGCCCAGGTTACCTGATAGCCATTCCCTATCAGGTAACCTTCTTTCTTCTCAGTAGCTCCCAACAGCAAGGCTATTTCCCTGGCCACACTTGGTTTTTCTGCAATTACTACTTTCATCGATTGAGCCTTTAGAATAGTTATATTTTTCGTCCTTTGGATTTAGCAGCTTTAGGCTTATCTTGCTGTTCTTGTTGTTGTTTTTTACTATCTGGAATATTCTGTTCTGTTTTCAAAGGCTCTTTGATCTTCTTAGTAGCCTCATTCGTTTTACCTTCAGAATTTACAGCAACCTGTGTCTTGCTTTCCTCTTTTGGTTGGGATTGACTTTTCATCTTATTCGGATTATCAAAAGAAAAATCTGTTTTTGCAGTTTCATTATTGAATGTGATATATCCTTGGTATTCTTTTCCTTTCTTATCAACCAAACCACTTACATATACTGTTTGCCCTTCTTTGAACTTTTGATATTGCTGCTCATCCAGTTCTTTTCCTCTAAATACGCGGGGTACTTCCTGTTGTTGACTTTGAAACTGTTTATTATTAGTTCTGTCAAAAAGAAATTCTACGTAACATTTATCAGCATTGAATTGAACTGAAGCACTGAAAGGTTCTCCTTTTTTAGAAATCATCCCTTCTAGGTACAAAGGTTTACCTTCCATCAAAGTCTGCTTTTGCTGTTCATCTAACTTCACTCCTTTTATCTCATCCGGAATTTTAATACGATCTGTACGAAGAGCAATCAATTCTTTAGTCAATCTGTCCACACTAATAATGGAAGGTATTATTTCTCCATTTTTAGGATTAGTTAAATCAACCACTCGTCCCATATTACCTGTCTTGAGTAAGTTTTCTTTGTCTTCTTTGGTGAACTCATGCCCAAAAAATGGAAAATGGAACTGTGGTTCTTTACGAATTCCATGAATTGCTACAACAACCTGTCCATCATCTCTAGTCTGCAAAGAAAGTCTGGCGTCCATTCGTGTGATAGAAGTACCTAAATCAAGACTAATAGGTACCAATTCATTCGTTTTATAACCTTTTAACAAGGGATCAAGTAGATTCATTTTTTCAAGACGTTCCTTACTTAATCCAAGATTAGACATAGCATTCCAATCGATTTGTTCTAATTTGAAGCGGTATTCGCTAATTTCCGTTGTTGACTGTGTAGTTTCCATAATATTCTTATTTTTTTGTTTATAATCATTTTTTATCTCGTGTTGGATAAATAGTTTTTCTGCTGATTTAGTAGGATTATCAACTTCCTTTTGCATTTTATTTGCTACATTAATTGCATCATCTGCAGCTACTCTAAAAAAATTAAAATGTGTAGGATTATTTAATTGCTGGAGAAAATTGGAGAAAAAATTAGAAAACAAATCTCCATGCTTATCAACACGCATAAACTGGCTTTCATTTTTCTTGTTTGCAGCCACTGTTTGCAGTTCACCATTCTTCTCTATTCCTTTAACTGCCTCTATTTTCTTTTTTTTCTTGTCGAAGACCAACAAAATATCAGAAAACTGATCTGTAGCTCTTGGAGTATCTATAACTTCCTCGCTCATCACAATACTATTTTTAATTTGCATATCCGAAAATAATAAGATGAAATAGCAGCTTATACTAAATGACTTTAAATGGCTTTTCTTGACAGATTTTGTCTGTCACTTTTTGAAAGGAGCATTAAAACTATCACGTATAAATTGATGAACGTCTGATAATTTATAATAAAGCTTCCCGCTAATAGTATAATAGGGTAATTTACCTGATGAACGGTAACGCTGAAGTGAACGGCTGCTAATTTTCAACATCTGAAGGAGATCCTGATTGTCTAATAATTCCTCTCCATCAATGTTATTCCGTTGCTTTTGAACATCATTGATGTGTTCATTAAGGATATCGAAGCGATCCATAATACGCTCCATCCAAGCTATAAATTCCATTCTGTCGATATTCATACGCTCCTGTTTTATAGTTACTTATTAGAAATACAAATCTCATTCAGTGTGTAACAAAAGAACAATTAGAATCTCCGCTGTACAAGTACAACTAAATAGTTGTACCCCTGTACCTCATAATGAATTTGAGAAAATATGTTGATTTTAGAGGAAAATAGATAATATTAAAAACAAGCCAAGGTACTACTTCCTTACGGAAAAAGTACCTCGGTCGTCGAGCGACAAGCTTGTTTAGCTTGTAATATGTAAAAAAAATTAATTAACTTTTAATTACCCTTGATTTGTTAATCAAGCGTAATAAATTACTAAAAATAAAATCAAATTTTAAATAACAGATTCCTTAAAGAAACTAATCTATCTTGTATAATAAGGCAAAACATATTTAAGAAACCAATTAGGTAATTTATTGGTTTTAATTTCCATGTTTCCTTTAAATAATTCAGCGATTAAAACCTGTTGTTTTCCTGAATTATCAAATAAATAAGCTCTATAACAATGAGGTAATACCAAATGGAGATTTTCCAATGTTCTATAATATCGATCTTCTATTTTATCCTCCGGAACGTCATGTCCTCCTTTTTCTACCCTATTATTTACCCTGGAAATATTTACCTCAGGACTATCTATACATACAAAATATAAATAGGCAGCATATCCTAAATCTACAACCTTTGAAATTTCGTCTATTTTCGAGGAATGACTCATTACGGTTTCAAAACTAAAAGACTTGTTTTGACTAATGAGTAAGTGCCTTAGAAAAGATGCTATAAATGCACCTTCATAGCTATGTGTTTCTTTTAAAGTATCTACGATAAAATTTTCTTTAACTGAAACATCAATTACATGACCACTTTCATTTGCTTTTTGGAAAAGGGACTTAGATGCTTCGGATGCTTTAAAAATTTCTAAATCTTCTTGAGTAGCTGTAAGACCAATTTCTTTTAAATCAATAAGTCCTGATACAGCCAATTTCTTTTCAATCTCGTCAGCATTTATAAAAAAACCTGTATCGTAATTTTTACTAAACTCACTAAATAAAGTACTTTTACCGGAACCATTGGGACCGGCAAAAACTCTTACTCTTTTATTTTGCATGAAGTATTAATCCTTTCTTAATTTCAAATGGAGCTACTACATCATCCTCTATTTGTTTTTTTGTAGTGATTACGCCTTCAGAAGTCTCTTCATATATCACTCCATCTTTGATATAGGTAACAGATATTCCTAATGCTCTGGAAGCTCTATTAGCTGTATCAGAAGCAATTTTTCCTGCTTTAACCAAGGCTTTTGTTTGCAAGATATCTTTTCTAAAAACTGCTTTTGTTTTCATAAAATATACTATAAATAGATTTTTTGTACTACAAATATACTTAAAATATAATGTTTCTTAGTACTAAAATACAAATTACCCGTCCAAACATTTTTAAATCAATCTAAGTGTTTAATTAAAAAATTATCTTTATCCAACATGAAAGTGAAATCTTCACTCCAATGATTCAATAATGCCACATAACTATTATATAGCTCTCGCAATATTCAGTTTTATTTTTACCAATTATAAAAATAATTCCTACATTACAACCATTAATTAACAACTAATATTCTAAAACAGAAAAAGATGCCCAAGCATCTTTTTAATAATAATTTGAATATATTTTAATTTACTCAATCTCTAAATCAAATTCGAAATCAAATAATTCTTTAGGTTCAATTTCTAATCCCTTTGCTAATGAAATAATAGTACCTAATGAAGCTCCATGTTCACCATTCAAAACTCTATAAACACCTTTCGGTTCAATCTTTCCAATAGAAGCAACAGTCATAACATCTTTGTCATACTTATCCATTAGCTTCTGCAAATTTTGACCAAAGGCTATATAATATTTCTTTCTAATCTCTTTCACAATGTGAAATTGAGATAATCACTACAAAAAAAATTGTCAAATTTGACAATTTTGTGATTTTTTTCATATATTTGACTTTAATAAAAAACCTTTAAAGAGGATTTTATTAATTTTGCGACTCTTCAAATTAAAAATATTGAAGCATTCGCTTTGATTCTCGTATCAGAAAACTGGTAATTTTATAGGAACGAGAAGATAAGTACGATGCTCACGTCTTATGGCGTGGGCTCACTTATTGTTCCCCGGTATACCAGTACCTCTGATACAGTAAGCTGAGTTCCATGCCATTTTAATTTTAAATAGCTTACTCACTTCAATCTAAGCATTGCTCCTCTAAAGGATCTCGCATAATCAATATAACAACAAAATGGGAAAGCACTGTTGGCACTAGGCTGTAACTAGTAAAAACAGTGCTCATCCCTCTTTTAATCCTTTAAATTATATGCCTATGTAACATTGCGATTCTGACATAAAAAAAAGCCCTCTACCCTGTCGCCAAACGTGTATAGAGGACTAAGCTAACAAAACTAACGTTTCATTAAACCAAAACAAAAGTATGAATAATTATTCAATCTTTAAGTCTTGGTCAGTCCTTGAACTGTCCAAACGCTACTATCTTTTTTTGCTGTGCTTCTGCTCAGCTACTTATGCCCAAAACCATTTAATTTCAGGGACTGTATCTGATAAATCTGGTATTTTACCCGGTGTTACCATTCAGGTCAAAAACAAAGCGGTTGCTATACTCACTGATTCAAAAGGGCATTATCTAATTGATGCCGCTCCCAACGATTTCTTAGTATTCTCCTTTATAGGTTATAAAACCATTGAAATCCCTGTACAAAGCAATACAACTATTAATGTGCTCTTACAGGAGGATGCCACTACACTAAAAGAGGTAATTATCAATGCTGGCTATTATTCTACCAAAGACAGTGAACGTACTGGTAGTATTGCCAAGGTTACTTCCAAAGATATCGACAAACTACCTGTCAGTAATCCTTTAGCAGCCATGCAAGGTCGTATGTCAGGCGTAAATATCACCCAATCCACTTCCATGCCGGGCGGGAATTTTAGTATCCAAATCCGTGGGATCAATTCCATTCGCTCAGAAGCTAATGAGCCGCTTTATATAGTCGATGGTGTTCCTTTTTCATCCCAATCTTTGGGTAGTAATGCTCTCGTAGGTGGAATTCTGCCCGCTAATTCCAGTCCGCTCAATAGTATTAACCCCACTGATATAGAAAGTATCGAAGTCCTTAAAGATGCGGATGCTACTGCCATATACGGTTCGCGTGGTGCTAATGGTGTGGTATTAATTACGACTAAAAAAGGTCGAACTTCTGAAACCAAATTCTCTATTCAATCGGCAGCTACCATTGGACAAGTAGCTCAAAAAATGAAGTTACTCAATACCTCCCAATACCTGGCCATGCGAAAAGAAGCCTTTGCCAACGATGGTATAACCACCTATCCAACCAATGCCTATGACCTCAACGGAACCTGGGATCAAAACCATTATACCGACTGGCAAAAAGTGCTTATTGGTGGAACGGCTCATATCAATACCCTGCAGGCTTCTGTTTCCGGAGGTGGAGCCAATACTCAATTTTTACTGAGTGGAAACTACCGCAAAGAAACTACTGTCTTTCCCGATGAGGCTAATTTTCAAAGAGGGGCTTTCCACAACACCCTTTCGCATCATTCTACAGATAATAAGTTCAATTTGTCCCTAACTACCAATTACATATCTGACAAAAGTACCCTGCCGGGACAAGATCTCACTGGCGCAGCCTATACACTTGCGCCAAATGCCCCTGCTCTTTATGATTCACAAGGTAATCTCAACTGGCAAAACGGAACTTTTAGTAATCCTTTGGCTTTTCTTAATGGTTCGTATTTAACACAGACCAACAACCTTATTGCCAATGCACAGCTCTCCTATAAAATCGGGACTGATTTTGAATTAAAAACAAGTTTGGGCTACAACAGCCTTAACCTCTCAGAAACCCGTACCCTCCCTTCTACAATCTACAATCCTTCATATAACATTGGCCCCGATTCCTCAACACTCTACCTAAACGATTCAAAGACCAATTCATGGATTGTAGAGCCGCAATTGAGTTGGAATAAAAGAACCACTAACTGGCAGTTTAATGTACTTCTGGGGACAACCTTCCAAAATCAGAAATCCCAACAATTGGTACAATCAGGAACAGGCTTTGCAGGAAACAACCTGATGAATAATCTGGGAGCGGCAACCTACAAGGAAGTAATCAATCATGATTTTACTACCTACAATTACACTGCTGTATTTGGACGTTTAAATACGATTTGGAAAGACAGATACATCCTTAACCTTACAGCTCGCCGTGATGGTTCGAGTCGTTTTGGACCAGGAAATCGCTTTGCCAATTTTGGAGCTGTAGGGGCTGCCTGGTTGTTTTCTAAAGAAGCAATATTTAATGACAGCTTACTGAGTTTTGGAAAACTTCGTGCCAGCTACGGAACTTCAGGAAATGATCAAATTGGAGATTATCAGTTTCTAGATACCTATAGCATAACGGGTGCACTATACAATGGTGTTGTAGGAATCAGCCCAACCCGCCTGTACAACCCTGATTTTGCATGGGAAACCAACAGAAAATTAGAAACAGCACTCGAATTAGGTTTCTTTAAAAACAGAATCAACCTAACTGCTGCCTACTATCGAAATCGCTCTTCCAATCAGTTGGTAGGAATTCCATTCCCGGGCACTACAGGCTTCACTACCTTAAATACCAATTTGAATGCCACGGTTCAGAATACCGGTTTTGAACTGGAGTTAAGCACACAGAACTTTAAAACAAAAGATTTTAATTGGACTACCAATTTTAACCTGAGTCGGGCTAAAAACAAATTAATTGCCTTTCCTGATTTAGAAAGCTCCACCTACAGCAATTCATTAGTAATCGGCCAACCCTTACAAATAAAAAAAGCCTATGAGTTCACAGGTATTGATCCTCAAACCGGAGCTTACACCTACAGAGATTTTAATAATGATGGTCTAATCACTGCTACTGACGACAGAAAAGTGGTAAAAGACTTAACGCCTGAATATTTCGGTGGGCTTTCTAATCAATTGAGCTATAAAAACTGGTCTATGGATATTCTTTTTCAGTTTGTCAAACAACAGGCCTACAATTACCTCCTTACTACTACCATGGCAGGAACCATGTCCAACCAGCCTGTTGATGTGCTGAACCATTTCCCTGATAATGGGACAACGGCCGAAATCCAGCAATATACTACAGGAGCAAATGCCACACTTACCCAGGCCTATTACAAATACTATGATAGTAATGCAGCTATTAGTGATGCTTCCTTCATACGTTTAAAATCAGCCAATATCAGCTATAGTATTCCTACTGCATGGGCCAAGTATTGCAAGGCTAAAATTTACCTTCAGGGGCAAAATTTGCTCACCTTTACCCACTACAAAGGAGCGGATCCTGAAAACCATTCGGCTTATTTCCTCCCGCCTTTACGACAATTTACACTCGGAGTGCAATTAAGCTTTTAACCTAATACTCAAAAAAATGAAAACGATAAATAAAATTAAAATAGCCATCCTAATTACAGGACTCCTGCTCAACTTTGCCTCCTGTGAATCCTTCATTGAGGTAGATCCTCCCAAATCACAACTAATTGGAGCCAATACCTATGAAGAAGTGGCTACGGCTACAGCCGTCTTGTCCAATATCTATGTACAAATAAGAGAAAATGGAATGCTCAGTGGAGTGAGCGCCGGAGGAACTAATCTTTTAGGAAACTATGCCGATGAACTTGATTTTTATGGCACCACCACATCACTGATGGAGTTTAACAATCATACCTTGATTGCTTCCAACACCATGTTATCTGGATTGTGGAATAATAGTTATAATCAAATCTACTCAGCCAATGCCCTGCTGGAAGGCGTAACAAAATCAGAAACAATCACCGGAGAGAACAGAAACCGTCTCCTTGGTGAAGCCTTATTCATCAGAGCCTATCTGCATTTCTATTTGACAAATACTTTTGGAGCGATTCCCTATATTACCACTACCGATTATAATGTAAATAAGAGTATTGGAAAACTAAGCCCAGACCAAATCTATCAACATATCATCACTGACCTTACCGAGGCTGAAAATCTAATTCCTGATACTTATCCTACTGCGGAAAGAGTACGCCCTAATAAAGCTACAGTAAAAGCTTTACTATCCAGAGTATATCTCTATGCTGAGAATTGGGAAAAAGCAGAAAGCTATGCCACGGCAGTTATTGAAAATCCTTTATATGTCTGGATAAATGATATTTCTACTGTATTCCTAAAAGACAGCCCTTCGATTATCTGGTCTTTACATCCCGGCATTGCAGGACTCAATTCCAAAGAAGCCAGAACTTTTATTTTTACTTCGGGACCTCCCACCCGTCCTGCTCTTTCTGTAAGCCTGATGAATAGCTTTGAAACCGCTGATCTTAGAAAAACAAATTGGACTAAAACCGTTACTAAATCAGGTGTTTCCTGGGCTTGTGCTTATAAATACAAGAAAAATACCAACACTGGTACATCGGTAGAATACTCTATACTATTTCGATTGGCAGAGCAATACCTGATAAGAGCGGAAGCCAGAGTATATAACGAAAATTTAACTGGGGCTCAGAATGATATTAACAAAATCCGTAATCGTGCCGGATTAGCCAATACCTCTGCCACCACCGCCGCTGCATTACTAGATGCCATCCTTAAGGAAAGGAAAATCGAATTATTCTTAGAACAAGGGCACAGATGGTATGATATCAAAAGAACCGGCAAAGCCGATGCAATACTGAGCAACTTGAAACCACAATGGAAAAGCACCCAGATTCTTTTGCCTTTACCCGAAAAAGAACTACTGCTAAACAAAAATCTATTACCCCAAAACACCGGATATTAAAATGAAAAAAATAAAATTATATACATACCTTCTCATAGGTTTCCTATTGCAATTGACAAATGCTTATGCTCAGGAAAAAAAATTGAAACTCACCCCGGAAGAATTTCAAAAATGGAGCATAATACAAAAAGAAGATATAGCTCCTGATGGTCAATGGATTAGTTACATGCTGGATTATGAATCAGAGAACGATACATTATTTATTCAAAATACAGAGAATCTCAAGAGATTGTCCTTTCCCAAAGCCACTAAAATGGAATTTAGTCCTGATGGAAAATGGTCTGTTGTAATGGAAAAACAAGCCTTCTATTTGGTTGATTTAAAAAACAATCAGCAACAAAAAATAGAAAATGTAATTACTACTGAATTTTCAGCCGATTCACGTTATCTCTATCTCTTACTAAAGGAAAAAAAATTGCAGATTCTAGATTTAAAGACAGCTTTAAGTAAGCAATTTTCAGGAATTAATTCTTTTTTACTTGCTTCAAATAATACGCTGGCTGTACTGGATTCCTCAGGTATATCTGTCATTATATCAAAAGATAATTATAGTCGAAAACAGATTTTCCAAAAAGAAAATGCCACAATTACAAACATGCTTTGGAACCATACAGCAACGGCATTAGCTTTTACAGAAAAACTTCCTGCTAATAATGTTGTTGATTCAAAATACAACTTGTATTATTACGATATAACGGAATCCCGTCTAAGTATTTTTGACCCAAATAATAAACCGGAATTAAACAACCTTTTTGTAATGAACCCGGGAGTACTAACCCGTATGCGGTTTGCAGCAGATGATCAAAAGTTATTCTTTTATATGGCACCTCCTAATGTAAAGGAGAGTGCCGCCAATCAACCGGAAATTTGGGATACTGCACTCCCTTTAGAATTTCCAACACAAAAATATATAGGAGATACTAAAAAAATCCCAAAACTACTGTCTTGGAATCCAAAATCGGATAAAATACAACTGATAGGAACTAACGAACGCCCCGATGTTAAATTAAGCATGAGTAGAAAACTGGCAATTACCTACAACAATATCCAATACGAACCACAATTCACAGCAGAAAAACCGGTAGATCTATATTTAATGGATTTAGAAAGCGGAAAAGAACAACTTTTTCTCAAAAAACAAGAATTAACCACTCCTCAACTTGCTACCTCTGCTGATGAAAGATACATAAGCTACTTTAGAGATGAAAACTGGTGGATTTTCGATACAAAAACCAATACCCACAAAAATCTTACTGCAGCATTAAGCGTTCCTTTTTACGATATTGATTTTGACCGTCCAGGTACTGCACCTCCATTTGATAATGCCTATTGGACCGATAATAATAAGTTACTGCTAACGGATCAATATGATATCTGGATGCTGTCTCCCGATGGTAGTGCGAATAGAATCACTAATGGTCGAGAAAACAAAATCTCCTACAGTATCCCGTTTTCAGAAATTCCATCATTCAAACCTTTTTCCTTGTCAAATTTTGGCAGACCTTCTTTGGTACTTTCAAAAGGTCTAATTTTTCAAAGCATAGGGAATAATAAAGAAAGTGGCTATAGTTTGTACATGCCTAATAAAAAATTAAAAACATTATTTTATAGTAACTCTGGCTGTAGTACTCTCAATAGAGCAACAATGGGAAATTCCTATATATTCAAAGAGCAAACTGTCAGCATTTCTCCAAGAATTAAATTTGCCAACTCCTATACGGTAGTCCCAAAAACACTGTTTCAATCCAATCCCCAATATGTTAAGTATGAAATACCTCAGGCTGAATTAATATCATTTAAAAATAAAAACAAAACAGATTTAAAGGGTATTCTCTATTATCCTGTAGGATACAATCCAAATAAAAAATACCCTATGATTGTTTACATCTATGAAAAACTATCAGCTGGCTACCATAAATTCTTACGTAATAACAACTTTGATGGAATAGGTTTTAATCCTATAAATTACAATCTGGATGGATATTTAGTTTTATTTCCGGATATTGAATATCAAATTGGTAACGCCGGAAAATCAGCCTTGGATTGTGTAGAATCAGCTATAGAGGCTGTATCAAAAAAAGGTATTGTAGACCTAAATAATATTGGAATTATTGGACATTCCTATGGTGGTTGTGAAGTGAATTATATTGTCACCCAGACACCGCGTTTTAAAGCAGCGGTATCAGGTGCGGGCATAAATGATTTGACTAGTTTTTATTTCTATTATCATTTGGATACAGATAGATCGAATATGTGGAGAATAGAAAATGATCAATATAGAATGGGAAAATCTTTTTTTGAAGACAAACAAGGCTATCTGAATAACTCCCCTGTTATGCATTCCGATAAAATTACTACCCCAATGCTGATATGGAGTGGTAAGGAGGATCACAATGTCCCTCTGGAGCAAAGTATGGAATTGTACATGTCGCTAAGACGACAAAACAAAAAAGCTTTGTTGTTATTATATCCCGAAGAACAACATATCATTACAAAACCCGAAAATCAATTAGACCTAAAACAGCGAACCAAACAATGGTTTGATCATTACTTAAAAGGAATTTAAACAAAATTTAATTAAATATAGTAATAGACAATAAAGCCAGATTGGAATTCCAATCTGGCTATATCTTTTTCTAAAAAACAATATTACTTATAGTTTTCTGTACAAATGATTTGGACAGGCAGTACCTGCAGCATTCAATTCATACAATTGAGTGCCGGAAGCATCGGTACAAAAGATACCATTATTAGGAGTTTGGCATACTACTTCTGTTTCTTCACAAGGCGATCCCGGAATATATCCGTTTACATCCATTACAGCACTTTTTTCTGGTTTTACATTAAATGCAAAAGCTCCAGCTACGGCAAAAACGATTGCCACTAAAGGAAAAAATTTCGTTTTCATAACTATTAAAATTAAAATGAATGATCTACTCTATTACAGGTTTTCAATCGTTCCCCTGATACTGCGCGGTATATTTTAAAAGCTATTGCTTTATATTGTCTATATTCTTTTCACTTTTGAATCGATAACTAAAAAGATGATTTCCTCTAATTCCTATCAATAAATTTTTCCAAACCTGAAAATCACTCATCTTTTTATTTTTTTGATCATCTACATAAAAACTGTACTGATAGCTTTGGCTTACCAGATCATAAACATCAATTATAGAAGCGGTTGTCCACATTTCTTCCGGCTCGTATTTACCCATCAAAGCCGCATTTACATAAAGATACCGTCCAAAACTACTGCTCGTTTTATTGACTATTTGAGGTGGTGCTGAGAACTTACTCATTTGATGGGATTTGATATAACTCACCTTTATTTTAGCCTTAGTTGTAGTATCAATCGTATGTCCGATATAATCTGAGTTTAAAAGAGAATCAGCGACAATAAACTCATTACGATAATAATAGGTATAAATCATCTTATCCAACTCATGATTATACAATAGCATACCATCAGTATCAAAAACACCATCAATCTGTTTGACCAGCAAATGACTATTAAGTTGCGTGACTATCTTGCCGCTATCGCTAATAGTTCCTAAGATGTTTTCTTTTGTTGTACTGCTTAATGCTCTGATAAGCATCCTGTCCTTAGTAACAGGAATCATGGCATTAAAATAGGCAGCTCCTTCCATCCAAATATGGGCTTTCCAATCCGAAGTTTTCCCTCTGAAAATTACCGGTACAGTACCATCACTCAGATAAAAATAAGGTGGTCTCACAATAACCCGAACCGTATGAAACTCAAAAGAATTTTTAGGCAGACTAATACGAAAAGATTCTTTCTTTTTAAAACTGCTGTCAATTACAGTCATAGCGAGCGGTGCTACTTCATTAGCCAGATAAATTTTTCCATTAGCTACTCCTGCTATATAATAACTGGGTTGCTGTAAATCAAATTCATGTACAAATGACAATGGATGATGGGGAAATCGTCTTATAAAATTATTTCGATGATGAATAATGTCTTCAGAAAGTAGAAAAAGACCACCCACTAAAGCAATACTACAAAGACTGATAAAGAAAAGAGCTGGTATAGCTATCTTTGGTATAGTTTTATCCTGTTCAGATTGTAACCTAAGCAATAATAGAATTCCAATAAAAGCAAGGAAAACAAATACGATATTAAATATCAGGTGAGTTCTCCAACTCATCTTTTCTAAAATCCCACCACAAGAACAGGGAATAAACGAACTGAAATTTAAAATAATGATGATATAGCTGGTAAACATCAGCATAAGAGCAAATGCTCCATACAAGCCTATTAGTTTAAATCTGGAAGATAATAACAGAAAAGAAATGAATAATTCCACAAAAGGCACTCCCCATGAAACCGATCCGGCAAAAGCACTCAATAATGGAGATTGTCCCAGTTGTACCTGAAAAATTTCAAAATCCAGTAATTTACTCACCGCTGCATAGACAAACAATACAACATAGAGTAAACAAATGATCTCTATAATAAGCTCTTTTATTTTGATTTTCAGCTTCATAGTTTTACATTTAAATTCAACAATGTAAATTTCTGAACTTCAAAATAATAACAATTGCTTTATCTGGAGTAATAGTTATCCAAAACGGATAAATTGAAAATAGAGAACTTAATGTACTGTATATTATACCAAATTTAATGGCTCCAAACCAATACGAATTAATTCATTAGGTGAAATTCCAAAACGCTTTTTAAAGGATTTAGAAAAATTGGGATAATTATTAAAACCATTCACCACTGAAATATTCTTAAGAGGAAGCACTGTATGTTCAATCATAAAATAAGCCCTTTTTAATCGTTCTTCATTATAAAATTGATAAATACTGGTCTTGAAAAAATAACGGAAACCAGATTTTAATTTATACTCATTGGTTCCAAATTGTCGTGATAAATCTTTTAAAGAAGGTAAGGGTTCCTCCAAATGCGCGATAATATAATCATACACTTTTTGAATAAGGATTGCATCTACCCTTCTGGTCTTAACGACAGAATTATCATCATTTTTTAATGCTAGTGAACTATAGGAATTTTGACGGACTATGGTATCGAAATTCAATAACAATTCCGAACTATTATAGAGTTTGCTAATACTACATGAAACCGTAACTATCAAACGTTCTTTGGTAATAAAATCTAAAACTATTGTTATCGGTTCTGTTTCCAATCTACTAACTGCTCTTTCTAAACTGATAAAAGAGGTTTTATTTAGAATAGCGGACAAAGACTGCTCTTGTAATTCTGAATCGGAGAACCCTAAACAAGAACCTATTTTTGAAGTAAAACTTTTAATACTTAAGCTTTGATCAAAGATAAAACTTATATGATTTACATTCTGATTACTTTGATGTGTATTGACAAAACCATCATGAAAAATCGATTCTCTCATTTCCTCCGCTACCATATTAATCAAAACCGCTAAGGTTTCCAATTCGTCATCTATAGCACTCAATGGGATATTACTATTAAAATTACCTCTAGCCATTTCAAACAACATCTGGTAAATCGGGACTATTCTTTCTTGTTTAAAAGCTTTTTTCATACAAATGAATTAATAATTCAACTACACTAGTGAGCTGAACTTTGTTTTAAATAATTTATTTGAGGGAAATATTAATCTACATTAAAACCTACACCATCATTTACTTTATTAGAAGCATTTTGATTCAAACTATAGATTTTATGCAATCATTTAACAAAAATAACAACATTTAAAAACTATTTACTTGTTAATTAAGGATTATTTGTTGTTATATAAATATTTAGTTGTCAATTCGGGAATTAAAGTTGTCAATTCGGGAGTATTAAACCTTAGCATAATATTCTCTCAATTTTTATAATGAATTTTAGTCAAATTTCTTTACTCATTATAAATCAAGAGATCATGGCTAAAATTAAACACAACAACTTTATCGACACAGTAGATGATGTTCTATCAGGAGCAAAAAATGAAGGAGTATTACACCTCTATGCTGAAGACAAATTCTTATCTGGCAGAACCATTCAAATCAAAGGAAAAAAGATGTTTCACTTTGGTACTACAGGCTATTTGGGATTGGAACAGGACAACAGATTAAAACAGGCTGCCATCAAAGCCATTGAGGATTTTGGCACACAATTTCCACTTTCTAAATCCTATATCTCCCATCCTTTGTATGCGGAACTCGAAGCCAAGATTGAAGAAATGTACGAGATACCTCCCATCATTACCAAAAACAGTACACTGGGACATTTAGCCGTAATTCCAACTTTAATCAGGGATGAAGATGCGGTAATTATGGATCATCAGGTACACTGGAGTGTTCAGAATGCCTGTCAATTACTCAAATTAAGGGGAATCCCGGTTGAAATGATTCGGCACAACCAACTCAATATGCTGGAAGAAAAAATCAAATACCTCAGTAGCAAATGCAATAAAATTTGGTATATGGCTGATGGAGTCTATTCGATGTACGGGGATTATGCTCCAATAGATGAATTGATACAACTGACCCAAAAATACAACCAACTCCACCTCTATTTTGATGATGTTCATGGTATGAGTTGGAAAGGCAAAAACGGAACAGGTTTCGTATTTGATACTATCAAAGAACTACCGGAAAATATTGTAGTGGTAGGCACTCTGAGTAAAACATTTGGTGCCAGCGGTGCAACGGTGTTTTGCTCTAATGAAAAACTCAGAAATAAAATCAAAAACTTCGGAGGTCCCTTAACATTTTCTGCTCAATTAGAGCCTGCTTCTGTAGGAGCTGCAATTGCTTCAGCCAATATCCATTTATCCTCAGAAATTAATTTGCTGCAAAATGATTTGGCAGACAAAATAGCTTACTTCAATCAATTATTATCAAACGGATCACTTCCTATTATATCCAAAAATGATTCTCCTGTTTTATTCTTAGGAATGGCAACACCTATAACTGCATACAATTTTGTTCATCGGCTTTTTAATGAAGGCTTTTTTCTTAATCTGGGTATTTATCCTGCTGTACCCATAAAAAATACAGGAATCCGTATCACACTATCAGCTCATAATCAGAAAGACGATATTAAAGCATTGGCTCAGGCGATGGAATATCATTTTCCTAAAGCCTTGGAGGATACCAATAACAGTCCCGGTAAAATCCATCAGGCTTTTGGTCTTCACAATAAAAATATTGTTGAGAGTAAATCACAAAATAATTCAGAACTCTTTGTTGAAGTAAAAAATTCTATCAAAACCATTGATCCTGTAGAATGGAACAATTTAATTGGAAAACAAAACATACTCGACTACGAGGGCTTGCTCTATTTAGAAAATACTTTTAGCAAGCATCCAGACCCAACCAATCAATTCGATTTTTATTACTATACAATCAGAGATAAAGATAAAACCATTATTTTAATGACCTTCTTTACTTTTGGTATTTGGAAAGATGATATGCTTTCAACTGAATCTGTTTCATCACAATTAGAAGAAATCCGAAAAAGTAATCCAATGTACCTGACTTCAAAAATTTTAAGCATGGGATGTTTATTTACCGAAGGGCAGCATTATTATGAAAACAAAGAACATCCTCTTGCTCAAAAAGCACTTCAATTACTCTTAGACCTTGTTGAAGAAAAATACAATACTTTAAATGCTGACCGATTAGTCCTGCGCGATTTTAAAGAGGACAACAACTGGAATAAAACCATCCAAAACCAAGGTTACTTTAAAATCAATATGCCTGAATCCTGTGTATTAGAAAATGAAACCTGGTATTCTAATGAGGAATTTTCCGAAAGATTATCAAGTCGTTCGAGAAAACATTTCAATAAAGAAATTCTCGCCTACGAAAACCTTTATCATGTAGCGATAAAACAACATCTAAGTCCGAAAGAATTAGAAAGAGCTTATGAATTGTATAGAAATGTACAGGCAAATAATCTGGCGATTAATACCTTTCCTTATACTATTGAAGTTTTCGAAAATATGAATTCATCTAACAATTGGGAATTTATTATAGTAACATTAAAAGAAAATAAAAATAACTCTTTTAACGGCATCATGTTTTGCTACAAAAACGCAAAAAACGTCTATGTACCCGAATTAATTGGAATGGATTATAAGTGGGCAAAGGAATATCATCTCTACAGACAGCTGTTGTTCCAAACTATAAAAAGAGCCAACCAACTGGGAATTCAAAAAATAGACTTTGGTCTGTCTGCTACTTTCGAAAAGAAGAAATTAGGAGCTACAATTGTCCCTAAAGTAGCCTATATTCAGGCAAGAGATAATTATGTCTTGGAATTACTCAACAACCTTCAAAATAATCATAAATTGAGATAATCAAAAGAAATGCTGTCTGAATCAAACGAGTTCAACTTGATAATTGTATTAAGTTGAACTCGTTTCATTTTAAGTTATACTTTCGATATTTTTTTAGTTCAAATTCAAACAAATTTCATTAAAAAATTCAAAGCATCAGCTTCTTTAGTAAAAACCTTAGTAGGTACCGTTGGTTTGTTAATTTGCATATAAAACATACCTATCATTTGCAAAACCTCTTCCTGCACTAAGAGTGCAACAGCTGTAGTTAAAATGGAACCGGTCTGAGCCAGATAATCCCTACCTGCTTTTTCGGTAGAAATTACTCCACGAACATCACATAAAACAGGAAATGAAAGTTCGTTTTGAAAATGGATTCTATCAGTAACTACCTGTTGGGCAACTTTCAAATCTAAGGTGGTATTTTCTTTGTATTCGAAACGGAGAATAGAGTCTGCTATCCAAAATCTTGCATATTCATTCTCATAAAAGTCATGAGCTGTAATCATCTTTTATGAATTTTAAATTATTCTTACAAAAATAGAAACATCTGATTATAAAACCTTTGTCTTTTCCGGATTATTTATTGTGTTTTTTACGTTTCTTATGTCAAATCGGGAATATGAGTTGTCAATTTGGGAGTTTTATAGATACAGATGAAAAAACTTTCATTTTTTATATTGAATTTTATAATCCATAGATAAATTCTCCCTAAGACAACTCAAAACCAACAACATACAGTAATAAATTCAATCAGAAATTAGAATTACAACTATTTGATATAAACCTTTCTGATAGTTTAAAACAGCATTGATTACCCCTTGAGTGAAAATAACTAACAAGTTTAAGTAGTGCTAATGGAAACAACTAAAACATATCCTTTGGAATGGTTAGATTCTTTGATTTCAATCACACTGAATCCGGGAAATAATCATGTTTGTACCATTACCGCTGATGAAATTAAAGACATCACAGAACAAATTTTAAAAGAAATACTTTATATCCAGACTCAATTGAACAAACAAATATTTCTTTTTACTAAAGAAAGTGAAATTAAACACTTAATTCAAAAATACCATTCCTCACTTATTATTCTACAGGATATAGTGGTTTGCAATCAAAATAAGGATGTTTTCAAAAGTCCGCATTTATCCAACATCATGAAAACTTTATTCAATTGTCTCGATGAATTATTGACCTACATAGAAAGTCGATTTTTTAGTTATTTGAATATCGATGAAAGAGTTCCCATTTCTTATCTGATTGTAACCAAAAATGAATTAAAACTAAAATTTGATTGCCTAAAATCACGATTAGAGAAAGCAGTCGATAATAAAAACATTACCGATATTATATTTGATGTTTTTAAATTTTCCAAAAACAATTCTTCATTAACCTACCGAGAAGTTTTGTACAGAAAGAAGTTAATTCAGGAATTGGAATTATTTTGTGAAAACCACCAAAAAGCAAACACTTTTTCAGCTATTGATGAACTGCTTGTATTTCTGAATTTTAACAACATTAAATACATGAACTATTTTAAGCGTTCCATCATTCAAAAAATTGATTTATTTGAAAATGAATCCGACCGATTGGACAAATTATTGTTCTTCTTAAAAGAATTCAATCAATTGTACACTAAGAAGAATATATGTTTCAATCACAAAAATCGAAATCTCAAAAAAGTAATCATTCATTGGTTCGAACAGGAAATCATATATCTTGAAAAAAAGATGGAACAGTCAATATATCCTTTTATTGAAAACGAAAAAAAGATTGACAACACTGCTGGAAAAAATATCGAAAACAAAATTACCTGTCTTTTATCTGCTGATCAAATTGCCTTATTTTTAAGAGCCGCAGATGAATCGAGAATTCTCAATGCAAAATCAATGAGTGCCGTTTTTAAAACTATCGTCCCACATCTCTCTACTCCTTTTAAAACGGAACTCTCCTATCAGTCTGTTCGAAGTAAATCCTATAATGCAGAAGATAAAGACAAGGAAATTGCCATTGAAACATTAGAAAAAATCATTCAAAAAATTAAAAGCTATTAAGTAGATTTATCTTTTAATAAAAGGTATTACTAAACTTTTTATTTTTTCAAACAAATTCAGCTCTCAGTAAAGGAAATAGTAGCTACTTATCAACAACTTACTCCTACCTTCACAATAGAATTTAATTACTTTTCTTATTTTACTCATGTCTGTTATTTTGTTTGCCATAATCTACTTTTTTTAAGCGAATTTATGATTCTAACAGAATGAAAAAGATAGTAGTTTTTAATAATTAATTTACCCAAAAATCAGGTGGTCAATTTGAACAGGAATGGGGTGGTCAATTTGACCGTTTTTTCCAATATAAGGATTGATAAAAATAGCTTTATCTAAATTATTTTTTTAATATTATTGGAGTACTTCCTTCTTGATTTTAAAATTAACTTCAAACTTTCTTTTAGCATCATAGTTTTTTTTATTACTATTTGTTGTCTACCTATTTCATTATTTAAGTATATCTTCAAAATCATCTGACACATCTAAATCCTATATGATTTGCAGTTGATTTGATTTCTCCATGTCCTCTTGAACCTACTAAGTATCGGGTACAATATTCATCCGTACATAAAAAAGAACCGCCTCTATGAACCTTTGTTAAAGCATTAGGCTCTCCCGAATAATTACTTCTTTCTGGTCCTTGTGGATTTCTGGCGACTTTTCCACTTGCTGATAATAGTTCATAATAATCTTCACTATACCAATCGTTAATTAACTCCCAAACATTTCCTGCCATATCATAAAGTCCATAACCATTAGGCTGGTATTGCGCTACTGGAGCCAATCCTACAAAACCATCTTCTGCTTTATCTCCCTTTTCAACAGGAAATTCTCCCTGATAAATATTCGCCTGAAATTTACCATTAGGTTTTAATACATTCCCCCAAGTATAGGAAGTACCTGTCTTTCCTCCTCTGGCTGCAAATTCCCATTCTGCTTCCGTAGGCAATCGTTTTCCTGCCCATTTAGCATAAGCTGCTGCATCTTCAAATGCAATTTGCACTACTGGATAGTTGTCTTTTCCTTTTAAATCGCTATCCGTCCCTAATGGATGTCTCCAATTTGCTCCTCCTACATACTGCCACCATGCCAAATAATTATTTAAGTCAACTTTACTTTTTGTTGGTGTAAATACAGCTGAGCCAGCTATCAAATCTGATAATGGCACTCCAGGTAATTCTTCGGGAAGTGGTTTTTTCTCTGCAACAGTAACATAGCCTGTAGCTTTTACAAATTCAGCAAATTCCTTATTCGTAACTTCTGTTTTATCCATCCAAAAACCATCAACATATACTCTGTGAATTGGTCGGGCATCATTGGTTACTCCTTTGATACTACAAAGACTTTCATCATCAAAATTACTTCCCATGGAAAACTCCCCTCCAGGTATCCAAACCATTCCTTCATGCTCTTCCTTGGGTTTATTATTTTTATTTTCTATTGTTAATTCAAACTTAGGTTCAGCATCTTGATTTTCATCCTCTTGATTTACTTCTTTTTTTGAAGTAGAAGAATTAGTCAAAAACCATAAAAAACCTATTAATGGTATAAGCATAATAAAAATGATTCTAAATAGTTTTTTCTCTTTATCTTTCATATTATTCATTTAATTAAAATTCTTTTTTCCCAAATTCACTATCTATAAATTTCGATTTGTTCTTTGTCTTTGTAAAAGTATATGATAAATTAAGAATCACCATATCTACTTCGTATACGTAGTTTGTAGTGGTATAAAAAGCATTAGGAGAATAGGTTGTAATTCTTTGCTCATTTGATTTTAACAATCCCATATCAATATTTTGCCATTGTAAAGTTGCAACAAGCTGATTATCGAAAAACGTTTTTCGAAGACTCAAATTTGGGGAATAAAAACGAGAATCCTCACCTTGCGCAGTTATTCGTTCAGACAAATAATTCAGTGTAAATTGCAATGAAGTTGTTTTAGAAAAATCATAAGTACTGTTTGCATTTATAGAGAATTGAGTTGCTTTTGAATCAACTATACGACCGTTAAAAAAACCATCTAGTTGCTGATTATATACGTTGCCGCCTATAAAATTATTCCATTTATCTGTTAATTTAAAATTTGCACCTAGCTCTAGACCTAATGCTCTACCTCTACCAACATTTGTATATATTCTATCCAAAATAGTATCGTTTAATACCCCTACATTATCGTATGACCTCGTATTGACACGATTAATTAGATTTTGAACGTTTCTGAAATAAACGTTAGCAAAAACCGAACCAGTTTCTTTAATTCTCTTATTGAATCCAACTTCAACTAAATCTGTAAACTCTGGTAATAAATTTTTATCTCCCTGCTCAAAAGTTTCTGAATGTTCTCTTTCCTTAAAAGGATTCATTTGATAAGTAGGTGCCCTATCAACACGTTTACTATAGCCTAATTTTAATTTTAAATCATTTTCCATAGTATATTGAACAGAAGCAGATGGAAATAACTTGACATAATCATAGGCTAGATTTTCGGCTTGTTGATCATAACCTTTTAAATAAAAATCACGCTTCATTGATTCTAATCGTAAACCAGCTGCATATTCCCATTTATTTGCGCTTCCATTTAATTGTGTATAAGCCGAATGAATTTTTCTATCCAAATTAACCACACTGGTAAATTCTGGAACAATTTCGAAATCACCGGTTGTAAGGTTTCTTCTTTCATAAATAAAATCCCCTTTATTCAAAAAACCTCTGTATTGATAACCTATTTCGATTTTACCAAAAGAAAAAGGTTTAAAAGCATAATCTAATTGTGCTCTTGTTCCATACACTGGATTATCATTAGTATTATACTCATCTTGGTATACTTGGCTTTTATCTAAACTTAAATTCAAATTGGTCGTTGGACCTCCCAATAAACTATATTCATACAAAAACGAAGAGGTTAATTTTGATTGATTTTTAAAAATATGGGTATAGTCAAAACTTCCTAATGCAAAATCACCATCGCGGGTTCGTAAATTTTCATTCAGATAATCAAAAGTACGAAGCTCGCTTCCATCAGTTAATGATGTGGTTGAATTGTTATATACAATATTAGCCGTTCTGTCATTTTTTCGTTTACCTCCATAAAAGGCTAAAGCAAAACTATTATTTTTATTTGGGGTAAAATCAACCGTAAGCCGACCGCTATAATCTAATAAATCAGTACTACGCTCCCCATCAGATGGAAATTGTGTTTTATAATTTTCAACATCATTAATCGTAAATACATCACCTTCTCTACGTCCGGTAATGTCACTACGAGAATAGCTTCCTCCCAATGCAATATCCCATTTATTCTTTTTTATAGAGTAAGTTCCATCAATTCCATACCGGTGTACTGGGGCTTGATTATTATAATCTTGGATAGAAGGAAAACCTCCTTTTATATTTAATTGGGCAAATTCTCCATTTAAAGATCCTTTTTTGGTAATAATGTTTAAAATACCTGCTTTACCATCAGGATCATACTTAGCTGAAGGTGCTGTAACAATTTCCACACGTTCAACTGCATTAGCGGGTAATTGTCCCAAGATTGTTGAAATATCTCCCTGAGTAGGTTTTCCATTTAATAACACTTTAAATCCTGTAGTACCTCTAACGCTTATTTCACCTTGACCATCCATAGCAATTGAAGGTAGGTTTCTTAAAACATCAGTAGCTGTTCCTCCTTTACTATTTTGGAAGGCCTTGGCATCATAAACTTGGCGGTCTATTTTGTTCGTTAATGCTTTTGTTCCGTTTTGGATGACAACATCATTTAATTGGTTCTCTGCCGATAGTAAAGAAATAACGCCTAAATCAATTGTTTTATCTCCTTTAATTACAATATCATTGAATATTTTTGTTTTAAATCCTATGAACGAAACTTCTAAATAATAATTCCCGTTTTTAATGTTTTTTAAATTAAATTTTCCAGAAACATCAGTAACCACTCCCGCAATTAATCCTTTATTTTTTGATGAGAACAAAGTAGCTGTTGCGTATTCTAGGGGATAATCTCCATCCACTACTTTAGCTGTTATTTGACTATTAACATTTGTAACCAGTAACAAACTGATTATTAAAAAAAAATTGCAAAATTTCATTGTTTAATTTATTTACTTTTCAAATTATCTATACAAATTTATAATTATATTAATTACTAAAATATTTACTAATTGAATATAAATTTAAATGATTAACTACTCAGAAAAACTAAGAATTTAAGTACAAAGGATATTAATCCTCAAAAAGAACTTCTTTCAATCAGAGTAAATGGATTTTTAATTTTGCCTTTTTCATTATTTATAATCATATCCGCAGCTATTTTTCCCATATTAGCAAAATCTGTTGATATGACAGAGAGGTTTAACAAACGTTTGAAAGGTGTTTCGTTGTAAGAAATAACCCCAACTTCCTTTCCTAACATCAAATTACAAGTATTTATTAAATCTATTAGCTTTACCAAATCATCATCAGATACCACAATAAATAAATCACCTTGATTGATAACGATATCCTCTTCTATTGTATTTAAAATTTTGAAATCAAATAATTGTTCATTACAAAACCTCATAAAACCATAACATATCTTATTAAGATATGGAAAAGTTTCCCCTTTTGTAATAACTAAATTTAGAGTACTGTATTTTTTAATTTTTTTTAATCCTAATACTAAAGCATTATAAATATCATTTTCAAAATCCTGATAAATTTCAATTATATTACCATCAATCTCTAAATCATTATTATCCATTATTATGAGTTTATCTCTTGGGATACTTTTAATTGCAGCAATCGACTTTTTCTTTAATGCTTTTTCTTCTGAATGAGCTATTTTAAAATGCGGCATTATAACATAATAATCATATCTATCTTTATTTTTTTCCATTAAAGATAAAAAGAGCGATTCATTACAATGATATACTTCAAAATCAGTATGAAATTTAGCTCCTATATTACGAGTAAATGCATCATATATTTTCAATTTATAAGGACTCAACTTATTTATCAAAAAAAGCACATTTATTTTTGAAATTAAATCAGTAGAATTAACGTACAGACCTTTCCCTTTCCTAGAAATTATTATTTTTTTTTCTTTTAAAACGTTATAGGCTTTTTCAATGGTATCTCTAGACACATTATACTCTTTACTAAAGACATTGATTGAAGGAACTTTTTCATCCATTTTGATGTTTCCTCTAAGGATATTGTAAATAAAACTATCTGCAATCTGCAAGTATAATGCTTTTCCGTTATCTTTAGAAAACTTTAAATCTTTGAGTAAATTCATAATGATAATTTAGATTTCTTATTAAGTTCTTTAAAAGAATAAAAAGTAATTAAAAACCATAGATACCAAATTATAAATTAGGGATTGACATCAATGATTAAATTAAGAACTATATTGATTTAACATTTTTATCTAAAAAAAATCACTCAAAAATACACTATCAAAACACAAAATCTGTCCTGTTCTGTATGGTTGATAAAAACAGTTCAATTATTTAATTTACAAAATCAATTATAAATATCTTTAGCTGAAAAATTCCCTTGTTTTTTATCTGCTTTTATTTTTTTTAAATCCTCTATTGAAATTGTTTTTGTAGGATTAAATGAAGTACCACTCATATACTGCAACAAACTATATCGCAATTGTCTTGCTACAGGTCTTTCTTCTAATTTAGAGGTCAAATCCATAGAAGAAAAAATTAGTTTCCCATTCCCAATTTTTGCTTCAAAAACGGTTGCTAAATGATGATTGGTCACAAAATTGTCAATAACACGAACGATAGGAGTAACATCTAATGAATCAGTGATAACAGATTTTGATTGAATACACAAATCCCACCATTGCCAATCAGTATGTGTATCAGTTGGAAAATTTTGTAAAGCTGGATGTTTTTTATCCACTAACAATCCCATAGTAGCGGGTTGATTAGGAAAATGAACGGGACTCCAAAATACAGGTACAAATCGACCGTCTATTCCTTTTAGTGTTTTATAATCAGGATTCAACAACACTTTTTTGCCTTGATTGAGAGCTACTGAAGCCTCTTCAATAGATGAGGTAACAACCACATCATTAGCAGTTGTAGCAACAACATTTGGATACACCCAAATAGACCAATTGTTTTTATATTTTGTTCCTTTTAGACTCACTGTTAATGTTAATCTTTTTGCAGTTGTTGTTGTTACCGGATATTCAATGGCACCTATATTTACATTATTTCCAATCGTCAAACTAACACCGTCCACATTCCCTTTTTTTACAACTGTACCTGCATCATCAGTTAGTGTCCAATAAATAGTTTGATTTTTTTTCTCTTCAAAAAAGTTAGCCACTTCTATTGAAGCTGTAAATTTTTCTCCAGATTTATAAACCGCTTTTTCAAAACGAACAAGAGGTACAAGCTCGCTATTGAATTGTCTAAACTCTTCCGCTGAAATGATTCCTTTTGATTCCCAAAATGCGTTTAATAAACCAACTAATGCGGTTCCTTGTCCAGGAAAATCTTGAAGTTGTAACAACTGAAAACCATCAAAACTCGGTGTTTTCAAAGCGCGTTCTATTTCCTCTTTATATAATAACGCTGCTAGTTTTCCCGAATTATACGTAAAATCTTTAGCTGAACCAATTAAGCCTTTCTTTTCTAATTCTCTCTTCACAGCAATAAAATTAAGAGGTTCTAAAACACCCTTGTATTTTGAAATTTCACTCATATCAGGGTAAACAGAATATTGTCCTATTTCATGTGATACCAAAGGGATTTTTACATGCTCACTTGTTGCTGTGTAATCAGCATTGAAATGAGGCGATTTATCATTAAAAATACCTTGTCCTCTAACCCAACCTTTGTCTGTCCATTGTGTAATAAAGAACTCATCCTGAGGTTCAGGACGTGTTCCCATAGGTTTTTGAAAAGAAAAAGAAGTAGTCGCATACATGTGTCGGTTGTCTTGTTTTTTTAAATCTTCAACCATGGTATTTAATACTGCTGCATCGCCTTCTAATTCATTTCCCATTGTCATAAAAAGGAAAGAAGGGTGATTTCCATAATCACGAATTATTTTATTAGCTTCTGCTTTTAAATACTGAGTTGTTTTATCCTCTTGACCAACTTTTAAACTCCACTGAGGCAGTTCTACTTGACAATAAATTCCGGCTTCATCTGCTGCTTCAAATGCTGCTTTTGGAGGACACCAAGAATGAAAACGCAAATGATTCAAACCATAAGCTTTTGCTTGAGAAATTAGCTTTGCCCACTCTTTTTTCTCCATTGGCGGATGTCCCGTTAATGGAAAAATCACACATTCTAAGTTACCTCGAAGAAAAATTCGTTTTCCATTTAATGTCAAATTTCCATTTTTATTACTGACTTCCTTATAGCCAAATCGAGCTTTAGAACTTCCTGTATTTGAAACAATTTCGACATCATAAAGAGCAGGATTAAACTCATTCCAAAATGCAAGGTTTTTTGGCCTATCAATTTCAATACTAATTGAGTTGTCGTTTTCTATTAAGGCCTGTATTTTTTCATTAAATATAACTTCACCTTTTACGTCTCTAATGATACAATTCACTTTGTTATCACTAAATTTAGATTGACTAAAAGTAATTTTTAACTTATTATCCTTTACATTAGGATAAATCTGTATATCGTTAGGCGTATTTTTATCTGAAACATTTATAGACAAATCACCTAGAATACCATTCCATTTTATTTGAGTATGATTCGTATAAGCATGTGCCATATCTTGATTTACAGGATCTGGGTATTTTGTTCCAGCTACATTTATCAATGGGAATTGGTTCGAGTTATCAATACAAACAGTCAATAAATGCTTTCCTGGAGTTAAATGCGTTGTTAAATCATACACATGATTCCCAATAAGACTATTAGCTTTACCTACAAGTTTACCGTCAATATATACAGCAGACTCCCAAATAATTCTTTCTAGATTCAATTTCACAACATTCCCTTTCCATGAGGCTGGAATTTCAATCTCTCTCTGATACCATGCTTTCCCTATATATTGATGCTTTCTAGCCAAGTTAGACATCACATAATTATTGATAGCTGGCTCTAAATTGTTTGGCTTTCCAATACCTGCATCATCCAAAGTTCCCGGTAAATTAATTTTGGTTCCCATAAACTTTTTAGCAGCCCAATTACTGCTCTCTCCAGTATTTGTAGAATCTAATTTGACCTGCCACTTTCCAGACAAATCTATTTGATCTATATTAATAGTTGAACAGGCACTTGTTAAGACCAGTACAAAGAATACAACTGCAGGTTGAAAAAATTTCATCATTTTTATGTTAGTTTAATACTGTTGATTTTATATTTCTTTTCTAATTTTTTGACTTTCCAAAAAATCATCACACGCACTCTTAATGTGATAATTAAGATTTGGTGTTTCTAACAATTTGGAAACAGTAGTCTCAAATGGTGTCCTATCTTTAAAATAAAGTGCGTAATTTATACTCATTAAAGACAGAGTCCAGTCTTCATTTTTGCAAAATTTGTTTAATATCTTTGCAGCATTTTTTTTATTAAACTTTTCATATAAAATAGCTGCGACAGTTATAGATACTGGGGGATAATCATCATGAAGCGCTTTATTCAAATCTTTTTTATAGGCTTGTAAAAGTGCTTTATCCTGTGACATTAAACCTATACTTGCCCAATAGCGAACGATTTTATCTTGATGTTTAAGATTTTTAATTTGTGCTTTTACAAATTCTTCTCCTTTTTTACCTGACAGGGATGCTACTTTATATATTTCATCAAAATTATAATTGGCATCGTCTAAACGATATTCGTAGGGTGTTTGTGTTTTTGAAATTTTCACTATTTCATATTCTGGCATGAACAAGATGTCTTTTGCTTTTATAAGCTCACTATCCATATAGTGCCTCATGTTTTCTAAAACAGATTTGTATTTTGGGTTCTCCGCTAAGTTCTTGGTTTCCCAAATATCATTTTCTATATCATACAACACCTCCAAAGGACGTTCATTAAAAATACGCGATTGCAATGCGTTAAGCTTATTATGTTTTAAGTCGTTACGCATATGCTTTGTGATATCAGCAATTTCTAAATAATTAATGTATCGTACTTCTGGAATGAATGGCATAAAATTCCTAGAATACACATATTTCCCGTCGGTTACACTTCTTACCAAATCTAATCCATTATCTACCCTATCAGTAGAAAGCAAACGATATTTCTTTTTGTTTTCCCTCGATTGACCTAAAAACGGTGTGCCTTTCATATAATCTGGTACTTTCCCACCCAATAAATTTATGATGGTTGGTCCCAAATCTTCAAAAGTTATTAACTCATCAGACACGCTAGCGGTTCCCCAAGGAGAAAGGTGCTTCCATTTTTCTGGAAACCAAATTATAAAAGGAACGCGATATCCTAAACCAATACCATTAGTCTTAGCTCTAGGAATACCTTCCCCGTGATCTGCATAAAAGAAAATAATGGTATTGTCTCGTAACTTATCCTCTTCAAGCTTTGTTAGTAATTTACCAATTTTATTATCAGTAAGTTTTATCGAATTATAGACTCTCGCAAATTGTTTTCGCATTTCGGGAGTGTCATTATAAAAAGGTGGCATTTCAAAAGCGTCATCTGCTATTCTGTCTTCTTTTGGAAGCTGATTCCAAACATATTTTTCATACTGCTCAAAAGTCCAAGACATAGTTCTTGATTGATGAGAATCATCAAAATTAAATACTGAAAAAAATGGTTGTTTTTCCCCTCGTCCGTCCCAACTCGCTTTTTTAGAACACTCATCCCAAGCTTCTTTTATAAAATCTTTTTCATTAGCAATATTATAGTCTGTTTTGGGATTATTAGAAGTATAATATCCTAGTTTTTTTAAATAATAGGGGAAACCTTTTATATAATTAGGTATTGGATATTGACTTCTTTGATGGCCAGTACCCATTGTGTAAGTTTTTGCCCCGGTAATAATAGTAGACCTACTTGCTGCACATACCGTTCCTGTTGAAAAAGCATTGGTAAAACGTATACCTTCTTTTGCGAGTTTATCAATAACAGGTGTACCAGCATCTTTATTGCCATAACAACCAATAAACTGAGGCGATGTATCTTCAATGGTTACCCATAGAATGTTAGGTCTGTCTTGTGCAGAAACTAAATTTAATGACAACAAAATGTAAAATAAACAGATATAACGCTTCATAAAATTGTACTTTATTTTTTTAAAATTTTAATCATTTCCTTTTCCATTTTTGCAACTATCTCAGGGAATTCTTTATAAACATTCAGGCTTTCAGATGGGTCATTATCTAAATTGAATAATTGCACTTCTTTTCTAAATCCAGGATCAACAAATTTATCACTGATCCATTTTGGCACTTGTTGGTCTTTTGGTTGTACATACTTCCAGTTACCCATTCTTAATCCAAATGTATAAGACTCTTCCAGTAAAAAATCACGTCCTTTTTCTGTTTTACCTAACCATGTATTAATAAGGTTTTTACTGTCGGGAGCCGCTCCTTTTACTGGTTTTTGATTTACTAAATCGGCTAATGAAGCATACAAATCAACTTGTGAAATTAACGCTGAACTTGTTCCTGGCTTTACCTTTTTTGGCCAATGCACTATAGTAGGCATGCGTGTACCTGCTTCATAAACGGAATATTTAGTCCCTCTATATGGTCCACCAGGCTTATGAGTTCCCAATAACTCTGTAGCATAATCTAAATAACCATCGTCTAATATAGGGCCGTTATCACTCGTAAATACGATTAAAGTATTATGGAGAAGATTTACTTTCTTTAATTGTTCTGTAATTTGACCTACGCACCAGTCCATTTGTGCAATGACATCTCCTCGAGGTCCCATCGTACTGCTTTCAACAAATTTTATATTAGCGACCCTTGGTTGATGTATATCATGTAGTGAAAAATATAAAAAGAATTTATCTTCTTTATTTTCTTCAATAAACGCATTTGCTTTTTTGGTAAGTACAAAAGGGAAATCCTCATCTACCCATAAAGCTTTTTTACCACCATCCATAAAACCTATACGGCTAATTCCATTGATAATAGCTCCTTGATGATAGGGGTCTGTATGCATTTTTAATAACTCAGGATGTTCTCTACCTATTGGGTAGCCATCAATTCTTGTTCCGTAACTAACCGTAATGGGATCCGATAAATCCAAGCCAACCACTTCTTGATTTTCTAAAAAAATACAAGGCGTTCTATCTCCTGTTGCTGGAATTAAAAAACTATAATCAAACCCCACTTCTTTTGGTCCAGGACTCACTCTTTTGTTCCAATCAATTTTTCCTCTGCCAAGTCCTAAATGCCATTTTCCTACAACACCCGTTGTATAACCCGCTTTTTGTAACAAAGCAGGAAGTGTTTCTTTGTTTGTATCAATGATTAAAGGGGCATCACCTTCTAATATAGCTGCATTATTTCTAAAAGCGTATTCACCTGTTAAAAGCGAATAGCGTGATGGAGTACAGGTTGAGGCACTACTATGAGCATCTGTAAAATTCAAACCATTCTTCGCTAAATAGTCAACATTTGGCGTTTTAACTCCAATCGCCCCATTGACACCTATATCTCCATAACCTAAATCATCGACATAAATGATAATTATATTGGGATCGCCTTTTTGAGCAATCCCAATATAATGAGCCGTAAGTGTTAGTATTAACAACAGAAAGTTTGCTATTTTATTTATCATTATCATCTGTTTTTAAGCTTTCTATCAAATTAATCCAAACAGCTTATTGTTCTTTGTTTAACTATTAATGAAACTTCCTTCAAAATTAGCATGGATATGTGCCGGTAAATGAAAACACATACTTGTAACCGAATTGAAAGTTCTAACAGCTTCCTCTTGTTTCCCCAATCCAAGTTGTCCCAATCCTATCAAATAATTACAATGTATTTGATTGATTACGTTCAAATCTTCTTCCCAAATTAATAAATCTGGAAGCGAAATCGCAAAATAATCAAGCTTGACCTCATCATTCATATGCGATTGACCGTAGTTCAATAGATTTTCAAAACGGGTATTGGCTTCTTCGGTTCTACCTAATTTTTGCAATGCTAATCCTTGATAAAATATCTTATCGGGTTGTTGATCATTGTAAAAAATAGCTGGGCTTGGATCGCTAAGACCTTCAGATGCTTTTTCAAAATAACCCTTTGCTATTTCTTCATTTCCTAAACCTTGATAAGCACAACCCAACCAATAATGGATGTCATTTTCTTGAGTACCATATAATTTACCTTCGCCTAAATTATGAGGGTAAACTTTTGCTTGCTCTAAGTAGTCAATGGCCTTTTGATAGTTTCCTTCACCAATATATTTTTTAGCTAATTCTACCTGAATAGTTAAATATTGGAAAGGCACTTTGCCTTCACCACCTTCCCAAGGGTGAAATTGACGTTGTTCTAATAACGATTTAGCTTTTTCAAAATCACCTTTTATGTTATACAATGCAATACGCTCCAAGTATAAATCATCTCTTTGAATCGTTAGGTCGATGTTTTTTTCTAAAAGTGTCAGACGTTCATCAGCAGAAACATTTATTTTTTTGTACAACTGGTCTAGTTCCATTAACAAACGTGCATCAGTTGCATCCAGTTCAAAAGCTTTTTCTAAATGCTTTCTTGCCAAGTCTTTTTGATTGGTTTTATTATAATACAGTAAAGCCAAATTACGATGTACAATTGCAAAAGAATCATCTAGTGCAACAGACATTTCCATACACTCTTGTGCTTCCTTATATTGTTTTGAGGCGTACCAAAAGTTTCCTAAATAGTAGAACGCTTTGGCATCTGTTGGATTGGCTTTGCAAGCTGCTTGCAGTGCTAATACTTCTTCAATTTTATTTGGAAAACAATACGTATCCGGCATTTTTGATGCTTTTTTGTAGCATTCCAGAGCTTGTGCTGCCTCTCCTTTTTGATCAAAATACCAACCCATAAAATAATTTACCATTGGATATACCTGAGATTTGCCGTCAGTATGCACTTTTAATATTGAAATTGCTTCCTCATATTGTCCAGCCATAGCATAATCTAAAGAAAATTCGATATAATTATGAGCGTAATCTCTAATTAATTCTTTGAAGCAATCTAAATCTTCTTGTTTATTAGATATTATAAAACGCTCATATAGAACACCAAAATTAAATTTATCAATAGCCAAAGATTCCTCAATAAGTTTATTAGCTTCTTCTAATTTTCCAAGTTTTCTAAGGATAATCACTTTTAAATGTCTTCCTTTATGATTATGCCAGTTCTTAATTAAAGCTCTGTCAATTAAATCTAAGGCTTTTGTTAAATCACCTCTTAGACAATCAATTTGTGCTAAGTTAAAATAACCTGCATCTTGCCATTGTGCATTCCAACAAGCTTTAAAAATACTAGCATAAGCTTCGTCTTTTTTACCTAAAAAACTCAATGCTAATCCTTTATTAAAATAAGGCTCGCCATCATAAGGGTTAGGATTATGTCTGGTAAGTGTGTCAATAGCTTTATCAAAATATTCCACTGCTGTTTCCAGTTGTGCTTTTCTTAAGTTTAACAATCCCATAGCATTATTGCATCTTACATCATCAGGTGCTCTACGCAATCCTTCTTCATAATAATCAATAGGACTAAAAGTAGCGTGCCTGTATTGTTCTAAGTGCAAACCTTGTAAATACAACGCTTCAACAGAATCAATAGCCTTTGGTTCTTTGGCTGCTTTTGCAGGCTCTGGAATTTCAGCATCTGCTTTTGTATCAGGTGCCCATGCAACCAATACATTTCCTGATTTATCCGTAACAGATACTTTTAAATCTTCAAATTCAGAGCCATTTAATTCAACCGACTTTTCAAAGCCGTGTTCTGGTGATAAATTGACAACTTCTTCCAATAGCACACCTTTTTTGCCTTTCAAAGAAACAATAGCGCTATTATATTCGGATGTAACATACACTTTCACCAAAGCTTTGCCGTCAATAATTTCTAAATTTACTAAAGCTTCCTTAGTTGCATTTTTCACCACGCCTACATTATAGTATGGCATGAAATATTGTTTAAAGCTTTTTTCTTCATAAGGATGCATCCAAGAAAAATCAGGTTGATTATCTGTATAAACACCACACATCAGCTCAATGTATGGCCCGTCTTCATCAGTTAAGTTTCTATCCCAAGCTTGTCCAAAATCTCCATTCCCCCAAGTCCATTGTTTTTTTCCAGGCGATACATTATGATCGGCAATATGAAGCAAACCTCCTTTAGAATCATTTTCATATCCACCAACAAAATCATATTCTGACGTAATAGCCATATAACTAGTAGGTACTGGAATATTTTTATAATTCGAAATATCCGTTCCTGGCGAGTAATCCACTTTATAGTACTCTCCCTTAGCTATTGGAAACTCAGATACATCACGTTTCCCATGATCGAAAACGGCATGTACATCGGGAGGAAACACTGATTGGTAATGATCGTTTACGGCCACCGCAGGATTTGCCCACCAAAGAAAAGTTTGTGGATGTGGTGTTCTGTTATACAATTGTGCTTTAATTTCTAAATAAGCTTTATCTGGATATAATGTAAATCCAGCCATTCCTTTGGTACGGAACATACGCTCTACTTCACTCACCCAAACAGTTACACTACCATCTTCGTTTTCTTCAATAGTGAAATCTGTTGGATCATAGGTACTTGGTCTGTGATGTTGTGGCCAGTTAAATTCAATTCCACCTGAAATCCAAGGTCCTGTCAAACCTACCAATGCTGGTTTTATAACTTGATTATAGTAAACAAAATGACGTTCTCTGATTTTGTCGTAAGCCATTTGGATTCTGCCTCCTAATGCTGGTAAAACCATAATTTTGATATAATCATTTTCGATAAAAATTGCATCCCATTCTTTATCTACTTTGGTATCACTCATGGTTTCAATTACAGGATGTGGATAAACAGCTCCACAACTTGCTTGATAAACACGTTTATCTAAAAAAACAGGATACTTTTCAGGTTTCCCAACTTCATAAGTAGGAATAATTACTTTCTCTTTCCAAGCTTTTACAGTCTTCATATTCATATTTTTAAATCTGTTTTCAACAACAGACAATTATTTTTCACTTACTATTTTTGTTTTCTTAAGAGCGCTCTTTATTAGATTATAATTTATAAATCAATATTTGAAATATTCATAAATTGAATTGGCAACAAATTGATGTCCTTTTTGATTAATGTGATTATTCTGTGCCATAAAGGCTGGTAGTGGTTGTGTTTTAGCTAAAGATTTGAAATACGAATAACTATCCACTAATCCCAGATTATATTTTTTAGCTAAAGATCTAATTTGCTGACTATGCTTTTCTAACGGAGCATCATCAGAGGTTATATCTTCTTTTAAATCGGGTGTTGGTGTCAGTAAAATGACTTTTGTACCATATTCTAAAGCCTCTTGGATCATTTGTTCCCAAGCAATCAAAGCACGTTCTAAGCCGATACTTCGATCATTAAGTGCATAATCTATAAAAAGTACATCTGGTTTATAAATTAATACCTCTTTTTTAAATCGTTTAGCACCTTGCTCCGACTGTTCCCCGCCAATTGAAGTTGTTATTATATTAACCACAGAATAAGGATAATTATCATTTAATAACTTCAATGTCAAAAAAGGATAGGCATTCAAACGGTCTGTTACACCATTAGTTAAATAACCAGTAGGTACTGAATGACCATGAAAAACTAAATTCTTAGTACTGTTTTTGGGCCATTTTACTTTTAACTCTTGTTTTAAAGAATCTAGATAGCTTTCAGGATTAGCAATTTGTTGGGCACTAGCATAACTAAAACCAATCAATAACAACAAATAACTAAACATTCTTACTTTTAATAAATTGAATACCATATTACTTTGTATTTATGTCAATTAACTCCCTCTCGATTTCTTCTAAGCTTTTACCTTTAGTTTCTGGTAATTTTCTTTTTATGAAAAGATAACCTAAGACACAGATGAAGCTGTATACCCAAAATGTCCCAGAAGCTCCTAATAAATCATTTAAAATTGGGAATGTAAAGGTGAGTATAAAAGAAGCAATCCATAATGAAAATGTAGCTATAGACATCGCTACACCACGCAATCTATTAGGAAATATTTCAGATAAAACAACCCAAGTGATGGGAGCCAATGACATGGCATAGATGCTAATTGCAATGATAACTAGGAGTAGGACAGGCCAACCTGTGAATTCAAAATAATACGCTCCTCCTAAAATCGAATATACAAGAGCCAATCCCATTGAACCAAATAGCATTAACTTTCTTCGACCCCAACTATCAACCGTACGCATGGCAACAAAAGTGAATATTAGATTAACACTTCCTGTAATTACGATATTAAATAACATATCACCTACATTATACCCAGCAGCTGTAAATATTTCTTCGGCATAATTAAAAATGATGTTAATTCCGCACCATTGTTGAAAAATGGCTAATACAATTCCAATAAAGAGTATGGGTTTAACTTTTGGACTTTTGAAATCTGAGTAACTAATTTTTTGATTAACATTTTCATTAAGTGTCAATTTGATGTTCTTCAATTCAGTTTCTGCATAAGCTTTTCCTCCAATTTTAGACAAAACTTTATAAGCCGCTTCATCATTATTAATTTTCATCAAAAACCTTGGACTCTTAGGTACAACAAACATCAAGAAAAAAAAGGCCAAAGCAGGCACTAATTCAGCCCAAAACATCCATCTCCACCCCATTTGTCCGTTCCAAGAGTTCAACATCATCTCAGCCGTGCTGGAAGCAGGAATTGTTTCTGCGATATAATAATTTGCTATTTGAGCTGCTAAAATTCCAATAACAATGGTAAGCTGATTGATGGCAACAAACTGACCTCTATATTTAGCGGGAGCAATTTCGGCAATATACATTGGTGATAATGTTGATGCTAACCCAATTCCTAAACCACCAATTAATCTATAAATAATAAAGGGCGTAAAAGTGTCAACATAGCCAGTTCCAAAAGCCGAAAGAGAAAAAAATACGGCAGCTAAAATCAAAGGGTTTTTTCTACCAAAACGGTCCGATACAAAACCGGAAATCACAGCTCCAAAAATACAACCTACTAGAGCACTACTCATTGCCCATCCTTGTAAAGCAGGAAGGCTACTGATTCCAAAGAAAAGTTCATAGAATGGCTTAGCTCCTCCTATAACAACCCAATCGTATCCGAATAAAAATCCTCCCATAGCAGAAACCAGTGCTAAAAAGAGTAGGTAAGTGAAATTAAATTTAGTAGTATCCATATGGTTTTTAGGTTATTGTATTTATTTGAAAAAATATTAATCTTTGGTTGTTTTACTATCCCACCAATTAGCATTGGGTTGGAAATCTTTACTTAAAAAATCTTTGCGTTGTTTCTCTAAATCAGAACGCATTTTTGTTTTCCTGTTTTCATATTGTTTTTTTGATAAAGCATCATCATATTTAGAATTCTGGACAGGGATTTTTGCTTTTGTTTCAGTTAAAAAATCATCTAACTCTTTTCTAAGTTGTGTAGCAACAGTCACATTACTTTTGGAAACTTCATTTTTCTCGCCCATATCTTTATGCAAATTATAAAGCTCGTCGTGTCCATCCTCCCAATAATGAATTAATTTCCACTCCCCTCTTCTAATAATACTTACAGGTTCGCCACCTTGATTTCCATAATGTGGATAATGCCAAAACAAAGCTCTTTCATTTACCGATTTTCCTTTTAATAAAGGTGCTAAACTTATACCATCAATTTTCTGTGTTGGTTTGATTTTTACCCCTGTTAGGTCTAATAATGTTGGATAAAAATCCACCCCTGATACAGGATATTCAATCTTTTTGGGACCATTTTTTAACTGAGGTACTTTCATTAGATATGGTTCTCTAATTCCGCCTTCCCATTGATATCCCTTACCACCTCTTAAAGGTAAGTTTGAAGTTGAAAAAGCATCACCACTGGCAACACCACCATTGTCAGAAGTAAATACAATGATGGTATTTTCATCTAAATGAAGTTCTTTTAATTTATCCAAAACCAAACCTACCGCATCATCCATACTTTCTACTAGCCCAGCATAAACAGGATTATCTTGTACCACTCTAATAGGTAAAACACGTTCCATTTCAAAACCTGAATTAGGGATGCCTTGCGCTTCGGCTTTATTTCTATACTTATTCCATTTTTGCTCGGTTGTTTCAATTGGACCGTGAACTGCATAAAATGATAAATAGGCAAAAAATGGCTTGTCTTTATTTTCTGTTATGAAATCAACTGTTTCTTGAGCTAATCTCATTGTTAAGTTTTCACCTTCATATTTGTATTTTAATTTCGGATTATCCCAAGGTGCATAATAGCCTCCTTTAGGACTGCCTACTTCCCATCCTCCAATGTTAATATCAAAACCATTATTTTCAGGTGTTGAAGGTTCATCACCTAAATGCCATTTACCAGCAAAAAAAGTCTTGTAACCACCCGCTTTCATTGCTTCAGCGATAGTAATGTCTTCAGTTGGAATTGTGTGAACGTATTCTGAGGGCAGAATTTTAGTATTGTTTCTTTTAGCCCATTTTTCTCCAGTCTCTGCGCCAATCCAGTCTGTAATACCATGATTCACTGTAAACTGACCTGTTAATATACTTGCTCTAGATGGACTACACACCTGGCATGCGGCATAGCCTTGAGTAAATTCTACTCCTTCATTTGCTATACGGTCTATATTAGGAGTTTCATAATATTTACTACCTGCATAACTTAAGTCATTCACTCCTAAATCATCAGCCAAAATAAAAATGACATTTGGCTTTTTACTTTTTTCAGTTTTAACTATTGCTTCTTTGTTTTTACAACCATTTATAAAAACAGTTGTAAAACAAAGACAACAAACTAAACTAACCACTCTATTTATTCTCATTTTATATTTTATTTTATTAATAGTCCTGTTAATGTGCTAATCGACCTTGCTTCAATGCTGATATTATTTTTACTTATACTAGTTGCTTCTAGATTCTTGTCTTTTGAAGTAACAAATAGTTTATCTAATGTAACACCTGGAATTTCTAGCTCTTTATTTTCATCACTATAATTAATGGCTACTATTGAAACTTCTGAAGTTTTAGTATTCAGATAGGCTGAAAGCATCAGATCCTTATATTGGTCTTTGAGTTCTTTATTACTACTAGACTTTATGTCTATACGAACCATATTAGGTTGTACAAATCTTGAAAAATTCCCCAAAGCCCATAACAATTTTGAATCGTGAAAATTTCCATCTTTCTTAAGCGATTCTTTGTTATACATATCGTTCTCGATTCCAGTATCTAAATAAATCAAACCATCTTTAAAATCAGCATCAGATATTGCTGTCCACCATTGCCAGGAACTTGCATTTGCCAGTGTTAAATCTGCGTGAATTACCCTAGCGACATACAGAGCAGTATCCATTCCTAAATCTCTTTTACCACCGCCGCCGATATCATCTGATTTCTCTAGAATACAAAATTCACTTTGCCAATATTCTAACTTAGGATGTTTTGCTAATTTATCATTTAGCTTTTGCCTAATAGCGATTAAACTGTCTACAGGCCAAGTAGTAAAATAACTATGCCCGGAAATTTTATTTTCTACATTTTTAAAAGACTTTTTTTGACTAAAAAAATAATCAATTTGATTCCCTCGTTCCGGTTTGTTAAAATTTGAATACAACCAACGCAAATCAGCTGCCTCAGCTAAAACTATCTTTGTATCAAGATTACTTTTTTCAATATGAGCATCCAACAATTGTGTGAGTTTTAGAACATTGTCATTGGTTGCAGGCGTGCCTTCTTGTGTTTTTGTTTCCCAATCCCATTGTGGTTCATTTATAGGACTCAAATAGTCAAAAGACAATCCTTTAGATTTAAAATGCTTTAAAAACGCGACCATAAATGCAGCATAATCATCAAAATGTTCTTCTTTTAGATTGATTTCTCCATCTTTATTCCCTACACCAAAGCCTTTACCGTTTTTTGACCATTGAACAGGAGCTGCAATTGAGAATGCTAAAAACTTTTCTACTCCATAGGATTTTGCTTTGTTTAAGAACCATTGTTGGCCTTGTTGTTTATTCCAATTATAATTACCAGTAGCATCTATAAAAGAATCCGCACGCCTCCATTCATTTTTAATCTCTGAACTATCTCCTTGTTCTGCAGTGCCAGCTCCAATATAAAAACGCCATAATGAAAGACCAATTCCTTTAGGGTTTCCGTTTTTGTCAAGTTCTTTGCTAAATAATAATTCGGCTATCTTCTCTTTTTTACTTTCTGGCCAATTTTTACCCACAAATTGGCATCGCCACGCATCTGAAGCACCAAAACCATCTATTGTTTGAAAAACCTTATTCCTGTTTATTTCAACTTTTAATTGTTGTGCATATAAATTTGCACCTATTAATAGAGACATAATAAGAAAACTAAAAACATAAACGATATTGGTATTGTATTTTTTCATTTTTGTTGTGCTCAAATAAGCTATAATTGGCTTGCTGTTATTATACAAATTTAGAGTTATGATATCTTTTAAAAATAGACATAAAAATCATAAATATGGACAATAATACTTTTAAGGTATTTACTTGGCTTTTAATACTATTTTATAGATTTGATATTTACCTTCTTTATTTACATTAAAAACAACCTCATTATTCTTGTTTAATTTAGCCGTCACCTCTTCTGTAATATAAGAAGCTGCTTTATTCGTTTCATTGTAATCTGCTGGCACATATCTTTCAATCTTTTCAATTGAACCGATAGTGAAGTTTGCCACTTTAACAGCTGTTAGAGCCGCAGTTTCCTTTCCTCCTGTAACAAAAACCACCATTGTCTGTGCATCATTCAAAGCCGCTGCAATATGAAATTTATTTGAAATCGTTTTCAGTGCGAATCCTTTGTAGGATTTTGATAATTCTCCCATAATTTGCCCAACTGGAAACACAGTTGAAAAATTCCAATTAGTCAACCCTAAACCTGGAATAGAGGTATTAACTGGAGGCCAATATGCCGCTGCATTAGCATTAGACCTAGCATAAATCTGAATCATATCTGGAATAATATTAGCTGCTTCCATATATAATGCACGATCATTATAATCTCTAGAAGGCATCCACTCAGACAAATAGATAAATTTTTTGTTTGGATTAAAATTAGTAGCACAGGCTTTTATCCTTGACTCTAACTCGGACATATTGTGCGTATCAGTCTGATAACCCGCATAAGTGTGAAGTGCAACACCATCAATAACGTCATAAGCCGTAGTAAACTGTTGCTTCATTGTGGTAAATTCTTCAGGTTTAGTATAATCGCCATTTACCAATAACTTAAACTTATGGTTGGGATATTTTATATTTAGATGTGCTGCCAATGCCATAGCTATATTTGTATATTTAGTTAACTTTTCAGCTCTACTAACTCCTCCAGCCCATTGCAACCACCACTCATTTCCAATTTCAATTATTCCTGATTGTTCTAAACCAGCTTTTGTAATTGCTTTTTCAGCTGTTGCTTTTAAAGTTTCCACAGCCGTATTAAACTGTGCAGATCCTACAGCCTTATCCATTGCTAAAGTAGTAGGAATCACAATCGAATAACTGTTAATATTAGACTTGAGTGTTTCAATAGATGCTCCTGCCACAGATGGTGCAGAATTCCAAGTTGGAGTAGTATTGGTATCCCAATCATAGTACTCAGACTCCCATCCCCCTGGATACCTTACTACCGTATAATTGATACTTTTTAACATATTCGCAAAACCTGTAAAAGTTGAATTAGGAATTTGTTTCCAATCATTATTAACCCCAAAAATTTCAGGATTAATGGCTATTTTATCTGAAGCATCTACAGTTAAAACTACATCTGCAGTTGGTCCATTATCATTATTATCGAGATCATTATATTTAGGATCGTTAGGATCAGTCGGATCATTGTTAGTACATGACACAATTGAAAGCCCTATAATCATTAAAAAAACAATTTTTATTTTATTGATTTTCATTTTATAAATATTTTATTATTAAACAAACTATATGTAATAATTTTAAAAGCTTTAATCAATAGTTAAATGAAGGATTAGTGCAATGTAATCTTTAGGGTTTTGTCCAGATTGCAATAATCAAATTCAACAAATCCAAGCTCTTTCTTAATTAGTTTCATAACTAAAAAACTAAAGACTATTAATGGAATTAATAGTCTTTAATTCATTATCCTTACCTAAAAGACATACTAATAGCCTGGATTTTGTACAATATTACCTCTAGATAACTGAATTTCTTTTGGAGGTATTGGCCACAAAAGATGCTTACTAACGTCAAAAAAGATTCCTTTTTCTTGAGACTCATTTAAATTAGTTGTTTCATAAGGATCTGTACTAATTTGGGTATTATATTTCACAAAAGATCCATTTGGCCCCATAATCAAAGCCATTCTGGGAATACCATCAATTTTTTGTCTTCTTAAGTCATAAAATCTTTGGTGTTCAAGTGCCAACTCTAATCTTCTTTCTTTCCAGATTGCATCTCTCAATGCTATACCTGTTAGCGACATATCGGTTGGTAATTGCACTCTGTCTCGAACTTTTTTCAATGATAATTTTGCCGATGTAGGGTCGTTATTAAAATAGGCAGCTTCAGCATGAATTAACAGTACATCTGCTAATCTTAAATGAATATATGGCAAAGCAATTTGTCCTCTTGCATAAGGCACTGGTCTCTTGGCCACAGGGACATAGTATTTTCTATTAGTACGTCCTGATTTATTCTCAGACGGCAAAGCGTTAAATGATGTCACATCAGGATCACCATACACAGGTTCACCATGTTTAATAATAGTTGAACGCAAACGGATATTATCACCTTCACTTAAAAAAGCATTTTCCAAATCACTAGTTGGACTACCCCAACCCCAACCTTGATCACCTCTACTACCATTGGTAATTGGTAATTGCGCTCCAATTTCTTGAAAAACGGGGTTGTTAATGTAGTCGATTTCGAAAATAGATTCTACTCCATGATGATTATCAACACTATAAATATTTGCAAAATCGGGTTCTAATTGATATTCCCCAGATACAATTACATCGTTAGCATTGGTTTGAGCCAAAGCCCATTTTTCCTCAGTCAAATATACTTTTGCTAGTAATGATTGCGCTGCCCCTTTTGTTGCTCTACCCAAATCTTTAGCCGGATATTCACTTCTTAACGGTAAATTATTTATGGCTATTTGTAAATCTTCTTCTATCAATTTGTAAACATCTGCAACAGAAGAACGTGTTTTATCATTTATCGCAGGTTCTAATAACTCTGTGTATGTTGTTACGATAGGAACACCACCAAAATTACGCACCAAGTCAAAGTAAAAGAATGCTCTTAGAAAATGAGCTTCACCCAACATTCTCCTTTTGATGCTCTCTTCTATTTCTATGGCTGGAATTCTATCTATTGAAATATTTGCTCTAGTAATTCCTATATAGTGATTTTCCCAAAACGAATTAAAATATTGTGATCCTGGAAAAACATTATAGGCAGATATCCCCGAAATATCTGGTCGTGGTTGCGCAGTGTTTCCAGACCAGTTATCATCAGTAGCCATATCATTAATTTGTCGTTGAAAATTGGCCTGCCACCAACTTTCACCATTTACTTTCTTATAAATTCCATTTATAAATGCTTCCGCATTTTGGGGGGTAGAAAAATAATCATCTAACTGTTGTCTCCCTCTTAAGGGTTGATCTAAAAAATCTTCATTATTACAGCATACCATCAGAAAAGATACACAAATAATACATAATAAAACAATCTTTTTCATAATATTTTTATAGTGTTAAATTAAGTCCTAATAAATATGTTTTTGTTACCGGATTTCTAGCATAGTCTATTCCAAAATCATTGATAACATTTCCTCCTGCAGCTACTTCAGGGTCAAACCCGGAATATTTAGTTAGTGTAAGTAAATTTTGTCCTGAAATATAGAATCTACATTTTTGAAATCCTTTAATATTAAAATTATAACCCAATTGTACATTACGCAATCTCAAATAAGAACCATCTTCAATAAATAAATCCGAAGGTCTTTGATAGTTTCCGTTACGATCCAATTGTGTCAATCTTGGATATTTAGCTCCTGTGTTCTCAGGTGTCCAAACTTTATTCAAGGCTCCCTCAGCAACATTCACGTCCTGTACTCCAGAATACAAAAATGTGGAAGGGTAGTTAAAAACATCATTCCCATAGGTTCCATACCATTGCATTGAGAAATCTATGTTTTTATATTGAAGATTTGCTGTAAGTCCTCCATAAAAATCGGCAAATGGATTTCCAATTACTTGTAAGTCATTATCATTTAATAGACCATCTTTATTTTTATCAACAAACCTTAAATCACCTACTTTTGCATTAGGTTGAATGGCAGTACCATCATTAGAGGTATGGGAATTCAATTCTGTTTGATTTTGAAAAATCCCATTAGTTTTAAATCCGTAAAACAATCCAACTGTTTGACCTAATTCACTTATTTTGATAAATCTACCTCCTAAGTCTGGACGGTTTTGTCCAAATATTTGTTCATTACCTGGAGCAAGGGCAACTGCCTTACTTTTGTTTGTAGAAATATTAAAATTCAACCCTAAAGTAAAATCCCCCATTTTTTTGTTATAACCCAATTGTGCATCGAATCCTTCAGATTCAAAACTTCCTACGTTTTGAGCCACTAAACCTGGAATTCCGGTATAATTTGGCAACTCTACATTAAACAATAAGTCTTTGGATGTCTTTTTATAATATTCAAAAGAAAAATCTAATGCACTATCAAAGAAACTGGTTTCAATACCTATGTTTTTATCTCTTACGGTTTCCCATTTAAGATTGGTGTTTCCAAATTGAGACAAGAAGCTACTAACAACTCGCTCTCCATTAAAAACATAACTATCAGAACCTACTGAGAAAAACTGACCTGCTCTACTAATATTTTGATTTCCTACTTCACCAATTCCTACTTTCAAACGTAAGTTGTTAATAACAGAACTTTTGAAAAAATCTTCAGAATCAATATCCCAAGCAAATGAAGCACTTTTAAAATTACCTGTCCGATTATCTTTTGGAAATCTTGAAGACTGATCCCTTCTTAAAGATCCGGTAAAATAATACTTATTGTCATAACTATAGATAGCTCTAAAAATTGCTGAGAAAATATTATCCTGCGCTTCGTTTCCATTTACTGTAATTCCTTCACCCTGAGCCGCATCAAGATATCTCAAATCAGGGTTTTCATTATCTGGCACTCCATCTCTTGAAGCATTCAAATAATTATAATTTTGAGCATCATATAAAATACCTCCTAGAAGATTCATATAATGTTTTTCCTTAATGGTCTTTTTGAAATTAATGGTATTATTCAATACATAATCAAAATTTCTATTCGTATTCCTAGCTATGTTATTGATTTCATTTTGCTGATTTGGAGTAGTAAAATATTGTGGTGTAAAAACATCGGTTTGTGCATTTGTAACATTAAGCCCTAATTGACTGCTAAAAGTTAATTCTGGTGTGATTTTATAATCCAATTGTGTGTTTGAGAAAAATCCAAAAAAGAAAGTTTCATTGAATTGGCGTGCAATATTACCTACAGGATTGGGGACATTATTTTTACTTGCCGCATAGATACTATAAATATTACGTCCTACTCTCTCACTTTGAGGCAAGTACACTTCAGTCAAAGGATCAATTCGTAACAAATTATACAAAGCTGCAGGAGTATTTTCATAACGTTCTACTCTTGGACTCAAATCTTGTTTTAATTTAATTTTATCTGATATTTTAAAATCAACATTGAAACGTCCAGTTACTTTTTGATACCAACCTTTATCATAATTAGATTGTTGATCAAAAAAACTAACACTAGCTGCATAATTTATTTTTTCTGAACCTCCAGATGCTCTAACATTGGCATTTGTTATTGGTGCATAATTTTCGATTACTTCATTCCACCAGTCAGTGTCTGTATTAAAATTAGCCGGATCATATAAAGGTTGTGCGCCATCATTAGTTCTTCTTAGATTCACAACTTTAATATATTCGTCAGCACCAGCCATATTAATTTTTTGCATCTGCTGCATTCCGTAAGAAAGATCAACATTTACAATTGACTTTCCTTCTTTCCCCCTTTTAGTGCTAATTAACACCACTCCATTTGACGCTCTGGAACCATAAATAGCGGAGGCCGAAGCATCTTTTAAAATTTGAAAATTTTCAATATCAGCCGGATTCAAAAAGTTAAGCGAAGTCCCGTCAGGCAACATAACTCCATCCAGCACAATAAGTGGCTGACTCCCATTATTTGTTGTTATACCTCTAACTAATATTTGAGGTGAAGCACCTGGACTACCACCAGAAGAAAGTACCTGAACACCGGCTGCTTTACCTTGTAAAGCTTCTGCTGGATTACTCGCTGTTGTCTTAGCGATATCCTCTCCTTTAACAGTTGAAATAGAACTTGTAATCTCATCTCTTCTCACAGAACCGTACCCAATGACAACTACTTCTTCCAATTGAGCGCTATCTTCTATTAATTTAACTGGAATCATTTGTCTTCCATTGACAACAACTTCTTGTGTTTTAAAACCAATATAGCTAAATACCAAAGTAGCTTTGTTACCCACTTTAATCAAATAGTTCCCATCTAAATCAGAGGCAGCACTGTTTGTTGTATTCTTTTCTAAAATATTTACCCCGGGAATAGGCTGTCCATTTTCGTCTTTTATAGTCCCTTTTACTGTATGTTGGGCTACTGCTGAAAAACCTACCAGTAGAAATCCCATTATAATTAAAATTGCACGTTTCATATAATTTCTTTTGATTGTTTATTTTATCGTCTTATTACTGATAATCTATTTAAGTGGCTATCAAAAATGATGGTATAATTTTTACCATAGGCCTCTGTAGGGAAAACAAATGATGCCCCCCCACCTGGAATCGCTATTGAAGGATCGGTTGCATCCATTCTCCAAAAAGGAGCCCAAGCACTAGTATTTGCGTTTATAATAAATTGATTTAAAGAAGTTGAATTAGGCTCATCATCAATCTTAACATCAATAGTCCACAAATAGGAATTGTTAGCATCTTTAACAAACGGTTTCCCTGAATTAAAATGAAAACACTGCAAACCTCCTGTAACATTTGATACACAGGTAGAGGTATTCCCTACAAACACACCGGTTCCAAGAATGTAAATTTGATCATAAGGTGTGTCGGTTGGTGTATATGGCGTAACGGTATAAGTTTGATTTTTTAAATCCATTTTAACTTCGTAATAGCCTCTTTGAGGTAGCGTAATTGGATTGACACTTATATCAGTTCCCACTATAAGTTTTCCTGGAGTAACAGGATCTGCACCAAAAGAATAGGGACCGAAAGAAGTTTTTTGAGGAATGAATCGTACTTTAGCATTTGCATTTGCCGCATAATATTTTGCTGTAAACACATAACCCTTTTCATTAACTAACTGACTAGCTGTGGTGTTATAAGGAGTACCAAACATATCAGAAACTAATAAATCCTCTTGATTTACATCTGTAACATACATCACATCAAATAACAATTCATTTAAAACATTTACTGTAATAACCTTAGTTGTTGTATTGCCTGATGTATCCTTAACTGTTATTACAAAAGAATATTTATTCGGAGCATCAATATCTAATGCTTTAGTATAAGTGTATGTGGTGCCTGAAATAGGAATAGTTTCATTTAAAACGGAGCTTTCAATTTTAAACTCTGCTAATTTTGTATCTGTAACTGTAACTTCCAACTCAACCTCTTTTCCACCACCTATTAATACAGTAACACCGTCTATTGGTTTTACTACATTTATAACTGGCTTCACAATATCTTGGTCTAAAGTAACTTTAACTTCTTTAGTTACGGATACTCCTCCTGCATTAATAATAGTAACAAGAATGGTATGAGTACTATTTACCTCTGCGGTTGCAGGTACTTTAAACTTGTAATTCAAATCATATGTTTTAGGAAGAGAATCAAAAGCGATTGTTTTGTCTAAAAACCATGACTCATACTTCATATTTATAAATTTAATACCAGCAGGATCTGATACAGTACCTGTAAAAGTAAATGTGCGATCTGGAAGTGAAGAAACTTCTTGAACTAAAGATTGAAATTCTGGAATAGAATCTACTTTTGATGCATTATCATCACTACAGCCTATTACAATAGTAACAATGCTAAAAATGAGCACTAAAATTGTTTTGGTTGTTTTCATTTTAAAAATTTTATTAGTTAGTTAATGAATTGTTTGAAAAAAATAGTACAAATACAGCTGTCATTACAAAAAGACCAAAAAAGATAGATTATTTCACTGAATAAAGCCACCCTTAACTTCTTCTTAAAAACTGACAAAAAAACCATATTAATAAAAAAAAACCCTAAATTTTACATTATAAAAAAAATAACATATCATTTAATACAAATATACAATTGACCTTAAGATCTAAAAATAGACGTAAAAACTGAAAACATGGATAATACTATTTAAAAACTAAGTCATAAATAATTTTCCGACACAAAACCATAGTACAATATCTTTTATTTAAAATATTGTTAATTAAAACGTTTAAGACTCTCAAAGGATCTTTTGTTTTTTAACTATTAAAAAAGCATCGACTTAATATCGAAATATATGAGTTGTGATTTAAGCAATCTTAAACAGATATTGTATTTTGACTTTATCCATGAATTATACAGATAATAAAATGACACATCTGAAAAATATTGCTTATTTATTGTTTTTTTTTCCGCAACCTTAAATAGCACCATCTAATCATAGACGATTACACACAGAATAACCAATAATATCAAAACACCAAAAACGACATTAAATACGTCATTTTAATAAAATAACCATATATTTACTAAATTATAATTGTAAATTATCATTAATAAACCTAAAATATATAGATTTTCAACTTAACACAAATAGACATTAAATTATAAATAATGGACAATAACACTCTAAAAGAAGGCTTTCTAGGTCAAAAAATGATTGCCCTTCCTAAAAACATTATCAATACAGCTAAAAAAAACGCTATAACTCAAAATTTTTATGTGAGCGATTTAGGTTATTATCCCATGGCAAACCATCACCACCGGATAAGAAAAAATGGCGCTAATCAATACATTTTCATTTATTGCACAAAAGGAAAAGGAGAAATAAATTTAAACAATATCAAAACTTTTATTTCACCAAACCAGTTTTTCATCATTCCAAAAAATGTTAAACATGAATACAAAGCAGATGAAAATGACCCATGGAGCATATATTGGTTTCACTTTAAAGGATCGCTTGCTCCTGAACTTTATGATCGATATATTGCCACACATTCTAATAACTACAAAAACGTACCGTTTTCAACAACAAAAATTAAATTATTTGAAAAAATATTTACTCTTTTTAACAATAATTATCAAGAAAACAATATTGAATACGCAAACCTTTTAAGCCTAAACTTTATAAGTTCATTTATATATTACGATTTCGAATCAAACATTAAAATTGAACAAAATGATACTTTAATTGATTCAATCATTGAATTCTTATTGAATAACTTAGAGCAAAATTTTACTTTAGACGAAATTGCAGAAAAATTCAACTATTCTAAATCCTATTTACACACAAAGTTTAAAATAAAAACAGGATATCCTCTAATCGTTTTTTTTAATTTGAAAAAAATTCAAAAGGCATGTGAGTTTTTAAATTATACCGATTTAAGTATTAAAGAAATTAGTTTTAAAGTAGGAATTGAAGACCCCTTATATTTCTCACGTATTTTTAAAAGTTTCATGGGAAAATCACCCAGAGATTATAAAAAAAGCCTAAAATAAATCCTAAAACTATAAGAAAACATTTAATTGCAATAATTCTAAATAAGTTTAAAAAAACTTCTAAACTTAATTTAATGACTAAAATAAAAGCTGTATTCTTTGATTTTGACGGAACATTAGTAAATTCTGATAATTTTCATTTTAATTGTTGGAATGAATCTTTAAAGAAATTCAATGTTAAATTGAAATATCATTATTATTTAAATCATCTTGCCGGAATTCCAACTTCATTAAATGCAGAAACATTAATAAAAAAGTATGCATTATCCATTACTATAAAAGATTTATCAACCCTAAAAGATAGCATAACCAAAAACAAAATAAAAAAAGAAGAAATTAAATTTATGCCAAATGCTCTTGCCATTTTACAACGCTTTGAAAAAGAAAAAATTTCAATGTTTTTAGTAACAGGCAGTCCTAGAGTTGAAGTTGATTATATTTTAAAAAAGATAGAAATTGAAAAATATTTTAAATCTTCTATCACAAGAAATGATGTTACAAAAAGTAAACCTGCACCAGACCCCTATCTAAAGGCAATTCTAAAATCAAATATCAATCCTAAAAACATCATAGTCTTTGAAGACACACCAAATGGAGTCGCCTCTGCTAAATCTGCAAATCTTAAATGCTTTGCAATTCAAACCAATCTTAAATTACAAAAAAAATTAATCAATGCTGATAAAACATTTAAAAATTTCAATCAAGCTATTGAATATTTAGAGAACAAAAAATTAATTTAAAAAAAATCAACAACTATTTTTAACTACATCATCTAAAAAGCAAAGGCTGTATGAAAACATTCTTCCCACACAACCTTAGTCTCCGTTATCAAAACGTCTCTTGAAAAAAAAATTAATTGAACAATTTAAAACCTTTATACTCCTCATTAACAATCAAAGTTTTTTCAGCAAAACCTAACTTTTTCCCTTCACCAATATAGAGACTTACTTTCTTTTTCCTTTTAACCTCTTCTAGCCTTACAATTCCAAAACGACCTTCAAAATTTAATTTCAAGTCTTTATTCGAATAAACAGAATCTGCTTTATCCTGACAGATAATATAGTCGGTAATTAGCGTTTTATTTATTTTAGAAATCACTTTGGCTCCCACTACTTTATTACCATCCATCAAAGGCTCAACACTTTGAACACTAGACTCGGAATTTAAAGAGGGTTCAAATACCGCAATAAAAGGTTTGTCCCAGGCTTCACCATTTTGCCTGATAGCCACTACTTGCGTTTTCTTTTTCAGATACCCATTTTCAGCCTCACGTGTGGGTGGTGCTAAGGCGGTAGTGAATTCACGTTCCACTCCTTTTGGCACCATCATGTGCATGTATTTCTTATCAAAATCAATTTTGAAAGTCACATCCACTCCGTCTTTTATGGACTCGGTTACTTTGGTGTTTTCAAAATAGCGCCATCCTGGAGATTGTACTGGGTCACCAATATCATTGTTGTAACGGTCGGTCTCTTTCAGACTTAAAAGTTGTCCTTTTTCATTTTTTATAATGGTTTCATCACCAATATTGTGATAGATATAATCATGAAATTTATTTTCTCCATTCGATTTCGAACGGAAAATATCCAAATAGTAGGCAGTTTTTTCGCTAGTTCGAATCGTACTTAGTGTTCGCTCCTGAACACAATTATTAACCTCGTCTTTTAAAAATTGAGTAGCAAAGCTAAAATTTTCAGCTATCGGATTTTCCAAATGTTTCGGTTCGGCAGCTATATTTACCGCGTTGTTTTGCCAAACATAAGCATCTCCTTTCCATGAACCTTCATCCAAACCATGAGAACTTCCGTTGACAATTACCGAATTATTTCCGGCATACAATCTGAAATATTTTTCATGAAGCGGAATTTGTCTTTCTTTTACTGAAGCAGGAAGACCTGCATTGGGTCCCATTACATAACCCGCGCCATATAATTCCATAGAAATCCCGGTTAAATGCGAATGCACATACGAAGCACCTCCAATGATACCACACAAACCATAAATTTCATTTTCTTTGGCAACATAATTACGTTGAAGTGCTATACCTGCATGTTTTACAATAACCGTAGGTTTATTAAAATTAATGCGTCCGTCAATTTTTTCAGGAATAGGTTGTCCCCAAAACAAATCTAGTATTTGAAAATTGTTGAAAATATTATCTTCTAATTTAGGCTTATATCCTCCTTTGGCTTCATATGATTGTTTTAAGGCCAGTTGTGCCTTTTGTTTAATATCATCGTAGCCTCTTCTTTCGGCAATATTTAATGTATATAGATACAAATCCTCCGTACTGTCATTATTTCTCTTTGAATCACCGAATCGAACAAATTTCCTATTAGGATGTCTTAGATAATCAAACAGAAAATTGCCATTCAAAATGTGTTGATTTTCCTGAGTCACATTCATTTCTGGATAAATACGATCTACAATATTTAAAGTCATCGTAATAATTGGCATAAAACTATAACTCAAGGATTCCGGCCAAACGCCTTGCTCTCCAAACATTGGTAGAATGGTATTTTTAAATGAATTTTGGTGTGCTGTTCCTTTTTCCCAAAAAACATTAAACAAGCGCTGACGTTCTTTATCATCTTCAATACATAAAATACTAAACAAAGCTCCTGATGCTGTTAAGATAGGATGATTTGAGATAGTTTTACCATGCTTGTCGGGTTTGCCATACTCTTGCAATACATTACCAGCTACATTAGCCATTGCTTTTTGAGCTTTTGCATTGTCAAAAGGAATGCGCTTTTTTTGCGTTTTAGAATAGACCGTTGCATTGGCTTGTTTTAAATACGGGTAAATAAAATCGTAGGTTATGGCAAAAGGCCCATAAGTAGTCCTTGGGTCAAAAAACTCATAGCCACAAATTGTAGTCGTTTGAGGAGTTAAAGGTGCAATATGATCAATATAAACGCCCAAAATATCTGCTGCAAATTGGGCATATTTTTCGTCTTGGGTCAAATAATACAAATAGCCCGCATCCGAGGCAAGCGCCAACACTTTATTGTGCGCTGATGCAAGGGGAGATGCTTTTTGCTCTGAATTTTCACGGTCGTCTTTGGCAAAGGCTGGGACGGAATTCAAAATCGCATTGGGGTCCGATTGATGTTTTTGGAGTGAACCCTCTACCCGCTCATGCAACTGATTGACAATGCTTTTAGCCCAATCGTATTTTTTGATATTTTCCAAAATCTGAGGTCGTTCCTCACTAGTAACCCAAATTACAGGGTGTTTTAAAGACTGTGCTTGTATTGGATTTAAAAATATTGAACTGCTTATTAACAGTAATCTACAACAAAATATTTTAATTGATTTATTCATTTTATATCTATTATTTTTCAGCACCAATAACCTTTACCTCTTTTACTTCTTCCCCTAGACTTCTAGCTCGTTGTTTTACAAAATAGGGTTGAAAATTATATGATGAATTTATATCCCACTTTTCATTTGTATTTGGTAAATATTTTTTCAATCTTTTGATTTCACTTTTATACTCAGGAAACTTAGCTAGATTGGTAAATTCATTAGGATCTATTCTATGGTCGTATAACTCTTGTCCTCCATCTTCATACTGCGTAAATCTATATCGTCCTTGTCTAACAGAATGATTGTTTGCTCCATAAGTTGTGAGTGCAAATGATTTATTCTTGGCTTTATTACTTTTCATAGTTTCGACCAAACTGATACCTTCATTTCTATCATAAGCAGGAAGACCACACAATTCCAAAAGCGTTGGATAAATCGAAAGCATTTCGGCAGGAGTATCAATTACTTTTCCTTTTGGAAGACTAGGAGCCACAAATAAAAGTGGTGCTTTAGTAGCTGAATCCCATAAACCATGTTTAGCAAATGTACTTTTTTCTCCTAAACGGTACCCGTGATCTGACCAAAGTACTATAACTGTATTGTCAGCATATTCACTTTTATCCAAAGCATCTAATACACGACCTATTTCATAATCTACATAACTTATGCAAGCAAGGTAAGCTTGAATCATTTTTTTCCACTCACCTGTTTGAATTGCCCATTCTGTTGAGGGCATCATTGGCAAATCATTAATATCCAACCCTACCTGTGGAATATCATTTAAATCATCCGATAAATAGGGAGCCACTTGAATGCTTTCCAAAGGATGCATATCAAACCATTTTTGAGGTACATACAACGGCACATGAGGACGAAGAAATCCTAATCCCATAAAAAATGGTTTATTATAGGTTTTATTCAAATGCTCAATAGTCCAATCTACAGATTGATGGTCTGGCATTTGGTCATCTCGTTCTGGAAATGCTCCCCAATCAGTACTGGTACGTCCGTATTTGCTTTTATCGGCTGGACCTAAACCGTCCCATATAAAACGTTTTTCTGGTAGTGGACCAAAACCACTCACTCTTCCACCTGATTCGTCAAAGACACCCTTTGGAGCATGGTCATGAAACAATTTCCCCACACCCATAGTATAGTAGCCGTTGTTTCTAAAATATTCTGGTAGGAAGATAATATCATTTGTTTCTGCATTTTCTTTATTGCGTATGGCATTATCAGAGATCATTCCATAGATTCCGGTAGATGAAGGTCGAAGTCCAGTCATAATAGAAGCCCTAGAAGGACCGCACAATGGAGCTTGACAATGCGCATTAGAGAACAAAACACCTCTGGCCGCTAGTCTATCAATATTTGGAGTTTTAGTACCTGAATAATTTTTTAAACACCCTAACCATGTATTTAAATCATCTACTGCTATAAATAACACATTAGGTTTACCTGATTGGGCAACTTTAGATTGTGCCGTAATTGTTGTTCCAACTAAAACAAACACCAATATTACTATTATTTTACTTCTAATTTTCATTTGCTTTTTTTTAATTAATCAATAAAAAGTTCATCAATATAAGGACCGCTTTGACCTGTTGTTTCCAGTCGGATGTTATTGGCACCCGATTTAAAATTCACAATAGTATTTACAAATTCCCAGTTTTGAATCCAGCCTCCTGTGGCAGGAAATTCAAAAGTTTTGATATAAACATCGTTTACAAATAACTTCATTGGGTAAGTCTTGCCTTCATCGTTGTGCATATACCCAAATCGGATGCTAAAATCACCTGCCTCACCATCATTTTCTTGGTAAAAAGTAATACTACCTTCCTTATTATCAAATTTCACAAAACCAGTTCCCTTAAAGTGTTTAGCATCATTACTTACTTTTGCACCCCCTTTTAAAATAGCTTCTTCAGCGGCAATATTTACCCCTCTACCATTCCAAATGTTAGCTGATTTTTCATCTCCCCAAAACAATCCTTGATTAGCACCAAAAGTTTCTTCTAACTGTAAAATCAATTTCCCATTTTGTTTCACAATCGCTTTGACTGTGGTATTGTTTTCTACTTCGAATGGCTTTGTATAAGCAGCTCCTTCTTTCAGAGGGTCAGCTCCATTGGTTGTATATAAAACCTCCAAATTCGATTTAGATATTTCTCCAATAATTCCAATTTTTTGTACATCAATTGAAATCAGATTAGAAAGATACAATGCCTTGTCACCCAAAATAGAGGCCGTAATAACCGAAGCTTTTTTAGCATTATCTTTTTCTCTTAAAAATAGACGTCCTTTTCCAAAAAATAAAGTTCTAAAATCCGATTTGGTACGACTAATAGAATCGATAGGATTTCCATTTTCCATAGATACTTTTTCTACATCCCCTGATATATGATAATAGACTCTGTTTTCACCATAAGGATAAAGAGTAGCTTTCGAATCTATGGATTCGCTTGTAAAAATATAACTTGAAGAAAATCCACCCTCAGCTTTTAGCTTATTGAGACTGTTTTTTAAAGATTGAGGTACACCACTTGTTGCAATTGAAATTCTCTTTTCTTCTTTACCATTATTATAGGCAACAGCCTCTAGTTTTCCTTCTTCATAAGGCACCATCCAGTCGCATTGCATTTCGTTCCAAACAGTTCCAGGTTTGTCTTTTCCTAATGATTTTCCATTTAAGAATAATTCTACCTCATCAGCATTTGAATATACCCAAACAGGAATTACCGTTCCTTTTTTCATTCTTGGATGTGTCCAATGTGGTAAAATATGTACCATGGTTTCCTTAGTCCATTGGCTTTGGTAGAAATAATACAAATCTTTTTCAAAACCCGCCACATCAAGTGCGCCACCCATAAACAAATTAAAAGGCAAACCACCGTGAACCAAACCCGCTTCACCGTAATAATCAAAACCAGTCCAACGGAAATGCCCGCTATGCCAAGGCGTATCTCGCATTACTTCCCAATTTTTACGGGCAGAAATACGAACCGTAGCATTATCATAAGAGGAATTATAACGTTGTTTTCTGTTCTTCCATTTTTTTGGGTCTAAACCTTCGTAAAAAAAGATTTCCTTTTCGGTTAAATTCGGTAACGGATAAGTTCCTGGCAATTCATTATCGCGCCACCAAGTTTGGGTTCTATAGTAGCCACGTGTTTGCCAAGTATGAGGTGCTTCAGTAGATACAAATGGTTTATCAAATTTAGCAAACTCTAAGAATGATTTGGTTTCTGAACCACCGTTTATCCCAGTGATATCCATATCTTCAGGATTACCCGCACCTGATGAATACAAACGAGTATCATCTAAACTTTTTCCAAATTTAACTAACTCAGGAGCCACAGGGCTATGTGTTTCATTCCCTAAACTATAAACAAAAACACTTGGATGGTTTCGGTCTCTGGTAATCCACTCTTTCATATCAGCTTTCCACCATTTATCAAAAGCCTGTTTACCATAATCTTGAGGTGCTTTTTTGTGCCAACCATCAAAGATTTCGTCCATTACCAATAAGCCTATTTCATCACAAATATCATAAAACATAGGAGGTGTTGGGTTGTGCGAAGGACGAATGGCATTGATTCCCATATCTTTTAACAGTTGTAATTTCCAGCGCAACATTGGTTTGGTCCATGCACCACCAACTGGCCCTCCTTCCCAATGCTCGCAAACGCCTTTTAGCTTAACATTTTTGCCATTCAGCCAAAAACCAGTTTTTTTTTTCCATTCGACGGTTCTAAAACCAAAGTTTGTCTTAACCTCATCAATTACTTTTTTATTTTGAATTACTTGAGTGATTAACTGATATAAAACCGGTGTTTCTGGACTCCATAATAATGGATTATTAACCGTTAGGCTAGTATTACTTTTATCTCCATCTAATTTTTGAATCTTAGACTGAATCTTTTTACCTGTTGGCGTTACTACTGTAAACTGATATTGTAATCCGTTAGATGGATTGATGTAATCCACTTCCACATTAACTTGAGCTTGATTAGTCTGGATTTTTGGCGTAGTAATAAATATACCATTAGGACTAATATGACTTTTTGAAACTTCTATCAATTTTACAGGCGCATAAATTCCACAAGGATGGTACCAGCGTGCCGAAGGTTCTAAACTATTATCTACTCTAACAGCTATAGTGTTTTTTCCTTCTTTCAAATATTTTGAAATGTCATATCTGAAACTGATGTATCCATAGGGTCTCTTTCCTAGATGGTTTCCATTTATCCATACATCGCTATTCATATAGACCCCGTCAAAATCGATGTAAATTGTTTTAGTTAAACTAGATTTATTTACAGTAAAAAATTTTCGATACCAACCAATACCCCCATCGTGGTAACCACCACCTTGTCCTTGGTCGCCTCCTTTACGAACTCCTTTTTCAAAAGACCAGTCGTGAGGCACATTGATAGTTGCCCAATTTGAATCTACAAAATTTTCAGCGGAGAATTCTAAATTATCCGTATCAAGTATGAATTGCCAGTTATTATTGAAATTGGATTCTGTGCGTTGTGAATAATTATTTATGGTACATAAAAAAAACACAACTGATAGAACAATTTTAATTTTCATAATTTTAATGTTTTTTGGTGAATTCGTTTTCAAAAAAAATTGAACTATCAAAGTTAAGCTTATATAAATTTTGGTCTGTCCTGTATTGTTATGCTCTTAATATATTTTAATCACCTAAAAAAATCCATAACAAACTTTTCACAAATAATGATCTATAGTAAGTCATCCCGTTTAAAAATAATTTGACATATTTCCAGTTCAAAAGATTTACCCTTCAAAAGGCACAACACATACAAATAAAACCTAGCAAAAAATGTATTTTTGGAAGTTATTGTATATTGTAAAAATTAAATCTAAACTAAAATGAAGATAAAATTCAAAAAATTGGATCATGTCCAAGTTTGTATCCCTATTGGTGAGGAAGAAAGAGCTCGCAATTTTTATTGCAACATATTAGGATTACAAGAACTTGAGAGGCCTAAATCCATACAAAACATTGCTGGATTTTGGCTAAAAATTGCTGATATTTCACTTCACATTGGTACAGAAAACACAGAAGGAATTTCAAAAAGGCATCCTGCTTTTGTTGTTGAAGATAGTATCCTGATTAAAAAATATTTAATTGACAAGGGTGTTAGAATTCAAGAAGAACAAGAGATTCCGGGGATAAATAGATTCTCATTTTACGACCCTTGGAACAATCGGATAGAATTAATAGAAAAAACACCAAATTTTCTTTAAAAAGAATTAATTACTACACAAAAACCCCGTTTGTAACTTATTTTGAGCGTTAACGGGGTTTGATTCTTGTATTATTTAGCAAGTCCATAAAAACTATTTTTCTTAGAAATAACAGCTAATAATTTGAAAGCCTACAACACCTCACCTGTTTGCTTGTACAACCACCACTACATTTACGGACGAGCTTCATTTGGTAATTTTTGAAATAGCAGGGTTGAATCTCTGTAAAATATTCATTTTTCAGGGGATTTTTTAAAATTTTCTAAGAATAAATTTCAAGTCCGAAACAAGAGTAAAAAAGGTACAATTATCAACCGTTTACACATATTCAGTCATTTATTTATTTATTTATTTATTTATTTATTTATTTATTTATTGGCTTTAGGTCCATCATATTCATAATGGAAACTATCAATATCAAAAACGCCTTTTTCCTTATTGTTGTTCCAACAGAAAAAACCAATACGATCACCTGACCAATAACCAAATTCAATTGTAAAATCAGTTGCCACTTTTATAAAATTCTTACCGTTTGTACTGTATTCAAAAAATGCCTGATCGCCTTTGTTTTGGGTTCGCAAATACAGTTTTTTTGATTTGATTATTTCACTTTCCGTTTCCTTTCCTTCTTTGTCCATAAAGAAAAGTTGTTTGCTTCCGTTTTCATTTATTTTTACACCAAACAAATGAGAAACACTACTAAACCTGACCATACCGGCTCGCTGACCGACTACCATACCCGATAAATCAACTTTTGCCGTTGCTGTTCCTGTGGTGTTGCCCATGATACGCTGACTAATCGTATTAGGCGCTCTCCAAAAATCTGCATTTATTCCAATATTTTTTTCTCTTGAAGAAACAGTTGGACCGAACCCTTCTTTGTTTGGCAATAATTTACTTGCTATCAGGCGCAAGTATCCTTTTCGTTTGTTAAGCGACCAGTGTGAATCGCGTGAATTGTGGTTCCATTCCCATTGATGACCCAATGTTGAAGAATTAAATTCGTCATCGGTTTGTGGCGCTTTTATCGGAAATCCGTTAATAGGCTTTTTGTACGACCAAACCGGTTCACCAATGCCATCATCGTCAATATCCTCTCCAATAATCGGCCAACCATCAACCCAGGTTACAGGCTCTAAACACTGTGGACGACCCTGAAACGGACTTTTTATATTTTGAACTAACTGGTGCATGTACCACCACGAATTATCAGGTGCCTGAACTAATGAGCCCTGGCAACTGCTTCTTTCAAAGCCATTTCCCCTTTCCAATACCACTTTTTTCTCATAAGGACCATAAATGCTGTTGGTGGTTGAGCGCAAAACAAACTGTTTTCTGTCGCCTCCATTAAATTCTCCACCTTTGGGGTTATTGGAATCTTTATTGAACCATTCAGCCATAAAAATGTAAAATGTACCGTTAATTTTATGAACCTTTGCTGCCTCTGCCACTTTACCAACGTAATATACCTGTCCGCTATCAAGCACCGAAAGACCGTCCCAGCTCATTTTATAAATGCGGTTTTCGTTCATTCGTTCTTTTTTCATTTCAGGATCAGGATTCACCCTAAAAGCATTATTGCACACCAAAAATGCCTCATGAGTATCATAGTCCCAAAATACAGTAGGATCATCATGAGCGATTTCGGGAGGTAACATTTTTATAGGTTTGGACCAGGGACCGCGAATGTTTTCGGCTGTGCTTACCAATAAACCATGTCTGGAATCAATCATATAGCAATAATATTTCCCTTCATGATAAGCCAAATCTCCGGCATAAACGCCACGACCATAAGCAGACAATCTGTCCCAGTTATAGTCGGGTGACCAATCCAGTTTATCCCAAACATGGCCAATAATCTCCCAGTTTACCAAATCGTCCGATTCCAGAATAACCATACCGGGTGAAAAATGTTGTTTAGATGCAATCATGTAATATTTATCCCCGATTTTTTCAATGTCAATATCTGGATAATCGGCATTAAGTACTGGGTTTTTGTAAGTACCATCGCCTTGGTCGCCCCAACTACCTATTTTGTAGTTTAAATCTTTATCATTTAAAATATAATTCCTGTTGTCATTCAAGTTAGTTTCGATTCGTTGTGAAAAAACCGAAACCGAACTTAGGATAAAATAACATCCTATTATACATTTTGTTAAACTATTCATCTTCTGGAACACCTTTAGAAATTATACTTTTTTTGAAGGGTCCCATATCAACAGGGAATTGATTATCAAGATTTTTTTTCATTCGCTGTTCTATTTTTTTGTATTTACTATTACCCGCTAAATTTTCGGTTGCTAAAGCACTTTGCTTATGGTTATATAATTCTTTACCTACTACTTCTTGAGTATCTGCGTTGCGCCATTCGGTATAACGCCATTGGCCATCGGTACAAGTACACCCCATATTTTTACCTCTAGGATATACACTATAAGCTGCATTATCCCATTTCATCTTAGGATTGTCTAATAATGGTAATAAACTTTTACCATCGGTTTTGGGTAGGCTTAAGTTACAAGCCGCTGCAATGGTTGAAAAAACATCTATATATTCTACAAGGGCATCACTTCTTTGATTCACTTTGCGCCCTTGATAGTTAGTTTCTCTACTGATTATTAAAGGCACTTTTACATCATGCTCAAAATTAGTATGTTTACACCAAGCCCCATATTCCCCCAATTTCCAACCGTGGTCACTCATAAAAACTATCATGGTGTTTTGACGTAAGTTTAACTCGTCTAACGTTTGCAATACTTTACCCATTTGTGTATCAATAAAACTCACACTGGCATAATAGCCATTTATTAATTCTTTAGATAAATCATCACTTAAATCTCCTTTTTGCGGAATCCCATAATAGTTACGTAATTCGCCCCAATTACTCATTGCAGTAGGAAAAATATTTGCTGGCTTGTCCCTTGATGGAACAACAATATTTTTTTTATCGTATAAATCCCAATATTTTTTAGGAACATTAAAAGGCAAATGGGGACGACTAAAACCAACCACCATCATAAAGTTTTCGCCTTTTATATCTTTTAGCGTTTTTATTGCATTATTAGCGACTTTGGCATCACGATACGTATCGTCAGGCACATCAACACATTCAAAAGCAGGGGCTTTTACTTTTTGTCCTGCTTTTTTTTGCTTCTCCATAATGGCTATATTTTCTGGATTGGCATAGGTATTTCCTTCTCTGGGAAACAAAATGCTCCAATTTTCTTTGTCATCATTAGCATGATGATATACTTTACCCACTGCAACAGTTTTATAGCCATTTTGCTTAAAAAATTGCGGTATAGTGAGCAAGTCTTTGTGTACTTTTCGAAGGGGCGTTTCTAAATCGTAAATCCCAACATTTTCTGGTCGCATTCCTGTAAGAATACTGATTCGTGAGGGAGCGCAAATTGCTTGTTGACAATAGGCTTTGTCAAACAACACTCCGTCTTTGGCTAATTTATCAATATTAGGTGTTTTAATTATACTGTTATCATAGCAACCTAATTCTGGTCTTAAATCATCTACTAAAAAAATGAGTATGTTGGTTTTTTGTTGTGCATTAACGCTATAAACAAAACCAAAAAATAATACAACATATTTATATAATATTTTCATAATTCCCTATAATTTCTTATAAATCTCGATAGCATTTAATACTGGTTCGCCAACATTTTTTTTGAAATTAACAAGTAGTGGTTCAGCTTCTTTTACAGTTATTTCGCCTTTAATTTTAACTGCACGATATTCTCCATATTGCCCCAGTAAATCAAGTTTGTCAACTATTTTTTTATCATTGATTGAAACCGAAAAAGTTCGATTGGTAATTTTAGCTACTTCTTTACTTTCCTCACTTAAATCATAAGGTAAATGTTTTGCTTTTGATCCTTCAAGTTCTGCAAAATGCATAGTTACTTCATAAACTCCAGGTGGTACGTCAAAACGGTATTGCTCAATGCCTACCAACTGCGTTTGGTAAATAGGGTCGTTAAAAGTTCCTTTAATGGTTTGCTTCGCTCCATAAGGTTGTTGCACATTTTTTTCAGGACGTACATAAGGTTTTCCGCCAATGTGCCCCCAACTTCCTGGGGTGTATTCTTTATCGAACATCCAAGCTTGATCAATAGCATCATCATAGAAAAAACGCTTATCCCCTACATTGATAGAAAAACCATTGGCAGGAAATTGTTTCAATGATATAGGCAATACGTTAATTTGTACTGTGGAAAAATCTTCAACCACTGTACCTCCTTTAGTTTTGGCAATCAATTGATTGATTCCGTTAATAAATGGCACATTAAATGTAGCGATAACTCCCTCCGTTTTTTTTATACCGAGACTTTTTCCGTTAAGAAATAATTCTACTTCGCTTTGATTGGTGAAAATTTGTACCGGCATAGTAGAAATGCCAACACCTTCTTTGTCTTCGATATAAGTGCGTTGTTTACCCCAAGTTTTTGTACCAAGAGCTAAGAATGGTTTCTTAAGCAAACTTGCCTGATAAAAGAAGTAAACATCTTTTGGTGAACGGTCTAAACCAACTAATCCTTTATTATTGATACTTTGCACAGCATCAACACGATCTTCCGAGTTAAAATCGGCATAATTCCATACGTTGACACCAGCTATAAAATCATTCTTCATAAAATAGTCAAGATAGTATTTATGAAATTCGGTTCCATATTCCTGTGAATAATCAAAACGCATCGGATATAATGAGTGTAATCGTGGGTCTACTCCCGCACCGTACTCGGTAATAATCATAGGTTTTTTTATTGCTTTACGAATTTTGTTAATATTTTCAGGCAATAAATCGTATGAACCACCATACCAACCCAGATAGATATTCCAGCCTACAATCATAGGAACCTCCGTTAATCCTGGCTCTTGGTAACGCTCTAAACTATTATGATTAGGAATCATGGTATAACGGTACGGGTCTTCTTTACGCGTTAAATTTTCAATTTTCTTAGCTAAATCTACGATGTACTTTGTGTAAACATCATAACGCTTTTTATCATCGGTAAATTTTGGGTGTAAAATCACCTCGTTCATGTATACCCAAATAATCAAACTTGGGTGATTGTAGTTTTGACGAATCATTTCCATTTGAGCACTCAAACAATTTTGAGTAAAAGCTTCTGATTCGGTTACCGTATCAATGACAGGTGTTTCAACAGTAGCAAGAATTCCTAAACGGTCACACATTTCAAGAATAATTGGGTCTTGTGGATAATGGGCAATACGTAAAAAGTTACTACCCATAGCTTTCATTTTCAGTATATCTTCAACATGGATATAATCTGGTAAAGCGTTACTTATGGCTTTAAAATCTTGATGACGGTTAGTTCCTATTAATTTTAAGTGTTTCCCATTCAAAAAGAAACCTTTGTCAACATCAAATGTAAACCAACGAAATCCGAGTGGGTTACTAGTTTCATCTAGTTTTGTATTGTTTTTTGAGTCAACAATCTCACAGACCACCCTGTATAAATTAGGCGTGTCTGGTGACCATAATTCAGGATTTAAAACAGAATTTAACTTCAGGTCAAAATCATTTGAAATACCCGGCTTTAAACTTAATGAAACTATTTTCTCTTGAACCAGCTTTTGGTTTGGAGCATATACTTTTGCCAGTAATTTTACCTTTTGAGTTGAGGCATCATCATTTTTAATTTTAACTTTTAAATTCACCTCTCCACTTTTTTCAGAGACTTTTGGCGTGGTTATAAAAACGCCATTGGATGCATAATCTTCAATGTTAAAGTGTACTTTTTCAGTTACTAGAAGATTGACATCGCGATAAATTCCACCAAAAAATGTAAAGTCAGCATGCAATGGCGGAACATCTTTATCAAAAGCATTATTGGCTTTAACAATTACTTCAAAGGTTGAATATTCTTTGGAAGTATCAAATTTTACATATTTGGATACCGGAACCACAAAGCGGGTAAAACCACCAATATGCTTAGAGGCTAATTGTTTGTTGACATATACCTCAGCAACCATACCTACTCCTTCGAAGAAAAGGAAAACTTGCTTATCTTTATATGCAGTAGGGATTTTTATAGTCTTTGAATACCATCCAGAACCTCGATAATATCCTTCTTCCTCGTCAATAACATCTTTATCATTCCAAGTGTGTGGAATATCTACTTGAATCGATTTTTCTTTCGATTTTGAAATATCCTCAACTTTTGTAATTCCATTGTCTTTGACAAATTTCCAATCCTCGTTGACTGTATATTTAATTTGTGCGTTTGTTAAATTATTTGAAAGACTAAACAAAATAACTAAAAATATTAACAGGTGTTTTTTCATTAGATTTAAATTATTGAGGTTTAAAATAAGTGGATTTGAATTGATAAATTCCAGGTTTAGCTTTTAAATAATAAGCATTAGCTGTTTTTTTGATTAATTGAATCATTTGATTGTTTTTAAAAATGACCCCGTTGCTAATTAAATCTTTGTTTGTATCAGCAGGAATAATTAGAGTAGCCGTTACTTGTGAAGGAATCACTACATCTAAATAAAATTGATTATTTTCTAATTTCCAAGAGGAACCAACTTTTCCATAAGGAGAATCATAAGTAGCACTTGCAGACGTCAAAGGTAAACCTGGCATAGGGGAAATTTCAATTTCTTTATAACCTGCTGCAATAGGTTTTATTCCTGCAATACGTTCGTACATCCAATGACCAATAGCACCATAAGCATAATGGTTGAAAGAATTCATTCCGTCCTTATGAAATCCATCTTTTAGAGTATAACTATCCCAACGTTCCCACATAGTGGTAGCACCTTGATTAATCGAATAAAACCAAGAAGGATAGCTTTCTTTGAATAAAATAGAATACATTAAATCACTTTGCCCCATGTTATCCAAAACAAAAGGTAATATAGGTGTCCCCAAAAATCCAGTTCTAAGATGATTATCACAATCGGCAATAATTCTAACCAAATGGTCAATAGCTTTTAAAGATTTTTCTTTAGACAATAATCCAAAATCTAAAGCCAATAAATATTGTGTTTGAGTTTCAATTTTAGTTGTTGTACGACCATTAGCATCAAAATACTTTGCATCAAATGCTTTTTTGATGGCTTGATGTAACTCTTTTAACCTATTAACATCTTCATTCTTTCCTAAAACTTGTGCTGATTTCATTGTTAATTCAACAGCTCGAGCATAATAAGCTGTTGACACAAAATCTCCAGGGGTATCTCCACGACGAGTCATTTTAGGATTATCTTTTGGAATAGTATAAGGTTGCAACCAATCGCCAAAAGCCATCATAGTTACAATATTTCCTTTGGATTTTGAAGCGTAATACCCTAGCCATTTGTTCATCATATCATAATTATCTTCAAGGATACGCTTGTCTCCCGTTCTAAAGTAAATTTCCCAAGGGATAATTACACAAGCATCACCCCAACCAGAGGAAGATTCTGTTCCCAGAGCATTTGGAATAACATGAGGAATTGCTCCATCAGGCAATTGTTCCATTCTCATACTTTGTAAATAGGATGCCCAGAATGCATACATATCAGCAAAAAAAAGAGAAGTTGGTGCAATGACCTGAGCGTCACCAGTCCACCCCAAACGTTCATCTCGTTGTGGACAATCAGTTGGAATATCAAAAAAATTTCCTTTTAACCCCCAAGTAATATTACTTTGCAATTGGTTTAACTTAGTATGGGAAGAAGTAAAATTGCCATTAAGATTAAAATCAGAATATTGTACAATGGCAGTAACCCAATCTTTTTGTGGTTTAGCCTTAGAATCAAAACCACTTAATTCGATGTATTGATAGCCATGAAAAGTAAAAGTTGGTTTCCATTCTATCATTCCGTCTTTGGCAGCAATATAATAATCCGTTGACTTAGCCCCTCTATAATTTCCGGTGTACATGGTACCGTCTGTATTGAGCATTTCGGCAAAACGAACCGTGAGTGTATCTCCTTTTTTCATTGGTACTTTAATCAAAGGTACACCTACATTATTTTGTCCAAAATTAAAGATTGGTTTACCAGCAATTGGCTCTGTAATTGTTTTAACGGGAATGATCTCTTTATTCTTAACTGTTTGATAGCGTTTAGGCAATAACAAAACGGATTCTGATAGTTGCTCTTCAACTACTTGGGACCATTCAGAATCATCATAGTTATTGTTTTTCCAATTTCCTAAATCAAAGTTAGCATTATAGGTTTCCCCATCATAAATATTTGCTTCTCTTATAGGTCCATTGAGGGTAACTTTCCAGGTTTTATCAGTTACAATAGTTTGAGTACCTTTGGTAGTTTGAATCTCTAACTGGCACAATAAAAAAGGTGCATCTTTTTTCTCTGCATCACGTCTAAGATAAATACGTCCAGAATTCCAACCCTCAGCAAGAACTGCACTTAATGTGTTGTCTCCTTTTTTGATCATATCCGTCACATCATAAGTCAAAGTGCTGATGTTTTTATTTGTAGGTGTCCAGCCTGGTGTCATCACATCAGTTCCTACCTTTAAGCCATTAATATAAGCTTCAAAAACTCCTCTAGCGGTAATATACAGTCTTGCTTTTTTAACATTTGAATCGACATTAAGTTTTTTTCGCATGTATTGTGGTCTAAACAGTACTGATTTTTTTCGGGTAAATTCATTCAATTGTGTTGGAGAAACCGAAATCCAATTCCCCTTCCAATCTTTATTACTTAGTAAACCTAATTCAAAATGAGTTCTCTCACTCCAATTTGAAGCTTTTCCCTTATTATCCCAAAACTTAACTTGCCAATAGACTTTTTGTCTGGATGACAGCTTTTTACCTTTATAGTTTACAAATAATGTTTGGTCATTATTCACCTTACCACTATTCCACAAATCAGGATGGTTAGGTAGTAATTCCGGTGAACTTGCTACTACTATGCTATAAGCTGATTGTGATTCAGTACCAACAGGAAGTTTCCATGAAAATGTGGGACTACTATCATAAAACCCTAATGGATTGGTTAAGCCTTCACTGATGGTTAAATTTGTTGGAGCCTGATTCAAATTTCTATGCTGTACAAATGAACATAGCAATACTAATAATACTGCACATCCCACAAGATATTTACTATTCATATAATTCATTATTTTTTCAAACTAGTTGACAAATAAACCAACTAATTTTTTTTATATTCAATTGCTTAATTCTTAGTAAGAATCTTAACAAATTATTTAAAAGGAACCGTACCCGAATCATCCAAGGTATATCCCCATTTTTTCACATATTCCATTCCTGGTAGAAACTCATCTTTATTATCCTGTAAGCGTTTTAGCAAACGTTTTTCTAGGTCATCCTGAATCATCTTGTAATTAGGGTTATTGACTAAATTTTTTAATTGATAAGGATCTTTTTCATTATCAAAAAACAACCAAGGTCCGTTTAAATCTTTCACATAAGTATAGCGTTCAGTTACCAATCCTCTATATTCTTTACCGCCTTTTTTTCTGTTCCATTGTCCAAAGGGTTGTACACAAGTGATTATTGTTTCTTCACCTACTTTCAAATTTCCTTTTCCTTGCATATATGCTGTGTAATTAATTCCTTCGACACTTTTAGGTATTGAAATATTACACAAACCCAATAAAGTAGGTAAAATATCTTCGGAGTTCAACATTGCGCTTCGGTCGCCTGCTTTAATTCCGAATCCCTTGGGAACATAAAAAAGCATCGGTACTTTCACAGATTCAGCATAGGGCTGTTGCTTGTAACTTTGACGATGAGACCCTGACATATTACCATGGTCTGATGTAAATACTATTATGGTATTATCTAATTGATTAGAGGCTTTTAAATTATCTAATAATTTGCCCATCATTTCGTCTAAGGCCGCAATATGTGCATAATAACCCGCTAATTCTTCTTTAGCAGCTTCTTCTTTTCCCTTTGGCACATTAGGACGTAATTTGATATCATTAGGATTAAACATTTTTTTATACTTCTCAGGTGCTGTATTATATGGTGAATGTGGGGTTCCCCATGCCAAAACCAGTAAAAATGGATTTACCCCATTTTTTTTTGAATCCATATAAGCTATTGCAGCATCTGTTTGTGCAAAAGTATCGTAATCCCCCCACGTTCTAGGAGTAGGATCATTATTGTCATAATAAACGGAACGGTTGTAGTTATGCGTACATTCATTGGCTTGCCAAAACTGAAATCCTTGTCGGCGACTTCCTGGCGGAATAAATTTAGTTCGCCCATGACCATCCATGTGCCATTTGCCAATATAACCGGTATCGTAACCTGCTTTAGCATAAATATTCCCCATAGTTACTGCAGTGGTATCTAACTGAACATCATTCATAAACATCCCATTTGTTATGGGTCTTTGCCCTGTCATCAATGAACCTCTAAAAGGAGTACAAACAGGCATTCCAGAAACTGCATTTTTAAAATTAACGCTCATTGATGCTAATCTATCAAGATTAGGTGTTTTAATATTTTCGTCACCTGCGTAACTGGTCGCTTGTGCGCGCAATTCATCAGTTACTATAATTAAAACATTGGGAGCTTTTGCATTGACTGTTGATGGTTTTTTTTTAGGTGCATTACAAGAATGTAACACGATTAAACTTAACGAAGCAAGTATAATTTTAAAAGCAGTTTTCATAATAGTTTGGTATCAATTCTAAACTTATTTATAGTTTGGTTAATTTTTTAATCAATAGTAGGAATGCTTCCCCACCAATTAGGATTGGGTTCCCAATCTTTATTCAACATCTTGGTTCGTAGTTCCTCGAGCGATTGTATTTTTTTCTTCTGGCTGTTTACAATCGCTTCTTTTTCTTTATTCTCATCAAATGATGGATTCGGTTTAGGATATTGCGCATTTACCTCTTTCAACCAGCGCAATAACATTTTAGACATGACTTTTGTACGTTTAGATTCTTTTTTGGCTAAGTCATGATCTTCGTGAATATCATTATTTAAATTGTACAATTCATTATGACCATCTTCCCAGAAATGAATTAATTTCCACTCCCCTTTTCGAATGATAGAAACAGGTCTTCCCCCTTGGTTTCCATAATGAGGGTAATGCCAATATAAAGGTCTCTCATCTATTGTTTTTCCTTTTAAGACAGGAACAATGCTTTTTCCGTCTTTATGGTCTTCAGGCTGTAATGGTAACCTAGCCAAGTTAAGAATTGTAGGGTAAAAATCGCTACTGATTACAGGTGTATCATTTCGAACACCTTTATTGTCGTAGCCTGGAACATTAACCATAAAAGGAACCCTTATTCCTCCCTCCCATTGATAGCCTTTTCCTCCTTTAAAAGGCAAACAATTTGTTGAGTAATTATCTCCAGAAGTTACACCTCCATTATCAGAAGTAAAAATAACAATGGTATTTTTATCTAAACCTGTCTCCTGAAGTGTTTTTAAAACCATTCCAACAGCATCATCCATAGTTTCTATTAAACCAGCATATACAGGATTATCTTGATATTTTCGCATAGGCAATAAATCACCGTTTTCAAAACCTTTGTCTGCAAATCCCATTTTTTCTGCTTTGGCTCTATACTTTTCCCATTTCTCTTTGGTAGTTTGAATAGGAGCATGAACGGCATAAAAAGATAAAAAAGCAAAGAAGGGTTTGTCCTTTGATGATTTTATAAAATTAGACGTTTCCTTTGCCAAACACAATGTTAAATTTTCTCCTTTTTCGTGATCCTCAAGCTTAGGATTTTTAAAAGGGGCAAAATATCCACCTGCAGGACTTCCTGAATGGAAACCACCTTTATTTATATCAAAGCCATAATCTTCAGGGTAATTTCCTTTATCACCTAAATGCCATTTCCCTGCAAAAAAAGTAGTATACCCACCTTTTTTTAAAGCCTTTGGTAAAGTTACTACCGACTTATCAATATGATCTTTGTATTCTGCAGGAAACACTTTACTTTTCCTTTTACTATCATTCCACTCGTGACCTGTTTTTGCCCCAATCCAATCCGTAATTCCATGACGAGCGGTAAACTGCCCTGTCATAATTGTTGCTCGAGAAGGACTACACACTTGACAACCTGCATACCCATTTGTAAAAACCATTGATTGACTTGCTAATGCATCAATGTTTGGTGTCTCATAATATTTGCTTCCCATACAACTTAAATCCGAATACCCTAAATCATCAACCAAAATGAACAGAATATTGGGTTTATAATTACTTTTTGTTTGCGAATAAGAGTTACTTAATAATGACAACATTCCTACAACTAGAGCAAATACGAATTTCATATTTGTAAATTTTAAATCTATTTAATTTTGTTTTTGGGGAGAAATCACCTTGCCTTCGCCTTTATCCCAACTCCAAAAATCAATGGCTCTCTTAGATGAGTCAAGTGTATAATTCCATTTTTTCATATAGAATTCTCTTGGTTTAAAATCGTCACCTATCCTTTTTAATTCATTGTTGAGTTGCTTATCTAAATCTATTTGAATCTTTTTATACTCTTGTTTTCCTAACAAATTTGTCATTTGATAGGGATCTTTTACATTGTCAAAAAGATTAGAAGCACCATCTGTCGTTTTAATATAAGTATATTGTTTGGTTCTAATAGCTCGGTACTCTGAATCATTAAAATTAGAACCAAAAGGACTAACATTCATTATTAAAGCCGCTCTATCAGCTTTTGGATTTGGATTTTTAATTAATGAAGATACATCTTCACCTTCAATTCCTTTTGGAATGGCAATTTTGGTTAAGCCTAATAAAGAAGGTAAAATATCAGGTGTGGTTATAGGTGCTTGAACTGTTTTGCCTTTGTTATTCTTGATGTTCGGGTAAGAGATTAAAAAAGGTACTCGTACAGACTCATCCCAGGCTAATTGTTTAACAAATGGTTTTACGCCATGCCCACCCATCATTTCACCATGGTCAGCCGTAAATACTATAATAGTGTTATCAGATAAATGAAGCTTTTTAATTTGCTCCAGTACCGTTCCAATGGCCTCATCAGTAGCGGTACAATGACCGTAATACCCTTGTAACTCCTTACGAACCTTAATCTTCATTTCTTCAGGGATATTAGGTGCTAATACTAAATCCTTTTGAGGATACATATTTTTATACTTTTCAGGGGCACTGTCGTGTGGATAGTGAGGCGTTGCCAACGAGATAAATAATAAAAATGGTTTGTCATCACGAGCGTGGTCATTAAGATACTGATTTGCATCCTTAGTAATGGCAAATGGTGAATACCCCTCCCAATATTTTATTTCGGGGTCATTATTGGCATAATAATGCTCCTTATTGTAATTATGATCACACTCCATTCCTTTCCAGTAATCAAATCCTTGTCGTCTGTCTGGAGCTACATTATTGTCTCTACCATGACCATCCAAATGCCACTTTCCTAAATATCCTGTATTATAACCTTCAGCTTTGAAAATTTCAGCCATACATAATTCTTCTGATGGTAAATAAATATCATTCAAGAACATCCCTGTTGTGGTGGGGAATTTCCCTGTGAGCAAAGCTGCTCGATGCGGTGTACATACAGGTGTAACTGAAACTGCATTGGTAAAATTGACAGCTTCCTTAGCTAATTTATCTAAATTAGGCGTTTTTACATTAGGGTCGCCATTGTAGCCTGTGGCAGAACCTCTCCATTGGTCGGTGAGGATAAAAACAATATTGGGCTTTTTAGTTTTATCTTTTCCTTGTGCATTCATCTGAATGGCTACACAAGTCAATACAATGTAGATTATTCTTTTCATTTTTATCTATATTTTAAGTAATGGTATGTTAATTATTTTCAGTTTTTATGGGATCTGGAAGCAGATTTGGTTTGTCTAATTCATTTTTGATTGTAAACTATACCTCCCCGGCTGTACTAACAATTCAAATGAATGATTTTCCTTTCTTATCAATTTCACATTTGAATTCGATTTAATTTTTTTCCCATCAAAAAGTAAGTCCTGCTTCGTATCTCCAGGAACTATGATTGCAGCAGTTGTATTAGGTGGAATTGTGGTTTCTAATTTGAATGTATTTTTCTCCATTTCCCAAGATGAGACCACTTTACCATAAGGCGTATTGTAGGCAGCTGAAGCCGATTTAAGTGGCGCTTTAGGTTCTGGTGCTATGATTATTTTTTTATAACCTGCTTCCAAAGGTGCAATTCCGCCAATACGCTCATACATCCATTCGCCTATGGCACCATAAGCATAATGGTTCAAACTATTCATTTTTTGAGGATTGAATCCTTCCTTTTTGCTGTAGCTATTCCATCTTTCCCAAATGGTAGTTGCTCCTTGATTTATAGAATAAAACCATGATGGATAGGTTTCATTAAACAACAATTTGTACATTAAATCCACCTCTCCAAATTCATCCAAAACTTCTGACAGTAATGGCGTTCCTAAAAATCCGGTACGCAAATGATTATCTGCTGCTGCTATTTTTTTTAATAAATTAGCTTTGGCTTCTACTCTTTTCTCTTTTGGTAATAAATCAAAAGCTAACGCCAACAAATAAGAAGTTTGGGTTTCTGGAACGTCTTTTACTTTTCCATTTTTATCAAAAAACTGGTTATCAAATGCCTCCGCTACTTTTTTATACAGTTTTTCATAAATGGCTTGCTCTTCATATTTACCTAAAACCTCGGCTGTTTTTGCCGTTAACTTAGCAGAATGAGCAAAAAAAGCAGTGCCAATTAAATCTTGTGAAGTGTCCCCTTTATTATCTCCATTTTCAGGATAGGGTTGCAACCAATCGGCAAAGGAATTCATGTGCGAAATATATTTTTTTGAACTTTCCTGATGATGTTTTACCCAGGCTTTCATCATTTCAAAATTCTCTTCTAAAATTCTTTTATCACCTGTTCTAAAGTAAACTTTCCAAGGAATTATAACCGAAACATCCCCCCATCCTGAACTTACTTTTCCATTATTTAGAACATCAGGCACCACAAATGGAATACCGCCGTTTTTATATTGAGATTCACGAACGCTTTGCAGCCAACTTGCCCAAAACTGATATACATCAGCATTAAAAAGGGATGTTGGTCCAAATACCTGCGCATCACCAGTCCATCCCAAACGTTCGTCGCGTTGCGGACAATCGGTAGGAACGTCAAAGAAATTACCTCGCAATCCCCAAACAATATTACTTTGTAATTGATTTAATTTTTCATTTGAAGTTATAAATGTTCCGTTTTGTTCAAAATCAGAATACTGCACAATACCTGTTACCCAATTTTTTGATGGCACTTTTGTGGTATCAAAACCGCTTAATTCTACATACCTAAAACCATGAAAAGTAAATTTAGGTTGCCATTCGATCGTTTCATTTCGTGCAGCGATATAATAATCTGTGGATACTGCAGTTCGATAATTCTCGGTATAAAAAGAACCATCTGGCGAAAGCATTTCGGCAAATCTAACTCTCAAGGTATCTCCTTTTTTAACGGGTACTTTTACAAGAGGAACTCCTACCATATTTTGCTTTAAATCAAAAATAACAGCACCATCTTTTTTAGTAATCTCCTTTGTTTCAAGAGCTATTTTAGGCTTTACCGTATGATGTCTTTTAGGTTCTAATTGGATACTGTTTTCAATAGTAAAAGCCTGTACATTTTTCCAATTCTTATCATTAAAAGTATTGGTAGTCCAATTTGGCAATTCATAATTAGCATCATAGATTTCGCCATCATAGATTTCAGAAACTCTAATTGGTCCGCTTGTAGTTCCTTTCCAACTTTCATCTGAAACAATCACTTTTTTAGAACCATCTTTCATGGTTAATTCCAATTGGCATAAAATCTTTGGAGATTCGGTGTCATTCCAAAACGATTTCATCCAGCCTAATCTTCCTGAATACCACCCTGATGCTAATTCTACTCCTATAGTGTTTTTACCTGATAGCATTAAATTAGTAACATCATAAGTCAATGTTTCAATTCGTTTTTTATAAGGTGTCCATCCAGGAGGCATTACATCGTTACTTACGTTCTTTCCGTTTATAGCCACATCAAATACACCTTTAGCTGTAATGTACAATCTTGCCGAAATTACATCAACAGATAACTCAAAGCCTTTTCTTAAATACTGTGGTCTATGAATAATATTATCCTGGCTTCCTTTTACTTTTTCATCATTAGTAGGCAAACCAATCCATTTAGCTTGCCAATCACTATTGTTAAGTAAACCTAATTCGAAGTTACTTACTTCACTCCAATTGGAAACTTTATCATTTTGATTCCAATAACGAACTTGCCAGTATACTTTTTGACGAGATTGCAATGCCTTTCCTTGATAAGATACCCAAGTAGATTGATTGCTTTTTTGTTTTTGAGAATCCCACAAATCAGGATTAGTTTGTAATTGCTCAACAGAAGTCGCCGCCACAATTTGATAGGCTGATTGGCTTTTCACTTCCTTTGAAATAGCTAATTTCCATGAAAAAGTAGGCTTAGCATTATAAAAGCCAATAGGAATTTTAAACCCTTCAGAAATGGTAAGTTCTTCAGGCTTTAATATTTGTTGTCCTTTACAGGATAAAGAAACTAGCACTAAAAAACTGATTATAATAAATAAGTTACGGATATTCATATTTTTTTTATTTCGATTAAAACAAATAAGCATGATTGATTTTTTACACAAAAACAATCTCACTTTCAAATTAAACAACTCATATTCAAATTACACTGATGGTACAACTAACTTCTTTTACATTTTTGGGAAACGAAATCAATATCGGTACCACTTCCATTCCTGGTACTTGATTAAAAATACGTTCTTTATCCATTTTTTTAATCGAAAGTGGCACATTCGATTCAACAACTACAATTCCTTCTTTTTTATGAATTTCGATTTTAGTAGCCGAAACTTGTACTACTTTCTCCCCTGTAGGCGAAATAACAGGCAATACCAGTGTATCTCCATTTGCTTCGGAAGTAGTTCTTTGGGCTTTGATAGTCGTTTGATTTTTATCAAAAAGATAATTCAGTTTGAAATCACCGCCTGATGCTAGGGTTTCTTTTTTATTGTTGGTCAGGGCGGTTTCAATAGCAAAATCAATGATTCCTTTTTCGTCTTTGAAGTTTACTTTGGCTTTTAAATCCTGTAAGTTTGTGTACCAAATTCTGTTGACAAATCGCTCAATACGAGGAGTTAGGCAAAAATCTTCTCCTTCTTGTTCTTGTTGGTTATAAGGTTCTACCAACAAGTATTCGACCATACTGGCGGTAAATAATGGCCCTACTTTTTCATGCCATAAAACGGCTAACGAACCTCCAGTAGCCGCTACTGATTTTTCTTTTTTAAAAATTTGGTCATAGGATGAAACGGTGCTTCGCCAAGGTCCTCTAGCTGCTAACCAAACATCAAGTTCCGGAAAATGCTTTACTCCATCATTTGAACTTCTTGGAAGAGGCGTTTTTTTGTTTACCTTTTTTAGTTTCTTGGCATTGTCCATCACAAAAGCTAGGTTTTTTGCATGGGCAAAAGTATGATGCATACAGGGTTTTACCCCATGGGTTTGATAATGCAAACCACCTGCTAAAAGTCCGTTGACGGTACAACGTTGCAATAATTCGGTACTCATAACCGCAGCGGTTCCAAAAGCAGGATTTCTATCCGCCAGCAATGAAAAAGCAGGTTGACAACCATCCGTAGTTCTACTGCCCCAATAGGTCCATTTGTTTTGGCGTGTCCCAAAACTGTTGTCCCAAGCGCCATCAGGCAACATAAACTCTAAGTGACCGTTTAGTGATTGAGTCAATAACTTTAACAACTCCTCATCTTTTGTATGTACTGCATATTGCACCACTGCATTTAAACTTTCTTCTACATTATAACCAATGTCAACAGGCAGTAATCCTTTGGCACTTTTTTTATCGTCTGGATGATTTTCGCCAAATAATAATTTATTAGGTTCTGTTAGGTATTTCGGAATCAGCAAGGCCAATTCTTTACTTCTGGTTTTGTATTTTTCATCGTTAAAATAATCCCCCATAAACGATAGGGCATAAATAGCGGTAAAGCGGTAATTGATATGACTAAAATGATCGTCAAATGTTTTATAGACAAAATCGATTGCTATTTTCAATCGGTTTTCCCATTTTGTTTTGGTCTCTTTTGACAAAAGATGTCCGTGGTATTGTAAGGCTTCGCCTAAAGCAATTACGCCAAAAACAGTAGTTCCATACCAAGATTTTGGGTCAATCATATTGGTCCAACTCCCATCAGGTAAATCAACGTTCACTGACCAATCCATCACTTTGATAGCGGCATCTAGGTATTTTTTATCCCCCGTTTTATCAGCCATGTACAAAAATGGATAAACAGACTCTTGACATCGCCCATGAATCTTCTCACAGGCATGACAATACAAGGCGCCATGAGTTACACTATCATTAGGATTATTGATTTGATCACGAATCATTGCGTCGCACCAAGTCGTCAGTAATTTAAGAGTATTCGTTTCAAAAGTATCTGCACTAGCAATGCCATAGGGAAAAATACTTGATTTACAGGAATACAAAGGCAGCATCAATCCCAAACTTCCTAATGCGGACAACTGAACAAAAGATCTTCTTTTCATTTTAAAAAAATTCAAACAATAGTGGTAAAAATAATGAATCAAGTAAAAAAACCTGTCCTGTATTGCAGGGGCATTTTAGCATCATATGCACCAAAAACCCTTTTACAGCTGTCAGCACTTATTTTATATCTAAAAAAAGAATTATATCCAAAAAAAAGAGGTTAACTTACCAAGCTAACCTCCTTTTCCCTCATCCATTATCATTATTATTCCATGTAAAACACCTCTTCTAAAGACACTGAAACTGGCGAATTATCAGGATTTGTCTCCATAATATCAGCCATAAAATCCCACCATTTTTTTACAATTTCATTAGAAGCTAAATCTTGTGAACCTCCTGCTCCAGAAACTTTTTGAAAAGCAAACAACGTATGGGTTTCTTCATCTAAAAAAATAGAATATTCACTCACTCCATTTTCTTTTAAAAGCGCATGAAGTTCCGGCCATAATTCATTATGACGCTTAGTGTAGGCCTCTTTTTGACCTGGATTCAATTTCATTTTAAAGGCAAGTCTTTGCATGGTTTTTTATTTTTAAGTTAATTAATTACATTCGTGAAGTAAAGAATGGAGTGATACTTTTTTATCACTACCTATTTGGCAATACTCTTCCTTATCAAATTCACTACCCGCCATTGCAAATAGTTCTTTCAAGTTTTTTATAGCTTTTTCCTCATCAGCTATTTGTTTATAATACCATTTTTTTTCTCCCTTAGCGTAGGGTTTCAAAAAATCGAAGGCATTGATTATACTAGCGCCATTAGCCGCCTTATAATTCCATAAATCAACACCCAGCTTTTTTCCTAAAACGGCCAATTCTGTAAATCCTTTTAAATTCATGGTGCTATAAGATAAGGCTTTGGTTCTGGCAAATTCTTGTGGTTGCGATACGTTTGGATTGATTTGTTTGGTAATACGCTCCGTTTTTACAGCTTCCAAAAGCAGATAATTGCACAAATGACCTTATTTTAATTATAGATAGTTGATTGGTTAATTAGAAAATATTTCTAAAATTATTAAAACTTATCAATTCAACTATCCTGTGTTGTTGGGGGACAATTTGGACAAACAAAAAACAGTCAAAATATTTAATCTATTTTGACTGTTCTTCCCTAATTAACTACCACTTTTTATCTATTGAACAATTAATTTATCTTCATAGGTGTTTCCATTATCATCAATCACTTTTACCATATAAATACCCGAAACAAATTGTTGCCCTTTTGCAATTTGAATACTATGTTCATTAGTTTTGGTTTGATAGACAATTTTCCCTAATAAATCAGTTACAATAATTTCCGCACTATTAATACCTTTTAAAGAAATAGTAAATAAATCTTTTACTGGATTAGGATACACTTTTATTGAAGCAATTTCATCGTCAGCATCAACAATGCTTTTATCATCTAAATTTTCTTTTGCAGTTGTTGAACTTAACTCAATAACATTTATTGAAAGTTTTGGTAATTTAACTATAGAACCCTTACCATTCTGTATCAACTCTAAAGGATTAGTATCAATTGGCAATGTTTTCTCGTCAATTTGTTTTACACCTGCAAAATGAAAAGCGCTATGACTGAAATTTTTTGTATAATTAACACCATCAATCTTAATCTGAAATACAACATCATCTTTGTTTGTCAAGTTTAAAACCATAATTCTAATCTTACCATCTTTTATGGCTGCTATTGAAGAAATAGCCTTAACACCAGGTTCTAGCTCAGTAGACGAAGTTTTAGTTGAAGTTGAATATATTTCACTTCCTTCATAAAAGTTCCTAACAATTTCAAACATAGAACCATAGGATGTTTTTTTAGTACGATCAAAAGATTTTTTTCCATTACTATCAATCATTTCAGGATTAAAACCATTTAAAGAACGTGTAGCAGTAAACCAAGTTGCTATTTCAACTTTTGTTGGATTCTCTGCTAAATACATATAACAATCAGCTGCACCTAAAGCCGAAACTGCATTGGGACCATCTGAACTCACTCCCCATTCTGTTAACCAAATAGGTTTATTTGGAGTAATATTTGACGCGTGAACATATTTGGGATCATTAAATGAAGCGGCTAGGGATTTTCTTGCTACTAATGCTGTTCCAAGTCCTGTTGCTTGAACCGGAGCATCAGGATCTATAGTCGTCCCAGCATCAGGGTCTCTACCTTGATATGAATGGACAATAACTGCATCATAAAATGATTGATCGGCAGCCATAACCTCATTCCAATCAGGATTTATTCCATTTGGCTTACGCATCATTGGTACAGCTGTTTTTACAACAGGTATATTAGGAAAATCTTTTCTTAAAGCATTTGCTCTTGCTTTAAGATCAGCATTCATTTTTTTAGCCCTCTTAATATATTCCTCTTGATTTGGAATAATTGAACTGCGTTGACCTGCATAAAAATTTTCATTACCCATTTCTACATATTCTACAGGTAGCCCTCTTCTTACTAAATCATCATAACGCTTTATAGTTTCTGTACTTTTAGTAAAATCAGTACCATCAGCACTCATGTTAAACGTCCAAACCGTTTTAAATTTATTCGTTTGTTCATCATATAAACTTTCAAATTCATTTAGTCCTACAGTCTGATCACTAGCCTCCTTTGCTTGGATTGTACTAAGCTCGCTTATAGTAACATTTTTGGTTCCTGTTGGAGTTTTAACTGTAAAAGAAGTAGTTCCAAAAACTCTAGTTTTGTCTGTTGCCCAATCATGCCAATTTGCAAAAATACCATGTGGATATCTAGCAACTATGGGATTTAATTTCTTAAAATTATTTCTATCCTCTGTTGTTTTGAATCCCTCAAGATTCAATCCAAGTTGCAAATTGTTGTGCTTGACTTTTGTAGCTGTTTTAATATTAATAGCACCTGATACTGTTGCAGGCAAAGTAAAAGGATAACTTTGAGCCGATGAATTAGAACTTATACCTGCTATAAGTATAAGTCCTAAGAATAAAGTAGTGGTTTTAATTTTCATTTTTTTTTGTTTTAATTATATATTTAGCAGTTAATAAGAGACATCATAATTACAAACTATATTTTAAGGAGGTTAATCTTAAAAAACATTTACAGTTTGTAATAAAAATCTAAGGCATGTAAAACACCTCTTCTAAAGACACTGAAACTGGCGAATTATCAGGATTTGTCTCCATAATATCAGCCATAAAGTCCCACCATTTTTTTACAATTTCATTAGAAGCCAAATCTTGTGAACCACCAGCTCCCGAAACTTTTTGAAAAGCAAACAAGGTATGGGTTTCTTCATCCAAAAAAATAGAATATTCGCTCACTCCGTTTTCTTTTAAAAGCGCATGAAGTTCTGGCCATAGTTCATTATGACGCTTGGTGTAGGCCTCTTTCTGACCTGGATTCAATTTCATTTTAAAGGCTAGTCTCTGCATAGTTATATAGTTTTATTAATTACATTGATAAAATAAGGAGTTCGGGCTGTCATTTTTATTCGAACCGATACGACAATAGTCTTCATTATTAAATTCGCTACCCGCAAAAGCAAATAACTCTTTAAGACTTTTTAAAACCTTGTCAGTGTCAGCTATCTGTTGATAATCCCACTTTTTCTCTCCTTTGGCATAGGGTTTCAAAAATTCAAAGGCATTGATTATTCCAGCTCCATTTTCCGCCTTATAATTCCACAAATCCACACCCAGTTTTTTCCCTAAAACAGCTAGCTCTGTAAATCCTCTTAAGTTCATCGTACTATAAGACAAAGCCTTGGTTCTGGCTAATTCATGAGGTTGAGCACCATTTGGCTGAATTTGTTTGGCAATGCGCTCTGTTTTTACCAATTCTAAAAGTTGCTTGGCTTCATCTGTCCGATTTAAAAAAAGCAAAATAGAAATCAGTTGTTGATCATAATGTGTTCCATGATTATTTTTAGTGTTTTTTTCAAAAACGCCATTTTCACTGGTTTGCAACCAATACGCATAATCTGTAAACCATTTTCGCAAGGCTTGGCTGGTATTCGCATCCATTTGTTGGTTTAACTCTAAAATTTCAATTGCTATTAGCACCTTAGTAACATCTGCAAATTCAATAATACCAATTCCTCTCCCAGCATTTTCGCCCGGTACGCCTTGGGCAAAATTGAGGTTAGGATTCATCTTGGTATCTTCATTAACAAACCACACCTGAATTAATTCTAGTACTTTATCTGCATACTGCTTTTTATTCGAAAAGAAATAGGCTAAAGCCAAAGATTCCGTACTGTTGAACATTTTTTGCTTGGTTTCAAAATCAGTACTTCCTTCTCTTGTTAAGGGGTTGACTTTTCCATCTTTTCGTATCCATGGCAAACCGTCAGATTTTGCAGGATCAGGCCACCAATATGGGCCAATCGAATAATAATCGTGCTTATCGCCGCTGGCAGGCATTTGTGTTTTTTGCATGACTGAATAGGTTCCATTCAGCAAGGCGGCATCAGCTTCTTTTATTATTTTTTGATAAAGAGGCTTATAGGAATTACTCGTAGTTTTCTTTTTAGCTTCTATGAGTTCGTTAAAATCTAAAACTGCGTTTTTAGTACTATTTTGAACGACATGGTTTTTACCCATTTGATTGTTTTTTTCATCCTGTGCCTGTAATTTCACAGTTGACACAACCATGACAGGTACTACCAGACTGACTTTAATTATATTCTTTATATCCATAATTGTAACATTTTTCACGATGAAGAGATTCATCATTAATAACTAAAAAATCACCCCATCTCTCTATAACAAAAAAAGACGGAATGATTTTGAAAACTAAAAATACCAAATAAAACTATTTTAATAATTTCCTAATAAACAAACGACTTATTAAAAAAATAGATTGTTTCATATTTAAAACTTCGAATAAGCTGTTCTATCCTGCTTTGTATGGTTTCAGCCCAAAAAACAAACATTTTTTATTTTACAGAACAATACAGCACAGATATAACCTTACAAAAAATTATCTTTAACATCAATTATTAAACTAAAAACATGAAATTAAAAATTTACCTTTTAAATGCATTTCAAGCTATTACTTTATCATTATCTTTCACAGAATATTTTAATTCTTATAAGGATCCAGGCTCTTGCCCACTATAAATTCAAATAATTTCAATAGAATAATAACCCTCTGATGATATATTTAAATATATATATGTAAAATAAGATTTTTAAAACTAAAAGTACATCTCCAAAAAAAATTATTAAATATTTGTGCATAGGTTATTATTATATTCCTTGTGAGAGCAGTTGAAGAATGCTATGAAATCTTACTCATAAGAATACTAATTTTAACAAAATAAAAAAAATCATCCTGTCTTAAAATGACATAAGACAAGATGATTTAAAACTACCAAACTAAAGGATATTTAATATCTAAAAACAACCAATTTAAGATATTAATATACCATTCTAACCAAAAGAATTTTTACAAATTCATTACAAACCTAGCCCTTTTTTACAGTATTCCTATCCTGTATTGTAGGGTAAAATCAAAGAAAAACTAATATCTATAGTTTTCTTTTCTTTAATCAAATTCAGTTTATAAATAAAAAATGATAACTAATTCAATAGTTTACTTTTATCTTTGACACAAGCACTTATTCATTATCATCCGAATATTAATAAAAATTATTCACTACTATTTTTTCCACTATTGCCTTTGTCATTTTGAGGATACGAAGATCGAAGCTGTAATGGATATTGTTTTTCTAACAACAATTTCATTCGCTTAACCTCTTTAGCGTTTTTGGCGTTTTTAGCAAGGTTCTCGACACGCACCATATAATTTTCTTTACAAGTATAAAGTTCACTATCAATTGTTTTTTGTGCTTTGTTGTCCCACCATTCCGTGTATCTCCAAGTTCCATCGGTACAAGTAAATCCCATGACATTTTTACCTCTTGGATACACGCTATAAGCACCTTGACTCCACTTAAGGCTAGGGGAATTTAGCAATAGCAAAAGGCTTTTTCCTTCTAATTTAGGAGTGTCTTTTAATCCGCAGGCATCAGCAAGTGTAGGAAATAAATCCAAATTTTCAACTAAAGCATTGGATTTGGCATTGGTCACTCTGTTTTTATATCCCGTTTCTCTACTGATAATTAGAGGTACATTTACATCCAATTCAAAGTTACTGTGTTTGCACCAAGCACCGTATTCGCCTAGTTTCCAGCCGTGGTCGCTCATAAAAACGACAATCGTATTTTTGCGCAAGTCTAGTTGCTCCAAAGCCTTCATTACCTTACCTACCTGTGCATCGGTGTAACTCACGCTCGCATGGTAGCCATGTATCAATGTTTTGGTCATTTCATCATCCAAAACGCCTTCCTGCGGTATGCCATAATAACCACGCAATTCACCCCAATTGGTCAATGCTAATTTGTACATATCCTTTGGCTCTTCTTTTGAAGGGACTTTAAAATCTTCTTTATTGTATAAATCCCAATATTTTTTTGGCACATTAAAAGGCAAATGAGGTTTGGTCAGTCCTACCACCATCATAAACTTATCGTTTTTCAACTTTTGAAGTGTTTCAATTGCATTTTTTACCGCACGACCGTCTTTATAAGCCTCATCTTCTACCTCTTCACATTCATAGGCCGGCCCATTACTGCCTTTTCCAGATTTTTTCAGACGTTCAATTAAAGCCAGGTTTTCGGGTTTTACCCAAGAATTGCTTTCTTTCGGAAACAGCATACTCCAACTATCTTTATCATCAAAACCGTGATGGTACACCTTCCCTACACTGACTGTCTGGTACCCATTGGCTTTAAAAAATTGAGGCAAAGTCACCACCTCTTTATGAACGGAACGAAACGAAGTAAACAACGAATAAATCCCGAAAGTTTCAGGACGTAAACCTGACAACAAGCTCATTCGAGAAGGCGCACATAGGGCTTGCTGTGCATAGGCCTTTTGAAACAACACCCCTTCTTTGGCCAAGGCATCAATATTAGGGCTTTTCACTATTGGATTGCCATAACAACCTAATTCGGTGCGCAAATCATCAACTAAAAAAACCACAACATTCGGTTTTTCTTGAGCCATCATTCCCAAAGTACAACCTAGATAGGTCATGACAACCAAAGCTCTTTTTTTTATATTATGAATCATACATCACATTATTTATCAAGACAACTATCTTGTTTACTTATCATTTTATTAAAACTTATTGAGACGATAACTATTACCAAGGGTCTTTCATTTGACGAAGAAATACTTCCAACTCCCTTTCCATTTTCTTATCTAAATCTTTATCGATTCCCCATAAATTGGTCATTTGGTACGGGTCTTTTTTATCGTTGTATAAATAATAGAATTTGCTTCCTTTTTCATCTTTAACAACTGCAAAAGTATAGTCAGCATTTCGAAATCCTCTAGTGCCCGAACTAGGATTTTCAGGTTCAGAACCAAAGTAGAGTTGTTTATCGGGGCGGATTACCGACTTATTATAAAAGACATTCGAAAAATCTTTTCCTTCAATTGTTTTTGGTATTTGATGGCTTAATCCCATCAATCCTAACAATGTAGGCATATAATCAGGCACGCTGATTAACAAGTCTTCGGTTTTTGGTTTTACTTTTTTAGGATAATGAACAATAAACGGAATTTCATACGACTCTCTAAACCAGACGTTCTTATGCATCAGTCCTTGACTTCCTAACATTTCTCCGTGATCAGCTGAGAAAACGATAATGGTATTGTCATAGATTCCCATATCTTTTAACTGTTGCACCACTCTACCTATTTGTTCATCAACTCCATTTACAGAAGCGAAATAATCGGGTGCTTGATACAATCTAGCATCCACGCCTCTATCTCCCCTTTTCAGTTCTTTATTGTTTGTAAACTGTACATTAGGACGGTTTAGCAACTCCTTATAATCCCTTCCCTCATACTGTTTTTTATATTTATCAGGAACTTGAGTAAAAGGGGTATGTGGAGGATTGATGGACCAAAACAAAGCAAAAGGTTTGCTATTAGCTCTTTGATTATTTTGATTTTTTAAATAATCAATAATTACATCAGCCTCGTGTATGGGTGACCATTCTTTGATGGTTGTTATTTCGTTTTCTTTGGCATTTGTAGTCCAATAATAGGGTGTATTATGACTATTGTGGGTCCCGTAAGCATGCCAAAATGTAAAACCATGACGATTTTCAGGAGGACACCAAGCATCCCAAATCATTTTTTCTCCCGGTTTGGTAGGCTTAGGACCGTCTAGATGCCATTTGCCTACATAAGCTGCACTATACCCATTATTAACCAAGACATCCGAAAAAGTGATTTCTTCCTTTTTTAAGTAATTCCCAAATTCTGTTCGTGACGATTGGCAATTTGCAATTACGCCATTAGAGAGCGGGTATTTTCCTGTCATCAACATCCCTCGATAAGGACTACAAAGCGGATGGTTAGCAACGGCTTTGCTGAAAAACACCCCCTCTTTTGCAAGTTGGTCAATGTTAGGCGTAACAACAGGGTCTTCGTTCAAAAATCCCAAAGAAGGTCTCCTATATTGGTCAGCAAAAATAAAAACAAGGTTAGGTTGCTTCTCAGTTTTTGATTTTGATGGTTGCGCAAAACCGTCAAAAACAACAAGAAATAACATAAAAAAAAGACTGGCACTATAAAACCCTTTCATCTAATTATTATTTTTCTTTTTTATCTAAATAATTAAGCAATAATGCCTTCACATCTTCTACTTTTCCTTCTTTCAAACCGCCATTGGTTGCTCCTGTAATCCAATACAATACCATCCCCGCATCTGAACAATCCCAATAGCCTTTTTGGAATTTAACCACATTATCAATCTCGGCCAATTTTCCCATTAACCATATAAATTGCATGCGGTCATCAGGGTGATTCTTAGCCCAGTCCCATTGTGATTCTTTTACTTTTAGATAGGTATTTTGGTCTGGAATACGCACTTCTTCTACTCCAAAATCCAGAATTTGCTTCCATTTATAGAAATCCCCAGCATCATCGTTCGCAGGATGATGGGTAATTACCTTTACAAATTTGTGTTTTTCTTTTGGCGTAGCATCCAATGCAAAACCGATGATATCAGGTTCCCCGGCTTCAATTATCCACAACGGATCATCAGCAGTAGAAGCATTGATGGCTTTACTTAAATCCTTGATTGTTTGATCCAATTGCCATTTGGCATCCCAAAAAGTGATATGCTCAAAACCGCCCCAGCGTCTGGCTGTACCGTCACAAGCCGTTTGCATCATGGCGTGCCTTTCCTTTTCTGCCGCTTCCGAAATTCGATCTACTCGTACCAAATCACAACTGTGTGAGTAATGCACCAATCGATCTGTCAAAGCTGTCGCTTTCAATAAAGCCAAGGTGATGGCTGTTCCTCCAAGGTCGTCTGGGTCTGGTGAGTTCCCATCGGCTACAATAGCGATACGTCCCTTTGGCGCTTTTATAGATTGTGCCGACACTAAAGTCGAACTCATTAGCAGAGCGAATACTAGTAATACTCTTTTATTCATTTGAAATACTTTTTTATTGGTAACAAAAATTATTTTTCTTTTAAACGTTCGACCCCTATTCTTGCTCTGTAGGTACATAATTGACATCATTGGTCAGGATAAATTTGTCCATTTCAAAACCATCTTCACGCATACTGAATTGCACGTCATGAATTCCTGCTTGGTCAATATCTAAATAAATTTCGTGAGGAAGACCGCAATGCACTTCTTTAGTCCGTTGCTTGCTTTCCCAAGTCCATTTTCCTTTTCCATCACACCATTGCATTCTTTTGCCATGTTCTGGCCATTGCCCGTTGATTCCCACATGCACGCCGTTGTCTTCACTACCCGTGGAGAAGGCTCTAGCCCATACATAATAGCGACCAGGAGTATTTATTTTTACTCTGTAATGCACCACAGCCATTTTTCCGGCTTGGTCCGTAAAATTTTTATCACGTTCTAGTGGATCATTGTGAGTGACTCTTTCATCAGGCAAGATTTCAATATAAGCCTTATGGCTTGCATTTTCAATATGTATGTCATCATCATCACGGCCTACCTTAGGGGTTTCTGTTATTGAAGTGCGATACCATTGCCTCACATCCGTATTGGATTGTTTGTAAAAAGCTTCTGCTTCTACAGCAACAAGTCCGTTTTTTTCTTCAAAAACAATTGTTTGATTTTTAACAGGTTCGTTTAATCTAGTTGTTTGCGCATGGGACATACTCCCAAATAAGGACAATACAGCTACTAATCTAAGGCAAGAGTTATTAATCACAAGAGTTTTATTTTTTGTAAAAATATTTTCTAAAAATAAGGATTCTTATAGAAAACGCTGTCCTGTTTTGTCAGCCTTAAAAATGAAACGCAATCCGTTGGGTTTAATTTTTTGTACACATAACGAAATATAGAACTCTTAATCATTTAAAGAACAGAATAAAAGTTTAGTATATAAACATTCAATCTATATGATAAACCCATTTGATGAAATTAGTTTTTGGTGATAATTTATCGTCAGTTGAAAACTAATTTGTGACAGAACAATTAGTTTGAAGTATCGAGAACACTTGTCAAACGAAACTTCTTGACACATTGTGGCTTATCCATACTTGCAGTGCATTATCTAAACACCTCCAGCTTAATTATCAGTACCCCGTTGGGTGTAATTAATTTTTGATGATGTTTCTTCGTCAGTTCGAGTAAATTTTCAGAAAATGCGAATAGCTTTTTCTGAAAATTTGTATCGAGAACAAGAAAAATAGCAGCAAAAACGGTTCTCGATACACGTCACTTCGAGTGTGGAGCGTATCGAGAAGTTTTGTTCCGTTTCTCTCCACAAAAAACACTCGAACTGACGTCTTTAATAATTACACTCAACGCGTTATCAGCAATATTAAACAAGACTTCGACAAGCTCAGTCTGTTATAAGTATAAAATACACTAACTACTTAATCAAATCTGTTAAACTCGCATTTCAACTTATTGATAATCATTTTTTTTTTAAGGAAACTAAAAAATACTTGACGAATTATGTTTTAATAAAAAAATAATATATACCCTACAAGGCAGGACAAAGAGTGATTAATCTTTGGATATTTTTGGTAAGAAATTAACTAAAAAAAATGACTGCCAATTTATACAACTTTATTACTGTATTAATTTTACTTACTGTCATAGCCATAGGCTGGATTAACATCGACTTCTTTTACAGCCAGACCAGCTTTGCATTTTACGGATTTTGTTTTAGTGCATTACTTTTTACAATTACCCCCATTCAGTACGATTTAGCCCACAATAAACCATTTCGTTTTACAAAGCCGTTTCTTGCCTTTGCATTATGGACTTTGTATATAACAACACAAAGTGTTTTTTCCTTTGCTGATCCCCATTACTATTTTTACTTTTTGGTATTGGGATTGTTTTTTTACAAAACGGATTGGATTTTTAAGGATACTAATTTCAATTACAGTCTGCTTTTAAAAGGAATTGCCATTCTTTCTTTTTTAGAGTCAGGCTACTGTTTGGGGCAATGTTTTGGCTTAATTCCCTCTAAAGATGCTTTGTTTACAGTAACAGGGACTTGGACTAACCCCAATGTAACCGCTATTTTTCTAGCACTTACAACTCCTGCTTTTTTGTATTTATTTGAAACCTCTGTTAAGAAAATTGCACAATTGGGCTTTGTATTGCTCCTCATTGCCTTGGTATTACTGGAGTGTAGAGCGGCTTACATAGGCACTAGCATTATAATAGTAGCCTACTATAGTTTGAAATACAATTTTTTAAATTGGGCAAAAAATCCAAAGAACAAACTAACGCTCCGGACAGTCTTAGTCTTAGGAGTAATCTTTTTGTTTACGGTAGGGTCAAAATTGTATTATACCAAAAAAGACTCTGCCGATGGACGTAGTTTTATCTGGAAAGTAGCTACGCAACTGGCATTAGAAAAACCCGTTACAGGTTATGGCTATGGCAACTTTGCGTTAGCATACAATCGGTACCAATCCCAATACATACAGGATGGCAAGGCTACCCCAGCCGAAATGCAAAATGTTGCCCGAATCAATATGCCACACAACGAGATTGTACAACAACTTGTAGAAGGCGGACTGATTGGTCTTGCCTTGATGCTGTTTTTCTTTACTTCCTTATTAATTCCTTTCAAAAAGCAAATTCAATCTAAAGGTATTTCGGTATTAGACCTTTCTAAAAACAACTTGTATTATCTAAGCTATGCAGCGGTTTTGGGGTTCATTGCCATGTCAATGGTCAACACTACCCTTGTTGTGAGCCCAGTTATGGCATTGCTCTTGCTCTATGCCGCATTCTTAAACAATAGCCAGGAACCATTACAATGGGGTAAAAAAATACTGCAATTTACCCCAACCAAAAAACAGCAAATAGGTATTGCCTCTCTTTTATTTATTAGTGGTAGTTGCCTCATCTATTTTTTTGCCAACATGGCGATTGCCGACCGAAAAAACAAAATAGCATTTGACCTAAACAAACAAGGACAGTATATACAAGCGCTCAATATATTAAAACCATTGGAGCCAGTACTTCAATATGATAATAACTACTGGGACAATCTAGGCTTAACGTATTTAAAAACTAAAAACTACACTCATGCTTTAGACTGTTTTAAAAAAGCAAGTGCTATAAGCACTGAACTTAATTATCATCTGGGTGCTGCGGCTTGTTACCGCAATTTGAATCAAAACCAAGAGGCTATTATAGAATACCAAAAGCTTGTTTTACTCAAGCCCTCCAAATTCAAGTTTCGTTTTGATTTAATGAAACTGTACATCAAGCAAAAAGACACTACTAACATCCTACAAACCGCTCAGGGAATCATTGATTTAAAACCCAAAATACCCTCAGCAAAGGTAGAGTATTACAAAAAAATAGCCCGCAAAGTAGTATTCCATTTTAGCGACCCTGAAATGAAGAAAATAGTAAAACGTAAAAAGCGCTTCCTTAAAAATTCAAATCCCTACTCGTTTTTAAATAAAGAATCCAAATAATAGAAATATGCAACACCACACTACTTTTTTTAACGCTTCTAAAGCGCTGGTTGTAGCAGTTTTTGCTACCATAAACATGCAGGCACAACACCCAGCGGCAGTACTGGAAAACTTGACCAAAGCCAAGAGTAATCGTGCCGAACTAGAGAAAGCCATTGCTCATTGTCAAAAATCCAACGACCCTTTGAAGTTGAAAGCCATTTACTTTTTGATTGCCAATATGGACATTCACAGCTCTTCCGATTATTATTGGGAAAACAAAGAGGGAACAAAAATAGCTTTCAACGAGTTAGATTACCCTGATTTTGACCAAGCAGCCAAAGCCTTTGAGGCTATCAAAGAACAAAACCAAGGGATACAACCCAAACCTGTTGTATATACCGACCTTGAAACCATCAAAGGCGATTATTTAATTCAGAATATAGAACAAGCCTTTGGAGCATGGCAAAATGCTGTAGTGAAAGATGTTTCTTTTGAAAACTTTTGCGAATATATTTTACCTTATAGAATAAGCGTAGAACCGCTACAAGAATGGCGCACCACTTATAGCGAAAAATTCAATTGGATTAACGATAAAATCAAAGAAATAGGTTTTGCCCAAACCTTGCCTTATGTAAAAGACGAAGCCAACCTATGGTTCAAAAACACTTGGGGCAGTGGCGGACGCAAAGAGCCTTTGCCTAGGCTAGGCAGTATGCAACTCTTGATGCGCAAACAAGGCCCTTGCGAGGATCTGGCAGACTTGGGCGTTTTTACTATGCGTTCCTTAGGGATTCCGGCTACAGTAAACAGTATACCCTATTGGGCAACCGCGACAGGTGGCCATTTTACCAATTCTTTTATGGATGCGCAACAAGCCTTTCCTTTTGATTATGGCGAAAAAAATGCGGTTGGTCCTTTAAAAAGAGAACCTGCCAAGGTATTGCGCATTACTTATTCTAAACAACCCAATACTTTGGCAGCTAAAGTAAGTAGCGAATCTATTCCTGACAGTTTCTTGAGACAGCACAATTACATTGATGTTACCGCAGATTATTGGTCAACAACTAATGTAAACTGTAAGTTGCGCCAGCCAATTATTCCACAAAAAATTGCCTATACAGCCGTTTTTAATGGGCTAAAATGGAAACCTTGTTGGTGGGGAGAGATAAACAATAATCAAGTCGAGTTTACAAACGTATGCAAAAAAACAATCATCCTGCCCCAATATTATATAGAGGGCAAAATGATTCCAGCGGCAGCTCCTGTCCTTATTGGCGAAAACGAAAATAGAGTATTAACACCCGATTACAGTCAATTACAGGATGTAACCATTACCTCCTTTGCTAGCTATTTGTTAATAAAACCCAATATAACCTACAAACTTTACTATTGGGACAACCAATGGAAGCTAGTAAGTGCTCAAAAAGCGACTCCCGAAACAACCGCTTTTGTATATCAAAAAGTGCCTAAAAATGCTCTCCTACTCCTAGTAGCTAGTGATTCCAAAGGACTGGAACGCCCCTTTGTGATAGATGATAAAGGAGAACGAACTTGGTATTAAGCCCCCCTAACCCCCGAAGGGGGAACTTGAAACCTAAAATTACCCCCTCCTTAGCGCCATTGCGCCTTTGCGGTGAAAACTTGAAACTTGAAACAAATAAAAACACTGTCAGGCTGAGCTTGTCGAAGCCCTAACCAGTTACCTCCTGTCAGGCTGAGCTTGTCGAAGCCCCAAACAATTAAACAATTAAACTAAAAATATGAAAAAAATCCTCTTCACCCTTTATCTTTGCACGATTCAACTTGGCTTTGCCCAGCTAAGTACTAAAGTAGTAGATCGTTTCCCTGCACATATACTACATAATGTATATGAACTACATAACACTATCCCACTCACAGAGTCGCAACAAATACAATTAGCAGAACGACTGCTGAGAAATGACAGTATCGCCAATGCTAATAAAAAAATACTAACACACGAAAAGTTAAAACACTTATGCTCTCTTAACAAAAGCACGGCAGAAGATGTTTTGGAAGAAAATCAATTTAATATTTTTTTATATCATGAAGACAAGAGCAATCGTTTGTTACTTGCTTTAGTCAAAGCGACTCAATTAAAACTAAACAAAGAACAATATACAGCAATCCGAAAAGAATTAACAAAACTCGAAAATCCAAATGGTAAAAAACCCGAAAAACGAATCCCCTATTACCGCCAAAAACTAGACTCTATTCTGGACAAAAAACAACACGGCATGCTTACCTACTATGTCTATATCGAGGAGTCTAAAACCCAAACCAACCTAGAGTGGCAAGAAATCAACCAACTGCAACTCATCAAAAACAAAGACCCCAAAAAAGCCTATAATGAATTACTAAATTACAATACAGCACGCAATGTATTCCTTGATGAAGCCGCCGAAAAGATACCGTCAAGAGTAATTACGGAGGTAAAACAAAAATTCATTACCGATAGACAACCCTTGTTTTTGATGCATAAAAATATAGTAGCAAATAATGAGTATAAAAACAACCTTTTTGCCATAGCAATCAGAAATGAAAAACAACTGGAACTTACAGCGCCTCAAGTAGATTCGCTACTAGTGAAATGCAAAGCAGTAGAGCAAATGAAAAACGAACAAAAAACAAATGCCCCGATAGGACTATTCCCTTTTGTAAATAAAAACATTACCCAAATACTCACACCTAAACAAATGCAGATGGTACTGGCAAAAAAATACGAAGCCCAAGCCAACAGCTATGCCCTAGAGAGCTGGAAAACCATCGAACAACAAAACTGGACTGCTGGTCTGGACAAAAACCAAACCATCAAAGATTTTAGAATATACAAACTCAAATCACTAGTGGCCAATGAAATAGTAAAAATGAACAACAACCAATCCAACCTCTTTGCAAGGCGCGATATAGAATCCAAAAAACCCGAACCCCTCAAAAAACTAGACGAACTCAAAGCAGCTGAAAACAACACCAAAAGCACTAAAAACGCTTTGAAATGGTAGCCCCCTAACCCCCGAAGGGGGAACTTAATCACTAGGCTTGAAACCTGAAAACAATTAAACAATTAAACAATTAAACAATTAAACAATTAACCCACAACCAATTAACCCCTGTCAGACTGAGCTTGTCGAAGCCTTAAACAATTTAAACCCTTAAACTTTTAAACCCTTAAACTTTTAAACCATAAACAATTTAAACCCTAAACAATTAACCCCTGTCAGGCTGAGCTTGTCGAAGCCTTAAACAATTTAAACCCTTAAACCATTAAACTTTTAACCCCTAACCAATTAACCCCTGTCAGGCTGAGCTTGTCGAAGCCTTAAACAATTTAAACCATTAAACATTTAACCATTTTTAAACCCTTTCATATATGAAAAAAAAAATCAAAACAGGGCTAGCCCTACTACTGCTTCTGGGCAGTATGCACAGTTTTTCGCAAGAAAAACCAATAGACGAAATGCGAATGGCCAAAATCCAGCTCCTAGAAGGCAGCAGCCGGTACAACCCCACAGCAGCACTAGCCACCTTTACCCAAAAAGCAGCCGAGGGTAATGCTGAAGCCATGAATGCATTAGGAATCATGTACAGCAAAGGTATAGGAGTTCCTGTAAACGAATCCTTAGCCGTAGAATGGTTTGAAAAAGCAGGACAAAACGGCTATGCCAGTGCTTATTACAACCTAGCCTTGTATTACAAAGAAGGCATAGGCGTACCCAAAGACCTGACCAAAACACTGACCTATTATGAAAAAGCAGCCAAAGCAGGCTACATAAGCGCCTGGCAACGCTTAGGGGAAATGTACAAAGACGGAAAGGGTACCGAGCAAGATTACACCCAAGCGATGAACATTTTTGTCCAGGGAGCAAAAAATGGCAGCGCAGGATGCTTGTATGCCCAAGGGTATTTGCATTACAAAGGTTTTGGCGTACCACAAGATTACAGCAAAGCCATAGCTTTATTTGAACAAGCCGACGCCAAAAACCACTCCATGGGAACCTATATGCTAGGCTATTGTTATCAAAACGGTTATGGGGTATCTATGGACGCGGCCAAAGCCAAAACCTATTTTGAAAAAGCAGCCAAACAAGGCCTAAAACGTGCCCAAGAAGACCTTGCCGACCCAATAGTTGAAAACGCTACGCCTAATCAGGTATTGACGGTATCCAAACCCCTAGACCAAGAAGTAGAAAATGCCCCAATTGAAACACCCAAAAAAATCCAAATCGTTAAACAAAAAATCACCAAAGGAGACATTAGTGGCAATTATACTGGTACTTTGCTACGCTACGACTGGAGCGGGCAAAACGTATTGACTCAAACCCCAATTGAGGTGAGTATAGACCAAAATGGTCAAGAACTCACAGGCATCTGGCTAGAGCAACAAGCCGACACCATTAACTTTAAGGCTACGATTAATGACAAAGCCATACAGTTCAAAGACACCAAAATTGACCGTGCCATAAACCGTAAAACCAGCCTAGAGTCCTTTAGATTT
>NZ_NASZ01000050.1 GCF_014596575.1 Flavobacterium pokkalii | reverse complement strand
TATGATAGCTTATTTTTTACACACAAAACCCTGCTAGAGTTTTAAACTCTAGCAGGGTTGAAATACAAGAATAACTACAACTTTTTAGGGTTGTAGTTTCTTGATTTGTAGTGCTTGCTCACTGTTGTGGGTGCGAAGTCAGAGACGTTCGCACAGCACCCCCCTGCTTTTATCAACGTTTAGTTATTAATGAACACTTCGAATAGCTGGGGTTATTAAAGAACACTTCGAATAGCTGGGCATTGGGATATTCTATTTTTTATATCCGAGCGATTGTGGACCTTTATTTGTAACCCTCCATTTATTTAAAAGTATAAAATACTTTTGATTTCCAATGTTTTCAGTCTTAGAATATCTAATATAAGATAGTATTATTTCATTGTCAGAAATTTTTTCTATTTTATATTCCTCATCGTCCCAAACAAAAGTTGAATCATTTTTTATAGACCAAGTACGATAGCCACTTATTATATCGCCGTCATTGTTGAAAAGTTTAAAGCCTTCATTGATGTATTGTAAGTATTTATCATGGCTACCGTTTTCTTTGAATTGAAAATATATTGCTCCTTGGTTATATTCGTAATTATAAAATTCCCAATATTCATTATTATTGGCAATAATTTTTTTTTCTATACTTGATTTTTTGCAGGCTATACAAAGTAGTATAGTTATAAATAAAATTAGTTTTTTCATATTAACTAGCATTATTGGGGTTCATCAATGAATTTATATGGAATGTAATCAGTATATACACCATCTACTATAACTCTTAAAGATAATGTTCCTTTAGCAAACATAAATTGAGGACGTTCAATTTTAACCCTTCCATTGTTTTTATTATATTCATCTATTTTGGCAAGGATTTCATTTTGGGTATATTTATCCGCTACTCTATCCATATTTAATAAATAATTAACAAAAGAACCTGCATTTCCTTTCTGAAAATCGATGGTTGTGCTTTTGTAGGTAACATGGTTAGCTGTTTTTATGTACACATCTACATGAGTAGATAAATTTCTTTTAAAATCAATTTTATTATTATCATCCACATGAAATATCTCGTGTTTTAAAATGCTTTTAAAATTATTCACATTGTCTAAATCTTTTGAATAACCCCCGTTTGAATTTAGAGTTATTATACTTCCTTTTGTGCCATCTCTAAATTTAACTGGATAAACTGTGCTTGCTGGGTTTTCGGAGGATAAATCAGTACCATTTCGGGAAGCAATATAAAAAAAGTTATTCATATCATTTAATTCTCTTGCTAAAGATGCAGCATATTTATGTAATGCCATTCTATCAAAATGTGAATCTGGATTTAACTCAGATGGTTTTTTGTATGTTCCATCTTCAGATTTTATTTTTACGGTAGTACCGTCAATATTAAAGTCGGGTGACGATAGATTATCGACATCTATTATATCCACAAAATCGCTTTCAAACAGAGTTTCCTCACACGGACACATAACTACCCCTGTTTGCTTGGTTACAGTTATTTTGCTAGTTATGCTGGATTGCGTTGCTGTGCAAACTTTCATACATGGTTCTTGG
>NZ_NASZ01000049.1 GCF_014596575.1 Flavobacterium pokkalii | reverse complement strand
AGAAGCCGTCTCAAAACATAATTTGAGGCGGTTTTTTCATTTCAGTCTATTTGGTTTGATTTTTACTTCTGCTGAAAAAAACTAAAATTGTCCTTAAGCGGCAATTTTCTTTCTTAAGTTGTGGCCTAAAGCCATTAATCCGAACTCTAATTCTACTTTTTCTAATCCTTTTAAAGAAAATCGTCTAAATCCATTGTTGTGTTTGAGTTGGGCAAACACGGGTTCTACATCGGCGGTGCGTTGCTTTCTTTTTTGTATTCCTGTTTCGCTCAACAATAATTCTCTTGTTCTTTGTTTGTGCCTTTCAAGGTTGTGGTTTCGCTCGATACTTCTATTCCCTTTGGCTTTAAAACATTGCCCTCGCAGTGGACAACCCTCGCAGTTTTTGGCTTGGTAGTGACTCAAGGATTGTTGGTAACCAGCCTCTGTGGTACGCTTGCTTTGATGGGTTTTGTGCATTTTTTGTCCCATCGGACAGACATAATAATCTTCTTCTGGATTGTAATAAAGATTTTCTTTGCTGAAGGACTTGTGCTTTTTTTGGTAATTCTTGTCTTGCTCTTTGTCAAAAGTGTTGTATTTCACATAAGCGACAAGCTCTTTTTGTTCTAGATAATCATAGTTCTCTTCGCTTCCATAACCTGCATCGGCGGTTATTTGTTCCAATTCTTGAAGCGCTTCCTTTCCAAAGGTTTGCTCAAAATCTTCTAAATGAGGTTTTAGAGTTTTGGTATCGGTTGGATTTTGATGGATGGTATAATGAACGATGATTTGATTCTCGGTTGATATTTGGGTATTATAAGCCGGTTTGAGTTGTCCGTTTCGCATATGGTCTTCTTTCATACGCATAAATGTCGCCTCTGTATCGGTTTTACTGTAGCTGTTGCGTTCTGCTAAAATAGATTCTTGCTGCTGATATTTTTCTAAATTGACAACAAAATTATTTTTAATGTAGCGTAATTTGGCTTTTGACTTGGAGCTGGCTTTTTCGTTTCCAGAGAGTTTGGCATCTATTTTGGCCACGGTTTTTTCAATCACTTCTTTGCTGATTTCCTTCAACTCGTTTGGCTCTGGATCAGGGTTGTCATCATTATCAATACTTTGAGCGTAATTCCATAAATCTTCCAATTGGGTTAGCATTTTGGCTTTGTTGGTTTTAATACTTTTACCCCAAACAAAAGTGTAACGACCTGCTTGGGCTTCTATTTTTGTGCCATCGGTATAGATTTGCTTGAGCGTGATTAATCCTTCTGATGCCAGCATCAAAACCACTTGTTTGAAGATTTCTTTAAAACTGTCTTTTAGTTTATTACTCCTAAAACGGTTAATGGTATTGTGATCAACAATGGTCATTGAAGTCAACCACATAAAGTTGATGTTCTCACGAAGAGCTAGTTCTATCTTACGAGAAGAATACACATTGGTCATATAAGCATACAACATCACTTTGAGTAACATCTTTGGATGATAACCTGGATGGCCTTCTTTGCTGTAAGCTTTTAAAAGTGGTTGAATATTAATCGACTCCACAACTTGGTCAACTACTCGAACGGGATGTTTCTCTGGAATTAAATCCTCAAACGAATAAGGTAAAAGTATCGTTTGTTGTTGGTTGTAATGTTTGAAATTCATATTTAATCAGTTGTAAATCAACGACTAAA
>NZ_NASZ01000048.1 GCF_014596575.1 Flavobacterium pokkalii | reverse complement strand
GCGGCAGATGGCTCTACCTATGCGATGGTGGTTACAGACCCTGCTGCCCTTGACTCTTTTCTATCAAACTATCCCGCAAGTGAGAATCAATCGAATGAAGATTATAAACCAAGTTCACCAATGGAAGATTTATATATTGAGGCAAAACGTGGTTTCACAAACTCCGGTTTAAGTGATGCAGTTGCCGAAGAACGAGCCAACGCTGTAGTAATGGCAGAAGCGGGTATTAATTTACTAAAAGCTCCTGCTAATAGTACCGATTTTAAACAAATACAGGGTACAAAAGAGATAGATAGCAACGGAAATGCTACATTTACTAAATCAGATTGTCCATAAAATTAAAAATATGAAAAAATATATTCCAATACTACTTTTGCTTTTGCTAAGTTGCAAAAGCATAACAACAACAAAAAGTGTTTCAAAAGAGACCACAACTGTACCGAAATATCAAAAACTAAACACTTTTAAGAATACAACAAATGACACCTTGGCTTACGTGCGAACTTCAATCATCAACAGAAAGAGTGAATACATAGGTAAAGAGTTAAATGTATTGCTAAACGATTTAGAGTTGCCAATTAAGAGATATTTAATTGGTTCATCTCATACAAGAGGTATAAGCCCCGATATAACATTTGAATTTTATCCTGACAATGTTATAAATTTAAAAGAAAAAAACAGAATAGATCCTGTTATTCTTAATATTGTATGGAAAACTCCTTTACCTAAAGATATTGTACTTCCTATGAAAATAAAAAATAAAAATTTATGGACAAATGAAGAACAAGAGTATTATGGCAAGCAAATAATTAAGGACATAGTATTAACCAACTATAAATTTCAATAAGAAAACTAAAAACTACAACTGTATTAAATATAAATACAGTTGTAGTACTTTAAAAATATGAAACGAATAAAATTATTTATCCCTTTTCTAATTACACTTTTGCTAGGCTGTAAAAGCGTAACAACAAGAAATAGCATTTCAAGTAACACTAAAACTGTCCCAAAATATAAAAAACTTAACACCTTTAAAGGTACTACCAATGATACACTAGCTTATATGAGAACTTCAATAATTTCAAGAAAGAACAAATATATAGGTAAAGAGTTAAATGTATTGCTAAATGATTTAGAGTTGCCAATTAATAATTATGCAATAGGTACTTCTCGTGCAGTAGGCAAGGACAAAAGCCATAGTATAAGTTTATATTTTTACCCTAATAATGTAGTAAATCTAAAAAGAGAAAACAGAATAGATCCTGTTATCCTACATATATATTGGGAAACACCGTTACCTAAAGAAATGGTACTTCCTATATTATCAAAAAGTAAAGGGATCTGGACTAATGACGAAAAAGAATATTATGGTAAGCAAATAATAAAGGATATTGGGTTAACCGATTATAAATTTCAATAAGAAAACTAAAAACTACAACTGTGTTTAATATAAATACAGTTGTAGTACTTTAAAAATATGAAAACAATAAAATTATTTATCCCTATTCTAATTACACTTTTGCTAGGCTGTAAAAGCATAACCCCAACAACTGATAAAGTTTTAAGTGAAACCACAACGATTCCAAAATATCAAAAATTAAAAAATTTTAAAGGTACAACTAATGATACCTTGGCATATGTGCGAAAATCTATCATCGATAGAAAA
>NZ_NASZ01000047.1 GCF_014596575.1 Flavobacterium pokkalii | reverse complement strand
TAATTAAAACAATATCTTAACATACTGAGATAAATAATCAAATTCAGTTTCCTTATCCGGATTAGAAAGTTTCCCCTCCCTTTTAACAAGGGAGGTGGGATGTACATAAGCTTACAGGTTATTAGTACTACTCGGCTATGACATTACTGCCTTTACACCTATAGCCTATCAACGTGGTCATCTTCCACGACCTTTAAAAGAAATCTCATCTTGTGGTGGGTTTCGCGCTTATATGCTTTCAGCGCTTATCCCTTCCCAACGTAGCTACTCTGCAGTGCCCCTGGCGGGACAACAGATACACTAGAGGTTAGTCCAATTCGGTCCTCTCGTACTAGAATCAGATCCACTCAAATTTCTAACGCCCACAGTAGATAGAGACCGAACTGTCTCACGACGTTCTGAACCCAGCTCGCGTGCCACTTTAATGGGCGAACAGCCCAACCCTTGGGACCTTCTCCAGCCCCAGGATGTGACGAGCCGACATCGAGGTGCCAAACCCCCCCGTCGATATGAGCTCTTGGGGGAGATCAGCCTGTTATCCCCGGCGTACCTTTTATCCTTTGAGCGATGGCCCTTCCATGCGGAACCACCGGATCACTATGCTCTACTTTCGTACCTGATCGACCTGTATGTCTCTCAGTCAAGCTCCCTTATGCCATTGCACTCTTCGCACGGTTACCAAGCGTACTGAGGGAACCTTTAGAAGCCTCCGTTACTCTTTTGGAGGCGACCACCCCAGTCAAACTACCCACCAAGCAATGTCCCCCCGATTGGGGGTTAGGCCTCAGATAAACAAAGGGTTGTATTTCAACAATGACTCCACAACGCCTGGCGACGCCACTTCACAGTCTCCAACCTATCCTACACATCATTTATCCAAGGTCAATACTAAGCTATAGTAAAGGTGCACAGGGTCTTTTCGTCCCACTGCGGGTAAACGGCATCTTCACCGTTACTACAATTTCACCGAGCTCATGGCTGAGACAGTGTCCAGATCGTTACACCATTCGTGCAGGTCGGAACTTACCCGACAAGGAATTTCGCTACCTTAGGACCGTTATAGTTACGGCCGCCGTTTACTGGGGCTTCAATTCAATGCTTCTCCGAAGATAACATCTCCTCTTAACCTTCCAGCACCGGGCAGGTGTCAGGCCCTATACTTCATCTTACGATTTTGCAGAGCCCTGTGTTTTTGATAAACAGTCGCCTGGACCTCTTCACTGCGGCCCACATCGCTGTGGGCGACCCTTCTCCCGAAGTTACGGGTCTATTTTGCCTAATTCCTTAGCCATGAATCTCTCGAGCACCTTAGAATTCTCATCCCAACTACCTGTGTCGGTTTACGGTACGGGTACTAAATACCTGAAGTTTAGAGGTTTTTCTTGGAAGCCCTTAGGCGCACTATCACTTCAACCGAAGTCTCCGTGTACTATCGTATTTCACCAAGTTTTACGGATTTGCCTATAAAACTTATAGCTAGGTACTTTAACGAACTATTCCGTCAGTTCGCGGCGCTTTCATCACTCCGTCACCCCATCACAGTATTCAGTAGTACGGGAATATTAACCCGTTGGCCATCGACTACCCCCTTCGGGTTCGCCTTAGGTCCCGACTAACCCACAGCTGATTAGCATAGCTGTGGAAACCTTAGTCTTTCGGTGTGCGGGTTTCTCGCCCGCATTATCGTTACTTATGCCTACATTTTCTTTTCTAACCAGTCCAGC
>NZ_NASZ01000046.1 GCF_014596575.1 Flavobacterium pokkalii | reverse complement strand
TAATCCATCATTTTACGAACCGCCGAGTACGTGACCCGTACGCTCGGTGGTGTGAGAGGCGCACTCTGTCAGCTACTGGCAGAGCCGTCTACTCGATTAACTGCTGTTTCTTATTTCCTCTTTTATAATTTCAATTCTATTTTCAAGTATTTTTATTTTATTTTCTAAAATTAGATCGTCAAATATACCTTCATTTTTAAACCAAAAACCAAAATCTTTAGAAGAACATTCAACATAATTATTAAAATTAATAATATTTTTCTTTAAATTTTCAATTTGTTCTTTTGAATGAAAACTGTTTTCAATTTCTATATATAGATTTTCTAATTCAGAATTTTTCTCTTCGATGATATTTTTAAAATATTCCATTCTTTCTTCAAATTCAAGAGGAATATCGTTGTAAATTAGTTTCGAACAAATGTGATTAATACTGTGTTGTAGTATAACAGAATCCATTATGTAATGTCGAAGAGTTTCATAATTTAAATTTAAGTTGTGACTAGCAGAAAGGAAATCGTGACAAATTATATTCCTACATTCGTAAATTTCACTCAAGTTTTTCAAAATCCTTCCTTTTTCATATGGTCTTTTTTCATTTATTATGTTGTCATCTAATTCCATTTCTTGAATATATTCTCCAACATTTTCAAGTTCTTTATAAACATTAATTCCTGTTATCTCTTCGAAATTTTTAAGTATTGTTTCTAAAGAAGAATATGATAATGAATATGCTACTAAATCTCCAATTGTAAATTTTGATTTTGAAATATGCAAAACATCTTCGATATCAATTTTAATATTATTTCGTTTAAGTAAATTTTTTGAGTTTGTTAAATATTTATTGTTATGATTTAATAACGAACTGAAAGTTTCTTTAAAAAAACTTTCATTTGATGCAACTATCCTAACAGGAATTATTTGTAAAAATGAAATGTCTGTTTTTTTATCTATTAATTCTTCATAATTCTTCAACAGCTCATAAGTAACATTCAAACTTTGAGAATGTTTGATGTCTTTTTTCGATTGAATTATATATTCTGATGTTGTCATTTTCGATTTAGTTCTGGTGAAATAGCAGTTAACGGTTTGGGTATTGCCGAAGGCGGGTATTTTTAGTGCAAAAGTTCAATCGAAGAACGAATGTTTAACCTTGCACAAATGTCCAATCGAAGCCGTTCAGCCCCGCTTTTGGCAATACTGTGTGTGTGCCCTGCATGAGCAGGACACACGCTGTAAGCTTGAATAAAAATTGAAAAATACAAATTTTGAATTAGAAAACAAATCTTACAGCGTGTTATTTTTCCAGAGGGTGCAAGTCCCTTATAGGCGGATTGAAACCCCGAACTATTAGTACGTCGCAAGCTGGTTTATCGTGAGGTATGCAGTGAAGGAAGCGAGACGACAAAATCCGGTACTGACGAACAGAAACGTCATAAGAGGCAAGCCAACGAGGATAAGCGTCCACAGCAACGCAAAGTCCGAAGATTACCAAAATCGTTGATTTGTAGATGGCGCAGGAATTGGAGGAAGGGAAAAGCTCTTACCAGGGGAGGTCTTGGCAACCACGAGTTAGTTAAGTCAAGAAGTCAGCAGAAGTCGTAGTACTTGTTAGGAAACGAGCCACTCAAAGGAGTGGAGGACTCACCAATAAGGAAGGACTGAACGTAAAATGGTTCTTAATTTTCAACGGAATAGCGCAAGTTATAGCCCTGAAAAACGAGAACAGCTTA
>NZ_NASZ01000045.1 GCF_014596575.1 Flavobacterium pokkalii | reverse complement strand
TTTGGGCAGCTAGGTCAAAACTAAGCTTGAAGCTGTTGGTAGGCATAGGGTTAGGATATACCATGAGTTTGCTCACAAGGATTTCGCCCGCTTCTTGGGGATGCTCTTGTGGGCTTTGCAAGATGAGGTACATGGGTTTTTCGTCCTCACGTTCTTTGATGTTGTAGAGTTGTAGGTTGCCCACGATATAGATATCGTCTTGGTTTTCTACTACTTGCAGCTTAGCGTTTTTAAATCGAAAGGACTCTAGGCTGGTTTTACGGTTTATGGCACGGTCTATCTTGGTGTCTTTGAACTGTATGGCTTTGTCATTAATCGTAGCCTTAAAGTTGATGGTGTCGGCTTGTTGCGCTATAATAGCATTTTTTTACACAAAACCCTGCTAGAGTTCAAAACTCTAGCAGGGTTGAAATACAAAAAAAAACTACAACTTTTTAGGGTTGTAGTTTTGTTGATTAACTTATGGGTACTGATAAAATAACCGAGCGAATAGGATTATAAATTGTTATAAATTCTTTTAGCTTTAAAAAATGTTACTATTATTAAGATAAAACCGAGTAGATTTTTAAATAATCTATATCTTTTTAAATAACTCAAATCTAAATTCAAATCTATGTACTTTAAATCGTAATCATCTAATGGTGCATATTTCATCTCTTCAATATTTATTTTAGGATGAAGGTCGTTACTAACTTCCTCGTATATTTTAAGAAAGCGTTGTTTGTTATCATTATCTTTAAATTTTACTATGATAAGTTTGTTGTTAAACCAGTATCCATCAAAATCTTTAATGAAAACCTTTTCTTTCTTATCTGTAATTTCAACAAATTTACTACCTTTGTAAAACATATTTAGATTCAAAAAGTTTTCTTTTATTATAACTCCTCTATTACCAAGATCAGAACCGCCGAAATACATGGTAAATCTTTCTGGAACTTTAGAACTTAAAATACCGTAACCGAAGCCATAATAGTAAGACTTAGAGTCCATGTATAAAAATAAGCTCACTAGTGATAAATAAATAATAAGCGCTCTATGTTTTTTCATTGTGTATGTGTTTTATACTTAATTTTCGGGATAACCTGGGTTTTGATAGGTGATTTCAAAAGTCCAAGGGATATAATCATAAGGGTGTGGTTCTAATGCATTCACTTGACCGTCTGGGGTTAAGTAGGGGTAGGGAACCTCTAGACCATCAATATCCAGTGGTTCCCTAAAACCATCCCCTACAAATGCTGTAAAGGTTGTTGTGCAAATACCGCCTGAACATGTTGTCTCATAATCTACATTACTATCTCCAACGTGAAAAATATCCGTAGTCATATGTATAGCAAAATCAGCTGTAATTCTATTAGCCGTTCCATTTATTAATGCATTTGAAACTCTTATAAAATCAGGGTCATTTAATAATTCGTGTTTTGTATCTGGACCAAGTTCAACAGCTGATCCATCTCCATAATAATAGCGATTGACTGCATCAATAGTTGAATCAATGATTTGCACTTGTGTTGGAGAAGTATTATGATCTATTAGATAATGTAATTGATTTCTTATTACGTCAGCAAGAAAAGTGCTTTCATAAATCATGTCTCCATTTTGATTATAATAAGCTGTAACTTCTTCTAAATTAGCCCAGTCATTGAGTTGCTCATCGCTTAGACCGCCAACTAAATATATGATATAATCTGCTTCATCATCATAATCATGATAATTGCCATCATTTGTAATGAGGTCACCTGAAACATTACCAGAGTCTAAACTAGCAAAGGCATTTCCTTCATCATCAAAAAACCATGTTGAATCTGTATCATTAGCAAAGCCTCTTTCTAAAACTTCATTTATAACTTCGGATTCCCCATGGTATCCATCGAATGCATACCCCAACTGCCCGCACAACATACATAAGAACGTAAGTACGAATATATAATAATTTTTTCTCATGGCGTTTATTGTTTGATTAAAATGGTTCGTA
>NZ_NASZ01000044.1 GCF_014596575.1 Flavobacterium pokkalii | reverse complement strand
AAAGACCCAAAGGGAATGAACAAATTTGGACAAAAGAGGATGCAAAAAAATATGGAAATCTTATTGTAACTAGGATAAAAGTAATTAATCAACCCAAAGAAGGATATTAAAAAAAAATATTGTTGTCCGGTAAAAATAAAAAACACAGAAAAATCCTTACCCAACGTTCTAAAACGTGAGTTTATTTTAGTAGAAATTAAAAGTAAGCCCCCTTTAATCGAATAAGGATGGCATTGGAGGTGATTTTTCTCTTTCCTGGATGATATCGAGCCAAGCTTTTTCAGGATTTTCACAAAAGCTATACAGATTGATGTAGTACATCAATGTTTGTCTTACCATAGTAACGAGATTGGAGAAGCTCCAGTCTCGTTTTACTTTTTTCTTTATTACTGTCAGTAGTAAATTGGTGATAAGTGTGACCAAAATTTGGGTTTGAATGGCATTGACGCTTTCTCCATAAAAATATTTGAGTGGAAAGTTTTGTTTTAGTTGTTTGAAAAGTAGTTCAATTTGCCATCTACGCTTATATATCTCGATGATTTCATCAGGATCAAGCTCAAAATTATTGGTCAAAAGCACAGAGGACTGCTTTTTGTTTTGCTCCCAATATTCAATCTTTCGTGAAGTGTGTTTGATGTCATCTTTTGAAAAAATAACCTTAGCATCATTAAGAACCACTAAGCCTTTCTCATTGACGCGATAGCAACTTTGTTGCGTCTCAAAACGTTGATTTTTCTTCATCTTAGTCACATAAAATACACCGTCTTGTGTAAATTTTTCAAACACTTTATAGTCGATATAAGCTCTATCCATAGCTAGAAAAGCCCCGTTGGTGAGCTTTAATTTGCGGAGCATAACGTGGTCGTGTGTGGCAGCAGAGGTAAAATGAACGTCATAAGGCAATCCTTCATCAGCACGCATAACCGTATGCACTTTTATACCTCCTTTTTTCTTGCCGTGTTTTGGATTGCGTCCTACCCCTTTCAAAACATTGGAAAATAAAGAAATCGTTGTGGAATCCATGATATGAAGTAAGTGTTCCCATGATCTTGTGCTTTGGCTGTCCGCTAAAACGGTTTTGTGCTTTTGATATAATGAAAAGTAGATTTTAGAAAAGAATTCGCTGCTACGGCGATTATTGGCTTCTGAGAGCGTGCTGCGTTTTACCATATAGTTTATTCCCAAATGCTGTAGCTTCCCTGCCTCGGAGAGCATCCCTATAACTATTTCCCGCAAAGAATCGTAACGCATCAGAACACCATAAAGCATCACTACAAAATGAGAATATCCATCAAACTTTTTTACATATTTGTCATAACCTCCTTTATGACTAAAGGATTTTATCTCTTGTTTATCGATTAAAGAAAGTATTTGTGAGAAGAGTGGCTGTCCGGTAAAATGTATATTTTTGCTCATAAGTTTATTTTGTTTGTGTCGTAACTACAAGATAAACGAAACGGCTGAAATTTCATATAGAAAAATCAGCCGTTATTTTTTTTCAAAATTACTTTTACCGGACAGTAATATTAAAAAAACAACTCTCTGAAAAATTCTTTGACGTAAGTTTAGCGATTTGAACGTCTCTGACTTCACATCCACAAGAATAAATGGATAAATCAAGAAACTACAACCCTAAAAAGTTGTAGTTTTTTATTACAAAAATTATTATATATTCGTACTTACGTTCTTATGTATGTTGTGCGAGCAGTTGGGCTACGCTATGGATCCTTATGGTTTAGAAGAAGTTGTGGTTTATGGATATTGCCACCCTTTAAGTGAGGACTATGATTCTTGTGAATGTGATGGTATTGATTGTCCTGACGATTTTTTTGACTCTGGGAATTGTCATGACCCCATGAGTAACGCTTATCCTTGCGAAGATATAGACGATTACAATTGTACAAATCCCTCCAGTAGTACTTATCCTTGTGACACAAATGATCCTTGTGACCCTGATAGCAGTGCTTATGATATTTGTGAATGTGACCTCTATA
>NZ_NASZ01000043.1 GCF_014596575.1 Flavobacterium pokkalii | reverse complement strand
ATCAGTTGTAAATCAACGACTAAACATACGAAATAACTTATGTTAAACCAAATATAAAGCACAAAAAAAACCGCCTCAGTTTTGAGACGGCTTCTTTTTATTTTTTTCTACAAAAGAATTATTTAAAATTCCATCCCAAAGTAATACCAAAAGCTACAGGGCGTAATTTTGCATCTTTATCGGCACTGTATAACCCATTAGCTTTTCTATCTGAAACAGAATTTGGATTGTAACCAATAAAAGATTTGTCGTCTTTTTGATCTAAAATAGAACCATATCCATTCTCTAAAAACATGGCAGCATACAAAGAATTTTTTACCCCCATATCAAAAGTAAATCCTAGTTCGAACATACTCATGAATACTCCTTTGGTATCATATTCTCCCGTTGCAGTATAATTTCCCTGACCACCAAATCCATATTCCGGCAAATCATCAATATAGAGATTTACATCCGGATAATAAGCTGTTCCGTTTACATAATCAGCTTTGGCCTCCATTTTGTATTTCAAAGGCAAAAAGTATTTTGCCCCAGCTCTAAAATTAAAATCAATCCCCTTATTGATATTTGTTTTATATTGTACAAAAAGAGGAATTTGCAAAGCATGAAGCGTTTGTTTTTCATTGTAATTAGTTGTCGTTACATCGTAAACAAAAGCCGATGTCGAAGGATCAACCTGATAACTGCTTAAAGTTCCTGTATTATTAATCAAAGAAGCTTCTTGTTTGTATTGTGAAAACTCCAATCCTGTTCCTATTCCAATATGATTAGTTAAAGAATAGATATATCCCACTTTTACGGCCGCTCCTAATCGGTTTCCTGTTGAAGTTTCGCTAACATCATTTTGAATATTTCCAATTCCTGATTGAACTCCCACATATAATTGAGCAGAAATTCCCTGAGAAATTAATAAAGCCACACCCCAAATTGCATTTTTCAGACTAAAATTCATTGTTTTTGTTTTTTTCAAATTTAAAGAACATATCCCCAATTTGTTACCAATTAAGGATGCGATACTTTTTTTGATTACTTATTTATTTTTTTACTAATAGGTTTTTTGTGAAAATTTTACCACTTGACAAAGTCATTTTCACAACATAAAATCCCTCAACAACAGGTGCTGTCAAGCTTACTCCATTTTGATTTGTGAATATATCCTGCACCAATATACCTCCAACACTATACACTTCAACATGGGCATTTTGCAATCTTACAGAAGACACATTTGTCAAAAGTTCATAAGAAGCATTTGGCTTAACAGGATTTGGTACAATTTTTATATATTCTTCTTCTATTGTTGGAGATAAAACTAAAGAACAAGTAGTTACTACCATACCATCCAATCTTGTTGCTTTAGCATAATAGATCCCATTTAATGCGCCGTTTTCTTTAAAAAACTGCGAAGTTTGCCCTGGAACCAACTCCCCGTCTTTATACCAAGTATAAGACACAAATTGTTTAGAACTATTATCAAAGAATATAATATCTTCAAACTGTTTTCTGATTAAGTTAGACTGACTGTTTACAACCGTCAAATCAATAGCTGTAGCTGGAAAATAATTATTATTTCCTTCTTGCGATGCTGTTACTGTTGCAAAACCATATCCATTAACCGACAACACACCATTTAAAATTGTAGCAATGTTAGTATCTGACGAAGTATAATTTACTGGCAAACCACTACTGGCAGTTGCTGTTAAAACTGTTGTAGAGCCTGCTTCACAACCTAATCCTAAAGTTTGATTCCAGCTAATAGTCTGATTAGCTTTCGTAATACTAAAATCCTCCCCAACATAACTAATTGAATAATTAGCCCCTGCTGTTAATCCCCCTTGTTGAATTGGATAAGTTCCAACATTCTCACCGGCTACTCTCGTCAACAATCCTGTAAAAGAATCTGTACCAACTAAACTTGGTGAAACACTATATGTAAATACAGGATCGGCTGTTCCGTACACTTTTGTTTGGGAAACATTAGCGGTAACTGTTATTGGTTTAGCCGTAATAGCAAAATCATTAGAAACATAATTAACTGAATAATTTGTTCCTGCTGTTAATGTCCCTTGTTGAATTGCATAAGTTCCAACATTCTCCCCTGTTACTCTCGTCAACAATCCTGTAAAAGAATCTGTACCAACTAAACTTGGTGAAACACTATATGTAAAAGTCGGATCAGCTGTTCCGTACACTTTTGTTTG
>NZ_NASZ01000042.1 GCF_014596575.1 Flavobacterium pokkalii | reverse complement strand
TAATCCATCATTTTACGAACCGCCGAGTACGTGACCCGTACGCTCGGTGGTGTGAGAGGCGCACTCTGTCAGCTACTGGCAGAGCCGTCTACTCGATTATAAGTAGTTGCGGATTATTAAAAACAAATTTTAAAAATGGAACAAAAAGAATTTATACTATGTGCAGCAATTTGGATTAACGATAACCAAGTGCATAAACAACAACCCGAAAACATTGAAATCGGATTTGTTATTTGCGGCAGAAGGCATCACAACTGCTATCAAACTATCACAGACTTGAAAGGTGATGTGAATGAATATTTTAAACCCTTAAATATGTCAGAAGATGATTATAGAGAGCATCAAGGTTTTATAACTTCATTGGATAGATATGTGAACAGAAAGGAAGGATTTAAAATTGCTAAAGCTAATAACCAAATTCAATTTGGGTTATCTGCTACTGAAAACGGTGATGATTCAATTCTAATTAGCGAAAATCTTTATTAGAACGATGATCGTAGCAATTACTTATAACTAGTATATAGGCGAAACAAACCTTCGTATATGCACCCAAAATTGGGTAGATTGGCGAAGGTTTGTTTCGCTTTTTCGTTTTTTCAAATATATTATTTTTTTCTTACAAATCATCAAAAGGACTCTTAATTTGTTGGATACTTTTCGTATTTAATTGGTTTCAATAACAATAGCAATTTCAATAACAAAAACAATAGTAAATTTTCAAGTGTGCAGGACTGCACGTCAAAAAAAAAAAGAAATTCTGAAACATCCCGAGGTTTCGGGACAGAAAAAAAATCCGACTTGTAGTACGCAAATCGGATTGTAATTCGAGTTATATCAGTTTATTTGATAATTCCGATGGAGCCTTCCTCGGACGGAATTAATTCGAGAATGGAATTGGGAGCCAGATTTGGTTCGATGCGGTGCGAAACGTACACAATGGTCATATTGGATTCTTGTTTGAGCAAATTAATCAATTGGCACACCAGGGCTACGCTTTCGTCGTCTAAGCCTTCTACGGGTTCGTCCAAAATTACCAACGGCGGGTGTTTTAAAACCGAGCGCACAATCATCGCCAGACGTTGTTGTCCTACCGAAAGGCGTTTGAACATTTTGTTTTTAAGGTGTTTCATTCCAATTAAATCCAGCCATTCGTCGGCAATTTTTTTATGTAGCGTCGTTGGCAGATCATACAATCCGATGGAATCAAAAAAACCGGAAAGTATCATTTGTTCCAAAGTATGATTTCGGGTAAATAAACTCGTCATATTGGTCGCAAAATAACCGATGTTTTTTTTGATGTCCCAAACGCTTTCGCCACTTCCTTTTTTGCGACCAAAAAGGTATAAATCCTGACCATAACCTTTCGGATTATCTCCGTTGATTAGGGATAATAGGGTGCTTTTTCCGGAACCGTTCGGTCCGATTAATTGCCAGAATTCGCCCTGATTGATAGTCCAGTTAATGTTTTTGACAATGGGACGTTCCTGATAACTCACCGAAACATTGTTCATTTGAATCAAAACTTTCTCGGTTTGTTCAAAAGCATGTGGCGGATGCGGAATTCCGGACTGGCTTATAATTTTATTTTCGTGCGCTTTGTGTGAAATATTTTCTAGTACAAAAGCATCCGAATTGATTTGTCGGTTATTGGAAATAAAAGGCAGTAAATCGGCTGAGCGATTGATGAGTTGGATAATGGTAATATGCGACGCCATTTCTTCCAGTGCTTTTGCCAACTCAACTCTAGAGGCCTGATCCAAATGATCCATCGGATTGTCAAAAATGATAAAATCCGGTTTTTGGTCAATGCAGTATTGCAGAAATTTCTTTTTGCGCTGTCCGGAAGAAAAAGTACTCAGTTTCCGGTTAGAATCAATAGCTGTTAATTCGATGTATCGAAATTCTTTTTGGATAAACTGATCGATGGCAATATCCGAAAATAAAATTCCTTTTAAGGTGTTGAATGGAGTTAATTCCTCTTTGGCATTTCCGGAAAGAATGTTTTCTATAAATTCTTTTTTATTGATTTGATTGGAAAGTAAAATGTTCCAATGGGTGGCAGTTTGCATTAAAAAGTCTCTTTTTTATTGACTGCAAAGATAGGAAGTTTTAAGTTATGGGTTGTGGGTTGTGAGTTGTGAGTTGGAAAGTAGTGTTCAGTAATCAGTGTTCAGAGAACAGAGAACAGAGAACAGAGAACAGAGAACAGAGAACAGAGAACAGAGAACAGAGAACAGAGAACAGAGAACAGAGAACAGAGAACAGAGAAC
>NZ_NASZ01000041.1 GCF_014596575.1 Flavobacterium pokkalii | reverse complement strand
GGACTCTAGGCTGGTTTTACGGTTTATGGCACGGTCTATCTTGGTGTCTTGAAACTGTATGGCTTTGTCATTAATCGTAGCCTTAAAGTTGATGGTGTCTCCCTGTTGCTCTAGCCAGATGCCTGTGAGTTCTTGACCATTTTGGTCTATACTCACCTCAATTGGGGTTTGAGTCAATACGTTTTGCCCGCTCCAGTCGTAACGTAGCAAAGTACCGGTATAGCTGCCACTGATGTCTCCTTTGTTTATTTTTTGTTTTACAATTTGGAGTTTTTTGGGTGTTTCAATTGGGGCATTTTCTACCTCTTGGTCTAAGGGCTTGGATACCGTCAATACCTGATTAGGCGTAGCGTTTTCTACTATTGGGTCGGCAATTAAACAAAAGAGTTGTAGCTTTTTACGACTACAACTTTTTGTTTAAAATGTCTGCTCACTGTTGTGGGCACAGGCAAATGCCTGCGCTAACCTTTAGATTTGTAGACAAGTTTGCGCCATCGGGGTTTGCGCCATCGGGTAGCGGGGGATCTTAATTATCTTTCTCTAAATAAATAGAATCAGGATAGAAAAATATACCTTTTGGATAATTAATTAACTTCCATGCCAATTTACCATCGGATAATAATTCTAAAGAAATTTTAACAATCCCATCTACGTATTTACTTTGAATATCTAAAATAACTTTTCCATTTTCTAAAATACCGTTGATGGTCTTTTGATTTACATCAGAACAATCCATATAATTCCCTTCTGCACCATAAATAATACAATGCCCCCCTTCAATTATGTTTCCTGTCTGTTTAAGCTCTAATTCTATATCTATATAATTATTTTTTGCTATCCATTTACCATTATAGTCTTGAGTATAGACTTTTGTACAAGACGTTATTATTAATAGCGTAAAACTAATTATTATTTTATTCACAGTTAACATTTGTTTTATTTTCATTTGTTTTATTTTTAAATTCATTAACTCTATTTTTCCATCCGTTTTCATATTTTTTCTTGGTATACTTTAATAAATCAGCTTCCGTGGCTAAAGGTTTTTTTATCAAGTATTTATTAACACTTTCATTAACTTTTAAATCATAAAAAGATAGTCTATCATTTTTGAAGTTGTTATATAATCTTATGTCGTTGGAATACTTATTGATTGCCTCTAAAGTATTTGTTCCAAAACCACCATCAACAGTTATACTTTCTCCTAATGAATTTAAAGTTCTTTGAATTGTTTCTATAGAGGACACCGGAGCATTAACATAAAAGTCAAATAATAAAAATCTTATATCACCATCAACTATTTCATCTGCTCTAATTTTATCCCAATACATTGTTTTGTATATTTTATTAGCATCATTTGTTGTTAATGCTCTTAAATTATCTAGTGTAGGATCTTTTCCTAATACAGATTTAGCATACGCTTCCCAAGTTTTCCATGCAACGCCCTTATTTGTTGCACCGCCCGGATCTGTTGGGTCATTAACAAAACCACCTTCTGTTTTCAATACTTTTTTTATAATTTCATTGAAACTATTACAATCCCCACAATCCCCACTCACCGGCTCCACTGCACACACACCACATTTATTGAGTTTTTGAACATTTATATTTTTATCATCACAATCAGGCCCCAAAACGGCTAGTTTATATGGGTATACTTGTGGTGCAAAAGCATCACGTTCAATAATTTCACTACTATAGTTATCATTGTCTTTATCTACAAACCATTTTGTTTTAGGATTATCTTCACAAGGACACATAGCTACCCCTGATTTGTACGTTATGGCTGTTTTGCTAGTCGGGCTAACTTGGGCTGTGGTGCAAGGTTTTGTACAGGCTACTTCAGTTTCTTGTTCTGAATCGTTTGTTTGGCTACCGTCATCCCCACTATTCAATTGCTCGCACAAACTATTGTCAAATGCGCTACTGCTAGAGTCACAAGGATCATTTGAATCACAAGGGTAGGCATAGCTCCTGTAATCTGAACAGTCCCCATAATCGATGTATGTTTCACAGGGGTAGGCATAGCTTCTAGGGTCTGTACAGTCGCCAATATCAGGGTCTTGTTCTTCTGTTCCATAATAAAAATTAATACCTATACTATCTGATATTGGAACTGTGATAAACTCGGTTCCTGGTATGGAACCTCTATACCAATGTCCAGCGGGTCTCTAAATCCATCTCCAATAAATGCTGTAAAGATTGTAGTGCATGTCCCGTCTGCACAATGGGTTTCATAATTGACTCTACTATCCCCTATATGAAAAATATCCGTAGTCATATGTATAGCAAAATCAGCTGTAATTCTATTAGCCGTTCCATTTATTAATGCATTTGAAACTCTTATAAAATCAGGGTTTTGACTATATGTGCTGTATACAAACAATGAAAAAGTAATCATTGTTATAATTGTTTTTATTGTTTTCATATTTTTAAAGTACTACAACTGTATTTATATTAAACACAGTTGTAGTTTTTAGTTTTCTTATTGAAATTTATAATCAACTAATACAATATCTTTTACC
>NZ_NASZ01000005.1 GCF_014596575.1 Flavobacterium pokkalii | reverse complement strand
ATAGGTTTTACCATTAATTTTAGCTTCGTAACTATTACTAGCTTGAGCTTCTATAACAATATTTCCGTTATTTTTACCAACACATGTTTCGCCATTAAGCTGTACCTTGAAATTATTAGAAGGCAATATAAATGGTGTTGCTTCTGTAGTGTATTTAAGAATCCCTTTTCCATCACCATCAGCACTTAAGGTTTGTCCTTCATAGGTTATTTCATTTCCTTTTCCGATGTATAATGAAACTTCTTTTTTATTGTTCCCTTTTTTGTCTTCTATACGAATAATTCCAAATCTTCCCGTAAAAGAAATACTAGGACTATTTAATGAAAAAATCTCTCCATCATTTTCATTAGAAATAATATAATCGGTAATAGTGGTATCATTAATTTTTGAAATGACTTTTGCTCCAACAATTTTATCATCTGTATAAAGATTATCCACAGATTGTACTGTACCTGAAGTATTTCTTGAAGGTTCAAATATGGAAACAAAAGGTTTATTCCAAGCTTCTCCAGGTTGCCTTACCGTAACAATTGGTGTTTTAATACCTTCATACCCCATTTGTCCTTCGATTGTTGCAGGTCCTTTACAAGCTGTATACTCCCTGTTCTCACCACCTGGCATTAATATGTGCATGTACCTTACACCCTGCTTGGTCATTGGTATAGTTGCTTTAACAGAAGCTGTAGTCGCTGCTGAAGTATTAACTTGTTCAAAATAATGCCATCCCGGAAAGAAAATGGACTTTCCTCCATATACACTTTCTATGGATTGATATCTACCCGTTGTAGGAGTAAGTTGTATTGGATTATTATAGCTATCTACCATAGAAACACCATCACCTACATTATGATAAACATAATCGTGAAAATCATTTGTTCCCAAAGATTTAGACCTGAACAAATCAAAATAATAACCGGTATTATCACTGGTTCTAATTATACTCAAAACACGCTGTTGCTTTGCATTATTAACAACATCATCCAGAACTTGTGATGAAAAAGAAAAATTATCAGAAACTGGTTGTGCAAGTGACAGCGGTTCTGCTGCTACGGTTTTAGTAGTATTCATAAAAAGCTGATTATCTCCTTTCCAAGCACCATCCCCTTTTCCTTTTGATTTTCCGTTTACAATTACTGTATTATGTCCTGCATATATCCTATGATAATTTCTAAACTCTTCACCGTCTCTGGCATTATTCCCGGCACCAACATCTCCTCCACCTGTACCCATAACAGCTCCCAAACCATATATTTCCATATCAATACCTGATAAGTGCGAATGTACATAATGGGCTCCACCTGTATATCCCATTAAACCAGATTCTACCCTATCAGATGTGTTAATATTTCTTTGCATGGCAATACCAGCATAGTCAATATTAATTGAGGAATTATAAGTAATTGGAGTTACATTTGTTAACTCTATATTAGAATTCCATAATAAATCCAATGGGCTATTCCATTCCAAAGTCTGTGTTGCAACGGTTGGATTATATCCTCCTTTGTTAAAATAAAAAGCTTTTAGCATCTCTCTGGATTTTGATTCTAAATCAATATAACCTTTGCGTTTAGAAATCACAAATACCCTTTCCATTAAATCTTCGGTATTTAAACTGGTACGATGGGCGTCACCAAATCTCATAACTTCTTTAGAATTAGGAAATCTATAATTTTCAAAAAAGAAAGAGTCTTCTAAAATAGCCTTATTATTATCAATAATATTAAGAGAAGGTTTGTATCTATCTACCACTTCCATCAATTCTAATACAATTCTTTGCGGTCCTACACTATAACCCGTAGCCTCTGGCCAAACTCCCGAATCTTTACATTCGTTCATCATCCAAGTTAATCCGTTTTGATTCGAAGTACCATTCATAAACTTATTAAAATAAGTTTGTCTAGTTGCATCATCTTCAATTGAGAGTACATTAAAAAGAGCTCCCGGAGCTTCTAAAACGGGATGATTCGAATTAATTCCACCTCGACTAAAAACATTATCAGCTAACTTTTTAAATGCTGTTTCAGAATTTGTAAAATTAAACGGAACTCTTGTTCCTGTGTCTAAATCATAAACCGTACTACCTGACTTATTTAAAAAAGTATGTACAAAGTCATATATCATAGGTGGTTTAGTATATGCCCCTCTAGAATCAATTAAATATGAATCAGAGTTCCCGGTTTGAAAATCTACATTCCCTGAAATTTGAGCAATTTTTTTTGTATAATGATAAAGTATATCGGCTGCTAACTGAGCATAATCTTCGTCTCCTGTTAACCAATATAGTAAACTAGCATCAAAACCTAAAGTTAAAATATTAATATGTGTCGAATAACTTCCTGGAAAACCGGGTATTGTATTAATAATCGTGGACGGGTCTGTTTTATGGGAATTCTTTTTAGAATCAACTCTACTCTTGTACTGATTGAATAAATTTTGTGCCCAAGTATTGTTGGCAATTTTATCTAATATTTCTTGTTTTTGGGCATCTTTTACCCAAATATGAGGGTGTATTAATGTAAAATTATATATTGGTGTTGGTGTTGGTGTTGGTGTTGTTGAAATAACTTGCCACTTACTACGAGCATCTGTATCTGCAACTGCACTACTAATTACCGTACCATTAGCATCTATATACATAAATCTACCACTACTACCTGCTTCAAATCTATATGTATTATCGGCTTGAATATAATGTACTGTCCAAATTTTATCAGAATCAGTAGTAGGAGAAGCCTTAGTTGTATTGACAACTGCATTTGGAGGTGTAAAAGTACTTCCTGTAGCACGTAAAACACCATTTATTTGACTATCTATATTATTATAAGTAATATTATTAACTGTTGTTCTAGTAAAAACCCATTCTTTGTCTTGTCCATCGCTAGAATTATTCAAAAGTACTGGAGAAGCTGAAGTTAACTGAGCTTGTAAATATTGACCTGTTTCTACATTTCTTAGTCGATAAATATCACCTGTCAAATTAGTCTTATCAACCGCAGTAATCACAACATTTACAAGTGAAGAACTTACTTGTGCATTACTATCATTATAAGCCACAGCTTGTACTGTATAATTACCTGGAGTTTGCGGTATCCAGTTATAAGAATATGGCAAAGTTGTAACTGACGAAACAACCTCATTATTTATCTTAAAATCAACACGGGTTAAAACTCCAACATCTGTAGTCGCATTTGCAGATAACTGAACCGTTTTTCCTTGTTCAAAAGATTGATTATCTGTCGGTGTTACAAGGTTAACTCCAAATGTCTTAGGTTCTTGCACTATAGCTAAATCTATAATTTGCAAATAAGTTGGTCTTGCATCATCTGTTTCCAACGCATTTTTTTCCAATAGATAATAGTATAGTTTTCCATTATGAATGTAAACTTGTCCTTTTTCAAAAGTTTTACCTGAGCTAGCCTCATAAATCCTTGTGAAAGAATTTGTTCCTCCTGGTGCTCTCTCAACATAAGGTCTGCCTGAAGAAGTCAAACCAATGATGTACACAAAATTACCGGAAGCATACAAGGTTTCAGCTCCCGAAAAATCAGTTGTTGTAATAAAACTCGTTGCTCCAGCAGGTTTATATGTATGTACTTGTTTGGTTTGTCCAGCAGTGCTGCTTGTGGTACTGTTATCTTTTACTCTACCAATAAAATGGATATCATTATTATCTGTAACGGTCCAGTCAAAACCACTTACCATATACACTTTATCCTTTTCTGTGGTTGCCACCAAGTCCCCTGGTTCAGAAATTTTGATTAAATCTGAATTTGAAATTGGTCTTGCAAAACCAGTCCCTGCATGATCTTTCCATTGTGTCAGGCCGCTTGGGTCATCAGAATAAGCATAATAAAACCCATTTTGATATTCATATTTATCATTATTTAGGTTTGCTCTTTGTTGAAAACCAACACGTATTTTTCCGTTTAAGAATTTAATATCCCCATATAGTCCCCAATTGTACGGGCTATCATAACTTGATGCATTACTTCTATTAAAGTCAGTGTAGCCCACCCAACTAGTACCATCATATTTTGCAAACAAGAATCTACCATTCTCAGAATAACCGAATCTGTTTTTCATAAACAAATCCCCTTGGTCATTTGTGAAAAAATCAGGATAAGTCAATAATTTAGTTACTGTCTCATTATCAATACCCGGAAAAGATAAGTGCTTATAATTATTATTTGCTGATTGAACAAATTGATTAATTGTAAATTCTTCATCAGAGACAGTTGCAGCACCTGGCACGGAATAAGAATACCTCAAGTAATCGTTTGAAAACTCAGGTACATTACCATTTCTATGCATGTCATACAACATGTGGATAGTCCCATTTTTAGGACAAATCCCCACCGAAATAGTATTATGAGTCTCACCTATCCACCATTTCCCTTCATAGCCAGTATGCTGGTGCGGAAATTCGATAGTCTTTATTGTTCCCGTTACCGTATTATAACGAGTAAGCATCACGTGCCTGTCTTCTTTACCCCCTCGATACCATGTCAGGAAAACGTATTTATCATACACTTTAATACAATCGCCATGAGGTGTAAGTGAACGACCATAAACATAATCGTACCCTGTGGTTGAATTTTCTGTGTGAGTAAGTGGTACTTTATCTCCATTAAAGTACATTGCAAAATCCGTAATCTTTACTTCTTTCTCAAGAGTAACTTGTCCTTGAAGCAATAAAGTAAAAAGTAAGATTGCAAAACTCAAAGATTTTTTAAGTATAATTTTATTCATATTAAACTAAAATATAGTTGGTTAGGTTAAAAATAGAATGCAATGTATTCAACCCATAAACATTTTCTGTACTGTTTTGTCCTGCAATTCATAAACTTTCTATATTTCATTTATAAAATTTTTTTCATAGAAAAAGGCTTATTAATAACAAAATATTACAATAAAAAAATCTGCTAAAGCTACCTGTCAATTATGACGTAGCTTTAGCAGATTCATAAAGTATAATACTTATTTTACCAGAAAATTACTTTTGTAGTTTCAAAACTTCACTACCCGCTAATAAATAAGCTCCTGTTCCAAAGTTTTGCCAACTCCCTTCAGAAGCTGGTTCTGGAAAGGCTCCAATGTTTTGTACCCAACCAATCATTCCGTTTTTGTGTTGACACTTGGTTAATGCAACCCAAGCTTTTTTGACAGCAGGTAAATATTTTGCTTTATCAAGCATCCCGTTATTGATACCCCATGCTAAAGCATAAGTATAAAAACCACTACCACTTACTTCACCATGATTATAGGTTTCAGGACACAATAAACTCGTGTGCCATAAACCACTTTTGGTTTGTAATTCTAGAATTCTTCCTGCCATTTCTTTGTACAAATTCACATAAAAAGGACGATTTTTATAATTTTCAGGCATATCAGTCAAAATTAAAGCCAAGCCTGAAAGCACCCAACCATTTCCTCTAGACCAAAATACTTTTTTACCGTTAGGCTCTTTCATATCCTTGTCTGAACCCGTCCAAATAAAACGTCCGTCTCTAGCAAACAAGTGCTCTTCTTTGTCATATAACTTGTTGTAAGCATCCATATAAAACTTGTGCATAACATCTAAATAAGATTCATCCTTAGTATGTTTAGCATACAAATTAATCACAGGAGGTGCCATAAACAACGCATCACACCACCACCATAAAATATTCTCATCTTTGTTTTTTGCCGTACCATCAGACCATTTATTAGGCTCTAGAATGTGAGCTTTTAAAAAATCTTGTGTAGGTTTCAAATTAACAAAATCTTTTCTCTTGAAAGTCATATCTAAATAAATGTAACTGTATGAAATCGCAACATCATCAGCATGATATAAACGTTTATAAGTTTGCCAATTATTATTATACCCTTGGTTTTTAAGCGCAGCTTCAAAAATTTGATTTTTAGTCGCAGCATGAGCTCTAGCCACTCCCGTATAATAAGCCCCTACAGTCCAATCTGTCGGTGCTATTGCCATGATAGGATGTGCTTCTTGCCATTCTAAGGCTTTAACCATTGAGGCTTCGACTTTAGATTTGTCAAAGACATTTTGTGCCATTGCATTCTCGCAAACTGAAAAGCTAACTACCGCTGCCAGCGTTACTAATTTGATTATTGATTTAATTACCATTTTTTATTTATTTAGTTTAAAAGTTGTTTTTAAATATTCCTGTGACGAAGTTCCTACCATTACAGTATAATCTCCAGCTTCTAAAATTTTATCCATTTTAAGTCCTGTAAATTCAAGCATTTTAGGAGTAATAGTAAATTTTACCACTTTAGATTCCCCTGGACTTAATTCGATTTTTTCAAATCCCTTCAACTCTTTATCAGGTCTGGTTACCGAACCGATTTCGTCCTTGATGTACATTTGAACCACTTCTTTTGCTTTTACGGCTCCCGTATTTTTGATGGTTACGCTAACTTCAATTTCAGAAGTTGGAGTGATTTCATTGACTGATAATTTTAAATTTGAATATTCAAAATTAGTATAGCTCAACCCGAAACCAAATGGATACAGCGGTCCCTTTTCAAGAAAGAGATACTCTTTCTTGAAATTAATTTCCTTCATGCTATAATGAAATGGCAATTGCCCTATAGTTCGAGGTACTGTTACCGGTAATTTCCCTGAAGGAGCAACTTCTCCAAAAATTATTCTTGCTAGTGATTCATCACCAAATTCACTTAAATCCCAAGTATCAAGAATTGCGTCAGAACTTTGAGCGATGGTATTTATCGAAAGTGTTCTTCGGTGTTTCAAAACAACAATTAACGGTTTTCCGGTAGCTTTAATTTGCTCAACTAACTCATCTTGGGCACCTACAGGATCAATTGAAGCTCTGTCTCCTAAAGCACTCGCAAAAAAAGCTTCTTTTGAAGTGTGTTCATCTCCACCAACAAAAACAATATTAACATCAGCATCCTTTGCAATAGTAACTAACTTATTCATTGCTTCAGGATTTCTAGGCAATAAATTTGGAATATCTTTTTTTCCATCAGTTAAATCAAATCCTTTCTCAGCTATAATCGTACTATTTTTACCCAAAACAGCCTCAAACATGGATTTAGTATTCTTGTGTAACAAAGGACCTAATAAAGCAATTTTCAACGGCTTATTTTTGTCTAAAGGCAAGGTTTTTTTATCATTTTTTAGCATAATAACAGACTCCAAATCAGACTCCTTTGCTAAATCCAAGGATGATTTAGCACGAACCCCCTTAGCAACTTTAGCAACATCAACATAAGGGTTATCAAACAAGCCTAAGATAAATTTTGTTCGTAACACTCGCCTTACAGCTCGGTCTATTAATTTTTCAATTTCTGGATTCTTTTTCACCATTTCAGGAAGATAGGCGTACGAATCCTCAGCATACAAATCGATATCAATTCCTGCTTCAAGCCCCATTAATGCTGCCGCTTGTGCTGATTCTGCTACTTTCATAAAGTAAAACAAACGGGCAATATCATTAGAGTCCGAAACTACATAGCCGTTGAATCCCCATTGGTCACGTAAAACACCTGTCAATAACTCTGGATTTCCATGACTTGCAATTCCGTTTAAATCCCCATGAGAAGCCATAATCCCTAAGGTTTTCGCCTCTTTTACAGCGGCCTCAAACGGAGGATAAATTTCGTCGACTAATGTTCGTGGTGAAATCTCGATAGCGGCAAAATTCTTCCCACCCAAAACTTGTCCATAGCCAGCAAAATGCTTGGCTACGGCACCAATATGTGTACCTTTCCCTAATCCTTCATAATTCCCTTGAACACCTTTAATTGCGTTAGTGACCATTTGTGTAGTTAGAAATGTATCTTCACCGAAAGCTTCTGACATACGTCCAAAACGAGGTTCTCTAACCAGATCCGCCTCAGGAGAATGGCACATGTGCATGCCTCTCAAACGTGCTTCTTTCCCAATTACATCCCAAATTCTTCTGACCAGACTTGGATTAAATGAAGCCGCAGAAGTCATCGGTCTTCCAAATTTAGTGCAACCTTCAGCATCCACTCCATTGTATGACTCTGTTACAAACAAGGCTGGAATTCCCCAACGATTATGTTCGATAATGTATTTTTGAAGTGCATTATTAAATTTGGCTGCCATAACAGGTTCCATGTGTTCAGCAGGATTTTTGATTCCTGCTATACCTAATTTTAATTTTCCGACAACTCTATCGGAGAGTTTTAAATTTCCTTTTGCATCTGCCTCAACTCCAATATTAGCATGAAAAATACGCATTTGAGCCACCTTTTCTTCCAATGACAACAAAGGCAACAAAGCCTCTACGCGTTCCTCAACTGATAAGGAAGCATTTTTGTAGCGTTTGAGATCCTTCGTCTGCCCATAGGACTGAAAAATAACCGTTAAACTGAGTAAGGGTAAATAATATAATCTTTTCATTAGATATTGATTTATTTAAAATGTAATTATTATCGTATAAAAGAATAAGAATCTAATTGTAATTTATTGCTATTGTTTATTGTTTCGATAGTGAAAATAAAATCGACTTTGTCTTGAATTGATTTTAAATCAATTACAATTTCCTCCGACTTTATTGAAGGTTTTAATTCAAATTGCTTTTTCCCGATTAATTGCTTATTATCCTGTTTTTGGTGAATTGAGATCAAGAAACGGCCTCCCATTGGAGCTATTAATCTTAACTTCAATTTAGTATAATCCCTATCTACTTTTATATTTGGAAAACACAAATAACTTTTCTTCGCAATAGTTTCAACCACAAAACCGTTTTGAAATTCTTTTTTAACAAATCCATCTGATTTAAAATAATCTTCAAATTCTATGCTGGTACTACTGGCCAAATAATTGGCTACACCAACACCATCGACACGAATAGGAGCGATTTCGCCGTTATCTTTGTAATGAATATAACTTATAAAGGTATCTCTGAAATAACGATTACCAGTTTGACTCATGTCACAATATGCATAATACCATTGATTGTGCCATTCAAAAAATGAACCGTGACGCCCTTGTAAAAAACCCGTAGGCCAAGTGGGTGCGTCATACCCTTTTGCAAAGCTTTCTTTATTAATGATAACGTCTTTATAATCATAAGGACCATATACATTATCAGACATGGCATAAAAACACCCCCAAGACAAATAATATTTATTGTTGTATTTATGTAAAAAAGGTTTATCGTCAGTGGGCTTTTCTAGATTTTTCCCATCCAAATTATAAGGACCTCTGGGATTAGTAATGACTATTTTTCGAGGAGTTTCGGCCAAACTTATCATGTCATCATTCAACTTTGCGATGTAATAATCCCAAACTCCAAAAATGATATAATGTACACCATCATCTTCAAAAATAGCCATATCGTATTCATCTGTTGGTGTTAAATCTGACGTTAACAAAGGCTTACCAAGCGGCTCTTTCCAAGGACCAACAGGTGAATCCCCTACAACCACACCTGTTTGCTGATTACTTTCTGAAAAATACCAATAATACTTTCCGTTTTTTTGTCCTACATCTGTTGCCCAACAACTCTGAAAATCTTTACCAATATAGGTGTCTTTAGGGTTCAATACGGAACGTTTTGTCCAGTTTACCAAATCAGGCGAAGACCATACCCACCAGTCTTCCATTACAAATTCTTTGTTATCGGCTGATTTATCATGAGAAGCATATACATAAGCCGTATCCTTAAAAATATGGATATGCGGATCATTCAGACCTTGATTGGGCACAATAGGGTTTTGCGAGTAGCTTTCAATAATTGAACAAAAAAATATAAGCGAATATGTTAGATTTATAATTTTCATTTTTTTAAATTTTGATTTGTAATTCTACTTTTTTTTAGAAAAAAAATCCTTAGCATCATACAAACCAAACTTATCACTGTTATAGAGTAATATATAATCAATGCTAAATCTTTGTGATCTCCCTGCAAGTGTTAATTTATATTTTTGACCTTTTTTAAAATTATAAATGACATCGTAATACTTATGCTTTTCTTTCTCAGCTTGAACCGCCCAGTGCCACTCTAATTCTGCGGTTGCTTCATTACCTTCTTGCAATACCTTAATATAATTTGTCAAATCACTCTTAGTTAGATTTGTTCCTGACTCAAAATCTCCTTCCATTTTTACAAAGATATCGTTACACCAATCAGAAGGAACTCCTTCAAGCCTTTTACTGGTCATAAGTACCATTCGATAGTTTCCATCCTTTGGACATACAAACTCATACTGTAATGGAGAGTCTGGATTTCCTATTTGTGGTTTGTTCCCGTTAAATTCTAAAAACGCAAATCCTGATGCGGATTTAACATAATTTTTATTTCCTTTCCTAATTAGATTCCAGTTTCCTAATGATGACGAAGTACTTTCTGCTTCTAAAAAAATATAATCATCTGATTCAAAGACCACTTCGGGAGTGGGCGTGGAGTTTGTTATTGGTTTATTTTCAAAAAGTGCTTTAACCTCTTTCCATCCCCCTTTTTCATTTCCGCCGTAAGGCCCTCCAGTTATTAACCAATAGGTCATTCCAGCATCTGAAATATCAAAATATTTTTCAATAGATTCTTTTCTTCCTTTAGTCAATAAGTCCAAAACACCAGTGTCATCGATATTATAAAGCCATTTCCAATTTTCATTGTTACTTTCTAAAAGCCACTTCCAATTAGTGATATGAGAGTAAAAATCATCTTCACCATTAGATTTATTTTGATCTAAAATTTGATGATAAACCACATCAGGAAAATCTTTTTTCATGTCCTCCCATGTTTTTTTATTTTCTGAGTGATTATGCACTTCATTCCATTGACTGTGAGAGATCGCATGGATAAATTTTCGCTTTTCAGGCAAGGTTGCTTTTATCATATCATATGCCATTTGCATAGGTCCCGCACAAATAAACCACAAAGGATTTTTTTTATTCGAACTGTTAGCTTCTTTGACAAAGTTGGTAATAGCGGCTTCTTTTTCTGATTGATCATCAAACACTTTTCTCGCATCTAAACCAAATCTTTTTGCTCCTCCCTTAGCAGCATCAGTCATTACTTGTTCCCAATTTTTATCAGAATCCCCGAGATGATTATTGTAATCATAATGTACAAATCGCTTTTCTAAACCAGCATAATGAATTAACGCTAATGAAAAAGCAGTTGCACCCCAATCATCTGTATCATGTAAATTTCCGTCGGAACTGAAAGCAATTCTTCCTTTAGGCATTTTTACAACGGATTTTTGCGCAACACACAAGTAACTAGAGAAACTAGTCACAGTTAAAACAATAAATAAAAAAAAAGGATTCATAATATTTTCTCTATAGTCGTTTTCATCTAAATTGTTACTTGTTCACCCTCTTTAGCAAATTATAAAGGCCTCATAAATCCTAAATATCAATACAAGATATGATACAATTACCATTACCTTAATTTCCTATGTAATAAAATAAACTTTTATTTCTTCGTTAAAATCATCTTAAAATTCGACATAAAATGATCTGTCCGTAGGTTGTTTTGGCTTTAATATGTGCTTATCAAAATGAATATATTGCCCATCACCAACATAAATATTGTTAAGCTCACCAGATTCATTTAGTGTAATTATAGCAAAAGAGCCTATAAATGAAAGTTTCAATTCTTTACTTTCAAAAATTTCATTTGTCCCTTGAGAAATAATATACTGGATTATTTTCTGACCTTTTATTTTACTCACCACTTTAAATCCTTTAAAAAGACCAGCCGTTTCCAATTTTTCTACAGTTTGAATTCCATTATCTGATTTTTCATCAAAACTAGGTTCGTAGATTACGGCAAAAGGATTAGACCATGCCTCGCCCTTTTGACGAATAACCATGGTAGGAGTAGGCAATTTATCATAGGGTTTTGGCGCTTCAAAAGTATGCGGTGCCATCACTTTAGTATATTCTCTTTCTTTATTACCTAGTATATAAAGATGCATAAAGCGGTTCTTTTTATCCTGTAACTTGGAGATTTCAAAAGTGGCATTTACATCTTTAGAATAAACCTCTGATGATGCTACTTTTTTAAAAAAATGCCAACCTGGATTTTTATAGTTTTTATTGTAAACATATTTTACATTGGCATTCTCTTGGAAACGATTTTCATCAGGCTTAAGGGTTAGGTCTTTGTTTAAAAACTGCAGTTCATCCCCAATGTTGTGATACAAATAATCGTGGTATTCATTAGGCATAGCCGACTTAGAACGAAATACATCTACATAATAACCTGTTGTAGGTGAGGTTCTTACCAATGCCAACGTACGCTCTTGCGTCGCTTCGGCCTTGTCTCCTCTATCGTCTAAAAAATTCGTTCTCGTGAAGGAATAATTAGGAGAAACTGCTGTTTCAAGCGGCTTAGGTTCCATTGCGACCAACTGGGTTCTATTGATGCCCAGATTAACCCAATCCCCTTCGCCTTGACTTGCGCCATTAACTACTACGGTGTTGTGCGCTGCAAATAATCGGGAATAATTTTCATGTAAATCGGTGCGGTATGCGCCACGGCCATTATCCACGCCTAATACTTGTCCTAATCCATACAATTCCATGTCCATTCCACTGGCATGACCATGTACCATTTGTCCGCCGCCTACAAAACACATTAGGCCATCCTCTGGATTTTTGGTTGAACTTAAATTGCGTTGCAGAAAAACACCGGCATGAGTAAATTGGTCTGTTCTTGGTAAAGTCGTTTGATTGACATCATAGCTTTCTTTTATATCCTCCAGCCACAATAATTGTAAGGGTGTAAAATAAGGTGAAATGCCTCCAGAACGTTTGCCTACTGTGGCTCTATCATATTTTTTAGATTGGATTCCTTCTGTTACTAAGGGACCAAATTTTGTTGTCAATTTAGTAATGCCCTCTTTTTTTCCCAATAGGTAGGCCATATCATAAGCATCATAAGGCGTTTCAAAATGACGATGTCCATCACCAAAACGGATGATTTCACCATTTGGATAACGAATACTATTCCAGCGGTCTAACGAAAATGGAATCTTATAATATTTTTGACCTAATTTTAAATCTGGATTGTAACGATCTAAAAGGATTAACATTCGGGTAGTAAACTCGGCTACTCCATTTGAATACTGGGAAGTCTCGGGATATACATCACCATCGTTTTTATATTTATGAGCCACATCGGGCAAAGCGTCCTGTTGTTCTGTTCCTTTAACCAAATAAAAATCCAAATATTTTTTTCTCAGACTTTCATCGTTCAAAGCCAACGCATTTTGTACCAAGCTAAACGATTCCAAAACTGACCAATTAGAGCCTGTATGACCGTGTTCAACCGCTAATTGCGCATAGGTTTCAAAAACTTTTTGCGCATTTTCAACAGAAAAATTGGTGTTTTTTTGGGAACCAATAGAAAAGGCTTTTCTATTTTTATCGATATAAGTTGCTACAAAATCATAAATAATAGGCAATTGTGCACCTATGATTCGTGCCTCTCTCAAATGGTCTGTAGGATACAGCCAACCTCCATTTCCTTTTTCGGTTGAAGGTTGTATTTGGATTAATCCCTCAACAAACGCATGGAGAATATCCACGGCACATTGTGCATAAGTCTTATCTTCGGTCAAGAAATACATCACACCGCAATCGATACCTATTTGTAAAAACTTGTTTTGTAGCGAACGGTCTGTATTATTTTCATTCACTGAATTCTCAAAACGCTTTAAAGGCGGTGTACTATCCGCTTTTTGTTTGGACCAATCAAAAGGAATTTTATTCAAGAATTCCCCAGGCGATTTTTTGTACAGTAGGATATCTCCATCCACTCTTTGTTTAAACTCCTTATAAAAAGAATTTGCCCAGGGTTGTGTCTCAATTTTTTTCAGAACTTGCCCCTTTTCCTCTTGTTTGACCCAAATAAAAGGACGTTGTAAATTTTGGGATACTCCCACAACACTATTCAAAACCAATAGTAGGACTACTATATTTTTAGCAAAACTATTCATTTTAAAAAGAATTAATTTTCAACTCAATCTTATGTTTTCCGGGAGTCAATCGAACAACTTGAAAAGCGGAAGGTACTTTTTCACCATTGTGAATCAAATCTTTACCCGCAAGATTATTCAAGGAGAATTCGGCTACCATATTTCCGGGAATTTCTAATTCATAAACCTGATGTCTAGCACCCTTATTAGTGTAATTCCCCTTAATCGTTCCTAACACTGTAGGCACTTCAATACTGCTAGACTTCAAATTACTCATTTGAGGCTTAATAGTCGCTATACTAAATCCTGGTGTCTTAGGCTTGATTCCCCATAATCCACGCGGAATAGCATTAGCTGGCACAGCACCCCATGCATGATTCCAGTCTAAGTTTACTTTATAGTCATAATCCCAAGCCTCAAGTGTAATAGTTGATCCAACTCTAATCATGTTATACCAACTTCTTTTATCAGTACTTGCTAATAATTTCAAAGCATAATCAGCTTCGCCTGCATTGTACAATCCGTCCATTAAAAACTGAGATCCATACACGCTACAAGCCATACCACGTGATTTTACAAACTCCACTACGGTTTTTATATGCTCATCTGGTACAAGTCCGAAAGCCAAAGGCATCATGTTAGCATGCAAAGAGGCATGGTCAGTCCCTATACCGTCAATATAAACACCGCGTTTTTTATCAAACATTTGTTCGTTAACCGCTTTTTTCACTTTGGCAGCACGGTATTCAAAATCCAAGGCTTCATCTGCTTTTCCTAGAAGTGAAGCAAATTGTGCCATAATTTTCATGTTTTCGTAAAAAAATGAATTGATCACCGTACTATACGGTTTAAAAACAAAACCATCATGCTCACCTTGATTACCACTTTGCATAAAATTAGCCAACGGCCAATCTACGATATCTGTCAATGGCTTGGTATAACCTTCTTTAAACCCTAGCTTGTACATGAATTCAGGTGTTACTTTGGTGGAAGTAATCAAGCCTTCTTCATTTGATAATTCATAAAGCGTTTTATGCTTTAATTTTTCATAATAACGTTCAATCAATTCTGTATTTCCTGTGTACATATAGTCGGCATAAATCAACAAGGCTACGTGTTGTTGCCATTCGGTAGGCCAAGTAGGATTTTCCATAAAATATTCTATGGTACGTCTTGCCATCGCATATTCTCTATCCGTAGTATAATGACTCAACTGATTCAGATAAGCATCAGCTTCATACGGAATTCGCTCTCTCTCTCCATCAACATACAAACCATTAAATGTAGTGGCCTTGATAGAATATTTACACAAATCCCATACTTGATTTAAAATATCATTAGAACTATTGAAGCTACTTGCGTTATCGTCCCAATAGGTATGGTAAGCTAATTGTTCAAAATCATTGGCTGTAATAGATTCTAAATTCCCTTCAATTTCAGCATATCTAAAAGGCATTAAAACAGGTACTCCTTTCGGCAATGCAATTGCCTTGTTAGGAAGCGTATTTCTAACATCTGGTTTTATTGCTATTTGATATTTCGTCTTACCTGGTACTACATTTACTTTTATCTCTTGGTACCTTATATTACTTTTTGCCGGCGGTGTACGATTTATATTTTGCCCATCTAACATCTCACCTATCCTGATAGTCAAAGTATGCGGTTTGGTAGTTTTGTAATTAAAATCCAATGTTGCAAAAGCTGCCTTACCAAAGTCAATGAAATGAAAATCACCTCGGTTTTCAAACTTAACTGGCTTTATCTTGTTAACTACATATTTATTTTCTGTTGAAAGCATATAGGTATCACTCTTACCTGTAGTGAATTGTTGTGGTTGCGAATAATCTACCAAGCGATTATCTTCATCCCAGATACGTACTTTCCAAAAATAGGTCTTTCCGATTTCTAAAGGTTTTCCATTATAGTCAACATTAGTGGATTGATTAGACCGAACGGTTTTGCTATCCCAGACATCACCAATATTCAAATCAATATTTTCTTTAGATGAAGCTACTAGAATTTGGTACGCTGATTGGTATTTAGATTCTAATGGTACCGTCCAGCCGAATTCAGGTTTTGTATCCAAAACCTTAACGCTACCGCTAGGCTCTCTTATCAGTTCTACCGTTAAATCAGTAGGTGGTGTGCGGTATTTGTCGCTATTCTTTTTAATTAATTCATCTAACTTAGCTCTTAACTGAGCAGCAATTTTTTGGTATTTTTTATCCTTAATAAGATTTTTGGTCTCTTTTGGATCTTTTGCAAGATGATATAGTTCTTCAACTCTTTTATCATTAACATATCTAAAATATTTCCAATCCTTAGTTCTCACCCCCTCACTAGGCGGAATTTCTGTAAAATCCCAAATATGTTCAATTAATATAGTATCCCTGTTGATTGTATTAGTTTCTTGCTTCACAATTGGCAATAAACTTTTTCCTTGCCATGTTGAGGGAGCACTGAGCCCAGCAATATCTGCAATTGTTGAAGGTACGTCAATATTTAAGGTCATTTCATCAATATCCTGATGCTTATTGACTCTTGGATCATAGATAATTAATGGTACACGGATAGAATTATCATACATTAACCATTTTCCTGCTAATTGTCTTTCACCTAAAAAATATCCATTATCACCCATCAGAATGATAACTGTATTATCTTCTAAACCTTTCTCTTTTAATTTTTTTCTAATTTTTGCAATTTCTGAATCAATTTCCGAAATCATTCTGTAATAACCTTTCAGGCTATGTTGGTATTTTTCAGGAGTATCAAAACGCCATTTCCATCGTAATCTATTAAAACCTGCTTGAACTTCTTTGGGCAATGCCTTAAAATATTTATCATCTGCCAAATCTGGTGCAGGAATAGTAGTATTTGCTAATAATTTATCAGATTCTGGTTGCCAAAAATATTGGTCTTCGGCTGGATCATGTGCATGTGGAGCACTAAAACTCAAGGATAAACAAAACGGTTTGTTATCAGGTGCATTATCTAAAAAATCTAAAGCTTGTTGACCTGTATATCTTGTTAAGTGTACTGTATCTTTTCCTATTGTTTTGTAGAAATACCCTCTTTTATCTTTGTATTTGGTATTCCTGTCATACGAATCATAAACATCAAACTGTTTATCAAGCTCACCATATTTAACTCCAAACTTCCCAAAAAAACCAGTGTAATAACCATTATTTCTCAAAACAACAGGATAGGAATTATTCATGTATTCATTCCTAATATTTCCTGTTTGAAAATTGAAGTTATGAGAACGTTCATACAATCCTGTCCACAATGAAGCTCTACTGGCTGCACATATTGGTGTTGTAGCAATTGCCTTTTTAAAATAGGTTCCCGAAGCAGCTAATTTATCCATCTCTGGTGTATAGACATACTTATTACCGGCACAACCTATGGCATCAAAACGCTGATCATCAGTCAAAATAAAAATGATGTTAGGTTTATTATTTGCTGTTTGCTGTTGAGCAATTACACTATTTACAGTAGTTAATATAACTAATAGAAATGATGGAAAGTTCATTCTGTACATGGTAAATCAATATTTTTTCAACTTTCATGCATTCTTTTAATACATAAATAGAAGATATAATCAATAGGATTTTCTGAAAAAAAGATATAAAAACCCACCACTATGAATAGATATAGAGGTGAGTTTTGATTAATTGTATTTTATAAAATCAGCTTGAAAAAATGATTTTAAAATAGATATTAAAAGTTAATCTTCATTATAAAGTTGTTGGCAAAATTACTTTGTCTACTGAATGAATTACACCATTAATCGCTTGCAAATCTTTCACAGTAATATTTGCAGTACGAGCTCTTGGATCCTTAATCGTTTTAGCAGTACCATTAAAATTAATCTGACCTACAGTTCCTGTTAATAAAGTTTGAAGCTTTGTATTAGTTCTACTCACAAAAAGAGACGAACTAATAGCTGCAGTAGTAGTAGCGGTACTTATTGTATGTATTTTCAATATATTACCTACCTGAGTTGGTGTTAAATCCTGAAGAGATGCTTTTGACAACTCTGTTAAAACATTTGAAAATGCTGTATTCGTTGGAGCAAATAAAGTTACTGAAGTGTTCGTATTATTGATAGCATCAAAAATAACCGGAGATGCTGATTGTGAATCAGAATAAGTAATAGCTGTTCTTAATGTAGAGAAATTTGAATCAAAACTCAACAATTTATCTATCGTTGGAAGATCAACAACTTTATCAACATAATGAATAACTCCATTTTCCAACTCCACATTTGGAGTTATTACTTTTGAATTACCATTTAAAACCACTCCATCGGTAGTATTAATGTACATACTTAAGTTAACTGTATTAGAACCACTAACTCTAGTTGCTTGACTTGAAACAAAACCTGTAGTAAAATCAGCTGCTAAAATTTTTCCTGAAATCAAATGATTATAAACAATACTTTGAATAGTAGCCAATGGTAAATTATCTATATTAGTAATACCGTTAGCTTGCATAAAAGCATCAAAAGCTGTATCTGTAGGAGCAAAAACAGTCGTATTACCAGGTAAATTTAGTTGAGAAAGTATCTTTCCTGATGCAGAATTTGAAGAATTTTCTATTCGACGCATAAGTTTTTCAAATATACTTAAATTAGGATCTTTAATAATAACCTGAGTAATGGTCACTGGGTTTTTAACTTCACCTGGTACAAAATGAATTACATTTATATTATCATCAGGAATATTACAGGATAGTACAATGACACTAGCCAAAATTCCCGTAAATAAATTTGTTATATGTTTTCTTATTTTCATAATTACTTTGTTATGTATGAATATTTAATTTATACAAGGGTATAAATTACTCTATAGTAAAATTATTGTAAAGAGAATAGGGTTGGTATCTTACAGACTCATTTAAATAATGACCAATACCATTGCTAAAAACATAATTATGTCTTCTAACATTTTCGTCCCAACCTGCAGTATTAGCTGTTTCTGGTAACGGAGAACCTGATTCATTCACCTTAAGTGTACTTCTTGCATCAACATCACGAGAGAATGAAATAGCAGCCTTATCTTCCGATAAACTAACTGGTAAACCTGCTCCATCAGTGACTACTTTTGGTAATAATGTCTTAAATAAAACATAGACATCGTAGGTAGGAATTGTAGGTTTTTGTGCTACAAAATCTGTTACAATATGATATTTTAAAACAGCCTTTAATAAATTAAGCTGCTCAGGAGTCCAATTATCAAAATAAGTATCTGGATTAACTGTTGAATTATCAGCTAATTGAGCTCCCCTGATACTTTTTATAATATCACGATCATTATTTCCTGTAAATGCATTGTTATTCAACAACAAATAAGTTCTACTTGTAGTTTCAGTTTGATTATATAAATCTTCATACCCTACTTTTTTTATAGCCGCAATCATAAAATCTAATTCATCTCCTGATGCTCCTAAGACTGAAGTATTGCTCACTAATTTAAACCTACCTTGAGCATCTCTAATAGCATTAGACTTTCTGGTTTGAATATAATCCCAAGCAGTAATATTAGCAAAAGGATCCTCTTCACTATAGGTTTCTCCCTTAAAATCAAACTGTTCTTGAACACCTAAAGTACATGAACCAAGAGTCGCTACTAAACAAGTAGCTAATAACATTTTTATATATTTTTTCATCTGTCTATTTTTTTTATAAAATTAAGATCCCCATCCTTCATTTTGTCCATAAGCGCCTAAAGCCTCTCTAATATGATTATTATAAATTGGGAAAAACAAACGCTCTGGAGTAAGTGGTCCTGCTCCCCTATTACTTAAAATAGGATTCATGATTTCTAAAGCTTTATCATTTCTAATTAAATCCCACCAACGTTTTCCTTCACCCATTAACTCAAATTGACGCTCATCTAATAGATAATTAATTTGTTCTTCTTTTGTAGCTCCGAAATCACTTTCAGTTACTAACGGTAATTGTCTAGCTGTACGGATTTGATTCAATAAAGTAAGAGCTTCTCCAGGTTTTGTTAATTTTACTTTAGCTTCAGCTAATAATAAAATCATGTCTGCATATCGATACATGACAACATCCGATCTATCTAAATTCACTACCATATTAGAACGATCTTTTGTCCATTTGTGTAATCTAGCTTCTCCTATAGCTGTAGACCCCATACCGATTAAAAAATCTCCACCTTGTCTTGAAGCAAATTGCCTCCAATCGCCATAAAGAGGCGTGACAGTAGTAACACCTCCTACTGTAGTAGTTTGACTAAATACGGGTGGTGTAGTAGGATATTTAGCATTCCAACTAGCCTCATCTTGCGGAAATCTTTCAATCCACTTATTTTCTACTAATGGTGAAATAACTGTAATAGACGATCCTGCAACCCATGTATTCCACAAACCTGAAACTGTAGCATCTGCCACATCATAACGAATAGAAAAGATTAGTTCCGAACCAGTTTGAACCTTACCTCGTGCATCTGGAAAAGCAGTTGTAACATATTGATTATAAAACAAATCCTGCCAAGCTTGTGGAGTTGTCACCAATGAATGTGTTTTAAGTGCAATTAAATCTTCAATAGCTTTTTCAGCAACCCCCTCTTGTTTTAGCCACATATATACTTCTGCTTTGTGAGCCAACAAACTAGACTTTGAAAAATTAAAAGGGGATGATGAAATTGTAAACAAAGATTCCGCTTTAAGTAAATCAGGAATAACTACTGTATTCATTATCTCATCATAAGAAGTTACAGGCTTATATGCATCTTCACGAGATTTTATAGGCTCTAATAACAAAGGAACATTTTTCCATATACGGATTAAATCAAAATAAACCTTAGATCGAATTGCGTAAGCTTGTGCTAAAGTATTAGGATTAACACCTTCTAAAGCTTCACCTCCAATAATCACTCTGTTAGCTCTATCAATAGTTACATAAAAATCTTTCCAACTCAAAGAACCGTCACCAGGATCCATCGTACTATTATGAAACGACGTTCTGGATACATTTGTACTTGATGGAGCAGGAAAATAACTATCTGATCTAAACTCTCCAAAAACATAATTAGCATTAGAATATGCATTTTGTAAACCATCATAGACCCCTGCTAAACCTAAATCCAACTCTTCTTGAGTCTTATAAAAATTATCTGTTACTACAAAACTTTCCCCATCAACATTCACAAAACTATCGCAAGAACAAAACATTCCTACAGCTGCAAATAATATAGCAACACGTTTAAATTTTAATATTTTCATAATTTCACTGTTAAAATTGTACTCTTAAACTTAATATTATTTCTCTATCACTTGGATATCTTAAATTATCCACACTTGGTTGCAAAAGACTATCTCTATTACCAAACTCTGGATTATAACCTGAATAATTAGTCCAAGTCATAATATTATTTACTTGAAGATTTAATGTTAAAGCATTTAATCCAATATTAAATGAATTAAGAACCTCTTTAGAAAAATTATACCCCATTCGAACATATCTCCATTTGATAAAAGCACCATCTTCAATATATAAACTATTTGCTGTGTTATTAGCAAAATCAAATCTATTTTGAGGGCGACTTGATGCACTTGCAATTACTGGATAAGTAGCGATATCTCCTTGTTGAGACCATGCTTGATCGATACGGTCAGGGGAAGGTGTAATGGTACCCGCTCTAAAACTATTTCTGTCATGATCGTAGCGTCTATAAATTTCATTTCCAAAACTATAATCGAAAAGCACACCAAGAGTGAAATTTTTGTATTTAAAATCCTGGGTTAAACCACCATAGGTAGTAGCGATTCCATTTCCTAAAATTTGAATATCATCAGAAGTTACTTTACCATCATTATTAGTGTCTTCCCAAATATAATCTCCTCCTTTTAATACATTATTATTATAAGTCAATTGTCTAATTGAACCTGTATAAATTTGACCATTCTTTGTATTATAACTTCCCAAAAAGAAACCATTTGCATCAAAATTAGGATATAAACGCTCACCTGTGTCTGGATTATAAGCATTCGATTCATCGTATTGGTATATACCGTTTTGTTTGTAACCTGTGAAATTACCAATAGGTTGCCCTTGCTCAATAATTGATACTCCATTTATAATAGGAGCATCTAATTTAGTCACCTTATTATTTAAAAACCCAATATTAAATCCTGCATCCCATGTAAAATCCTTTGATTTAATAATAGTTCCATTTACAGAAAAATCTAAACCTTTATTTCTAATTACTCCTCTATTTTCCTGAATCGATTGGAAACCTGACTCTTGAGGAATTCGGGTTTGAACTAACAAATCTTTGGTATCCTTCAACCATGTATCAACTGTAATATTTAATCTACGTTTAAACATTGCTAAATCAAAACCAATATTTGATGAAGCTGTTGATTCCCATTTAATATTAGGATTCCCAACAACATCTGGATTTATTCCAAGCACTCCATTATAAAGACCATTTGGAAGTGATTGATTTTGGAATTGAAAATCTTGAATTCTGTCATTACCCACAATACCATAACTTGCTCTGATTAATAGGTTATCGATAGCGTTTATATTCTTCATAAAACTCTCCTTACTTACTCTCCAACCAATTGATCCTGAAGGGAAATAACCATATTTATTGCTTGGTCCAAATTTAGAAGAACCATCTCTACGCATAGTAGCACCCACCAAATATTTATTATTATAATCATAGTTAAATCCTGTAAATAAAGAAAATTGACCTTGACTATAATTTTCAGTTTGATCTCTATTTGAATTTGAGAACTGAGGAACTAGATAATCTAAATTAGAATTATTTAATGTCGTAATTAAATCATTAGACAAGGATGTACTAACCCCCAAAGTTTCGAATCTTAAAGCCTGTATTTGCATACCTCCAAAAGCAGATAAACTGTGTTTTCCCCATTTTTGATTAAAATTCAAGAAATTATCTTGTTGTACATTATACGCCAAAGCATGTTTTTCACCAGCAGTAGAACGAGAATCAGTAGAAGTCCCACCACCCACTAAAAGCGCTTTAGGAGAATACTCTTCATCTTTTATATAACTCATGTTTAACCCTAAAGTAGATTTTAATGTTAACTGAGGTAAAATTTTATATTCAGCATAATTAAAAATATTGAACTTGTAAGCTCTCTTAGCTTGCTTACGGAGCAACAATTGTTGTACTGGATTTGCTGAACCATTGTAACTTGTAGGGGTTGGAGACAAATCTCCATTAGGCTCATAAACTGTAATATAAGGAATCCTATTTAATGCATTCCCCAGTACAGCACCTGAACTAATCCCATTTGTTTCTTCAAATGACATATTAACCACTGTTCCCACATTAAATTTTTGAGTAGGCTTTAAATCTAATTTCAAACGAGTACTTAACCTTTTAAAATCACTATTAAGCACCACACCTTCTTGTTTTAAATAACCCGTATTCCAATAAAAGCTAGATTTATCACCACCTCCACTCAACGACACATTAGCTTGATATCTCAAACCAGACCTTGTAATTAATTTCTGATTATCTGGAGACTGTCTGTATCCTAAATTTAAAGAATCTAACCTTGTTAAATTAGTATTACCTCCATCTAACGTTCTTTCCATATAAATTCTTTGTCTTGCATTAGCAACAGGCACGGCACCCACCAAAGAATTGATTCCTGATACAGCAGTTGCATCAATTTTAATTTCTCCCTTTTTTCCTGATTTTGTAGTTATTACTACAACTCCATTTGCCCCTTGAGCACCATAAGGCGCTGTAGTTGCTCCATCTTTTAAAATTTCAAAACTTTCAATATCACTTGGATTTAAGTTATCTATATTAAAAGTTTGTTGACCATCTACTACATACAGAGGACTTGTTGATCCATTTATAGAGCCAATACCTCTAATCCTGATATCAAACCCTTCTCCTGGTCCATTGTTAGATAATATTTGAACTCCAGCTACTTTCCCCTGAACCCCTTGCAAAACATCAATAGGCGCTGATTTTTCAATAGACTCAGACTTAACAGTAGCAATTGAACCTAAAACTTTTTCTCTTTCAACTTTTTGATACCCAATAACTACAACTTCGTTTAAATCTTCTGTATTGTCTACTAAGGTTACATTAATAACTTTTTTATCTCCAATGAGGATTTCTTGGTTTTTATAACCTACATAATTAAATAATAAAGATTTAGCTCCATTAGTCAATACTATTGAGTAACGACCATCAAAATCTGTTTGAACACCTGTAGTTGTACCTTTTATTAACACATTCACACCTGGTATTGGAAGGCCTGCGTTGTCTTTTACAACTCCTGAAATTTTATCTTGGGCAAATAAATTAGAGGCTGAAAATGTTAAAAACAACATTAACAGCAATAATTCTAACCCAGAAACTCCGTTCTTTCTTTTCACTTTTCGTTTCATAATTAGTTTTGGTTTTAGCATAAATTAATTTTTTATTGGTTAATTTTATTAGATTGACAAAAATCACCATCTTTTAAAACAGTACAATTTTAAAACATAAAGAAATTAATCCTGTCCTGTTCTGTATGGTATAAAAATTATTTTGAAACTATATATAAAATTCAATTTGTTTACACTTTAATAAATCTTGTTGTAGATTATTCCAAATTATTGTTTTATATTCATAACCCAACTTCTTAATTAATTTGAAATACGTTTTGTAAAAATTATATAAAATAAAAAATAATTAACACCATAACTACAACGAAAAGTATTATTAGTAGCTCAAAAGATTTTGTATGTTTAATTCTCATGTTTAACTCAAAATTTTGATAATTAATTTCAAGATAAAATTAGGTTAATAAGACATTTGACAAGTATCAATTTAGGTATCCAAAAGTACCATTTTGTTTTTTTTTGTAATAAAAAACTACTAAAAACATACAAATCAATACAATTACTTGTTAAAAACTTAACTTTATATACAAAAAAACCAGTCACAAAATCATGACTGGTTCATATATTTATACGACAGACTTTAATACAAATCACCTATTCTTTCAACATATTATTCATCCATAAAAGTTTTAGCATATTCAGAAGGAGTTTTTCCGAATTTTTCACGAAAACATTTACTAAAGTATTTTGGATTTTTAAAACCAATTTTATAACTAATTTGAGAAATATTTATTTTCCCTTGCTCCAACAGCAAAGCACCTCTTTTTAACCTGATATGCTGAATGAAATCATTTGGCGTAAAACCTGTCCATGCTTTGATTTTTCTAAATAAAACAGTTCTACTCACTCCTAGTTCTTCACAAAAAAACAAAACATCAAATTGCTCATTTCCAAGGTTGTTCTCCACAACTTGTATTGCTTTTTTATATAATTCCTGATCTAAAGAAGATAAAACAAGTTCATCTTGATTCAATTGATCAACAGAAGACATCTTTTGCTTTAAACGAAAGACTGAAGCTAATAAATTCTTAATCCTTAGTTTAAATTCAACTACATTAAAAGGTTTGCTTATGTAATCATCAGCTCCTTTTTCAAGACCTTCCAACTTATAAATTAAAGAAGAACGAGAGGTTAATAATATAAATGGAATATGACTTGTTTTTATATCTTCTTTTATCAAAGAACACAATTCAGTACCAGTCATTACAGGCATAATAACATCACTCACAATAAGATCAATTTGTTCCTTTTGTGCAATTGTGTACGCTACTTTTCCGTTTTCTGCCTCTAAAACATTATAATCCTGCTTTAATAAATTCCGTATAAATTTTCGTAACTGCTTATTATCTTCTACTAAAAGAATGTTTGGTTTTTCACTTAAAAAAACATTATCCAGCACATCTTCTTCAAGTAAAACAGTTTGTTCTTCCAGCTGATCTACATATTGTGACAAATCATCACTAAATTTAAAATCAGGAATTATTTCAGAATCTAACAAATGTTCTCTACCTAATAACAATTCTACCGTAAAAACAGATCCTTCATCATTCTCATTACTCTTTACAGAAATTTTTCCTTTATGTAAATCAACAATACTTTTAACTATAGACAAACCAATTCCTGTACCTTTATTGTAATCATTATCTGGTTTTTTATTAGCTGCTACTTCAAAAAACCGTTGAAATATTTTATCTTGATATTCCTTTGCAATACCTACACCTGAATCTTCAACTTGAACTTTAATTTTCCCACCTTCTTCAATAATTCTAATCGTTATTTTGCCATTTTTAGGAGTATATCTAAATGCATTAGATATTAAATTATAAAATACTCTCTCTAATTTATATCGATCATAATAAACCATAATGTACTCTGATGGAGTATAAAAATTATATTCATAATTTCCATCTTTAGCATACTCTGTAAAAGACAAATAAATTTCTTTTAAAAACTTAACAATATTTCCTTCGGCAGATTCTAATTTTACTAATTCGTTTTCTACTTTTCTAAAATCCATCAAACGGTTAATCAATTGTAATAAATGATTAGCACTACTTTCTATAACTTTTAATTTTTTATACATCAAGCTACTACCTTTATAATCTTCTAATATCTGATGTAAAGGCCCCAAAATTAAAGTTAAAGGTGTTCGAAACTCATGAGAAATATTTGTAAAAAATTCAAGTTTAGCTTTATTGATTTTTTTTGTTTGCTCAGCTTCAATCTTTTCCAAATATAATTGATGTTTAAGTTCTGTTTTTGACTTTAAAATGTTTAATAAATAATACAAACTACTGAATATAAAAATCCCATAAATTAAAAAAGCCCACCATGTTCTCCAAGGTGCAGGATTTACTCTAATTTTTAATTGAGTTGGTTTACTATTTGAAACACCATCATTATTGATCCCCTTTACTTCAAATGTATAATTTCCTGGATTTTGAATGGTATAGGAAACCGAATTTTGTGTGGTTTCGTTCCAATCTTTTTCCAAACCTTTCAAACGATATTGATAGTGGTTACTACTCGAATTAATAAAATTGGGGATAGAAAAACTGATATTAAAATTACCTTGTTCGTAGGACAGTTCAATTTCTTCGGTAAATGTGATTGTTTTAGTAAGTAATTTACTTTTATCGTTAACACCAATTGACTTATTTTTTACCTTAAAATCGGTAATAATAACCTGAGGCGAATAGGTGTTTTTTACCAAGTTGTTGGCATCAAAATAAACTGCACCTGAAGGACCTCCAAAAAAGAACTTGGAATCGTCCACTCGTAAACTAGCATTATTATTATACTGATTACTTCCTAAACCTTCTTTTCGGGTATAACTGGCTAAAACTATATTATTGACAGGATTAAAATAAATAATGCCTTGATTAACGGTACTCATCCAAAAATTACCTTTTGCATCTTCAATGATACATCTAACCCCATTCACTGGAGTTGCATTTCCTATTTTTACATCAACAGCTTTAAATTGATTATTGACCATTTTAAAAAGCCCATCGCCTTCTGTCGTTGCCCAGATTTGACCTTTAGAATCTTCAAAAACAGAGGTAACGCTATAGCCAATTTGCGATTCTTTATCAAAAAAATAGTCTTTTATATTCCCTTTGCGGTCGATAAGATTCAATCCCCTAATGGTACTCACCCAAATATTTCCTTTAGAGTCAATTTTTATAGACCTTACAATACCAACAATTAATCCTTTAGGTTTTGATTCAAAGTTAATTGCCTTTATCGATTTAGTCGTCGGATTATACCTAACTAATCCTTTTCCAATGGTTCCCAATAGCAAATCGCCATTACTATCTTCTCTGATAAAATAGACACCAATACCTTGTAAATAATTAAATAATTGGCTGTGTAACGAAGTAGTTATTTTTTTGGATTCCAAATTATACACCACAAATGCATCTTCAAAGGTTCCAATCCAAAGATTATTGTCTTTCGTAACAAACAAGGTTTTTATATTGTCACTTAAAAAAGCTGGTGTATTTTTAGTGTTTAAATGTTCGATGGACTTGGTTTTCTTATTAACAATAGAAACCCCTCCTCCTTCTGTACCAAAAAGAAAATAATCCTTATAACTCACTATGGAGCTCACCACCTTAAAACCCAACCCCAAGTTTCCCGGTTTTTGAGTAATATTAATAAAATTCACATTGGATTCATCCCAAATACCGATACCACCATTATAAGTCCCAATCCAAATAGATCCTTTTTTATCCTTAAATAAAAATTTAATAAAATCATCATTAATAGATTCATTGTCATTAATATTACTATTAAAGAGTCGTATATTTTTGTTTTTATCAACTACTAAAAGCCCGCCGTAAGTACCCACCCAAAGTTTGCCTTTATCATCAAAAAGCATTTGTCTTACATTTTTATGGGTATTTTTCAGTTCTTTTAAATAAGGGGAAACTACACCGGTAACGGTATTGTATTCTAAAAGCCCTTGCATTCTTGTTCCTAATAACAAATTCCCAGTAGGGCTTTCAATGATATCCAGAATATTAAAATTTTCAGTTCCCTTAATTGTTTTAAACTGGTATTCAGTACGGGATTTGTTGACAAGTTGTTTCAAACCATTTTTAGTACCAATAAAAACTTTCCCTTTCTTATTTTCAAAAATGGATAATATTAACCCTTCAGAAGATACCGATTTAAAAGAATCCTGAGCTTTATCATAAATGGATAGTCCCGATGGAGTCCCTACCCACAACTCCTTATTTGACAATTCTTTTATAGCCCAAATGGTATTGTCTCTAAGGGTCGTTTTCTCTTTATTTGTAAAATACGTCTTGAACGAATCATTCTGGGGGTTGTACTTGTTCAAGCCTATGGCTGTTCCTACCCAAATATAGCCATCACTATCTTGTTTTAAACAAAGAATATCACTGTTACTGATTGATAAGGGATTGGCTCTATTATGTCTGTAAATGGTAAATTTAGAACCATCGTATTTATTTAATCCATCTCTAGTTCCAATCCATACTTGACCTAAATCATCTTGAATAATGGTTATTGCAGAATTTTGAGACAAACCATCGGCTGTAGATAAATGCTTAAACTTATATATATCATTTTGAGAAAATCCAAGCCATGTGTAACAAAAAAGAAAGAAAAAAACGTATAGTTTAGACATTATTTATTGAAATAATAAGGATTTTAAAAAGATATAATGTAAAAGTAAAATAAAGAATTCACATATAAAACTATTATTCACTTTGAAATCCTATAAAATCCAAGTAATAATCCTAAAAAATATTTCCTATAACTTTCCAAACCTCTTAAGTTAATTTTTCTTTATGCCCCAAAAATTTATATAGACTTCCTATCTATAAATTTAAACGGAACCTTAAATTTTGCTTTTTCATTATTTAAAATCATTTGAGCTGCAGTTTCTCCCATTATCTTAAAATCAGTACTTATAGTAGCAATCCCTAATAAATTCTTAAGTGGAGTATCATTATATGAAATAACCCCCACTTCTTCTCCCAACTCCAATTCGTTTTCTCTAATCTGATTCATTAATTCAACCAAATCCGATTCTTCTATAGCTATAAATAAATCCCCTCTTTTAAAAACCATATCATCACAAACACCATTAAGAATTTCAAAATCCATTTCATTTTCTAAACAAAATTTCCTAAAGCCATGTAAAATTCTTCTTGGATATGGATATACAGACTTTTCCGGATATATTAATGCAATTTTTTTATACTTGTTAATTTTATTAATCCCCTTTTTTAAGGCTTCGTATATGTCATTATCATATTCTTGATAAACTGCCGAAACATCAATATCTTCGAGTAAGGGAGGCATAATATTATCTAAAATTAATAATTTGTTTTTAGGTATATTATTTATAGCTTTTAATGTAGCTTCCGTAAAGCTGGCATGCTGTAATTTATCATTCTTAAAGTGTGGCATTACAACATAATAATCATACATACCCATACAATTTTTTAATGAATTGAGAAATATTAACTCATCACAATGATATATAATTAAATCTATTTTAGAATTGATACCGACTACATTTAAAAATGAATTATATATATTCATTTTATAAGAGCTCATCTTACTTATTAAAAATAAAATTCGCAAATTATGATTGGTATCGACATTAGCCACATAATTACCTCTTCTAGGAATTGAAATAATTATTTTTCTTTCTCTTAAAATACTATAAGCCTTCTCTACTGTATCTCGTGATAAATTAAAATCTTCACTAATTGTATTGATTGATGGTAATTTATCGTTTAATACAATATTCCCATTAGAAATATTATTCATAACCGAATCTACTATCTGTTTATACATTGGCACTCTCGAATTTTTATTAATATCAATATAATTTAACAGTTTCATACAACATCAAGTTTTAAAGTTTAACTAAATCTTGAGTGCAATTTAAAGGGTTATAAGAATCAAAAAGTACCAATTAAAGGGGTCAAAAATTCCATTTTTAATGATTCATTGGTAAAAACTATTTATTTTTAAGGTTTTTTCTTTCAATTTACACTTTGATAAGAAAAATAATCGATAACAAGTTAAGTAAATGTTAAGTCAATTTTGGTTTAAAAAAAATTAGGCTTATTTTTTATGAATTAAAAAAAAGTAAAAAATAAAATATACATACTATAATTTTTAAACTTTTACCATTTTATTAATTTCTGATTGAAAATATATTTTTAAAATCTTTTTTGAGGAATAGCTTTTTTCTAAAACCAACATTTTTTTATAAGAATAAAAAAACGTTTTAAAAAAAACTCCCCATACTACAGTACAAAACAGGATAGATGAACTTAATACATAATATAAATTTGCTGAAAACACATTAAAAACATTTTATGGATACAGCAGTAAAAAAATTCAACCACGTTAATTACCTGTGGGATAATGACAAAGCAAATGCTTTAGGAGATGATCAAGTAGCTTTATTTTTATATCGCTCAAACATTTTAGGTGCAGACCTTAGAATAACTAATTATGGTGGTGGAAACACAAGCTGTAAAACTATCGAAAAAGACCCTTTAACCAATTCAAATGTTGAAGTAATGTGGGTAAAAGGTTCTGGTGGTGATATTGGAACTTTGACTAGAGCTGGAATCGCTGGATTATACACAGATAGATTACGTGACTTGAAAAAAGTGTACGGTGGACTAGAAGATGAAGACCGTATGGTAAGACTTTTTGATCACTGTATCTATGACTTAGACAGTAAAGCACCTTCTATCGATACGCCTTTGCACGGATTATTGCCGTTTGCACATATTGACCACTTGCATCCTGATGCTTTGATTGCTGTGGCAGCTGCTGCTGATAGCGAAAAAGTAACCAAAGAAATTTGGGGTGACACCATGGGATGGGTGCCTTGGCAACGTCCTGGTTTCGACTTAGGATTACAATTAGAAAAATGTTTAGCAGATAACCCTGGAATCAGAGGAATCGTTTTAGGTTCTCACGGTTTGTTTACTTGGGGAGATACTTCTTATGAGTGCTATATCAACAGTTTAGAGGTTATCGAAATGGCTTCTGAATATATTGAGAAAAAAATTGCTGAAAAAGGAAGTGTTTTTGGTGGACAAAAAGTACAAAGCTTACCTAAAGAAGCGCGTCTTGAAAAAGCAGCGCAAATCATGCCTTTATTAAGAGGTCTATGTTCATCTGAAAAAAGAATGATTGGACATTTCTCTGATAGTGATGTGGTCATGGAATACATTAACAGTAATGACTTAGAGCGTTTAGCGCCTATGGGTACTTCTTGCCCTGACCATTTCTTGAGAACTAAAATCCAACCTTTAGTATTGACTTTAGATCCAAATGAAGATTTATCTGATTCGGACGCTATTCTTAAAAAATTAGAGCCTGCATTTGAGGCCTATAGAGCAGAATACAAAAACTACTACGAAATTTGCAAGAAAAGCAATAGCCCAGCTATGCGTGATCCAAACCCTGTGATCATTATTTATCCAGGAGTAGGTATGTTTAGTTTTTCAAAAGACAAACAAACTACTAGAGTTGCAAGCGAATTTTACATCAATGCGATCAACGTAATGCGTGGTGCTGAAGCGATTACAGCCTACACTTCATTACCAAGACAAGAGGCTTTTGATATTGAATATTGGTTGCTAGAAGAAGCTAAATTATCTCGTATGCCAAAAGAAGCGGCTTTGTCTCGTAAAGTAGCCTTAGTTACTGGAGCAGGTGGAGGAATTGGTAAAGCGATTGCTGATAAATTAGCAGCAAATGGAGCTAATGTAGTCCTTACTGACATCAATGAACAAGCACTTATCGAAGCGAATGCTACGTATAAAAGAGACGTTTCAACCTATGCAGTTTGTGATGTAACCAATATTGATTCTATTGCATCTGCATACAAAAAAGCGGTTATTGAATTTGGAGGTGTGGACATCATCGTACACAGTGCGGGATTAGCAATTTCTAAATCTATCGAAGATACAACTGAAAAAGACTGGAATATTCTACAAAGTATCCTTGTAAAAGGACAATTTGATTTAGCAAAACAATTTACTGAAATCGTTCGTAAACAAGGTTTGGGTGGTGATTATATTGCTATTGCTAGTAAAAATGGTTTAGTAGCTGGACCAAACAATGTAGCTTACGGAACTGCAAAAGCAGCGCAACAACACATGGTACGTTTGTTAGCTGCAGAATTAGCAAAAGACAAAGTAAGAGTAAATACGGTAAATCCTGACGGAGTTATTGTAGGCAGCAAAATCTGGGAAGGAGCTTGGGCTGAAGGAAGAGCTAAAGCAAACGGAATTACCGTTGAAGAATTACCAGCATTCTACGCTAAAAGAAACTTATTAAACGAAATCATCACTCCAGATGATATTGCTACGGGTGTATTTGCATTAGTAGGTTTATTAGACAAATCTACAGGTAACATCATCAATGTTGATGGTGGAATGGCCAATGCTTTTGTAAGATAAAAACTTTTAAGGTACTAAGTTCCTAAGATACTCAGAGACTATAACTTTAGTCAACAAAACTTAGAAAATTAGAAACTTAGTACCTAATCATTTTGGTTCTAAAGTCGAAATTTTTAAAATATTGTAGCTGTCTCAGTTCTTTTTTTTCTTTCGACCTTAGACTTTTCACTTTCGACTTATATAAAAATACTATTATGAAAATAACCACTGAACAAATTCAGGATTTTAATAAAGCTGGTCTAGGTTCTCATAAAGAAAACTTTGACTTTTTAGCTAATAAATTAACACAAAACGGTCACAATGTAGAGGCTATCCTTTCTAAATTGGCTGACTTTCAAATTGCTATCCCAAGCTGGGCATTGGGAGCTGGAGGAACACGTTTTGGACGTTTTTCTTTCTACGGAGAACCTTCTTCTTTGGAACAAAAAATTGAAGATATTGGATTAATCCACTCTTTAACACAAACTGCTGGTGCGGTTTCTTTACACATTCCATGGGATGTACCGCAAGATTACAATGCTGTTAAAGAATTGGCACAATCATTAGACATCAAATTTGATGCAGTAAACTCGAATACGTTTCAAGATCAAAAAGACTCTAAATACAGCTACAAATACGGTTCGTTAAGTAATATTGAAAAAGAGGTAAGAGAACAAGCCATCCAACACAATATTGATGTAATCAACATTGGTAACAAATTAGGCTCAAAAGCATTAACAGTTTGGTTAGCGGATGGATCTTGTTTCCCAGGACAAAACAACTTTCAAGCAGCTTTACAAAATACACAAGACAGTTTAAAAGACATCTACAAAGGATTACCTGAAGACTGGAAAATGTTAATCGAATACAAACCATACGAACCTAACTTCTACTCTACTGTTATTCAAGACTGGGGAACTTCGTATATGTTGGCTAACGAATGTGGTGAAAAAGCTTTATCATTAGTCGATTTAGGACACCATTTACCAAACAGCAATATTGAACAAATCGTTTCCATTTTGATGTTAAAAGGAAAATTAGGTGGTTTCCACTTCAACGATAGTAAATACGGTGATGACGATTTAACTGCTGGAAGTATCAAACCTTATGCTTTATTCTTAATTTTTAACGAATTGGTGTACGGAATGGCTAACAACCCACAAAATCCAGACTTAGCTTGGATGATTGATGCGAGTCATAACGTAAAAGATCCTTTGGAAGATTTAATCCAATCATTGGAGGCTATTCAAGAAGCATTTGCTAAAGCATTATTAGTAGACCAAGCAGCTTTAAAAGCAGCACAACTAGCTCATGATGTAATAAAATGCCAAGAAATTTTGCAAGGTGCCTACAGAACAGATGTGAGACCATTGCTTGAAAAAGCAAGATTGAACAGAGGTGGTGTCATTAGCCCTATCAATGCCTTCCGTTCTTTAGATGTTAGAAATGGTTTAATCAAAGAAAGAGGTCGTAATTCAGTAGCAACAGGTCTATAATTAAATAATAATGAAACAAAAAGTAACTGCTGTTTTTGATATTGGAAAAACCAATAAAAAATTCTTCCTCTTTGATAAAGACTTCAAGGAAGTGTATCGCGAATACATAAAATTTGATGAAATTCAGGACGAAGATGGCTTTCCTACCGAAGACATCGTAGCTTTACATAAATGGCTCAAAGAATTATTTCATAGAATATTAGAGGCACAGGAATACGATGTCAAAGCCATCAATTTCTCTACCTACGGCGCTAGTTTTGTTCATTTGGATGAAAATGGCGAACTAGTAACTCCTCTTTACAATTATACTAAACCCATGGACGAAGCGTTAATCGCTTCGTTCTATGAAAAATATGGGCCTGAAATGGAATTTTCGGCTAAAACAGGCTCAACTAATTCTGGTATGTTAAATTCAGGAATGCAATTGTATTGGTTAAAACATACCAAGCCTGAAGTATTCAAAAAAATCAAATACTCGTTGCACTTGCCACAATATATGAGTTATATCTTTACTGGAATCCCGTTGAGCGAGTACACCAGCATTGGTTGTCATACCGCACTTTGGGATTATGAAAAGAAAGATTATCACTCTTGGGTGTACGAAGAAGAAATTCACAAAATCCTCCCTCCTATTGTTTCTACCGAGACGAGTATCAATATGAACTACAACGGAAAAAGAATTAAAATTGGGGTAGGAATTCACGATAGTTCTTCGGCTTTATTACCTTATGTACGTAGTTCTAAAGAACCGTTTATTTTAGTCTCTACAGGAACATGGAGCGTTTCTCTGAATCCTTTTTCAGATAAAACGTTAACGGTAAAAGACATTCAAGACGACTGTATCAATTATATGCGAATTAACGGTAAACCCGTGAAATCAGCTCGATTGTTATTAGGGAATGAATACACACATCAAGTGCATGCCTTAGCTGATCATTTTGGTTTAGCGCATGACTATCATAAAACCGTTTTATTTGACTCTAATTTGTATCATAAAATCAAAAAGGATTTCAAATACTGTTTCAGATGGAATGCTATCGAAGATGCTAACATGCCTGCAAAAACAGAGATTATTTATGATAATTTCAAAGAGGCCTACCATCACTTGATGATTGAATTGGTTTTATTGCAAGTACAAAGCATCAAGAGAGCCGCTGGAAACACCAAAATAAAGAAACTCTTTGTCGATGGTGGTTTTAGTGATAATGATGTATTTATCAAACTATTATCTCATTATCTAAGAGATATGGTGCTTCGTTCTACGAATTCTTCGTTAGGCTCAGCACTTGGAGCAGCTATTTCTATCTCGGACACCAAATTGAACTCTAAGTTTTTGAAAGAAAATTATTCGCTCAAAAAACACGTTCCTTTTATAATCAATTAAAAAAGCTATTATGGCATCACAATTAGACTCTAGTTACCCTTCGATAGACGACTTAAGAAAACAAGCGCAAAAAAAGATACCAAAATTTGCTTTTGAGTATCTTGACGGAGGTTGTAACGAAGATGTTAATTTACATAGAAATACTTCGGAATTAAGAGAAGTACAACTAAAACCAAATTACCTTAGAGACCATCAAGGTTCGAGCATGAAAACCAAATTATTTGGTATCGAATACGACGCGCCTTTTGGTGTAGCTCCTGTGGGACTCCAAGGATTAATGTGGCCGAATGCTACTGAAATTTTGGCGAAAGCCGCATTTGAACACAATGTCCCATTTATCTTAAGTACAGTAACCACCAGCAATATCGAACGCGTTAGCGAAATCACAGAAGGTAAAGCATGGTTTCAATTGTATCATCCTGCAAAAGATGAACTAAGAGATGCTTTGATTAATAGAGCCGCAGCAGCCGAATGTCCTGTGTTGGTGATTCTATGTGACGTGCCTACTTTTGGATTCAGACCTAGAGATGTTCGTAACGGTTTAGCAATGCCTCCTAAAATGTCTGTTGCCAATATTTTACAAGTAATGGGCAAACCAGAATGGGCAATGCAAACCTTAATTCATGGACAACCTAATTTTGCCAACTTGCTACCTTATATGCCTAAAGGTTTGGATTTAAAACAATTAGGAAAATTCATGAACGATACTTTTTCTGGACGTTTGAATGAGGCTAAAATAAAGCCAATCAGAGACATGTGGAAAGGGAAATTAGTGCTGAAAGGGGTGGCTTCTGAAGAGGATATCGAAGAAGCGATTCGTTTAGGAATTGATGGGATTATCGTTTCCAACCACGGTGGACGTCAATTGGATGCTGGTGAATCAGCTATCAATTCATTAAAACGATTGGTGGCTAAATATGGCGACCAAATCGAAATTATGATGGACAGTGGGGTACGCTCTGGACCAGATGTAGCAAGAGCAATGGCTTGTGGAGCGAAGTTTACCTTTATGGGACGCTCTTTCATGTATGGCGTGGCTGCCCTTGGTAAAAAAGGAGGCGATCACACGATGACATTATTAAAAACCGAATTACAACAGGTAATGGAGCAATTGAATTGTGCCACTGTTGAAGAATTCAAAAATCATTTGATATAAATATTCTATTTCTAACCATAATTAATTTTAAAAAACCAAAAATATGCAAGCATTATTAGGTCTTATTTTTCATACTATCGGAGGAATATCTTCGGGTAGTTTTTACATGCCTTTCAAAAGAGTGAAAGGATGGGCTTGGGAAAGCTACTGGATTGTTGGTGGTCTGTTTTCATGGCTTATTGTACCTCCATTGGCAGCTTACTTAACCGTCCCTAATTTCATGGAAATCATCTCAGAAACTGTTTTTTCTGTAAAAGCCTTTACCTATTCTATGGGAGTAATCTGGGGAATTGGAGGACTAACTTATGGTTTGGGTGTTCGCTACCTTGGAATGTCTTTAGGGAACTCTATCGTATTAGGTTTTTGTTCAGCTTTTGGTGCTTTGGTGCCTCCTATATATTACAATTTTAATCCAACCGATGGAAAGGTGACTTCATCAGATATGCTCGCCAGTTCTGGTGGACAATTAGTATTATTAGGTGTTGTTGTTTGCCTTTTAGGAATTGCATTCTCTGGTAAAGCAGGAATGATGAAAGAAAAAGATCTATCTGGTGGTGAATTAGACAAACAAGAATTTGATTTGGTGAAAGGTTTAATTATCGCTATTATCTCTGGAATCTTAAGTTCATTCTTCAACTTTGGTATCGAAGCAGGGAAACCCATGGCTGACGAAGCTGTAGCGCAAGGTTTCAATCCTTTGTTCCAAAACAATGTTACGTATATTGTCTTGCTTTGGGGTGGATTGACAACCAATTTTATATGGTGTATGTTCCTTAATTTCCGTAACAAAACCTTTGTTGATTATACCAATGTGCAAACACCTATCGTGAGAAACATTTTGTTATCAGGTCTAGCAGGAACCATGTGGTATTTACAGTTTTTCTTTTATGGAATGGGTGAAAGTAAACTAGGTAACGGTGCTAGTTCTTGGATTGTACACATGGCAACCATCATCTTAACCGCAAACGTTTGGGGATTAATCCTAAAAGAATGGACAGGTGTTACCGCTAAAACCTTCCGCATCTTTTTATACGGAATTGCTTTAATTCTACTTTCTATTGTTTTGGTAGGTATTGGTAATTCAATATAAAAATCTTAAAAAAATACTCTATATTAAAACTTAGATTAGTTTAGTTTTTAGTTGAAGCAACTGCTGTTATTTTTATCCATTAACAGTGGTTGCTTTTTTATTCAAAATCAGAACTTCAAATTTTTAATTCAATTTTCAAAAAATCAGGAAATTATACTAATTTTTTAACTTAATAAATTTTAGAATAAATTAAAAAAACTTTAAAATTGAATGAACAAAACTTTATTATCAATATCCGCTAATTGCTCCAAATCCTCTATAAAATGGTTCGAGATTTGTTCGGTTGTAAACACTTAATAGTATACCTTTTTAAATTAAAGTAACATCAAAGAGGGAAATGTGATCAGGATCACACAAATTCACTTATACTTAATTTTCTTCTCATGGATTTCACTTAACACTTCTAGTTCCATCCATCAATTTTTGAATATCCTCATAACGGTAGTACATAAGTCCTCCTATTTTATTATAAGGAAGAGTACCATTCAATCGAAGATTCTGAAGAGTTCCTGCTGAAATATTTAAAAGTTTACGAACTTCATAGCTTTTTAGCCAAACACGGGCTTCCTGACCTTGCTTACGAGGATACTGCTGGTATCTGCGAATTTCTTCCAACAATTCTTTTTTAAATTTTTCAAGGTCATCCTTTGTAATTAGATCCACGTTCATAATTCTGATATTTTTATTAGCTTATACCATCTGAACCTATTAATCAGGTAGTTTATAATTAGACATGCAAAGTAAGCCACTACAGTCCTGAACAAATATAATTGGATCCATTTGGCTAACTTTGACTCTCATTTACTACCAAAATATTTTTCACCATAGTTAGCTAACAAGAATAAAATAATTGAGGATTAAGTCAACTAAAAGTAAAAGGTGGTCTTAAATAACCACCTTGTATATGTCAAAATTTCTATATGTCGCTTTTATTTGTCTTGCAAGTTACTGGAAGATATTCGCTGTTTAAGATTACGCATATCTTCACTAAGTTTGCGTTCTATTACCTTCGCATAGATCTGAGTGGTACGGATACTTGTATGTCCCAACATTTTAGATACGCTCTCAATCGGCACACCGTTGCTCAACGTAATAGTCGTTGCAAAGGTGTGACGCGCGATATGGTATGTCAAAGTTTTTGTTATTCCACAAAGATCTGCAATTTCTTTCAGGTAGCCGTTCATCCTCTGGTTTGAAATTACAGGAAAAACGGTTCCGTTATTTAACGCCCTTGGATCATCTCTATATTTTTCCATTAAGTCAATCGCCTGCGGTAATAGAGGTACACGCACTCCAGTATCAGTCTTTACCCTACTTGTAGATATCCAAAGCTCTCCATCAGCACCAGTAACAATATTATTTGGTGTTAGTTCAGCAAGGTCAATATAAGCAAGTCCTGTATAACAACTGAATAAAAACATATCCCTAACATGTCTCAAACGTTCGATGTCAAAATGTTTATTTTCTAATCCTGCGAGTTCTCGATTGTTCAGGCATTGTCGCTCCACTTTATCAAAATGTTTTTTGAAGCTTGAAAACGGATCTTTGGGTAACCAATCCAACAATACGGCCATATTTATCATTTTACGCAGTCTTTCAATATGTTTCATAATCCCATTATTATTTAAAGGCTTTTGATGGTCTTTCGGGACATGATTAAATAAATAACTCTCAAAATCTAATATGAATCTATAGGTCAATTCAGAAAGAATGATATCTCCCCTGTAGTACTTCTCCATAAGAAACTTTTTAATATATCTTTGGGTTGTATAGTAATTTTTCATAGTACCCTGAGCCAATTTATGGATCTGTTGCTCATTATGATGTTCGATAAGTGTTAGCAATGTTGGAGCTAATTTTCCTGTACCCAACATTTTTTCTCGAATTGCAGAGCCATCTATTACAACATCTGCAAGCAGCATCTGTTGATATATACTTATAATTTTCGCCTTGAATTGATTAAGAAACATACTAAGCTCAGCGATTTCCTTTCTACTTCCCCTTGGCATCCCTTTCTTACTATCCCATTCTGATGCCGTTACTGAGCGCTTTACTGATATTTCTGTACGCTTACCATTTACCGTTATCCTTGCGCAAATTGGCATTTTACCCTGCGAAGAAACCTTCTGTACTTTAAGATAAAATAATACCCCAAATGTGTTGTTCATTGTTTTCATATTTCCAAAATTTAATATCTAACATCTCTTTTCTGGTAAATTCAAATTATATTGGAGATACTATTATGTCAATAAATAGATTCGATTACCCCAAGAATTTAAAAATACCAAACAAAAAAACTGACTGAATTAGAAGATGTCATCCCTTTAAAAGGGACCTAAATTTAGGAAAACAAAAAGGGTAGCCGAATAGGTCTCATTTTATTTGATACAACTTGAACATTTTGGAGTCAAATAAATAGAAAAACCCCTTAAATCATACGATTTAAGGGGTTTTGACTGCTTTTAAAAAGCATAATGTCGGGGTGGCAGGATTCGAACCTGCGGCCTCCTGCTCCCAAAGCAGGCGCGATAACCGGGCTACGCTACACCCCGAAAGCGGCTGCAAAGATACAACTCTTTTTCTCTTTTGCAACTAAAATTTTAAAAAAATTAAGTTCATCAAAATCTAACCAAAAAATCAAAGCCGGATTTCTTGAAAGAATACAATTATCCCTTTAACAATTGTTAACAAAATAGATTTTCAGAAACAATAATAAATTGTATTTTTACCGTTCAAAATTATAGAAGATAAATGGGCAAAATCATTGCGATTGCTAATCAAAAAGGAGGCGTTGGAAAGACAACCTCATCGGTAAATCTTGCTGCCTCACTAGGTGTTTTAGAAAAGAAAGTATTATTAATAGATGCTGATCCTCAGGCAAATGCCAGCTCCGGATTAGGTATTGATGTAGAAAGTGTAGAAATTGGTACTTACCAAATTTTAGAACACAGCAATACTCCTAAGGAAGCCGTGGTACAATGTTCGGCTCCCAATGTGGATGTTATTCCGGCTCACATTGACCTTGTGGCTATCGAAATCGAATTGGTAGACAAGGAAAACAGAGAATACATGCTTAAAAAAGCCTTAGAAAGCGTTAAAGACGATTATGACTATATCATTATCGACTGTGCTCCTTCTTTAGGACTATTAACACTAAACGCTTTAACAGCTGCCGATTCGGTTGTTATTCCTATTCAATGTGAATATTTTGCACTAGAAGGACTTGGTAAACTTTTGAATACCATAAAAAGCATTCAAAAAATCCATAATCCGGAATTAGACATCGAAGGTTTGCTATTAACGATGTACGATTCCAGATTACGCTTGTCTAATCAGGTAGTTGAAGAGGTTCAAAAGCATTTCAACGACATGGTTTTTGAAACGATTATCCAGAGAAACGTGAAGTTGAGTGAAGCGCCAAGTTTTGGTGAAAGCATCATTAATTATGACGCCACCAGCAAAGGAGCCACTAACTATTTGCATCTGGCTCAGGAAATTATAAAGAAAAATATCCAATAATTTTTATGACAAAAGCAATAAAAAAACAAGCCTTAGGACGTGGATTATCTGCCTTATTGAAAGATCCGGATAATGACATCAAATCGGTTGAGGACAAAAATGCTGACAAAGTTGTTGGAAATATCATTGAGCTTGAAATTGAAGCTATTGAAATAAACCCTTTTCAGCCCCGAAGTAATTTTAACGAAGAATCTTTAAATGAACTCGCTACTTCTATCAAAGAATTAGGAGTGATTCAACCAATTACCGTTCGAAAATTAGATTTCAATAAATACCAGTTAATTTCGGGAGAACGCCGTTTGCGTGCTTCTAAATTAGTCGGACTAACTACCGTTCCTGCTTACATCCGAATTGCCAATGACAACGAATCTTTGGTTATGGCTTTGGTGGAAAATATCCAACGTCATGACTTAGACCCGATTGAAATTGCGCTTTCGTACCAACGTTTAATGGATGAAATCCAATTAACTCAGGAGCAAATGAGTGATCGCGTAGGAAAAAAACGTTCTACTATTGCCAATTATTTGCGTTTATTAAAACTGGATCCGATTATCCAAACGGGTATTCGTGACGGTTTTATCAGCATGGGACACGGAAGAGCCATTATCAACATTGAAGATTTAGACGCTCAAACCGATATTTATCAAAAAATTGTAAGTCAGAATCTCTCGGTTCGTGACACCGAAGCTTTGGTAAAAAATTATCACGAAAGTTTGAAACCAAAACCGGCTGCAAAAGTTAAAGCGGCTTCGTTTGACATCGACGAAAGTCAAAAAAGACTTTTTAATTCTTATTTTGGCAACAAAGTAGATATAAAAGTAGCCAATAACGGAAAAGGAAAAATTACCATTCCGTTCCAGTCGGAAGATGATTTTAATCGCATAATTGAATTAATTACGAAATAGTGAACAAGAGTATTTCCATAGCACTATTTCTTATTCTTTTTTGCAATACTAGCGGGTGGTCACAAAAAACGACTCAAACTGTTGTAACAGCAAAAGACACTGTAAAATCTATAGACATCGACCCGTTAACTCCGGCAAAAGCCGCTTTTTATTCGGCTGTTATTCCGGGTTTAGGTCAGGCATACAATAAGAGATACTGGAAAATTCCTTTGGTTTATGGTGCCATAGGAACCAGTCTTTATTTTTACATAGACAGTAATAAAAAATACCATCAATTCAGAGATGCGTACAAACGAAGACTGGAAGGATACAACGATGACGATTTTACCTATTTGGACGACAGCCGTTTGATTGCTGCACAAAAATTTTATCAGCGTAATCGGGATTATTCCACTTTGTTTATCGTAGGTTTTTATGTTTTAAACATCATCGATGCCAATGTTGATGCGGCTCTGAAACAGTTCAATGTAGACGAGCGCTTATCCATTCGCCCTACTCTTTACCAAAACAATCTGAATTACAAAACCAATGTTGGCGTAAGCCTGACATACGACTTTTAACAAAAAACAATGGAGTTTTAGAAAGAACTCTTTTAATTTAAAAATAAAACACAAATGAAAATAGCACTTTTAGGATACGGAAAAATGGGACAGGTAATTGAAAGAATTGCTCTGGAAAGAGGTCATGAAATTGTCCTGAAAAAAGACGAATTCAATACTTTCGACGGACTTTCGACTGCCGATGTAGCCATTGATTTCAGTGTTCCTATGGCCGCTGTTGAAAATATTTCTGCCTGTTTTAACAACAACGTTCCTGTTGTTTCCGGAACTACCGGATGGCTGGATCGTTATGACGAAATGATTGCTTTATGCAAAGAAAAAAATGGTGGTTTTATTTCGAGTTCTAACTTTAGCTTAGGCGTAAATTTATTTTTTGGTTTAAACGAATATTTAGCCAAAATCATGTCAAACATTGAAGGATACAAAGTTTCAATGGAAGAAATCCACCACATCCATAAGCTTGATGCACCAAGCGGAACTGCTATTTCATTAGCTCAGGGCGTTATTGAAAACAGCAATTACGACAAATGGACATTGGAAAACGCCAAAGAAAACGAAATTCATATTGAAGCTGTCAGAACAGGTGAAGTTCCTGGAACGCACACGGTAACTTACGACTCAGGAATTGACAGTATCGAAATTAAACATACCGCTCACAATCGTGAAGGATTTGCTCTTGGCGCTGTAATCGCTGCCGAATGGCTTGCCGGAAAACACGGTATTTTTAGTATGAGAGACGTTTTAGGACTATAATCAAAAAACAATTAACTTTTTAATTCAAAAGAACTATGACACTATATCAATGGTTTGTATTCTTCCTTTTAGTTCAAGTTATTCATTTTTTAGGAACTTGGAAACTATATGAAGCAGCCGGAAGAAAAAAATGGGAAGCTGCAATACCGGTATATAATGCTATTGTCCTAATGAAAATTATTAGTCGGCCAACTTGGTGGACTTTATTACTTTTTATCCCAATTATCAATTTGATTATGTTTCCGGTGATTTGGGTCGAAACCTTAAGAACTTTTGGGAAACGCTCTCAATTAGATACCTTTTTAGGAATTGTAACTTGCGGATTGTATATCTACTACGTTAATTACACGCAAAAATTAGAATACAACGCCGAAAGAAGTTTACATCCGGCGAATAAAACAGCAGACACGGTTAGTTCTTTGTTATTTGCCATCATTGTAGCTACTTTTGTGCATACTTACTTTGTACAACCTTATACTATTCCAACTCCATCTTTGGAAAAATCATTGTTAGTTGGTGATTTCCTTTTTGTTAGCAAAGTGAATTACGGAGCCCGAGTTCCGATGACTACAGTTGCTTTACCGATGGTTCACGACTCGATTCCAATGACTAAAAGAAAATCCTATTTAAATTGGCCTCAATTGCCTTACTTTAGATTACCCGGAATTGAAGACAAAATAAAACGCACCGACATTGTTGTTTTCAACTGGCCTGTAGATACGGTACATTATTTCTTTGAACCTAAAGGATCTCCAGGAGTTATCAAACCGATTGACAAAGAGTCTAATTACGTAAAGAGATGCGTGGGGATTCCGGGAGATAGTTTATCCATTAAAGAAGGAATTGTTCACATTAACGGAAAAGCTTTAGAACTTCCAGAACGTGCTAAACCTCAGTTTTCTTACACAGTAGGAATTGACACTAAAAATCCTCCAGTAAACTTTGAAAATCTATTAAAAGAAATGGATGTTACTGATCGTGTAGGAATAAACGAATTTAAAGATACTCTATATTTTAGTGCATTAACTGCTGCTAGTGCAGAAAGATTAAAAAACACAGCAGGTATTACTTCTGTAAAAAGACAAATAAGCAGAGGAATTGGACAAGGTGTTTTCCCACAAATCAATAAATGGAATATTGACAATTACGGCCCAATTTACATTCCTGAAAAAGGAAAAACAGTTCCTCTTAACTTGGAAAGCCTGCCGTTTTACGAAAGAATTATTACAACTTATGAAAAAGACGATAACGGCAATAAAAACGATTTAAAAGTAACCGGAAACGAAATCAGACTGAACGGAAAAATAGTAAACAGCTATACTTTTAAACAAAATTATTACTGGATGATGGGAGACAACCGTCATAATTCCGAAGACAGTCGTTATTGGGGATATGTACCGGAAGATCACATTGTAGGAAAGCCGGTTTTTATCTGGATGAGTTGGGATACTAACGCTAAAGGCTGGAACAAAGTACGCTGGAACAGAGTATTTACAACTGTTAGCGGCGAAGGTCAGCCACAATCTTATTTCAAGATTTTCTTAATTTTATTAGCCGCTTTCTTTGTCGGTGAGTATTTTTGGAAAAAAAGAAAAGCGAGTAAAATGTAAACCGTTTATTCGTTGAACTGGTTAATCGTTTACTATTTTCACTATTAAACGATTAACCAATTAAACAAAAAAATAAAATGAAAACCCTATTACATCCTTCCTATTTCCCGTCAATCAGCCATTTTGTAGCCATGGTTCAGGCTGAAAGTATTGTATTTGAAATGGAAGATAATTTTCAAAAACAAACAAACAGAAACCGTACGTACATTTATAGTCCAAATGGTGTACAACTACTAAATATTCCAATAAAACATTCCCGAACAAGTCATCAAAAAACAAAAGATATTCAGATAGAAAATGATTTTGACTGGCAAAAACAGCATTTCAAATCTTTAGAAGCCGCTTACCGAAGCTCGCCTTTTTTTGAATATTTTGAAGATGATTTTATTCCTTTTTTCGAAAAAAAACATCAGTTTTTAATGGATTTGAATTTAGAAGCCTTAGAAATTATTTCGAAATGTATGCGAATGAAATTTGACTTCGAAACAACTAACGAATACTTTCACGAAGTAGATTCTAACAAATTTTTAGACTATCGTTTTTTGGTTAATGGAAAAAAAGACCCTTCCGTTTTTGAATCCTACACTCAGGTTTTTGATGATAAATTTGGTTTCATAAACAACCTTAGCGTTTTGGATTTGCTTTTCAACGAAGGAAAATTTACCGTGGATTATTTGAAATCTCAAAAACTATTAGTGTAATTTTTTTTCTGCTTTTAAGATAACTTCAAAAGTAAAAAATCTGGAACACTGATTTTAGAAATCGGACAAATTCACACAGATTTACCTTCTTTTTCATTGATGAAAACAACTTAAATGGACTTTAACCATAGTTTGTCTAATACTAAAAACTTATATGACTTATGTGGTTAGTTTTTTAGCCACAGCTTTAACGGATTAAACTGATTTTTTTCTTTGCGAAAACCTAAAAAACTTTGCGGTTAAAATTGGTTAACCGTAGTTAGGAAACTACTCTAAAGCTAATTTGGCCATAATTGGAAAATGATCCGAATTATCAAAATCAGGGAAGGTTTCAAACATTTTCACCTGCATATTTCTGTCAGCAAAAATATAATCAATTCGGGCCGGATAATATTTAAATCTGTACGTTTGACCAAAACCTTTTCCGGTCTCTTCAAAAGCATCCTTCAAACTTCCTTTAATAATGCGATAAACATACGAAAAAGCGCTGTTATTCATGTCTCCGCAAATTATAACCGGATACGGACAGTTTTTTAAATTGTCCCTTAAAATTTCAGCCTGTTGCTGTTGTTGTTTAAAAGCTCTGCTGATACGCATGAACATCATCTGAGATTTCTCCTTATTAATCACATCAATATTTTCGGAAATCTCGTTTACATCCGGCGATATTTTGATGGATTGCAATTGCATATTATAAACCCTGATAATATCTTTTCCTTTCTTGATATCAGCATAAACTACATTATTGGTCGAATTCGGGAAAGAAATTTTACCTTCTTCAATAATGGGAAACTTAGAAAAAACAGCCTGGCCGGTTTTAATTTGATTCCCTTCCATAAAAATCGCACGATGCGGATATACTTTTAAATCCACATGAGCCGAATTAGAATACTCCTGAATGCATACAATATCCGGATTTTTTTCGTTGATAAAATGCAATATTGATTCCGGAATATCCGTTTTGTCCTGCCATTTAAACAAGTTAAACAAACGAACATTGTAACTCATCACCACAAAATCCTTTTCGCTCTCCGGAAATTCTTTAGTTGAAAATTTATAAAACTTATTGATAAAAGTGATTCCGATTAAAAGAACCAAACCAGACATCATCATTCTTTTTTTGAGTTGTATTCCCCAATACACAAAAAAAAGTCCGTTTAAAACAAAAAACAAAGGCATAAACAAAGTCACTACCGACAATAAAGGGAAGATTTTAGGCGCCAGAAATGGCAACACATAAGCGATAAAAGTAACGACTATAAGAATACTGTTTAAAACAAACATTACTCTGTTAAACCACGAAAGATTTTTCATTTTGTCTAATTAAATGTCCAAAGTCTCCACAAACTTCAAACCATTATTTACCTGATTTGAATAAAAAATCCTTCTCCTCTTTTGTTAAACTATCATAACCGGATTGACTGATTTTATCTAAAATCTCATCAATCTGTTGCTGTGTTTTATCTTTTGTAATAATTCTAGATGCGGTACGCTGTTCAACGGGTTTTGTATAATTTTTATGGACTTTCTTGAAAGGTGTTGAAGGTGTTGTTCTGAAACCATTGGCAAAAAAACTAATAAACTTAGTGACAATTAAACTCATATCAGTTCCCTTTTGCAAGGCTTTGATAAAAACAAAACCAAATAACGCTCCCGCCAAATGCGAAATATGTCCTCCCATATTCTCTAAACGAAGCTGCATCAAATCTAGTATCAACAACACCGCCGTAATATGCCATAATTTCACTCTTCCTATCAACAACAAACGCACTTCTATTAGTGGCTGATAACTAGTTACCGCCATCAAAACAGCCATAATAGCAGCCGAAGCCCCAACAATAGGAGCATCCATATTCATCAAATAATACGTCCCCATAAAAACGGCTCCGCCAAAAACAGCCGCCAATAAATACAAGCCTAAAAACTGTTTTTGAGTAAAAAAAGTCAAAAACAACTGGCTTGCAAAATTCAGCACCAGCATATTGAATAAAATATGAAAGAAATCAAAATGAAAAAAAGCATAACTGATAAGCGACCAGGGTTTCCACAATAAATCGGACGGATTAGACGACAAACTCACATATTGCAACACATTCAAATTAACATTAAAAATGCGCAATATTCCCGGCAAAACAAACGAAATCAAAAAACAGGCTACATTCCAATAAATTAGCTTATTAACAATTCCTCCCAGTTTGTATTGCATTTTTAAATCGTCCAGGATATTCATTTATTCGTCTTTATCAGGATTATTACTTTAATTTTAGTTCCAACGGTTGTTATTAAACTGATTTTTCTTCCAATACCACATAATCAAAAAACCAGATATCGCACCGCCAATGTGTGCAAAATGAGCAATTCCTGAATCTATACCCATCAATGAATTACCAAAAATACCGAAGAATCCATCAAAAAGCAGCATGTAAACCGGAACAAAATATTTAGCTTTAACCGGAACCGGAATAAACATAATTCCCAACTCGGCATTAGGAAACATAAACGCAAAAGCCACTAACAACCCATAAATCGCTCCCGAAGCTCCCACCATCGTTCCCAGGAAAGAACTTAAAAACTGTTGGTATTGCGTCGCTGTTAATATCGATTCCCATTGTGTATTGATTTTGCCTTCGTTCAATATTTTTACAATCTCCGCTTTCTCAAAACCATGAGCTCCTAAAACGTTAACCGCTTCATTAAAATAATAATAATTAACTCCGGTTTGCAACAAAACAGCGCCTAAACCACAGGAAATGTAAAAAAACAACAACTTTTGACTTCCCCAAAAATGCTCTAAGGTAGAACCAAACGAATACAAAGCAAACATATTGAAAGCAATATGGGCAAATCCGCCGTGCATAAACATGTGCGTTAAAAGCTGCCAAAAATGAAAATCATTATTTTCAGGAAAAAACATGGCCAGAATTTGGTAAGCCGGATCTCCCACAAATAAGGTTCCAATAAAAAACAGAACGTTAATGATTATTAATTGTTTGACTATAGGCGTTATATTCATCATATTGCAAATTTTTTATCTATATCTTCCACACGCATGGTGATGAAAGTTGGTTTTTGAAACGGAGACACATTTGGATCTTTACAGGCAAAAAGTCCGTTTACTAAATTCTCCTGTTCTTTTATCGTTAAACTGGTTCCTGTTTTTACTGCTAAACTTTTTGCCATCGACTTAGCAATAGAATCGTTTTGACTAAAACTATTCTCAGGAATTCCTTCCTGTAAATCACTTAATAATTGTTCCAATACGATTGAAACTTCACTTTCGGTTACGTTTACCGGAATTCCGGAAATAACCACATGATTAGCATTGGTTTCTTCAAAAACAAATCCGGTATTAATCAGCGAAAATTTTAATTCGTCGATTAATTCCATTTCGCCAGCCGAAAAATACAATTCTAACGGAAACAACAACTGCTGACTCGATGCCTGATGCACCGTCATATTGGTTAAAAATTGTTCATATAAAACCCTTTGATGCGCGCGTTGCTGATCCACAATAACCATTCCTGATTTTATTGGCGAAACAATGTATTTTTTATGAATTTGGTAAACATTCTGAACACTTTGTTCCACTTCTTCATCATTGAACAAAGAAGCTGTAACCTCTTCGCTTTCAAAAGAAATTTCGGCACTTTCTATTGCCAAATCTGGTTCTTGTTTCAAACCTACATACAAACTTTCCCAATTAGCTGTAGCAGCCGGTTTTTTGTATGACGAACCAGAATATGACGAAGCTGAACCTGAACCGGATGAACTGTAAGACTTGGTTTCTTTATCATCCGAAAAAGGATTAAAAGAACGATCCACCTGAATAGTAGGCGTTATTCCTTCCAAATCTTTGTAATGATAAGGCGTATCCAAATTAGCATCTCGTTCAAAATCCAAAACCGGCGCAATATTAAACTGTCCTAAACTGTGCTTGATGGAAGCTCTTAAAATCGCATACAAAGCGCTTTCGTCGTCAAATTTAATTTCGGTTTTCGTAGGGTGAATATTGATATCAATCGAATTGGCCGGAACCGTCAAATACAGGAAATAACTCGGTTGTGCGCCATCTTTCAGGATTCCGTCATACGCCGCCATCACAGCATGATGCAAATAACCGCTTTTAATAAAACGATCATTGACGAAAAAAAACTGTTCTCCCCTGCTCTTTTTAGCAAATTCAGGTTTGCTGACAAATCCCTGAATCGTTACAATTTCGGTTTCTTCCTGAACCGGAACCAACTTTTCATTGGTTTTCCCCGAAAAAACATTTACCACACGCTGTCTTAAAGTCGAAATGGGCAAATTATACATTTCGCTTCCATTATGATAAAATGTAAAATGAATATTAGGATGTGCCAATGCCACACGTTGAAATTCGTCAATAACATGACGGTATTCCACCGTATCCGATTTCAGGAAATTGCGTCGGGCGGGAATATTAAAAAACAAATTTTTAATCGCAAAAGAAGTTCCCTGTGGTAAAACTGCCGATTCCTGAGAAACAAATTTACTGCCTTCGATAACAATTTGCGTTCCTAATTCGTCCTGCTCCTGCTTAGTTTTCATTTCCACATGAGCAATCGCAGCGATAGAAGCCAAAGCTTCACCCCGAAATCCTTTAGTATGCAAACTAAATAAATCTTCAGCATGACGGATTTTGGAAGTCGCATGACGCTCAAAACACAATCGGGCGTCGGTAACACTCATCCCTTTTCCATTATCAATTACCTGAACGAGTGATTTTCCGGCATCTTTTATAATCAGCTTGATATCCGTTGCATTCGCATCTACCGCATTTTCAAGTAATTCTTTAACTACCGAAGCCGGCCTTTGAACCACTTCTCCGGCGGCGATTTGATTAGCAACATGATCAGGAAGTAATTGAATGATACTCGACATTTTTTCAGTTTTTCAGTCCCGATAGTTATCGGGATTAGTATTCAGGGGACAACTAAGCCCAGCAAATTTAATAAAATTCTATGGGGTTTTCTCTCTTTCACAATCATAAATAAAACAAAAAAACCCATACTATTTTCAACAAACAGTATAGGTTTCATTCTGAATTATTTAGTTTTTACTCCTTTAATTCCAAAGGCGAACCTTCTCCAAGCTGAGCTGCTCCGGAAGTCAATAGATTTTGATTGGAAAAATCATGCGCTAAAGTAGCCTGCTGACGGATATACGCCATTTTAATAGCCGCAATAGCCGCCTCAGTCCCTTTGTTTCCGTGAATCCCACCACTTCTTTCAATAGACTGCTGCATCGTATTATCAGTTAATACACAAAAAATAACCGGAATATCCGTTTGCACATTTAAATCTTTAATTCCCTGAGTCACGCCTTCGCAAACAAAATCAAAATGCTTGGTTTCACCCTGAATCACACAACCAATGGCAATTACCGCATCTACTTTTTGTGTTTGCAACATTTTTTTAGAACCGTAAATCAACTCAAAACTTCCCGGCACATTCCAACGGATAATATTTTCAGCTGGAACTTCATTGTCCAACAAAGCGGCTTCCGCTCCGCTGTACAAACCTTCTGTAATCGTTTCATTCCACTCCGAAACTACAATTCCAAAACGAAATTCTTTAGCATTCGGAAGTGCATTTTTATCATATTCCGATAAATTTTTATTAATCGTTGCCATATCAATTATATTTTTAAAACCTTGAATTTATAAATAAAAATTGGTGATTACAAGCATTGAAGCACTTGCAATCACCAATTCATCATTCTTAAACTTTTATTATTGAGATAAACCAATCAAAGCTTCCACGGCAGCAGCTTCAGGAGCGTTTTCGTAGTTTTCTTTAATATCAGTAAAATATTTTAAAGCCTCTTCTTTGTTTCCTAATTCCAAAGCCGTTTTTCCTGCTTTTAACAAGAAACGTGGCGTTGTATAGTCATTTTTATTAGACTCAGCCGCTTTTACATAACTTTCTAAAGCTTCCTTTGGTTGTTTATTTTCAGAATAAGCATCCCCGATAGCTCCTTTAGCCAAAGCGCTCAAAACAACATCATCCGATTTGAATTTACTTAAATAATCAATCGCTTCAGTATATTTTCCAGTGTTCAAATAAGCAATACCCGCATAATAATTCGCTAAATTACCCGCTGCAGTTCCTGAATATTCATCGGCAATTTTGATAAAACCAAATTTACCTTCCGAACCGTTTAATGACAATTTATACAAAGAATCACTTGCTACTCCTTCTACTGCCTGTTGGAAATTTTGTTGTGCTACAAACATTTCGCTGGCAGCTTCATCTTCTTTAGGCTCTGCGATAAATTTTTGGTATCCCAAATAGCCCACAGTAAACAAAGCAATTGCTCCTACAACTCCAATAATAACTTTTTGGTTTTTAGCAACCCAGTCTTCCGTTTTTGAAGCAGTTTCGTCTAATTTAGAAAAAACCTCAGCCGTTGTACTGTTTTTTTCATCAATTACAACTTCCTCTACTTGCTCTTTAACTTCTTTCGCTTTTGGTGCTTTATATCCTCTTTTATTATATGTAGCCATTTAAAAATTAATTTAGTGAACCGCAAAAATAAAATTTTTATTCAAACTCACGCAAAAAATCACATATTTTATGCCTAAATCCAAAATATTTTTATTTCTGCAAATCGGCTTCCCGTTCAGCACTTAAAAAATTAACTTTGAAAGCGCTTAAAACACCCGTTATTTAGATATTTTTCAATAATTTGCAGCCTCGTTTAAAAGCCTTTACAACAACAGCAAATTCCTCAATACCAGCAAAAACAACAATGTATTTAAAAAAAATTTCGTTATTCAATTATAAAAATTTCACAGAAGCCAGCTTCGAATTTGACGGTAAAATAATCTGTTTTGTAGGCAAAAACGGCATTGGAAAAACCAATGTTCTCGATGCTATTTACCATCTGTCTTATGGAAAAAGCTACTTCAATCCGCTTGCGGTTCAAAACATCCGCCACGGAGAAGATTTTTTTGTAATTGATGCCGAATTTATCAAAAACGACCGAACCGAGCAATTGGTTTGCAGCCTGAAAAAAGGGCAAAAAAAAGTCCTGAAACGCAACGGCAAAGCTTACGATAAATTTTCGGATCACATTGGCTTTATTCCGCTGGTGATTATATCGCCCGCCGACAGGGATTTGATTATTGAAGGCAGCGAAACCCGCCGAAAATTCATAGACAGTATCATTTCGCAACTGGATTCTTATTATTTACAACAACTTATTCAGTACCAAAAAGTAATGAGTCAGCGCAATGCTTTGTTGAAATATTTTGCATTGAATCATGTTTTTGACAACGACACCTTATCTATATATAATGAACAATTAAACGAATTCGGACAATACATTTTTGAAAAAAGAAAAGCATTCATTGCCGAATTTATTCCGATTTTCAGTAAACACCATCATGCGATTACCGGTTCGGAAGAATCCGTACAATTAGTTTACGAAAGTCATTTGTTTGAAAATGATTTACTGACACTTTTACAGAAAAACATCAACAAAGACCGGGCATTGCATTACACCAGCACCGGAATTCATAAAGACGATTTATCTTTTGAAATCGACAATCATCCTATTAAAAAATTTGGTTCGCAAGGTCAGCAAAAATCATTTTTGATTGCCTTGAAACTTGCCCAATTTGAATTCCTGAAGAAACAAAGCGGTGTAAAACCCATCTTGTTATTTGATGATATTTTTGACAAACTGGACGAAACGCGCGTAGCTAAAATTGTAGAAATGGTGAATTCAGATACTTTTGGACAACTTTTTATTTCAGATACGCATCCGGAGCGCACAGAAGCCATCGTAAAATCGACACATCAATCTTATAAGATTTTTAATTTGTGATTTTAGTTTTTAAACACAATCCCTATAGCTATCGGGATACCAAGTTTTCTGCAAAGTTCTATAAATAAAGTAAAAGTTCATTTTAAGTTATTTCACAAATAAAAAATAAAATTTGTGTAAATCCGTGTAATTTGTGGTTAACTTTTTCAACGCAAAGTGCAGTAAAGAAAACAAATAAAAAACTTAACTTAGTACCATCGTTTTAATTTAAAACAAATATTATGAAACTTAAATCCATACTTACATTTTGCCTTATATCAATGCTCCTTTCCTGCAACGCACAAACTTCCAAAAATATTAAAACTGTTGAAGTTCCCGCTTTCGCAAAAGAAATAAAAACCACTCAAAAGCCACAAATTCTGGATGTGCGTACTCCGGAAGAATTCAATCAGGGACATCTTGAAAAAGCCTTAAACATTGACTGGCTGGGAGATCATTTTGTACAGGATGCCGAAAAACTCAACAAAAACAAAGCCGTTTATATCTATTGCCGAAGCGGAAAACGAAGTTTAAAAGCCTCGGAAAAACTAGCAGAAATGGGGTTTAAAAAAATCTACAATCTGGAGGGCGGCTATCAAAAATGGACTGCCGAATCCAATAAAAAGCAATAAAAAACAAAACAATCATTTATGCTTAACACAGAATCCTTACAGTTTTTAAACGACTTAAGAGCCAACAACAATCGCGAATGGTTTCAGGACAACAAAAAAAGATACGAAGCGTATAAAAAAGACTATCACCAGCTGGTTGCTGATTTTCTGGATGCGATGAAACCTTGGGATTCGGCATTAGAAATGCTTGAAATCAAAGACTGCACCTTCAGAATCAACCGTGACATTCGCTTTTCCAAAGACAAATCACCTTATAAAACCCACATGGGCATTTGGATTTCTTCCGGTTCCAAAGGACTGAACAAAGCCGGTTATTATGTCCACATCGATCCAAACGGCTCTTTTATTGCCGGTGGTTTTTATGCTCCTGAAGCCGATGATTTAAAAAAAATACGCAAAGAAATTGCTTTTTTCTACGAAGATTTGGAAGCCATTTTAGCGGAACCTAATTTCAAAAAAGAATTTGGCGATTTTTGTCGCAATGAAAAATACCTGCTCAAAAATCCACCCAGAGGTTACGAAAAAGAGCATCCGGCCATTGAATTCTTAAAACTAAAAAGCTTCGAAACCATGCATAAGTTTGACATTTCTGAAGTAACTAAAAAAGATTTTGTTTCGAAAACGACTCAGAAACTCCAACTTTTAAAACCACTAAACGAGTTCATGAATCGCGCCATAGAAACGGAGGAATTTTAAAAATTAATGAAACAAAGAAAAATCCTTTTTCTCGGAGAATCCTATCGCGCCGATGCCCAAACCTGGATGAACGGTTTAAAGGAATTTGGGCATTTTAAAATCATCAACTGGGAACTGCAAACGTCCAACGATACTTTTTGGAATCGAATTGGGAGAACGCTGGAATTCATTTTTGCGCCTTTTACAATTCAAAAAATCATTCGCAAGGAAAAACCCGATATGATTATCGCCGAAAGAACTACCAGTTATGGTTTTCTGGCGGCCTTGTCCGGCTTACAACCTTCGGCAATCGCCCAACAGGGAAAAACCGATTTATGGCCTGAAAATGCTATTTCGCTTCCGCTGAAACGAATTTTACAAAATTATGCTTTCCAAAAAGCAACACTCATTCATGCCTGGGGTCCCATTATGGCAAAACACATGAAAAGTGTTCAGGTTGATGAATCCAAAATTCTCCTTTTACCCAAAGGCATTGATTTAGAAAAATTCAAAAATAACAATTTGGCAAATCCCGAAAAAATCACCGCCATAGTTAGCCGTTCTCTATTACCGGAATACCGACACGAGATTATTTTAAAAGCTTTTGGCATTTTGCATCAAAAAGAAATTGATTTCCATTTAACTATCATTGGAGACGGCACATTGCTTGAAAATCTTAAAAATTTGGCACAGGAATTACAAATTCAGGACAAAGTACTTTTCACAGGAAGAATTTCCAATAGCGAACTTCCAAAACGACTGCAACAAGCTCTTTTTTACATCAGCATGCCTGTAACCGAAGGCGTTTCGGCTTCTTTATTTGAGGCGATGGCTTGCGGCTGTTATCCGATTGTGAGCAATATCGAAGGAAATCAAAGTTGGATAAAACATCGTGAAAACGGACAATTAATTAGCCTGGACGATTTCGAAATGCTGGCAGAAGAAATACTATGGGCTTTTGAGAATAGAGAATACCGAAATCAAGCTGTTATTCGAAATAGAAATTTTGTGGAAGAAAATGCCAATTATCAAACCAACATGAAAATTATCGCAGACAAATACCACGAATTGATTGATGCAAGAAAATAATTTAACCGCAAAGTTCTCTAAGATTTACGCTAAGAACACAAAACTTAGCGAACTTTGCGGAAACTTTGTGTCTTTGCGGTAAAACCAAAAATTATAATTCCTATTTTTGAAGCTTCAATTGACTACTTAAAACGTACTTTCTTTTATGGAAATTCAACAAAATTTTTCTTTAAAAAACTACAATACTTTTGGTATCGAAGCCAAAGCCAAATTATTTGTTGCGGTTCATTCTGTAGCCGAATTAAAAAGCATTTTGGAACAAAATGAAAACGAGAAAAAATTCATTTTAGGCGGCGGTAGCAATATGTTACTCACTCAGAACGTAGATGCTTTGGTGATTCATATTGATTTGAAAGGAAAAAAAATCATCAAAGAAGATGAGGATTTTGTATGGATTGAAAGTCAGGCGGGTGAAAACTGGCATGAATTGGTGCTTTGGACCATTGACCAAAATTTCGGCGGATTGGAAAACATGTCTTTAATTCCGGGAAATGTAGGAACTACTCCGGTTCAAAATATTGGTGCTTACGGAACCGAAATCAAAGATACTTTTGTTTCCTGCGAAGCTATGAATATTGCCACTCAGGAAATGAAAACTTTCAACAATGCCGAATGTAAATTTGGTTACCGCGAAAGTATTTTTAAAAACGAAGTAAAAGGCGAATACATTATTACTTCGGTTATATTCAAACTAACAAAACGCAACCATAAAATCAATACTTCTTACGGAGATATTCTGGGAGAACTGGCTAAAAATAACATTTCGACCCCAGGACTGAAAGACGTCAGTAATGCCGTGATTGCCATCCGTCAGAGCAAATTACCCGATCCGAAAGAACTGGGAAACAGCGGTAGTTTTTTTAAAAATCCAATTATTTCTAAAACGGAATTTGAAAAGATTAACGCTAAATTTCCGGAGATGAAATTCTTTGAAGTATCTGACACGGAAGTCAAAGTTCCGGCTGGCTGGCTGATTGAACAGGCCGGTTTAAAAGGAAAACGATTTGGCGATGCCGGAATTCATAAAAATCAGGCGCTGGTTTTAGTGAATTATGGACAGGCAACCGGACAGGAAATTCTGGATGTTGCTAAAAAAGTACAACAAACTGTTTTAGAAACTTTTGGAATAAAAATAGAAGCCGAAGTCAACATTATTTAGCCCGAAAATCAAGGCTCAAATTTTTCTTGTAAAATTCACATTCTATCATTTCCAAATCCTAATTCTATTCATACCTTTGCACACTCCCGAAAGCTTTCGGGATTAATAACCCATTAAACACCGATGCTTATACTGATTCTTTACTTTTTTATTGCTGTTGTTGCTATTCAAATTGCGTATTATTTAGGTGTTTTTGGGAAATTTGCTTTCGCCAAAGCGCAAAAAATAACACCCAAAAGAATTCCGATTTCCGTTATTGTCTGTGCCAAAAATGAAGAAGAAAATGTGGCCAAATATGTGCCGCTTCTAGCCGAACAAAACTACCCTGATTTTGAGATTGTTTTAATCGACGACGCTTCGAGTGATAACACTTTAGAATTATTTGAAGCTTTCGAGAAACAATATTCTAACATTCGTCTCGTTAAGGTTCAAAACAATGAAGCATTTTGGGCCAATAAAAAATATGCATTGACCTTAGGAATCAAAGCGGCTAAAAAAGAATATTTGCTATTTACCGATGCGGATTGTTACCCAACATCAAAAGACTGGATTACGGCTATGAGTTCGCAATTTACCTTACATAAAACGATTGTTTTAGGCTACGGAGGCTATGAAAAAATAGCCAATTCGTTCCTGAACAAAATCATTCGTTACGAAACGGTGCTTACTGCGGTTCAGTATTTTTCCTGGGCAAAATTAGGACATCCGTACATGGGCGTAGGCCGCAATATGGCTTATAAAAAAGAAGAATTTTTCAGGGTAAACGGTTTTATCAACCACATTCAGGTGCGCTCCGGTGATGATGATTTATTTATTAACGAGGCAGCTAACGGAGGAAATACTACTGTGGCTTACAGTCCGGAAAGTTTTACGTATTCGGCACCCAAAAAAACCTATAAAGAATGGTTTACCCAAAAAAGACGCCACGTAGCGACTGCCAAGCATTACAAAGCAATTGACCAGTTTCAGTTGGCTTTCTTTTACAGTTCCCAATTGTTGTTTTTTATTCTGGCAATAGTTTTACTGGCTTTCCAATTCCAATGGATTGTGGTAACCGCTTTAATCGGTTTACGTTATTTATGCGCCTGGATTGCCGTAGGATTTTCGGCAGGGAAACTCAAAGAAAAAGACATCAAATTTTGGTTTCCCTTCATTGAATTCGCATTGGTTTTTACCCAATTCAATGTGTTTTTAACTAATATTTTTTCAAAACCGGTCAATTGGAAATAAGTACTCAAATCGAAAAAGCCAAACGGGGAGATCAATCGGCCTTTACTTTTCTGCTAAATCAGTATTGGAACGAGGTCTATGGTTTTATGCTCAAGCGCACGGAAAACGAAACCAACGCCGAAGACATTACCATAGAAACCTTCTCGAAAGCTTTTGACAAAATTGCTACTTACAATCCCGAATTCCAATTCAACACCTGGTTGATTTCGATTGCCAAGAATGTTTATATCGACATGCTTCGCAAAAGAAAATCGAGTCTTTTTGTGGAAATTACCGAACAGGAAGACCAGAAAGCCTACAACATTGCCGATACCACGCCGTCTAAAGAAGACGAACTGATTACCGAGCAAAACCTCTCGCAATTACTGCAATACATTAAAGAACTGAAACCGCATTATCAGGAAGTGATCCAACTGCGTTATTTTCAAGAAATGAGCTATCAGGAAATAGCCAATAAAATTGACGAACCCCTCAATAACGTCAAAATCAAACTCCTAAGAGCCAAGAAACTTTTGGCTGAGATTATTAATAATAAACGATAGTTTTTTTACCATTAAGGGATTAAGTTGCATTAAGAGTTTTTTTTAATGTAATTGTATTTTGTATTGTATTCACTTTTACAAGTAAGAAAAGTTTTTATATTTTTGAAACATATACACACCTCTTCATTTTTATGATATAAATAATTCTATTTAGGAGTGTATATCTTTGGTAAGATATAATTTAAATAAAAACAGAATATGAATATTATAGTTAAATATTTACTAGTAACTCTTTTAGGTTTTACATCCTCATTTATTCAGGGACAAGAAAATAACACAAACAACATTGACAAACATTTATGTAAAAACAACAATATTAAATGTATTAAAGTATTTGATTTTAAACTTAAAAATGACACACAAACAGGTGATGGTCATCTATTATTTCAATGGAAATACAATCCTAAAGGCTTATTAATTGAATCCGTTTCTTCCATTCCACCATTAAAAAAGGAAATTAAAAATCAATATAAATATGATTCAAAAGAATATTTAATTGAAAAAACGAATTTTTTATTTGGTACTCCATCAATTGAGAAATCATCTTATGACATAAATACATCCGGTCAAACAATACAGAAAACTGAAGGTTTAAAAACATGGCTATATACTTATAATGAAAAGGGAAATCTTATTGAAGAAAAATGGTATTATAGTGGTAAAAATTTATCCAACAAATTCTTTTTGGACAAGTATGAATACAACAATCAAAATTTAATAACAAAGATGGTCAGATATCGTCCTGACAATACTATCTTTTTCTATAAAACATTCGAATATGACAACAATAATAATCCAACCAAAATATCGAGATTCCAAAATAGCAGAAGAACAAATATCTGGATATACAAATATGATAACCAAGGAAACAAAATTGACGAACAATATTTTGAAGATGGTATTTTAACAATGTGGAGCAAATCAAAATACGATAAAAAAGGTCTAATTACTGAACAAAAAGGTAGGTTGAATGGCGCTGAAGAAGAATACTTCAGAAAATATACTTATGAATATTTTTAACTCGATAACTAGGATTTGCATTCTGTGCCCACGCTGCCGCACGAATCCTTTCGTGTGGCATTTTACTTTATAGAATTACTTGATGAGATTCCTCATTCTTCGGAATGACAAGATTGAGAATAATTATAAAAACTCTGGTTCTCGTTTGCAACAAGAACAAAAACCTTAAGGCAACTTAATCTCTTAATAGTTCCATATCTTTAAAAAAGTCTTTTCGCACAAACGACAAAGAAAATTAAAAATATCCTCAATACTTAGAAAATTTTCTAACTTCTCAGGATTACCGCCTCCACAGCCTTGCATCCCTTGTAAACTGTGGATTTTTGTATTCTCACGTAGCTCCCTAAGCTCACTTAGACACAATACTTACGTATAAATACTTAATTATTTTACCAAAACTGTGTTTTCGCAACTTTTAATCCGAACAATGCAACTAATTTTGTCTTTTAAATAAGTAAAACACTTAGACATAAGTTCGCTACTTAGAAAAAAATAATGATAACAATTAATTTTTTGCAAAATGAGTTCAATTTCAACAAATCAACCGCTTTCAAAATTAAATATTTTTAGTGCTAAAGGCGTTCAAATGCGTACGTTCCATATTACCTGGTTAACCTTTTTCTTTTCCTTTTTTGCATGGTTTGGAATGTCATCACTTATGCCATTAGCTAAAGAGCAATTACATCTTACTAAAGACCAATTAGGTAACATTCAAATTGCTGCTGTATCTGCAACGATCATCGCCAGATTATTAATCGGGAGATTAGTGGATAAATTTGGACCAAGATTAACCTACACCTGGCTATTAGTTGTTTGTTCCATACCGGTATTTTTAATCGGTACTTCACAATCGTATGAAAGTTTCCTCCTTTTCAGATTAGCTATTGGTGTTATTGGTGCTTCTTTTGTTATCACACAATTTCATACTTCGGTAATGTTTGCCCCATCAATCAAAGGAACGGCTAATGCAACAGCTGGTGGATTTGGAAATGCTGGTGCCGGATTAGCTAATATTATGATGCCAATTATTGCTGCAGGATGTGTAGGATTAGGACTTTGCACAGAACAGGACAGCTGGAGATATGCCATGATTGTTCCGGGATTCATGTTATTGTTTTTTGCTTTTATCTATTTCAGATATACCAAAGATTTACCAAATGGGAACTACAAAGAACTTGGTATTGAAAATAAAAATAAAGAAAACACCTTTATGCTGGCGGTTAAAGATTACCGTACCTGGGTTTTAACTATTGCTTATGCTGCTTGTTTTGGTGTTGAAATCACTATTGATAATTTTGCTCCAATTTATTTCACAGACACTTTTGGAGCCAGTTTAAAAACAGCAGGAATCTGCGCCGGAATTTTTGGATTAATCAATCTTTTTGCAAGACCACTGGGAGGAATTGTTGCTGATAAAGTGGGTAAAAGCTATGGTTTCTCAGGTAAAAATTTATTGCTTGCCTTATTACTTGTATTAGAAGGTATCGGAATTATTTTCTTTGGAATGACTGATCAATTAGGTGTGGCTATCTTTTTAATGTTCTTATTTGGAGTAAGTTTAAAAATGGCAAACGGTGCTACTTATAGTCTTGTACCATTCGTAAACCCAAAAGCTGTAGGAAGTGTTGCCGGAATTGTAGGAGCGGGTGGAAATATCGGAGCGATGCTGATTGCTTTCTTATTCAAAGCAAAAGCAGTTAAATTTTCCAGAGATGTAATTAACGAAACAGGCGTAGCACAAACTAAAGATTTAATTGATTATACGAATGCTTTTTACATCTTAGGAATTATCATTCTGATTACCGGAGTTATTGTTTTAGCAGTAAAATTTGCCGTTAAAACTAAAGAAGAAAACGAAGTTATCAATGTAGATAGCAAAGAACCTGCTTTCGCATTTGTAAAATCAAAATAATACAATTTTAAATCCAAGAGTATTTAGACACAAATTTAAAGTTTTGATTATCATTTATTTTAAACAGAAATCCGTCCCGATTTAAAAAGCGAGACGGATTTTTTAGTCTTTAAAATCAATTAAAGACCTAAACGCAGGCTTGGGGTACCCACGCTTATTCGGGTATTTACCGATGAAGGTGCGTAGCTTCTTTGGTAACGGGGATTGTCATAACCGTAGTAATAATAACCGGCATAGGTATAAAAACCGGCATCATGGTGACAATGAGCGTCACAGTGGTTATAATGTTCGGCATAAACCTCTTTTTTACTCGCAATATAGGCGCGGTAAGCTTTTCGGTTCTTTGCTTTCAATTGTTTCTCGTAGGCTTTTTGCTCTTTCCAAAAGGCTTTTTCTTCCGCCTTGGTTTTAGCCACGAAAGCCAACTCAAATTGAGCGTCTTCCGCTCCTCTTTTTTCATAATAACTCATTTTCTCCGCATAAGCATTTACATTTGCTTCCGCTTTTACAGCGGTTTGCTGCGCCTGCAAATGAGTAACTGTCCCTAAAAAGAATAAGGCAAACAAAATTTTTATCGTTTTCATAATCGTATCATTTAGTTGTTAAAGACTACTTTTATCAGTAAGACAACTTAAAAGCGGTTTTCCCTACCCGCGCTAATCATTTTTAGTGTATTTTTACATAGACAAGCGCAAATTCCTATCTAAACTAATTGCTTTGGAAAACTTATACTTATTTATTTTATTGGCGCTGCTGGCCGAAATTTTAGGAACGGTGGGAGGTTTTGGTTCTTCGTTGTTTTTCGTGCCTATTGCCAGTTATTTTTTGGATTTTCATTCGGTTTTAGGAATTACCGCCTTGTTTCATGTTTCGAGCAACCTTACTAAAATTGCTTTCTTCCGAAAAGGTTTCGACAAAAAACTATTGCTTACTATCGGCGTACCCGCAGTTGTTTTTGTGATTGTTGGCGCTTTTATCAGTAAATATATCGACAGCGAAACTCTGGAAATGGCTCTGGCTGGTTTTCTTATCGTGACGAGTTTGTTTTTTTTGTTTTTTAAAAATTTCAGCATCCAACCTACGGTTTCCAATTCCCTATTGGGCGGAACTTTATCCGGATTAATTGCCGGATTGTTAGGAACCGGAGGCGCTATTCGCGGCATGACGCTGGCAGCTTACAACCTGAAAATGGAGGTTTTTATTGCCACCTCAGCCATTATCGATTTGGCTATTGATTCCAGCCGAAGTTTTGTTTACACCTACAACGGCTATGTCCACCAACATGATTTGTACCTGATTCCTATTTTGCTGGTAGTTAGTATTATTGGAACTTATATTGGAAAAAAAATCCTCGAACGCATTTCCGAAGAACAATTCAAATCCATTGTCTTAATTTTAATTTTAATCACCGGGATCGTGACACTTTCGAAAGTGATTTGGAACTAAAAAAAAATCGCAAATTAGAACGTTCTTCTTCTAATTTGCGATTGTAATAAAATGGCAAAAATTATTACACGGTTTCTTCTTCCTCCTCGGTTACAAATTCCATGTGATCTTCAATTTCGGCAACAACCGGCTTGGAAGCTTTCAGCGCATTGAAACGCTCTACTTGTTCTAATTCGTCTTCATCACCACTGAAATAAGGAAAAACATCTAAAACTGCCGATTCAGAAATGGCTGGAATCGTATAATCCCCCATCGTTCCTTTCATCGTATGCACCGTATTGTCATAAGCCTCTTTTACATCATTGGCTTGCACCAAAAAATACATATTGGTCTTGCGTTCCTTACCGCTTTCTTCGTCATAAGCCAGTAACGAAATCTTCGATTTAAACCAGCGATCGGCATTTTCAAACGGGTGAATTTCGGCATAATTGGCCACTTTTATGTTGGCAATTTTAAATTCTTCACTCACATAAGCCTTCATTTCCTCATTAATCCGACTCTCAGCTTCCGTGAAAGAAATAGCGTCCACCAAATAAATTTCACCTACCATTTTTTGATTCCCGGTTTCATCCGTTTTTCTATATTTTACTTTGCATTCGTACCAAGTTGCCATAATTTGTTTTTTTTAAGGATGCCAAAGATAATTTTTAGCACTAAAAAAACAGCAAATTATTGAAATAGATATTCACAATTTTGAAGACCAAAACTTATTTCCCTCACTGTAAGATGACTGCAAATTAATTATCGCCGAATTTAAACAATCCGACTTTTTCTTTATAAATCCATCACCTACTATCCCAAACCGACTGGAACTTAAATATTCTCAATTGCTTCACATAATGAATAAAAAAAGGGATAAAAACTAGTAAAAACAAGACTTCACAAGTTTCTAACCCGCTAAAACCAAAGCTTTAACAAATGTTATTTTTTTGTTAAAGAAAAATTAAACAACTGTTTAATTTAAACGGTTGTTTAATTTTGTATCCGAATTAAAAAATAAATCCAAGTGAAAACTGATTTTAATGAAAAACAAATTCAAATTCTGCTGATAGCCGAAAAATTATTTGCAGAAAATGGATTCGAGGGAACTTCGATTAGAACCATTGCCAAGGAAGCCGATATTAATATTGCTATGGTATCCTATTATTTTGGTTCGAAAGAAAAATTATTGGAAGCCTTAATTGTCTATCGCACTTCTGATTTAAAAATTCAAATGGAAAATTTATCGGTTGAAAATTTAGATCCAATCGAAAAAATTGACAAACTGATCGAGCTTTATATCAACCGCATTCGATGCAACAAAGGAATTTACCGCATCTTACATTTTGAATTTTCTTCTGAAGAAATGGAAGAAAAAATGAAAATTTTAAATGATGTGAGAGACCGGAATTTGAAATCAATCGAAACGATTATTCATGAAGGTCAGGCAAAAGGAATTTTTAGAAAAGATGTCAATATTCCGCTGATTTCTCCAACAATCATGGGAACCTTCTTCCACTTTTCGATGAACAAAGCCTATTTCAAAAAACTTTTGAAACTTGACACTGACGAAGCTTTTGAAAATTATATACAAACAACGTTTAAAACGCACATACAACAAACAATCAAAGCACTTCTGATATATGAAAGCTAATTATTTACTACTCTTTGGGGTTTTATTTCTGGGAATTACTTCCGCAGAAGCACAGGAAAAAAAGAGTTTAACGCTCGATGAAGCCATTCATCTGGCCTGGGAAAAAAGTAACGAAGTGAACTTGGCCAACGCTAAAGTAACGACTAAAAAATTCGAATTGCAGTCGGTAAAAAACCACCGTTATCCGGATTTAAAAGCTTCGGCTCAATACCAACGATTGACTAAGGCTAAAATTGACCTGAAAAGCAATAGTTCGGACAGCGAATCGGACACCAAAGCTCCTAATGTGGACCAATTGGTTTTAGGACAAATCACAGCTAATTTGCCTGTTTTTTCCGGTTTTAAACTAAACAACAGCATCAAAGTTTCGGATAACTTATTACAGGCCGAAACTGCCAATGCGCTACAAACTAAGGAAGAAACCGCAATGAAAGTCATCAATTATTATGTGGCTTTGTATCAGGCGGAAAAAACGGTAGAATTACTGAACGAAAATTACAAAAGCGCCGAACAGCGTGTGAAAGATTTCACTGAATTGGAAAAAAACGAAATCGTCCCAAAAAACGATTTGCTAAAAACCCAATTGCAGCTTTCTAAAGTTCAATTATCACTGGATAAAGCGAACAGCGATTTGAATGTGGTAAATTACGAATTGGCAAGCTTGTTAAAACTGGATCCAAATACAAAAATTGTGGTCAGCGAAAGTGATTTTTCAACTTTTGAAATGAACAATATCCCGACCAACGAAAATCCGGCTTTGGAAAACCGTAAAGATTTAGAAGCCTTGCGCTATCAGGAAAAAGCCAGTTTGGCGAACATCAAAGTAGCACGAAGCGGTTATTATCCTTCTTTGGCACTGATTGGCGGATACACGACTTTGGATTTGAAAAATGTAGTCAACGTTCAAAATGCGATGAATTTTGGAATCGGACTTTCGTATAATATCAGTGATATTTTCAAAAACGGAACTGAGGTTAAAATCGCCAAAAGTAAAGCGGCTGAGATTCAAAATACCGAAATCATGCTGACCGATCATATCAAAATTCAGGTTCAAAAAGCCTTAGAAGATTATGATTTATCTGTAAAACAAAACCAAGTGTACACACAGGCAGTGGATCAGGCGACTGAAAATTACCGAATCATTAAAGACAAATACGACAACGGACTGGCTGACACCAATGATTTACTGGAGGCCGATGTAGAGCAATTGAGTGCCAAAATCAATAAGGCTGTTGCCAAAACAAATGTGATTCAAAAATATTACAACTTATTAGCTGTAACAGGACAATTAAACCAAACTTTCAATCTTTCTAAAATATAATCGATACCCAAAATGGAAAAGAAAAAAACAAATAAGAAATTCATCGCAATAATAGGTTCTCTAATCCTGTTAGGCGTGGTATATGGTTCTTACAAATACATTCACTCCTTATCTCACGAAGGAACTGATGATGCCCAAATTGAAAAATACATGACTCCGATTATCCCAAGAGTTTCGGGTTATGTAAAGAAAGTCTATATCAAAGACAATGATTTTGTAAAAAAAGGAGACACTTTGTTTACTATAGATCAAAAAGATTATCAGTTAAAAATTGACGAAGCTAACGCCGCTTTGGCTGCAGCCGAAGGAAACTTCGAAGTTTCAAAAGCTGATATTGGTAGTATTTTAGCCAGCATTTCCGTTTCGGATGCCAATGTAAAATCGGCAACAGGAAATATTCAAACTGCTAAAATCAAATTAGGATTAGCGACGAATGATTTTAACCGTTACAGTAATTTGTACAAAAATCATACGATTACTAAACAACAATACGAGCAGGCTTTAGCTGCCAAACAGGAAGCTGAAAATCAGGTTCGTATTTTAGAGCAACAACAAAAAGCTTCGGCTTTCCAAAAATCGGTAATTCAGGCAAAATCAATTGTTTCTAACAAAGAAACGGATGTGGCTTCAGCCAATATCAAAAGAGCGCAGGCTTTATTAGAATCGGCAAAATTAAATTTAAGCTATACGGTAATTACTGCTGCTATTGACGGACAGGTTTCTAAAATTGACATTCAACCGGGACAGTTAGTACAACCAGGACAATCTTTGTTCTACATTATCAATAACAACGAAGCTTGGGTAATTGCTAATTTTAAAGAAACCCAATTGAACAAAATGGTTGCCGGACAAAAAGTAGCTTTAAAAGTAGATGCCTATCCTGATTATGAATTTACAGGAACCATAACTTCATTTTCACCGGCAACAGGAGCCCGTTTTTCCATCTTACCTCCGGATAATGCAACCGGAAACTTTGTAAAAACCATTCAGCGTTTGCCAGTAAAAATCAGTATTGATTCATCAAACGATATTGAAAAAGTAAAATTATTGCGTCCGGGAATGAATGTGGACGTAGATGTACATATTAAATAATTATGATTGCAGACGATGATTTAGTAGAATATGGCTTTAGGAGGGTTATCATTACCATTACCGCAGTACTTTGTGCGCTGCTGGAAATTGTAGATACCACTATTGTCAATGTGGCTTTGACCGACATGAGGGGAAGCCTAGGAGCTACCTTAACGGATGTAGCCTGGGTAATTACTGCCTATGCTATTGCCAACGTTATCGTAATCCCCATGACGAGCTGGCTTTCGCAACAATTTGGAAGACGTAATTATTTTGCTGTATCGATCATTATTTTTACGGTTTCTTCCTTTTTATGCGGAAATGCCTCTAACATTTGGGAATTGGTTGTCTTTCGATTCATACAGGGTTTAGGTGGTGGCGCTTTATTAGTAACAGCCCAAACCATTATTACCGAAAGTTATCCGGTAGCCAAACGTGGAATGGCGCAGGCAATTTACGGAATGGGAGTTATTGTAGGACCGACATTGGGTCCGCCATTAGGAGGTTATTTAGTAGATAATTATTCCTGGCCTTACATTTTTTACATCAATATTCCGTTAGGAATTATTGCTACGCTTTTAACACTTAGCTTTGTAAGAAGTCCGAAATACGGTGAAAAATTAAAATCCCATCAGGTAGACTGGTACGGAATTATCTTATTAGCCACTTTTATCGGTTCGCTACAATTTGTTTTGGAACACGGGCAACAGGACGATTGGTTTAACGATAATCTGATTGTTACACTAAGTATTGTTTCATTGTTTGGTTTAATCCTTTTCATCTGGAGACAATTAGTGTACAAATATCCTATTGTAAACTTAAAAGTATTAAAAGATGGAAATCTTAGAATTGGTACCATTATGAGTTTCATCATGGGATTCGGGTTGTACGGTTCGACATTGATTATTCCAATTTACACCCAGTCTATTTTAGGATGGACCGCTACTGATGCCGGTTTATTGCTAATTCCGGGTTCGATAACAACCGCATTTATGATGCCTTTTGTGGGTAGAATGATTCAAAAAGGAGTTCCGCAGGGCTATATGGTCGCTGTAGGTTTCTTAATCTTCTTTATTTTCACCCTGACCATGTATTTTAACATGACTCCGGATACCGGTGTCGAACACATGTACTGGCCGTTGATTTTAAGAGGAATTGGTTTGGGATTATTATTCGTTCCAATTACCACTTTATCACTTTCAACACTTAAAGGGAAAAGTATCGGAGAAGGCGCCGCTTTTACGGGAATGATGCGTCAATTGGGAGGTTCTTTCGGGATTGCTATTATTACCACCTTCATCACCCGATTAACCCAATCGCATCGTGTGAATTTGGTGGCCAATTTAGACGGCAGTTCGTTTGAAGTACAACAACGAATCGCCCAAATGCAAAAAAGCTTTATGGCTAAAGGATTTTCGATAAATGAATCTCTGGATAAAGCCTATCAGGTATTAGATTTTTCAGTAATGAAACAAAGTACCGTATTGGCTTACATGGATATTTTCCTTTATTTGGGATTGTTATTTTTATGCTGCATCCCTTTTATCTTATTAATTAAGAAAGGAAAAACACAAATCAACGCTGCCGATGCCATGCACTAATTTAAAGTTAGAAGTGGGGAGTTAGAAGTTGGAAGTCTGAAATTCGAGAATAGAAAAAGCCGTCCTGAAGAATAATCGGAACGGCTTTTCTCTTTTCTCTTACTTCTAAAATCTACCTCGTAAAAACCAAATGATTCCCTTTGGATAAATTAGCATCAAACTGATAGCCTTCGTAATTAAAACCTTTTAAATCATCAATCGTTTCGGCCTGCGTATCGATGATATAACGCACCATCATTCCTCTGGCTTTTTTGGCAAAAAAACTAATCATTTTCAACTTACCATCTTTATAATCTTTAAAATCCGGTGTAATAACAGGCACTTTTAACGCCTTAGTATCAATTGCAGAAAAATATTCGTTACTGGCTAAATTCACAAACAATTCATCTTTTTTAAGTTCTTTATTAAGTGCATTAGTTAAGGTTGTTTTCCAAAAATCATAAAGATTCTTTTTATCATCAATAGGTAATTTGGTTCCCATTTCCAAGCGGTAGGCCTGTATCAAATCCAAAGGTTTTAAAATTCCGTACAATCCGGATAAAATTCTAAGTTTGTCCTGAAGCACTTCTAATTGCTCCACCGGAATCGTATAAGCATCTAAGCCTGTATAAACATCGCCGTCAAAAGTATAAACCGCCGGACGGGCATTTTCGGGCGAAAAAGGTGTTTTCCACGCTTTATTACGTTGCCAGTTCAAATCGGCTAATTTATCTGAAATCGACATCAAATCAGACAAATCTTTCGGTGATTGCTGTTTCAAAACCTTGTGTACTTGTCGGGATTCTTTTAAAAAGGTCGGCTGCGTAAATTGTGCTGTAGGCAATTCTTTTTCAAAATTTAAGGATTTGGCCGGAGATATAACTATTTTCATAAATATTATTGACGTTTTTTCTTTTGCTTTCCAAAAATACTACATTGGAAACAAATTAAAAGACCGAATGTTATAGTTTTAATCAAATGCAGGATAAAGAGATTCTATACTTCTTTAACTTCCTAATTTCAAAAGTTTTAACTCCTGACTTCTTTTCGAAAGTCTAAAAAATATTTTTCCTGCTTTAATAAATTAATAAAAAAAACAAAGGCAATTTCCCGTTTCGTTATTTTAGTCGGATTTAAACTCCCTAATATTATCATTTTTACAGCAGGTTTTTACTAAGTATTTCGTTATTTTTGCATATCTCTACATTTTTTCTAAATATAGAAGCAAAAAGAATCATTTCTTTAACTAAATGACAAAAACAAACTCAGTTATATGAAAAAAACAATTAAGCGCCTTTACAATTCCGACTTATTTAAAGAATTTTTTGAAAACGAAAAATCCAGTGGATTGGTTTTAATAGCCTGTACTATAGCTTCTTTACTACTTGCAAATTCTATTTTTTCCAACGAATATTTGCATACCTGGCACATGAAAATTGGAACCGAAAGTCTGGAATATTGGATTAATGACGGCTTAATGACTATTTTCTTCTTACTCATCGGATTAGAGTTGGAACGCGAAATCTATCAGGGCGAATTATCAAACATAAAAGAAGCCTTATTACCTATTTTTGCGGCACTTGGCGGTATGCTGGTTCCTGCCGGGATTTATTTACTGCTCAATGCCGGTACACCCACTCATTCCGGTGCGGGAATCCCAATGGCTACCGATATTGCATTTGCCTTAGGTGTTTTGTCATTATTAGGAAACCGGGTGCCTTTGTCGCTAAAAGTATTCTTAACAGCCTTAGCCGTTATTGACGATTTAGGTGCTATTTTGGTAATTGCTATTTTTTATACCAAATCACTTTCCTGGATAAACTTAGGAGTTGCAATGGGTATTTTATTGTTTTTATTTATCCTGAACCGAAGAAAAGTTCACAATCTTATTCCGTATCTGATTGGTGGAGTAATCATGTGGTATTTCATGCTTAATTCCGGAATTCATGCTACAATTACCGGAGTTTTATTGGCCTTTGTAATTCCTTTTGGCGACGGAAGTAAAAACACCATTTCTTACAAGTTGCAGCATTTTTTACACAAACCGGTAGCCTTTATTATCCTTCCTTTGTTTGCTTTGGCAAATACGGCTATCGTTTTAGGCTCGGATATTGCCGAAGCATTGCATTTAAATTACAGTATGGGAATTATACTGGGCTTAGTGTTAGGTAAACCAATAGGAATCTCCCTGTTTAGCTTTTTAGCTGTTTCGGTCGGGCTGTGTAAATTACCTTCCGATTTAAATTGGAAAAAAATCATAAGCATAGGATTTTTAGGCGGAATTGGTTTTACCATGTCTATTTTTGTAACTTTATTAGCATTTGATGATCATCACATCATTAACAATGCTAAATTCATCATCCTGATTTCTTCGTTAACTGCAGGATGCATTGGCTTTTTGGCATTAAAGCAAAATTTAAAGAAAAAGAAAAAACATGCAATCGCCAATTAGAAAACTATTTGCTTACATCAACCTGAACAAAGGTGAAGAAGACAAAACCAAAGTTCTGGAAAATGTAAGAACTAATATCTCTTTCAGGGGCTCTAATTTATGGATTTTGGCCTGTGCCATTGTAGTAGCTTCGGTAGGATTAAACGTCAATTCTACCGCTGTAATTATTGGTGCCATGTTAATTTCCCCTTTGATGGGACCTATCGTGGGTGCTGGTTTCGGACTGGGAACTTATGATTTTGATTTACTCAAAAGATCCTTAAAAAACCTGGTTATCGCCACCATTGTAAGTTTATTGGTTTCTACTGTTTATTTTTATATCAGTCCGTTCAAAGAAGCACAACCGGAACTTTTGTCCCGAACGTCACCTAATATTTACGATATTCTTATCGCTTTTTTTGGTGGAATTGTAGGCGCTGTCGCCATTACGCGCGTGGAAAAAGGAAATCCGATTCCGGGTGTTGCCATCGCCACCGCCTTGATGCCGCCGCTTTGTACCGCCGGTTACGGACTCGCAACAGGAAGTTTTAAATTCTTTTTTGGAGCCATGTATTTGTACTCCATCAACTGTATTTTTATTTGTATTTCGACTTTCTTAATCGTGAAATATTTGGCTTATCCAACCAAAAAACAATTGGATGAACCTACCCAAAAAAAGGTAAAATATTACATCAGTACGCTTTTAACTATTTTTATTTTACCAAGTATTTACTTTGCTTATTTGTTATTTGAAGAGAAAAAATTCGAACAGCAAATTGCCGTTTTTACCGAAAGAGAATTTACCGAAAAAGGCATTACTATTGTCTATCAAAAAACACAATTCAACAAAAATCCGAAAATAATAGAACTCGGTTTTCTTTCAAAACGCTTTAGTGACAGCGAAATCAAAGATTTGAACAAAAGTTTGAAAGACTACGAATTAAACAACACCAAACTGATTGTAAAACAGGACACCACCGATTTAAAAAGCGATATTTTAAACGAAATCAAGTTTAACAAATCGACGATTAGTCAAAAAGACGTGACCATCCTGAATCTGAAAAAACAGCTGGCAGCCAATCAGTATAGCAACAAAGAATTACTGGCCGAAATGAAAATTTTATTCCCAAACATTGAGAACATTTCCATTTCCAATCACACTTTCAACGAAAATACCGATAGTTTAAAAATAGTTCCGGTATTGGTTTATAAAAGTAAAAACCAACTGGAATCGGTCGAAAAAAACAAATTAATGCAATGGTTAAAACAGCGTTTGAACAAAAAACGACTTGAAATTTACCATCAAAACCAATAATTTTATTCCTATCCAAAAATGGATTTATTCAATCCCGAATTCATCTCTCAAAGTAATTTGTTGCCGCAGGACGGAACCGTAAATTACTATGGCTGCATTATGGATTATGAAAAAGCCAATTGGTTTTTCAGCAGACTTTTAGACGCCATTGAATGGAAAAATGACGAAGCTATTATTTTTGGCCAATTAATCACCACCAAAAGAAAAGTAGCCTGGTATGGCGACACAAATTTCAAATACAGCTATTCTAAAACCACCAAAGAAGCCCTTCCCTGGACAGAGGAACTCTTAATTCTAAAACAATTAGTCGAAGAAAAAACAGGCGAAAGCTACAATTCCTGTTTGTTAAACCTGTATCACGATGGCAGCGAAGGCATGGCCTGGCACAGTGATGCCGAAAAAGATTTGAAAAAAAATGGCGCTATTGCTTCGCTAAGCTTTGGTGCACAAAGAAAATTTGCTTTCAAACACAAAACCAACAAAACCACCGTTTCCTTACTATTAGAACACGGCAGTCTTTTAGTAATGAAAGACGAAACCCAAACGCACTGGCTACACCGCCTGCCACCATCAAAAAAAGTCAACAAAGCCCGAATAAATCTAACCTTTCGAACGATTATCACTTCCTGATTTTAAATTTTCATCGACTGTTTTTGTCCTGAAAAACCTTGTGGATTGTCTTAAAAAAGAATGCCAAAACTGCAAAAAATACGCAAATTCAATAATTTCTTTGCCAAAACCATCGATAAACATAGGAATTATTTTGTTTTTCAACAGACCTTTAGTATCTTTCACATCAATTTAACCAATTACACAACCCCTTAAACATTTAAAAAATGTTAGAAGAAATGAATGATAACCTGTCTCCAAAAAACAATGAGACAGACGGAAACTTAGCCACTGATGTTCAGGCGGACAATCAGGCTACCCCAAATCCTGAGACAAATGACGCCGCACCTTCGGCAGAAAATGATGAAGCAGCTGAATCGCTTAAAAAGCAAAAAGCATTGAGCGAAATTGAAGCTTCGAACGCTGAAGAACACGAAGACGAAACCTTAAAAGGCCGTCATGAAATACCGATGCGCGATTACGAAACTCTGTCGATGGAAGTCTTAGTAGAGGAATTGCAAAAACTGGTTTTTAACGAAAAAGTCATGTCTATTCGTGACCATGTGGAAGAAATCAAAAAGGCATTTTTATCGAAATACAATCATTTTATCGAAGAAAAAAGAGAAGAATTTCTTGCCGACAATCCAAACACAACCGAAGAATTCGAGTATCATTTACCGCTAAAAAACAAATTCGACCAATTTTACACCTTATACAGAGACAATAAAAACGTCCATTTCAAGAATTTACAAAACAGTCTGAAAGCCAATTTGGAAAATCGTTTGGCCATTGTTGAAGAACTCAAAGAATTAATCAACCCAAACGAGAATATTAAAGACACACTCAAACATTTTAATGAATTAAGAGAGCGCTGGAAAAATGCCGGCCCGATTCCGAAAGACAAATACAACCACGTTTGGAACAACTATCATTTTCATGTGGAAAATTTTTATGATTATCTGCATTTAGACCGTGAAGCCCGTGATTTGGACTTCAAACACAATTTAGAGCAAAAACAAAAAATCATCAGCCGTGTAGAAGAATTACTTCAGGAAGTTGATGTAAATAAAGCTTTTAGAGAATTACAGGATTTACACCGCATCTGGAAAGAGGAAATTGGTCCTGTTTCTAAAGAATACCGTGATGAAATTTGGAATCAGTTTAGTGATTTAACCAAAAAAATGCACGATAAGCGCGAAGTTCTTTTCGAAAAAATGAGAGGAACCGAGCAGGAAAATCTGGAAAAAAAGAACGCCATTATTGCACAAATTGAAGAATTGGCAACGATTAAAGTGAATGCCCATTCGCAGTGGCTGGTTCAGATAGAAAAAGTTGAAGCTTTAAGAGAGGCCTTCTTCTCTACCGGAAAAGTTCCTGCTGATGTAAACGAAGCTACCTGGGCGGCATTTAAAACAGCCGTTAGAAATTTTAATGCTTTCAAAAATGCCTTTTACAAAGACATCAAAAAGGAGCAAAACGAAAATCTGAATAAAAAAAATGCGCTGGTAGCCAAAGCCAACGAGTTAAAAGACAGCGAAGATTTTGCCGCTACCACGCCGATTATGAAGCAAATTCAGGAAGACTGGAAAAAAATAGGGCATGTGCCAAGAAAATATTCCGACAAAGTCTGGGCAGAATTCAAAGACGCCTGCAACCATTATTTTGATCGCTTAAAAGAACAAAAAAATGAACATTTGGCCGAAGAAATGGAAGCCTTTGACAAAAAGAAAGCCTATTTGGAAAGCATCAAAGAATTTCAGCTTATTGGCGATCATAAAACCGATTTGGACGCAATCAAACAGCATATTGAAAACTGGAAAAGCATCGGAAAAGTACCATTTACCAGAAGACATATCGAAGGAAAATTCAACAAAATTCTGGATGCTTTGTTTGACAAATTAAGTCTGAGCAAGAAGGATTCCGACATGATGCGTTTTGCCAACAAACTGGAAAATCTATCTGAAAGCCATGACAACAGAAAACTGGAGAACGAAAAGATTTTTATCATTCGTAAAATTGAAGAAGTACAAAACGAAATTTTCCAACTGGAAAACAACATTCAGTTTTTTGCCAATACCAAAAATTCGAAAAAAGAAAATTCTATTGTGACCGAAGTTCGTAAAAACATTGCTATCCATAAAGAAAGCTTAGACACCTGGAAAGAAAAACTAAAACAGCTTAGAAATCTGGGACAGGAAGAATAATTCAGAATGCAGATTACAGAATGCAGATTTTAGATATTAGATTTCAGAAGCAAGAAGCAAGAAGCAAGAAACAAGAAATCAGATATTAAGAATAGCAAAAAGCGATTTTCAAATTGAAAGTCGCTTTTTTTATACCTACTACTCACTACTCACTACTCACAAAGTATGACAATTATCATTTCCACACCCTGACATTCACCGTATTTTTGAACCAGCAAATAATTGATTATGAAAAAAGCTTTGATTCAAAAATACAACGTACCCGGTCCACGCTACACCAGCTACCCTACCGTTCCTTACTGGAATGAAGCCGGGTTTACTTATCAGGATTGGATTACTTCCTTTAAAAAATCGTTTCAGGAAAGCAATACCAAAGAAGGAATCAGCCTGTACATTCATCTTCCGTTTTGCGAAAGTCTGTGTACTTTTTGCGGCTGCAACAAACGCATCACCAAAAACCACGATGTCGAATCACCTTATATTCAGGCGGTCTTAAAAGAATGGCGTTTGTACAGTAAAATGTTGGACGAAAAACCCATTATCAAAGAAATTCATTTGGGTGGCGGAACACCCACTTTCTTTTCGACCAAAAACTTAGAAGACTTAATCAACGGAATTTTTGCCTATGCCAATAAAGCGGAAGATTACGAATTCAGTTTTGAAGGACATCCTAATAATACCACCCATGCGCATTTGCAAAAACTATACGATTTAGGATTTCGCCGGGTGAGTTTTGGCGTACAGGATTATTCCGAAAAAGTACAAAAAGCCATTCATCGCGAACAGCCTTTTCATAATGTAGCCAAAGTTACTTTTTGGGCCAAAGAAATTGGTTATACCTCCATTGGTCATGATATTATTTTTGGATTACCGTTTCAAACTATCGAAAATGTGGTAGATACCATCGAAAAAACCAAATCCCTGCAACCCGACCGACTCGCTTTTTACAGCTACGCCCATGTGCCCTGGATTAAAGGCAACGGACAACGCGGCTTTAAAGACGAAGACATCCCAAAAGATCAGGAAAAAAGAATTCTGTATCAGGTAGGCAAAGAATTATTGCAAAAAAACGGCTATGTCGAAATTGGGATGGATCATTTTGCCTTACCTACCGATAGTTTGTACCAATCTTTTAAAAACGGTCAATTGCACCGGAATTTTATGGGCTACAGTTCGTCTAAAACCCAATTAATGATAGGACTGGGGGTTTCTTCCATCAGTGACAGCTGGTACAGTTTTGCCCAAAACGAAAAAAATCTGGACGATTATTACCGATGGTTAGAAGAGGACAAATTGCCTGTTTTCAGAGGACATTTATTAACAGAGGAAGACCTCATCATCCGCAAACACATTCTCAACCTGATGTGCCAGTTTGAAACCCGCTGGGACAGTCCGGAGACTTATTTTGAGGAAATTCCGGAAATTGTAACCCAACTCCGGGAAATGGAAACCGACGGCTTACTCCTTTTTAAAGAAAACGGCATTCAGGTAACCGATTTAGGAAAAGCCCATGTGAGAAACATCTGCATGGCATTCGACCTGCATTTAAAACGAAAAGCCCCCGAAACGGCTTTGTTTTCTATGACGATATAATTTTAAGAAAAACGAACCAATTCCATCCGATCTGCCCCCGCAGCTCGGATTTTTTTCCTGACGCTGCCTTCATTCATGAGTTTTCCAAAACAAAACGTTCAAAATTGAAATTCTTCTATTCTGTTTTGTAAGAAAAAATAAATATATTTGTTAAAAACAAAAACGAAACAAACTTTCGCCAATCTATCCGATTTTGGGTGTATATGCGAAGGTTTATTTCGCTTATATACAAGTTGGCAGCAAGCTAAAACGAAATCTGCAAAATTGAAGAAATCTTAACATATGGCGAAAAAAAAGACTAACAAAAAAGAATATATTCCATGGGAAATAACCACAAATAGATTTGTTGGTATAATAGACATTATGGGTTTCAAAGATTTGGTTGCAAGAAATGATCACGAAACTGTATATCAAATGATGAAAAAAGTTTCTCATGCGATGAGAGTAAACCAATCTGTGTTCGCTGTTGATTCTGAATCTGAAAATTTTGATATAAACATTATAATGATGACTTACTCTGATAGTATAATGATATATTCACGTGATGATTCAGAAAGTAGTCAGGAGAATTTCATCGCAAGTATTTCTGCATTGTCAGAAGATTTATTCAAGGATGGAATTCCACACAAAGGTGGAGTTGCATTTGGAAAAATGACATTAGATTTTGAAAATTCAATTTTCTTTGGTCAACCTTTGATTGACGCATACTTACTTCAAGAAGAATTAAATCTATATGGAATTGTAGCGCATCCAACAGCGGAATTTGAAAATGAATTTTATGAAGACGAAACAGTTATAGAATATAATTGTCCTTTCAAAACTGGTTACGCAAAACATTATACAATTTTACCAGGTACTTTTTTTGCAGACCCATTTACCATTGAAGAATTTGAAATTTTATATAAATCTGTTTCTGCATTAAGAATAAACACATCAGGCGGTTTAAGAAAGTATATCGACAATACACTTTCATACTTAACATACTCAAAAGATATATATCTTAAAAGAATAGAAGATTATGAAAATTCATTAGAAGAAGAAGAAGGAGAAGAAAATCCGAAAAAAAATGGTTTACCCTTTTAAAATAGCCAGCTGCCAACAGCGGTTTCGCGCAATTGTTGGTTTCTGTTCTTAAGTGTTCACGAAAAACGTTTATCTTTAACAGAAAATAATCAGTTCGCTGGCTTCACAACTGTCGCGAAGCCGCGAAACGTTAGCAGCAAGTATAAAAACAGAACATATAAAAATGTCAGAAAAAAATAATTTTATCGATTGGATGACTAATAAATGGTCTGAAAACACAGTTAAATCATATTCAGGTAAAATAGATAACCTATCAAAAAAATTAAAGGCAAAATCTATGATTCCAACTGATACGTTGTACAAAATAAAAAATCCAAATGACTTAGAAGTTATATACAAACATTGGTACGATATACCTGAATTTAGAGAGCGAGATTTAAAAAATCGTAGGCAAGATTCTAATGCTTTCAAAAGATATATTGAATTTAGATTATATGAAGAAAAATTGGGGTTAAATGAAGATGATAAATCAATTTTTGGAGTAAGTCAAACAAATGATTTGATTGACAATACAGAATCATATTTATTTGCGTTAGAAGAGCATTTACAAGATTTTTTAATTCGAAATCTATCAACAATCAAAAAACATAACTTGAAGTTATATGATGATGGAGAAAGACGAGGAAAAGAATTTCCAACAAGTGTTGGTCCTATTGACATCTTAACTATTGATGACAACAATGATTTTTATGTTTTTGAAACAAAATTATCAAGAGGAATGGACAAAGCTCTTGGACAACTTTTAAGATATATGGGCTGGGTAAAAATTAACTTAGCAAAAGAGAAAAATGTTTATGGAATTATTGTTGCAAATAAAATGGATGAAAAAATTAAATACGCCGTTGAAGTAACTCCAAATGTCAGTTTGTGCGAATATGAAATGAAATTCGATATAGCATTTTTAGATAAGCGATAAATAAATACCTGCTGCTAACAGCGGTTTGGCTCAATAGCTATAATACAATAAACATCCCCCGCTGCCGCACGAATCCTTTCGTGTGGCTATCTTAACAGTTATTTCTTATATTTACTCTTGAATCTTATACTTTAGAAATGAGTAGAAATTATAAATTTACTTCGTCTGTTCGACTATCGTCTCGAGTCATAATCCGGAAGGATTGTATTTTATCAGTTTTGCGGTTGTAGGCTGGTTAGATGTATTTACCAGAAATGAATATAAAGATTTATTTTTGGAAAGTTTGGAGTTTTGTCAAAAGAATAAAGGTTTAGAGATTCACGCTTGGTGCATAATGACCAATCATGTGCATTTGGTTTTTAGAAGTATAAATGGACAACCTCCGGAACTCTTAATCGGAGATTTAAAAAGATTTACAAGTCAATCAATTGTAAAAAGCATTAAAGAAAATCCTAGAGAAAGCAGAAAAGATTTTTTGTTAGATTTTTTTAAAAAAGAAGCGGATAAGAGTTCCAATGTAAAGCATTATCAATTTTGGAGGCACGACAATAAACCTATTGAATTATGGAGCAATAAAGTGATTCAACAAAAAATAGATTATGTACACAATAATCCCGTAGAATCTGGTTTGGTTTATAAAGCGGAAGACTATGTTTATAGCAGTGCAATTGATTATTCGGGACAAAAAGGATTGGTTGATGATATAGTTGTTTTTAGAATGTTTGATATTTAATAGGACGAGCCACACGAAAGGATTCGTGCGGCAGCGAGGGGAAATCTCCCGACTTCACCTTTTTTTAACCATTTTTAGCAGGGGATACTCCATACATACTCCATACATACTCCATACATACTCCATACATAGTCCATGTCCAATTTATAGCAAGGTTTCTTTTTCCAGTAGTTCTTAAAACAAATAAAAAAGAACCGCGTTAAACCTTTTGGGTAGTTATTCATCTTAAAAGAGAACAACCAACAAAAAACCATTAACCCAAAACCCTACTGATTATGAATCCTAATTCGCTTTGGTCGCTCCGTTTAGGTTTTTCTAACCAACAGGCCGCTTCGATTGAAAAAATGGGAATTGCTAAATTTCTCAATGCCTCTTTCAAAACGGATTTCAACAATAGTATCCCTGATTTTCTCAAAGACAGTCCTAAAACCCTGATTGAATTTAGAGAGCAACGCCAAAAAAACGGAAAATTAGACCGGGAGAAAAAAAAGGAATTTCAAAAACAGGAAGTCCAAACTTCACTGGAAATGAAATCCTGGTGGATTGATAAAATGCGAAACGAAGATTTTCCGCTTCGGGAAAAAATGACCTTGTTATTGCACAATCATTTTGTTTCAACTTATCAAAAAGTAAAGGTTAATTACTGGATTTTTCAACACAACCAACTGCTGCGTCAACACGCTTTTGGCAACTTTAGAGAATTAACCAAAGCCATTGTTAAAAGCAATGCCATGCTGCGCTATCTGGACAATGTGGACAACCGAAAAGGAAAAATCAACGAAAACCTGAGCCGGGAATTACTGGAACTTTTTACTTTAGGAATTGGTAATTACAGCGAAGATGACATCAAAAACGGCGCTAAAGCTCTTGCCGGATTGAGCGTTGGAGACGATGGCGGCATTTACAGAGACCGCATTTCGGACGATTCAGAAATTGTGTATTTGGGCAAGAAAGGACATTTTAAAGCCGATGATATTGTGGATATTATCTTCAAACAAAAAAACAGTCCCTACCTTTTTACCCGAAAAATTCTGGAATGGTTTATTTATGATAATCCGGACGAAAAATTAGTTACCTATTACGGCGATTATTTCAGAAAACAGAATTTTGAAATCAAACCTTTGCTGGAAAAAATCTTCACCGAGGAATTTGATAAAAAAACCGCTGGTTCTAAAATAAAAAATCCTTTGGAATACAGCCTGCAAGTACTTCATGAATTGCAAATTAATCCCAGAACAAACCGCCCAATCGTGGCTTTTATAAAAAGTCAGGGCATGGATTTGTTTAACCAACCCAATGTAAAAGGCTGGGAAGGCGGAAAATCATGGCTCACTTCGCAAATTTACCTGCAACGCAACAATCTGGCTGATTTGTATTGCAGCGGAAGAGAAAATTTCAATCAAAAAGCTCAGGCCAATATGATGATGGAAGAAACGAACAACCGTACAAACCTTAGAAAAACGCTTCTTAAACTAAACTGGGATATTGGAACGAACAAACAAATTATCAGCGAATTATCCCAAAGATTATTGTTTCAGGTGGATCCCGATGCCCAAAAAGATTTTGAAAAAATCTTAAAATACGATTTTGATGCGCATGCTCAAAATGCCAATCAGGCGGTTTTACGACTGTTTAATGCGATGGTCAAAGAACCTGAATTTCAATTAATTTAGCCACAACCTCCTTAAATTATCTGATTATGAACAGAAGAAATTTTCTATCGCTTACCGGAACTTTGACAGGAGGATCCCTGTTGCTTCCTAATTTTTTGTTTTCTTATGCTTCGCAAAAAAACCTGATTATTGGCGAACAATGTCTGGTTTTTGTACAATTGAACGGCGGAAACGACGGTCTGAATACTTTTATTCCTTTTGACGATCCTTTGTACCACGAATACCGACCAAAAATTGCCCTTAATAAAAACGAAGTCATTTCGACCACCAAAGGCATGGGATTTCATCCTTCATTAAAAGGTTTTGCCCAAATGCAACAAAATGGTGATTTATCGGTGATTCAAAATGTGGGTTATCCGGAGCCGAATCGTTCGCATTTCAGAAGTCAGGAAATCTGGCAAACCGCTTCGGATTCGAACCAATACATCAACGAAGGCTGGCTGGGACGTTATCTGGATTTACAATGTGTGACGCACACCCCGACTGCCGGAATCAACATCGATTCGATTGACAATCTTTCCTTAAAAGGCGATAATCCGAATTCGATAACCGTGAAAGATCCGGATCGTTTCAGAATTAAAAAAGCCAAAGAAGAAACGGAAATTTTATCCGAAAATCCGTCTTTGGATTTTGTTCGAAAAATAGCCAGTTCAGTTGTAGAAGGTTCGGAAGAAATTCAAAAAGCATTAGCCAAATCAACAGCCGAAACGACTTATCCAAAAACGGCTTTGGGTAAAAACCTGGAATGGATTGCCCGATTGGTTAAAGGAAATTTGAATTCGAAAGTTTATTATACTTCCCAGGGTGGTTATGATACGCACGACAACCAATTGGTGATTCAAAATAACAAATTCAAAGAATTAGACAGCTCTTTGTTTAGTTTTTATCAGGATTTAAAACAGGCTAATTTACTACAAAATGTAACCATTGTCGTTTTCTCCGAATTTGGTCGAAGAGTCAAAGACAACGGCAACGGAACCGACCACGGAACTGCCGCGCCGATGTTTGTCATTGGCGGACAAAATCAGGGAAAAGTTATTGGCAACAACCCAAATCTTAGCGATTTATCTAATGGCGATTTAAAATATCAAATTGATTTCCGTTCAGTGTATGCCAGTTTGCTAAAAGAAAAAATGGCTTTTGATTACCATAAAATAGGCATTAAAAATGCGCCTCTGCAAGGATTATTTTAATATTTTAACTCCTTTTAAAGTCTGTTTCCGGGCTGTATTTCCTATTTTTACAAAGCAAAAAAAAAGCAGGAATGGTTAAAAACAGTACCTTAAAAGGAGTTTTTTTAGTAGGATTGGGAGTGAGTTGCTATGGTATGCTCGCCACCTTTGTCAAAATGGCTTATCAGGAAGGCTATACCACCGCCGAAGTGAGTGGCTCGCAATTTGCTCTGGGACTTATAGCCCTTTTAATCCTGAACTTTTTTAAAAGAAAAAATCCACGAACCGAAAAAATCCCCTTCTCAAAATACCAAAAACGACAACTGATAATAGCGGGAACCTCTATTGGTTTTACCAGTATTTTCTATTATTTATCCGTTAAATATGTTCCAGTTTCAGTAGCTATCGTATTATTGATGCAAACAGTTTGGATGGGCGTTGTCATCGAAATGTTCTTAGAAAAAAAATTACCTTCTATACAAAAAATCCTCTCAGTAATTCTCACACTAACCGGAACTGTTTTAGCAACGAATCTGTTCCATGACAATCTGGTTATGGAATGGAAAGGTTTCTTTTGGGGATTGTTAGCCGCTGCCTCCTACTCGGCTAACATGTACGCCTGCAACAGAATCGCGATTGAAATTCCGTCTTCTCAACGCAGTTTATTCATGCTGATTGGCGGAGCAATTATTGTGCTGTTATTTACGTTAATCACCCAAAATACTCCTTTTCATTTTTCCATTTTCCTCAAATGGGGACTTATTTTATCGCTTTTTGGAACCATTATTCCTCCACTCCTGCTCAATATTGGTTTTCCGCTTACCGGTATCGGACTCGGCAGTATTGTTTCGGCTTTAGAATTGCCTGTTTCAGTTATGATGGCTTATTTTTTATTGGGCGAAAAAGTTCTTTTCGGACAATGGATGGGGATTTTTATCATTATTGCCGCTATTGTTTTTATGAATATTCGCCTCAAAAAATAGCGCAATTCTCTTTTTCAAAAACAAAAAAAGAGTACTTTTTTTCTTATTAATCATTTATTTTCAATACATTAGTATAACAAGTTGGAATTTGAAGCACTTGTAAAAACTTCAAATTCATTGTTTTACTGTATTCTCTAACACAAAAACGTTCTTACCCCCGGAATACAGTTCGAAATTACCCGCTGTTTAATGAATTTTTACTAATAACCATTATATAAATTATTGATTATGAAAAAATTATTTGCAGAATTCTTTGGAACATTTTGGTTAGTTTTCGGTGGTTGCGGCAGCGCTGTTTTTGCAGCCGGCATTCCCGATTTAGGAATTGGTTTTATGGGTGTAGCGCTGGCTTTTGGTTTAACCGTATTAACAATGGCTTATGCGGTGGGACACATTTCGGGCGGACATTTTAATCCGGCAGTTTCCTTCGGATTATGGGCTGGCGGTCGCTTTAGTGGTCGGGATTTAATTCCTTACATCATTTCTCAATGTGTGGGTGCGGTGGCAGCAGCATCGGTATTATACACCATCGCGTCGGGAAAAGCAGGATTTATGATTGATAACACCCAGGCAGGTGCTTTTGCTTCCAATGGATACGGCGCTTTTTCTCCTTCGGGCTATTCTTTAGCAGCCTGTTTCATTGCCGAGTTCTTTCTGACTCTTTTCTTTTTATTAATCATTATGGGAGCAACCGATAAATTTTCTAATGGAAAATTTGCCGGAATTGCCATTGGACTTGGACTGACTTTAATTCATTTAATCAGCATTCCTATTACTAACACTTCTGTAAATCCGGCGCGTTCTTTATCGCAGGCAGTATTTGTGGGCGGTGAACCACTGGGTCAATTATGGCTGTTTTGGGTAGCGCCAATTGCAGGAGCCCTAAGCGGTGGATTTATTTACAAATTTGTTTTGCAAAAAAACGATGAAGTTTAAACAAAATGGCTGTCTTATTTTTGAAAAGAGTTTAATAATCAAGTCTGTAAAAAAGAATTATTCAAAAAAGAATCATTTCTGATAAGCCCTATCCAAACCTCAAAAAAAGCAACAAAAAAAATCAGGGAAACGGTAAAGTAATTGTTTTTTTTATTAATATTGAAACCTATTACAAGATCATTTTTTAATTAAAAAAACTATTTAGAATAAATTTTCATCTGATGAAAAAGAGTAACCGCAAAGAACTAAGCTTCGAACAAACCGAGAAGCTTGTTACATTAGCACTGGAAGAAAGAAATCCATTTGAAATTATAAAAAAAGAATTTGGATTGGCTGAAAAAGAAGTTCTGGAAATCATGAAAAAAAAGATGCCTCTGGAAAAATTTGAAATGTGGAAAAAGAAAGCTTTGGCTGGAAAACCGAAACCTAAACCTCTTAAAATTGATGATTTTGATGACGATTTAGACGGAAAGTATTATATCAAGAATAAATTTGACTAATCTTTAAAAAACACTCTTACTCCTGAGTGTTTTTTTTATATCTTTTTTGTCAGTTTCAAAAACGACAAAATCAGGAAACAAAAAACATAGCTTTATGAGAAAAACACTAATAGTATTTGCCCTTACTTCACTGTTTTGGAGTTGTAAAAGTATAAACAACGAAAGCAAAAAAAACATCATTCATGCCAATATCAATTTGACCGAAGTTAAAAACGATCAGGTTTTAGTAACGGTAAATGCACCTAAAACTACAGCTGACGAAATTAATTACCACATTCCTAAAACCGTTCCAGGAACTTATTCGGAAGACAATTATGGAAAATATATTGAAGATTTTAAAGCTTTTGACAAAAAAGGAAATCTGTTAGCCGTTAAAAAAACAGACGAAAACTCCTGGACAATTAGCAAAGCTAAATCTTTAAGCAAAATTACTTATTTAGTTAACGATACCTTTGACACCGAAAAAGGAACCGGTTTTGGACAGGATGATGTTTTTTCGCCTGCGGGTTCTAACATTATTGCCGGTGAAAATTTCATAGTAAACACCCATTGTTTTATTGGCTATTTCGACAACTATTTGGCCGTTCCTTACCAACTAAGTGTTACACATCCGGAATCGCTTTGGGGCGCTACCTCAATGACGGATCAGGACAGCAGTAATACCAACGATCTTTTTGTTACTTCGCGTTATGCCGAATTGGTCGAAAATCCAATTATGTATTCCAAACCTGATTATACCACTTTTAATGTTGACGGAATGGATATTCAGATTTGTGTGTATTCTCCAAACGGAAAATACACTGCCGAAAGCATTACTCCGGAAATGAAAACGATGATGACGGCTCAAAAACATTTTTTAGGCAAAATTAATGCGACCAAAAAATATTCTGTTCTACTCTATCTTTCCAGTTTAAAAGAAGACGATGCTCATGGTTTTGGAGCGCTGGAACACCCAACGGTAACTACCGTTGTGTTGCCGGAAATGATGGAAAAAGACGAATTAGTCAAATCGATGATGGATGTTGTTTCACATGAATTTTTCCATATTGTAACGCCGCTTACTATTCATTCTAAAGAAATTCAGGATTTTGACTATAATGCACCTAAAATGTCCGAACATTTATGGATGTATGAAGGTGTAACCGAATATTTTGCTAATCTTTTTCAAATCAACCAAGGGCTAATCTCCGAAGCTGATTTTTACGACCGTATTGCCGAAAAAATAGAAGAAGCAAAAGCCTTGAACGATACGATGTCATTCACAAAAATGAGTGCCAATGTTTTAAAAGAACCATACAAAGCCCAATATTTGAATGTGTATCAAAAAGGAGCTTTAATCGGAATGTGCATTGATATTATCATTCGCGAAAAAAGCAACGGAGAGAGAGGAATTCTTGACCTGATGCAAAAATTATCTAATGAATACGGGGTTTCCAAAGCCTTTAATGACGAAGAACTTTTTGGTAAAATAACCGAGCTTACTTATCCGGAAGTGGGTGATTTTCTAAAAACGTATGTAGCAGGCACCACTCCTATTCCTTATGAAGTTTATTTGGCGAAAGTAGGTTTAAGCAAATCGATGATAAAAGTACCTGCTCCGGTTTTCTTAAAAGACAACAAAACACCATATATTACGGTTAATCCGAACAATAATGAAATTAGTGTAATTCCTAATAGTGAACTAAATGTATTTTTTGACTCTTTAGGGTTAAAAGGCGGAGATGTTATTTTGGCAATCAACAATGTTGCTTATTCTTACGAAAACATTTACGACATGATTAATCAAAGCAGTAAATGGAAGGAAAACGAGTCGATTAGCATTAAAATAAAGCGAAAGGGAAAAGAAGAATCGCTTAAAGGAACCGTTAAACTGCCTTATGTAGATGCCGAACATATTGAAGTTACTGATGATTCTAAAAAACAATTAAGAGAAGCCTGGCTAAAGGCTTAATAAAAAAACAACGAAAGTATTTGAAATCAAACTCCGACATTATGGGGTTTCAACAATTTTATTTACTTTGCACCAAATAAAAATTACGAATGAAAAAATCAATTCTTGCATTCTCTGCCGTGATACTAATGGCTTCATGCAACAAAAAAGAATCAAAAGGAAACCTGCACCTAACAGGAAATGTAAAAGGATTAAAAGAAGGAACTTTGTATATTCAAAAAGTGGTAGATACTACTCTGATAGCTATCGATACCATTAAAATTGACGGAAACTCTCATTTTGAAAGTGATCTTGACATCAAATCACCGGAAATGCTTTACCTGTTTTTAGACAGAGGAGTTACAAACTCATTAGACAACAACCTGATGTTTTTTGCCGAGCCGGGTATCATGAATATCGAAACCAATTTAGACAGCTTCCTTTCCGGAGCAAAAATTACGGGTTCTAAAAATCAGGAATTGTACGAAGAATACAAAAAAACAACAGAACGCTACAAGGATGAGAATCTGAATCTTATTGAACAAAAATTCAAAGCTATTAAACGAAAAGACGCCACAGCCGTTGACAGTTTGAACAAATTACAGGATTTAAACCTAAAGCGCAGGTATCTTTTTGCCGTAAATTTTGCCATGAACAATAAAGACCACGAAATTGCGCCTTATATTGCTCTTGCCGAAGTGTATGACATAAACATCAAATATTTAGATACCATACAAAACGCCTTGACACCAAAAGTTGCTCAATCGATGTATGGCAAAAAATTAACAAACTATATTGAAGCCTTAAAAAAGGCGAATTAAGCTTCTTAAATTTACTTCAAAAAAGCATTTCAAATCATTCCTGAAATGCTTTTTTGCTTAATAGATAAAAGTTTTTTTTTGTAATTTGTATCCGATTTTAAAAAGCCCCAAAATCAGCTATTTGAAAGTCAACAACTTAAAAACCAAAGCAAACAAACAGCTCTTTAACCTACAATCCCTTCCTGTTATGTGGAAAAATTTATCCTTTAAAAAGCAATTAGTTTTCATTCTTTTAATACCTATTTCGGGACTGCTTTATTTTACAATAATTGATATCAGTACTACTTATCAAAAATTCAACCGTCTTGAAAACAGCTTGAAAAACATTGATAATATTACCAATTTCTCGCAGGCAATAACACTGATTAACAACGAAAGAACCTTAAGCGAATATGCTAAGTTTGATTCGGAAAAAAAAGAGGAATTAAAACTTAGAATGGATGAAACACTCGAATGGTTTTCCAAACAAAACTCAAAAGATACAGTTATCCAAAAGAACATCGCTGAGGCACGAAAAATTATCAACAGGATTCATCATCAAATCGAGAATAAAACAGATACCTCAATAGCGATTTTCAACGATTATATTGCGCTAAATTATCTTTTTAACAATTTGATAGAAAGAGAAATTGCCAATTGTGACAATGCTAACATCGCCAAAATGGCTAACAATATCAAGTCTTATATCGATTCTAAATCGGCGGCGAACCTGATTAGAGGAATTGTATTTGACAAACTTACCGATGACAGCATCCACAGCGATTTGTACGGTTTTTACATCAACATTAAAAACATAAACAAAAACACTGATTTCAAATTAGAAAACTACAACGATTCTAAAATAAATAATGAAATCATCCAATTTAAAAAATCCGAAGAGTTTCAGTCTTTTTTAGCAAATTCAGATGCTATTTTGAACAATACTCATAAAATAACCGCTCAAAACTGGTGGAATCAATCAACTGAGGTTAACAACAAACTCAATGTACTGAAAAATAAAAAACTCAATTACATTACAGCATTAGCCAAAGAAGAGCAGAACAAAACCTTTAACAGCAGCATTCTTTCGCTTTTATTGCTTTTGGTTTTATTAGCCGTAACCGCAATCGTTGTTTTTAAATTAATCAAAAAAACTTCCGGTTCGCTTAAGCTTATTGCTCATAAAATTGAACAGATTTCACTGGGACAAACCGAATTTCGACATGTACTTTCCGGCAATATCGAATTAGATTCCATCCGGGAATCATTAAAAAAACTTACCACTGCCATCAAAGAACAAATTAATCTGGCTACAAAAATCAGCTCCGGAAATTTTGGAGATACAATTGAATTAAGAAGTGATTCGGATACGCTGAATGAATCACTCAATACCATGTCATCCGAATTAAAACGATTAAATGACGAAGCTCATGCCAACAGTTTGCTTGAAAAAAACATCATTCAGGTAAATAAAACTATTATTGATTCTAAAAACATCAAGGATTTTGGCACCAATATCAGTAAAGTTTTAAGCCAGCAAACTAAGGGTTGTCAGGCTACTTTTTACATCAAAGATTATATAGAAAATCAGGAACAGTTAATCAAAATCGGAAGTTATGCCGACAACGATAATAGTCCTAAAAAGATTGCTTTCGGAGAAGGTTTAATTGGCGAAGCAGCCAAATTCAACGAACAAAAATGTTTAAACAATTTATCTAAAGAATACTCATTCCTTTCTTCTTCTTTGGGAAAATCGGCTATTTACAATATTTTAATCACGCCTGTTTCTCATAAAAACGAAGTCATTGGCGTTATCGAAATTGGCTCGTTGGAAAATTTCAATGAAACCGACCAAAAGTTAGTAAACACTTTAAAAGAATCTCTGGGCAGCGCCATCGAAGTCTTCATCAGAAATGAAGAATTAAAACTTTCTATGGAAGAAATCAACAGAAAAAACAATATTCTTCAGGTTCAGGAAGAAGAATTGCGCCAAAACAACGAAGAACTCAACAAACATACTTTATTACTGCAACAATCGGAAGAAGAACTTAAAAACCAGGCTGCCGAATTGGAGCAAACCAATGCTTATCTCGAAGAAAAAGGCCGAGAACTGGAAACGAAAAACTACGAGATTGAGAAAAAAAACAACGACCTGACAATTGCACAGGAAGAATTAAACATCAAATCGGAAGAAATTGCGCAGGCAAGCAAATACAAATCGGAGTTTTTAGCCAATATGTCGCACGAATTAAGAACGCCGTTAAACAGTATCTTAATACTTTCAGACTTATTAAAAGACAATCCGGCAGGCAATCTGACACAGTCGCAACTGGAAAATCTTTCAGTCATTAACACTTCCGGAAAAGACTTACTCAACCTGATTACCGATATTTTAGACATTTCGAAAATAGAAGCCGGTAAAGTAGAAATTTATCCTGAGAACACCGTTTCCGAACGTATTTTTTCAGATATGGATGGCCTTTTCAGAGCGCAGATGGAGAAAAAGGAAATCCAGTTTAAAACCACAATCGCGGAAAATTGTCCAAGCGATCTTTTTACCGATGTGGGCAAAGTAGAACAAATTCTGAAAAATTTCCTTTCCAATGCTTTAAAATTCACACCAAACGGCGGAACCGTTTCCATGACTTTTGACACTCCTGACGAAAATTGGGAATTCAGTAATCCTAAATTGGCCTCTCTGGAAAATCACAACATTTTGCGCATTGCCATCAAAGACAACGGAATTGGAATTTCGGAAGAAAACAAGAAAAAACTATTCCAGAGTTTCCAGCAGGCCGACAGTTCTACCAGCCGAAAATACGGCGGAACCGGTCTAGGTTTGTACATTTCCAAGCAACTGGCTCATTTACTCGATGGAGAAGTCTTTTTTGACAGTCAGCTAAATCAGGGAAGTACTTTTGGTGTTTTGATTCCGATACAGTACCAAGGAATTGAAAACAACACTTCGGTTTCGGAAACTATTGCTGTACCCGAAACTGTTGCCAAAGAAGAACAAATCGAATCGGAATATCCTAAAGCAAATGAAGAACTGGTTGACTTAGCAGCTAATATCAATGACGACAGAAATCAGGCTGATATTGATGACAAAACCGTTTTAATTATTGAAGACGATCCTTCTTTTGCGGAAGTTTTACTTCAGGTGGCTCACAACAACGGTTTTAAAGCAATCATTGCCCATCAGGGAGAAACCGGATTCCAATATGCTAAAAAATACAATCCGAAAGCCATTATTCTCGACATGAAATTGCCGGGAATTGACGGCTGGACGGTTTTAAAATGGCTTAAAGAAGATCCGGAATTAAAACACATTCCTGTTCACGTGATGTCAGGAATGAAACGGGAAAAATTAGCCAAAGAAATGGGCGCTTTTGATTTTCTGGTAAAACCTATTACACCGGAAAAACTTAAAAATGCCTTTCTTTCGATTGATGAAGAAATCAATAAAGTGTTTAAAAGAGTATTGATTTTAGAAGATGATGAAAAACTAAATTACTCCATCAAACAATTATTGCATGCCAATGACAAAAATACCATTTGTTTGCAGGCTTATTCACGTTTGGAAGCCGAAAATATTCTGAGTAATGTAGAAGTAGATTGTGCGATAATCGACCTGGGATTACCGGATTCGGACAACGTAAAGGCTATTTCGGAATTAAAAAAAGCTTCTAAAAACAAGAACATTAAAGTCATTATCAACACCGGAAAAAATTTATCCGACAAAGAACAATTGGAACTTGAAGAAAATGCCGATAGTATTGTAATTAAAACCGATAACGTAACCGAACGACTCAAAGACGAAATTCTGTTATTCCTTAACAAAGTAGAAACCACTGAAAATACGGCGTACCAAACAGCGCCTAATTTATCCGGAGGCGAAATTTTGAAAGACAAACACATCTTAATTGTTGACGACGATATTCGAAATATTTATGCGCTTTCGGCGGCTTTGACCAGTAAAGGCGCCATCATTACAACGGCTTTTAACGGAATCGAAGCTTTGAACGCCTTAGAAGAACATCAAAATTTCGACATTGTACTAATGGATATTATGATGCCGGAAATGGACGGCTTTGAAGCCACCAAAAAAATCAGGGAAAATGCAAAATGGAAAAATTTACCCATTATTGCGCTTACGGCCAAAGCTATGAAAGGCGATCGGGACGAAATTCTAAAAGCGGGAGCTTCGGACTATCAATCCAAACCAATTGATATTCAAAAACTTATTTCATTAATCAGTATTTGGATTTACAAATGATAACATTAAACGAACTGGACGAATTGCTTTTTACGATAAAAAAACAATTCGATTACGATTTTTGTGATTATTCAAAAGCTTCGATGCTGAGAAGAATCAACCGTTTTATGGACATCAACAATATGAAAAACGCGGTTGATTTAAAGTTTGAACTAATCAATAATCCTGCGATTTTTCAAAATTTTATCAACGAAATTGTAGTGAATGTCAGTGAGTTTTTCAGAGATCCGAGTTTTTTTAAATCGCTCCGGGAAAAGGTTTTCCCGTATCTAAACAGTTATCCAAAAATCAATATCTGGAGTGCCGGCTGTTCCTTTGGCGAAGAAACTTATTCTTTGAACATTCTTTTAAAAGAGAACAATCTCTTTTCTAAAACAAGAATTTATGCCACGGATATTAGTGCCAATGCTATAGAGCGAGCCCGAAAAGGAATTTATGACAACAATAATTTTAAAGATTACACTCGAAATTATTATGATTGCGGTGGAAAAGAAGCTTTAAACAATTATTTTGTTTCTGACGACAGGCATTCTATGATTCAGTCGGAACTAAAACAAAATGTATTGTTTTCCAATCATAATTTGGTAGCCGACAGCGTTTTTAAGGAATGCCAGCTAATTCTTTGTCGAAATGTATTAATTTACTTTAACAATGAATTGCAAAATAAAGCGTTAGAACTTTTTTACGAAAGTTTGCCTGTTCATGGTTTTTTGGCAATCGGAAAAAAAGAATCCTTGCGATTCAGCTCGATATATGATAATTTTAAGGAAATTGACCGTGAAGAAAAAATTTATCAAAAAATAAGATGAAAACTGACGTAATTCTAATAGGTGGTTCGGCCGGCGCTTTCAACGTTATCCTGTCTATTTTAAATAATTTAGACAAAAGTATCGACACGCCTATTATTATCGTTTTACATCGGTTAAAAAACAGTGTTTCTTCATTTGAAGCTATTTTACAACGACATAGCCATTATCAGGTAAAAGAAATTGAAGATAAAGAAGAATTGAAAAAAGGTTTTATTTATACTGCCCCTGCCGATTATCATGTTTTATTGGAAGAAAACCTTACTTTTTCCTTAGATGTATCTGAGATGGTCAATTTTAGCCGGCCATCGATTGATGTTACTTTCGAATCATTTTCGACTTTATTAGAAGAAAAATGCTGCGGAATTTTGCTCTCCGGTTCGAATCAGGACGGTGCAAACGGTTTAAAAACAATCGCCGAAAATAACGGTAAAACCTTCATTCAGGATTGCTCCGAAGCCGAATTTGAAATTATGCCTAAAGCGGCAAAAAAAATTTGCAACAAACATATTGAATTAAATACCACAACCCTAATTAAAGTATTAAACAATGAGTACCACCATAAAACATAAGCTATTGCTTATTGATGACAAACCGGCCAATTTAATTGCTCTAAAAAGCATGTTAGAAAAGCCTAACCGAGAAATCATTTGCTGCAACTCCGGAAATGAAGGTTTGCAACTATTACTCAAAGAAAAAATTTCGCTTATTTTAGTAGATGTTCAAATGCCGGAAATGGACGGTTATGAATTTGTTGAAATCACCAAACAACATCCGGCAACTGCCAATATTCCTACTATTTTTGTAACAGCCATCAGTGACGAAGCCCAATACATTAACAAGGCTTATGATTTAGGCGCTATTGATTTTTTGTTCAAACCTTTGGTCACCGAAATTACCCGAAAAAAAGTAGATTCCTTCCTGAAAATTTGGGATTACGATCAGGAATTACAAAAACTAAACGAAAAATTAGTGGCTAAAAATGGTGAATTGGAGCAATTTGCCAATATCATTGCCCACGATTTAAAATCACCTTTAAACAATATTACTTCTCTAATTGAATTTATTGAAGAAGAACATATTTTAGATTTAAAAGAAGAAGCAACCGACTTGTTTGACATGGTAAAATCTTCCGCTAAGTCAATGTCTAAATTAATTGACGATTTATTACATTATTCAAAAAATGTTGAAAATAACGAAGGAAAAGAGTCCGTTAACATTCTCAACGAAGTGAATGCGGTGATAAAACTCATTAATCCTAACAACAATATCAAAATCACGAAAGAAAATCTAAATCATATCATTCATTTTCAATCGGTCGCATTCAAACAAATTATTCAAAATTTATTATCAAATGCGATTAAGTACAACGACAAAGAAATCACTGAAATTGCTATTATTTACGACGAAAATACGCAACAAATAGCCATTAGAGACAATGGTCCCGGAATTCCGGAAAATCAGGCTGAAAAAATATTCCAGATGTTTTATACCTTAGGACAATCTTCCCGAGGGGAATCAGGCACAGGAATTGGGCTTAATTTAGTACGAAAGCTCGCTGAAAGAAACGAAGTAAAAGTCTATTACAATCCACAATACAAAGAAGGTTCTGAGTTTATCATTTCCGATTTAAAACCCGAACTCAAAACCGCTTAAAAAGTAAAAAGGAATTGCCTCAAAAGCAATTCCTTTTTTTTATCTCTTTAATGAAAAATGAGATTTAAATTCTTTCACTACATCATTTTCTATATAATGAATTACAAACCAATAATCATCCGCCGGTAAATAATGTCCGTTATAAGTTCCGTTCCATCCGCCACCATTAGGACTTATTTGTTTCAAAAATTTTCCATAGCGATCAAAAATTCGGATATAAGCATACGGTTGGTCACTTAACTCCGAAATGTTCCAAAAATCATTATAGCCGTCATTATTTGGCGTAAAATATTTTGGGAAATTCACCACCAAAATACCGGTTTTGGTAATTGGGCTGCTGCAACCAGTTTGATCCATAACCGTCACCGAATGCGAACCAGCAGCAACATATTCGAAAACAGGACTGGATTGAAATGGCCCATCATCTAACTGATACAAATAATCCCCTCCGGCAGCAATCGGAGCAATCGTAATTTTTTGATTATCTGCAAAAGCCTCTGTTACTGTCCAAGTAAAATCTACCAAAGTGTTTGAAGGTACAACTGTAATAGTAATAGTTTGTGGAGAAGCACATTGATTAGGATCCGGAGTAAAAGTATAAGTAGCCGTGTTCATATTATCTACAGCTTTATCCCAGCTTCCGGTAACTCCATTAGGAGAAGTAGTATCTAAAGTAGGTGCTGGAGTTCCTTCACAAACAATCATATCATTAAAATCAGGTTCTTTAGGATTAACAACTACTATCAAAGAGCCCCTACTACAATTAGCACCAAAAGGTGTAAAAACATAATTTTTTGTTATTGTATTATCTACTGTTGGCGGATCCCAAGTTCCACTAACGCCTTCATTAGAATAGTTAGGCAAAATAGGAGCTGGATCACCTTCACATATCGGATTAACAGGATCAAAAGTAGGAGTAAAAGAATTTGGACAAGGCACCCAACAAGTTTGCACTGATAGATCACAAGGATAAGCAGTATGCCATAATGTTAATGTAATCTCATTTCCAGGTTGTAATTGTGGTTCAGGTATGTATAAATGACTTGGTTGAGTACTCCCATCAATTGGAGCTCCTTCATTAATTGTATAAAAATAAGAATATTGATTACTAACACTAGATGTATTATTCCAAGAAAAGCCACTTTGAGTACCTATTGCTGGTGATCCTGCTCGAGGAGTTCCACTTAAATTAAAACACTTAAGATCTAAAATACTTGAACCATTATCAGCTACAACATTCACCACAATTCTAGCTCTGACACTTTCACTAACTCCATTAGTTTGACTCACATAATAAGAGGTAGAACTAACTGTAGTAGTCGAAGGTGTTGGCGCTATTGTACTGGCTGTACCTGCTGTGGCATTTGTTCCATACCAAACTAATGTATAACCAATATCAGCAGTCGCTGTTAATGGAGATGCTGTACTTCCCTGACAATAATATATCGGAGAAGTTACCGATGGTGGAGCAGGCGTTTGCGCTAACAAATCAGCGTTAGAAAACAAAGTAAAAAAGCTGACAAAGACCAGTAAAAGTAGATTCTTTTTCATTGTTCCAATTTTAAGAAAAGATTCAATTTGGGGGAAATCTTATTATCAGGTAAATATATTAAAAAAGCAGGCTTTAATAAAATTTTAAGAAAATATAATCCCCAAAAACTTATTCATTGAATTTGTACCAAAAAAAAAGACCCGGCAAAAAAACCGGGTCTATTACTATTTGCAAAATAAATTATGCTGCCTGATGTTGTTCTTCAATTTGTTTCTTTTCATCCATTGAAATACAATCTACCAATACCGGAGTAGCCACAAATAAAGAAGAATAAGTTCCTACTACAATACCTACTAACATGGCGAAAATAAATCCTCTGATAGATTCTCCTCCAAAAACAAACATGATTAACAATACTAAAATCATAGTCAAAGAAGTATTAATTGTTCTTGACATCGTCGAGTTAATCGATTTGTTTACAATTTCAGAAAAATTCCCTTTCGTTTTTCCATCTAAATATTCACGAACCCTGTCGAATACAATTACCGTATCATTCATAGAATACCCAATAACCGTAAGTATTGCCGCGATAAAGTGTTGGTCAATTTCCATACCGAAAGGCATGAATTTATAACATAATGAATAAATTCCTAATACGAAAACAACGTCATGCGCTACCGCTGCGATAGCTCCTAAACCATACTGCCATTTTCTGAAACTAATCAATAAATACAAGAATACAATTACCATTGCTCCTAATACAGCCCAGTAAGCATTCGTTTTAATATCCTCAGCTACTGTTGGTCCAACTTTAGAAGCCTGAACAATACCTAATTGCTTACCATCATAAGCGTTTACAAACTTCTCATAAGTCATATCCGAAGGATAGTGGTGCTTCAAAGTTTCAAACATGATTTTGTTTACTTCTTCATCCGCTTTTGTTCCGTGCTCTTCTACTTTATATTTAGTGGTAATTTTCAATTGGTTATCACTACCAAAGATTTTCACCTCCGCACTTCCGTCTAATACTTTTGCTAATTCTGCTTTTACTTCTTCTGTACTAACCGCTTTATCAAAACGAATTTGGAAAGTTCTACCTCCTACAAAATCAACTCCCTGATCTAATCCATTAGTAGCAAGAGAAAAAATACTAACAATCAAGACCACTGTAGAGAAGATATAAGTGATTTTCTTTACTTTCAAGAAATCAAAATGGAAGTTTGTAAAGAAGTTTTTAGAAAAATTAGTTACAAACGATAAATCGGCTTTCTTAGCAATATTTTTATCGATAAAAATTCTGGCGATAAAGATCGAAGTAAACAAAGAGGTTACAATACCAATTAATAAAGTAGTTGCGAAACCTTTAATTGGTCCTGAACCAAAAATAAACAATACTGCTCCAATTAAAATGTGTGTTACGTTAGCATCCACAATCGAACGCATTGCTCCGGTCCAGCTATAAGAAATTTTTACCGCTTCATCCAATGATTTACCTTCACGTAATTCTTCTTTCGCTCTTTCGTAAATAATGATATTCGCATCTACCGCAGTACCCATTGTTAAAACGATACCGGCAATACCTGGCAAGGTTAATACAGCACCTAAACTTGCTAAAATTCCGAATAAGAATAATAAGTTTACTGCCAATGCAAGGTTAGCATACCAACCTGCTTTTCCATAATATACTAACATCCATAAAGACACTAATAATAAACCTACGATTGCAGAAGTTGTTCCGTTATCGATAGCTTCCTGTCCTAACGATGGCCCTACTACTTCTGACTGAACGATATCAGCTGCTGCAGGTAATTTACCCGCTCTTAAAACGTTAGCTAAGTCAGTTGATTCGTCAATAGTAAACGAACCTGAAATCTCTGATCTTCCTCCAGCAATTGGTCCGCTGGAAACTCCAGGAGCTGAATAAACCACATTATCTAAAACAATAGCAATATTTGATTTTTGAGTATAAGCTCTTCCTGTTAATTCTTCCCAGGTTTTAGCTCCCTGACCGTTCATTTCGATAGAAACCGATGGTTTTCCTAACTGATCAAAAGTTGCATTAGCTCCTGTAACCACATTTCCGCTCATAGAAGCAATGTTGTCTCTGTTTCCTTTTAAAGCATACAAAGCAACTGTCTCAATTTCTTTTCCTTTGTTATCCGTATTTTTCTCAACTACACCCCAAACAAATTTTGCATAACGCAACTCAGCCGGTAATAAGCTTTTGATTTCATTTCTTTTAAAATAACCGTTGATAACAGCAGTATCTTTTGGAGCAAAAAGAGCCAAAACTGGTCCTCCGCCCTGACCTATCATTTTATCCAACAAAGGATTATTTCCTTTTTTAGTGGCAGCAGAATCTTTTGTAGTATCAGTCAATAAAGCACTTAAGGAATCCTTAGCAACCGGTTTAGCTACTTCAGTTTTAGCAACCTCTGTTTTTTTCAAAGCTTCGTTAGCAGCCATTAAGAAGTTACCTACTTCATCAATTTTAAAAGTTTCCCAAAACTCTAACTGAGCTGTACTTTGTAATAATTTTTTAATACGATCCACGTCTTTAGCACCCGGAAGTTCAACTAAGATTCTTCCTGATTCTCCTAATTTTTGGATGTTTGGTTGTGTTACACCAAATTTATCAATACGCTTTCTAAGTACTCCAAAAGCACTTTCTACAGACTCGTCAACTTTTTTTCTGATTACTTTTTTAACCTGATCATCTGTCATTTGAAAATCAACACCACCTTCACCCTGCAAATTTCTGTTTGCAAAAATTTCAGGAGATGCTAATTTTACAGTTCCTTTTGAATTAGCTTCAAAAGCATCAAAAAACTTTTCTAAATAAGGTTTGTTTCCTTGCAAATCTGCTGTTGCATCAGCCAACGATTTGTTGAAAACCGGGTTTTTAGAATTATTAGCCAAACCTTTCAGGATATCCTTAACTGAAATTTGAAGAATCACGTTGATTCCTCCTTCTAAGTCAAGTCCTTTATTAATTTGCTTGTCACTTACTTCGTTAAAAGTAAAATCGGTAAAGCCTAGACTAAATACTTTTTCTTTACCAATAGAGTCTAAATATTTTAGCTCTTTTTTAGAATCACCATTGGCAAAAATTTTCGCATCATTTTTTACATTATTTGCGACAAAAGTGAATGAAAGTTGGTATATACTTACCAATGCAAATAGAATTGCAAAAAATTTAATAAGTCCTTTATTCTGCATTATTACTAAAAATTAATTATTTTAAATTTATTTTTTTTTATTAAACCCTAATTACCAACACTTTAACCTCCTTCGTTTTTTAAACAAAAAAGCAGATAATGGCAAATCTTTTTTTAAACCGAGCAAATATATAATTCTGGCTAAGATTAACCAATTTATTTATTAACTAATCTCAAAAAAAAGACTGCAAAATTGCAGTCTTCACTTTTATATGTGAAAAAAGTTAAGCTAAAATACTTTTCAAAGCCTCATTCATTGCTCTAACCGCATCGGCACTTTTAGCAAACAAGACTTTTTCTTTATCATCCAGCTTGATATCAATTATCTCCTCGACTCCATTTTTCCCAATGATACAAGGAACTCCTATACAAATATCATTCTGACCATATTCACCTTCGACATATACCGAACAGGCTATCATTCTTTTTTGATCATTTAAAATACTATCAACCAAAAAAGCCACTGAAGCTCCCGGCGCATACCAGGCTGATGTACCCAAAAGCCCCGTAAGTGTTGCACCTCCCACCATCGTATCGGCAGCAACTTTTTGCAAAACTTCTTCTGAAAGAAACTGCGAAACCGGAATTCCATTATAAGAAGCCAAACGTGTTAAAGGAATCATCGTAGTATCACCATGACCACCAATAACCATCCCCGAAACATCATTAGCCGGTTTATCCAAAGCCAGTGACAAATAGGTTCTAAAACGGGAACTATCTAAAATACCACCCATTCCTATAATTCTGTTTTTTGGCAACCCTGTGGATTTCAAAGCCAGATACGTCATTGTATCCATTGGATTTGAAACCATCACAATAATCGTATTTGGAGAATATTTTAAAATATTTTCAACAACTGATTTTACTATTCCGGCATTAATTCCTATCAATTCCTCACGAGTCATTCCTGGTTTTCTGGGAATTCCGGAAGTCACCACCACCACATCACTATTGGCTGTTTTTGAATAATCATTGGTAACTCCTATTACGCGGGTATTAAAACCGGTATCGGTAGCACATTGCATAATATCCAAAGCTTTGCCCTCGGCAAAACCCTCTTTGATATCTAACAAAACTACTTCGCTGGCAATTCCTCTATAAGAAATAACGTCTGCACAGGTGGCTCCTACATTCCCTGCTCCTACAATAGTAACTTTCATATTTTAATGTTTATTCGGTTAAATAAAAAATGATTGATTAACGCTAATCTACAATTTATTAACCAAAATAACCACCAAAAAAGTTACTTTTTATGCATCAATATTAGCATAAACCGCATTTTTCTCGATAAATTCTCTACGAGGTGGTACTTCATCCCCCATTAACATAGAAAACACACGATCAGCCTCTGCCAAACTCTCAATAGTTACCTGACGTAACGTTCTGAAATTAGGATCCATGGTTGTTTCCCACAATTGCTCCGCATTCATCTCTCCAAGACCTTTATAACGCTGAATATTGGCGCTTCCACCCATTCTTTCATTCGCCTGATCACGTTGCACATCGTTCCATGCATACTCCTTTTTATTTCCTTTCTTAACTAAGTATAAAGGTGGAGCAGCAATATAAACGTGTCCTTCTTCAATTAATTCTTTCATAAAACGGAAGAAGAAAGTCAAGATCAAAGTAGAAATATGACTACCATCGACATCAGCATCACACATTATGATTACTTTATGATAACGTAATTTGGAAATATTCAAAGCTTTACTATCATCCTCAGTTCCAACCGTTACTCCTAAAGCCGTGAAAATATTTCGAATTTCTTCATTTTCAAAAACTTTGTGGTGCATCGCTTTTTCCACATTCAAAATCTTACCACGCAATGGTAAAATCGCCTGAAAATTACGGTCACGACCTTGTTTAGCCGTTCCACCCGCCGAATCCCCCTCGACAAGATACACCTCACATTTTGCAGGATCCTGCTCTGAACAATCCGATAATTTACCCGGTAATCCACCGCCACCCATAACGGTTTTACGTTGCACCATTTCACGTGCTTTTTTAGCCGCATGACGTGCCTGAGCTGCAAGGATTACTTTTTGTACAATGATTTTAGCATCATTTGGATTTTCTTCCAAATAATTTTCAACCATTTCACTTACCGCCTGACTCACAGGAGAAACCACTTCACGGTTACCCAATTTGGTTTTGGTTTGCCCTTCAAATTGAGGCTCAGCCACTTTTACCGAAATAATCGCAGTTAAACCTTCACGGAAATCATCTCCTGAAATATCAAATTTTAATTTTTCCAACATTCCGGAAGCATCGGCATATTTCTTAAGCGAACGAGTCAACCCCATTCTGAAACCTTGCAAATGTGTTCCTCCCTCGTGGGTATTGATATTATTTACATAAGAAAAAATATTCTCTGAATAACTGGTATTGTAAATCAAAGCAACCTCAACCGGAATTTCAGCATTTGGGTTATCCATCGAAATCACATGACCAATAATTGGCTCACGGTTTCCATCTAAATAACGAATATACTCCTTCAAACCTTCTTGCGAATGGAATACTTCACCTACAGGCTCACCGTTTTCATCTTTTTGTCTTTTATCACAGAAATGAATAGTAATCCCTTTGTTCAGGAAAGCCAACTCACGCATACGAGCTGACAAAGTATCATAAGAATACTCCGTTGTTTGCGTAAAAATTACCGGATCAGGATAAAAAGTAACAATTGTACCTCTCTTAGAAGTATCTCCAATTTGTTTTACCGGATACAAAGCCTTACCTCTTTCATATTCCTGTTGGTAAATCTTACCATCACTACTATGAACGGTAGCTGTTAAATGCGTTGACAAGGCATTCACACAGGAAACTCCAACCCCGTGCAAACCTCCGGAAACTTTATAAGAATCCTTATCAAATTTACCTCCCGCACCAATTTTAGTCATTACAACCTCAAGTGCCGAAACGCCTTCTTTTTTATGAATTCCTACCGGGATACCACGCCCGTTATCTTCTACAGTAATCGAACCATCTTCATTGATAGAAACACTAATTGTATCACAGTGACCTCCCATCGCCTCATCGATGGAGTTATCCACTACCTCATAAACCAAATGATGAAGTCCGCGAACCCCAACATCACCAATATACATCGATGGACGCATTCTTACGTGCTCCATTCCTTCTAATGCCTGAATACTATCTGCTGAATAATTGTTCTTGATTTCTTCGCTCATATGTTTTTATTCTAAATATATTTTTTGTCTAACACGCAAATATATAAAAACACAAATTATATAGCGTTAAAATTACCCTTATACCACTTTAAGTTATCAACAAAATTTGTGAATTTCGGCTGCAAAAATCAATTTCAATAGCAATATCAAAATGCAATTGCAATTACAAAATTCAAAAGCAAATACTACTTGCCAGTACTACCAACTGTTTGTACTTTTGTCCCTATGAATGATAATTTTACAAACGAATTTTTCGGAATAGGAATTCAAAACGGAAAAACGCCAGAAAACCTAGGCGTTTTATGGAGAACTGCCCAAAATATGGGAGCCAGTTATATTTTCACCATCGGTAACCGATACGCCAAACAAGCCTGTGACACCCACAATGCGGTGAAGTCAATGCCTTATTTTCATTATGAAACTTTTGAAGATTTTTTTAATAATTTACCAAAAGGAGCGCGATTAGTGGGCGTTGAATTAGACGACAAAGCCGAAGATTTAGAAACTTTTGAACACCCAAGACGTTGCGTGTATCTTTTAGGCGCCGAAGACAACGGACTTTCCAAAAAAGCCATTGAAAAATGCCATTTTTTAGTAAAATTCAAATCCGAAAAGAGCCTAAATGTATCGGTTGCAGGAAGTATTGTGCTTTATGACAGAAGTCGTAATAAACCGAGATCTTAGGCAATATCAAATCTAAAAAACTTATAAAAACACAAATTTCCAAAACAAACATTAAAAATGCTGCTTTGGAAATTTTGAATTTGTTATTGCTATTGCTCTTGATTTTTGATATTGAAATTGAATTTCTTACTTACTCAATTGGTAACTACCAACCAATACAGATGCAGAAATATTCAAAACTCTTTCCAATTCTCTAATCATATCCACTGTTAGCCTTTTTTTCTTATTTAAAATTTCAGAAACACTGCTTTTTCCACCAATAATTCCAACCAAATCTTTCTGCTTGATATTCATTTCTTTCATTCTAATTTTAATTGCTTCAATGGGATCTGGCGCTTCAATAGGAAAATATTGATTTTCATAATTATCAATCAACATAGAGAGAATTTCGGCTTCATCACCCTCAATAGAATTAGGAGCCGCATCAAATATCATTTCAAGTCGCTCAAGCGCTTTCTCGTAATCAGTTTCATTTTTAATAGGTGCGATTTTCATAATTCTAAATTTTATATTGTGTCAGCATTAATTTTATCATATTCAGCATGGGTACCAATAAATCGAATGAATGCCCATTGTCTTTCATAATTGAATTTCACAATCAGCCGATAAGAATTTCCCTTAATATTAAAAACAATCCTACTATCTTTCAATACACTTGCATTAATAAAGGTTTGTTTGATATCATTTGGCGAATTCCAATCAGAATTTTTTGCTGTTTCATACCAAGTTTTCAAATACTGCTCTACATCAGCATGTTTTTCCCAAAAATCCTTCAAAGTCTTTTTAGCAATAATTCTTTTCATATTGTTTCAAATATCATAGCAAAGATAATAAAAGTTCTTGATACAAGAACTTTCAACCTGATAAACTTTCACAAACAACCTAAACAAAAATTTCCAAAACAATCATTTTAAAAATGCTGTTTTGGAAATTTTGTTTTTTTTGCGATTGCAATTGTTATTGCAATTGAGTTTTGATATTGAAATTATCTATTAATAATCCTCACATTCATCTCTTCTACTTTTTTATCCGAAAGAGCAGAAGGTGCACCAAACAATAAATCTTCACTGGTTCCGGTTTTAGGGAAAGCCATCACTTCACGAATAGAGGTTTTTTTCTCCAAAATCATCATCAAACGGTCAATTCCCCAGGCAATTCCTCCGTGTGGTGGCGCTCCGTATTGGAAAGCCTTGTACATCGTCCCCACACTTTTAATCATTTCTTCTTTGTTGTAACCCATATTTCTATAAGTTGCTTCCAGAATTTCCGATTTATGTGCACGAACAGAACCTCCTCCTATTTCGTAACCATTCAAAATGATGTCGTATTGTTGAGCAATGATAGTTCCGATTTCTTCTTCTTTACCATCCATATGCTTTTGCAAATCATAAACAGCCGGCATTGAGAATGGATTGTGTGTAAATGTCCATCTTCCTTCATCGGTTTTTTCAAACATTGGAAAATCAACTACCCAAGCCGGACGTAATTCCTTCGGATTAATCAAATGCAACATTCTTCCCATTTCCTGACGCACGGCATCCAAAGCCTTGTTGGCTGTCGCATAATCAGCGGCCGAGAAGAACACAATATCACCCACTTGCGCATCAGTTGCTTTAATTATTCCTGCTGCGATTTCTTCACCTAAAAATTTAATTATTGGCGATTGCAATTCGTCCTCATTCACAATGATATACGCCAATCCGCCTAAACCATGTTGTTGCGCAATTGCCGTCAAAGCTTCAATTTGCCCTTTCGACATACGTTTATTACCTTGCTCCTGAGCCGAAACTTTGATACATTTTACAATTCCACCTTCTTCAATTGGCTTAGAGAAAACTTGGAAAGTAGTTTCTTTTACAATTTCGGTAATATCCTGCATTTTCAATCCAAAACGCAAATCCGGACGGTCGCAACCGTAATAATCCATCGCTTCTTTGTACGTCAAGACTTCAAACGGACGTAAAATCCATTTGTTTCCATATACTTTTTTAACTACTTCATTGAACAACTTGGTATTCAAATCGATAATTTGCTGCATGCTGGCATAAGCCATTTCCATGTCTAATTGCGTGAACTCCGGCTGACGATCCCCACGAGAATCCTCATCTCTAAAACAACGCGCTACCTGGAAATATTTCTCATAACCACTCACCATCAACATTTGTTTAAACTGTTGTGGCGCCTGTGGTAAAGTATAAAAAGAACCAGCCTGTTTACGGGTAGGCACGATAAATTCACGTGCTCCCTCATCGGTTCCGGCACTTAAAATAGGCGTTTCTATTTCTAAAAATTCTTCTTCGTCCAGAATATCACGAATCAACTTAATCACCTTATGACGATTTACAATCGCACGACGCACCTCATCATTTCTGTGATCTAAGAATTTATATTGAAAACGGGTTGCTTCGTTGGTTTTTGCCGCTCTTTTGATTTCAAAAGGCAATGTTTTCGACAAATTCAAAATCTCCAACTCCGAAGTTTCCAATTCGATTTTACCTGTACGCAATCCTGCATTAAAATCATCTTCATTACGTCCAACCACTTTTCCTTTAACAGAAATTACCGATTCCGGCTTTAACTTCACCAACTCATCGATATTAGGAAATGTTTCTCTACTGATATTAACTTGAAATACTTCATAACTTGAATCACGCAAGTCAATAAACATCAATTCTCCGTGGTCACGAACACTCGCAACCCAACCAGACAACTGCACTTCCTGATTAATATTTCCCTCAGATAATTGCGAGATTTTATGCGTTCTGTAGGTTTCTTTTACGATAATTGGAATTTCCGGTAAGGCTTCTTCCTGAACTTCTTTTTGCTCGGCAGAAACTTCTTTAGTCGCTTTTTCCTGAGTTGTTTTTTGCTCAACAATTGCTCCGGAACTTAAGCTATCCAAAATAATCTGACGGATTACTTTTCCATTCGCTCCTTTTCCAAGAACTCCAAGCACTTTACCAACTAAAATCCCTGCTTTTCCTTGATCTCCTGCAGCAATAGCTGCCGCTACAACCTCATTTTCAGCAATTACTTTAGCAATAACTTCCTGGATTTTTTCTTCAGAAATAGTATTTTCTTCGAAATATTTTTTATAATCAAATGCGGCATCTTTCAAATAACTCGCTAAGGCATTTTGCACCAAAACCGCAGTAATTTTCTCTGCTTTGAACAATTTGAAAATTTCGATAATATCCTGAACATTTTGAATTTTATCGTAATCCTCAGCCTTGATATTATTGGACAAGGTTTTGGCCACAAATGAAGGATCGTTGATTTCGTGATTAATCGTTACAAATGTTTTCGAACGAATAGCATCAGCCGTAAAAAACTTCGCGTCCTGCGGTAAAACACCTCCACCAATCAAAATAGACTCCACCGCAAATGGTAGAGCAGCAGTATCTACTTTTATCGATTCAACCTCTTTTTTGATATTTACAAAAGGTAAATCCGGTTCCGAAATAAAACGATAATCGGCTTCAAATTCCTTTTTACGCATGGTTTTGGTTTGCTTCAAATCGGCATCCCACAACACAGTCGTTTGATCCGGACGAAATTCTTTATGCTCAATAAAATAATTGAATTGCTTCTCCACCTCTTCTTTCAAAGCTTCCACCATAAACTTAAACGAGTTCAAGTTTTTGATTTCTGTTCTTGGATTCAAATCATAAGAATGCTTTTTACGTAAAGAAACCGAAACATCCGATTTGAATTCACCTTTTTCCAAATTCGCTTCAGAAATTCCTAAATTTTGAACGATTCTTTGAATGTATTGCGCATAAGTTGAAGCATCTTCAATGTTTCGAATACATGGTTCTGTTACAATTTCAATCAAAGGCACTCCTGCTTTATTGAAATCCACCAAAGAAATTTTCTTTTCGTGCATCAATTTAGCTGCATCCTCCTCAATATGAACCTGAGTTAAATTCACAGTGAATTGCGTTCCGTCATTTCTATAACAAGAAACATGTCCGTCAGGAATGATTGGATTATGAAATTGGGTAATCTGAATATTTTTCGGGTTATCCGGGTATTCATAATGTTTTCTATCCCAGGAAATCACTTCGTTACTAAAGGAAGAATCTACTGCTTTCCCAAAATAGATCGCTTTCAAAACCGCTTCTTTGTTCACAGCAGGCAAAACGCCCATTTGTCCGGTACAAACCGAACATATATTTTGGTTAGGTGTTTCAATTTCTTGATTTGGACAAGAACAAAACAACTTGGTTTTGGTATTTAATCGAACGTGTGTTTCCAGTCCGATTACCAATTCTAAATCGTGGGCTTTTAATGCCGCGGTTAATTGTTCTAATTCCATTATAAAATATCTTTTAAGAAGTTAGCAAATTGCATCACTAATTCGTCATTATTTTTTGCTGCAGTAATTTGCAATCCTGTCTCCGTTCCTTGCGGCACAGTTAAGGTTGGTAATTGCCCCAAACTAAATCCTACGGTATAAGCATCTGATAAATACATTGCCAAAGGATCTTTTAAACTATCACCAATTTTAGGCGGTGTACTTGGTGTAACCGGTGATAAAACCACATCAACTTCTTTAAAATCCTCACTAAAATTTTCAGAAATCTGATCTCTCAAAGCCAATCCTTTCAAATAAATTTCATCTGAAAAACCTTGAGACAACACTTGGTTTCCTCCCACGATTCTGCGTTTGGTTTCTTCAGAGAAATTTTCAGAACGCGTCACCGCATAGCTATCAATCAAATTATCCCCTTCGATACGGTTTCCGTAATTCGTTCCGTCTAATCGGGATAAATTGGATGCTGTTTCGGCCATCGCCAAAGTATAATAGGTAGAAACCAAAATATCCGATTTGAAGAAATCCAGTTCCTTCACCTCAATTCCTTTCGCTTTTATTTTTTCGACAACAGCTAAGAAATCAGCTTTTATCTGAGGATTGATTGCTTCGCTTTCGATGAAGTTTTTAAAATAACCAACTGTTTTAATGGATGAAGCAGCAATAGCTTCCTCGGTAATTTCCTTAGAAACAATCGAAGTTTGATCTTTTGGATCTTTTCCGCTCATTACATTTAATACAATACGGATATCTTCGATTGATTTTGCCAATGGGCCCACGCAATCTGTAGAAGAAGCATAAGCCATCAAACCATATCTTGAAATTCTGCCGTAGGTTGGTTTTAAACCATAAATATGATTGTAACCGGCTGGTTGACGAATCGACCCACCTGTATCTCCTCCAATAGAAAACACTGTGTAATCTTTGGCTACATTCACAGCTGAACCTCCACTCGATCCTCCACCGACTAATTCCGGATTGATTGCATTTTTTACCGCACCAAAAATGGTATTTTCGCTGGAAGAACCGTGACCAAAACTATCGCAGTTTTCCTTTACCAATGGAATCGCACCGGCATCCAGCAATTTTTGAATAGCCGTTGCCGTATAAGGCGATTTATAATTTTTAAGTAATTCAGAACTTGCAGTAGTGTAAGTTCCTTGAACCATATACACATCTTTGATACCAAAAGGAATTCCTTCCAAAAGTCCGATTTCCTCACCCTTTGCTATTTTGGCATCAACTTTAGCAGCCAATTCTAAAGACTGTTTTTCAAGCAAAGAATTTACTGAATTGTATGTATTTTGTTTTAATAAATCTAATTTTTCCTGTACCAATGCCGTACAACTTATTTGTTTGGACAGCAATTGTTGGTGTATTTTTTTTATCTGAGATTCCATTTTATCCTTCTATAACTTTAGCAACCACTAAAAATCCATTTTTCTTGTTCGGGAAGTTTTCGATAATAATTTGTTTTTCAATAGCCGAACTTTCTACCACCACATCTTCTCTTAAATCTCCAACCGAAATACAATTATGATTGACATTATTTAAGGAATTCTCATTTGATGGCTGTGCATTTTTAATCACCTCAAACAACTGGTTCACGCTCTCCGAAGGCTGCGCTCCTTTAATACTCGACAAGACGTCGACTGTCATTATTTTACTCATAATTTTAATTCGTTTTAAAGTCAAACTTTTAGGGCGGCTAAATTAAAAAGTTTTATTAGGGATTCCTATTTTTTTCTTAAGGATTTCCGTGAGAATTCGCAAGAAAAATTCAAGTTTCTCACATTCTTTCTTAGAAAAACAATTGATTTACCACATCCTATCAGTCCACACTCTCAATTAAATACTTTGTTCCGTTAATTTCGAAAGTAAATCCTACTGCATTTCCCATCAATTTATTTCCCAATGGCGATTGCGGAGACAAGGCAATCACATTAATTCCTTCTATATTTATTTTTGGCAAAGCCAATGAAACATATAAAAAAATCCCGTTCGCTTTTACCAAACTTCCTAAAACAATTGTTTTTGCATTTATCGAAGCATCAATTTTGTCTAAAACTGCTTTTTGCTCGAGAACTTCACGCAGTTTTGTATTGAATTTTTCCTGTTCCAGATGCATCATCGACAAAGCCGTTTCGTGTTTATCACCAGCCGAACCTTTAGCATCATTTTTAGAATCTTCAGTTAAAGCCGAAATCATATCACGAAAAGCATCAATCCGATCTTCTACCATTCGGGAATAATAGTGATGTATTTTTTGTTTGAAAGTCATCTGAAGTTTTTTTTTAGCCAAGCGTCTGCAAATTTAATGCATTATCACAATATTCCACTTTTTCAGTCGGATTTAAAATTTCGAACCCAAAAAGCTAACACATTTTTAATTAACTTCGTAAACATTCTATTATTAATCTAACGTTTAAAAGTATTATGAAAAAATTAAAATTCATTTCCACTATCGCTTTTGGTGCTTTATTATTTTTGACCACAACTACTCAGGCACAAAAATTCCCCGGTTTAGATAAAAGTCCAATGGACATTGCTTCTTACCCTAACGACTACAAAATCCCTGTAAAAACAGCCAAAGTGATTTATAGCCGCCCACAATTAAAAGGTCGTTCTTTAAGCGAATTGGCTCCTGCCGGAAAAGTTTGGCGTACCGGCGCTAACGAAGCTACCGAAATCACTTTCAATAAAGATGTTACTCTTGGAAAAACAAAAATTAAAACGGGAACTTATTCTTTATATACCATTCCAAATGAAAAAGAATGGACAGTTATTATAAACAAAGACGTTAATATTTGGGGAGCATACAGCTATAAAGAAGCCAATGATGTCGCCCGATTAAACGTTCCGGTAACCCAGGCAGAAGATGCTTTAGAAGCTTTTTCGATGGTTTTCACCAAAGCCGATAACGGAATGATTTTAAACTTAGGCTGGGACAAAACCCGAGTTGCGATTCCGTTTACAGAGTAATTCTTTCATTTTTTCAACCGCAAAGAACACAAAGGTTTCGCAAAGCTCACTAAGCTTAAAAACAAAAAAGATAATCTTTTAAATCATAAATCTGTGGCAAAAAAATAACCGCAAAGCTATCTTAAATAACTTTGCGGTTAAATCTTTTTAAACTTTGCGTTTAAAACTAAAATACTAAAAATCAAATTTATAATTCACACCCACCAAAACCTGAAATCCCTGAACCGGATAATTCATCCATTTTTGATAGGATTTATTCGTCATATTATTCAATTTCAAAAATCCGGTTAACTGCGAATTGTACTTATAACCCACATGCGAATTCAAATCAAAATAACTTCCTAATTTCACAGGAGTTTCTTCGGAAACTAAATCGGTATTGCTTTGCATATCTTTTCTTTCACCTACATAAAACACCTTTGCACCCGCATACCATTTTGGCGTAATATTAAAATCCAATGACGAATTCACTTCAACTGTTGGTAAATTCCAGGCTTCCTGCTCCACACTGTTCTTGTAGCTGCTGAAAGTCCCTCCAATTCCAAAACTTACATTTTGAGAAAAATCGGCTTTCAAATCTCCCGAAAATCTAAAAGTACGCACATCGTCATAAATCACCTGAAAAGAATTTCCAAAAGCATAATCTTCATTAGCCACATTCTCCGTATAATCATTGCTTCTGTACAAGGCTTTATTGCGTTCATTAACATAAGAACCACGTAAATTATAACTCACACTGGAAGCTAATTTTCCTTTTAGCCCGGCAAAAATATCATATTGTTTATCCGTTGGAGAAACACCTAAAGCAGGAGACAAAAACGGATTTTCGCTTACAAAATCACTATAAGAGTTTTGCTCCAAATTCCCTTCGGCACCAGCATAAAAAATCATCAAATCCTCCACAACCGGATAAGAAACATTAATATTTGGATAGATTAAAAATCGGTTATCACTCCCTTCTCTGTCCATACTATAAAATAATTTCACTCCTAAATTTACATCCCAACCATTTTCCTGTAAATTTAAACTTGGTGCGATTCCAATATTGGTAAAACCATATTTCAGCTTCTCCGTATTCGTATTTTCATAATTTTTAGCAAAACTTCCGCCCACATAATCCACGATAATATCGGTTTTCACAAATTGGTCCGAAACATCAAATCGCAAAGAAGGTTTGATATAAAAACGATTCTCAGACGAATCAAAACTATCGGCAAAATGTTTGTATTTCAAAGAAAGCTCTTTAAAAGCACCTTCATAAAACTGCATTTTTCCTCCTAAAGAAATGCCGTTATACGAATGTTTCGAATCAATATTCCCAATCAAAGTATTTCTGTCAGCTGTACTTAACGAACTCCCGAAATCCATTGGCAAACCATACCAATTGTACACCTGATTTTGATAACCTAAATCAACATTCCAGGACATTTTATCATAATTAGCACCATAAAAAGCATCCAAAGCCGTATCGTAAAACCAGTTATCCAATGTCACATTATTGATACCACCCTGAGAAGAAAAATGACGAAACATTCCACCTACATAATCATTATTTTCCAAGTCCTGATTAACAAATAATTCGGCATTCAGATGACCATAATTTCCTCCGGCAATAGTCGCATAATTGTTATAAAACTTTTCTTTAGCCTCCTTCTCCACATCTTCCGCTTTTCCTTTAGCAGGTGTAAAAGTAGAAGCTACCGGAAATGAAAAAATGGAATACTTGATGGTTTCTTTCTTCGCATTTCCTTCATCATCCAAAACCGGTGATTCCTGAATTTTGGATGCATCCGAAACGGTAGGTGTATACGGTTTAACAATATTTACTTCTTCTGAACCAATGTTTGTATTTTTCTTTTGAGCAAAAGAAAATTGCAAAACCATCAAAAACAGACTTGTTATTATTTTATTTTGGAAATTGAATTTCATATTTCTTGTTTTATTTATTTGAGAAGAAAAGAGAGAAAAGAATATAGAATAAAGACTAAACGTCAATTCAATATTTTGTTACTTCTTTTTTCTATTTTCTAGCTTCTATTTTCTTTTTCTAACTTTATCTAACCGACGAATTCGTTTTAGCTTCTTCTGCTTTTATAGCACTCAACTCTGTTTGTGCCTCAGCAACCACATCCGGATAATCTGAAAAATTCTGAATCACACTATCCAAAATATAAGTTGCCTGAAAACTATCTTTCAATCCGTAAAAGTTTTTAGCCATCAAAACCAAACCTTTGGCACCGTAATAACGATAAGTAGCATAACTCTTCGCTAATTTCTGAACCGAAGTATTCGAAGCCTCAAATTTTCCTTCTTTGTTTTTAAAATAAGCATCGTAATACAAAGCTTCGGCTGCCAATTCCCCTTTGGCTATTGGAAGTACTTTGGCATAAGCCGCTTTAGCTTTAGATTCATCTCCGGTTTGCATAGCCGAACGCGCGATGATAATTTGCGCATCACTTTTTACATTATCATCTGTTTTTGGATTTGACAAAACCTTATCAGCATACACCACCGCATTTGAGAAATCCTTTTTCTCGTAATAACATTTCATCAAATTCGATTGTGCAAAAACCTTATTTTGATACAAATCGGCTTCATTTTCCAAACGCAATAACACCGGAATCGCCTTTTCTTTCGAACTACCGCTCAATAAAATTTGCCCTAATCGGGTTAAGGATTGTTCGGTAAATTCATTTCTTGGTTCATTAACTACATATTCGTAATTAGGCACCGCTTTGTCTTTTTGTCCTTCGGCAAAATAAGCCTGAGCCAAATAAAAATTAGCTTTCAAAGCGTGAATTCCGTTTGGAAAACTCGAAATATAAGCTCTGAATCCTGAAATCGCCTGAGTAGTATTATTTTGATCAAATTGTTTCATGGCCGATTCAAAAGTATCGTTGTCCAAATCAGCATCGGTAACCGCAACGAAATCTAAAGTTTTTACCCAGGTAGCATATTCGCCTACTTTTCCGCTATCCACATAAATCAATCTTGCAGTTGCCACCGCTTCTAAGGCTTCCGGTGTTTTTGGATATTCGGCGGCTACTTTTTTAAATTTCATCAAAGCTTCCGAACTTCTGTCGGAATTATAATAAACCAATCCCTGACGCAAAATAGCTCTCGAAGTAAAAGCACCAGTTTTATATTCTGCTATTAATTTATCATAAGTTTTCAAGGCTGAATCCTGCTTGTCGGTCGCCACATAAGTATTCCCTAATTCGAACAAAGCATCATCACGGTAACTTGATTTAGGATAGTTTTGAATAAAAATGTTCAGGTCTTCAATTTTTCTGTCGTTTCTGGAAACAAAACCATAACACAAGGCTTTTTGATAATAAGCATAATCAGCATCAACGCTTTTCAATTCGATAACTTTATTGTAAGCATCCATAGCCGGCCAGTATTTCGAAGTCACAAATCGACAATCAGCTAAACGCAAATAAGCATCGGTAATTCTAACTTTATCATCTTTTACCTTATCGATAAATTTTTGAAAAGCATCTCCGGCCGCATCGTATTCTTTCAATTTAAAATAAGCATAAGCCACATTATAACTGCTGTTTTTATATTCCGGAGTCGATGCTGCTGCAGCCATTCCAACAAATTGTTTGAAACTCAACAAGGATTTATTATAATCATTCAACACATACTCGGTTTCTCCTTTCCAGAAAGTAGCTCTGGCAGTAAACTGTGCATCACTTGTATTAGCAAGCGATTTTTGAAACATTTGCAAAGCCGTATCATAATCTCTGTCAGTGTACAATTCCAACCCTCTGTAGAACGTCACTTTTTGGTAAGCCAGTCTGTTTTCAGGACTTTTATTTTTTTCTAACAAAGTCAAAGCTTCTTTGTAGTTTTTAGACGAAATATAAGAGTCAATCAATAATTTTTCTACTACAGAACGATTTGGATTATTTGGATATTTATTGATAAAACCTAACAACACCGAAGGCACACTTTGATAAGAATTTCCTAATTCATAACTCAATTTGGCATAATTCAAATATGCATCTTCCTGAATAGCTGCATCAAAAGCCATTTCGGAAGCATTTTTAAAAGCATTCAAAGCCTGCTGTTTTTGGTTTAGTTTCAAATAACTTTCTCCCAAATGATAATAGGCATTTTGTGCCACGCCGTCTTTCCCTCCAATGATTTTATTGAACTGTGCTATAGCATTTTCGTAATCATTTTGCTTGTAGTAAGCGTAACCTAATTGGTAATAATCGGTATTATTCCATTTTCCTCTTTTGCCTTTGTAGGCAACCAAATACGGAATCGCTTCGTTGTATTTTTTTAGGTTAAAATAGCTTTCACCTATAATTTTATTCAATTCTGATTTTTCAGCAGGAGTTGATTTTGCCATTGCTTTTTGTCCCTGCTCGATGGCTTTCTCAAAATTCCCGGATTTAAAACTCATATCCGCCTGATAGTAGGATAACTTTTCAGCATATTTTTCATCAGTGGCTACCTGATCAAAATATTTATTAGCTTCCTGATAATTATCTCCTTCATAAGCCATAAAGCCCATATAATATTTAGCCTGAGGCCCATAAGTTTCAGAGTTCAGCACCTTATTGAAATATTTCGAAGCCTCTTTTTTATCATTGGAATTAAAAAGACTGTACCCTTTTTGAAAATTAAAACGGTCTTTATCTTTTGCACTTAACTGACTTTCATCGGTTTTTTCAAACCAGCGCAGCGCTTCTTTATAATTTCCCTGATTGAAATAATAATGTGCCACTTCGGTATAAGCCTGATTGCTTTTAGAACTTGTTGGGTAAGTTTCTAAAAAAGATTCCATCAAAACATCCGCATTGGCATGACCCAAACGAACCGCACAACTGGCATCATAATAGGTGCAGTCGGATCTGGTTTCCTCGTTCTGAGTAGTTGCTTTTACTTTTTCAAAAAGATATTGTGCCGAGGCGTACTGATTGTCTTTGTACAAAGAAACCGCTCTGTCAAATTCTTTTAGTTTACTGGTATATATGGATGATTCTTGTGCCGAAAGCGAATTGGTTTTGGCTAAAACCAATAAAAAGAGTAGCCAGGAAAATTTGCGCATTTTTTCTATTTTTTATTCTTCAAATATATCATATTACAGGCTTTATAACGTTATACAATCAGCTTTTATTATGAACAAATCTTTTAACAGGACATAAAAAACCAACAATTGATATTGCTATTTCATAATTGATAATTACTTTTACACCATAAACAAATGTTAACTATGTCTCAAGCTGTACTGTCATTAAAAAACGCAACCATTTATCAGGAAGATAAAGTAGTTTTATCAAATGTTAATCTCGAAGTAAATCACGGAGAGTTCCTTTACATCATTGGAAAAACAGGTTCCGGAAAAAGTAGTTTAATGAAAACCCTTTACGCCGATTTACCACTAACAGAAGGCCAGGGACACATTGTTGACTTTGATTTAGAAACCCTTAAAGAAAACGACATTCCGTTTTTAAGACGTAAAATCGGGATAGTTTTTCAGGATTTCAAACTTTTACCGGATCGTTCCATCAAAGACAATATGCTTTTTGTACTTAAAGCAACCGGATGGACTGACAAAAACGAAATGGATCGCAAGATTGAAGAAGTTTTGGACAAAGTAGGTATGAAAAATTACGCTCAAAAAATGCCACACCAAATTTCCGGCGGAGAACAACAACGTGTTGCCATTGCGAGAGCCTTATTAAACGACCCGGAACTTATTTTAGCCGACGAACCTACAGGAAACTTAGATCCGCAAACCAGCGTGGAAGTTTTGGATGTTTTGAAAAAAATCAATGCTAACGGAAAAACCATCATTATGGCTACTCACGACTATGCCCTATTAATGAAATTCCCTTCAAAAACACTAAAATGCGAAGATTCTAAAATTTTCGAAGTCGTTCAAAGAACCGTTTAAAATACCGTAAATACTAAAATTTAGAATCTCTTGAAACAAATTACATCCATTCAAAATCCATTCATAAAATCTTTAGTATTATTACAGGAAAAAGCCAAAAACAGAAAACAAACCGGCACTTTTTTAATTGAAGGCGTTCGCGAAATTTCATTAGCCATAAAAGGACATTACAAAATTCAGACTCTTTTATTTTACCCTGAAATTTGCAGCGAAACCGAAGCTAAAAAATTAGCTCCTCATGCCGATTTTATAGAAATAAATAAAGAAGTTTATCAAAAGCTAAGCTATCGCGAAACCACCGAAGGTGTTTTGGCTGTAGCCCAATCCAAATCTTTACAACTTTCAGATTTAAAATTATCGGAAAACCCGTTAATTTTAGTAGCCGAAGCTCCTGAAAAACCAGGAAACATCGGTGCTCTTTTGAGAACTGCCGATGCTGCCAATTTGGATGCCGTAATTATTGCCAATCCAAAAAGCGATTTATACAACCCTAATATTGTGCGTTCCAGTGTGGGCTGTCTATTCACCAATCAAATTGCAACAGCAAGCACCTCTGAAATTATCGCTTTTTTAAAAGAAAAAAACATTAATTTCTACTGCGCTACTTTGCAAAATTCAACCAGTTACCACACTCAAAATTTCACCGAACCGACCGCTTTGGTTGTTGGTACCGAAGCCACCGGACTCACTCAGGAATGGCGTGATGCCGCTACTCAAAACATCATTATCCCAATGCAAGGCGAAATCGACAGTATGAACGTTTCGGTTGCTGCCGCCATCTTAATTTTTGAAGCCAAAAGACAAAGAGGTTTTTAGATCTCAGATTACATTCCAAAATCTAAAATCTACCTTCTAAACTAACCTATTGCATATATGCGAACTTATCGCTATTTTTAGAAAATCAACCCTGCAATTATGACAGAAATAGATATCGAAAAAGAGAACAAAGCAATTGCTCAGGAATACAAAGAATTACTACGTATCAGTTACCAAACTTTAACTACGGAAGACAAAAAACTAATACGCAAAGCATTTGACGTTGCTGTTGAAGCACATAAAGACCAAAGAAGAAAATCAGGCGAAGCTTATATTTTCCATCCAATTGCCGTTGCTAAAATTGTAGCTTCCGAAATTGGACTCGGAGCCACTTCCATTGCCGCAGCCTTATTACACGATGTAGTTGAAGACACACCTACAACGGTTAAGGATATCGAACGTATGTTCAATCCTAAAGTTGCCCAACTGGTAGAGGGCTTAACTAAAATTTCTATCGTACAAAAAGACATGAATGTGTCGATGCAGGCGGAAAATTTCCGAAAAATGTTGCTGACTTTGTACGATGATGTTCGTGTAATTCTGATAAAAATTGCCGACAGATTACACAACATGCAAACCATGGAATCCATGGACGATTACAAACAGGTAAAAATTGCTTCGGAAACCTTATACATTTATGCGCCTTTAGCACATCGTTTGGGACTTTACAACATCAAAACCAAACTGGAAGATTTAGGTTTAAAATACACCGAACCTGCCGTTTACGAAGACATTGTAAGCAAAATCAAAGAAACCAAAGAACAACAGGATGCTTACATCAAAGACATCTCGGATGTTTTAAAAGCCTCTCTGGATGCTGAAGGTTTAGACTATATTATCAAAGGACGTCCGAAATCCATTTATTCAATTCGAAGAAAAATGAAAGCTCAAAACGTAAGCTTCGATGAAGTTTACGATAAATTTGCGCTGCGAATCGTTTATAAATCCGATCCTCATGACGAGAAATTCCTTGCCTGGAAAATCTACTCTATCGTTACCGACCATTACAGACCCAGCCCTAGCCGATTAAGAGACTGGATTTCTTCGCCTAAATCTACAGGATACGAAGCGCTGCACATCACTGTAATGGGACCAAAAGGACGCTGGGTTGAAGTACAGGTTCGCTCTGAGCGTATGGATGAAATTGCCGAAAAAGGATATGCGGCGCATTACAAATACAAAAATGGAGATTCGGAAGAAGGCGGTTTAGATGTTTGGCTAAATCTGTTAAGAGAAGCCTTAGAAAACTCGGAAACTAATGCGATTGATTTTGTCGAAGATTTCAAAATGAATTTGTATTCTAAAGAAATCTATGTGTTTACCCCAAAAGGAGACATTAAATCGTTACCAAAAGGTGCTACTTCGCTAGATTTTGCCTTCAGTATTCACTCCGAAATTGGTATCAAAACCCGAGGAACGAGAGTTAACGGAAAATTAGTTCCATTAAATCACGAATTAAAAAGCGGGGATCAGGTAGAAATTATCACCTCACCTAATCAAAAACCTACCGCCAACTGGTTAGATTATGTAACCACTTCGAGAGCTAAGAATAAAATCAAAAACGTTCTTAATGAAAATACCAAGAAAATTGCCGAAGAAGGAAAAGAAGTTTTAACCCGTAAATTAAAACACCTAAAAATCAACATGAACGAAACGGTGGTCAATGAGTTGGTAAATTATTTCCACTTAAAAACCAGTCTGGATTTATTTTACCGTGTAGGTCTGGGAACCATTGACAACCAACAATTAAAGGATTTTGCTGCTCAAAAAAGCAACACTTTAATTAATTTCTTTAAAAACAAAATCAAGCGTCCGGGCAGCAATACCGCTGACACTGACATTCATAAACCGGTAATCAACAACAACTATGATTTACTTGTTTTTGGAAAAGAACAGGACAAATTAGACTATAAATTGGCCAGTTGCTGTAATCCTATCCCAGGAGATCAGGTTTTTGGTTTTGTAACTATCAACGAAGGAATTAAAGTCCACAAAAAAGATTGTCCTAATGCTATTTCTTTACAATCTAATTACGCTTACCGCATTATGCAGGCCAAATGGATTGACTCTTCTCAACAGGAATTCAAAGCTACTTTGAATATTACTGGAATGGACACTATTGGTTTAACTAATGAATTAACCAAAGTTATTTCAAACAACATGAATGTTAACATTCAAAGTATCTCCTTGAGCGGTGAAGCCGGACTTTTCAAGGGACAATTAACCGTGATTGTACAAAACATTACAATCCTGAAAAAATTAATTGAAAATATTAAAAAAATTGACGGAATTGACCGTGTAACCAGAGTTTATAAAAATTAAGCAGATGTTTTTCTCTAATTCTTTCAGAAATCTCCAATGCATTTCTAAACAAAAAGAACAAAATTATTCTCTTATAAGCACTTAAACTTGAAAACTATTAAAATAATAATTTATCTTTGCCGAATATGACACTTATTTCGACAAATAACGACAAAAATCAGGAGATTGTAAAAAATGTTTTTACAATGTATCTTGAAAAAAACGGGCATAGAAAAACGCCTGAACGTTACTCTATACTTCAGGAAATCTATGAAAGCGAAGAGCATTTTGATATCGAAAATCTGTATATCAAAATGAAAAACAAAAACTATCGTGTGAGTAGAGCTACGCTGTACAACACTATTGAGTTACTGTTAGACTGTGCTTTGGTTCGCAAACATCAATTTGGACAAAATCAGGCACATTATGAAAAATCCTATTTTGACAAACAACACGATCACCTTATTATGACTGATACCGGTGACGTGATTGAATTTTGTGATCCAAGAATACAAACCATCAAAAAAACCATCGAAGAAATTTTTGATGTAGAAATTTCCAATCATTCCTTGTATTTTTACGGCACCAAAAAAGGATCTAAGAAAGAAGAACAAAAAGAAGAAAATCAATAACACATTTAGTTAAAAACGCAGATTTATTAATGTCTGCTAAAACAAATTAAAGATTAATAAATAAATTAAAATGACCGTAGATTTATTACTAGGATTACAATGGGGAGATGAAGGAAAAGGAAAAATTGTTGACGTTCTTACCTCAAATTACGATATTATCGCCCGTTTTCAAGGAGGTCCAAATGCCGGACACACTTTAGAATTTGACGGAATAAAACACGTACTTAGAACCATTCCTTCCGGAATTTTCCATAAATCAGCGGTAAATGTTATTGGAAATGGTGTTGTAATCGATCCTGTAGTTTTTCAAAAAGAAATCGAAGGATTGGCTAAATTTGATATGGATATCAAAAAGAAATTAATCATTTCCAGAAAAGCACACTTAATCTTACCTACTCACCGTTTATTAGACGCTGCTTCTGAAGCTTCTAAAGGGAAAGCAAAAATTGGTTCTACTCTTAAAGGTATTGGTCCAACTTACATGGACAAAACAGGCAGAAACGGATTGCGTGTAGGAGACATCGAATTAGAAGATTTCAAAGAAAGATACCGCTCTTTAGCTGACAAACACGAAGCAATGATTGCTTTCTACGGTGTAGAATTACAATACAATCTGGCTGAATTAGAAGCCGAATTTTTTGAAGCTATCGATGAAATCAAAAAATTAGAATTCATCGACAGTGAAGAATATATGTATCAGGCTCAAAAAGCAGGAAAATCTATTTTATGCGAAGGAGCTCAGGGTTCATTATTAGATGTTGATTTTGGAACTTACCCTTTTGTAACTTCATCTAACACTACAGCTGCCGGAGCTTGTACCGGTTTAGGAATTGCTCCTAACAAAATCAAAGAAGTTTACGGAATTTTCAAAGCTTACACGACTCGTGTAGGTAGCGGCCCATTCCCTACAGAACTTTTTGACGAAGTAGGTGCTACTATGGCTAAAGTAGGAAACGAATTTGGTTCCGTAACCGGAAGAGCCAGACGTTGCGGATGGTTAGACTTAGTTGCTTTGAAATACGCAGTACAAGTTAATGGTGTAACCCAATTAATGATGATGAAAGCAGATGTACTTTCTGGTTTCGATACTTTAAAAGTTTGCACAGAATACAACTATAAAGGAAAAAATATTGCTCATTTCCCATACAATGTAGAAGAAGAGAATGTTTCTCCGGTTTACAAAGAATTCAAAGGTTGGAAACAGGATTTAACAGGAATGACTACTTATGATGAATTACCGGTTGAATTGAAAGAATATATCGAGTACATCGAAAAAGAGCTTGAAGTGCCTATCAAGATTGTTTCTGTTGGTCCGGACAGAAAACAAACTATCACAAAATAAGACAACAACTAACGCTCTGAAAATTCAGAGCGTTTTTTTATATCCAAAACTATCACACCTTTATGCACAACCCAAAAATAGACATTCAAAAAACAGAATTACTTTCGGATAACTGGTACATCCTCAACAATGTAACTTTTGATTATCACAAAGCCGACAACAGCATTATTACCCAAAAAAGAGAGGTGTATGACCGCGGAAACGGAGCAGCTATCTTACTGTACAACAAAGAAAACCGCAACATCGTCTTAACCCGTCAATTTCGTTTACCAACTTATTTAAACGGAAACACAAGCGGAATGATGGTAGAAGTTTGTGCCGGCTTATTAGATCAGGACGAACCGGAACAATGCATCATTCGAGAAACCGAAGAAGAAACCGGTTACCGCATTTCTAAAGTGGAAAAAGTTATGGAAACTTATATGTCTCCCGGAGCGATAACTGAAATTCTTTATCTTTTTATAGGCGAATATAACGCTTCTATGAAAGTAAGTGAAGGTGGCGGACTGGAAGAAGAACAGGAAAACATTGAAGTCTTAGAAATGCCTTTTGACGAAGCCTACAACATGATTGCCAGTGGGGAGCTAAAAGATGCCAAAACAATTATGTTATTGCAGTATGCAAAAATCAATTTAGGATTTTAATGAGTCATTGCGAGCGCAGCGAAGCAATCTCACTAAAAGCTATACAAAGCAAAAAGGAACTCAGTAAAATACAGAGTTCCTTTTTTATTCTCAAAACCTAAAAATTACTTATTCGGCTGCGGCGTCATTCTCAAATAATATTTAATACGCTGAAATCCTTTTGGGAATTTTGCAGGAATATCTTCATCCGGAATGGAAGGCGAAATCACCACATCCTGACCATCATTCCAGTTAGCCGGCGTTGCCACACTATAATTAGCCGTTAATTGCAAACTGTCAATTACACGTAATAATTCGTCAAAATTACGTCCTGTTGAAGCTGGGTACGTCAGGATTAATTTCACTTTTTTATCAGCTCCAATAATAAATACTGAACGAACTGTAAAAGTATCATTTGCATTAGGATGAATCATATCATACAAATTGGCTACTTCTTTATTTTCGTCTGCGATAATTGGGTATTGCAAAGTAACATTTTGAGTTTCCTCAATATCTTTAATCCAGTTTAGGTGTGATTCTAATCCGTCAACACTCAAAGCAATTACTTTGGTATTTCTTTTTTGAAATTCAGGGAAATAATTCGCCACAGTTCCTAATTCAGTTGTACAAACAGGAGTAAAATCTGAAGGATGTGAAAATAAAACACCCCAGGAATCCCCTAACCATTCATGAAATTGTACAGTTCCCTGTGTGGTTTCTGCTTTAAAGTCGGGAGCGATATCGCCTAATCGTATTGTTGCCATAGTTTCTAATTTTATATAAGTCCTATAAAATTAGTCAAAAAAAAGTTAACCTTAGTTTTTTTGCAGAGATAAATGTTTGTTAAAGACAAAAACTTGTTTTAAATATACTGCAAAACAAAATACCAAAAAGCGAGCGTAACAAAGGAAATAGGAATCCCAAAACCAATCATCATACTACTCAGCCTTGGTTTTAATCCGTGAGAAGTAGCCAGAATACTTGCCATAATCATAGGCGCCATGGCTGCCTCAATCAATGCTACCTGAATCATTAAACCGTGTTGTTTTAAGATAACAACATATAATAAAAACAATAGCGCCGGTGTAATTAGTAATTTATAAGCCAAACCAATCCAAAGAAATTTCCAATGTTGGCTTCGGCTGTCAAAATGCAATTGTAAACCAACTGAAATCATTGCTAAAGGCGTGAGCAAACTGCCTAATTTCTGGAAAGCCAATTGAAAATAATCATGAAAATCCAGATCCAAAACATTAGCAAAAACAGCCACTAAAAAGCATATAAAAGGCGGAAACAACATGACTTTCTTCACTATTTCAGCACCGCTGGTTGCTTCTTTAGAATACAGCGTAGCTACTACAACAGCAAGAGTTGAAAGCACTACAAAAGTTCCTGGTTGGTCAACTAAAATAGCCATTTTTAATCCTTCGGAACCATATAATGCATTCACTATGGGATAGCCCAAAAAAGACGTATTTCCTAAACCGGCGGTAATAATCAAGCAACCTACTAATTTTTTCGACCATCCGTATTTTTTTCCCAGAAAGCGAAATAAAAAGAAAGCAAGACTAAAACCTATCCAGGTAACTCCTATCAAGTACAACAATTGATTATCCCAATGCACTTTTGGAATATAGTATAAAGCTAAAGCCGGAAGACAGATGTAAACGACAAACTTATTAATGAGTTTATAGCTATCGGAAGGAAACCATTTAACGTATTGCAAAGCAACACCCAGCAGTAAATAGACAAAAATCAGCAGTATATTAATCATAGTGCTGCAAAGATATTTACTAATTTGCTAGTATCATAACCTTAATAGCATTATCAAAATTTTTATCTTTATTGTATTATTTTTACGTAAAGCATCTGTATTTTGAAAAAGGATAAAAACCATCACGAAAACCCTGAGAACTTCAACCCTTCGGTCTTAAAAAAAGTTCGTCAGGCCAGAATGGTACAACCTGAAGCCGAAGAACTTATTGCTCAAATTATTGCAGGAGACACCACTGCATTGAGTCGGGCGATTACTTTAATCGAAAGCAACAATCCGAATCATTTCGCTAAAGCAAATACAGTTATCAATGGCTGCTTACCACATGCCAATTCATCCATTCGAATAGGAATCACGGGCGTTCCCGGAGTTGGAAAAAGCAGTTTCATTGAAGTTTTTGGTAAACATTTGACTCATCAGGGTAAAAAAGTAGCCGTTCTGACAATTGATCCCAGTAGTGCCGTTTCGCACGGCAGTATTTTAGGAGACAAAACCCGAATGGAAAAATTATCCAAAGATCCCAATGCTTATGTGCGTCCTTCGGCTTCAGGAGAAACTCTGGGCGGTGTAGCCCGAAAAACCAGAGAAACCATTACGCTTTGTGAAGCCGCCGGATTTGATACTATTATCATTGAAACGGTGGGTGTTGGTCAAAGTGAAATTGCCGTTCACAGCATGGTCGATTTCTTTTTATTATTACAAATTACTGGAGCCGGTGATGAATTGCAAGGCATCAAAAGAGGAATTATAGAAATGGCCGACGCAATTGTCATTACAAAATCGGATGGAGACAATATTCCCAAAACTACATTAACAAAAACCGAATTGAGTCGAGCTTTACATTATTTTCCACCAAAAAAGTCAGGTTGGATTCCAACAGTAACCACCTGTAGTTCTAAAACTCAGGAAGGTATTCCGGAAGTAGAAAAAATTATTTTAAACTATGTAGAAACAACCAAAAACAATGGTTATTTTAACCGTAAAAGAGCCGAACAAAATGACTATTGGCTAACAGAAACCATTAATGATCAATTAAAACAGGACTTTTTTAACCATCCTCAAATTCAAAATGTATTGAAAGAAACTAAAAAAGCGGTGCAAAACAATGAAACTTCACCTTTTGCAGCCGCTCAGTTATTATTAGAAACCTACAAAAACCTCAGAACTTAGTCCTGCTCATAGCGTTCCATTTCTCTGTCATAAAAAGCATTCGCCTGTTCAATTAAACTCTCCATTTCGGCATTTAATTCGGCCTCATCCAAATCTTCAGGTTCTTCCATAATTTCCACTTCATCATCTTTTAAATTGATAATAAATCTTGGATAATCTAAATGAATGATAAAAATATCATCCGGAAAATCGGTATTGTCGCCGAGTACAAATTTTGGTAATTCCATTTTATTTATAATTTGATTTTTTATTTGCTGCTAATGTTTTTCCCGAATCAATTTGGTTGTTAAACTGATGAAGCGAAGATACAAAAATAAAGCTGCTGTTGTTAAACCTGCCAATAAGCCTATCCAGATTCCCACGGCTTTGAGTTGAGTAAATAATCCTAAATAAACCGATACCGGAAAACCTACAACCCAATAGGCAAAAAAAGTAATAAACATCGGGATTTTAGCATCCTGCAAACCACGCAAAGCTCCTAAAACCACCACCTGAATACCATCGGAAATTTGAAAAACTGCAGCTACCAGAAGCAATTGAGCCGCTATCGTTACCACTTCGGCATTGGCCGCTAAATTGGCAACATCATTCATATTCACAAACAATTCAGGCATTTGCTGATGAAACAAAATAAAAAACAACGCAAAGAATATTTCCAACAAAACCACCAATAGAAAAATAGAAAAAGCTACAATTTTCATTTTCTTATAATCGCCCAATCCTTTTTGATTGCCCACTCTGATAGTTGCCGCAACACTCAGTCCCATCGCAAACATAAAAGTAAACGAAGCCAGACTCAAGGCAATCTGATTCGCCGCCTGATTAGCAACCCCAATCGTTCCCGACAACCAAACCGCACTGGTAAATAAGGCTACCTCAAAAAACATTTGCATCGAAGAAGGGGCACCCAATCGGATGATTTTAAGATTCATTTCCTTCTTTAATTCTTTAATTGAAAAACCTTCAAAAAAAGGATGAAATTTCGGTTTTCGCTGCATTTTGTAATGCATATAACCTAGCATTACAAATCGGGAAACAATCGTTCCGATAGCAGCACCCACAATTCCTAAAGCGGGAAAAAACCAAATTCCGTAGATGAATAAATAATTCAAAACCACATTAACCACATTTCCTAAAATGGTTGCCCACATGGAATATTTGGTTTCACTCATGCCGTCGGCAAATTGTTTGTAACCCTGAAACATAATCAGCGGAATCAACGAAAAAGCGACGATATCGAGATACGGTTTAGCCAAATCCACCACATGAGCAGGCTGTCCCATAAAAACAATCAACTGTTTGGCAAAAAAGACCAACACAAACAGAAAAAAACCTAAAAAAGTACATAAATACAAGCCATGATGAAAAACACTCCTGCCTTTTTCAATATTTTGTTCGCCATCCGCTTCGGCAGCCAGAGGTGTAATGGCTGTTGAAAAACCAATTCCCAAAGACATGGCTATAAACACAAAACTGTTAGCCAAAGAAACGGCAGCCAATTCAGCAGGGCCTAATTTACCCACCATCACATTATCGACAATTCCCACAACAGTATGACCTAACATTCCCAAAATAATAGGATAGGCTAATCGTAAATTATAGGAGAACTCTTTGGTATAAGTAGCTAAGGACATTTTTCTTTTTTATGGGCGACAAAGGTAAGCAGAAGTACTGCGATAGTAATCATCAATACTGCTAATATTCTTGTAAAATTCCTAAAAGAAAAAAATCCTTCCTGAAAACAGAAAGGATTGTTCAATATTAAAAACAGAGTATTTTTTTACAGCTTTACTATATTACAAAATCAACAAAAAATTCGATTTTATTTTTTAAATTTTAAAATCCCATCCTGAAGCCATTGGTAAAATTCTTCTACATCGGGTGTATAACCAACCGGAGTATTAAGATTTTCTTCATTATGATCCATCAGCACATAAAATGGCTGAGAATTAGCTTTATATTTCAGTGTTTGTAATTCGCTCCATTTTTGACCAATGTATTTCAACTTTTTACCGGGTTGCAATTTAGATTCGGTAATTTCATCCGCTTCCAACGGACGCTTGTCATCCACATATAGTGAAATTAAAACCACATCGTTTTTCAGAATTTTCAAAATTTCCGGCTTGGGCCAAACATTTTGTTCCATCTTTCGGCAGTTCACGCAAGCCCAACCTGTAAAATCTAACATCACCGGTTTACCAACTTCTTTAGCATAAGCCAAACCTTTGTCATAATCATCAAAAGCAACAATATCATGCGGGGCTAAAAGATGAGCTCCTTCCGGCAATTCTGTTGGCACTTCGGAAGCTCCTCCGGTTTTAGAATAACCCACTCCATAAGGTGATTCGCTATATTCCTGAGGTGGCGGGAAGGCACTAATTAAATTTAAAGGCGCTCCCCATAATCCCGGAATCATATAAATGGTAAATGACATCACAATCAATCCTAAACCTAATCTTCCTACCGAAATATGGGTTAACGGAGAATCATGCGGCAATTGGATTTTTCCAAAAAGATAAAATGCCAAAGCCCCAAAAATGGCAATCCAAATCGCTAAAAACACTTCTCTTTCCAAAAAATGTGTTTGCAATACTAAATCGGCCTGAGATAAAAATTTGAATGCTAAAGCCAATTCTAAGAATCCCAAAACAACTTTTACCGTATTTAGCCAGCCTCCTGATTTTGGTAAAGAGTTTAACCAGCCCGGGAAGGCAGCAAATAAGGCAAAGGGTAAAGCTATCGCAAATGAAAATCCTAACATCCCGATAATTGGAGCAATTCCTCCTTTAGAAGCGGCTTCTACCAATAAGGTTCCTACAATAGGTCCTGTACAGGAAAAAGATACAATCGCTAAAGCCAAAGCCATAAAAAAGATTCCAATCATCCCTCCTCTGTCGGCTTGAGAATCTACTTTATTTGCCCACGAATTGGGTAACATAATTTCAAAAGCTCCTAAAAATGATACGGCAAATACCACTAAAAGGATAAAGAAAATGATATTAAACCAAACATTGGTTGCCAAAGCATTCAAAGCATCAGCTCCAAAAATACTCGTTACCGCTGTTCCTAATAAAACATAGATAAAAATGATACAAAGACCATAAATAATCGCATTTCTAATCCCAACGGCTTTATTTTTACTCTGTTTCGTAAAGAAACTCACTGTCATGGGAATCATCGGGAACACGCAAGGTGTCAGCAAAGCTGCAAAACCGGATAAAAAGGCAATAAAAAAGATCGACCAAAGTCCTTTTTTAGCAGCTGTATCAGTTGTATTTACATCACTCGGAGCTGCGGTTGCTTTTTGTACCTCAACCGCTTTAGTGTCAGTTGCAGTTGTCGCGGCAGCAAGATCAAAAGTCAACTCTACCTCTTTTGCCTCTAAACTTTGAGTCGCATTTGCAGCAACATATTCTATAAAAGTAGGTATAGAAGCTACTTTTCCCTGAACTTCTACTCTTTGCTTAAAAACAGCTTCGTTCTCAAAAAACTTTGTTTTTAATTTAAACACAGGATCTTCTGCTGTTTTTCCTTCTTCCTCGGTTGTATTTCCAACTATGGTAAAACCTCCTTCACTATCGTCATAAATAAAACTGGTGGCGGTAGGACCTCCCTCAGGAATAACCTGCGAGTACAAGTGCCAGCCGGATTCGATAGTCGCTTTGGTAACCAAATCGTATTCGGTATCCGAAATTTTCTCTACAGAAGTCGCCCATTTTACCGGATCGGAACTTTGAGAATACCCCAGAGCTGTAAAAACAATGAAAGCGAATACAAAAAGAAACTTCTTCATCTAATTATTTTTATTTAATACTAAATGCTAAATCTTCTTCTGTTGGCGGCAAACATCTGCTGTCATCACAAACCATATATTCAACTGTCGCTTTTACTTTAAAAGGTGCTTTCCCTTTTAGACGGATGCGTTGTTTGAAAGAAGCTTTGGTTTCAAAATATTTAATTTGCATTTCAAAAATAGGATCTTGTACGGTATGCCCTTTTTCTTCCATTGTATTTCCTTTTTTAAGGAATTTTGGATTAGCAGGGAAAACAAATTTTGTTGGTTTTGGTCCGTTTTCAGGAATCGCTTGAGAATACAAATGCCATCCTTTTTCAATTGTAGCCGTAGCAATCAATTCATATTCGGTTGCTGAAATTTTCTTCACCGCAGTGGACCATTTTACAGGTTTTAATATCTGTGCCTGACCAATGAAAGCTATCATAAAGGCAAAAAGCAATAGTATCTTTTTCATTCTTATTCTATTAAATTACAATATTTATATTGGGTTAAATCCTATTCAATTAAAATTATCAACTGCTATATTTTTACTTCTTCCTGATTTTCTGAAATTCCTGAACCTGTAATAATCAAAAAACATTTATCATGCCACTTTTCAACTAAATCAGTTAGAATAAACACTAAAACAATCTGATTCTAGCACTATTTTTATTCTTTTAAGCAAAACCAAATCATTTTTTCCTCATCAAACCAAAAACTCAAACTATCTCAACTCACTTTTGTGTCTTATTAGCAAAAATAACTTTTTTATCTTAAAAAAAATTTAAAACAAAACTATAAGAACTGTTAAACTCTAAAATATCTTTAAAAAAAAATTAGCTTGACATAGCTTTACTATTTACTTCAAATCAAAACAAAGAGTTATTCTTCCTATTTTTTTATAACAAAAAGACAGTCAACAACATCCTAAAATTTGTAGTTTTTTTAACATACTGAAATTCCAACAATCACAACATTTAAATCCAACCTTCGTTTATAAAATTTATAATCTCTTTAAAAAACATTAAAACCCTCAAATCATGAAAACAACAAAAAAAATCACCGCAGCTTTTATGCTGGCTCTGACTCTATTCTCTTTCAACGGAATTAAAGCACAGGAAACACCTAAATACGATCAGGGTTTTCGTCTCGGTTTAGGCCTAAATACCGGATATGCTAACAACGATCCTTATAAATTAACTTTAGGAGGAGATGTCCGACTACAATATGACTTATCAAAAAGATATTCTTTCACTTTAACAACAGGATTTACCAGCTTATTTGTAAGCGAAAATGACGGTCAGGATTTAGGTTTTATTCCTGCCAAAGGCGGATTCAAAGCTTTTGTGTGGAACAACCAGTTTTATGTAATGGGTGAAGCAGGAGCTGCATTTGCTGTAACTAACAATTACAACAAAACCTCCTTATTATTAGCGCCAACTATTGGTTTTGCAACCAAATACATTGATATTTCTGTACATTATGAACATTACTCTGATTTCCCAAAAACGCTTAGTGATGGTACTGAGGGGAAAGGTTTCGGACAGTTTGGACTTCGTCTGGCGTACGGATTCAAATTATAAAAGTGGATAATCCATTCAAAAAAAGCACCTGACATTTTTTTAGAAATCTGTCAGGTGTTTTTTTTATTCTTTACTCAATTGCTCCTTATACATCGCAAAATTAGCTTTCACTTTTTCTTCTAAATCCGGAACTTTGATATCGGTCAGTTTTTGCATTTCTTCCCAAATAATCTTAGCAACTATATAACGCGCCATTTCCTTATCATCAGCAGGAACAATGTACCAAGGCGCATTTTCAGTAGCGGTCTTATTGATTGCCTCCTCGTAATATTCCATATACTGATTCCAAAATTCGCGTTCTTTCAGGTCACCCGGAGAAAATTTCCAATGGTGTTCCATATTTTCCAGTCGGCGTAAAAGACGTTTTCTTTGCTCTTCTTTACTCAGATGAAAATAAAATTTCAAAACAATCGTCCCATTTTGATAAATATGTTTTTCAAAATTCCGAATTTGTTCCATGCGGTTTTCCCAAAAATCAGGCTTAATATCTTCTACCTTTTCTATTCCTGGCAAATTTTCGTTTAAAATATATTCCGGATGCACTCGGGTCACCAAAACATTCTCATAATGCGTGCGATTGAAAACAGCAAATTTCCCTTTTTCCGGCAAAGCCAAATAATGGCGCCACAAATAATCGTGTTCTAATTCGGTTGAATTGGGCGTTTTAAAACTATGCACCACTACCCCACGCGGATTGAATTCCTTAAAAACTTCGCGAATCAGACTGTCTTTTCCGGAAGTATCCATTCCCTGCAGACAAATCAACACTCCGTAACGGTTGTGTGCATACATTACATCCTGCAATACGCTTAACTTTTCCTGCACTTTTTCCAGTTTTTCTTCTTTATCGTCATCACTGGCCTTATTGAATAAATTAGTTGGAATTTCAGAAAGTCGAATAGGTGCTGTTACTTTAAAATCAGCCGGATCAATGGATTTCATACGAATTCTTTTATCGTTATAATCTCAAATATAAGAAATAAATAACATACTTTTAAGGAGCTGTTTCCGGTTATCCGCTATATCTTTGGCTACTTAAAAACGTAGCCAAAGGATGCCGCTGCTACCCGGGCTAAAAATCAAAAGCTGTAAACAACATCATTTATGGAAAAATTCACTCTGGAAATACTTTTTCACATCATCGGAATCGGAGCTGCTTCGGGACTTATTTTCAAAGACCAAAAACTCTTCATTATAAGCGACAACAGCAGCTATCTCTATGAATACCAAATGGATTCAAAAGATTTAAAAAAACACGAATTACTCCCTAATCCAACCGAAAACACAGCCAAAAAAGACAAAGCCGATTTTGAATCCATCACTGAATTTCAGGACAGCATTTATGTTTTTGGTTCGGGCTCCTCTGCTAAAAGGAACAAAATGATTCTATTTGACAAACAACAAAACAAAAAATCACAAACCAGCGATTTAGGAAATTTATATACTGTGATGCAAAATTTTGCTTCCATCGCTCCCGAAGACTTTAACATTGAAGGAAGTATTTACGATGGTCAAAACTGGTATTTCCTGAACCGTGGCAATGGCCCAAATTCCAGAAATACGCTCTTTCATGTGGAAGCCCGTAAACTGAATGAGGAATTCAAACTCATGTCAAACGACTACAAATTGCCTAAAATAAAAGGTATTCGCTGTAGTTTTACCGATGCTGTTTTAGTAGAAAACAAAATTTACTTTTTGGCCACAGCCGAAAATACCAAATCAACCTATAAAGATGGTGAAATCTTAGGAAGCATCATCGGACGCATCGACTTGGAAACCATGAAAATTGATTTCACAAAAAAAATCAGTGCAACCAATAAATTTGAAGGACTAACCGTTTTCAATGTAGCGCCAGACAAAATTCAGTTTTTACTTTGCGAAGACAGTGATTCTGATAACTTACAAAGTACAATTTACAAACTCACTTTAAACAAACAATAAACATGAACGATTTAAAAAATAAAAATGCTCTGATTACAGGAGCCGGAAAAGGAATAGGAAAAGCCATTGCTTTAGCTTTAGCGAAAGAAGGTGTCAATGTAATTTTAATGGCCAGAACTCAGGAAGAAATTGACAATGTAGCTGCCAAAGCCCGTTCGTTAAGAGTAAAAGCCTTAGCCTTAACCGCTGATGTAGCTGACATGGATTCGGTAAACGCAGCGGTAGAAAAAGCCTTAGCTGAATTCAAAACCATTGATATTCTTATCAATAATGCCGGAATTGCCGCTTTTGGTAAATTCTTAGAACTGGAACCTGCCGACTGGGAGCGCATTATAAAGGTAAATTTAATGGGAGCTTACTATATGACCCGCGCCGTTGTTCCAAATATGATAGAAAGACAAACGGGCGATATTATTAATATTTCTTCCACAGCCGGATTAGCCGGAAATGCAATGACCAGTGCTTACAGCGCTTCTAAATTTGCCGTTTTGGGATTAACGGATTCTTTAATGCAGGAAATGCGTAAACATAACATTCGTGTAACGGCTTTAACGCCAAGCACCGTAGCTACTGATATGGCTAAAGAATTAAATCTAACCGATGGAAATCCTGAAAAAGTGATGCAAGCCGAAGATATGGCCGAATTAATCATCGCGCAACTAAAACTCAATCGACGCGTGTTTATCAAAAACAGCAGTATTTGGTCTACAAATCCTTAATTGTAACTAACCATATAAGTCATATAAGTCCATTTAAGAAACTTACATGGCTAATATAAAAAAACAAAAACCATTAAGAAATTAAGTTTTTAAGCCTAACACTTAATTTTCTTAATCCCTTAATGGTTTAAAAATATTTTAAAAAGACTAAACTAAAGCCGAAACGAATTCTATTCGCACGCTTCCGTCATCATCAATATGTGATAAATTCACTTCGTGTAAAGTATTCACCAGTTCAGGATTCCAAGGAGCTTTTACCTTCACATAATTCTCGGTAAAACCGTGTATATATCCCTCTTTATTTTCTCCTTCAAAAAGTACTGTTCTTTGCGTTCCTAACTGGCTTTCATAAAATGCACGACGTTTTTTTACTGACAAACTACGTAACATTTTGCTGCGTTTAGCACGTACATTCCCCGGAACAACATCTGGCATCTCAGCTGCCTCAGTATTATCTCTTTCTGAATAGGTGAAAACATGGAGATACGAAATATCCAAATCATTCAGGAAATGGTAGGTTTCCAAGAAATGCTCATCGGTTTCACCCGGAAAACCAACAATCACATCAACACCAATACAAGCATGCGGCATCACTTCACGAATTTTAGAAACTCTTTCGGTATACACTTCACGTAAATAACGACGCTTCATCAATTTCAAAATGTCATTGCTCCCTGATTGCAACGGAATATGAAAATGTGGCACAAAAGTTCTGCTTTTCGAAACAAAATCTATGGTTTCATTTTTCAACAAATTCGGCTCAATAGATGAAATACGTAACCTTTCTATTCCTTCAACTTCATCCAATGCTTGAACCAATTCCAAGAAAGTATGTTCGTGTTTTTTATTACCAAATTCCCCTTTTCCGTAATCGCCAATATTTACACCGGTAAGTACAATTTCTTTGATGCCTTGCTGCGAAATTTCGTAGGCATTTTTCAAGACATTTTGCAATTCATCACTTCGTGAAATCCCACGAGCCAGCGGAATGGTACAATAAGTACATTTATAATCGCAACCATCTTGCACTTTCAGGAAAGCACGAGTACGGTCACCAATAGAATAACTGCCTACATAAAAATCGGCTTCGGAAATCTCGCAGGAATGCACCTCGCCAATATCATTTTTAGACAAATCATTGATGTAATCGTTCAGTTTGAATTTCTCTGTCGCACCCAACACCAAATCCACACCATCCACATTGGCCAACTCTTCCGGTTTCAATTGCGCATAGCAACCCATCGCAGCAATAAAAGCTTTATCGTTTAGCTTCATCGCTTTGCGAACCACTTGTTTGAATTGTTTATCGGCATTTTCGGTTACCGAGCAGGTGTTGATGACATACATATCAGCCACTTCCTCAAAATCCACTCGGTCAAAACCTTCGTCCTGTAAATTACGGGCAATGGTTGAAGTTTCTGAAAAGTTCAGTTTACAGCCTAAGGTATAGAAGGCTACTTTTTTGCGTTTTTCCATAAGTAATCGCTAATAATGAAATCGTTGTCAAAAATTAGCGTGCGCAAATTTACAAACAAATACGGGAATTGTACAATCTATTTATATTTTATTACATTAAACGATTTTGTAGTTATTTATTGATATATTTGAGAAAAATAAATTTCTGATAGAATTTGTTCTCTAATCAAAATTGTACTTTTCAAATGAAAGATTTTCTAATATTTCTGATTTTTTTTGTTTTTATTTCTTGTAATCCATTTAGTGAGAATAGATTTTTGAAACATAAAAAAGAGCTAAACAATTTAGTTACAAAATTTGAAAAATATAATGATGGGGTTTATGATACAGATGAATTCGATGAATTTATCTTAACTGATATTAAGCAATTAGATATCGATTTAGTAGTTAAAAACGGAAATAAAAACAATCCAACATTTTCTGGATTTACAGAAGAAAATGACAGTCTGATTATTTTTATAAAAAAAGCAAAAAACACATTTGATAAAGAGAAAAGAATAATCTATGATTTCCATAAAATCCCAAAAGACTTTAAAATAAAAGATATTCCTGAAGCTTCCTATACCATTAAAAAACTGGAAGAAAGATGGTATTATTCTGAAGTAGGATTTGATTAACTAACAATATAAATACTATTAATACTTGAAAAATAATATCCTTTTACTTTCCTTTTTTATTATATTTTTTGGTTGTAATACAAAAAAAATTGAACGTGAAAATGAACCTGACATTTACGAAGTTCAAAGTTCAGATGTGGAGATGAATCAAGCCATTGAAAACGCCAAAAAAACTTTGGATAGCTTTGACATTGCTTTCAAAAACAACAGTCGTGTTTTTACATTTTTCAGTTTAAAAAAACGTTTTGAAGAAAACGGAAATATAGAACATATTTGGATTGGCAATATTCAAGGTTTTAAAGACGAAAAATATAAAGGCGTGATTGACAATTTACCAGAAATCATAAAAAATGTAAAACTAGGCGACACCGTAGAAATAAATAAAAATGAAATTAGTGATTGGATGTATCTCAAAAATTCAAAATTACATGGCGGTTATACTATTCGTTTACTAGTAAAAAGAATGTCCAAAAGTGAAAGAAATGATTTTGAAACAAATAGTGGAATAAAACTTTAAGCCTTTTTTGATGTATTATTTTAAAGTAAATATTATCTCTTTTTTATGTCTGTTTACCACTATGATATTCCCCTCTGGTGCTCGATTGCATCTACTACCTAGCTTTTTTGTATACCAATTAAAGCGTTTGCAACGAGGTATTTTATAAACAAAAAACCATCAAGAAATCAAGATTAAGAACTACTCTTAATTCCCTTAATTTCTTAATGGTTCAAAAAAATGGTAAAAACCGTTAAGCCAAAATAAATCGTTCAATTACCTCAGCCACACCGTGATTGTTATTGGAAGCGACAACCACATTGCCTTTGTCTCTCAAATGCGCATCCACATTATCCACCCAAACGCCTAATCCGGCATATTCAATCATCGAAAGGTCGTTTCCGGCGTTACCCACTGCGATAACTTCTGCCTGAGCGATGTTTAATTTTTCTGCCAAGAATTTCACACTGGCGCCTTTGTCAATTCCTGTTTGAGCTGCTTCCAGGAAGAACGGTTTCGACATACACACACTTAAATGCGGCATCGCTGCCTTTAAATCATTTTCTACTTCTTTCAAATAAGAAGGTTCTTCCAGCAAAATACATTTTATCGCAGAAGTTTGCACGCGTTCTTTAAAATTAGGCACCACTTCATGTTCCAAACCTGTAATATTTATTTCGACATCAATATATTCCGAGTGGGTTTCACTCACTACTTTTCCATCCAGATAAGTAATAATATGAGTATTTTTAGCTTTGCTGTAATCGTACAAAGCATGAATTTGTTCCTGAGTCAAACTTTGTTCAAAAATCACTTCATTGGTACTCAAATCAGTAATTACCGCTCCGTTAAAGGAAATCATATAAGAATCCATTAAGCCTAAATCTCTGGCATATTCTATCATAGCAGGCGTTGGTCTTCCAGAAGCCAAAATTATCTGAACGCCTTTTGCTTTAGCTTTTTCTAACATTGTTCTGTTCTCAACTGAGATTTCATGGTTGTCATTCAGCAAAGTATCATCCATGTCAAGAACTAACATTTTGTATTTCATAACTTTTTAGTTTAAATCTTCATCTTCCTCAAAATCATCATCCTCTTCATCTGTTTCTTCAAAATCAAATTCGTAAGGCTCCACCAACATTTTATCAGCCAAAATTGCAACTCTTTCGGTAAACAAATCCGAGAAAATAATGCGTTGGGTTTTTGCAATACTATTGGAAATACGCATGATCTTAGATTCGTGACGCATTTTTAACAGTGCATCACAATCATCCACGATAAACATCTTCAATCGGTTCACATTATAGCCTGCCGTTGAAAACATTTCGTTTAGTTTCGTTGGTGTCCCAACCAACACATCAATTCCGGTAGAAACATAGTTTTTATCATAATCCATGTCTCCTTTTTCGTGAACGCCATACACTTCCAGATGGGTATATTTACTATACTTCTCGAAAAGTTCCTCCATGGCCAACATCTTTTCCTTATCTTCCACCACAATCAAAGCACGTGGCGATTCTTCATTGCTTCCTGCTAATTTCTGAATCACGTTGAGCACAATAGCTGTTGTTCTTCCGCTTCCTTTTGGGGCATAAATAACACAGTCGGCACCACTTTTTATCGTTGAAAAGGTTTCCTGCTGCACTTCAGTAGCTTCGGTTAATCCATTTTCAACCAGTGCCTGTTGGAGTTTTTCGTTTATTTTTTTTAGTTTCATTTACTTTAGATTGAAAGATTTAAATATTGAAAAATTAAAAAATTGCTCTTCTAATTTTTAAATCATTTAATCTTTAAATTATTCAATTACTTTGATGCAAACAGCTTCACATCATTCTCTGAAATCTGGCTTCCGCCAAGGATAATCAAACGTTCTACCACGTTGCGCAATTCACGAATATTTCCGGTCCAGTCGTACTCCTGTAATAATTTGATGGCATCATCGGTAAATTTCTTCACGGCTGTCCCTTGCTCCGAGGCAATTTTTTCGGCAAAATGACTCACTAACAACGGAATGTCTTCGCGTCTGTCATTCAACGGTGGCACTTTGATTAAAATCACCGCCAAACGATGGTACAAATCCTCACGGAAACGTCCTTCTTCGATTTCTTTTTTCAAATCTTTGTTGGTCGCCGCTACCACACGCACATCGACTTTGATGTCTTTGTCAGCTCCTACACGAGTAATAATATTTTCCTGTAAAGCACGCAGCACTTTGGCCTGAGCCGAAAGACTCATATCCCCGATTTCATCCAGAAAAATAGTTCCTTTATCGGCTGCTTCAAATTTACCGGCGCGGTCTTTCACCGCCGAAGTAAAAGCACCTTTTACGTGACCAAACAATTCACTTTCGATTAATTCCGAAGGAATCGCAGCACAGTTCACTTCAATCAAAGGAAAAGCAGCGCGCTCGCTTTTTTCATGCAATTGATGGGCTACTAATTCTTTCCCGGTTCCGTTGGGTCCCGTAACCAAAACACGGGCTTCGGTTTGCGCCACTTTGTCAATCATCACTTTGATATGATTGATAGCTTCACTTTCGCCAATCATCTCGTAGTTTTTACTGACTTTTTTCTTCAGAATTTTATTCTCAACGACCAATTGTTTTCTGTCCAAAGCATTGCGAACCGTATTCAGCAAACGATTCAAATCCGGCGGTTTCGATATATAATCAAAAGCCCCTAAACGCATCGCCTGAATTGCCGTTTCCATATCGCCATGACCCGAAATCATGACCATTGGAATTTCCGGTTTTATTTTTTTGACTTCTTCTAATAATTCGACACCATCCATTTTAGGCATTTTGATATCACAAATTACCAAGTCGTAATCGTTATTTTTAATTTTTTCCAAACCCGAAACGCCATCCTCTGCCTCTTCCACCTGATAACTATCATTTTCTTCTGAAAGAATTTTTGAAAGTACTCTTCGAATAGCAGCTTCGTCTTCGATTAATAATATTTTGGACATAATTTTATTTTTTTTTGAGATAAATCCAAAGTTACAAAGTTTTTAAGCTTTGACTTAGACAGATTCTTTTTTATCAATATTTTAACCATCGGAACAACTCTTTCCAGCTTGGTTTTTTTCCATACATTAAAATTCCTACCCGGTAAATTTTAGCGGCAAACCAAACTACCAATAAAAAAGTTCCAAAAAGTAACAACATCGAAACGGCTATTTGCCAAAGGGGAACACCAAAAGGAATTCGCATAAGCATCACAATAGGCGAAGTAAGCGGAAATATGGAAAAAGCTACTGCAATACTACTATTTGGATCATTAATCACACTAAAAAAACCAACATAAACACTCAGCATTAAAGGCATAATAACCGGAAGGAGAAACTGTTGCGAATCGGTTTGATTGTCCACCGCAGCACCAATCGCCGCGTAAAACGAACTGTATAAAAAGTAACCTCCAATGAAATAAACCACAAAACCAATCAAAATAGCCGCAATGGGTAAATTCCACAATTCCTGCAGATACATTTGAGCTGTTCCTACAATTTCAGTTTGCGAATGTGCCATAACTTCAGCAGGTAAATGAGTTGTAGCTCCTACATTTACTCCAAAAAAAGCAGAACTGGCAAACATTAACGAAAGTCCGATAACGACCCAAATACTAAATTGTAAAATTCCGGCTAGTGATGTACCGATAATTTTTCCAATCATCAGTTGGAAAGGTTTCACCGAAGAAATAATAATCTCAATAATTCGATTGGTTTTCTCTTCAATTACCGAACGCATGACCATATTTCCATAAATGATAATAAACATCATAATCAGGTAACCAAAAGCGCCTCCGATAGCTATTTTAGCTTCATTCAAGCCTTTTACTCCCTGTTCTCCGGAAGTTTTAGCAATAGCAATATTTACGTGTGCCTGCGCTTTTTTGATTGATAAAGTATCCAAATGAGCCTTTTCCAGATTGATTTTGGTTATCTTTTTAGCAATAATATCCTGAGTATTTTCGATAAAAGAAACACTCGGACTGCTGTTTGAAATAAACTCGATTTTATGCTCTAATTCGCTTACATCCTCCGTTTTAGGAATTACTAGAATCCCTTCGTAACCGTTATTTGTAATACTGTCTTTTAAATACTGACTGTCAATTTGCGATAAATCCAAATATTTATAGCTTTCCTCTTCTTTATTCTGGACCATAAAATCATGAACAAATAATCCGGTTTCATCGTGAATGGCTACCCGTTTTACATCCGGTTTTATAGAACTTAAATACCCCACAATCACCGCTATCGCCACAAACAGCAGCGGACTTAAAAAAGTCATTACAATAAAAGATTTGTTGCGCACTTTGGCAAAAAATTCTCTTTTTATAATTAATGATATAATACTCATTTCTTGATTTTAGATTTTAGTCCCGATAGCTATCGGGATAGATTTTAGGTTTTTACTCTGAAATCTAATTTTTATTTTCAGTTACTGTTTGAATAAAAATATCGTGAACACTCGGAATTTTTTCTACAAAATGAGTCAACTGTCCGCGTTGTGTAATAACATTTAACAATTCATTTGGCAACGCATTTCCTATTTGAATTTCCAATTTTAATTCGTTATTCAGCGATTTAAAATGCGCCGGACTCACCTTGAATTTTTGTGTAATATCATACATCAAACCTTCAACATTTTCGGTCAGAATTCCCACTTCATAACTATTGCTTTTATGCTGTCTTTTGACGTCTTCCAGTTTTCCTTCAATCAATTTATTGGATTTATGAATCAAAGCAATGTGATCGCATAATTCTTCCACACTTTCCATACGATGTGTCGAGAAAATAATGGTAGAACCCTGTTCCTTCAAAGCCAGAATTTCATCTTTAATGATATTAGCATTTACGGGATCAAAACCAGAAAAAGGTTCGTCAAAAATCAGCAATTTTGGTTTATGCAAAACACAAACTACAAATTGGATTTTCTGAGCCATCCCTTTAGAAAGCTCCTGAATTTTCTTGTTCCACCAACCCTGAATTCCCAATCGGTCAAACCAATATTCCAGTTGTTTTTTGGCTTCAGCTTTTGACAAACCTTTCATTTGAGCCAAATACAAACATTGTTCTCCCACCTTCATACTTTGGTACAAACCTCGCTCTTCGGGCAAATAACCAATATATTGTACGTGTTTAGGCTGTAATTTTTCGCCATCCAAAATCACCTCTCCGCTGTCGGGCATCGTAATTTGATTGATGATACGAATAAGGGAAGTTTTTCCGGCACCATTAGGACCTAAAAGTCCGTAAATACTGCCTTTAGGAACAGACAAAGAAACTTCGTTAAGCGCCACATAATCTCCGTATTGCTTAACTATTTTATTGACTTCTAATAAGGTATTCATACTGATTTTTGGAATTTTCTTCTTCAGTTAGGTCATTTTGACCTTGCGGCTGTAAAAGTAAATAATTAGGAGCGAAATAGACGATAATTGTATCATAAAAAAACCCATCTTTCAAAATGAGAAGATGGGTTTTTGAATCTATTTTTCAACTTATTTAAAAAGTTTAAGAAAACATATCTTTAACTTTTTCAAAAAATGATTTATCTGATTTTTCAGGACTTGGCGAGAAATTTTCATCTTCAAGATTTTTCTCAAAGAATTGTTTTTGCTCTTTATTCAATGTTTTTGGTGTCCAAACATTTACATGCACTAACAAATCTCCGCTTCCGTAACCATTGATACTTGGAATTCCTTTTCCTTTCAAACGAAGAATTTTTCCGGATTGAATGCCTTCTTCTAATTTGATTCTCACCTTACCATTTACCGCATCAATATCTTTAGAAACTCCTAAAATTGCTTCCGGGAAACTGATATACAAATCGTAGTGCAGATTTTCTCCTTCGCGTTTCAGGAATTCATGTTCTAATTCTTCAATAGCTACAATCAAATCACCAGGAACACTATTACTTCCCGGCGCATCGTTTCCTTTATTAGAAACTTTCAATTGCATTCCGTCAACAACTCCGGCAGGAATTTTTATAGAAACCGTTTCGTCTTCTACAATCATTCCCTGCGCATCAGCATGAGAAGGTTTTTTATCTAAAATTTGCCCGCTACCACCACAAGAAGGACAAGTAGTTGCCGATTGCATTCTTCCTAAAATCGTATTGGTAACACGCATTACCTGTCCCTGTCCGTTACAGGTAGAACAGGTTTTATATGAAACTCCGGGAGCCTGAACTTTACGCTTTACTTTTACTTTTTTCTCTACTCCATTGGCAATTTCCTCCAAAGTCAATTTGACTTTGATACGCAAATTACTTCCTTTTGGACGACGCACTCCGCCACGACTTCCGCCGCCACCGAAACCGCCAAAACCGCCACCGAAAATATCGCCAAACTGACTAAAGATATCATCCATATTCATGTGATGACCTCCTCCAAAACCTCCGGAACCGTCAAAAGCCTGATGTCCAAATTGGTCATACTTTGCTTTTTTGTCAGGATCTCCTAAAACCTCATAAGCTTCAGCTGCTTCTTTAAATTTTTCTTCAGCAACTTTATCTCCGGGATTTTTATCAGGATGAAATTCAATAGCTTTCTTTCTGTAGGCTTTCTTAATTGCAGAAGCATCTGCACTTTTCGAAACACCTAATATCTCGTAAAAATCTTTTTTCATTTGTATTTATTTTTAAAAAAGCGCTGTTTTGTATCGCCTCAAAACCGACTTAATTATTGTCCAATAACTACCTTTGGAAAACGAATAATTTTATCCCCTAGTTTGTATCCTTTTTCAAGAACATCAACAATTTTTCCTTTCAAATCATCCGATGGAGCCGGAATTTGAGTAATTGCTTCCGCAAAATCAGCATCAAAAGCGTCTCCTACTTTCACATCCACTAATTCCAATCCTTTAGAATTCAAGGTGTTTTTTAATTTATCATGAATCAACTCCACTCCTTTTGTAAAAGTTTCGTCTTCTAATTTTGCGATTTCAACCAATGCTCTGTCAAAATCATCTAAAATTGGCAACATCGCTAACAAAACTTCCTGATTGGCAGTTTTAAACAACTCTACACGTTCTTTTGAAGTTCTTCTTTTGTAGTTTTCAAATTCAGCAAATAATCGTAAATATTTATCTTTTTCATCTGCTAAGTCCTTTGCTAATTGCTCCTCGGCACTTAACTCCTCAGTAACTGCCTGCTCTTCGCCTGCCTTGTTTTCCATCGTTACTTCATCCATTTCTTTATCGATTTCTGTATTCTCAGTACTCATATTCCCTTTATTTTTAAAAATATTCTTAAACTTCATTTTTACACTTTCCTTTGGATAGCAAAAGTACTGCCAAAGCGCACTAAATGCCAAATTGTCACTCTTTTTCTTAATAGCTATTTTTCCAGCCTTATTTTTTCCGAATTTAATTTTTTCAACCTTTAAATTAAAATTTTAATAAATTTTTAATGAAAATTTGAAATACTTTCTATATGTTTGCGATTAGGTTCTAATCTAACGCTGGTTTTCACCTCAAATTAAGACCAAAATCAGGGTTGATTTCTAAACAATTATTAATTCGCGATTATTTATATTAAAAAAAGCTTTGTCTTACCGACAAAGCTTTTTTTATATTTCTCTACTTTCCAGAATTAGCTCAAAGCCTGTTTTAAACCTTCAAAATCCAGGTTAATTTGTTCACCCGAAACTAAATTTTTAAGCGAATAAGTATTCGAATTCATCTCTTCACCACCAATTACCACTGCAAAAGGAATATTGCGTTTATCAGCATATTGAAATTGTTTTCCCACCTTGGCTTTATCCGGATACAGCTCCACTTTTATTCCGGCTGCCCTTAATTTTTTAATAGCCTGCAAAGCATAAAAAGCTTCCGCATCTCCATAATTCACAAACAAAGCTTTAGAACTTGCCGTTACTGTTTCCGGGAACAAATTTAACTCTTCAATTACCAGATAAATACGGTCTAATCCAAAAGAAATCCCAACACCACTAGTATCTGGTTTCCCAAAAATACTAGTCAAATCGTCGTATCTTCCACCGCCGCCAATAGATCCCATAGCTACACCTTTTGGGGCAGCAACTTCAAAAATAGCTCCGGTATAATAATTTAATCCGCGTGCCAAAGTCACATCCAAATCTAAAATTGCCGTTGACAAACCTAAATCAGTCACCTTGTCACAAATAAAACGCAACTCTTCTACCCCTTTCATTCCTTCTTCAGAAGTAGCTAAAAGCTGCGATAATTTTTCAATTTTCTCCGAAATACTTCCCGTAAAATTAAAAAGTGGCTGTACTTTAACAATAGCGTCTTCCGAAATTCCTTTTTCAATCATTTCTTTTTTAACACCATCTTCACCAATTTTGTCCAACTTATCTAAAGCCACCGTAAAATCAATCAGTTTATCCGAAGCACCGATTACTTCAGCAATTCCGGATAAAATTTTACGGTTGTTGATTTTTACCGTCACTCCATTCAAACCTAATGACGTAAAAACAGTATCATATAATTGTACCAATTCTACTTCCTGCCATAACGACTTGGAACCTACCACATCGGCATCACACTGAAAAAATTCTCTGAAACGCCCTTTTTGCGGACGATCAGCACGCCAAACCGGTTGGATTTGATATCTTTTAAAAGGAAATTCAATTTCGTTTTGATGTTGCACCACATAACGCGCAAAAGGTACGGTTAAATCATAACGCAAGGCTTTTTCGGAAATACTGGAAGTTAATTTTGTACTATCCTTAGCATCTAAATGAGCAGCATTGGCTTTCGCCAAATAATCCCCTGAATTCAATATTTTAAAAATCAAGCGATCTCCTTCTTCCCCGTATTTTCCCATCAGGGTTTCTGAATTTTCAAACGAAGGCGTTTCTATTGGTTGGAAACCAAATTTTTCAAAATTAACTTTTATCGTTTGAATAATATATTGACGTTTAGCCACCTCAGCCGGTGAAAAATCTCTGGTTCCTTTAGGAATACTTGGTTTTGATGCCATTGTTGTTTAATTGCAGATTTTAGATTGCAGATTTTAGATTTATAATTCCAAAATCATTTTAATTCAGGAAATCTAAAATCAATCCCGAGACTTCGGGACTTAAATCTTAAATTTCGACTGCAAATATCTTATTTTTAAAATAAATAAGCAGCCTCGAAAACAAACTTCTGTCAAAAATTGTATTTTCGTATCAAACTATCGTGATGAGCAACCTCTTAAAAGAAAATATCAAAATAGCCTTGGGCTCTATCAAAACCCAAATTCTAAGAACGACACTAACCATCGTCATTATTGCTATTGGAATTACAGCCTTAGTAGGAATTCTAACTGTAGTTTCGGCTTTGGAAAACACTATTTCCTCTGATTTTGCCTCGATGGGCGCGAATACTTTTAATATTAATCGCTACGAAAATACCATAAAAAGACATGGCGGCGAGGAACGCACTGTAATCAATCCGATAATTTCTTATCCCGAAGCAGTTGCTTTCAAAAACAAATACAATTTTCCTCTGGCGCAAACCTCCCTTTCCTTCAGAGCTACTTCTACTGCCGAAGTAAAATTTGAAGACGAAAAAACTGACCCGGAGATTTCCGTTTTGGGAGTGGATGAATATTTTGTAACCAATTCAGGCCTGGAAACCAGCACAGGACGCAACTTTAATAATTTCGACATTAGCAATAACAACTATGTTTGTGTCGTAGGTTCGGACTTTTTGAAAGGAATTCTGAAAGACGTAAACCCTATCAACAAAATCATTTCCATTCGTGGCGCACGTTTTAAAGTCATTGGCGTTTTAAAGGAAAAAGGCTCCACTTTTGGCAACAGCCAGGATTTAAGAGTTTTAATCCCTATTCAGTTGGCTCGCTCTTTATTCACCTCCCCTAACATCAATTACAGCGTCAGTGTCATGGTTAACAACAAAGATTTTTTAGATCACGCCATAGACGAAGCCATCAGCAGCATGCGCCGCATTAGAAAACTAAGCCCTGTAAAAGAAAATAATTTTGCCGTAGTAAGAAGTGACGATTTAATCAATAGAATCCTCAGTATCACCCAATATTTAGGCTGGGCATCCTGGGTTATCGGAATTATTACCATTTTAGGCTCTTCGATTGCTTTGATGAATATTATGATTGTTTCGGTTACCGAACGCACTAGAGAAATTGGCGTTCGAAAAGCCTTAGGCGCTAAACGTTCAACTATCGCCATTCAGTTTTTTATTGAAACTTTGCTTATTGGTCAATTAGGCGGACTCGCCGGAATTGTTTTTGGAATTCTTATCGGTTTCGGAATTGCCTCAGCGCTCAGTTTTGTTTTTGTCATCCCCTGGCAAGCTATTATGGCAGCTTTTTTAACTAGTTTTGTCGTTGCCATCGTTTCCGGTTCTTATCCTGCTATCAAAGCTGCGATGTTAGATCCGATTGAGGCGTTGCGTTATGAGTAGTTTTCAGTGATCAGCTTTTAGTGATCAGTTCGCACGGCACCTAATCACTGTAACCTGAATACTGCTCACTAAACACTGCTTTTCGTCATCCTGTCATTCCCGTAAATATCTTTTCGCAATTCGATATTCTTGAAATTCATTTTCTCAAGCATTTCGATCATTTCTTTTCCTAAATATTGATTGATTTCGAAGTACAATTGTCCGCTTGGACTTAGATTCTTTTGAGCTAATTCAGCTATTTTTCGATAAAAAACCAAAGCATTATCGTCTTCTACAAAAAGTGCCAAATGCGGTTCGTAATCCAAAACATTTTTCCTGATTTCCTCTTTTTCCAAATTACGAACATAAGGCGGATTAGAAACAATAATATCAAATTCCTTCCCCAAATCAGCAGTTTCCAGAATGTTTTTATGAATAAAGGTGACATTTACAGCATTTTTTACAGCATTTTTTTGAGCTGTAGCCAAAGCTTTTTCAGAAACATCAATCGCAAAAACCTGCGCGTTCGGAATATTTTTAGCCAATGAAATTGCAATACAACCACTTCCGGTTCCAATATCCAAAATCCTTAACTTCCGACTTCTCCCGATAGCTATCGGGACTTTGGACTTCTGACTTTCAATAATCCAATCTACCAGTTCTTCGGTTTCCTGTCTTGGAATTAAGACATTCTCATTGACTTCAAATTCCAATCCGTAAAATTGCGTTTTACCCAACAAATACTGAAGCGGAATTTCCTTTTTCAACTGTTCAAAAATCAAATTCCAATCCTGAATTTCTTCTTCCGTAAAAGTCAAATCAGGCTGCAAAGCCAAATCAATTCGCTTCAACTGTTTTTTGGTTTCTAAAATCAAATAGAAAAAGCTTTCCGCCTCGGCAGCATCGTAAATCGATGAAAGTTCCTGAATAAATTGACTTCTGTATTGTTTGACTTGCATTTTTCCTTCTAAAATTTAAAAAAGCAAAAATAACAATACTTTATGGTTATTTTTAATGCTTTTAAAACTAAACCATAAACTCAAAAATTTTTATTTTTGCCCTGTGAAAAAACATGAAAAATACTTAAAACGCTGTATTCAACTTGCTCAAAACGGCTTAGGAACCACTTATCCTAACCCGATGGTAGGCAGTGTTATTGTTTATGATGACCGTATCATAGGCGAAGGCTGGCACAAAAAAGCCGGAGAAGGACACGCCGAAGTAAACGCCGTAAATTCGGTTAAAGATAAATCTTTGCTGGAAAAAGCGACAATTTATGTGAGTTTAGAACCTTGCAGTCATTTTGGAAAAACACCGCCTTGCTCTGATTTAATTATTCAAAACAAAATTCCGAATGTGGTTATTGGAACCGTCGATCCAAACGAAAAAGTGGCCGGAAGAGGTATTAAAAAACTGATTGAAGCCGGAATCAACGTTACTGTGGGCGTTTTAGAAAAAGAATGCAACGAACTCAACAAACGTTTTTTTACATTTCATCAAAAACAACGTCCTTATATTATTTTAAAATGGGCCGAAAGTCAGGATGGTTTTATTGCACCGAGTGAAAGAAACGAGCAAAAACCGGTTTGGATTAGCAATCCTTATTCCAGACAATTAGTTCACAAATGGCGCAGTGAAGAACAGGCAATTCTCATTGGCACGCAAACCGCTATTGACGACAACCCAAAATTAGACGTGCGCGACTGGACCGGGAATTCGCCTGTAAGAATCGTTTTAGACCAAAATAATCGCATTCCAAAAACGCATTTTGTATTCGATAAAAAACTAAAAACCATTGTTTTTTGCCAGTCAAACGATAAAGCAAACGAAGAAAATCTTATCTTTGAAGTAATTGATTTTAAGCAAAATATAATCCCTCAAATCTTAACCAAATTATACCAGCATCAAATTCAGTCTGTTATAATTGAAGGAGGCCGTCAAACCCTGCAAGCTTTCATTGACGAAAACCTTTGGGACGAAGCACGCATTTTTAAAGGAAAATCCAACTTTAAAAACGGAACAAAAGCACCAACTTTCACAATAAACACAACCAAAAAACAGTTCATCCTTGAAGACGAACTTCTAATAGTAAAGAATCATGACCAGCGCCATTAACACCATTATATTTGATTTTGGAGATATTTTCATCAACCTGGACAAAAAAGCCACAATAGATGGTTTTAAAAAATTAGGTTTAAAAGAATGGAACAATGAATTAGACCAATTGAATTTTCAGTTTGAAAAAGGAAATATTTCCCGCGAGGAATTTCTTGCCGGATTTCAAAAACAAATGCCGAATGCCAGCATCGAGGAAATTTTAGAAGCTTGGAATGCCATTCTGGCCGATTTCCCACTCTATCGATTGGAATTTTTACAAATGCTTTCCAAAAAATACAAATTGTTTCTGTTAAGCAATACCGATTCTATTCATATTGACACTTTCGAACAAAAAGTTGGCTCTTCTTTTTATGGTGATTTTTACCAATGTTTTGAAAAAGTTTATTTTTCCTTTGAAATGGGGATGCGCAAACCCGATGCCGAAATTTATCAAACTGTTTTAAATAAACACGAACTGCAAGCCAAGCGCACTTTATTTGTAGATGACAAAAAAGAAAATACCGATGCCGCTGCCGCTTTAGGAATTCATGTTTGGAATTTACAGGTAGGCAAAGAAGATGTGATTGACTTATTTGAAAAAGTTATTCTTTAAAAAATTTCAATTTCAAAAATCAATAACAATTGCATTTTTTTTATTAATTGTTTTTGACATTGAAATTGTTTTTTGACATTGCCATTAAACAATGAAAGACACTTACAAAACCATTGCTTTTTCACCCGAAGAAATTCTGTTTAAAGAAAAGGGAAGTAAATTTTTCGGTTATGCTTTTCCTATAACTTCCGAAGAAGAAGTAAAACCCATTATTGAAGTTTTAAGAAAAAAACATCCAACGGCCTGTCATTACTGCTACGCTTACCAAATTGGCACCGAAAAAATCAGTTACAGAGCCAATGATGACGGCGAACCCAGTAATTCGGCAGGGACTCCTATATACGGACAAATCCAGTCTTTTGACATCACTAACACCCTTATTGTTATTGTCCGTATTTTTGGAGGAACTAAATTAGGCGTTGGCGGATTAATTACCGCTTATAAAACTGCCGCCCAACTTACTCTGGAAAATTGTGAAATAATCGAAAAAACCATCGACATTCATTTTTTAGTCTCTTTTGACTATAAAAATATGAATAAAGTAATGCGGGTGATTAAAGAAAAAAATATTGATATTGTATCTCAAAAAATGGAAATGAGCTGCGAAATCGAAATTAAAACCCGCAAAAAAAATGCCGAAATACTGTTCGAAATCTTTAATTCTTTATACGAAATAGATATCAAAATTAAAGAATAACCAATATCCTTTTCATTCATTTTTTATATTCGCAAAAGCTGCGTTTTCACATAGTCCGGAGCTGCCATTGGACGCCCTGTTTTCATGTTTACAAACACCAAAACTGAGTTCCCGATTGTTAATAACTCATCCTGTTCATTATAAATTTCATAATCGAATTCTATCTTAGCAGAAGTCTGACTTTTAAAGATAGTTTTCACTCTTAATAAATCGTCATAACGAGCCGGTTTTTTATAATTTGTTGTCAAAGAAACCACTGGAAGCATCACTCCGTTTTCCTCCATCCATTTATAAGAAATCCCAATGTTCCTAAGCCATTCCACGCGTCCCATCTCAAAATATTGGGCATAATTTCCGTGATACACCACCCCCATTTGATCCGTTTCTGAATACCTTACCCTAACATTAAACTCGTATGTTTTCATCTCTAATTTTATCTTATTTTAAATATTAATTTGAAATCTTTTTCTTCATACTTACAACAATATTTCTTCAAAATCAACCCCTGAAAATTTTTTTTTAACGAAATTTGTTCACATATTTGTTACCCCGAGAAATAACAACTTTTTTTGCTGTTATTTACTTCAGACAACCTATAACAAAATATAATAATTTAACAGAATTTATGAACAAAACTGCTCAATCAGTATGGGATAACTGTTTGTCTTTCATAAAAGACAATATTCAGGACCAGGCATACAAAACCTGGTTTGAACCAATCAAGTCAGTTGAACTTACCGATAACGCATTATATATTCAGGTTCCAAGCAAATTCTTTTACGAATGGCTGGAAGAACATTATGTTAAATTATTGAAGGTTGCCCTTACTAAAGAACTTGGAAAAAACGCAAAGTTACTTTATAAAATCAAAATGGAGAACACTTACGGCAACAAACAACCGTTTACAGAACAGTTGCCAAGTACGAATCGTTCTCCGATGAAACCTCAAAATGTAGATGCGCCTTTAAAAAACTTAGATCCGGAATTAAAAAATCCTTTTGTTATTCCGGGAATCAGAAATTTAAAGATTGAATCGCAACTAAACCCGAATTACAGTTTTGATAATTTCCTCGAAGGAGATTCTAACCGACTGGCTCGTTCGGCTGGTATGGCTGTTGCCAATAAACCGGGCGGAACATCATTCAATCCATTGTTAATCTTCGGAGGAGTTGGTTTAGGAAAAACACATTTGGCTCACGCTATTGGGGTAGAGATTAAAGAAAAATACCCTGAAAAAACGGTTTTGTATATTTCAGCCGAGATTTTCACGCAACAATATATTGATTCCGTTAGAAAAAACACCCGAAATGATTTTATTCATTTCTATCAGTTAATTGATGTTTTAATCATTGACGACGTACAATTTCTATCCGGAAAATCAGGAACGCAAGACGTATTTTTCCACATTTTCAACTATTTGCACCAAAACGGAAAACAGGTTATCCTGACTTCCGACAAGGCACCTGTGGATATGCAGGATATCGAGCAACGCTTATTATCCCGTTTCAAATGGGGATTATCTGCCGAGTTACACCAACCGGATTATGACACCCGTGTTTCAATTCTGAAAAACATTCTGTTCCGTGACGGAGTAGAAATGCCGGATGAAATCGTGGAATATGTAGCCCGTAACATCAAATCAAATGTTCGTGAGTTGGAAGGTGCTATCATCTCCTTAATTGCGCAGTCTTCTTTCAACAAAAAAGAAGTAACTATCGAACTGGCAAAAAGCGTTGTAGAAAAATTTGTTAAAAATGTAAAACGAGAAATTTCTATCGATTACATTCAAAAAATTGTTTCTGATTATTTCCAATTAGACGTAGAAACTCTGCAATCCAAAACCAGGAAAAGACATGTGGTTCAAGCGAGGCAATTGGCAATGTTTTTCGCCAAAAAATTCACTAAAAACTCTTTAGCGAATATTGGTTCACAAATAGGAGATCGCGATCACGCCACCGTTTTACATGCCTGTAAAACCGTAGATAATTTGGTTGCAACCGACAAACAATTCAAGAAATTTGTCGAAGATATCCATAAAAAACTAACGCTATAAAAGCATTATGTCTGTCAAAATTTTAATGGTATGTTTGGGCAATATCTGTCGTTCGCCTTTGGCCGAAGGTATTTTAGCATCTAAACTACCAAAAGAAAAATTCTTCGTTGACTCCGCAGGAACAGGAGCATGGCATTCCGGAAACCAACCTGATTCCCGTTCCATTGCCGTTGCAAAAAGTCACAATTTAGACATCTCTTATCAAAGAGCCAGACAATTCAAAGTAGAAGATTTTGACACTTTTGATTATATTTATGTAATGGACAAATCCAACTTTAGAGACCTAATTCGTTTAGCCAAAAAAGACGAACACAAAGAAAAAGTTGAAATCATCCTGAACGAATTATATCCGAATGAAAATGTAGATGTTCCGGATCCTTATTACGGCATAACCAATGGTTTTGAAATGGTATACCAAATGCTTGACGAGGCCTGTGAAATCATCGCAACAAAATTAAAAACCAATCACAGCTAATCTTAGCAAGATACTCAAAAAAACACAATATGAAATCAAGTCCACAATTTGGAAAACTCTATTTAATCCCAACAACCATGGGAGAATGCGACCCAATGGACGTTTTACCTCAGACGGTAAAAAGAACAATTGATTTTATTGACCATTATATTGTAGAGAACGAAAAAACGGCCCGAAAATCGATCAAAGCAGTTCATCCCGAGAAAAAACAGTCTGATTTGGTGCTTTTTGCATTAAACAAACACACCGATTCAAAAGAACATAAAGACTTTATCCAACCTTTATTAGAAGGAAAAAATGTTGGTTTGATGAGCGAAGCTGGCTGTCCTGGTGTTGCCGATCCAGGTGCTGTAATTGTAAAATTAGCCCATGAAAAAGGCATTCAGGTAGTGCCTCTAGTTGGCCCTTCCTCTATTTTATTAGCCATGATGGCATCCGGAATGAACGGTCAAAGTTTTACTTTTCACGGTTATCTACCGATTGAAAAAGATGAAAAAAGAGCTACTCTTAAAGCTTTGGAACGTATTTCATTCGAAAAAAACCAATCGCAAATTTTCATCGAAACACCTTATCGCAACAACAAATTAGTAGAAGATTTAATCAGTATTTTGAATCCGGAAACACATTTATGCATTGCCACCGATATCACATTACCAACGGAATACATCAAAACCAAGAAAATTTCGGCCTGGAAAAAAGAAAATGTAGATTTACACAAACGTCCTACGATTTTTATCATTCACAAAATGTAATTCCTTTTTTTTAAAACATATAAGTCATATAAGTTCATCTAAACTTTCTAAATAGTAAATTTTCAGACCATATAAGCTTCATTTTTATCTTATATGGACTTAGAAGACATAAGAACGCAACTTAATCTAAACCTTATATGACTTATATGTTTTAAAAAAAGGCTAATCTTGCCTCTTTTCTCTTTCTTCAATTTTCTTCTTCCAAAAATCAAGAGCTTTCCTTACTTTTAGACTCTTAATTTCAAAAAGATGTCAAAACTCCCACATATCGGCACGAGTATTTTTACTATAATGTCAAAAATGGCAGCAGAATACAATGCAATTAATTTATCTCAGGGCTTTCCTAATTTCCCTGTGGATGAAAGACTAACTGAAATTGTGGCCCGATTAGCTAAGGAAGACGTGCATCAATACACCCCAATGGCCGGCTATCCGCCATTAATAAGCAAAATAGCCAAGCTCACGCTTCAGTCTTATGGAAGAAGCGTAGATCCGGAAACCGAAATTCTGGTCACTACTGGGGCTACTCAGGGAATTTTCACCACTATTCAGGCAATAGTCAAGGACAAAGACGAAGTTATTATATTAGACCCAAGTTACGATTCCTACGAACCTAATGTACTTTTATCTAATGGTATTCCAGTCAGAATCCCATTAAATGACGACTATACAACCAATTGGGATTTGGTAGAAAAAGCCTGCAATGAAAACACCAAAATGATTATCATTACCAATCCGCACAATCCTACGGGAAAGATTCTTTCTCTTACTGATATAGAAAAATTGGAAGCTATTTTAGAAAAATTCCCAAATATCATTTTACTTTCGGATGAAGTATACGAATACATCACTTTTGAACAAAAACACATTTCTGTCAACACCAGAGAATTACTTCGCAACCGAGCCGTCATCGCTTCTTCATTTGGCAAAACATTTCACGTTACCGGTTGGAAAGTAGGTTATTTAATTGCTCCTGAACAGCTAATGTACGAAATCAAAAAAGTGCATCAATTTTTAGTTTTCAGTGTAAATAGCCTTTCGCAAGCTGCAATCAGCGAGTATTTAGATATTGTTTCAGTTGATGAAATCAGTCCTTTCTATCAACAAAAAAGAGATTATTTCAGAGCATTACTAAGTAAAAGCCGTTTCGAATTAATGCCTTGCGAAGGTACATACTTTCAGGTGGTTTCCTACAAAGCGATTTCTAATGAAAATGATGTGGATTTTTGCAAACGACTCATTACCGAGCATAGTGTTGCCGCCATTCCGATTTCTACTTTTTACGAAAACAGTAAAGACTTGCGTCTGATTCGTTTTTGTTTCGCTAAGGACAATGCGACATTGGAAAAAGCCGCAAAAAGATTGTGCAAAATCTAAATTTATTATTAGCCACAGATTACACGGATTTTACGGATTATCGCAGATTATGTTTTGCAAAGCCCAAAAAAATCCGTTTCTATCTGCTCAATCTGTTTAATCCGTGGCCCATTATACGACTCACTCAAACAAAAAAGAAAATGTATTTCGTATATTTACCATAAAACCTCAACAAAATGAACTTCAGCCAAAAAATGCTTCGCGACGATGCCTTACAAGGAAAAGTAATTGTAGTAACCGGTGGCGGTAGCGGACTAGGAAGAGCCATGACCCAATATTTTCTGGAACTGGGTGCCCAAGTAGCCATTACTTCCCGTGATTTAAGCAAATTGACCCATACAGCAAGCGAACTGGAAAGTCTTACCGGCGGAACCTGCTTGCCGTTGCAATGTGATGTTCGTCATAATGAAGAAGTCGAAAATATGCTACAACAGGTTCTAAAAGCCTTTGGCAAAGTTGATGTATTGCTCAATAACGCAGCCGGAAATTTCATCTCACCTACCGAAAGACTTTCTGCCAATGCCTTTGATACCATCATCGATATTGTGTTAAAAGGCACTAAAAACTGCACGCTGGCTTTTGGAAAACACTGGATTGACAGCAAGCAAAGCTCGGCTACGGTTCTGAATATTGTCACTACTTACGCCTGGACCGGTTCGGCTTATGTGGTGCCCAGTGCGACTGCCAAGGCAGGTGTGCTGGCCATGACCCGAAGTCTGGCCGTAGAATGGGCAAAATACGGTATTCGTACCAATGCCATTGCTCCCGGACCTTTCCCTACCAAAGGCGCCTGGGATCGATTGCTTCCCGGAGATTTGGCTCAAAAATTTAATTTAGCCAAGAAAGTTCCACTTAAGCGAGTGGGCGACCATCAGGAGTTAGCCAATCTGGCAGCATATTTGGTTTCCGATTTCTCGGCTTATATCAATGGCGAAGTTATTGTCATTGATGGCGGCGAATGGCTCAAAGGCGCAGGTCAATTCAACATGCTGGAAGCCATTCCCGAGGAACTTTGGGATCAACTGGAATCCATGATTAAAGCGAAGAAGAATAAATGATTTTTATTTTGGGGCGTTCCCCCTCCCCGTTAGTCATTGCGAGTCCCGAGCCTTCGGGACGAAGCAATCTCATTATAGCATTCAAATTTTAAACAACTCAAAAAACAAATTATTTGTAACTAATTATTGATATATTTGAGAAATAAACTAAAGTAAAAAAAGCTACTAAGAATATTTAGTAAAAACATTTAAACCCCATGAGAGAAATAATAAAATTTTTCCCTGTTACTACAATCTTATTAACTTATCTTTTCGTTTGTGGATCACTTTATCTAATTGGTTTTTGGAGTATTTTTAATATTGATGCTTTCAGTTTAATTTCACTATATGATATACCTAAAAATTTTGTATATCCTTTAATGATTTCTCAAGGAACATATTTTATCAATATGCTGTTAGGCCAATCACTTCATCAATTATCTTTCATAAATCAAGAAAACAACACAGAAAATTTTATCAAAATAAATGAGAATTGGTCTCCTAAAAAGAAAAAAATAATAATTTTTTTAACCCTTAAAGATCTTTGGCCAATTATAATTATTTTTTCCCTCCCATTAATAATTTCAAATCATGAAAAAAACATACTTTATTGGTCAATTTCATCTTTAATTCTTTCTTATTTTTTATTATACAAATTCGTAAATTTTTCATCAGTCAAATTATACATCCCAAACATATACATTAGATTCTATTTAGGACATTTTTTAACATTTTTTCCCATAAGCTGTTTTTCTGTGGGCAAAATTGAAAGTCTAAAAATTTATCACAATAAAAAAGAAATTAGATATTTTGATATTATTAGTAAAGACAATAAAACTCAAATAAATGATCCTAAATGTTTAAAATTCATAGGTTTTATTAGTGACAAGGTCATATATAGCACACTGGACAACCAAAAAACATTTATTTTAAACAAGGATTCTTCAGATGGATTTCAATTAAGTAATAACTAAAAGACCCCAGCTACCGCACGAATCCTTTCGTGTGGCATAAATAAAATCAGTCCCCCTCTATTGAAAACCAACCAACATTTCATCTAAAAACTCAAATCAACTCCCAATTAAATTCCTATTTTTGTTTTATAATAAAAGTAAAAACAGACTATGCTTATTATAGGAATCGCGGGCGGCACCGGAAGTGGAAAAACAACGGTGGTACACCAGATAATGAATCAATTACCGGATGCCGAAGTAGGCGTAATTTCTCAGGATTCTTATTATAAAAAAAATGAAAACCTCAGTTATGACGAGCGTGCTTTAATTAATTTTGACCATCCCAGAGCCATCGATTTTGATTTATTAGTAAACGACTTGAAAGCGCTCAAAGAAGGCAAAACCATTCAGCAACCGGTCTATTCTTTTGTCACTCACAACCGCACAGAAGATACCATAAGCACGCATCCTCGAAAAGTAATGATTGTGGAAGGCATTTTGATTTTGGCGCATGCCGAACTAAGAGAATTGTTTGACATCAAAATCTTCGTGCATGCCGATGCCGATGAACGCCTGATTCGCCGTTTGAAAAGAGACATCGCCGAACGTGGACGCGATATGGACGAAGTACTTAACCGCTATCAGAAAACATTAAAACCGATGCACGAACAATTTATAGAACCCACTAAAGCTTTTGCAGATATTATTATCCCGAACAACAATTACAATACTGTAGCTATAGATATGTTACGAACAGTAATTCATCAAAAAATCAGATAATTTTATTGTATTTTTATAACGTCCAAACCTGACTATTAAAAACATCAATTCGAGTGTTTACCAGATTATACTGACGCTTCAGGATAATCTAAGAAAAATATCGGGAATCGTTTTTAATCCTAAACAAACAACAACTCATGACAAATCCCTATAAAGAAAAAACCTGGTTTAAATTTTTAAGCAATAAATACATTTGGTCCTTATTATTTTTCACGGTTTGGATGTTATTTCTGGATAATTATTCTTATTTTGATCATAGGATTTTAAACAATCAGATTGAGGAACTGGAAGACAATAAAACCTATTATCAGGAAGAAATTAAAAAAGACGAAGCTCAAATCAAGCAACTTAAAAATCCGGATCAGGTTGAAAAATATGCCCGCGAAAAATATTATATGAAAAAAGACAGCGAGGATATTTATATTATTGAATTTGAAGGCGACACAATAGAAAAAAATAACTAACCCGGAGTTCGTACAGAGCTTAAAAATTTGTGTAAATCTGTGTAATTTGTGGTAAAAAAACAACGCTTCAAAAAACAAACTAAAATGGCGACTCATCTATTCGAAGATTTTGATCCTGTTTCTTCCAAACAATGGAAACAACGAATCCAGTATGAATTGGAAGGCGCTGATTATAATGAAAACTTAGTTTGGAATTCACCGGAAGACATTAAAGTAAAACCTTTTTATCATGGAGACGATTTTAGCCAGATAGCTACCGCTCCAACCTATGCGGCCGACTTTAAAATTTGCCAAAATATCTTTGTGTTTGACATTCAAAAATCAATTGACAGAGCCCTAGATTCTCTGCAAAGAGGTGCCGAAAGTCTCCGCTTCACCATTGACAACGAATCATTGGACATCAAAAAACTGCTTGAAAGTTTACCCTTAGAAAATACCACAATCTATTTTGATTTAAAATTTCTTTCGGTGGATTTTATCGAAAAAGTAAACAAAATTGTAGCTTCAAAAAAAGCCCGTATTTTTTACAATCTGGATCCTATAGGGCAATTAGCCAAAGAAGGAAATTGGTTTACTACTAAAGAAAAAAACAATTTTGAAAGTCTGCAATTGCTATCAAAGAATACACGTGAGCATTCATTGATAAGCATCAATATGGCTTTATATCAAAATGCCGGAGCCAATATGGTGCAACAAATAGCCTATGGCTTGGCGCATGCCAATGAATACCTGAATCGTATTCCTACGATTCATCAGCCGATTGTTTTTGAAGTAGCCGTTGCCAGCAATTATTTTTTTGAAATTGCCAAATTACGTGCTTTACGATTACTTTTTCAACTCATTGCCAAAGAATATTACCACGATAAAGATTGTTATTTACTGGTAACACCATCAAAACGTAACAAAACGCTATACGATTACAATATGAATATGTTGCGCACGACTACCGAATCTATGTCGGCGATTATTGGCGGAGCCGATGCGATTGCTAATTTACCTTATGATGCTATTTACCATAAAAACAATGAATTTAGCGACCGTATCGCTCGAAATCAATTGTTAATTCTGAAAAATGAAAGTTATTTTAACAAGGTGAACAACCCCGCTGATGGAAGTTATTACATCGAAACTTTGACCCATCAACTAGCCGAAAAAGCACTCGCTTTATTCAAAGAAATAGAAGCCAACGGCGGTTTTTTAAAACAACTGAACGAAGGCATTATCAAACGAAAAATTCAGGAAAGCGCCGATAAAGAACAGCAATTATTTGATTCGAATAAAGAAATCCTAGTTGGAACCAACAAATACCAAAATTCAAAAGACAAAATGAAGGACAACATTGAGTTGTACCCTTTTGTAAAAATAAAACCACGAAAAACGCTGATTACACCTATAATTGAAAAACGACTGGCAGAGCAATCGGAACAAGAACGACTGACAGCCGAAAAATAAACTACGACTAAAAGCCTAAATCCATTTGTAAAAAACAGCCAAATGATTCGAAAAGACCTCCGACATATTCAACTAAAATCAGAAACCGTAAGCAGTTTCGAATATTCTTTTGCCAAAGAAAATACTACTGCTGAAAATTTTGTCACAGCCGAAGGTATCGAACTCAAATCCAATTATTCCGAAAAGGATATTGAGGATTTGGAACATTTGGATTTTGCAGCCGGTTTTCCACCTTTTCTACGTGGCCCTTACACCACAATGTATGTGCAAAAACCCTGGACAATTCGTCAATATTCAGGATTTTCAACCGCAGAAGAGAGCAATGCTTTTTACCGAAAAAATCTAAAAGCCGGTCAGGAAGGACTTTCTATTGCTTTTGATCTGGCTACCCATCGCGGCTATGATTCCGATCATGAACGTGTTGTGGGGGATGTTGGAAAAGCAGGAGTTGCTATTGATACCGTTGAAGATTTCAAAATATTATTTGACCAAATTCCGTTAGACAAAATGTCGGTTTCCATGACCATGAACGGAGCAGTTTTACCCATAATGGCTTTTTATATTGTGGCAGCTGAGGAACAGGGGGTAAAATCGGAACAACTTTCAGGAACCATTCAAAATGACATTTTGAAAGAATTCATGGTACGCAACACCTATATTTATCCGCCAGAAACTTCAATGAAAATTATTGCAGCTATTTTTGACTATGCCAGTAAAAATATGCCCAAATTCCATCCCATTTCTATTTCGGGTTACCACATTCAGGAAGCCGGAGGAACGGCCGATATTGAATTGGCATACACCTTGGCAGACGGCTTAGAATATGTAAGAACCGGACTTTCAGCAGGACTTAAAATTGATGATTTTGCTCCCCGATTGTCATTCTTTTGGGGTATCGGAATGAATCATTTTATGGAAATTGCCAAAATGAGAGCCTCCAGAATGATTTGGACCAAACTAATGCAACAATTTCATCCTCAAAATCCAAAATCTGCTACATTACGAACACATTGCCAAACCAGCGGTTGGAGTTTAACTGCTCAGGATCCTTTTAATAATGTAACCCGAACTTGTATTGAAGCCGCAGCAGCTGTTTTTGGCGGCACACAATCCCTTCATACGAATGCTTTGGATGAAGCCATTGCTTTACCAAGTGATTTTTCGGCACGAATTGCCCGAAATACGCAGTTGTATTTATTGGAAGAAACGAAAATCACCAAAACCGTTGACCCCTGGGCCGGAAGTTATTATATTGAAAGCTTAACCAACGAAATTGCCGAAAAAGCCTGGAAACATATTGAAGAAATTGAAGCCCTTGGTGGTATGACCAAAGCATTAGCCAGCGGAATTCCGAAATTACGTATTGAAGAAGCCGCCGCCCGAAAACAGGCAAGAATTGACAGCGAACAAGATATAATTGTGGGAGTTAATCAATTTCAAGCCCAAAAAGAAGTACCTTTAAATATTCTGGATATTGATATCGAAAAAGTTCGCAGTCAACAACTCGAACGATTAAATCAGGCAAAATCCAGCCGAAACGGTTTAAAAGTAAAAGAAGCTTTAGAAAAAATTACACTTTGTGCGCAAAGCGGAAATGGTAATTTACTGGAATTAGCTATTGAAGCAGCAAGAGTAAGAGCAACTTTAGGCGAAATTAGCCTGGCATTAGAAATAGTATTCGGAAGACATCAGGCAGCAATTAAATCTTTTAGTGGCGTGTATAGTAAAGCAATCAAAAAGAATAAGAGCTTTGAAAAAGCAAAAGAATTAGCCGATATTTTTGCCAAACAGGAAGGTCGTCGTCCGCGAATTATGATTGCCAAAATGGGACAGGATGGTCATGACAGAGGTGCAAAAGTAGTTGCAACTGCCTTTGCCGATATTGGTTTTGATGTAGATATTGGACCTCTTTTTCAAACTCCCGCCGAAACAGCCAAGCAAGCCATGGAAAATGACGTCCACATTTTAGGCATTTCTTCACTGGCCGCCGCTCACAAAACTTTAGTTCCTCAGCTTATTGAAGAATTAAAAAAATTAGGTCGGGAAGATATTATGGTCGTTGTGGGCGGGGTAATCCCTACCCAGGATTATCAGTTCCTTTTTGATTCTGGAACGGCTGCCATATTTGGACCGGGGACAAACATCAGTAAAATTGCTTCAAAAATTTTAAGCTTTTTTATCGAAGAGAAAAACGAATAAAAAAAGAGTCATTACTAAAATGAACTGCCCCCAAAAAGTTAGACGCTATTTGGGGGCATTTTTATGGAAAGAAAAGTCAAATACAATTATGAATTTAAACTTCGTTGTGTACAAGA
>NZ_NASZ01000040.1 GCF_014596575.1 Flavobacterium pokkalii | reverse complement strand
TTATTGCGAAGAAGAATCAGATTGCAATGGCGACCCAGGAGGCTATGCCTACGAATCCTATTGCGGTTGTATAGGAGGTAATACAGGTATTGATGAATGTGAAGAAGAGGAAGAAACACCGCCTGAAGATGAAAATCCCGAAGAAGAAAATTCATGCCCCAATATCTGTGATTTAGGATATATACAAATGGCTGACTGTTCTTGTATAAAAATAATTGATGATGATTGTAAAGAAAGAAAAAAGAGTACTTATGTGCCTAGTAACACTATAAATTATCAAATAGGAGATTTGATTACCTTTAATGGTCCATTTTATTTTTCAGATATAAAAGATGTACCTAAAAATCTTTATACTAAAATGGGTACTACTACTGCCAATTTAGTAAACAATATAGAAATCATGCAACATGGAAATTATTTTGAAATCAAATCATTAAGTTATACATGGACGGGTATATCAACCAAATTTAATGGTGGTTACCTTGGAGGCTTTAAAGATAAAGTGTGTTCTGGTCAAACTTCAACAACACCTTCAGAGTTTCCTATAAATACAGAGACTGATTATTATGAAAATACTGGTGTTTTTGATAATATTCCTGATGACGATACTGGTCAAACACAGGAAGAAAACCCTAATACTCCTCCAAATGATTGTACGCAAACCTGTACAACCACAAAATTGACAACCAGTAAAATAGTTAGCACAAAAGGGGAACAAAAAATATGTTCTTGTGAGGAGGTGCCGAAAGATCCTTGTGACGACATTAAAAAATTATTAAATTTCTCTTCAGACAACTCCACAAACAACTTAAAATCAAATATAAATTTATTAAAAGATTCAGTAAATGCTAGTGTAAACATACAGGAAAAAGGATTCGAAATCACCAAAAGACTAAATGCTGACGATACATATCGATACGAATTTATTCCTAGTCCTCTAGGTTCAGAATTTGAAATAAAAGTAAATACAGGTTCGTATCATGTTGGAGTATTTCACTCACATCCTTCAACTGGGGTTCCTATGTTTTCTTTTCAAGACCTTAAAACCTTAATTGATATTTATGACGATGCTTCTGATTCAAGAAAAGCTGAAGTATTTATAGGTTTAGTAGCTAAAGACCCTGATGGAAACGTAAATGTGTATATGCTAAAAATTGACAACATCGACGATCTAAGAACTGCTGTAAATGATATTTGGGATAATCCTGGATATGCAAACTTGGCTGACGAAGATAGAATTAAAGCAATCCATAAAAATCAAAATGAAACATTTGATAACAGTTCTGGGCAAATAGAAAAAAGTTTTTTAGAACAATTTCCTTCTGCTGGAGTTTCTATATACAAAGCCGATAATTCTTTAAATAGTTTTAGTAAGCTTACTCTAGAAAATAATGAGGTAAAACCCAATCCTTGTAACTAAAAAATAAAATCATGAAAAAATATATTTATTCAACTCTACTAATTGTTATATCAGTAGCTTGTAAAGCACAAACCCCTGTTTTTAACATTGGAACACCTAATTTTCCACCGACACACCCTAAAGATTCTTATTATAAAGATATAAATGGAAATTTAGATGGCTATGATGGAACTTATGTTTATACCAATGGTAATACCTCTTTGACAATCATCCTAAAGAAAAAATTATTATCCTATACTGGTTACTATTATGAAGACCTTGTTATTGGAGAATATCAGTTTATTAAAGAAGGGGTAGAAATAAATAATACACTTGCAAATATTAATGTAAATTATAATAATGAATCTACAAATCATGTTATAACTGGTAACTTTATACTTACAGGTACGAAATGGGGTTGTCCAGATTGCGCTCCTACAGAAAAGCGTTTAAGACTTAGTTTTATTGATAAAATATCTCATACAAAAGCTGGACTAGATATTAGAAAAACCACTTTAAACGGTGTACCTGCTATTAAAGTACACATTTTTAGCACTGGAGACATTCGTGTTGTAAAGGATAATGAACCTACCCCAGCACCACCTACCATTCAATTAGGAGAATATCTAATGATTAAACAGTAAGTACAACTAGTGACAATAAGCTGTTAGAGTAAATGCTAACAGCCTATTTTTCTTGAAGACCTAAAATAAAATTGGTATTTTATTTTATAAAGCCTCCTATTCAAGAAAAGCTGAAGTATTTATAGGTTAGTAGCTAAAGAACCGATGCCGAATATTTTAGTAAAGCAGGTTCTGAGGAGGAGCTACTATAAAATATAATGGAGGTACCTATTCGATGGTTGATATTAATAATTCCAATTATAATCAAACTATTGCATTACACGAATTTTTTGGACACGGAAGACCACTTTCTATACAAAGTCCTGGCAATGTTCACGATCCAGGCGATGCTATTCGTTTTGAAAATTTAGTGTGGCGATTAATTGGGGAGCCAAACAAACAAAACGATGGTCGTTATCACGATGATAATAATGGAGTCCCCATGACAGATTATACAAGTTTACCAACATTTAGATAAAAACGAATAAAATGAAAAAAATAATTATACTATTGATGAGCTTGACCACAACTGTGTTTTATGCTCAAAGTACCGAAGATATTGAATTAGCTAATCGTATTAATAATCTTGTTTTGACCAACATATCTAATTTAGCAGGTAAAGATTATATGATTTTTGAAACAGGTCCTATATTTACAACTGTTATAGGTAAGATAAACAATACATACGAATATTATCTTATTAACATAGATGGTGCTGGCGGACAAGTAGAAATTAAAACATCTAAAACAATTAATCCAAATCCTGTTTTGGATAAAATATTTTCAAATTTCTCACCAAAACCAAATGTAAAAAGATATGTAAGTGAATATGGCTATAATGTACTTAAAACTCACATACTATTTAAAACTTATTTCGGATTATATAAAAATGGAATTAGAACATTTGATACATGTTTACCCGCGGTACTTGATGATAATAGAATAGAAAGTCCTATCGATGATGAAACATTAACTTTTCTTTATCATTATTTAGTTGTTCATCCAGATCAATTGTAAATACCCAGCTAATCGAAGTGTTCTTTAATAACTAAACGTTGATAAAAGCAGAGTGTTGTTGCGAACGTCTCTGACTTCGCACCAACAACAGTGAGCAAGAATTACAAATCAAGAAACTACAACCTTAAAAAGTTGTAGTTTTTTATTACAAAAATTATTATATATTCGTACTTACGTTCTTATGTATGTTGTGCGGACAGTTGGGGTATGCTATGGATCCTTATGGATTAGAAGAAGTTGTGGTTTATGGATATTGCCACCCCTTAAGTGAGGACTATGATTCTTGTGAATGTGATGGAATTGATTGTCCTGACGATTTTTTTGAC
>NZ_NASZ01000039.1 GCF_014596575.1 Flavobacterium pokkalii | reverse complement strand
ATAGGTTTTACCATTAATTTTAGCTTCGTAACTATTACTAGCTTGAGCTTCTATAACAATATTTCCGTTATTTTTACCAACACATGTTTCGCCATTAAGTTGTATCTTGAAATTATTAGATGGTAATGTAAATGGAGTTACATCTGCTGTGTATTCAAGGAAACCTTTACCATCAGTGTCTGCACTTAAGGTTTGTCCTTCAAAGGTTATTTCATTTCCTTTTCCTATATATAAAGACACATCCTTTTTTTGGTCTTTAATTATTGTACGAATAATGGCAAATCTACCGCTAAATACAACTTTGTATTGTGGCAAATTTAAATTAACATTATCTTCATCATTAGATAGAATAATATCTTGAATTTCTTGACCGTTTACCTCCGAAACTACTTTTAATCCTACAACTTTATTATTATTCAAAATAGTTGTGGTAGATTTAACAGTACCTTGAACATTACTTGTAGGTTCATAAACTGCAATAAAAGGTTCATTCCAAGCTTCACCGTACTTACGCATCGTTATTACTGGAGTTTTCTTCTTATCATATCCATTCAAAGCCCCTTTGGTATAAGGCGCAAGAGCTGTAGCATATTCACGATTTATACCCGATGGAATTAAAACGTTCATATATTTATTTACTGTACTCAAAGTGTATATTGCATTGATTGCTTTATCTGTTAAAGCAGAGGAATTAACATTCTCAAAAAACGTCCACCCTGTTACATTACCCGTTATATCAGTAGTATATTTAGTCGATAAACTTAAAGGAACTGTTGTATTATCCGTAAATTTAAAAACTAAATCATCTCCAATGTTATGATAAATATAATCATGGAAATTATTAACGGTTTTACCCTTTGATCTTAAAATATCAAAATAATACCCGGTTGTTAAACTCGTACGAATTATACTGTTTGTACGCTGTTGCAAACAATCATTAAAAGAATCATCAATATATTGGGTTGAAAAAGAAAAACTATTTGAAATAGGAGTACCATAAGACTTAGGTTCAGCCGCTAACAGATTAACGTTTGCAACTTTAGTCAACCAATTGGTACCTCCTCTTTTTCCAGAACCGTTCACAATCACAGTATTATGTGCAGCAAGACGCGTTCTATAATTTTCGTGTTCATTAGTTCCATAAGTACCACTTCCACTTTCAGCTCCCATAATTTGACCTTTGCCATAAAGTTCCATATCAATTCCGGTAGAATGTGTATGAACATATGCCTTCCCACCCGTATAATACATTAGCCCATCTTTAACCTCATCATTTGTATTATAATTTCTCTGAGCAATAATACCCGCATGAACTAAATTATAAGAGGATTCTACTTTTGGTTTGACTCCTATTTGGGTATCTTCAATATTTTCTCCCCATAATAATTGTAAAGGACTATGATATTGTAATCTATCAGTAATAATTTGTGGAACATACCCTGAACTATCATAAAAATATTTTAAATTTTCTTTAGCCAATTGATTATAACTTGGGTAGTTTTTTCTATTTGCAATTCTTAGAATCCACTGAAAACCTTTAATAAGATCCCCTTCATCATCACTATCGCCAAAACGCATTAATTCACCTGAAGGATAATACCAATTAGCATAGCCAATGAAGCCATCCAATATTTTCAAATTATTTTGAATTAAATTTAAACCGGGTTTATATCTATCAATAACATTCATAGATTGAATCATCAATTCATGTGATCCTTTTGCATAACTAAAGGTTTCTGGCCAAACACCATTTTCAGTAAAATTCCCCAAAGACCATGTGTAAGCATCAAAAGATTCCGAAGTATTACTATAAAATCTATTAAAATACTGTTCTCTTTTGACATCATCACTAATCATCAAAAGGTTAAACAAATTACCATTACCAGCTAGAACAGAATGATTACTTCTTGGTGCCCTTATACTTTGAAATACAATATCTGATAAATTGGTAACCGTTGTTTGAGCCATTGTATCATTAAATTGTACTAAAGTACTTGTACTTAAATCAAAAACTTTATTAGTTGAATTGTTAACATAGTTATACAAAAAATCATACGTTAACGCAATTCTTGGAAACAACGTTCTAGATTCCAACCAGCCATCATCAAACATAAGTCCAGGTCCTCCTTCTTGATATTTTTGTACCGGTTGAATCACCAAATATTTCATGTAGTGATTCAATATATCAGCAGCATATTGTGCATAGCTAACATCATTTGTCAAATAATATAATATTGATGCCTCATTCATTGAAGCAACAATATCTGTATGAGCTGTTCGATCAGTATACAAACCTGGAATGGGTGGGATTGCATTCAAAGTTGCAGAAGGATTTAAGGCATGCGTATTTTTTTTAGCATCAACACGAGATTTTAATTGACTGTACAATGAACTCGCCCAGGAATATTTCTTAATGTTATCAACTATTTTTTGTCTTTCAGGATATGAAGCCCAGATAAAAGGATGTTTTAATACTAAATAATCAGTTGGTGTATCAGGTAATTCTACTGTTGGCGGATTTACTACGGGACTATTTAGTAAATCCTTCATTTCTATATTATCAAAATCCAGAATTCCATAAAGGTTAACAGTTGATGCAGATAAAATTTTAAATCCATCAATTTCATTTGTTGGGTTTTTTATATCAAAATCATTTGTAATCTTAGATGTTCCGACCCAAAACTCCATCTTCCCGGTAGCAATTGATTCAATGCTCCCGTCTGGAGCAGTATACGTTTGAGTAGCTCCCGAATTATTTGCAATAAAAGTTATAGTTTTTTTACCTGTTAAGACACCCGACTGTGGTGCACCTCCAATATTATCAACAGACGTTACTTTATATTCACCAAGGTTTGCTCCTGTATTAATACCTATTCTGGTGGCATAATTACCAGCGCTAGCAGTAAAAGAATTACCCAACTGAATATTAATTGCGCCACTTCCTTTGTTTAATAAATTATCTCCACTTAAATTGAAGTCAAATTTGAGCTGTACAAATTTTGGCTTAGTTGCCAAATTGAAATTACGATAAAAAACAACAGTAGTACTTGTAGTTGCCGGAACTGGATTCAGTCTATCAAATCGTAATTCACCATTTGTAATACCGGTTGTAAGATTTCCTGAAGTAGGACTAATATAGTCAAACTGCCCCAAACTAGGAGTTCCACTTACATAGTCTGAAACCACTGTAGAGCTACTAAAATCTTGTTTTAAAAGCTGCGCTTGTAATGAGAGGGAGAAACTCACCAACAAGAAAAAAAATATTTTTTTTTTCATTATAAATAATTGATTTAAATTTTGACATTTTAACATGAAAATCATAAAAACAATCTTTAATTCAAAAACAGTATAAATTAAAGATTGGTTTTAAACATGTGGCTTGGGTTCAAATATTAATTCTTAGTAATTTTTATAAGTCTTCAATTAACTTTACACATTCGTAAAAACTAATTAGTTTTAAAGGACCAAACCTGTCCTATAGTTTGTCCTCCCTTAGAATCTTTAACAACTATTTTAAAATAATAGGTAGAAGCTCCTGTTAATCCGCTTGCATTGAAAGTAGTCCCAGATTGACCTTCTGACACT
>NZ_NASZ01000038.1 GCF_014596575.1 Flavobacterium pokkalii | reverse complement strand
ATCAGTTGTAAATCAACGACTAAATATACGAAATAACTTATGTTAAACCAAATATAAAGCACAAAAAAAACCGCCTCAGTTTTGAGACGGCTTCTTTTGATATTTACTAAAAGTTGTTTTTAGATGATAATTCGAATGATTTCTCCGTTTTTATTCAACATTTCAATTCGAACACTTTGCTGATCGTCTTTGTTGTTTAGAAGTTTAGAGGCACTTTCGATATCTTTTATTTTGACATTGTCAATGCTTAAAATAATGTTTCCTTGTAATTCATCGGCATATTGTCTTAGATTTTCGTTGTTGATGGATTTGATTTTTACACCATAATCTACATGGAATTTTTTCTTGTCAGTAGCAGAAATATTTTCTAATTCGATTCCTTTAAATTCAGCGCTGAAAAATTCATTTTTGCTCAAAGTCACCGGAACTGTTTTAGATGCATTGTCTCTAATTATCGTTACGTTTACTTTGTCGTTTGGACGTTTGGTGTTAATGTATCCGGATAGATCGGCAAAAGTGGCGATGTTTTGATTGTCAATTTTTACGATAATATCTCCTTTTTTCAATCCGGCTTTATCGGCTCCGGTGTTTTTTCTAACATTATTAATGTAAAAGCCTTCGGTTTGTTTTACACCCAATTCTTTAGAAGCTGTACCGTTCAATTCACCTCCTTCAACACCTAAAATCCCACGTTGTACATTGCCGTATTCCATAATGTCTTCAATAATTTTTCGGGCAATATTAGAAGGGACAGCAAAGGAATACCCCACATACGAACCAGTCATCGAAGTAATCATCGTATTGATTCCGATTAAATCTCCGCGGGTGTTAACCAAGGCGCCACCACTGTTTCCGGGGTTTACCGCAGCATCGGTTTGGATAAATGATTGAATGCCGTCAGTTCCCAAATTTCTGGCTTTGGCCGAAACAATTCCGGCAGTTACCGTTGAAGTTAAGTTGTATGGGTTTCCTACGGCAAGTACCCATTCACCAACTTTTACATCGTCTGAATTTCCAAAAGTGGTATAAGGCAATTTTTCATCGGCGTCAATTTTCAACAAGGCAATATCCATTTTAGAATCGGTTCCAATGAGTTTTGCTTTATAGGATTTTTTGTTGTTTAAAGTAATTTCAATTTCTGAAGCATCTTTAATCACGTGATTATTGGTGACAATATATCCGTCTTCCGAGATAATTACTCCCGAACCGGTACCTACTTGTTCCTGAGCCTGACCTCCTCGGTAACCGTAGAAAAATTCCAGCATTGGGTCGCTTACTTTTTGGTAAGAAACGTTTTTTACGTGAACTACAGTGTGAATGGTTTTGTCGGCGGCTTCAGTAAAATCTAGTACGTCAGAAGATAAGCCAACTCTTTTTGTATAATTGTCAGATGCCAGTGTCGTAATCGTTTTTTTGTCATTTGAAAAATAACCGTTATCGTCAAATAATAATTTGTAAGCCCCTAATGTTGTGGCTCCACTTAATAAAGACACTAAAAATAGATTAGAAAATCGTTTCATAATAGAGATCGTTTTTACGTTATTTGTAAAGTAAATTTAAAGCGAAAATAGAATGTTAAAAAACACTTTAACGCTGTTTAACAATGATTAACATTTCATTAATAGTTCGTATTTTTGTGGTTTATAATTCAATAAAATGCAAGTACACTTTTATAAATACCAAGGTACCGGAAACGATTTTGTAATCATTGATAATCGTTCCGAATTTTTTCCAAAAGAAGATACAAAATTAATTGAGCGTCTTTGTGACAGACGTTTTGGAATTGGATCAGACGGATTGATGTTGCTTGAAAATGATCCGGAAGCCGATTTTAAAATGGTTTATTACAATTCAGACGGGAATCAAAGCACCATGTGCGGAAATGGCGGAAGGTGTTTGGTCGCTTTTGCAAAACAATTAAATGTAATCGGAGATACTACTTCCTTTAATGCCGTTGATGGTTTGCATCATGCTTCAGTAGATAAAGACGGAATTGTTTCTTTGCAAATGATTGATGTTGACGAAATAAAAATTAATCCTGATTATAGTTTTTTAAACACCGGTTCGCCACATCATGTTCAAATCGTAGAAGATTTAGAGCGTTATAATGTAAAAGAAAACGGCGCTGCTATTCGTTATGGCGAATTGTATGGAAAAGCGGGAAGCAATATCAATTTTGTCAAAAAAATTGACGATTCCACTTTTGCGCTTCGCACTTATGAACGTGGCGTTGAAGATGAAACTCTGGCTTGCGGAACTGGAGCTACAGCGGCTGCAATCGCGATGAATGCTACCGGACAAACAGATTTGACAGCGATTAACGTAAATGTTGAAGGCGGAAAATTGTCGGTTTCTTTTGAAAAAGAAGGTAATAAATACGTGAATGTATTTTTGAACGGTCCGGCAAAATTTGTTTTTGAAGGAACTATCGAAATTTAGAAACGTCTTTAAATAATTCTTTAAGCTAAATATTTATGAGTGCATACCATGTTAGACTAGTTGGTGGAATTGTGATATGGGCGGTTAGAGGTTTTAAAACTCCTTTGAAGAATTGTATTAATGATTATATTAATTCTTTTGTTGTTGGAATTGTTACTATTCTCGTTTTATTCTATTTTGCTATTTATCTTTATTCTCAATTCACTCCATAATTATTTAAAATGATAACATTAAAAGGCAATTCTATTTATTTACGGGCTTTGGAACCTGAAGATTTAGAATTTATCTATGCCATAGAAAATGATGAAAATATTTGGGAAGTGAGTAATACACAAACTCCTTACAGCCGATTTCTCATTCGGCAGTATCTGGAAAATGCGCATCAGGATATTTATGAAGCCAAGCAGTTGCGATTGGCCATTTGCAAAGATCAGGACTTTCCGGCTATTGGATTAATTGATTTGTTTGACTTTGATCCGAGAAATAACAGAGCCGGAGTGGGGATTTTAATTCACAGTGAAGGGAATCGAAATCAGCAAATTGGTTCGGAGGCTCTGGAGTTATTAATTCGTTACTCGTTCGGACATTTAAATTTACATCAGTTGTATGCAAATATTGGGGTGTCAAATGATGCGAGTGTAGCACTTTTTACTAAATTTGGCTTTCAATGTATAGGGCTTAAAAAAGATTGGAATCTTATCAACGGAGTATATCAGGACGAAGCCGTCTATCAGTTAATTAATCAATAATTTAATTTTTAGCTTTTATAATGAGCACAAAAAAAATGATTTCAATTGCCGCAATTGTCGTGGTTTCGGGATTGATTATTTATGGTTTCGTTTTAATTTCTCAAATTTTTTCAAACAATACCAAGTTTACTGAAGATGAAGTCTATGTTCATGTTCCAACCGTTGCTACTTATGCTCAGGTTTTAGATTCTGTTTCTCCTTATGTGACCAATTTGGATCGTTTTGAAATGGTAGCCAATAAAATGAGTTATCCTGCCAATGTTAAATCAGGACGTTTTTTATTGAAAAAAGGAATGAACAGTTACGAATTGGTTAAAGCCATGCGTTACAATGTTCCGGTAAAGTTAGCTTTTAATAATCAGGAGCGTATTGAAAATCTGGCCGGACGTGTGGGGTCTCAAATTGAAGCCGACAGTGCTTCTTTGATGCATTCGTTTAAGGATTCTATTTTCTTAAAAGAAAACGGATTTACTGAGGAAAATGTCTTAACCATGTTTATTCCTAATACTTATGAGGTGTATTGGAATACTTCGGCTGATAAATTCAGAGATAAAATGATTAAAGAATATCGTAATTTCTGGAATAAAGAGCGTGTTGCCGATGCGCAAAAACAAGGGTTATCGCCTACAGAAGCTACGATTTTGGCTTCCATTGTTCATAAAGAATCGGTTAAAAAAGACGAAAGACCTCGAATTGCAGCAGTTTATTTGAACAGATTGCGATTAGGAATGCCACTTCAGGCCGATCCAACGGTGATCTATGCCAAGAAAAAGAAAGACAACGATTTTAATCAAATTATCAAAAGGGTGTTTTACAATGATTTATTTTTGAATTCGCCTTATAACACTTATAAAGTAACCGGACTTCCTCCGGGACCAATTGCAATGCCTGATATTACGGCTCTTGAGGCAGTTTTAAAACCGGAAAAAAACAATTTTATTTATTTCTGTGCCAGTGTGGATCGTTTTGGGTATCATGAATTTGCGGCTACTTTAGCGGAACACAATGTGAATGCCAAAAAATATTCGGATTGGATTAATGCACAGGGAGTAAAAAGATAGTTTTGAAGTATAAAGGGTTTTTATTTGTCGGATGCTTGCTTGTAGTTTTTAATTGTACCGCTCAGGGCAAAATAGATTCTTTTTTTAAACCTTCGGATACTTTAAACAATAAAAGAAAAAAAGCTGTTTTCGTTTCGGAAGCAGCTTTTTCTGCTATAACTCTGGTTGGTTTAAATCAGTTGTGGTATGCTGATTATCCCCGTTCCAAATTTCATTTTATCAATGACAATCAGGAATGGCTGCAAATGGATAAGCTTGGACATCTTTTTTCTTCTTATCATTTAGGACGTTTGGGGAGCGAAATGTTGCAATGGAGCGGAGCGACACCTAAAAAACAATTGTTGTATGGTGCTGGTTTAGGTTTTGCATTTTTGACTGCTGTGGAAGTTTTGGACGGATTTTCTTCTGAATGGGGTGCTTCTTCCGGAGATGTGATTGCCAATGCTACCGGAACAGCTTTATATGTTTCGCAGCAATTGCTATGGAAAGAGCAACGCATTACACCCAAATTTTCTTTTCACAACACCCGATTTGCCAATTACCGACCGGAAGTTTTAGGAGCAAGTTTTTCCGAGCAAATTTTAAAAGATTACAATGGACAAACCTATTGGTTGTCGGCTAATTTAAAATCCTTTTTTAGAGATTCTAAAATTCCAAAAATTTTAAATATAGCTGTTGGTTATGGAGCGGATGGGATGCTGACTGGAAAAGGAGAAAATTCACCGTTTTTAACAGAAGAAAATCTCGTAAAATCGCGACAATTTTATCTGAGTTTAGACGTTGATCTGACAAAAATTGATACAAAATCACATTTTTTGAAGACTTTTTTTTCTGTTTTTTCCGTTTTAAAAATTCCCGCGCCCACGCTTGAATACTCAGGTCGTGAGGGACTTAAGGCGCATCTGTTGTATTTTTAGTGGCTATTAATTGGTTGATTTTCAGGTTTTATGAAAAAAGTTGTATCTTTGCGCCGTGAAATTTCTGAATGTGACAGGTTTGGAAGAAATCCAATTTATGATAAAAAAATGGCATTTTTACACCAGTTTAGCTGTAATTATAGTATTCTTAAGTTACAGTTTTAAACCACTGAAATTAGATAATGATGAGTGGTTTTTGAGGAAAAATGTTGAAGGAATGCAATACCAATTTCCTTCATTACAACAGGAAGATTATACCAGTTTAAATATTCCTTTTACAGGAAATTTATTCATCGGTTTTAAGGAAGCAATCGGATATAGAGAATCCGAGAACAAGTACAAAAAAGTAAATTCGTTAGGGTATTTAGGAAAATACCAGTTTGGAAACGAAACTTTAAGGTCTATTGGAATTCATGATACTGAAAAATTCTTAAGAAGTCCTAAACTACAGGAAAAAGCCTTTGTTGCTTTATTATCTAAAAACAAATCCATTTTAAAGGACATTATTGAACGATACGACGGAAAAGTTGTAGATGGTATTTTGATTACCGAATCGGGTATTTTGGCTGCGGCTCATTTGGGAGGTGCAGGTTCTGTGAAAAGATTTTTTAAGCATAACGGGAAAAAATACATTAAAGATGCCTATGGTACTTCGATACGCAGTTATTTAAAAGCATTTGGAGGCTATGATACTTCTTTTATCCAGCCCAATGTAAATGCAGTAGTTTCGCTTTAATCTTAAACTTAAAAGAAAAGAGTCATTTCTATTTTTAGACTGCCCCCAAAAGTTTAGACAAATTTATAATTAATTTTGATAATAATGAGCTCGATATTGTATCGGGCTCATTCCTTTTAAATTCAGCTTTA
>NZ_NASZ01000037.1 GCF_014596575.1 Flavobacterium pokkalii | reverse complement strand
TAAAGCTGAATTTAAAAGGAATGAGCCCGATACAATATCGAGCTCATTATTATCAAAATTAATTATAAATTTGTCTAAACTTTTGGGGGCAGTCTAAAATCGTCCCTTTTTTAGTGCTATTAATTTTGAGAAAATTAGATGTTAGCCGCTAACCAATCACCCACTTCTTTAGTTCCGTAAGCTTTACCTCCGTTAGCTAAATCTTCAGTTACGATTCCGGCTTCTAAAGCTTTGTTTACAGATTCTCTGATGGCTTTTCCTTCTTCAGCTAAACCGAAGTTTTCAAACATCATTGCAGCAGATAAAACAGTAGCCATTGGGTTAGCAATGTTTAATCCTGTTGCTTGTGGGTAAGAACCGTGAATTGGCTCAAATAAAGAAACTTCAGCTCCTAATGATGCAGAAGGCATTAATCCCATTGATCCTGAAATTACAGAAGCTTCGTCTGTTAAAATATCTCCAAATAAGTTTTCAGTGATTAATACGTCATAAGAATTTGGCCATTGTACCAAACGCATTGCAACTGCATCAACAAATTCGTAGCTTACTTCTACTTCAGGGTAATCTTTTTCCATAGCCTGAACCGTTTCTCTCCATAAACGAGATGTTTCTAAAACGTTAGCTTTATCTACACAACATAATTTTTTAGAACGTGTCATTGCTAATTCGAAACCTTTTTTAGCTAAACGTTGTACTTCTGCTCTGGTGTATACACAGTTGTCAAAAGCAGTATCTCCGTTGTCTCTTCTTCCTTTTTCACCAAAGTAAATACCTCCTGTTAATTCTCTTAAGAAAACTAAGTCTGTTCCTTCGATTCTTTCTCTTTTTAATGGAGATTTATCTAATAAAGATGGGAAAGTAAATGTAGGTCTAACATTAGCGAATAAACCTAATGCTTTACGCATTTTTAATAAACCTTGCTCTGGTCGAACTGGTGCAGAAGGATCGTTATCATATTTTGGGTGACCAATAGCTCCGAAAAGTACTGCATCAGCATTTTTACAAACTTCATGAGTTGAATCTGGATAAGGCTCACCTACAGCGTCAATAGCAGCAGCACCAGTTAAAGCTGGTTTCCAAGTGATTTCATGTCCAAATTTTTGTGCAATGGCATCTGATACTTTTACTGCCTGATCAATTACTTCCGGTCCGATTCCGTCCCCTGCTAAAAGTGCGATGTTTAATTTCATTATTTTGTATTTATATTAATTTATTGTTTTGTTTCGTTTTATTCGGCTACAACATTGAGCATTTTTTGCGCAGCAATAATGGCTGCTACTGTTTGGTCAGAATCCAATCCTCTTGTTTTGAATTCTTTTCCGTTGTTTAACCAGGTAATTACGGTTTCACATAAAGCGTCTGAGCTACTTCCCGGTGGGATTCTTACCGCGTAGTCTACTAACTTTGGAAGCGTCATTTTTTTGGTTTTGTATATTTTAGCCAAAGCATTCATGAAGGCATCAAATTGTCCGTCGCCCTGAGCGTGTTCTTCAATAATTTGCCCGTCAATTTTCAAACAAAGTGTAGTAGAAGGTCTCATTCCTTTGGCATGAGACAGTAAATAAGATTCTACCGTGATTTTTTCCTGATAGGTATGACTGTCTAAAACGTCTGAAATGATGTAAGGTAAATCTTCTTTGGTAACCGTTTCTTTTTTATCACCCAATTCGATAATTCTTTGGGTAACCAATTTTAAGTCTTCCTGATTTAATTGTAAACCAAGTTCCTGAAGATTTTTTTCAATATTCGCTTTTCCTGAAGTTTTTCCTAAAGCATATTTTCTTTTTCTTCCAAAACGCTCCGGAAGTAAATCATTAAAATATAGATTGTTTTTATTGTCTCCGTCGGCATGAATTCCGGCAGTTTGAGTAAAAACGTTATCGCCTACAATTGGCTTGTTGGCTGGGATTCTATAACCTGTAAAGGTTTCGACTAACTTACTAACCGAGTATAAAGAGGTTTCTTTTACACCAATTTCAATTTCCGGCATAAAATCGTTGATTACGGCAATGGTGCTGGCCAAAGGCGCATTACCGGCGCGTTCGCCCATTCCGTTTACAGTAACATGTAATCCGTGAACACCCGCTTTTAGGGCTTCCATGACATTGGCAACACTTAAGTCGTAGTCGTTGTGTGCATGGAAATCAAAGTGAATTTGCGGATATTTTTGAGTGATTTCTGTAATATATTGGGATGTTTCAGAAGGAATAAGGACTCCTAAAGTGTCTGGAAGGAGTATTCTTTTTACCGGTTGGGTGCTGATAAAATCTAAATATTGATAGACATATTCAGGCGAATTACGCATACCGTTGCTCCAGTCTTCTAAATAAACATTGGTGGCAATTCCGTTTTCATTGGCTAAAGCAATGCTTTCGGCAATTTCGGAAAAATGCTGTTCCGGTGTTTTTTTTAATTGATGGGTAAGGTGGTTGAGGGATCCTTTAGTTAAAAGATTTTGGACTTTGGCGCCGGATTTTTTCATCCATTCGATAGATAATCCTTTGTCAACAAAAGTTAGTACTTCAATTTTATCGGTATATCCTTTTGTTTCAGCCCAGGCCATGATTCCTTTAACGCCTTCAAATTCTCCTTCGCTTACGCGGGCAGAAGCAATTTCGATGCGGTCAACCTGCAACTCTTCTAATAATAATTGGGCAATGGTTAATTTTTCTGCAGCAGAAAATGATACTCCGGAGGTTTGTTCCCCATCGCGAAGTGTCGTGTCCATTATTTCGATTTTTCTCTTTCCCATTATAAATCTGATGCTAAAAAAAGTTTTGATTTCGTTATTTCTGAAATCATTTGATTGAGTGTTTTATAAAACGGTAAAAGCAGCTGCCAGACATCTTCTTTTAGGATGCTTTGGCAGCTGCATTTTGGTATGAATATTTTTATTTAGTAAGGAAGTTTGTCAGCAAAACTTACAATTTCTTCTTTTACACTTTGTAAATAGTCGATATCGTCAAAACCATTTAACATATTGTTCTTTTTGTATCCGTTGATATCAAAAGATTCTTTTTCACCTGTAGTTTTCAAAGTGATAGTTTGCTCCGGTAAATTGATTTCTAATTCTGTGTTAGGATCAGCGTCAATTGCAGCAAAGATTTTTTCTGAAAATTCAGGAGAAACCTGTACTGGTAAAACACCAATATTCAAACAGTTTCCTTTGAAAATATCAGCAAAGAAAGAAGAAACTACTGCACGGAATCCGTAATCATAAACTGCCCAGGCAGCGTGCTCACGAGAAGAACCTGATCCGAAGTTTTTTCCACCTACAAGGATTTTTCCGCTATAAGTTGGATTGTTTAATACGAAATCAGCTTTTGGAGTTCCGTCTCCGTTGTATCTCCAGTCTCTGAAAAGGTTGTCTCCAAAACCTTCACGTTTTGTAGCTTTCAAGAAACGAGCCGGGATAATTTGGTCTGTGTCTACGTTTTCTATCGGTAGTGGCACTGCACTACTAGTAAGTATGTTAAATTTATCGTATGCCATTTTAATTTAGATTTTAGATTTCAGAATTCAGATTTTAGATCTTCCATTTGAAGAAACTAAATCATGAATATTTAAAATCTTTTTATTTTTTAATTCTTTTTGAAATTGTTATTGCTATTGAAATTCAATTACAATAAATCTCTTGGGTCAGTTAATTTTCCAGTAACTGCTGCTGCTGCTGCCATAATTGGAGAAGCTAACAAAGTTCTTGAACCAGGACCCTGACGACCTTCAAAGTTTCTGTTTGAAGTACTCACTGCGTATTTTCCGGCTGGTACTTTGTCATCATTCATAGCTAAACAAGCAGAACATCCTGGCTGACGTAATACGAAACCAGCTTCAGTAAGGATATCTAAAATTCCTTCTTCTTTAATTTGAGCTTCAACAATGTGAGAACCAGGAACTAACCAGGCAGTTACGTTGTCAGCTTTTTTACGACCTTTTACAATAGAAGCAAAAGCTCTGAAGTCTTCAATACGGCCATTAGTACAACTTCCTAAGAAAACATAGTCAATTGGTTTTCCAATCATTACATCGTCTTCGTGGAAGCCCATGTAAGCTAATGATTTTTTATAAGTTTCTTCGCCACCTTCTACTTCGTTGGCAGACGGGATGTGTTTGCTGATACCAATTCCCATTCCAGGGTTTGTACCGTAAGTAATCATTGGTTCGATATCTTCTGCATTGAAATTTAATTCAGCGTCAAAAGTAGCATCAGCATCGGTTTTTAAAGTTTTCCAATATTCAACTGCTTTAGTCCAGGCTTCACCTTTTGGAGCGTAAAGTCTTCCTTCTAAGAAATCAAAAGTAGTTTGGTCAGGAGCAATCATACCTCCACGAGCACCCATTTCGATACTTAAATTACAAACAGTCATACGTCCTTCCATAGTCATTTCTTCAAATACATTTCCTGCGTATTCTACGAAATATCCTGTTCCTCCGGAAGTAGTTAATTTAGAGATGATATACAACGCAACGTCTTTAGGAGTAACTCCTTTGCTTAATTTTCCGTTTACGTTAATACGCATTTTTTTAGGTTTTGGCTGCATGATACATTGTGTAGAAAGTACCATTTCCACCTCTGAAGTACCAATTCCAAAAGCAATAGCACCAAAAGCACCATGAGTAGAAGTATGTGAATCTCCACATACAATTGTAGCACCCGGTAAAGTAATTCCGTTTTCAGGACCTACAACGTGTACAATTCCATTTTTTTGATGACCTAATCCCCAGTGAGAAATCCCGTATTCAGTTGCGTTAGTTTCTAATGCTTTTAATTGATTAGCTGATAATGCATCTTCAACAGGCAAGTGTTGGTTAATGGTCGGTGTATTGTGATCGGCAGTTGCGAATGTTCTTTCCGGATATAATACCGATACGCCTCTTGATTTTAATCCTAAGAAAGCTACTGGACTTGTAACTTCGTGAATGAAATGGCGATCAATAAAAAACACATCTGGTCCGTCTTCAATTTTACGCACAACATGCGAATCCCATACTTTGTCAAATAATGTCTTGCTCATTTTTAATTTTTTTTAGTGTATTTCTGTCTTTTGTACGACCGCTTTTTGTATTCGGGTGGTAACAAGGACGCAAAAGTATAAAAATCATATCATGTATTCAATTAATATTGTTGATTATATACGATACCCAAAGTGGATTAATCAAGGGCTGTTCTTTTGTTTTGTCTGCTTGTGTTTTAAGGAGTTAGTTTTTTTATTTCTATTTTGATTCAGAAAGTTGTTTTTGTAACAAATAAAAAAAGCTTTTGGCTTTTGAGAATTTTTAGGTCTTTTGGGGTAATTGCGGAATTATATTTAATAAAATATTTAAAATAAGGTTTGAAATAAGAAAAACAATAAGCTTTTTTGAAGAAAGCGGTTTAAAAAATATTTTTTTATCCTCCTATTGATTAAATTTATAAAACGTTTTAGAGCTGCTTTTATTTTTGAAAAAAATTACGACAACCAAAAAATAAGAAAGTTGATTTCTAATGTTGTTTTTAGGAGGTGATTGTGGTTTCAAGCATAGAATTTGATTTGATTTTAAAACAGAGTAGATGGGGGCTTTGTTCTTTTAATTACGTAAATTTATAGTACTGTTTTTTGGGTTGTTTTTTATTGAATAACAGTGTGTTAGTCTATTTTGTTTATAAATTGTATTTAAAAAGAGTTTCTTTCTAAATACGCTATGATTCCATGAACGCTCAGGTAAAATGTTGATTTTTATAAGAGAAATTATGAAGAAGAGATTAATAATAGTGCTAATTGTGATTTTTTGTTTCTCTCATTCGTTTTGCGGATATGGTCAGATGCGTAAAGTTTATACAAACATTGAAAGTAAAAATGTATTGTACTATAAAGTGGAAGAAATTGTCAATATGGCATTTGGAGGTTCTACTACACGATATACCGTTTCTGATTTAAGTTTGATTAGTAAAGTGGATTTAGGACCTGATAATATTAGAATTATAAGTCCGGTTTATAAAGAAGAAAATTACAGAAAGAAATATTACATCGAAACCAAAAACTCCGATGCCGCGACCGGGAAAGACCGTGAGCCAACCAAACTTCTTGAAATTGCTATCGAAAGCGGAAAAATTGAAATTCCTGAGAATCCTTCAATAGAGCAGTCTTCATTGGCTTTTGTGTTAAGCAAGATAGTTAAAGTTGAAATTCCGCCTGCTGAAAAAATTCTGCCACCGACGGTTCAAAATACGGCTCCTTCAGTTCCGGCCGAACCTCAAAAAGAGAAAAGAGATTTTATTCTGGTAAATGTGGTTTATGTTTACGAAAGGGTACTCGAAAAAGGCTATCAGTCTGCTTTTATGTTCCGGGAAGTAGCGAATTATTATTATTTTAAAGGACAAATGGAAAAAGCGGCCAAATGGTACGAGGCACTTTTTGCTATGCCAAATGAAAAGTTGGAACCTATTTATTATTTCCGGTTTGGTGATGCGTTGAAAAAAACAGGAAAAACCCAAAAAGGGAACGAACTGGTTGAGAAATTCAATCAGTTGGTGGAGTAATTTTTAGTGTTGTCAAATTTATGTTTTTGTTAAAAATAGTAGTTTTTTTGTTAATTATATGATGAGTATTCTTAGTTTTGTTTTCTGTTAAAAAAGAATATTTGTGTAACCGTAAAAACAAGCTTATGATTGAATAATTACTCTTCTCGGATAGCTGCTAATCAAGCAGAATATCAATTCCCCAAATTTGCTTTTTACTTCTTTAATGAGTTTGATTGATTGATTTAATTCGTTAGATGAAATTATTTTCCAATAATAAATTTTTATTAGTTTGAGAGTTTTTTTGATAAACTACTCTTGTTGTGGTTTTTTTTGTAAAAAACTTTCATTTATGGTTTTAATAATTTCAGGTAAAGGGTAATAAATATAAAAATTTAGAGAATCCTCAAATTATCAAAACTTAAATTAAATACTCTTTATGAATAAAATTCAACACCGAATAAGGTGCTTTTTATGGTTAACGTTTTTTTTGTTAATGTCAATGCAAAATGTAGTAGCTCAAATATGCTCAGATATTGGCACGACAAGAATTAATATTGAAACTACTAATGTGGATTCTGGTTATCCCGAGGTATCTAAACTGGGAAATAATATTCTTGTAAGTTATACTGATGTGGATACATGGGAATCAAAAAACAAGATTGTAGATGAAAATGGGAATGTGTCTGATATGCTTTCCACTTCAATCAGTCCAAGTACGAATGATAATTCAGACTCTGTAATTTATAAAGGTTTGTCTAATGGAAACGTATTGGTTTACTGGTATTCCTCATCATCGGGAACCGGATTCACCGATGCTTATTTCAAAATAATTAATTCCTCTGGGGTACAAATAGTAGGGCCTACTAAAATAAACACTCTGGTAGGTTCATTGAATCGTTTTGTTGAATCTGAACAATTATCAAATGGAAATATAATCTTTACTTGGGCAACGAGTGGGAGTGATTATTCTATGAGAAGATTTACGCAGACAGGTATAGCGGTAGATGCTAATCAAATATCATTAACAAGCCTTGCCGGACTTACAGGACAGTCTCAATATGCTTATAAAATAGCTGCCAATGCAAATGGTAAATTCATGATTTTGATTGACTATTATAGTTTGGTTTATAAAGCTATGATTTTCAATAATGATGCACTAACTCCTATTCAGGTTAATGGCGCTAATTCTTTTACAGCGGCAACTGCAGGAATATCTGGACAACATGTGGATAAAATTCCTAATATAGTGTCGCTTCCCAATAATAAATTTTTATTAGCATATCAAATTCAAACAGGAACAGGGACTGAAACCAGAAGTTTGGCATTGAAAGTTTATAATGAGGATGGTTCAGTTGCGGTTGACCAAAAAGTAATTAGACAACTTTATTCTTGGGGATCAATTTATAAACCGGTAGTAACTCCTACTGGATTTTATTTATCTTCTATGTACAATGACCTCGGATATGGGCCTGGTTTAGGAGCGAAATCTTTTCTTGAAAAATATGACTTCGACTGCAACTTAATATCTGATCTTTCTAACTGTTTTTCCGGTTTAGATGAATATGCGACTGTGCTTCCTTTTAATGATATCAATGATGATTTGGGGTTTTTGATTAATAATACTGAAGGAACTGCAAATTATAACATATGGATTTTAAGGAATATTGTTTCATGCACAGCCCCTGCCATAACTGGAAATCCTCCAAACCGATCTATTTGTGCTGGAAGCAATACTACTTTCTCTAGTACAGCTACAGGAGCAACAGCTTATCAATGGCAGGTGAATACAGGTTCAGGTTTTGCTAATATCACAAATGGAGGTGTTTATTCGAATGCAACAACAAGTACTTTAACAATTACGGGAGCAGCTGCTGGTATGAATGGATATCAGTACCGTTGCGTGGCTAAGGATGGTTCTTGTAGTACCAATTCGAGTTCAGGAACATTAAATGTTTCTAATATTACTTCATCTACTGTAAAAAATGATGTGCTCTGTTTTGGAAATTCGACTGGTTATGCCGTTGTTTCTCCAACTGGAGGAATAGGTTCTTATACTTACAGTTGGTCACCTTCAGGAGGTACGGGTTCTATCGCAACTGGTCTGGCTGCAGGAACGTATACTGTAACAATTACGGATGCCATTGGTTGTCAAATTACCAAAACAATTACTATTAATCAACCAGCAGCTTTAACAGCTACTTCTTCATCAACAACTGTTTCATGTAACGGTGGATCGAATGGTACAGCTACAGTTGTTGCTTCTGGTGGAACTCCTGGATATACCTATTCATGGGCCCCATCTGGAGGTACAGCTGCGACAGCTACAGGACTTGCTGCAGGAACTTACTCAGTCACAATTACAGACGCAAACTCTTGTACAAAAACAATCACAGGTATTGTAGTAGGACAACCAGCTGCTGCACTTAACGGAACTACAACTACAACTACAGTTTCTTGTTTTGGAGGATCTAACGGAACAGCTACAGTTGTTGCTTCTGGAGGAACTCCTGGGTATACCTATTCATGGGCCCCATCTGGAGGTACAGCTGCGACAGCTACAGGACTTGCTGCAGGAACTTATTCAGTTACAATTACAGACGCAAAGTCTTGTCAAATAACAATAAATAATATTGTTGTAGGTCAACCAGCTGCCGCACTTAACGGAAGCACAACTACAACTGCGGTTTCTTGCTTCGGTGGTTCTAATGGTATTGCTACAGTAACTCCATCCGGAGGTACTTCAGGTTATACTTACTCTTGGTCGCCATCAGGTGGGACATCAGCTACTGCTACGGGACTTGCTGCAGGAACTTATTCAGTTACAATTACAGATGCTAACTCTTGTACCAAAACAATCACTGGTATTGTAGTAGGTCAACCTAGCGCTGCCCTTAACGGAACCATAACTACAACAACCCCAGTTTCGTGTAACGGTGGATCGAATGGTACTGCTACAGTTGTTGCTTCTGGAGGAACTCCTGGATATACCTATTCATGGGCCCCATCTGGAGGTACAGCTACGACAGCTACGGGACTTGCTGCAGGAACTTATTCAGTTACAATTACAGACGCAAAGTCTTGTCAAATAACAATAAATAATATTGTTGTAGGTCAACCTGCCGCTATTAGTTTTACAACAACTGCGTTGTCTGGATATGATTACAATACTTCATATACTCAGAATGTTGTAGCAACTGGAGGTACAGGAGCAAAAACATACGCCATTACTGCGGGGAGTTTGCCTAACGGACTTTCTATGTCTACATCAGGGGTGATTTCCGGGACTTCTACTCAGGTTGCTGATAGTAATTTTACTGTTACAGCTACTGATGCAAATAGTTGTACTGCAGCGTATAGTTTTACTTTAAAATTAAATCAAATTCCTATTACGGTTACTGCAGACGCTTCTCAAACGAAAGTTTACGGTTCTTCGGATCCTGTTTTGACTTATACTGTAAATCCTGCTTTGTTATCTGGTGATTCTTTTACAGGAGCTTTAAGTAGAGCCGTTGGAGAAAATGTAGGTTCTTCTTATGCTATTAATCAAGGAGATCTTTCTGCTGGAAATAAATATTTGATCACTTTTGTTAGTAAAGATTTTGCCATTACAGCTAAACCAATAACAGTTACCGCTAATGTTTCTCAAACAAAAGTGTACGGAACAGCTGATCCGACTTTTACATATAGTGTTTCACCAAGTTTA
>NZ_NASZ01000036.1 GCF_014596575.1 Flavobacterium pokkalii | reverse complement strand
AGTTCGAAGTATCGAGAACTATTCTGTACACAAGACTTCTCGATAAAAATTTTCTGAAAAGCTATTCGCATTTCTGAAAATTCACTCGAAGTGACGTACCCATTTATGAGCATGCGCCAGTTTATCCCCTCGTCAGTTCGAGTGATTTTTAAAGCCTAAATAATATTCGTTAGTAATTCTAATCATCCGCTTTAAAAATCGTATCGAGAACCGAGAACTATTTTTCCAACAAAACTTCTCGATACGCTTCGCTACTCGAAGTGACGTTCCCTTAAGCGAGAATCATTACTTTCCAAAATTCTTTTTTGCCAAATTAACCAACTCATCAAAATCATCATTAATTAATGCTTCTTTTTTAGCTCTAGACCATTTTTTGATTTGTTTTTCTTTTTCAATTGCTAAATTAATATCCGTAAACTCACAATAAAAAACTAATTCTAACGGTCTCCTATTAAAAGTAAAACAATCGGGGTAAAACCCTGAATTATGTTTAAACATCCTAGCCGACAGATTACTTGTAACACCTGTGTAATAGCTCCCATCAGAACATTTCAAAATATAAACATAAGACTGTTTCATCTCATTTCTTTTATTAAAACACTTTCGATAGTTGTAAAACTTCTCGATACGCTTCGCTACTCGAAGTGACGTAACAAAACCTCAGTTCACCGCACCGTCAGTTCGAGTTGAGAACTCATTTGCAACAGAAAATGAGTTCGAAGTATCGAGAACTATTTTATACACAAGACTTCTCGATAAAAATTTTCTGAAAAGCTATTCGCATTTCTGAAAATTCACTCGAAGTGACGTACCCATTTATGAGCATATGTCTGATTGAGGTCTCGTCAGTTCGAGTTATTTTTAAAGCTAAAACATTATTCATTATTAAATCAAAGCATCTGCTTTAAAAATTGTATCGAGAACCGAGAACCATCTTACAAACAAAACTTCCCGATACGCTTCGCTGCTCGAAGTGACGGGAACAGGGCGTCAGTTTATCTCCTCGTCAGTTCAGGTTCAGCATCCCTTTTTTTTAACAAATAAAACTTTAAGCTATAAATCAACAGTAAAGTAGGAATAATCATTAAAAACAACACTATATCCTGAACTTTATGATAAAAAAACACCACAACAACAGAAACTAAAACTTGTGCCAAAGCATAATACAGAGCCACCAAACGGTGTTGTATTTGATACTCATTACTTAATATCTGATACAGATGCAGTCGATGCGCTTCAAATATATTCTGTTTCAAATACAAACGATGCAAAATGGTACAAACCGTATCTGTTCCATAAACCGCTAAAAACAACAGCCACACTATAGAACTAGTTGCTAAAACCAATTTTAGCAACAGAAAAATAATCCAAAAAGCAATGGCTATACTTCCCACATCGCCGGCAAAACATTTGGCTTTTTTTCGGTAATTGAAATACAGAAAAACCAAGCTGGCCATCATCGCATATTTCATAAAATCGGAATCGGCAAAAAATTGAATGTTTTCATTAACATACCACAAGGCTCCCATGACCACCAAGGTATAAAGTCCTGTAATACCATTAATCCCATCCATAAAATTATACGCATTAATCAAACCGATAGCCACCACATAAGCTACAGCAATCCCTAAAAACGGCAGGTTTTCAAAAACAGCTGCCTCATAAAACACCAGCGTTATGGCTAAAAAATGAATCGAGATTCTTATTTTATTGGACAAACTTTGAATATCATCCCAAAAACTCACCAGACTCACTAATGTAATTCCTGTAAAGAAAAAATAATTATTCTCAATATGTTGTGCAAAATAAAGCAAGGCGGAAAACCAAAAAATGATTCCTCCGCCTCTTAACGTTATTTCGGTATGTGAGCTTCTTTGATTCGGTTTGTCAATGATATTAAAACGATCTGCTACTTTAAAATAGAGTAACATGATGATGACTAAAACAATTCCCAGTAATGTGTATTCCATTATGTATCTTGGAGATTACTCCCAATTCGTATCTTTAATTTCTTCGTAAACTTTCTGAATACCTTCTTCTAAAGACGTTTTTGCTGTCCAACCAAAAGCATTCAGTTTTGAAACATCCATCAATTTTCGAGGTGTGCCATCCGGTTTAGAAGTATCTGTTAGAATTTCTCCTTCAAAACCTACTATTTTTTTAACTAAATGAGCCAGGTCTAAAATCGAAATATCATATCCTACCCCAATATTCACCAAACCTTCTTCATTATAATTTTCCATCAAAAACAAACAGGCCGCTGCTAAATCATCCGCATGCAAAAACTCTCTTTTAGGCGTTCCTGTTCCCCATATCGTTACGGAAGCCTCGCCATTGCGTTTCGCAGTAATAAACTTACGAAGCATTGCCGGTAAAACATGAGAATTCTTTAAATCGTAATTATCATTAGGGCCGTATAAATTGGTTGGCATCACCGAAATGAAGTTACAGCCATACTGTGAGCGATAGCCATCACACATTTTAATTCCGGCTATTTTGGCAATCGCATACGGCTCGTTGGTTGGTTCTAAAAGTCCGGTTAGCAAATAATCTTCTTTCAATGGCTGAGGCGCCATTTTAGGATAAATACAGGAAGAACCTAAAAACATCAACTTCTTTACATTATTCAAATACGCCTGATGAATCACATTATTCTGAATCATCAAATTCTCATAGATAAAATCCCCTCTAAAAGTATTATTCGCTACAATCCCTCCGACTTTAGCTGCAGCTAAAAAAACATAATCGGGTTTTTCCTCTGCAAAAAAATCAGCCACTGCCTGCTGATTTCTTAAATCCAGCTCAGATGAAGTTCGTAACAAAAAGTTACTATATCCTTGTGCTTCTAAAGCTCTTAAAATAGCAGAACCCACCATTCCGCGGTGACCTGCAATATATATTTTGTCTTGTTTATTCATTTTTTATAATAAAAATCTGTATCAAAATCCTTTGGGTGAAATTATTAAAAACGTCAGTTCGAGTGTTTTTTGCGTAATGAAATGAAGCAAAAAATGTATCGAGAACCGTTTTTGATGATAAATTTTCTTGTTCTCGATACGATTTTCTAACGAAAATCACTCGAACTGACGAAAATTTACAATCAAAAACAATTTCACCCAACGCGTTATATCAAACTAAAATTTCAGGATATGAATTGAACGTCATGTAAGATTAGAGTCGTAAAAATTAAGCAACATAAATCTCATAACTGACAACTCACAACTCACAACTGATAACCAACTATTAAAATTAATTTTTAAAACTCAGGCGGGCTTCTTTTAACATCTTTTCTCTTTGCACATATTCCAAATCAGATGCCATCATTTCTTCCACCAATCCTTTTAAATCATATTGTGGCACCCAACCCAATTTGGTTTTTGATTTTGTAGGATCCCCTATCAATAAATCTACCTCTGTTGGACGGAAATATTGCGGATCAACTGCAATCACTTGTTTCCCTATTTCCAGTTGGTAAGCAGGATTAGAGCAGGCCGCTACATATCCTTTCTCAGCTACTCCTTCGCCTTTAAACTCAATAGCAATTCCTACTTCTGCAAAAGCCATACGAACAAAATCACGTACATAAGTCGTTTCACCCATAGCAATTACATAATCTTCCGGTTTCTCCTGTTGTAAAATACGCCACATTGCTTCCACATAATCTTTCGCATGTCCCCAGTCACGTTGGGCATCTAAATTTCCTAAATACAGGCAATCTTGTTCTCCTAAAGCAATAGCAGCGGTAGCCATCGTAATTTTTCGTGTCACAAAAGTTTCTCCTCTGCGTGGCGATTCGTGATTAAACAAAATTCCATTACAGGCATACATATTATAGGCTTCACGGTAATTTTTGGTAATCCAAAAACCATAAATTTTAGCTACCCCATAAGGAGAACGCGGATAGAAAGGAGAGTGCTCATCATACAGCCCTTTCTCATTTTTATTTTCAGCTAAACCACCGTACAACTCCGAGGTAGAAGCCTGATAGATACGGGTTTTTTTCTCTAAGCCTAAAATACGCACGGCTTCTAAAATTCTCAAAGTTCCTATTCCATCCACATTAGCCACATATTCCGGAGAATCAAAAGAAACCTTTACATGACTCATGGCACCCAGATTATAGATTTCATCCGGTTGTACCTCCTGAATGATTCGAATAATATTAGTAGAATCTGTTAAGTCTCCATAGTGTAACTTAAAATTCACATGATCCTGATGCAAATCTTGGTACAAATGATCGATTCTTTGCGTATTAAAAGAAGAGGCTCTTCGCTTCACCCCATGTACCATATATCCTTTTTCTAATAATAATTCGGCCAAGTACGAACCATCCTGACCTGTAATTCCTGTGATAAGGGCTACTTTCATTTTATTCTGTTATTTTTTAGCCAATTTGATTTTCTCAATTGTCAATTTATTTATTCTTTTTCTGTCTCTATCAATAAACCATCCCCATTTGTTAAAATAATAAAAAGCAGATGTAAAATACATTTTTAAGTTATTGAATGTTAAAAATGTTTTATAAATATGGTCATGATAAACCACCTGATATGGATAAAACAAAGTCTTAAACCCCGCATTATAACATCTTCTACTAATATCCAAATCCTCCATATGCATGAAAATTTTCTCATCAAATCCATTTATAGTTTTGAGTGCTTCACTACTAAAAACCATAAAACAACCGGATAAATAAGGCACTTCCATTATTTTATTGTAGTCACTGAATCTTAATTCAAATTTATCAGAAATCCTTTTTTTTATTTTGGAAAAAGGCAAAAATCTTCTTGCGAAAAAAACAAATGGGTTAGGCAATAATTTAGCAAGATACTGAATTTCTCCGTTAGGATATAATACTTTGGGCATAACTAACCCAATAGATTTATCTTTTTCCATAAAAAAAATAATATCTTCAATTACTCCTTTTGAATAATATACATCTGGGTTTAAAATAAGATGATACTTAGAAATATCAGAATACTTATTGATACCAATATTATGGGAAGTACCATAACCCGGATTAGATGGATTATGAATGTATTTCACTCTGGGATCAATTTTAATATCGGCTAAATTATTAGTAGGTGAATTGTCTATTAAAACCAATTTAACTTTTAAATCCGTGTTTAAAAAACTATCAATCGCATCTAGAACTTGCTTTCTATCATTTTTATAAATAACTAAACTACAAACTATATCATACATACATACATACATACATACATACATTCTTTCTATTTAATGTTTAGATTTTATTTCCTCTTTCAATTCATCTACAACTTCCTTAATAATTTCCAAATGCTTGAATCCATTCTTTTTATCAGGCTCTAAATAAGCTGATTCTGACCATTCATTCCATGCATTAAAAAATACATACGGAGAATTATTTCTAAAAGCTTCGTGCATTAGAAATCTAAAATTATTTTTCTTTTGTTCAAAAGAAAGTCCTGTAAATATTTTTGCATTTTTTTTATACCTTGGAGTATTATCCCAATCAAAAAAAGCACTTTCAAACACACTTAACTTATGCTCCTGATAGTCATTCATATAAGCTCTATCCTTTATTATACTCCATATTTTCCCTGAATCGAATATTTTGTATTTAGTCAACTTTTGATTTAACTTGGTCAAGTACAATTGAACTATATGAGGTAATTTTCTTAAAAATTGAAATCTTGCAATAATATTTTCTTCTTGAAAACCTTTGCTTGTATAAGCCTCTCGGGGTTGAAATTTCATAATTGCTTGATAAGAACTAAGAAAATCCGAAGATTGATAATCATGATTTTTTATGGCAATAAAATACAAACCATTTAATCCATTATTGATTGCCAAATCAGTCCAAAAAGCCATCATTTCCTTTGAGTTATTTATTAAAAAGGGTTGATAGATTAAAAATACGGGTTTTCCATCGATTTTGATTGCTCTTTCATCTTTAAAAAAGGGCAACAAATAATCAAAATGTTTTTTCCATATATTTTTATCATTAGTATGCAATTGCTTTTGAAGAAAAATTTCAGGCTTCCCAACCCAGCTTCTTGTCCAAGATTCATTGGCCCAAGTAACACAAAAGGAAATATCAATATCTGGATTAGATAAAAACACTTCCATAGGTTTTTCTAAATACAATTTCCCATCAAACCAATAATGATAGAACATAAAACCTTCTATTCCATAATTCTTCGCTAATTCAGCCTGTTTTTTTAATGTTTCCTTTTCACAAGGATTGTAATAATCTTCATTTAAAGGAACTCTTGGCTGATCATGTCCTTCATACAATGGTTCAGCCTCTTTTACTAATTTCCAATCAGTAAAACCTTTTCCCCACCACTTATCGTTTTCTGGTATCTCATGAAATTGTGGAAAATAAAAAGCAATAATTTTTGGTATTTTCATCGTTACGGATTAAAGTAATTGGGTTAATTATTTTTGAAAATATAACTTGACAAAAGTATATTTTTGAAGTGATAATTTTTTAATAAAATTATTTCCAAGCTTAGCCATTGGAGCTTCAATGAATGTTGTTAAAAAATATGAAAAAACAACCGTCACTAGTAATAAAAAAATCAATGAAAAAGTCAAAATTATAAAAGTATTTTTTATTCCAAAATTGTTCAAATATTGAATAAAAATCGGAACAAAAAATATCAATACTATTACATGTGTCAAATAAATAGCATAAGAAACTCTACCTATAAATTTAAAAAAATTCAAATTAAGAAGCTTTTGTAATCGCTTTGATGTAAAGCAATATAATAATACAAGAAAACTACCTAATCCCGTAATCATCCATATTAAATTGTCATTACTCAATATTAAAGAATATTCTCTTAAAACATAATAATAATACATCGGTAGCGTATATCGATAGGTATACAGAAATATTATAAAGAAAATCAACGCTATTTTATACTTATCTTTTATCCTCTTAAAATTTATTAAAATATAATCTTGACTCATCGCAAGAAGTACACCTAGAGAAAAGTGAAATATATAAATTGGAGCATTAAAACAGAAAAATAAAACTAGATTGAAAATAAAGAAAAAATAAAAATTTGACTTTTTATAAATTAAAAACAAAAATGGAATTAAGAAAGAAAATTGCATCTCTACCAAAAGAGACCAATTCTGAAAAACCAATTCAGCAAAACCATCTTCAGGCTTCATAAAAACAATTTGACCTACAAAATTTTTAAAATCCAAAGGTTGATTCCAAAATAAATTAATCCAAGAGCTAGAATCAGGAATTGTATGAGTTACCTTAAATAATAAATGCAATAATAAACTTATAAAAAGCACAAAAATATAGGCCGGCATAATTCTGAAAATTCTTTTCAGATAAAATGGTATTAATCCAATTTGATCTCTATTTTTCATAGATAGTGCTAACACATAACCACTTAACACAAAGAAAAAAGTAACCGCAGCGAAACCATCATAAAAAAAGTGCAACGGACTATAATTCACTGCTTTAAAAACCAAATCCAACCTATAAGCCAATACAAAATGGCTAATCACTACAGAAATAGAAGCTAACCCTCGTAGACTGTCTAAATATTCAATTCTTTGTTCTTTCATTAAGACAAACTATTCTTTGAAGTTTTAAAAAAATTTCTAATTGGATTAAACAATTTAATCACAACACCAATTGGACCAAAATACCTAAAAATAAGCTTAAGGGAGTCTTTCTTAAAGTCTAAATCAATATTTAAACTTGACAATCCCATTAAACTATAAACACTTATCGTTTTTTCTAAATAACTAAATTTAAATTCTTTTGAAGCCCATAATTTTAAATTAAGTGCATAATCCTCCATTAATCTAAAATCTTTGCCGTATTGATATTTTTCAAATACTGCCTTCGGAAATAAAATACTTTGATGACAAATATTCCTATTTATCAATTTTGCGGTATTAAACTTCCCTCCGTAAATTTTATTTGAGGGTGATAATAAAACATCTCCATAATATATAGTTTTATCGTCTTTCAAAAACATTGACAGTTCCTCAAGATTTATCAACAGTCGATCGTCTGCACCTAAAAAAAGAACATATTTCCCTGAGGCCATTGAAATTCCTTTATTCATTGCATCATATATTCCCGAATCTTTTTCTGAAATAACTTTCGATATACATTTATAATATTCATGAAGAATAACCATGGTACTATCAGTCGAAAGCCCATCGATTACAATGACTTCTGTTTGATCATTGATTCTAGTTTGAAGACTTTCCATTAATGCTCCCAAATGCTTTTCAGCATTATATGTAACAATAATAATTGAAATTAAATAATTTTTATGCATTAGCATTTTTTAATGAAAGATAATAGGAAATAATAACGAAGAAAGGCAATACCGTTAATAAGTTAATAAAATCTGCTAAAGCAGATTGAAAATCGGATTCTAGTTTTAATGCGGCATTTAAAAATAAAAAATAATAAATACATCCAAAAATATTGGACGGTAACAAATAAAAAAGCTTATTCCTGAAAAATGAAAAAACAGCTCCAATTACAAAACAATAAATAGGTGAGTAAACAATTCCAAAATAAACATAACTAAAGACATTCATCCGAGCGTTTGGTCCTCTAAACTCAACATCCGGATGATGATATTGCATTATAAAATATCCCATAGGCTCTGGAACCATTGCTCTAGGAATAATTCTCAGCAAACTTAAAGGACTACCAAATAATGCTATAAACCAGTTAACTGTAGGTACTAAATCAATAACATTGTTAGGATAAGCCATATAATAAACATCTCCAGACTGACCTATCCTTAATAACAAAAAAATGAAGGGATTAGCTTCTTCTTCTGACAACATTATTACAGCAAAAGCAGCTAACAATGCAATTACACCAAATTTAATTATAAACTTTTTTATTGTAAAAAATAAAGAGATATCACCCCAACGCATAGAATATAATGCATAAATAAAAAAAGCAAGTCCAAAAGACATAAAAGCTCCTTTTGATCCAGAAAGAACCGAAACTAAAAGAATAAACACTACACTTACATTGGTAAGCATTTTGAAAAAAAAACTCTTTCTTTTGAAGTAAACAAAAAATATTGTCAAAAAAATATGACACTGAAGCGTCACATCTAAAATTCTCTTTAATAAATTATTAATTCCTCCACTTTCACCATAAATACCTAATCTAGATTCTGCAAACAAAGGAATTCCAACCAATTTATATGAAAATAGTTGAAGTAATATATTTGTAAAACCAATTAAAATAAAAAACCACTTAATAAATCTAATTTCTTGGGTATTCTCATCTTTAATCTTAAGGACAGGAATGCGATCAACCTTTATAGGAGAAAACACTCTGAACCCAAGAAAAAAAAATATTTGAGTAATCAGAAAAGAAATAAATATTCTAGTTGTAATTGCATTTACAAAAAACAAAAAAATTGGAACTGTAATAGACATTGCAGAAAAAAAACAAGTAAATGTAAATGGATCTAACAATGATATATAATATTTTTTAAAAACTATATAATACACGAAAGAAACAATCAATACACTTGCCAGATATAGAGGCCAGTCATTAAAAAGTAGTTCAAAATATGCAAATGAATCCATTTTTTATTGCATTATTTCTTTATAAAATGACTCATATTTTTTTGCTATATGTTCATATCCAAAACGCTCCTCTATATTATTTCGCATTGCTTCAGAATTCCAATTTAAAGAAAGAGCAAAAAGTATTTTTTCTCCCATATCTTTTATACAAAAAGGTTTACACAAGAATCCATTAAAATTATCAATAATTATATCAATAAGACCAGATGTTTTAAAAGCTATAACTGGTACTCCACAACTTATTGCTTCAACTGCTACTTGACCAAAAGTTTCAAAATAAGATGGAACAACCACTAAATCTGCAGCACAATAGACCCTATTTAGAAAACTTAAATCATCAATTTTTCCAATAGACATTAATTCTACATTTTCAGCCAAACTAATTTTCTTTAAAGAAGAATCACCAAATACTAACAACGTGAATTTTTCTCTAATCTGTAATTTCCCCGCATATAAAATAGCCTTTTCTAAATTATCATATCCCTTTAACTGGTCTGTAAAACCATTTACCGCACCAAAAACAACCACTTTATTAGTCTCAGGAATATTTAAAACAACTCTACTCTCTTCCTTATTAAGTAATTCCCAAGAATTAACTTTTATGGGATTTGGAATTATTTCTGGACTCGAGTTTTTCCACAAAAAAGACCTTTTGGTTTCTTCAGACAACCACGAACTGACAACCACTGGCTGTATTTTTACCGTACTGAAAAATTTTTTTTTTCTTTCCCAAGTCCATTTGTCTATATCGATCCCCCTTGTTGATATGGGTTTATTAGATTTAGAATACCCCTCAATAAATCGATTAGATTCATCAATTTGAGTATGTTCAGATCCTAACATAGCCCATTTATCATGAAAAGTCCAAACTATAGGTTTTTTAATTTTTGGAAAATCCTCCAATCTAATAGTTTCATTTCCTATCCAATGGAGATGTAAAATATCAAATTCTAATTTCCCTAATCTTCTTATCACCGTCGACGGGAAAAAATTAATTGACCTCCCTGACTTATTACTCGTTTTTTGAAAATAGCCAACTAACTTATAAGCGATACGAACTCGAATATAAGTCCATAATTTATCAAAATAGGTAACGTTTAATGATATAGTATCTTGTTTTGTCGAATGGGTAATTGTAGCAATTTTGGAATCGATAGATTCAGAAAAAGATAAAGCATCGTTAATCCTGTTCATAGCAATACTCGCGCCTCCATAATTATCACTATACCCTAAATGAAGTACTTTTATCCTTTTCATTACTTCAACTCATAATTTTAAATATCAATACTATTCTTTAATTAAACGAATTTACGTTTTAACAATTGTAAACTATTAAACAAACCAAATCTTTTAAGAATAGAAACAATTTCAGATTTAAGACTAAATGACATAGCAAGTTCTCTATTTAACTCATAAATATCTGCTTCTTTGCAATGTAAAACAGTATCTGGATGTGTAATTGTATCAGGTAAAACTCCATATGCCATATTTGCGGCAGGATTATTCACATCAAACGTATGTGTAGCATCATCTGTAAAGCCTATATTACTTATTAAGTTATAATTAGAAATAACACACAAATGATTATTTAACAAATTCGTATAAAAGAACTGATAATCCCATGTATCAATAAATCCTCTTTTAGTCTCAAAAAAGGAATCATAAATTCTTCTTTTATATTTCTTATTATCCGTCAATGATACCAAAAGATCTTTTTTATATACACTGTCAAGATTTGACATCTTAAAATCATACTTATTCCAAACCCTTCTCCAACTGGCCCATCCCCAAATAGGTGATGTCTTAGAAAAATAATAATCTCCATTACCACGCAAAATCCCTCCCTGAAAATTAGTCCCACAAATGTGTCCTACTCTTTCATCTTTACGATACTTTTCTAACATCGCATCTACAAACCTAAAAAAATCATTAGATGGTAAACAATCGTCTTCCAATATAATTCCTTCTTCTTCATTATTAAAAAACCAGGTAATGGCACTACTAACCGCTTTACCACATCCTAAATTCTCTTCTCTGAATAGTGTAATCAATTCACATTCCCAATCGATTTGATTTAAAATAGCTTTCGTTTCCTTACATGCCAAATCATCTTTCCCATTCTTTCTCGGACCGTCAGCTGCTACATATAGTTTTTTAGGCTTAACATCCCTAATGGCATTGAATAAAATTTGAGTTTCCTTTGGTCTATTGAATATTAAAAAAAGAATTGGCGATTTTACCTGATACATAATTAAATAAATAAAATTGATTTGGTTTGAAGTATGAATATATGTCTTGTCTTTTTTAAGAAAAAATAATATAGATAAGAAGCATAAAACTGTGAAATTAATGTTGCTATTGCTGCTCCATTAATTCCGTATTTTGGTATTAATAGTAAATTTAAAATAACATTTAACCCCAAACCTTGTAAAGATTTTATTAAATTATGTTTATTTAAATTCTCAACAACAAGCATATTACCTGCTGCAACTCCCCAAAATACAAATACACCAGTCCAGATACTTATTTGTAATGCAAAAACAGAGAGGCTATATTCATTTCCATAAAGAAAATTTATAATAAAGTTTGAAGAAAAGGTAAAAAAAACAGAAATAGAGAAACTTATTACAAATAATAACTTAAACAATTTTAAACACACAGTGTGATAATTTTCTTTGTGTAAATTGAATTTCTCAACTAGTTTTGGAAAAAAAGAAGTCGCAAAAATCGTGGGAATAAAATACCATAATTCGGTAAATCGGGTAGAAACTGAATAAAGTCCTACGCCTCTTTCCCCAATCATATCACCTATCATAATTTGATCTAATCTCATGTACATCATAATTACTATACCAGAGAGAATTAATGGCCAAGCCTGCTTTAATAAAACTTTACAATACCTAATATTAAACTTCCATTTTTTTAAATTACCAATCCCATAATACAAAATCAATCCTGCACTACCTAGTACACATTCAATTAACGCTAAGAGGACGAAAGATAACAAAGAATACTCAAAATACACGAAAATTAATCTAAGAACAGAAACCAGAACAAAAACACTGTTCTTTACAACTACAGTCTTTCTTGACTGTAATTGAGATTGATTTTTTAAATCAATAACATCTAAAGTCTGAAACCACAAATTCAATGCTGTTAAAAAAGCTACTAGTAACAACATTGTATCTTTTTTAAAAAAATAAAAATATACTATAACAATCATAGTACTTATAAAAGAGCCTAGTAATCTCAAATAAAAAGCAGTGCCTAATACAATTGATTCCTCCTGACTTTTATCTAAAAGATGTTTAACTACAATTTGGTCTAACCCTAGAGTAGCAAAGGCACTTACAAGACTTATAAATGCAATTGCATAATTCCATTTCCCAAATAACTCAGGACCTAAATATCTTGCAACTAAAACACCTACAATTAAGCCAACACCTAGACGAAGAAATTTATCAAGAAACAACCAAATTGCATTTTTTGAAGACTCTTGACTTAAGTAATACACAACTTTTTCTTTCATAAAGCACTTACAAAATCCTTATTATTTTTAGTAGAATCTAATTGTTCTTTAGTGAAATTTCTGAAATAATCATAGGTGATTTTTAATCCCTCTTGTCGAGATACTTTAGGTTCCCAATCTAAAACAGCTTTAGCTTTTGTAATTTCCGGCTGCCTTTGTTTTGGGTCATCTTGTGGTAAAGGCAAATAGATTATTTTTTGATCGGTGCCAGTTAATTTTATAATTTCCTGTGCAAAATCATTCATGGTTATCTCATTAGGATTGCCAATATTTACAGGGTAAGCATAATCAGACATTAATAATCTGTAAATTCCCTCAATCAAATCATCCACATAACAAAAAGAACGAGTTTGAGTACCATCCCCAAAAATGGTCAAATCTTCTCCACGCAATGCCTGACCAATAAATGCAGGTAAAACTCTCCCATCATTTAATCGCATTCTCGGACCATAAGTATTAAAAATCCTAACTATTCTTGTTTCTAAGCCATGAAATGTATGATAAGCCATGGTAATGGCTTCTTGAAACCTTTTTGCTTCGTCGTAAACACTTCTAGGACCAACCGGATTAACATTACCCCAATATTCCTCAGGCTGTGGGTGAACAGTCGGATCTCCGTATACTTCCGAAGTTGATGCAATTAAAAATCTTGCTTTTTTTTCTTTTGCTAAACCTAATAAATTATGAGTCCCTAAAGAACCTACTTTTAAGGTTTGAATAGGAATTTTTAAATAATCAATTGGGCTAGCCGGAGAAGCAAAATGTAAGATATAATCTAATTTTCCTGCAACATGTACATAATTGGATACATCATGATTATAAAACTCAAAATTCTTATTTGGAAATAAATGCTCAATATTTTTTATATCGCCGGTTATTAAATTATCCATACCAACAACCTGAAAACCTTCCGCTATAAAACGATCACACAAATGAGATCCTAAAAAACCCGCCGCACCTGTAATTAAAACTCTCTTACTCATCAAAAATTTATATTAGCCATTATTTACTTATCAAATCTTATTTTAATTTCCTATACCTTGATATACAAAACCAATTTTTTCCAATGCTACTTTATTCAGTATATTTCTACCGTCAAAAATAAAAGCCGGTTTTTGCATATTATCATATATTTTTTGCCAATCATATTGAACAAATTCATCCCATTCGGTAAGTACAGCAACGGCATGTGCTTTTTCACAAGACAAATAAGGATTATCAAAAGTGATAATGCTATCTGCATTTTCCTCTGAAGTTCTTGTTTCAAGATAATCCAAATCAGCAAGGATTTTTCTTCGGGACACTTTAGGATCATAAACCACAATTTTTGCTTGCTCATTAATCAAATCATCAGCAACATAAATAGCAGCAGATTCACGAGTATCATTGGTATCCTTTTTAAAAGCCCAACCCAAAAAAGCAATTTTTTTATCAGCAACGGTGTTGTAAAGTGTTTGAACGATATTGTTCGAAAAACGACGTTTTTGATGGTCATTCATAATAACAACCTGTTCCCAATAATCGGCTACTTCATTCAATCCATAGGATTTTGCTATATAAACTAAATTCAATATGTCTTTTTGAAAGCAAGAGCCACCAAAGCCTACCGAGGACTTAAGAAATTTAGAACCTATTCGACTATCCATTCCTATCGCTTTTGCAACCTCATTCACATCAGCTCCAGTCTGCTCGCAAAGTTCAGACATGGCATTAATGGATGAAATTCTTTGGGCTAAGAATGCATTGGCAGTCAATTTTGATAATTCAGACGACCATACATTGGTAGTTAAAATTTTATTTTCCGAAACCCAATTAGCATATACCTCTACCAAGACCTGAATTGCTTTTTGTCCTTCAACGGAAGTATCACCTCCAATTAAAATACGATCCGGATTTAATAAATCCTGAACCGCAGTCCCCTCCGCCAAAAACTCTGGATTGGAAAGAATTTGGAACTGTACTCCATTTCCCGTATTGTCCAAAATACTTTTTATAGCCTCTGCAGTCCTGACTGGTAAAGTCGATTTTTCAACTATAATTTTATTATCCTTAGCAATCTTAGCAATCTGTCTGGCGCATAATTCAATATACTTTAAATCAGCCGCCATACCTTTTCCTTTTCCGTAAGTCTTAGTTGGTGTGTTTACGGATATGAAAATAATTTCTGCTTCATCTATAGCCTTATCTACTTCGGTTGAAAAAAACAGGTTTCTTCCTCTGGCTTCGGCAACAATTTCAGACAATCCTGGCTCATAAATTGGAATATTATCAGTATTCTCATCATTCCATGCCAAGATTCTTTCTTTATTTAAATCGACAACTGTAACTTGGATGTGTGGACATTTTTGTGCAATAACAGCCATAGTTGGTCCTCCCACATAACCAGCTCCAATACAGCAAATTTTTGTAATTTTCATTTATTTTATTTCTCTTATTCAGAATTTTTAAACTTTGTAAATAATTTTTAAATATTATTACAAAGTTATTTTGTCTTTTATCTTTGATAATTTTCTCTTTATCACACTTAAGATTAACAATCTACAATCTCTCGTATAAAAATATAACTCGATACAATTACTTAAACTTTACAATACAAAACGCAAGTACGATTTTACTAAGATATTTATCATCAATAATTCTTACCCTGAATTCTTTAGCACATTTAAACCAATATTATTTTTAATATCCTACGAATAATCAATCCCAAGACAACAAAAAAACCCGCTAGAAAACCACCCAACAATATCCCTTTAGCTTTTCCAAACTTTTCTTTAGGCAAAGGTAAAATAGGCTTGTCAATCACCTGAATCAAAGGCGTTTCTTTACGCAAAGTTACTTTAGCTAATTCGGTTTGTTTTACTAATTCTGTCAAGATAGCGGTATTCGCCTGCACATCCACCTGTCTACGGGCGGAAGGCGTACGGCGTACATTTAAGGCCGGATTCAGATTGAAAGTATTGTCATTGGCTACTGCTACTCCCGTTATCGCTCCGTTGAGTTCTCGACGGATAGAATCGGTTTGTCGTTCTAAAATCTGCATATTTTCACGGGCTTTCTTGCTTTTGGTCTCCACGTAAAAATCAGATACTTCTTTCGCCAAAGCTTCACAGAAATATTTCGAAAACAATTCATTTTCGGAAGCTACATCGATACTGATAATAGAGATTTTTTTATCTTTTTGCGCTACGGATAAACTTCCCTTCAATAAATTCTCATAGATCTTACCCATAACACTATCCTGAACTCTGGTAAATTGTTCACGACGGGCATTAGGCAGAAATTCCAATTTAGCCAATTCCGTTTTTTTCTCCCATGCTTTTCGCCATTCGTTGTTTTGAATGTACATCTCTGCCAGCGACATCGTCTTATCGTTTACTACTACCGGACTTAACAGGGTTTGTTCCACCATCGAACGGGATTTGAACAATTCCGTTAAATTAGAAGCTGAAAAGGCTCCACCACCGCTACCGCCTAAATCAAAACCTAAGGAAGATGCCAAACCTAAAGCACCACCTAATCCTCCTCCCCCTTTTTCATCTTCTAAGGCAAAAGATAAAGTCGCGGTATAAATTGGTTTTTTAATAAAAGAATAGCTCAGCCCTAAAGCTGCGCCAACAAGTCCGGCCAGCACAATCACTTTCCATTTCGAAAGCAAATAGTCCCACCATTCTTTCGCTTTTTCTATCAGTTCCTTTAAGGATATTTCGTCGTTTGGATATTGTTCGTTCATTTTTTCAGTTGTGAGTTGTCTGTTATCCGTTCTCGGTTTACTGATTAACAGATAACGGATAACCGAGAACACATAAAAGTTTATTCAAATTTATTCCAATTATTTTCTACATATTTTAAAAAGGAGAACAACTTAGCTCCTAGAATATCATAGTCAGTTTTCAATTCTTTCCATTCTGCTGTAAATTCGGGATATAATACCCCTAATTTTTCCAGATGACATAAGGTTTCTAAATTACTGGCATGAGAATAAGTCAAAAACTTGATAAAATCCTGTTTGTATCTTTTTCTTCCATACCCTTCAACGATATTAGTAGCTACTGAATCTGAAGATCTTCTTAACTGACTACCTAATTCATACAATTCATACTTAGGCAATTGCAAAGAAACACGGTGTATCTTATAAAATAACGACAAACTCAAATTGTAAATATCTAAATCTTTATAACTCTTCATTTTTTTATCGTTTTTTTTGTTGTCTGTTAACTAATAACCCATAACCGATAACAGAGAACCGATAACTCACAACCCACAACTTATTTAAAAGCGGTAATAATCAACAAGGCTAAACTGCTAAATACACTACCAATACTTACCCATTCACCGGTGCTCATTCGTTTTCTTTCCGGCTTTTCAGGAACTACAATCTGAGAATCTGGGGTTACCTTTGGATAAGATTTAAAGAATAAAAACGAAGAAGTCACATCGGCTTTACCATTAGGATAAATCACATAGGCCTTTTTCTTCCAACCTTTGCTGTTAACCCCTCCAACGGCATTAAGATAATAATTCAATCCTTTACTTTTTCTGTAAGGAATCTCAGAATTCAACAATACATTTCCGGACACCTTCACACCTTCATTAAACGTACTCACCACAATTTCATCCTCAGGGAATAAAGTAACATTAGAATAATGTTCCTTATTTTTTTCTATCTTTTCCCAATCTAAAGGAATAACCGCAAATTTGGCTTCCTCTTTTAACTTTTTAGTCAACTTTTCTTTTAGTGTATCATTTTTAGATAAATTCAAATCGATACTTTCTATATCATCAATTTGTTCCTGCTTGATAGGCCTTAGAATTTTCATCCCTTCGATATTGGCTACAGAGGTCAATCCACCGGCACGCATCACCACATTATAAACCGATTCTTTTTTATTGGCTAAGACATATTTCCCGGGATAAACCACCGCACCACTCACTTTAACCATCTGCGGTTTTTCATATACCGCCATTCTTCGAATGTTAATTACATCAAAAGGCTGTAAAACAAAGTTCTTTGCCTGCTCATTATTATCGGCTGTAATTTCTAATGCAATCAATTCAACACGCTTTGGATCATTATCATCCCTTTCATCCGACTTAATCATTCGGGCAATTTCCACACGCTTTGAAGCCGAACCAGTTAATCCACCCACCTGCACAATTAAATCGTTCAGACTTAAATTGTCAACATAGTCATATTCTCCCGGATTTTTCACCTCCCCATCAATCGTTACCTTATAATCTTCTTTAAAATCCAAAACAGAATAAATCGTTACTTCGTCTTCCCTTTTTAAAGCAATATCTGCAGTACGATCTCCCGCCAAAACAGCCGCCAAATCAACTGTAACAATTTCAGTGGTCAAATCGGATTGTAGACGAATAATTCGGGCTCTTTTAGTATAAGCATCTTCTTTTAAACCTTCCGCTCTCTGAATCAGATCAGAAACCCGCATCCCTTCACTGTACGAATAATAATCCGGTCTGAAAACAGCTCCTTCAATTTTAATACGGTTTTCGAAACGGTTCAATATTTTTGTAATTCGGAAAACATCTCCCGCCTGTGGCTGGTAAGACGAAAATTCCTTTTCACTAATATCCTTAACTTTAAACTCTTTTCCGGTTTTTTGGGTAACATTCACCGAAGCCGTATAAGCAAATTCATTGAAGCCGGAAGCAAAACGCAATAAATCGGAAAAAGTTTCTCCCTTTTTCATCTCAAAAATCCCCGGACGTTTTACTTCTCCCGTAACCGTAACCCTTTGGGTATACACCGGAATACGAATCACATCATTCTCCTTTAAAGTCACATTATCCGACTGATCGCCTTTGACCAAAAAACGATAAATATCGACATACTTATAAACCTTATTATTTCGAATTAATTCGATATTTCGGTAACTGCCGTTTTTTCCCGGCCCTCCGGCCAAATGTAAGGCATTATATACCGTTGCCAATGAAGAAATGGAATAATTCCCCGGCTGTTTTCCGCCTACAATGGTAATACTAATGGTACGGATACGACTCAAACTAACACTCACCTGAGACTGCCCCGAAGCCACCGTACTATAAACCCGGGCAATCGCAGCCTTTATTTTTTGGGTAGCAGCCTCAATGCTCATACCGGAAACTGCAATTTCTCCCACATATTGAATGGAAATTTTCCCTTCTACACTAACAGGAATGCTGGCATTATATTCCTGTACTCCATAGACACTCACCTGCAATTCATCACCAGGGCCTAAGATATAATTAACTGGAGTAGCCAGATTCGAATCGGGTTCAAAATTCAAGGTTGGATTATCAAACAACTCCGAACCAAATATCATCGCATTGACAGAATCCTTCACCTTGTTATTGGCAATTTTGTCCAAAACACGTCCCGAATTATTTGTCTTTCCAGTCGTATTCCCGGCTGCCTTATTATTTAAGGAACCTGTGGAAAGACTGTTTAATCGTTCCTTCAATTTGGCAAATTCAGCAGCACTCATTCCTTTTGACAAAGCCATCGGTTCTGCCTGCTCAATAGTCATATGATTACTTTGCAATTGTGCTTTTATTTTAGCAATATCGGCATCCGATAAATTGGCTACTTTTACCGTACTCAAATCACTGGATTTTAGTATATCCTGAGCATGGGAGTGGTATGAAAGTAAAAGTGTAAAAAAGAATAAAAAAACGACTGTTATGTTTTTCATTTGTCTTTATTGTTTTTCGATGATATTAGTAATTCAAAAAATTATATGCTGTTGATCTGAAATTATTAAAAACGGCTCCCGATACACGTCACTTCGAGTAGCGAACCGTATCGAGAAGTCTATAGTAAACCATCGTTCTCGATACATTTTTATAAAAATGCTACCGCTATTTTATAAAAAAACTCGAACTGACGGCTGCTGAATTAACTGAGGCTACCGCTTACGAATATTGTTTTTTATAATAATCTTTATAAGCCCCGGAAGTGACATTTTTAAGCCATTCCTCATTCGCCAGATACCAGTTAATGGTTCTTTCCAAGCCTTCTTCAAAAGTCACTGATGGTTTCCAGCCCAATTCCCGGTTAATCTTAGTCGCATCAATGGCATAACGCAAATCATGTCCCGGACGATCTTTGACATAAGTAATCAACTGCTGAGAAGTTCCTGCTGCCCTGTCCAATTTTTGATCCATAAGCTGACATAATAATTGGACCAAATCGATATTCTTCCATTCGTTAAAACCACCAATATTGTAGGTTTCGTGATTTTTACCTTCATGAAAAACCAAATCAATTGCAATAGCATGATCCTCTACAAAAAGCCAGTCACGGGTATAATGACCATCCCCGTAAACCGGTAACGGCTTATTATGAATAATATTATTAATAAACAACGGAATTAATTTTTCCGGAAAATGATAGGAACCGTAATTATTGGAACAATTGGTCAACACATAAGGCAGTCCGTAAGTTTCTCCATACGCTCTGACAAAATGATCCGAACTTGCCTTTGAAGCCGAATAAGGCGAATTAGGATCGTAAGGAGTTGTTTCCGTAAAAAGTCCTTCTGCACCCAGACTTCCATAAACCTCATCGGTACTGATATGATAAAAGCGTTTGCCTTCAAAATTATCTTTCCACTGATTTTTGGCCGCATTAAGTAAATTCATCGTCCCAATAACATTGGTTTTCACAAAAGCTAACGGATCTTCAATAGAGCGGTCAACATGAGACTCCGCTGCTAAATGCAGCACTCCGTCAAAATGATGTATTGAAAACAGTTCGTTAATGAAAGCTTCATCCACAATATCTCCTTTGACAAAGGTATAGTTCTCGCTATTTTCAATATCTTTAATATTTTCCAGATTCCCCGCATAGGTCAGCGCATCTAAATTATAAATGTGATATTCCGGATATTTGGTCACAAAACGTCTTACTACATGCGATCCGATAAATCCGGCACCACCGGTAATCAGTATTTTTTTCATTTTATTTTTTTAATTTTTCAATTTAACCTATTAGATAAAATAATCAAAACCTTCACTTCGAATGTTTTACGCAGTGTAACGGAGTAAAAATTATCAAGAAGTCTCGTTTACCAAATAATTCCCGATACTCCAAACCGCTTTTCTGTCGCAAAACTGTTCTCAACCCAAACTGACTCGTGAGTGTTAAAGTTAGTCTCTTTATCCGTCACTTCGATTTTCATTATAAAATCGTATCGGGAACAAGAAAATTAATCCTCAAAAATCAATGTCACCCAATAGCTTAATTTAATAATTCGGAGTGTTGATTTTCTAATTCATTATATAAATCTTTCACATCCTGTGAATATTCTTTTTGCAAGACCAGATTGGCATTTTCAGTGGCCACTAAAATGGTATTTTTCATACCAATGAAAGCCGTATAATTTTGAACCCCTATCACCATATTACCATGTTCATCCACCGGGTGTCCTTTGGATAACAAATAATCATAAACCGATTCAAAAGAACCCAAATCAGACCATAAAAACTGTGAGTGAATCACCTTTATCTTCTTAGAACGTTCCATCACCGCATAATCCACACTAATAGAAGGTATTTCCAATGACAATTCCAAATCTAATTTTCCATTTTCGCTATGCTCCCAGACTTTTTTAGCTCTTTTATACACCTTAGGCTGGAAATGTTTCAATTCGTCCAGCAATACACCCGCCTTAAAGCAAAACATTCCGGAATTCCACAAAAAATTCTTTTTGGCAATAAAACTCTTCGCCGTCTCTAAATTCGGCTTTTCTCTAAAAGAAAGCACATTTTCACCCTTAGCTTCAATATAACCATAACCGGTTTCCGGTTTAGTAGGCACAATTCCGAAAGTAACAATATTGCCTTCTTTCGCTTTTGAGATGGCATCTGCAACTGCAATATCATATTGTTCTTTACCTTCAATGATATGATCCATTGGGGTCACAATCAAAATATCCTCCGGATCGGCAGCAAAGGCAGCAAAAGCAATCGCAGCTGCAGTATTTCGGGGAGTAGACTCAACAATATCGAGGTACGGGATATTTTTCTTATCCAAAATAGCCTTACTCAAATTGCAATTATCAGTATTCCCAACTACAATAACCTCATCAACTATATCTCTATTTCGATCTACGGTCAATTCAAACAAAGATTTTCCGTCAAAAATTTCTAAGTATTGTTTCGGCTGGCTCTTACGGGACAAAGGCCATAAACGACTCCCTACTCCTCCGGTAAGAATAACGTGTATAATGTTGTGTTTTTTCATTTTTTATCAGTTGTGGGTTATGAGTTGTGGGTTGTGGGTTGTGGGTTGTTAAACAACAAAAGTCAACATGAAATTTTTCTCTTGTCTTATTTTCCCAATTTACATTTCCCTAGCTCTCCTCAAGGAGGAAATTCGTAATGTATAAACGAAACGAATTCCCCTCTTAAGAGGGGTTAGGGGTGTGTTATTTCCAACTACAATCTACCATCAACTGCTGTTCCTAAAACGCCTTTTACATCATATAAAACACTGCTCTCTTTCTGCAATGTCGACAAATCCATGCTTAGAAATTCAGCATGAGCTACTCCTAACACTAAGGCATCATATTTTTTTCCTTCGATAGGTTTAGAATTGCATTCCAGTCCATATTCATGCTGTACTTCTTCCGGATTAGCTAATGGATCACAAAGCGTAATTGCGATTCCATATTCCTGTAACGCTTTAATCACATCCATGATTTTGGTATTGCGTACATCCGGACAGTTTTCTTTAAAAGTAATTCCAAGCATTAATAGTGAAGCACCATTAACCGAAATTCCTTTTTTTATCATTAATTTGACTACCTGGGAAGCTACATATTCCCCCATACTATCATTCAATCGACGTCCGGCTAAAATAATTTCAGGATGATAACCCAATTCCTGTGCTTTTTGCGCCAAATAATAAGGATCAACCCCTATACAATGCCCACCTACAAGTCCTGGCTTAAAAGGCAAAAAATTCCATTTGGTTCCCGCAGCAGCCAGTACAGCACTGGTATCAATATTCATTAAACTAAATATTTTAGCCAATTCGTTCACAAAAGCAATATTGATGTCCCGTTGCGAATTTTCAATCACTTTAGCCGCTTCAGCCACTTTGATAGAAGGTGCCAAATGCGTTCCGGCAGTAATCACCGATTGATATAAGGCATCTACTTTTTGCCCGATTTCGGGAGTAGAGCCGGCTGTTACTTTTAAAATTTTATCGACCGTATGT
>NZ_NASZ01000035.1 GCF_014596575.1 Flavobacterium pokkalii | reverse complement strand
GACAATTTTAGTTTTTTTCAGCAGAAGTAAAAATCAAACCAAATAGACTGAAATGAAAAAACCGCCTCAAATTATGTTTTGAGACGGCTTCTTTTGTTTCTGAATTTTATGTATTTTTCAGGAAAAGAAAACACTATGAAAATAATCGCTTTTGGCGGAAGCCCCAGTAAAAATTCTATCAATAAAAAATTAGCCACTTATGCAGCTTCGCTTTTTGAAAATGCCGAAGTCGAAGTTTTGGATTTAAATGATTACCAAATGCCGCTTTTTAGTGTGGATATTGAAGCTGAAATTGGTCAGCATGAATTGGCTAAAGCCTTTTTAAAAAAAATTGAATCCGCCGATTTTTTAGTGGTTTCATTGGCAGAAAACAACGGAAATTATTCGGCTGCTTTTAAAAATGTGTACGATTGGTGTTCCCGTATTGTGGGGAAAGTTTTCCAGCAAAAACCAATGTTGTTAATGGCGACTTCAACAGGAGGCAGGGGCGGAGCTACGGTTTTAGATATTGCTGCCAATGCTTTTCCGCGTTATGGTGCAGAGATCAAAGGAACTTTTTCTCTCCCTCTTTTTGATACGAATTTTGATATAGAAAAAGGAATGATTTCTAATGAGGAATTGGATAATCAGTTGAGGGAGATTGTGAAAGGGATTTAATTGTAAAATCAAAGCGCTTTAGGAGTTTCGTTAGATTATTTTTCGATAAATATTATTTTTGTTTGAATTTTCAAAATCTATTGAGAAACCCTATATTAGCGGAAAATCCACAAAATTTAATGTCAGATCAAAGTAAATATACCGAAGATAATATTCGGTCACTCGATTGGAAAGAGCATATCCGTATGCGTCCCGGTATGTATATCGGGAAATTGGGAGATGGTTCGTCTCCGGATGACGGTATTTATATTTTATTGAAAGAAGTCCTCGATAACTGTATCGATGAGTTTGTCATGGGTGCAGGTAAAACTATCGAAGTGACTATCAAGGATAAAACGGTTTCGGTACGTGATTACGGACGTGGTATTCCATTAGGAAAAGTAGTCGATGTAGTTTCGAAGATGAATACCGGAGGAAAATATGATTCCCTGGCATTTAAGAAATCGGTTGGTTTGAACGGAGTAGGTACTAAGGCGGTAAATGCCTTATCTACTTTTTTTCGTGTAGAATCGGTTCGTGAAGAAAAACAAAAAGCAGCGGAGTTTTCAGCCGGAAATTTAGTGTTGGAAGAAGATGTAATTGACACTACGAAACGAAAAGGAACCAAGGTTACTTTTACACCGGATGATGCTATCTTTAAAAACTACAAATTCCGAAACGAATATGTAGTGAAAATGCTCAAAAATTATTGTTATCTGAATACTGGATTAACGATAATTTACAATGGAGAAAAATTCTTTTCAGACTACGGTTTAAAAGATTTATTAAACGAAAACATTGCCGAAGAAGACAAGGTTTACGATATTATTCACCTTAAAGGCGATGATATCGAAATCGCGATGACCCATAGTAAATCGCAATACAGTGAAGAATACCATTCGTTTGTAAATGGTCAAAATACTACTCAGGGAGGTACGCACTTAGTGGCATTTCGTGAGGCGATTGTAAAAACGATTCGTGAGTTTTACAACAAAGGATTTGAGCCTTCAGATATTCGAAAATCCATTGTGGGAGCGGTGAGTATTAAGGTGATGGAACCGGTATTTGAATCGCAGACCAAAACCAAATTGGGTTCTACCGAAGTAGGTTCAGAACCTGGAATGCCTTCGGTTAGAACATTCGTGAATGATTTTGTCAAAAATAATTTAGACAATTATTTGCACAAAAATCCAGAAACAGCCGATTTGTTGCTTCGTAAAATTTTGCAAGCCGAAAGAGAACGAAAAGAACTTTCGGGAATTCGAAAATTAGCCAAAGACAGAGCCAAAAAAGCGAGTTTGCACAATAAAAAACTACGTGATTGTCGCGTGCATTTGCCAGATGTAAAAAATCCAAGATATCTAGAAAGTACCCTGTTTATTACCGAGGGAGATTCGGCTTCGGGATCGATTACCAAATCTCGAGATGTGAATACGCAGGCGGTTTTTAGTTTGCGTGGTAAGCCTTTGAATTCCTACGGTATGAGCAAGAAAATCGTTTATGAAAACGAAGAATTCAACTTGCTTCAGGCGGCTTTGGATATTGAAGACGACATGGAAAACCTGCGTTACAACAACATTGTTATCGCTACCGATGCCGATGTTGATGGGATGCACATTCGATTGTTATTGATTACTTTTTTTCTGCAATTTTTCCCAGAATTAATCAAAGAAGGACATTTGTATATTTTGCAAACGCCTTTGTTTAGGGTTCGAAATAAAAAAGAAACCATTTATTGTTATTCAGAAGAAGAAAGAGTAGCAGCCATAGAAAAATTAAAACCCAAACCTGAAATCACCCGATTTAAGGGATTGGGAGAGATTTCTCCTAATGAATTCCAACATTTCATTGGTGAAGATATCCGTTTAGATCCTGTGATGATGGACAAAAATACCTCAGTTGAGCAGTTGTTGTCTTTTTATATGGGTAAAAACACCCCAGACCGACAGGATTTTATCATCAAAAACCTGAAAGTAGAGGTAGATACTTTGGAGGAAGCTTAATTTTTTAAGATATTAAGTTATGGATAATCAAGATATACGTTGGAAACAAAGGTTTGAGCATTTTGTGAATGCGTTTAAGCAATTAAAGAATGCGAAACAATTAAGTACAGAACGGAAGTTCACGGAATTAGAATTGCAAGGTGTTATTCAGGCTTTTGAAGTTTCTCAGGAGTTGTCGTGGAAGGTGATGAAGGATTTTTTAGAAGCTCAGGGAAAAACGGATTTTTTCGGGAGTAAAAATGCTGTAAAAGAGGCGTTTAATGTGGGGTTGATAACGAATGGTGAAATCTGGTTTGATATGATAAAAAGCAGAAATTTGACTTCACATATTTATGATGAAGATGAAATTTTGTCCATTTTGGATACTATTTTAAATCTGTATTTTGATTCTTTTATCGCTTTTGAAAACAAAATGAAAACGTATCTCTAATGTTTGGTATTTATCCTAAAAGTCATCAGGAAATTTTAAGAATCATTGAAAATTGCGCTTCTATTAACGAAGTAATTATTTACGGTTCCCGTGCAAAAGGAAATTATAAGGAAGGTTCTGATATTGATTTAAGTATTTTGGGAGAAGTGACAACGGAAGATTTTAATAAATTATGGCACGATTTAGACGATAGCTATATACCTTATAAATTTGATATTTCAATTTATAATAATTTGAAATCAGAAAGTTTGAAAGAACATATACAAAGAGTAGGAAAAACTTTTTATAAAAGGAAAAACTGAAATAAATTCAGATAAATGAAAGACGAAGAAGACGATAACATCATTCCAAACAACGAAGAAAATAATTCGGAGGAGAATCCCATTGATGAAAACCAGAACGGAGAAGATACTGATGAAATTATTGACGTAGATGCTAAACATTTTGAAGGAGAGCATTTTTACGAAAATGAACAGGAAGGCGATGGTAGTGATACCATTACCAAAGTTACCGGTATGTACAAAGACTGGTTTTTGGATTATGCTTCGTATGTAATTTTGGAACGAGCGGTTCCTGCTATTGAAGACGGATTCAAACCTGTGCAGCGTCGTATTATGCACTCGTTGAAAGAGTTGGATGACGGTCGTTATAATAAAGTGGCTAATGTGGTAGGACATACGATGCAGTATCACCCTCATGGTGATGCCAGTATTGCCGATGCCATGGTGCAAATTGGTCAAAAAGATTTGTTGATTGATTGTCAGGGAAACTGGGGTAATATTTTAACTGGTGACGGGGCTGCGGCTTCGCGTTATATCGAAGCACGTTTATCCAAGTTTGCCTTAGAGGTTTTGTATTCACCAAAAATTACCGAATGGGGACTTTCCTATGACGGTAGAAAAGCCGAACCGATTAACCTTCCGGTAAAATTTCCATTATTGTTAGCTCAGGGTGCAGAAGGTATTGCGGTAGGTCTTTCTACAAAAGTATTGCCTCATAATTTTAACGAATTGATTGATGCTTCGATTAAAATTTTAAAGGGAAAACCGTTTACATTATATCCTGATTTTATGACAGCAGGTATTGCCGACGTGTCTAATTATAATGATGGTATGCGTGGTGGACGTGTGCGTGTTCGTGCCAAAATTTCGCAGATTGACAAAAGTACTTTGGCAATCACTCAGATTCCATTTTCAACCAATACTTCGACCTTGATTGATAGTATTTTGAAAGCTAATGACAAGGGGAAAATAAAAATCAAACGTATTGAGGATAACACCGCTGCTGAGGTTGAGATATTAATTCATCTCTATCCAGGTGTTTCACCAGATAAAACTATTGATGCGCTATTTGCATTCACTGCTTGTGAAACTTCAGTTGCGCCTTTGGGTTGCGTAATTGAAGACAATAAGCCTTTGTTTATTGGGGTTTCGGCTATGTTGAAAATTTCTACCAATAGAACAGTTGATTTACTGCGTCAGGAGTTGGAAATTCAATTGGATGAATTAAAAAATAAATGGCATTTTGCTACTTTGGAAAAAATATTCATTCGTGAAGAAATGTATATTGATTTCAAATTATACGGAGACAGAGAATCGCTTTACAAGTATTTATACGATCGTTTTGAACCATTCAAAAAATCATTTGTCAGAGAAATTAATGATGACGATTTACAGCGACTGACTCAAATTCCGATGATTCGTATTACCCGTTTCGATTCGGATAAAGCCGATGATTTCATTTCGAAATTAGAAGACGAGATGAAGGAGGTAGAATACAACTTGGAGCACATCATAGATTTTGCAATAGCTTATTTTACCAAATTAAAAGAGAAATACGGAAAAGGCAGAGAACGTCAAACGGAGTTACGCATTTTTGATGATATCGAAGCGACCAAAGTTGTGTTGCGAAATACCAAGTTGTACGTAGATAGAGCAGAAGGTTTCGTAGGAACTAGTTTGAAAAAAGACGAATACGTGACCGATTGTTCGGATATTGATGATGTAATTGTGTTTTTGCGTGACGGAAGTATGATGGTAACCAAAGTAGATGCCAAGACTTTTGTTGGGAAAGATATTATTCACGTAGCCGTTTTTGATAAAAGTGATAAACGAACCATTTACAACATGGTGTATCGCGATGGAAAATCTGGGCCATCTTATATCAAACGATTCAATGTTTCCGGAGTTACCAGAGATAAAATGTACGATTTGACCAATGGGACTAAAGGTTCTATGGTGTTGTATTTTACCTGTAATCCTAATGGAGAAGCGGAGGTAATTACGATTCTGTTACGCCAAATAAGTAGTATTAAGAAACTAAAATTTGATTTGGATTTTGCTAATCTGGCGATTAAAGGTCGTGCTTCCAAAGGAAATTTGGTTACCAAACATCCGATTAAGAAAATCGATATTAAGGAAAAAGGTATTTCGACTTTATTGCCAAGAAAAATTTGGTACGATGATACGGTGCAACGTTTGAATGTGGATGCCAGAGGAGAACTTTTAGGTGAATTCCGTCCGAGTGATAAAATTTTGGTAATTCAGCAATCCGGGAAATTAAAAGTCATTATTCCGGAATTGACGACGCATTTTGAGGAAGATATGATAGTGCTGGAAAAATGGATTCCTAAAAAGCCAATTTCGGCAATTTATTATGATGGTGAAAAAGAGCGTTATTATTTGAAACGCTTTTTGGTTGAAAATGAATCTAAGGAAGATATTTTTATTACAGAGCACCCAAATTCTCAACTGGAATTGGTTTCAACCGATTACCGTCCGGTTGTAGAATTGGTATTTCCTAAAATAAAAGGAGTCCAAAAAGAAAGTGTGACAATTGATGTAGAGAATTTTATTGCAGTGAAAGGATTTAAAGCACTTGGAAATCAATTGACAACGGATAAACTAAAACAGGTTAATGCTTTAGAATCCCTTCCTTATGATGTCCCTGAAGAAGTAGTAGCCGAAGAAATGGAAGTGAAAGGTGAACTCAATGCCGATGATACTACTGTTCAGTTAGATGATGATGGACAAATAGGTTTGGTTTTAGAATAAAAGATAAAAGCTCCAAAACGGAGCTTTTATTTTATCTGAAAAGATGGTACAACATCATTTTTTCATGTTTGCCTTTTAATTTTTTCAGGATTTTTAAAAAAGCAATCGCTGTAATATAGGCATCTCCCACTGCAGTGTGCCGGTCTTTTTTTGAAATATCAAATTTGTCGGCCAAATCGTCCAGCGTGTAATGGTCTTTGTGTTGGAGTAAATTGGATTTAATTAAAGTTCTTTTGTACAAAACCGCCGTGTCTAAACATTTGTTAGTGAGCTTAGGCAGTCCGTTTCTTTCCAAAGCATTATTAATCATGGTGACATCAAATTTAGTGTGATGCGCTACAATGACCGAATCGCCTAAATAATCGATAAATAATTGTAATACTTCGATTTCAGATTTGTGATCCAAAACATCACTTCTGATAATGCCATGAATTTGAACACTGGATTTATCAAAATGTTCCTGATCGATATAATGTTCGAAAACATTTTGTAAATCGATAACTCCGTTTTCCAAAACGATGGCGCCAATACAAAGAATCCGGTCATCAGTATAATTAAAACCGGTTGTTTCAGTGTCTAAAACGACAAAACGGGTTGATTCGATGCTACAGTTTAAACGCTCATCAATAGGAACTTCCAGAATTCCCAGAATTTGTAACGACTGGATAAATTTTTCTTTCAGACTCATTATATGTTGATTTTTCCAGGATTAAAGCGCATCGAAATCACTTCCTGTAATTCTTTAATGGTTTTAAAAGTAGCTTTGAGTTTTACTTTTTCTAATTTGGTCAAAGCTTCTAATTCAATAAATTGTCCCGAATCGTGATGTAAAAGTCCTTGTTTGGTTCGGAATTTAAGCAGGGCTTTGTACGAATAAGCGCAAGACAGATACAATTCTTTATTTTGCGGCTCCAGTTCGGCCAGTTTTTCAAATCGTTCCGGAGTGTTGCTGATTCCTTTTATGCGATGGGATAAAATTAAAACGCGGGCAGCATCGGCAAGAGGCATCAATGCGCGTCTTTTTACATCAAAGAAATCTTTGTGTGCACCATCCTGTTCTACCAGAAATTGCCTGAAAAATCCCGTTGGTGACGGACTTTGCAAAGCACCACTCACTAAATGCACGTAGAAAATAGGATTGGATTCGATATCTCCAAAAATATAATCAGCGAGTTCGTTAGCTAATTCCTGATCTCCGTAGGACAAACTATAATCAAAGAAAATAAAAGAAAGTAACACTTCGTCTTTTCCGGGTTTGCTAATCCAGTCGTGAACGGTTTGTTTCCATTGGTTCAAACTCAGGCACCATTTTGGATTAGAAGCCATCATTTCGGCAGGACAATATTCATAACCGATTTCAAAAAGTCCTTTATTAACAATGGCGGCTAATTCTAAAAAGTATTTTCGGGTTTTTTCTTCTTTTTCTTCCGGAACATCTTCATAAATCAGCGCGTTGTCCTGATCCGTATGCAATAATTGTTCACTGCGTCCCTGACTTCCCAGAGCCAGCCACGAAAACCGAACCGGAGGTGGCGTACTCATTTTGGCTAATGACAGTTCAATAACCCTTTGAATACAGGCGTCATTGAGCTCGGTAATTATTTTAGAGGTTAGCGTGATAGGAATATTTTGATTTAGATAGCCTTGTAAAAGCTGCATTATTTTGGCACGAATGGGCTTAATTGCTTTTACTTTTTTTACCCTTTTTAAAGCTTTAATCAATACCGCAGGATTATTTCCCAAAGCCACCATAACGTCGTGTTTGGATAAGATTCCAACAGCTTTTGTATTGGCTGTTCCGTCTTTCGTAAGACATAAATGACTGATATTACTTTTCATCATGGCCATTTGTGCTTGAGTGATGGTCATTTTTTTTGAATAGGTAATTACGGGCGAATTCATAATAACATCGGCTGTGGTGTTGATGGAATGATCTCCCGTTACGATTTTGTTTCTTAAATCTTTATCGGTAATGATTCCTATGGGCAGCATGTCTTCCACAACCAGCATGGCTCCCACATTTTTTTTAGTCATTATTTTGGCTATTTCTTTGGCGGTAGCCGCACGGGAACAGGTGATGATTTTTTTCGAATATTTTATCGGTTGTAAATCGAGTATTTTGTTGTCGTTATCGATTATTTCATCGGCGTTGTTTTCATCATCAAATGGGTTGCCGTACAATTTACCACTATGACTTTTGGAATACGGATTATGGGTGTTAGAGGCAAAACTGTCGATGACAAAATTTCCAACATTAGCATTTTTAATGGCATAAGGTTTAAAAATAGTAATTGGAATGGCATACAAAATACTTTCTTCATGAGCCGTGGCTTCCATTTTGTAATTTTCGTGTGCAATTAACGGACGGAGACCAAAAATATCTCCTTCGTCACACATGTCCAGAATATTGTTTTTGGATTTTTTACGCAATTCAATGGCGCCTTTGTGAACCACATAAAAGGAATCGTGCGTTTCTTCGTTTTCTTCAAAAATAACGGCTCCTTTTTCTTTATAAATGATGGAAACTTTCTCGGCTAGTGTTTCGATTTCGGCCTGTTCCAGAAAGTTAAAAGGGGGAAAGTTTTTTAAAAAATCGGCTACCCTTTGCGAAATGGTATTTTTCATTAAAAAAATAGTTTAGACTGTTTTTAGTTGAGAATTTAAGCTTTAGAGTTATTTTATCATTTGAGCTTATTCTTTGCTAATTTATTAATTTTATTTTTCTATTAAACAAAAAAGCTCCCGTTGAGGAGCTTGTTTGTTGATTTTGCATCGAGATTTTATTTCTTTTTCGAAACTTTCATATTCAATACTTCCACCATTAGCGAAAATGATATAGCAAAATACAAATAACCTTTAGGAATAGGGGTTACATGGCTGCCAAAAATAAGAGCATTTGATAAATGTGCACTTTCGGTCAATAACATCAAACCAATTAAAATCAAGAACGACAATCCTAAAATTTGAATCGAAGGATGTTTGTTAACAAAAGTCCCCACGGGAACGGCAAATTGCATCATGATTAAAACCGAAATAATCACCGCTGTTATCATAATGTATAAAGCGCCGGCAACACCGTTAGTCATTCCTACGGCAGTCAAAATACTGTCAAAAGAAAAGACTAAATCAATCAGGATAATTTGAATAATAACGCTGCCAAAGGATTTCGCCGCCGATTTTTTAATCTCTTTTTCTTCTTCTCCTTTGTGATCTACTTTTTCCCTGATTTCGTTGGTGCTTTTGTAAATCAGAAACAAACCTCCTAATAAAAGAATGATACTCTGTCCGGAAATTTCGGCGTGTATCCAACTAAAATCAAGCGTGACCCAAGGTTCTTTCATGGCAATCAAAATTGTAATTCCAAAAAGGAGAACGATACGCATGAACATCGCCAGAAACATTCCGATTTTGGTTGCTTTTTTACGGCTTTCTTCAGGTAATTTTCCCGTGGCAATAGAGATAAAAATAATGTTGTCAATTCCCAGAACAATTTCCAGAAACGTTAGGGTTAATAAGGCAATCCAAGCATCGGGATTTAAAAATACTTCCATTTTGTGTGATGAGTTATGGGTTATCAGTTATCAGTTATCAGTTACAGGTTTATTCTATGTGAAAGTAGCTATGATATTGTATTTTAGGACACTAAAAATACTTTTAATCTGAAATTTTGGTTACAGTTCCTCTTTGTTTTTGGTCAGAACCTACTAAACCAAATTCAAAGGTATAAGTGTTCCCTGAAGTGTTCAAAATTTTCATTCCAATCGCTTTTTCTTCGGCCATGTTTTTAGGATGGATTTTTTTCAAAATATATTCGCAGTCATTTACCCAACGAATCGAAGCTGTATCGGTTTTTCCTTCAAATGTTTCGATTTCGATGCTGTCATTGCGTTCAAAAAGCGTTACTTTTTTTACTCCGTTTACCTCGTGTTCAAAACGGAATTTACCAGTTTTAAAGTCCTTGCAGTTGTGTTCGGCCTGATAGCAGGAAACGAAAGCTAAGAATAAAGGAAGAATGATAAGTTTTTTCATTTTTATTGAATTTTAATATCGTATTTGTCTAAAAGTCCGGGAATTCCCTGCATCGAAAATTTGGCTTTTCGCATCGGGTTAAACTCGGGGTCAATTTTATAATTGTAAGCAGTCAGGAAATTCACTTCTTTCAATTGGGTATCGTTAAAAATAGCATTTTCCAGATTGCAATTGTCGAAAACCGAATTAGAAAGGTTTGTTACAATAAAACTGACTTCTTTCATCGAACAGGAAAGAAACCTTGTTTTAGGCATTTTTTTATTCGAAAAAGAAGCGAAATCTAAAATACAATCAGAAAAACTTACTGCAAACATAAAATCGGCACAATGGTTAAATTGAATTCCGAGTAATTTGCAATTGGAGAAATGTACTGTTTTTAAACTCGTTCCGGTAAAATTGACCATCGAAAGATTGCAATTGATGAACTCACAATCCATAAAAGTATTGTTAGAAAAATCACTATTTGAGAAATCACAGTTTTTAAAAACGCAGTCTTCAAATTCGCGATTGCTCACTTTTTTATTGATGAAAATTACCTTTTCAAAGGTTTTTTGAATGTGAATGAGTTCTTCCATTAATCGTTAAATAAAGCTTTCATGATAAATTGCAGTCCTCTAAAGGCCAAAATAACAGCCGCAATACAAAATGCAATTCCGAATCCCAAAACCAGGTAATGCCATGCATTTTGCTGGTTCATAAAAGCATTATGGATGAATGAAGGGCCCATGAAAAGCAAAGGCAAAGCTCCTGCTAAATATTTGACACCTTTAGATAATAATTCTTTGTTTGTAGACATGTTTTTTTAGTACTTAGTGATGAGTCCATAGTCCTTAGTCTTTCGGTTGTCCAACTAAGGACTAAAAGACTAACTGCTGTGGACTATTTAGAATTATAAAAATCAATTGCTTTGCGCACGCTGCCGTGTTCTTTTAGTAATTGAGCGGCTTCTTCATAACTCACCGGAATTTCGCCCATAATCATTTTAGTTCCGCGGTCAACGAGTTTGTTGTTGCTCAATTGCATGTCGACCATTTTGTTGCCTTTAACTTTCCCAAGCTGAATCATCGTGGCAGTCGAAATCATGTTTAAAACCAGTTTTTGAGCGGTTCCGGCTTTCATACGTGAGCTTCCCGTTACAAATTCGGGACCTACAATAACTTCGATTGGAAATTGTGCCGTTTGCGAAAGCGGACTCGCTGCATTGCAGGAAATACTTCCGGTTATGATATTATTTTTATTACAGGCTTCTAATCCGCCAATGACATAAGGAGTAGTTCCCGAAGCAGCAATTCCTACCACCACATCATTTTCGTTAATATTGAATTCCTGTAAATCAATCCAGGCTTGAGTAGCATTGTCTTCGGCGTTTTCCACCGCTTTGCGAATGGCTTTGTCGCCACCGGCAATGATTCCCACCACCAAATCAAAAGGAACTCCAAAAGTAGGAGGACATTCGGAAGCATCCACCACACCTAAACGGCCAGAAGTTCCGGCGCCAATATAAAATAAACGTCCGCCTAGTTTCATTTTGGCAACGATTTGGGTTACCAAATTTTCAATTTGCGGCAGTGCTTTCTCTACAGCAAGCGGAACAGTTTTGTCTTCATTATTGATGTTGGTCAATAATTCAGTAACAGACATTTTTTCAAGATGTTCGTATTTTGAGGATTGTTCGGTGGTTTTTATGAAGGTCATTTTTTTTTTTTTTTTTTGAGTTTCTGAGTTGCAAAGATTCAAAGGTACTAAGTTTTTAGAAGAATAGTAGAGAGGTTTTGGGGGCTTTTGTTTTTGAAATGCAAGTTGTCCAACAGTTAGCTTTGTCCTATTTAGGTTATTTTCGAGGCAAGAAAAAACCTTTAATGCAATCCATGTTACGGATGCATATTTGTATATGACTTTTCTTTTGAACACCTGCACCTGGAAATGCTGGACCTCCTTCAGTAAATACACCTCTCGCGGTATCAAATTCTTTTAAAGGTGTGGTATTGTCTTGTTCGATTTCTTCCCTAATTTTTTGATGAAGATATTGGATTACAGCACAATCTAATTCTCGTATCAACAAGTCTTTGTGCTCGTCTTCTTTTACATCTTTATTTTTAGGTAATTCTTTATCGATACTGGTAAAATCCTTTTGCATTAAGTCATAATAGACAGAAAGCATTTTAATGAATTCACTATCAATTAAATCTAGGCAATAATCAAGTGTAAAGACAACTCCAATTACGGAAGCTTTTGTGATTTTACCTTTTTTTTCTTTGTCTTTAGCCCATTGTAAAGCTCTATCGTAATTGTTTTCCCAAACATAGAATCCATGACCTAACCAATCAAATGGTTTTTCACTAATCTTAACTTTTTTGGGCTTTGTAAGAAGTTGTAAGGCTACAGATTCATCACAACCATGAAATCCGATTAAAAGATTAGACCTCGAACTGTACATTATTCAGTAACAGATAATATGCGTTTTAAGTTAGGAAAAGATTTAGTCATTTTTCCTTCTTTAGTAACAATACCAGCAGAACTCAAGGATTTAATCGCAGATTCTTTAGAACTCTGTTTTTTTTCAAGCTTTTTTGCTAAAGCTATAAGTAATGATGTTTGACTTTTATTCATGACTAAAGATGATTGGTTTTCAAATGTACAAAATAAAATTGTATTTTTTATTAGCTTTTTTTGAGCTTACTTACAACTATTAAATAAATTATGATATTACTTAATATTCGGTAACAGACATTTTTTCTAAATGTTCGTATTTCGAGGATTGTTCAGTGGTTTTTATGAAGGTCATTTTGAGTTTTTTTATTTGGTTATTTGTGGATTTGGCTATCGAAAATTACATTAATAAATAACCAAATTCATAGATTGAAATTTATAAAAAATAAGCCAATACAATTCCTAAAACAATCATCGAAACTTTGGCAACATTAAATTTATGTCCCTCGCTGGTTTCAAAAATAATAGTTGAAGAAATATGGAATAATATTCCGATTACGATGGCGGTGATTTCGCTGTGATATTCGTTTAATCCCGTAAGATAATCAGAAGCAAAAGTTCCCAGTGGCGTCATCAACGCAAAAGTAAGCATGAAGGCAAAAATAGCCTGTTTGTTTAAATGCGAATTGATGAAAAAAGTGGTCAAAATAATAGCAATAGGCAGGTGGTGAATAGCAATTCCCAACGCTAAATTGGAGTGATTATGTCCTACAGGGAATCCTTCCAAAAAAGCGTGAATGCAAAGACTGATAAACAACAACCACGGAATATGTGACATATTTGGATGTCCGTGAACGTGACCGTGCTCAGCACCTTTGGAGAAAAATTCCAGAATAATTTGGAACAAAATCCCCATCATGATAAAAATGCCCATACTTCCTTCATGCGAATGTCCGTCTTCATGTACATGACTTTCGTAAATTTCAGGTAATAAATGCATTACCGTTAATGAAAGCAAAAACGAACCGCTGAATGCCAATAGCAGTTTGAGGTTGCTTTTATTTTTTGGTTTTAAAACCAAAGCAATACTGTATCCTAACAGTACCGAAAGTAAGGGTAATAGATAATTCATTTAATTGAGTTGAATCGTTTAATTGTTTTAATCGTTTAACCGCGGATTTGTTTATTCGATGAAACGTTTGGACAAATTAACAGTTAAACACAGCAATCTATTTAAAAATCATGATTAATCGTTCGCTTTCTGTTTTATGAAATTTCTTTAGTTTGTAATCGCCAAAAATATCCAAAAGGTAAATGCCGGCTTCTTCCATCATGGCTTCAAAGTCCTGTAACGTCAGGGCTTTTACTTTTTCGGTAAAATGGTATTTTTTGCCTTGGTCTTCAAAGTCAATTTCTTTAAAAATATGTCCGTCGGCAATATAACGTTTCAGGTGAAAATCGATTCCGTCCACGGTTTTTACTTCTTCAGGAACTAAAGAGTCAATTACCTGATGCACATTCATAAAGTCAATTACTGCAAATCCGTAATCGGTTAAGCTGTTTTTGATGGCTTTTAAAGTGACTAAATTGTCATCGTCATTTTCGAAATAACCAAAACTGGTGAACAAATTAAATATAGCATCGTATTTTTCTTCAAATTCTTCGCGCATGTCGTGTACTTTAAAATGCAGACTTTCATTTGAAAAATTACTGGCTTCAGCAATGCTGTTTTCGGATAAATCGGCACCAATGACATCAAATCCTAATTGGTTCAGGTAGATGGCGTGACGGCCTTTGCCACAGCATAAATCCAAAACTTTGGCTTTTTCCGGCAGATTTAAATAATGCGTTAAATTGTCCATGAAAAGCTGTGCTTCACGGTCGTTGCGTTCTTTATAAAGGATGTGATAGTAAGGAGTGTCAAACCAGGAACTGAACCATGTTTCATTTGTTTCTTCCTGATTTGTATTTGTTGGATTTTGTACTGCAGACATTTATTCTTTTCAATTAATTCTATCCCGCAAATTTAGTGTATTTTTGCTGAAAAATTGGCAAAGCAAGTCGATTCGACGTATTTGAATTGCCAAAAAAAAATATAAAATTTATTATAAATCTGATTTTGTTGAAAATTGGGTTTGTTTTAATCAAAATATAAAATGGAAGAAAATTTTAAGATGATTGCTAAAACCTTTTTTGGTTTTGAAGAAATATTAGCTACCGAATTACGAAATTTAGGAGCGCAACAAGTCGAGCAGGGAGTACGAATGGTGAGTTTTAAAGGAGACAAAGGCTTTATGTACAAGGCTAATTTGTCCTTAAGAACTGCATTGAAAATCTTAAAACCAATTTATTCTTTTAGAGCCAATAACGAAAAAGCGTTGTATAAAGGTGTTGCTGCGGTAAACTGGTCAAAATATTTAAACGCCAATCAAACTTTTGTGATTGACACTACGGTACATTCGGAGTATTTTAATCATTCCGAATTTGTTTCTCAAAAATGTAAGGATGCGATTGTGGATCAGTTTAGAGAAAGAACCGGTCAGCGTCCGAGTATTGACAAGGCTTATCCGGATTTAAGAATCAACATTCACATCGACAAAGATCAGGTTTCAGTGGCATTGGATACTTCTGGAAAACCTTTAAATCAGCGTGGTTACCGTACTTCTACGAATATTGCACCGATAAACGAGGTTTTGGCAGCAGGAATTTTGTTGCTTTCGGGTTGGGATGGTCAGTCTGACTTTTTGGATCCAATGTGTGGTTCCGGAACTTTTTTGGCTGAAGCAGCGATGATAGCCTGCAATATTCCGGCAAACATCAACCGTAAAGAATTTGCTTTCGAAAAATGGAAAGACTGGGATAATGATTTGTTTGACAAAATCACCGATAGTTTATTGGGGAAAGTGCGTGAGTTTCATTATACGATAAAAGGTTATGACAAAGCGCCTTCGGCGGTGATGAAATCGAAAGAAAATATCCGAAATGCTAATTTGGACGAATATGTAACGGTTTCAGAACAGAATTTTTTCGATACAGAAAAAACTTCGGAAGGCAAATTACATATTGTATTTAATCCGCCTTACGATGAGCGTTTGGATATCCATATGGAACGATTTTATAAAAATATTGGCGACACTTTAAAACAAAGTTATCCGGGAACGAATGCCTGGTTTATCACCGGAAATTTGGACGCCTTGAAATTTGTAGGCTTAAGACCTTCACGAAAAATAAAATTATTCAATGCCGGACTCGAAGCTCGTTTGGTAAAATACGAAATGTACGAAGGAAGTAAAAGAACAAAGTTTCAGGAGAGAAGTTAGAATTTATGAGTTATGAGTGTAATAGTTAACTTAAAACATAAAATTACAAAAAATCAATTATGACAAAATTACAAGTTAGAGCATTTTTATATCAATTAGGATGTTTTGCTATTTTATTTATTTTATTTCGCTTTTTAGTGCTAAAATACAGTGGATTGACTGGGATTTGGATTCCTTTTACAGCATTTGCAATAGCTACATTAATTGGCCCGAAATTCCAGGCAGTGAAAACTAAAGACGGAGAAAAATTATTTATGAAATGGATTTTTTCTAAAGATGTAAAGGAAATTGGTTAGCCAGATTGGAGATGCCAGAATGCAGTCTGCAGAATACAGTTACAGTAAGTATTTCAGATTAGATTAAAAATAAACATATAAAAACCGCAAATTCGCTAATATAATCTGCGAATCTGCGGTTTTTTATTTTACATTAATTCTTCGTTCCAAAATCTGCTTTCTGCAGACTGAAGCCTGCTTACTTTTTCGCAGTTTTCTTCTCAGCTGGTTTTACAACTTTCTTGAAAATTGGAACAAAATAAGTTACGGTATAATTGAATCCTACTCCAAAATCACCATTATAAGTGCGATTGAATCCCGGAATATACAGATTTTCAAAACCACTTGGTTGTTTGTTGCTGATTAATCGGTTGAATCGAATACTGAAACCTAAGAAAACATTGTTGAATACTTTAGCCTTCATTCCGGCAACGACTTCAATCCAGCTGGCGGTTAAACCATTGTATTTTTGACCGGAAGTTAAAGCCGGTGTTTCTCCAAAATATTGGTCGGTGTTGTAAATTCTGTAGGTGTTTAATTGTTGGTTAAAAGTACTGAAACCATATCGCAAACCAATAGAAATAATGTTTTCCATATCCAGCCAGTTTTCGTAACCGTTGTAATCAAAACCTACTTTGATATAGGAACCTTTGGTGGTGAAATTCACGCGTTCGTCATCGGTGGTTTTGTTTTCATTTCCAACTTCGGCAGCCAAATAATGTTTTTTACTAAGACGGTAATCTCCCACTAATTCTAAACCAGTGTAATCTTTGTCATAAAAACTACGGCTTAATTTGAATAAATCGATTCCGAGATGTAATCCGTAACGGTCTTTTTTTACCGGTGGTACAATAGAATCGGTTTTGGTAGTTGTGGCTGTAGTTTTTGCAACAGCAGTTTTTTTAGGAACCACTCCTTCGCTCACACTGTCTTTGGAAACTGTTTTGGTTTCTTGCGCTTGGGCAAAAGACAAAGACAAAAACAGTAAACTACTAAAAATATATCGCAAGGTGTGTTTCATTTTCGTTAGTTATATTACTATTTTCAACTGCAACATATTGAATCCATTTTTGATCGGCAGTTGCTGCATCAGTGTGAATAAATGGATTTGTAGCGTCCAAAACAAAATTTGTTTTAAAACCACAGGCACGGGAAACAAAGATGTTTTCTCTGTTGTAATTGAATTCAATGATATCTTCATTAGCAGGAGCTGCAACATTAGTACTACCGTAATTCAGAATAAAATGAAATTTAGTTACATCAACATCTACTTTTAGCGGAATAGAAATGGTACTTCCATTGAATAAAGTACTTCCGTTGTAGGTTACAGCTTCTTCCATACCATCGCCAAAAATGCTCAGATTAGTCACATTTTTCTCTGCCGAAGCATTGTTGTAATCATAAAATGTAATCACAAGCCGTGGTGTTGTAACCGTATTGGCATCGCAAATATCGTCTTTCTCACAAGCGGAGAAGGAGAGGCTAAGTGCAAACAGTAATAAAAGTATTTTCTTCATGTTTTTTAGTTGTCAGTCCTCAGTCCTTAGTCCTTGGCAGCTTATTTGAACCTACTAAGGACTAGGTACTAAGTACTAATTATCTTCTTTCCAATAAAACTACATTTTCCACATGATGGGTTTGCGGGAACATATCTACCGGACGTACTTTGGAAACTTTGTATTTTTCGTCCATCAAAGCTAAATCACGAGCCTGTGTAGCCGAGTTACAGCTCACATATACCACTTTTTCGGGAGCAATTTTCAGGATTTGTTCTACTACATCTTTGTGCATACCGTCACGTGGAGGATCGGTGATAATCACATCCGGTTGTCCGTGCTGAGCAATAAAAGCGTCGTTGAAAACCACTTTCATATCTCCTACAAAGAACTCACAATTGTCAATGTTATTGCGTTCGGCATTGGCTTTGGCGTCCTTAATAGCATCAGGAACACTTTCAACACCAATTACCTTTTTTGCTTTTTTAGAAACGAATTGCGCAATCGTTCCTGTCCCGGTATATAAATCGTAAACGGTTTCATTTCCGGTTAATCCGGCAAAATCTCTCGTGATTTTGTACAATTCATACGCCTGATCCGAGTTGGTTTGGTAAAAAGATTTCGCATTAATGCTAAATTTCAAACCTTCCATTTCTTCCAAAATATAATCTCGGCCTTTGTACAAAATAATATTTTGATCGTACAAAGTATCGTTGGCTTTATTGTTTACCACATATTGCAGGGAAGTAATCTGAGGGAATTTGGCATGCAAATGATCCAATAGTAATTCTCTGTTGGCTTGATCGTCTTCAAAAAACTGAATCAAAACCATAATTTCTCCGGTCGAAGCTGTGCGCAACATCAAGGTTCTCAATAATCCGGAATGTTCTCTTGGATTAAAGAAAGTCAGTCCGTTTGCATTGGCAAAATCACGCACTTCGTTGCGAATCGCATTCGATGGATCTTCCTGTAGATGACATTTTTTGATGTCCAGAATTTTGTCCCACATTTTTGGGATGTGGAATCCTAGAGCATTTTTATTGTCTAATTCTTCGCTGCTTCCGATTTCCGCTTCGGTTAACCAACGGCTATTGGAAAACGAAAATTCCATTTTGTTTCTGTAGAAAAACTGTTTTTCAGAGCCTAAAATGGGTTCGAATTCCGGCAATTCTATTTTTCCAATACGCTGCAAATGGTTTTTTACCTCGTTTTGTTTGAAAAACAATTGCTGATTGTAGTTCATGTTTTGCCATTTGCAACCGCCGCAAACACCAAAATGCTCACAAATTGGTTCTACGCGATGCTCAGATAATTCGTGGAATTTAACGGCTTTTCCTTCGTAATACGCCTTGCGTTTTTTGAAAGTTTGCACATCAACCACATCTCCCGGAACTACATTCGGGATAAAGATTACTTTACCATCCGGAGCCTTCGCTACCGAAACGCCTTTTGCTCCTGCATCAAGGACTTTTATCTGATGAAAGACAACTTTGTCTGTATTTTTTCTACCCATGGCGCAAAAATAAGTTTTTGCGCGCTTTTATAAATTCAAATTGGGAAATATTTTTGAAAAGAGTGTTTTTTGTTATAGTTGTAAACGTCACTTCGAGTGATTTTTCGTAATGAAATGAAGAAAAATTTTATCGAGAAGTTTCGTTTATATAAGTGTTCTCGATACTTCAAACTAATTTCTGTCGCAAATTAGTTTTCAACTCGAACTGACTTACTTTTTGACTTTTTTTTGAATAGCAAGATTAAGTCGCTTATCAGATAAGTTAAAACAATACCAATACCAATAAATATTTTGATATTCATTTCTTTTGGCGATAAATAAGTTATAAAAAACCAAATGAAAAATATGCAGAAAGGATAAAGAAATAATCTTGTAAAAAATTTAGGTGTAGTAAACTCGTTTTCTTCTTCTTCAGATTCTATTATTAATTCAGGATTTTTCTTTTGTTCAATATTTTGAATAGTATCTTTAAGTTCTTTAGTTAAAAGGTTTGTTTCGTATTTTCTTGCCTTTGATAAAATTAACTGCAATAGAAAAATAATTACTGAAAGACCTGTTGCAAAAATTAATGAAGTTTGTAAATTTTCAAATATTGCTAATAAAATCACTAAAATTAGAAAAAAGATAAAAGTAAATTTTTCTGAATATTTATGATATGGATTTTTTTCAATTTTTATTTCTTTAAGATTTTCGTTTCTATCAAAGTTTAATATATAAATTGGATAATATCCCCTTAAAAATTCAGATGAACGCCATAGTAAAATTTGATTAGATTTGATTTCTCCACTGTATTTTATTGTATTTCTAAAGAATGCATCTTTCCAATGATTTTTTAGTGTACTTTTTTTATGTTCAATTACTAATTTTTTGATGTCGGTTTTATTAATCATATTGTAAATTACAAAATTTAAGAAAATCTAATTACTTAGTTCGTTTCAAATTAACAGGATTCTGTCTGGAATCAAAGACATCAATAATTTCGATACGATTTTCAGCTTTATTAATCCTATAGATTATTTTGTGGTTTTTGTAAACTAAATATCTAAACTCATTTGGTCTGTCAATAAGTAATTCTTCAATTTGACCTATTTTGGGTTGCTTTTGTAGTTTTAAACTTTCTTTCGCTATTCCAAGAGTTATATTTTTAGCGACTTTTAAACTTGTATTTTCTTTGTAGTATTCGAAAATATCTCGAAGTTGTGTTTTAGAAAAATCGGTCCAGTAAATTTTTAGCTCCATTTCTCTATCTCAGAAATTAAGTCATTTACTTCGGTTGTTTTTCCTTTTTTGGCGTCATCTAAAGATTGGTCAATACGCTGATTCAGTTTTTCTCTACTCATAGGTTGAAAAGTATCTGTTTTTTCTTTTTTCAAAATACTTTCCAATCGAGAAATAGTTTCCTCGCTCTGTATTTTAAGGAATTCCTGAATAAACGATATTTTTCTGGCTTCTAAATTCATAGCATTTAAATTTTAGACCAAAATTACAAAATCTATTTATATCGGTTATGAATTTTTGATGAAATTATATTTTTTAATATTGTCAAGTTTTTGATATATAGTTTTTTAATTGAAAAACCTCGTTTACCCAAAAGAGGAGCAGTAATTTTATTCAATTACATATTTTACGTTTACTTGTACTTCAAACTTTACTTTTTGAAATTCAGTAAAAATTGGTTCTGTTGCTCTTGAACCATAAATACTTGACATCCCTCTAATCTGAATTCCTGGTGCTTGTCCTTGCAAAGCATTTGAAATTGTATTTACGTCAGATATAAACAGAGCTTTTCCTATTTTTTGATTTAACGGCTTTGCAAGTCTTTCGGCTGTCAATTTCGATTTTTCAACTGCTTTTGATTTTAGATCGAGTAATAGTTTTTCTACTTTGGAATATTCGGTTCGTTCTATTGTAACGTTAGAAATTCCAACACTTTCTAATTCAGCTAATACTTTTCCTGCTGTTACTGCATTTTTAACTATTAGAGAATACATTTTAGACTTAATTACATTTTGACCTTTTAAAAAGAAACTTTTGAAATTGCTTGAAAAGTCTAAAAGCGATAAGTCTTTTTCAGTATCAATGTTCAAATTTTTCAAAGTTGTTTCAAGTTGTTTTTCTTGTTCCTCAACTGATTTTTTGTTTTTACTATCCGCTTCGTTCAAATTAATTGAAATATAAATTTTGTCAGGCACAACAAGTGTGTCAACTTTTGCAGTAGTTTCAACAAATGGTTGGTCAATAAAATTCTTTTGAGCAAATGTCAAAGTTGTTAATGTCAGCAGAATAATTGTTAAAAGATTTTTATTCATATTTTCGGTTTTAATATTACGCACAACTTGTATTAAGTGAAACAAACTTTCGTATAAACACCCAAAATCGGGTAGATAAGCGAAAGTTTGTTTCGCTTTATTGTTTTCAAATATATAAAATATTCTTACAAGAGATTATTTGATGTCATAAAAAAAACCTCGTTTTCACCCAAAAGAAGAAAACGAGGTTTCGTATGTTAAAGATTGAATTTTTTAAATCATTAAATCTTTTAATTTTTCAATTTAAAAATTATAAATCCGATCTTAAGATTGCTCCGTTACTAGCGTTAGTAACCAGAGAACGGTATTGACCTAACCATCTTGATGTTAATTCTTTTTTCAACGGAACAAATTCTGCCTTTCTTTTTGCGATTTCTTCGTCAGATAAGTTAACAGATAAGATGTATTGGTCCACGTCAATGTGGATTTCGTCACCATCTTTCAATAAACCAATCATTCCACCTTCGGCAGCTTCAGGAGAAACGTGACCAATAGAAGCACCACGAGTGGCTCCACTAAAACGTCCATCAGTAATTAAGGCAACTTTGCTACCCAATCCCATTCCCATAATTAAGGAAGTAGGAGCCAACATTTCCTGCATACCAGGTCCTCCTTTTGGTCCTTCGTAACGGATAACTACTACATCACCCGCTTTTACTTTACCACCCAAAATTCCTTCGATAGCTTCCGGTTGTCCGTCAAAACAAACGGCTTTTCCAGTAAATACACGATCTCCGGTAATTCCGGCAGTTTTAATAACCGCTCCCTGCTCAGCAAGATTTCCGTATAAAACAGCCAATCCACCTACAGCAGAATATGGATTGTCAATAGTGTGGATGATATTAGTATCTTTGATATAAGCATCTTTGATTTTTTCGTGAAGTGTTTCTCCGGTAATGGTTAAGTTGTCTAATAAAATATCATCACCACGCTTGGTCATTTCTTTCATCACCGCATTTACACCTCCTGCAGTATTGATGTCTTCCATGTGAACGGTTGATAAACTTGGAGAGATTTTAGCAATATGTGAAACTCTTTTAGAGATGCTGTTGATGTCTTCTAAGTTGAAGTCTACATTCGCTTCTTTGGCAATAGCCAACATGTGTAAAACAGTATTCGAACTTCCACCCATAGCCATATCTACTGCAAATGCATTACGTACGGCTTTTTCGTTAAGGATATTTTTCAATTTGAATTTTTCTGTTTGCGCAGCGTCTTTGGCAATTTCGCAAATTCTTCTTGCCGCCTGACGGTATAATTCTTCACGCTCTTTTGTTAAAGCTAAGATTGTTCCGTTACCCGGAAGGGCAATTCCCATGGCTTCCATCAACGTATTCATAGAGTTAGCGGTAAACATACCAGAACAACTTCCTCCACTAGGACAAGCATTACACTCGATATCTTTTAATTCTTCATCGGTAATTTCACCCAATTCGTGTTTTCCAACAGCCTCAAAAGCAGTTGCCAAATCGATAGGCACACCGTCTTTAGTATGTCCTTTTTTCATTGGTCCACCACTTACGAAAATAGTAGGCACATCTACACGTAAAGCACCCATAATCATACCCGGTACGATTTTATCACAGTTTGGAATTGCAATCATAGCATCCAATTTATGTGCATTCATCACCGATTCGATAGAATTGGCGATAATTTCACGAGAAGGTAATGAAAAAAGCATTCCGTCATGCCCCATGGCAATACCGTCATCTACTCCGATAGTGTTGAATTCAAAAGGTACACAGCCATTGGCTTTGATTTCTTCTTTAATCACTCTGGATACACGATCTAAAAAGAAATGTCCCGGAATAATTTCGATGTACGAATTGGCAACTCCAATGAATGGTTTGTCAAAATCTTCATCTTTTAATCCAGTTGCTCTGAATAATGATCTATGCGGTGTTCTTTGATGTCCTTTTTTTACTTCATCACTTCTCATAATAAAACCTGATTTTATATACTTTTTAAAAGTTGTATGATTATAATTTTTTTTCTGGGCGCAAAGATAGGTAATCTTTTAAGTTAAATCTTTGCCGTAAATAGAAAAGCAGTGATAATATTGCGTTAAAACGTTATATTTAGAAAAGTTCTACTGAATTTATTATTCTATTGATACCTTTGTTTTTAAGATTTATCAGGATGAATAGTATTTTAAAAATAAAAATCAGCACAATTTTAGTTTTGGTTATTTTTTGCTTTGTGTTTTTTAGTTGTGACAATAGTATAAAAAACGGTCAAGAGCTTTTTTATCGGGCAATAAAAGATAAGGATACTGCTTTGTTACGCTTTACAAAGCTGGAAGACAATCGGTTTTTTGGGCAATATGAAATTCGGTACAATGGTTTTCAAAAAGATTCCGGAGAAGTGAGAGGAATTATTGTTGGTGATACCATCAAAGGCAGTTTCTATTATATGCCTTACGGCGGCGGAGTTTTAAAACGCTATCCGATTGCTTTGTTGAAACGAAAAAAGAAATTGCTTTTAGGTAAAGGAGTTATTTCAGTTTACATGGGAATTCCTTCTTTTTTAAAAGGCGAGCCAATTGATTACAGTAATCCTGAGTTTGTTTTTGAAGAAATAAAAGAATAAAAATAATTCGAAAAATAATCCGTCCCGATTCCCGATAGCTATCGGGATAGAGACGGATTTTACTTTTTAGTTTAAAGCAATCAGACAATCTGAGAATGTTGCTTCTAAATGTTTTTGATAAGATTTCATGTCTTTTTCAATATTGGCATTTTTTTCTACATCATGAAAATGATAACTTTTTAGTGGAGTCATTCCGGTAAAAGCGTTCATCCTGTGAAAACCAAAGAAAGCACCCTCATCCACCGATTTTTGATCGAAAAATTCTCCCGGAAGCGTAAAAGCAGTTGCGGGCGCGTTCCATGTGGTGGTGAGCATGTATTTTTTGCCCTGCATCAATCCTCCGGTTCCATAATTGATTTCCGGATTGTCGGCTTTTCTGCCGTCGCTGCGGTAAATTCCTTTGTTGTGTCCGGCAGTAAACACTTCGTCAATGTATTTTTTAAAATTGTGCGGTACCTGAAACCACCATACTGGTGTGTGGTAGATAATAACATCGGCCCAGGCAAATTTACCCACTTCTTCTTCCGCAGCATAACCATTTTCTATGGTTGTGGTTTGAATAATAACATCGTTAGATTGACTAAAGAATTTTTGAGTTGTTTCGGTAATGGTATTGTTGAATAATCCGCCTGAATGGCCAAAATTTTGTCCTGCATTAATGATGAGTATCTTTTTCATAAGTTGTTTTCTTTTTTTGTTGTTACAAAGTTACAGGAGGTTTTTGTATTATTAAAATAATATAAATTATACATTTGTATTATAATTTTAATAATTTGTTATGGTTAATTTGGAATGGTATCGCACCTTTAAAGCGATTTATAAAACGGGGACACTCACCAGTGCTGCCGATGCTTTGTTTATATCCCAGCCGGGAGTGAGTTTACATTTAAGTTCTTTAGAAAGTTATGTGGGTTACAAACTTTTTGACCGTACAGGTCGCAAAATGATTCCAACCGAAAGGGGAAAGATATTGTATAATGCTATTGCCGAAGGCTTGAAAATACTGGAAGAAGCCGAAAAGAATTTTCAACGAAGTACCGAAAAACACACGCCGACTATTAGTATAGGGATGTGTTTTGAAACTTTTCAAATTACCCTAGAGCAATATATTTCGACTTTGCCTTTTAATGTGATTATTCGTTTTGGTGAATATCCGGAAATGCTGGATAATTTGGATAAAGGAATTTTAGATTTAATCATTTCGCCGCAAAAAGGGAATTCGTCCAATATTTGCTATGAAGCTTTTTCTTCTGAAACCATTGTTTTAGTGGGAGGTAGTCAGCTTGATGATTCGGAATTTCAGCAGTTAGTAAAACAAAAAAAATATGCAGAGGCAGAAAGTTATTTAAAAACGCAAAAGTGGTATGGAACCACAGGGGATATGGAGCATCTTTTTCGTTTTTGGCAATTGAATTTTGGCAATTTTCCTGATTTCAGACCCAATTATATTGTTCCAAATATTCATTCAATAGTTCGTTGTTTAAGTAATGCCAATGGACTGGCTGTTATTCCTGATTTTTTATGTCAAAAAGAAATAGCAAACGGCGCCGTAAAATTGCTTTGGGAAGGACATTCAAAGTTAGAAAACACTCTTTATTTTGCCAACAGAAAAAACACCGCTTACGGGAAAGAACTGGATTTAATCAAGGATTTGTTTCGAAAAGTGATGTTGTAATTCAACCCAGAAGGAAAAAAATCAATCTGGGTTGATACTTTATTCTACCACAAATTATGTACTTCTTTTTTGATGTAATGATTGTAAATTTCGTTCATAGCGGCAATTTTTTCAGGAGTTAAAGCCGGTAAATCCAGAGCAGAAAGATTAGATATAACATGACTTTCAGTTGAAGCTCCCGGAATAATACAGCTTACTTCTTTAAAACTTAAAATCCATTGCAGGGCAATTGGAGCCAAATTTGCAACTTCAGGGAATAATTTTTTCAGTTCGTTAACCGCAATTAGACCTAATTCATAATTTACTCCTGAGAAAGTTTCTCCTTTGTCGAATGCTGCACCTTCGCGGTTGAAAAAACGATGGTCTTTGCTGTCAAAAATAGATTTCTCAGAGAATTTTCCGGTCAAAAGTCCACTGGCAAGAGGTACACGGGCTATTATTCCGATGTCTTTTTTCTTAGCCTGATCAAAAAGTAATTCGGATGGACGCTGTCTGAACAAATTGAAAATAATTTGAATCGAAGTTACATTTTCAAACTCCATGGCTTTGAGACCTTCTTCTACTTTTTCGACACTGACTCCCAGATTTTGAATTTTCCCTTCTTTTTTTAATTTGTCAAAAAGTTCAAAAATTTCAGGGCGGTAAAAAACTTCGGTAGGAGGACAGTGCAGCTGAATTAAATCCAGTGTTTCTAAGCCTAATCTTTGTAAACTGTCTTCTACATATTTTTGCAACACTTTAGGTTGGTAACCTTCATTTACATGCGGATTGATGTGACGACCACATTTGGTAGCCACATAAATACGTTCGGAACGGGAACGAATAAGTCTCCCTACTGCTTTTTCACTTAAACCGTTTTCATACACATCAGCAGTATCAATAAAGTTGATGCCTTTATCGATAGCTGTGTTCAAAAGTTCGTCGGCTGACTGATCATTAAATGGAGAACCCCATTTTCCGCCTACCTGCCAGGTTCCGAGTGCAATTTCGGATATTTCAAAATTAGTTTTTCCTAGTTTTCGATAGTTCATGGTATTTTTTTTAGTTGTTATTTAAAGTTTTTTTAATAGCGTTTTCAATCATCGGGCTCATAATTTCGTAGCCTGCAGTATTGGGATGAACGTGGTCTTCGGATAATTCGGTTTTTAAACCATTTTCGTTGTTTGTCATTACTGAAAAATAATCGACAAAAGGAATGTGATTTAACAACGCGTATTCTTTTAAAATAGTGTTTAATTCGATAATCCGATGTGCCGGTTTTTCCTTGGGATTCCAATAAAAATAATTCGCCGGCAAAACGGAACAAAGAATTACTTTTATTTGATGAATTTGAGCCAATTCAATCATTGAAAAAATATTGTTACAAATCATTTTGCTGTCAGAAAGACCTGTATTTCCGGCAATGTCGTTGCCTCCTGCTAAAATTACAACAATTTTTGGTTTTAATTCAATGACATCCGCTCTAAAGCGCACTAACATCTGAGGTGTGGTTTGTCCGCTGATGCCTCTGTTGATGAAAGTAGGATTTTGAGAAAAAAATGAATGTTCTTTACTCCAGAATTCCGTAATCGAATCGCCCATAAACACCACTCTTTTTTCGCCTGTTTTGGGTTCGCCTAATTGAGCATTTTCTTTTTGGTATTTTTTTAAATAAGGCCAGTCCTGCATGAGTTTGTTTACTGATTTCGATAAGAGCAAAGCTAATAAATTTATTTTAGCCTGCACTTGGTGAAATTGAGAATAAAAAAGCGACTATTTTTTGTGTTGTTTTTTCGTACATTTGAACAGTTTCAAATTTAAGTGATATGAAATTGTATGAAAAATTATCCGCTATAAGTTTTTTAAAGAAAAGTTATGCTTTTAAGTTTTTGTTTGTTGCTTTCATAGGAATTCATATTCCTTTAATTGGAATTTTACTTTTTGTGCTATTTGCCAAAGGGGATTTTTCGGTTGCCGGTTTATTAGTCTTTTCGTTGGTTATGACATTGATTGCTACTGGAGTAACCTTATGGATTCTGAAAAAATTAATTCAGCCCATTGAATTGGCATCCAAAGCATTAAATGATTATAAATTTAAAAGAACAATTGTTAATTTGCCGGTACATTTTTCGGATGAAGCAGGATTGTTATTGTTTAATATCCACGATTCTATTTTAGAAAGTGAGTCGTTTATAACTGAGAAGCAGGATTTGATTTATCTGCTTTCGCATGATTTAAAAACTTTTGCAGGGAATCCAAAATCTTTGGCTACGTTGATTTTAGAAACCAATCCTTCTGATGAAGTGAAAGAATTGGCGCAGTTGATTTGTGAATCCTCAACTGAGCAATATCAATACATTCAAAATTTTATCCAAATGCTGAAAGAACAGGATGAAATGTTACAAACCAGTCCGGATGTTAAGTTGGTTGATTTGGAAAATATAATTCAGGTGGTTGAAAATCAAATTTTTCAATCTGCGAATGCCAAGAGAATTCAATTGGTTAAAAAATTAGATTTAAAAACGCTGCAACTGGTCATTAATCCCGAATTATTAACCCGGGTGATTTATAATTTAATGAGTAATGCAGTTAAGTTTTCTTTTTTCGACTCGGTAATCGAAATCCAAAGTTTTCAGGACGAAAAAGGATTACATATAAAAGTGATAGATAAAGGGGTTGGTTTTGATAGTGAAAACAGTCAAAAAATGTTTGATAAATTTACTAAAATGAGTAGGTTAGGAACTTCTAACGAATCTTCTACCGGAATTGGTTTGTATTTGTGCCGGCAAATTATAGAAAAGAATAATGGTCACCTGACAGCCACTAGCGAGGGGAAAAATAAAGGAGCAACTTTTACGATTTCTTTTTAGAAATATTCTTAATAATAAAATCTAAAATGTTGATTATGTAGTTGGTAGTTTTTTTTGTGCGTTCATCGACAATGTAAAATATTGTATGACTAATTGTATAAATTAGTTACGGTTTTTTGAAATTCAGGTCAATTAATGATGTTTTCTGTTATTTCAAATAATTACGATTTGGCATACTTTGTTTATTTTAATTCATTGCGTATGAAAACAATTCTACCCTTTTCCCGATTTTTATTTTTTGTTTTTTTGATTACTAATTTACTGTTTGCCAATATCTCTTTTGGTCAAATTGTAATGCTTGACCAGGCCGATTTAGATTATGCTCCGGGCGAAACCGTTTATATTAGCGGTTCGGGCTGGCAACCCGGAGAAACGGTAATACTAGAAGTGGATAATCTTACAAATCCCGATGTAGATTGCGGACATGTAACTCCCCAACCTCATGAATCCTGGACAACCGTGGCTGATGAAAATGGGAATTTTACGGCTTCCTGGTATGTGAATGATTGTGAGTTAGGTGCCGATTTAATGCTTGGTGCTTTAGGTTCGTCTTCGGGGTTCACTTATGAAGTTTTTTTTACGGATGCTAATGTAAAGTTTACTACAACAGGGTTACCAAATGGTATTAATGTGACAGTTAGCTATTCTGGTTCTATTTCTGGTTCTGTAACATTTTCAACAAGTGGAAGTGGAGCATCAAATAATATAGCATTGACAGGGATTTATTCATTTACTTATCCTTCTATAATCACCGATGGGGTAAATACTTATAGTCTTTTAAGTACAACCCCTATTTCACCTACAAACATACAGACAAATGGTTCTACAACAATAGCTGGTAATTATGGCGCATGTATTGCACCTGCGGCACCTACAGTAAACAGTCCCGTAACTTATTGTCAAGGATCTTCATCAAATCCTTTAACAGCAACTGGTGACAATTTATTATGGTACACATCAGCTTCAGGTGGAACAGGAAGTACTACGGCACCAACTCCTTCTACAACTTCATTAGGAACTACAAGTTATTATGTGAGTCAAACGATAGGGTGTGAAAGTCCAAGAGCAAAAATTGATGTTGTAATTAACGGTGTCAATCCCGGAGTAATAGGAAAAGGAGCAACGCAGCCAGGTCCGGGTTGTGGAACTTTAAATCCGGGTATAACATCAGAGGTTATGGCAGCTAGTGGTTTGGGGACAATTAGTTATATTTGGCAAGTGAGTACAGATAACGGAGGAAATTGGACAACTGTTACTTCAGCAACATCTAGTCAGTATAATCCAGATTCTTTTGCAACAACTACATCTTTTAAAAGAATAGCCACTTCAACACTTAATGGTATTGGCTGTTCTGCTGAATCAAATGTTTTAACTTACGAGGTTAATCCAATACCAGTTGTCGCATCTATATTGCCTGGTGGAACGACTAATGTTTGTGAAGGTTCTTCTTTTCAATTGTCAAATGCTACTTTAGGAGGTGTTTGGAGTAGTGCTGATCCTGCAATAGCAACAGTAAGCACTAATGGTTTAGTTACAGGTATAACTTCCGGTGATGTAAGTGTTACCTATACTGTTACTGATGTAAATACAGGCTGTTCTAAAGCAGCAAATAAAACCATTCATGTTCTTGCTTTACCAACTGCACCAACAGCAGTAAATTATTCCGGAGTTTATGATGGAGCTTCCCATACAGGAACGGCTACTTCGAATCTTGGAGAAGAAATTGATTGGTACACAACCGCTACCGGTACAATACCGACAGTTGCTCCTGTAGGTACGAATGTAGGAACCTATTCTGCTTATGCGGAAGCCAGAAATACAACATCGGGTTGTAAAAGCGCAACTAGAACATTGGTTACGGTGGTAATTACTCCAAAAGCAGCTACCGTAACAGCTAATGCCAAATCTAAAACTTATGGAGATTTGAATCCAACATTAGATGCCTCTGTTACCGGAACGGTGAATGGCGATGTTTTGGATTATTCTTTAGCAACCACAGCAGCCCAATTTTCATCTGTTGGTGATTACCCAATTACAGTTACTTTAGGTTCAAATCCCAATTACAATGTAACTCCAACCAATGGATTGTTGACTATCGACAAACGTTCAATAGAAATCACAGCAGATGCTAAGTCCAAAACTTACGGAGATACTGATCCTGCGTTGACTTATCAAATTACCTCAGGA
>NZ_NASZ01000034.1 GCF_014596575.1 Flavobacterium pokkalii | reverse complement strand
GACAATTTTAGTTTTTTTCAGCAGAAGTAAAAATCAAACCAAATAGACTGAAATGAAAAAACCGCCTCAAATTATGTTTTGAGACGGCTTCTTTTTTTTATGCTTTTCCTTGCCCTAGAATAGTTGACTCTAATAAATTTTCTTCATTCAAATCAATTCCTAACGCAGCTATCATTTGATAAAAAAATCATTTCTTAACTCTAAAAAGCAACTACAAAGAACACTTTTTTTCACCAACTAAAGTCCCTTTTGATACAAATCAAAAAACATTAGAAGCTTAAGATTAAAACATAAAAAAAACGCTGATAAAGCGCTTTTCTGTTCCTTAATTTTATTTTTTATTATAAAACCCTGTTTATTTGAGTAACTCTTTTACTGTAATATTCTTCTTTTAACGAAGAAATAATCACACCACTACTTGTAGAAGCATGAATAAATTTAATTTCACCATCTTCTCCAACTTCAACAACCATTCCTACGTGATTAATCTGTCTTCTTCCGTTGGTCTTAAAGAAAATCAAATCTCCTTTTTTGGCATCTTCATTGTTTACTTTCACTCCATATTGAGCCTGTTCAAAAGAAGAACGAGGCAACTGTATGTCATAAGCTCCAAAAGTTGAAAACATCAAACCTGAACAGTCAAATCCGTCTTTCGATGTCCCACCTGATCTGTAGCGCACTCCAATATTTTCGGAAGCCGTACAAATCAATTGGTCAATAAAATCAGCTCCGTGAAACGATTTTACATTGTATTCCGGCTCCGTTTTGGTCAACGCATCCGAAAAATCAAATTTAGGAGTGGTTTTAACATTCGATTTTGAAGTACGAATCGTTAATTTTTCACCAATCAATAATCTATTTACAATCTTAGGATTTTGCTCCTCCAATTCCTTCACCGTAATCCCAAATTCTTTTGCAATTCCGTATTTGGTTTCTTTAGCTAAAACCTCATGTGTTATTTCAACTTCAGTATTTGCTTCATCCTCTTTGACAACCGCAACTTCTTTTGGTTGTTCTGCCACAACAGTATTCGCAACAGCTTCTTCTTCTTCTTTTTTATCCTCTTTCGAATTTTCCTGATTTTCTGCTGCCTTGGCTGTAGGAATCACAATTTTTTGTCCTATTCGTAAAGCCTGATTCGCTAAAATCGGATTGGCTTTTTCTATATCAGCAACCGAAACTCCATATTGTCTGGCAATTCCATAAAGTGTTTCTTTAGCCAAAACTTCTCTAATCAAATTCCCATTTGCACTTAATTGCTCCAAAGGAATTGCATCACTTTTTTCGGCAATTACTGGAGTAATTTCCGGCTGAATTTCTACTTTAACGGCTGCTTGTGTTGTTTCTTTTGATGGTAATTTTTCTTCTAAAACTACTTCTTGTTTTGTATCAACAACCGGAACGACAATCTCATTTCCAACACGTAATCCTCTTTTTTCCAAAGAAGGATTCATAGCATACAAATCTGCTACTTTGACACCATATTGTTTGGAAATCCCATAAAGTGTTTCTTTGGCTAAAACAACATGCTTTTCTGTTGGAATTGATGCAACTTCGGAAGTAAGCGGAGTATTTTTTTCATTTTTCACAGAAACAACAGGGATTAATAAAACTTGTTTGTATTGGATTCCCTTTTGAGCATCTGGATTTAATTCGTAGATAGAAGACGCTTTAATTTTATAATGTTCCGCTATTTTAGAAATTGTTTCTCCTTTAGCAACAGCATGTTTAACATATTTTTCCTGAGAAAAACCATTAAACTTACTGAAAGCAAACAATAAAACAATCCAAAAGCGATACCTCATAAACTTCTTTTAATAAACGAAACTCTGTTCTTATGTAATTATGAAAATAAAGTTAGCCAAACGACTAACCAAAGAATGAAAATAAATTTTTCAGAAGCGAATTTAACGTTTTAATACCAATTAAACCAATTTTTAACAGCTATTTAAATCGTTTTTTACTGAAAAAACAAAAAAAGCGTTCTGCAAAACACAGAACGCTTTTTTAAAAATTTTAAAAATCAGTTTAGGCCTCGGCCGCAATTAAATTCAAGGCAGAACCCGCCACAAACCAACCAATCTGACTTTCATTATAACTATGATTCGCCAGGATAATATCTTTAGAACCATTGGCATGAACAAATTCTAATTTTAAAGGTTTACCCGGAGCAAATTCGGTTAAATCCAGGAAATTAATGGTATCATCTTCCTGAACTTTATCGTAATCGGCTTCGTTAGCAAAAGTCAAAGCCAACATCCCCTGTTTTTTAAGATTGGTTTCATGAATACGGGCAAAGGATTTTACCAAAACTGCTTTTACACCTAAAAAACGAGGTTCCATAGCCGCATGTTCACGGGAAGAACCTTCTCCGTAATTTTGATCTCCCACTACAATCGAAGGCACACCAACTGCTTTATAAGCACGCGCCACAGCCGGAACCGCATCATAATCTCCCGTTAATTGATTTTTAACCGAATTGGTTTTCTGATTAAAAGCATTCACCGCTCCAATCAACATATTATTAGAAATATTATCCAAATGACCACGGTAACGTAACCAAGGTCCCGCCATAGAAATATGATCGGTAGTACATTTACCAAAAGCTTTGATTAGCAATTTAGCTCCGGAAATATTTTTTTTATCCCAAGATGCAAATGGTGCTAACAATTGCAATCTATCCGAAGCAGGATCTACCATAATCTGTACTGAGGAACCGTCTTCTGCCGGAGCCTGAAAACCTGCATCTTCAACATCAAAACCTCTATTAGGCAATTCATCACCTTCAGGAGCTACTAATTTTACTTCTTCTCCATTATCATTCAATAAAGTATCTGTCATTGGATTAAAATCTAATCTTCCCGAAATTGCCAAAGCAGCCACCATTTCCGGTGAAGTCACAAAAGCATGTGTATTGGGGTTTCCATCTGCTCTTTTGGAAAAATTTCGATTAAACGAATGCACAATGGTATTTTTTTCTCCTTTGTCTGCTCCGGCTCTGTCCCATTGCCCGATACAAGGCCCGCAAGCATTCGTAAACACTTTCGTTCCCATTTTTTCAAAATCGGCAATAATACCATCTCTTTCAATAGTATAACGAATTTGCTCCGAACCCGGATTGATTCCAAATTCCGCCTTAGGAGTTATTCCGTGTGCCACCGCCTGTCTGACAATCGAAGCCGCACGGGACATATCTTCGTAAGAAGAATTAGTACAAGAACCTATCAATCCCCATTCTACTTTTATAGGCCAACCGTTAGCTTCGGCTTCGGCTTTCATTTGAGAAACCGGAGTACCTCTGTCCGGAGTAAAAGGTCCGTTAATATGAGGTTCTAATTCTGAAAGATTAATTTCAATTAATTGATCAAAATATTCCTTAGGGTTGGCATAAACTTCCGGATCGGCAGTTAAATACGACGCCACTTTGTCGGCAGCATCCACCACATCCTGACGACCGGTAGCTGATAAATATCTTCGCATTGAATCATCATAACCAAAGGTTGAAGTTGTTGCACCAATTTCGGCTCCCATATTACAAATAGTTCCTTTTCCGGTACAGGACATACTGGTAGCTCCTTCTCCAAAATACTCTACAACAGCACCTGTTCCCCCTTTTACGGTTAGAATATCAGCTACTTTTAAGATAACATCTTTCGGAGCGGTCCATCCGGATAATTTTCCGGTTAGTTTTACCCCAATTAACTTAGGAAATTTCAACTCCCAAGACATTCCAGACATTACATCTACCGCATCTGCTCCTCCAACACCAATCGCTAACATTCCCAGACCACCGGCATTTACAGTATGCGAATCGGTACCAATCATCATTCCTCCCGGAAAAGCATAATTTTCCAGAACAATTTGATGAATAATTCCTGAACCAGGTCGCCAAAAACCAATTCCATATTTATTTGAAACAGATGAAAGAAAATCAAAAACTTCTTTAGACTGCTTATTGGCGACAGCCAAATCGGTTGAAGCCCCTACTTTTGCCTGAATTAAGTGGTCGCAATGCACTGTGGTAGGCACTGCAACTTTAGATTTTCCAGCGTGCATAAATTGCAACAAAGCCATTTGTGCAGTTGCATCCTGACAAGCCACTCGATCCGGAGCAAAATCAACATAATCTACTCCTCTTTTATAAGCTTCTTTTGCCTGTCCTTCCCAAAGATGACTATACAAAATTTTCTCTGTCAAAGTAAGCGGACGACCGACCATTTCACGTGCTGCATCAACACGACTAGCCATGTTGTCATACACTTTTTTAATCATTTCAATATCAAATGCCATAATACCTAAATATATAATTGTTTAACTGCTAAATAATTCCAATAACACAAGTTACAAAAAATAGTTTAGCAATAAAAAAAAGCCTGAGTCAAAGACTCAGGCTTTTGGAATTATTTAACAATAATTAAATATTATTTCACCAATAATTTATGTGATGGCGCAAACTTAGTTAAGTTGATTCCGTCAACAGCAGTGGTATATTCTTCGATAGTTGGAGTTCTACCTAAAATGGTAGAAAGAACTACAACCGGAGTTGAAGATAATAAAGATTCACCTTTTTTCTCAGCTGAATCCTCAACCACACGTCCTTGGAATAAACGCGTAGAAGTTGCCATTACTGTATCTCCTTTAGATGCTTTTTCCTGGTTACCCATACAAAGGTTACAACCTGGACGCTCTAAGTACAACATATTTTCGTACTCTGTACGTGCAGCTCCTTTTGGTGCATTATCATCAAATTCAAATCCTGAATATCTTTGTAACACTTCCCAGTCTCCTTCTGCTTTTAACTCATCAACAATATTATATGTTGGAGGAGCAACCACTAATGGCGCATTGAATTCTACTTTACCTTTTTGTGCCTCAACGTTTTTAAGCATTTGCGCTAAAATTTTCATATCGCCTTTGTGAACCATACAAGAACCGATAAATCCTAAGTCTACTTTTTTCGTTCCTCCGTAGAAAGAAAGCGGACGAATAGTATCGTGAGTATAACGTTTAGAAACATCGGCGTTGTTTACATCCGGGTCAGCAATCATTGGCTCAGCAATAACATCTAAGTCAACCACTACTTCAGCGTAATATTTAGCATTAGCATCCGGAGTAAGTGCTGGTTTTTCACCTGAACGAATTTCAGCAATACGCTTATCTGCTTTTTCAATTAAACCTTTTAATACTTGTTTAGCATTATCCATACCTTTATCAATCATGATTTGGATTCTGCCTTTAGCAATTTCTAAAGATTCGATTAAAGTTTCATCTTCCGAAATACAGATAGATGCTTTTGCTTTCATCTCAGCAGTCCAGTCAGTAAATGTAAACGCTTGGTCAGCCGTTAATGTACCAATATGAACTTCGATGATTCTTCCTTGGAAAACATTTTCACCTCCAAATTGCTTCAACATTTGTTGTTGTGTAGCATGAACCACATCACGGAAATCCATGTATGATTTCATATCTCCTTTGAAAGTTACTTTTACAGACTCTGGAATTGGCATTGAAGCCTCACCTGTAGCTAAAGCTAAAGCCACAGTTCCTGAATCGGCACCAAATGCAACCCCTTTTGACATACGGGTATGAGAGTCACCACCAATAATGATAGCCCACTCATCGATAGTAATATCATTTAATACTTTGTGGATAACATCGGTCATTGAGTGATATACTCCTTTAGGGTCACGAGCTGTAATCAAACCGAAATCGTTCATGAATTTCATCAACTTCGGAATGTTAGCCTGTGCTTTTTTATCCCAAACTGAAGCAGTGTGACATCCTGATTGATAAGCTCCATCAACGATTGGAGAAATCGTAGTTGCAGCCATAGACTCTAACTCCTGAGCTGTCATCAATCCGGTTGTATCCTGAGAACCTACAATGTTTACTTCTACACGAACGTCAGATCCTGCGTGTAATACTTTTCCAGGAGTAGTTCCTACTGCATTTCTATTGAAGATTTTCTCAACAGCAGTAAGACCTTGCCCTTCGTGAGACACCTCTTTAGAAGGAGCAAATACTACAGGAGCCTGAACTCCTAAAGTTTGAGCAGCAAACGTTTGGATTTTTTTACCAAATACAATGGCGTAAGATCCACCCGCTTTAATGAATTCCATTTTTTGAGGAGTAAATGATTTTGAAATATCTTTCAATTCCTTATCCCCATTATATAATTTTTTCTCTTTAGTATTAATAGTCAATACGGTACCAGTCGCTACAGAATACGCTTCTTCTAATACAATATCACCGTTTTCGTTACGAACAGGATTTCCGTTTTCATCTGTTTTCTTTACCCAGTTTTGAAGATCGATTCCGATACCACCAGTTACATCAACTGTAGTTAAGAAGATTGGCGAAATACCGTTTGTTCCGGCAACAATTGGAGCAATATTTACGAAAGGAACGTAAGGACTTGCTTGTTTACCCGTCCAAAGTGCCACGTTGTTAACCCCTGACATACGAGAAGAACCAACTCCCATAGTTCCTTTTTCAGCAATTAACATTACCGATTTATCAGGATGTTGAGCCTGTAATGCTTTGATTTCAGCCTGAGCTTCAGGAGTAATCATACATTTTCCGTGTAATTCACGGTCAGAACGAGAGTGAGCTTGGTTTCCCGGAGAAAGTAAGTCGGTTGAAATATCTCCTTCACCAGCAATAAAAGTAACTACTTTAATTTCTTCAGCTACTTCAGGAAGTTTGGTAAAGAATTCTGCTTTAGCATAACTTTCTAAAATGTCTTTTGCAATAGCATTTCCGTTTTCGAATGCCGCTTTTAAACGAGCTGTATCTGCTTCGTATAAGAAAACTTGTGTTTTTAAAACTTCAGCAGCTTGTTTTGCGATAGTCTCATCATTTCCTAAAGCTAAATCTAACAATACTTCGATCGAAGGTCCACCTTTCATGTGAGACAACAATTCAAAAGCAAAAGCAGGAGTAATTTCAGCAACAACAGCTTCTCCTAAAATGATTTCTTTTAAAAATTTCGCCTTAACTCCGGCAGCTGGCGTAGTTCCAGGCAATGTATTATAAATAAAGAATTTTAAAGAATCTTCTCTATTTGCATTGTTCTCATCTTTAATTTGCGCAATGATTTCGCTTAATAATTCAGCACCATCAATTGGCTTTGGGTGAAGACCCTGACTTTTTCTTTCTTCGATCTCCTGGATGTAATCGTTATAAATGTTCATAATTGAAATATTTCAATGTTTCCGCCAAATCACTTTGATTTCATTCAAAACAAAAGGCCTTAATATTAGGTATTTTTTTTTTTGTGATGCAAATTTAGCTATTTAAGCCGAGATTAAAAAAAAATTTAATTCTCTGCAATTTCAGAAAGATTTTTTATTGAAAAATCCACCTTCAACGCGATTTAAATTAAGAAAAACGGGTTTTTTTACCATTTTTTATAAACAATCAATAAACAGCCAAATTATTTTCTAACAAACTTAAAATATGTTGTTATATAGAAGACATTATTTTTTATCAAAAGTCGTAATTTCAGCAAGCCTTACACTAGTTTCGCAATAATCATTTCTTCTGTAATCCCCTCCGCATCAGCCTTATAATTTTTTATAATCCGATGTCTCAACACCGAAGTTGCAACAGCAATTACATCTTCAATATCCGGCGAAAATTTACCATGAAAAGCCGCATGTGCTTTGGCTGCCAAAATTAAATTTTGCGAAGCTCTCGGACCAGCTCCCCAATCCAAATAATTTTTAACAAAATCTGTCGCCAAGCTACTATCCGTACGGGTTTTACTCACCAAAGTCACCGCATATTCCACCACATTATCAGCTACCGGAATTCGGCGGATTAAATGCTGGAAATCGATAATTTCCTGAGCCGTAAACAAAGGGTTAATTTTTTGATTTTCATCAGAAGTAGTTCTTTTCACCACCTGAACTTCTTCTTCAAAAGAAGGATAGGCTAATTTTACCGCAAACATAAAACGGTCTAACTGTGCTTCCGGCAACGGATAAGTCCCTTCCTGCTCGATTGGATTTTGAGTTGCCAGAACAAAATAAGGCAAGTCTAATTTATGATTCACCCCGGCAATTGTTACCGAACGCTCCTGCATCGCTTCCAATAAAGCTGCCTGCGTTTTAGGCGGCGTTCGGTTTATTTCGTCTGCCAAAATGATATTCGAAAAAACCGGTCCTTTTACAAATTTAAACTGACGGTTTTCATCTAAAATTTCGCTTCCTAAAATATCCGAAGGCATCAAATCCGGCGTAAACTGAATTCTTTTAAAATGCAACCCCAAAGCTTCCGAAATCGTATTCACCATCAATGTTTTAGCCAATCCCGGAACTCCTACTAACAAAGCATGACCTCCTGAAAAAACACACAACAACAATTGATCGATAACTTCTTCCTGACCTACAATTCTTTTTGCAATTTCGTTTTTTAATTCAATTCGCTTTTGGACTAAATTATGTATTGCCGCAACATCAGACATTTTAAACTATTTTAAATTAAAAAAGAGCTAACTCTATGAATTCATAAAGCTAACTCTTTTTATTTATTTTGAACAAATTATTTTTTTAACCAATTATTAGTAAAATCACAATCTCTGTACTCTCCAACAATTTTGATGTAAGTTTCTTTAATCTTTTCATCAAACCATTTTCCGATAGCTTTGATTTGCTTTTCTTTTAATGCCAAATCTTTAATTTTCACATAATCCTGAGCATAATCGGCAGTATGTTCATTTATTCTGTTAGTTACCGTGATAATTTTATACTCTTTTTTTCCTGATTTTGTTTCATCCAAAATTGGCATCGAAATTTCATTATCTTTCAAATTAGAAACCTGAGAATACAAAGTTGGATCCATTTTTGTCAATTCAAAACGAGTATCCTGCGTTTCCGGATTAATCAAAATTCCTCCGTTAGCTCTGGTTTCTTTTTGATCCGACATGGTTCGGGCAGCATCGGCAAAAGAAATTTCTTTATCCATAATGCGCTTTCTGATCAATGTAATTTTCTCTTTTGCCTCTTCCAAAGCTTCTTTTGTCACTGTAGGCGTCAGCAAAATGTGACGCAACTCCAACTCCTGACCTTTGATTTTTTCTAAATAAATAATATGAAACCCATATTCCGTTTCAAAAGGTGCTGAAATTTCCCCTTCAGCCAAACTAAAAGCTACATCTTTAAATTCTTTTACAAAAGGCGTTTTTCGGGTCATTTTATAAAATCCTCCACTGGATCTTGAACCCGGATCCTGAGAATACAAAACTGCTTTTGTAGCAAAACTGGAACCTTCCTGAATGTCTTTTTTAAATCCATTCAAGCGGTCAATTACTTTTTGTTTTTCAGCCTGAGTGATTTTTGGATCCACAACAATTTGCGCTACTTCCATTTCGGCACCAAAAACCGGCAATTCATCTTTTGGCAATTTCTTGAAAAAATTACGAACCTCTTCTGGTGTAATTTCTACTTCGTCCACAATCTTTTTTTGCATTTCCGAAGTCAGCTTATTCTCTTTCAAAATATCAAAGAAATAACTTCTGAACTCTTCTTCCGAATCCTTTTTATAATACTTAACTACCTTATCCATAGAACCAATTTGCTGAATCATGTAATTCAAACGTTCGTCCATCATGGATTTAATCTCAGCATCGGTTACCTTCACACTATCCTGAATTGCCTGATGTGCATATAATTTATCTTCCAACAGCTTTCCTAACATCTGACATCTTGTAATATCTTTAACAGAACCTCCCTGACTCGAAATTTCCAAATAAGCCTTATCAATATCCGAATCCAAAATAATATAATCTCCAACAGTAGCAATTACACCATCTACTTTTTGTCTTTTTCCCGTTGGATTTTGCTTTTTTTCAGTTACTACAACGCTGTCTTTTATTATTTCCTGAGCATTCATTGCTGTATTTAACAACATCACAACAAAAAACAGAAGTACATTCTTCATTTTTATAAATTTCATTCTTAAGGATTTTAAAGGCATTTCTTTACAGAATTTTATTTTCTTTAATTGGGTTTCAAATATAATTCTCCTAAAATTAGCACTGAGGGAAGATAACAACTTAAAAAGAATATTACTTGTATTTATTTTGATAAAAACCAACAAAAATAACAATTCAATTACATTATACAAGTATCCGCTAGACTATTAACAAAAAATTATAGGCAAAAATACAACTTTAATCCATTAACTATTCAGTTTAAAAAAACTAAAAAACAAAGCACAAAACACCCGAAGCAACAACAGAAGTCCATTCTTAATTTATTTTCAAATCGCATATATAAATAGTACTTTTGCAAACTATTTACATTTACTATGAGCTTTTTAAAAGAAATACAACGAAGAAGAACCTTTGGAATCATCTCACACCCTGATGCCGGAAAAACAACACTAACTGAAAAATTACTGCTTTTTGGTGGAGCAATTCAGGAAGCCGGTGCTGTAAAAAACAACAAAATTAAAAAAGGAGCCACTTCCGACTTTATGGAAATTGAACGCCAAAGAGGAATCTCGGTTTCTACTTCTGTCTTAGCCTTTAATTATAAAGACAAAAAAATTAACATTCTGGATACTCCGGGACACAAGGATTTTGCCGAAGATACTTTTAGAACCTTAACCGCAGTTGATAGTGTAATTGTGGTCATTGACGTTGCAAAAGGAGTTGAGGAACAAACTGAAAAATTAGTTGCGGTTTGTAGAATGCGTAATATTCCGATGATAGTTTTCATCAACAAATTAGACCGCGAAGGACACGATGCATTCGACTTAATGGACGAAGTAGAACAAAAATTAGGACTGACTGTAACTCCGTTGAGTTTCCCAATTGGAATGGGATATGACTTTCAGGGAATTTATAATCTTTGGGAGAAAAACATCAACTTATTCAGCGGAGACAGCCGTAAAAACATTGAAGAAACGATTGCTTTTTCGGATGTTCAAAGTCCGGAATTGGAACAAATTATTGGTCAAAAACCAGCAGACCGTTTAAGAGAAGAATTGGAATTAATTGATGAAGTTTATCCAAAATTCAGCCAACAGGATTATCTGGAAGGAAAACTTCAACCGGTATTTTTTGGTTCGGCTTTAAATAATTTTGGAGTTAGAGAATTATTAGATTGCTTTATCAACATTGCTCCTGCTCCCAGAATTAAAGAATCCGACACGCGCCCGGTAAAACCGGAAGAAGAAAAATTGTCCGGATTTGTATTTAAAATCCATGCTAATATGGATCCCAAACACCGTGACCGTTTAGCGTTTATAAAAATTGTTTCGGGAACTTTTGAAAGAAACAAACCTTATTATCATGTTCGTCAAAAGAAAAATTTAAAATTCTCGAGCCCGAATGCCTTTTTCGCAGAGAAAAAAGAAATCGTTGATATATCCTATCCAGGTGATATTGTAGGTCTTCACGATACCGGAAACTTTAAAATTGGTGATACTTTAACCGAAGGTGAAATCATGAATTTTAAAGGAATTCCAAGTTTCTCTCCGGAGCACTTTAGATACATCAACAACGCCGATCCAATGAAAGCCAAACAATTGGACAAAGGAGTTGATCAGTTAATGGATGAGGGAGTTGCGCAATTATTTACTTTGGAGATGAACAATCGAAAAGTAATTGGCACTGTTGGAGCCCTTCAATATGAGGTTATCCAATACCGTTTAGAGCACGAATATGGGGCAAAATGTACCTATGAAAACTTCCCGGTTCACAAAGCTTGTTGGGTAAAACCGGATGACCTAAAAAACGAGGAATTCAAAGAATTCAAACGAATCAAACAGAAATTCCTTGCTAAAGACAAATACGATCAATTGGTTTTCCTAGCTGATTCTGATTTTACTATTCAAATGACACAAAGCAAATATCCAAGTGTCAAATTGTATTTTACTTCTGAATTAGATTAAAAACTCTAACTTTTATAAAGCAAAACGTCCCGTCCCGATAGCTATCGGGACGGGACGTTTTTCATTGGTACTATATTGTAATTTTATGATACAGCTGTTTCGTAATTCACTACTTTCTTCAAAAAAGCTTTAATTAACAAACGATTAGGAGCAATACCTGAGGTAATAATTGATTTTTTAGCATTAATACCTTCAGTTTCTAAAGTAGAATTTGGATCTTGCTTAGTTCCCATAAACCATTGAGCAAATTCTAAATTAGACGCAGCTCTTGAACTTTCTGCTTTTTCACTAGTAGCCGTTCCGTTTCCACTAATTTCTATTACCGAACCAGTTTGAGACTGACTATATCCTGAAAATGAACACATAACGAATAATACAAAAATTACTAATGTAACTAAGTTATTATTATTTCTATATGCTTTTGAATTGTTCATGACTTTTTGTTTCTTTATTATTATGAAACAAATCTATTGCAATAGAAAAGCAGTAAAAAAAAATTCCGACAAACTACTTTAAAACTCGTTTAGAAACTAAAAAGAAACACTAAACTATAAAAAAAGACTCCCAAAAGGAGCCTTAATTCTATTTTTATGCCTGACCGGCCGGTCCAAAATTTAAAGGAATTGGAGCTGGTTCTGTGTCTTTAATCTCACCATGAGCATGTTCAAAACGATGAATATTATCACCCAATGCTTTTAATAATCGTTTCGCATGTTGCGGCGTTAAAACGATCCTGGATTTTACCTTAGCTTTAGGAACACCCGGCATAATACTTACAAAGTCTAATACGAACTCTGAAGCCGAATGATTGATAATGGCCAAATTAGAATAAATTCCTTCAGCTGTTTTCTCGTCTAATTCAATATTGATTTGTTCTTGTTGTTCTTTCATATCAGATCTTTTTATAAACTAAAAAGTTAAAAGTAAAAAAAATAGAAAGACTACACGAGGTAATCTTTCTATTTTTTAATTTAAAAGATATTATTTATTAATAAATATATTCTTCTTTGTTTGCCATCATATCGTTGTAATCTTCTTTTGAACCTACAATAGCATTATCGTATTCTCTCATACCTGTACCAGCAGGTATTCTGTGTCCTACGATAACATTCTCTTTCAATCCTTCTAAAAGATCCACTTTACCAGCAACAGCAGCCTCGTTTAATACTTTTGTTGTTTCCTGGAACGATGCAGCAGAAATAAACGATTTTGTTTGAAGCGAAGCTCTTGTAATACCTTGTAATACCGGAGTTGCAGTAGCTGTAACCACATCACGGGCAACAACAAGATTTTTATCAGAACGTTTCAATAAAGAGTTCTCGTCTCTCAACTGACGTGGAGTAACAATTTGACCTTCTTTTAAGTTAGAAGAATCTCCTGCATCCTCAACCACTTTCATACCGTACAATTTATCGTTTTCAAGGATAAAATCTTTCGTATGAATCAATTGATCTTCTAAGAATAATGTATCTCCCGGATCCTGAACCTGAACCTTACGCATCATTTGACGAATTACAACTTCAAAGTGCTTATCATTAATTTTTACCCCTTGTAAACGGTAAACCTCTTGAATTTCATTCACCAAGTACTGTTGTACAGCAGATGGACCTTGAATTCTTAAGATATCATCCGGTGTAATTGCACCATCAGATAATGGAGAACCTGCTCTTACGAAGTCATTTTCCTGAACCAAAATTTGGCTTGATAATTTTACCAAATATTTCTTGATTTCACCAAACTTAGATTCGATAATGATCTCACGGTTACCACGTTTGATTTTTCCAAAAGAAACAACTCCATCAATTTCAGAAACCACAGCTGGGTTAGAAGGATTACGAGCTTCAAGAAGCTCAGTAATTCTTGGTAAACCTCCCGTGATATCCCCAGATTTAGAAGAACGACGAGGAATTTTAACTAATACTTTACCAGCTTTAATTTTCTCTCCATTTTCTACCATAAGGTGAGCACCTACCGGCAAGTTGTAAGAACGGATTAATTCACCATCATTACCATAAACTAATAAAGTAGGAATTAATTTTTTATTTCTAGCCTCAGAGATTACTTTTTCCTGGAATCCTGTTTGCTCATCGATTTCAACCATGAACGTTTGTCCTTGCTCTAAATCTTCGTAAGCAATTTTTCCTGTAAATTCAGAAACAATTACCCCGTTATATGGATCCCATTTACAGATAACTTCTCCTTTACCAATAGAATCTCCGTCTTTTACGAAAATACTAGATCCATAAGGAATGTTATGTGTATTTAAAACAATACCTGTTTTCTCATCAACCAATTTCAATTCAGTAGAACGTGAAATAACGATATCAACTTCATTTCCTTCGTTATCTTCCCCTTTAACTGTTTTCAAGTCTTCTACTTCAAGTCTTCCTGGGAATTTAGCAATGATACTAGACTCTTCAGAAATACCTCCAGCAACCCCTCCAACGTGGAACGTACGAAGTGTTAACTGTGTACCTGGCTCTCCAATTGACTGTGCAGCAATTACACCTACAGCCTCACCTCTTTGAGTCATTTTTCCGGTAGCCAAGTTACGTCCGTAACACTTAGCACAAATACCTTTCAATGCCTCACAAGTTAATGGAGAACGTACTTCAACACTTTCTAATGGAGAAGCCTCGATAGCTTTAACCACCGATTCAGTGATTTGCTCACCTGAAGCAACTATTACTTCATTAGTTAATGGATTAATTACATCTTGTAATGCAACACGCCCTAAGATTCTTTCTCCTAATGACTCAACAATCTCTTCATTCTTTTTCAATGCAGAAACTTCAACACCTCTAAGCGTACCACAATCCTCAATGTTAACAATAACATCCTGAGAAACGTCATGTAAACGACGTGTCAAGTAACCCGCATCGGCAGTTTTAAGAGCCGTATCCGCAAGACCTTTACGAGCACCGTGCGTAGAGATAAAGTACTCAAGGATCGAAAGACCTTCCTTAAAGTTAGAAAGAATCGGGTTTTCAATAATTTCACCACCACCAGCAGTCGATTTCTTAGGCTTAGCCATCAAACCACGCATACCAGTTAACTGACGAATCTGTTCTTTAGATCCACGAGCTCCAGAATCAAGCATCATATACACAGAGTTGAAACCTTGTTGATCTTCTCTAATGTTTTTCATTGCTAACTCTGTCAATTGAGCATTTGCAGAAGTCCATACGTCAATTACCTGGTTATAACGTTCGTTATTAGTAATAAGACCCATGTTATAGTTCATAGAAATTCCTTCTACTTGCTCTCTTGCATCAGCAATCAATTGTGTTTTTTGCTCTGGAATTCTAATATCACCTAATGAGAATGATAATCCTCCGCGGAATGCGAATTTATATCCCATATCTTTCATGTTATCCAAGAAAGCAGCCGTTTCAGGCACACTTGTTGAATTTAATACGTGACCGATAATATCTCTTAAGTTTTTCTTAGTCAATACATCATTGATATATCCTGCAGCTTCAGGTACTACTTCATTAAATAATACACGTCCAGCTGTAGTTTGGATAATTTTGTATACTAATTCTCCTTCTTCATTGAAATCTTTTGCTCTAATTTTCACACGAGCATTCAATTCTAATCTACCTTCATTCAATGCAATATTTACTTCCTCAGCAGAGTAGAAAGTCAATCCTTCTCCTAAAATTTTCTTTTCAGGTGTAGACAAACGTTCTTTGGTCATATAATATAGACCCAAAACCATGTCCTGAGATGGTACCGTAATAGGTGCACCATTTGCAGGGTTCAAGATATTGTGAGAAGCAAGCATCAATAATTGCGCTTCAAGGATTGCTTCTGGTCCTAATGGCAAGTGAACCGCCATCTGGTCACCATCGAAATCCGCGTTGAAAGCCGTACACGTTAATGGGTGTAATTGGATTGCTTTTCCTTCAATTAATTTTGGTTGGAAAGCCTGGATACCCAAACGGTGCAACGTAGGAGCACGGTTCAGTAATACTGGGTGTCCTTTGATTACATTTTCAAGAATATCCCAAACTACCGGCTCTTTTTTATCGATGATCTTTTTAGCCGACTTAACTGTTTTTACAATTCCTCTTTCAATCAATTTACGGATTACGAAAGGTTTGTATAACTCAGCAGCCATATCTTTTGGAAGACCACACTCATACATTTTCAACTCAGGTCCAACGACAATTACCGAACGAGCAGAATAATCCACACGTTTTCCTAATAAGTTTTGACGGAAACGTCCTTGTTTACCTTTTAATGAGTCAGATAATGATTTTAAAGGTCTGTTTGATTCTGTTTTAACAGCAGAAGCTTTACGAGTGTTATCGAATAATGAATCTACCGATTCTTGTAACATACGTTTTTCGTTTCTCAAGATTACCTCAGGAGCTTTAATCTCCATTAATCTTTTCAAACGGTTGTTACGGATAATTACACGACGGTATAAATCATTCAAATCTGAAGTTGCAAAACGACCTCCATCAAGTGGCACTAACGGACGTAATTCCGGTGGAATAACTGGAACCACTTTCATAATCATCCATTCTGGTCGGTTTTCGCGGTTTTCGTTAGACTCACGGAAAGATTCAACTACTTGTAATCTTTTTAAAGCTTCAGTTTTACGTTGTTTAGACGTTTCATTGTTAGCACTATGTCTCAACTCATATGATAATGCATCTAAGTCAATACGCGCTAATAAATCCATAATACACTCTGCTCCCATTTTGGCAACAAATTTATTAGGATCAAAATCATCTAAATATTGATTTTCCATCGGAAGAGTATCTAAAATATTCAAATATTCTTCTTCAGTTAAGAAATCTAATCTTTGTAATGATTCACCATCAGCATTTTTAGCAATACCTGGTTGAATTACCACATATCTTTCATAATAGATAATCATATCTAATTTCTTAGACGGAAGACCTAGAATGTATCCAATTTTATTAGGAAGAGAACGGAAATACCAAATGTGAGCAATTGGCACTACCAAGTTGATGTGTCCAACTCTATCTCTACGCACTTTTTTCTCCGTAACTTCAACCCCACAACGGTCACAAATGATTCCTTTATAACGGATTCTTTTGTATTTACCACAAGCACATTCAAAATCTTTTACTGGACCAAAAATTCTTTCACAGAAAAGACCGTCACGTTCTGGTTTGTGCGTTCTATAATTGATAGTTTCTGGCTTCAACACCTCACCTCTTGATTCTTTCAAGATCGATTCAGGAGAAGCTAATCCTATCGAAATTTTGTCAAACCTTTTTACTTGGTTTTTCTCTTTATTGTTTCTATTATTCATCATAGTTTTTACTATTGATTTATTTGCAATTAAAAATTGATTTTGGTTTTTGAGTTCAAAAACCACTACCACGAATTACTTCTCTAAACTTTAATTATTCATCAAAGTGCTAGTTATAAAACCAAAAGGTTAAATAAAAAATCGGAACGGTTTACGGGTATAAATCTTGAAAACTAATTTAAAAGTGTTCAGTGTTTGATCACATTACTGCAACCAAACACTGTTCACTGAATACTATTCTTCTAATCTAATGTCTAATCCAAGACCTTTCAATTCATGCATCAATACATTGAATGACTCTGGTAATCCTGGTTCTGGCATTGTTTCACCTTTTACGATAGCTTCGTAAGTTTTAGCTCTACCAATTACGTCATCAGACTTAACTGTTAAGATTTCTCTAAGTGTACTAGAAGCACCATAAGCCTCAAGTGCCCAAACCTCCATCTCTCCAAAACGCTGACCTCCAAATTGAGCTTTACCTCCAAGTGGTTGTTGTGTAATCAACGAGTATGGACCGATAGAACGTGCGTGCATCTTATCATCAACCATGTGTCCTAATTTCAACATATAGATAACCCCTACTGTTGCTGGTTGGTGGAAACGCTCTCCAGTACCTCCGTCATATAAATATGTATGACCGAATCTTGGAATTCCAGCTTCATCAGTTAAAGCATTAATCTGATCTAAAGTTGCTCCATCAAAAATAGGTGTAGCATATTTTCTACCTAATTTTTGTCCAGCCCATCCAAGAACCGTTTCGTAAATCTGACCAATGTTCATACGCGAAGGTACCCCAAGTGGGTTCAACACGATATCAACTGGTGTTCCGTCTTCCAAGAAAGGCATATCTTCATGACGAACAATACGAGCAACGATACCTTTGTTACCGTGACGTCCCGCCATCTTATCCCCTACTTTCAACTTACGTTTCTTAGCAATGTAAACTTTAGCCAATTTCAAAATTCCTGATGGTAATTCGTCTCCAACAGTAATGGTGAATTTCTCTCTTCTTAATGCTCCTTGTAAATCGTTCAACTTAATTTTATAGTTATGAATCAAATCATTAACTAATTTATTAGTTGCATCATCAGCTACCCATTGACCTTTGCTTAAGTGAGCAAAATCTTCAACAGCGTAAAGCATTTTTTGAGTATATTTTTTACCTTTTGGTAAAACTTCTTCACCCAAATCGTTCATTACACCTTGTGATGTTTTTCCGTTTACGATTAAGAAAAGTTTCTCAATTAATCTATCTTTTAACTCTGTAAATTTAACTTCGAACTCCATTTCCAATGCTCCTAAAGCATCTTTATCCTGAGTACGTTTACGTTTGTCTTTTACAGCTCGTGCAAATAATTTTTTGTCTAAAACTACACCATGTAAAGATGGAGAAGCTTTCAATGAAGCATCTTTTACATCACCAGCTTTATCACCGAAGATTGCTCTTAATAATTTCTCTTCCGGAGTTGGATCAGATTCTCCTTTAGGAGTAATTTTACCGATAAGAATATCACCAGGTTTTACCTCGGCACCAATTCTAATCATACCATTTTCATCTAAGTCTTTAGTAGCCTCTTCAGAAACGTTTGGGATATCATTCGTTAACTCTTCGTTACCTAATTTTGTATCACGTACTTCTAATGAATAATCATCTACGTGAATAGAAGTAAAGATATCATCACGAACAACTTTCTCAGAAATTACAATCGCATCCTCGAAGTTGTACCCTTTCCATGGCATGAACGCAACTTTTAAGTTTCTACCTAAAGCTAATTCACCATTTTCAGTAGCATAACCTTCTGACAATACCTGACCAGGAATAACTCTGTCACCTTTTCTTACGATAGGTTTCAAGTTGATACTTGTTCCTTGGTTAGTTTTTCTGAATTTAATTAAGTTATATGTTTTCTCATCAGCATCAAAACTCACCATTCTTTCTTCTTCAGAACGATCGTATTTGATAGTAATGATATTAGCATCTACATATTCTACAGTACCATGTCCTTCAGCGTTGATTAACACTCTGGAATCAGAGGCAACCTGACGCTCTAAACCTGTACCTACAATTGGAGCTTCAGGACGAATCAATGGAACGGCCTGACGCATCATGTTTGATCCCATCAACGCACGGTTCGCATCATCATGCTCCAAGAAAGGAATCAAAGATGCTGAAATCGATGCAATTTGGTTAGGCGCAACGTCTGTATAATGTACTTTAGAAGGATCAACAACCGGGAAATCACCTTCTTCACGTGCAATTACATTTTCAGCAGTGATTTTTCCTGAATCTTCCATCTCGATGTTTGCCTGAGCAATTAACATCCCTTCTTCTTCTTCAGCACTCAAATATTTAGGTTCAGAAACTAAATCAACTACACCATCTGTAACTTTACGGTAAGGAGTTTCGATGAATCCCATTCCGTTTACCTTAGCATAAACCCCAAGAGAAGAAATCAAACCAATGTTTGGTCCCTCTGGTGTTTCAATAGGACATAAACGTCCGTAGTGCGTATAGTGAACGTCACGAACCTCGAAACCAGCTCTTTCTCTTGAAAGTCCACCTGGTCCAAGTGCAGATAATCTTCTTTTGTGTGTAATCTCAGCCAATGGATTCGTTTGATCCATAAATTGAGATAACTGGTTAGTACCAAAGAAAGAGTTGATAACTGATGATAATGTTTTAGCATTAATCAAATCAATTGGTGTAAACACCTCGTTATCTCTAACGTTCATTCTCTCACGAATAGTTCTAGCCATACGTGCTAAACCAACACCGAATTGTTGCGACAATTGTTCACCAACTGTTCTCACACGACGGTTTGATAAGTGGTCAATATCATCGATATCTGCTTTTGCATTAATCAACTCAATCAAATACTTAACGATAGTAATGATATCTTCTTTGGTCAAAACTTGTTTGTCCATAGGGATATCAAGACTTAATTTTTTGTTCATTCTGTAACGACCAACTTCACCTAAGTTGTAACGTTGGTCAGAGAAGAACAATTTATCTATAATACCACGAGCAGTTTCTTCATCAGGCGGTTCAGCGTTACGCAACTGACGGTAGATGTGCTCAACAGCTTCTTTTTCAGAGTTTGTTGGGTCTTTTTGTAAAGTATTGTGAATGATAGCATAATCAGCCTGATTAGCATCCTCTTTGTGTAACAAAATAGACTTAACATTAGATTCAATGATCTCTTCCACATTATCTTTGTCGATAATTGTGTCACGATCAAGGATAATCTCGTTACGTTCGATAGAAACTACCTCTCCTGTATCCTCATCTACGAAATCCTCATGCCATGTATTCAAAACACGGGCAGCTAATTTTCTACCAATATATTTTTTAAGTCCTGTTTTAGAAACTTTAATTTCTTCAGCTAAGTCAAAGATTTCGAGAATATCTTTATCTCTTTCGAAACCAATAGCACGGAATAAAGTAGTTACAGGTAATTTTTTCTTTCTATCGATATAAGCATACATAACGCTGTTGATATCTGTAGAAAATTCAATCCAGGAACCTTTAAAAGGAATTACTCTGGCAGAATATAATTTTGTTCCATTAGCATGGAATGATTGTCCGAAGAAAACCCCTGGAGATCTGTGCAATTGAGAAACAACTACACGTTCTGCACCATTAATAACAAAAGTTCCACTTGGAGTCATATACGGTATTGTACCAAGATAAACGTCCTGAACAATAGTTTCGAAATCTTCGTGCTCTGGGTCTGTACAATAAAGTTTTAACCTTGCTTTTAAAGGCACACTGTGTGTTAACCCTCTTTCGATACATTCCTGAATGGTATAACGTGGTGGATCTACAAAATAATCCAGGAATTCCAATACAAAGTTATTTCGCGTATCTGTTATTGGAAAGTTTTCCATGAAGGTGTTGTATAAACCTTCGTTGCCTCTTTCGTCTGATTTAGTTTCTAATTGAAAAAAATCTTGAAAGGATTTCACCTGTACATCCAGAAAATCCGGATACTGAGGTATATTTTTCGTAGAGGCAAAATTCAATCTTTCAGTCTGATTTGTTATCATCAATGGACAAAATTTTGATTAAAAAAAGTAATTTATTTTTGTGCAATACACACTGTTTAATGGATACTTTCTTTTTTATAATCAACACATCTTTAAAAATAATCCAAGTATCAGGCTATTTTTTTTCTTCGTGTTGATCAAAAACATTTTCGTATTTATAAACGAATATTTATAATAAAATTGGAACTATTTCATTATACGAAAAATGGTTTAGGCTTGAGTGGTTAAACTCAAGACCTAAACCTTGTTCTTAAAACTGTTTAAACTTATTTAAGCTCAACTACAGCTCCAGCTTCTTCTAAAGATTTTTTAAGACCTTCAGCCTCTTCTTTAGAAACTCCTTCTTTAACGTTAGATGGAGCACCGTCAACTACGTCTTTAGCTTCTTTAAGACCTAAACCAGTTAATTCTTTAACTAATTTAACTACTGCTAATTTAGAAGCACCAGCCTCTTTCAATACAACTGTAAATTCAGTTTGCTCTTCAGCAGCAGCACCAGCATCACCACCACCAGCTACAACTACAGCAGCAGCTGCAGGCTCGATACCATACTCATCTTTTAATATTGTTGCTAATTCGTTAACTTCTTTAACTGTTAAGTTAACTAATTGTTCTGCGAATTGTTTCAAATCTGCCATTTTTTCTATCTTTTAAAATGATTTGTAAAAATTATAATTTATTTATTGTGCGCAATTTCAAATAAACAGAGCGCTAACTCCATTTTATTATGCTTCTGTTTCTTCTCCAGCAAACTGGTTTTGAAGAGCAGAAATAATTCTTTGAGCAGGAGATTGAAGCAATCCGATGATTTCTCCAATAAGTTCTTCTTTAGATTTGATAGTAGCTAAAGCATCTAATTGCTCATCACCAATATAAATCTCAGAATTGATAAAAGCTCCTTTTAAAATAGGTTTTGCTGCTTTTTTTCTGAATTCTTTAATAACTTTTCCAGGAGCATTAGCAACGTCTGCAATAAGAATAGCACTGTTACCAGTCAATACTGATGGTAAATCACCATAATCATTATCAGAAGCTTCCATAGCTTTAGCAAGCAAAGTATTCTTTACTACTTCTAATTTAATTCCAGCTTTAAAACAAGCTCTTCTTAAGTTTGAAGTTGTTTCTGCATCAAGTCCAGAAATATCAGATACATAAATAATATTTGTACCAGCTAACTGTGCAGTTAAATTTTCAATCGCGATTGATTTTTCTTCTCTAGTCATACTAAAAATTTTTAACTACCAATTATACTGCTTTTGGGTCTAATGCAATAGCAGGACTCATTGTGCTTGTAAGGTGAATACCTTTAATATAGGTACCTTTAGCAGCAGTTGGCTTAAGTTTGATTAATGTTTGAATAATTTCGTGTGCGTTATCAACGATTTGCTCAGCCCCGAAAGAAACTTTACCAATTCCTGCATGCACGATACCAGTTTTATCAACTTTAAAGTCAATTTTACCAGCTTTTACTTCAGCTACAGCTTTAGCAACATCCATAGTTACTGTACCTGTTTTAGGGTTAGGCATTAAACCTCTAGGTCCTAAAATACGTCCTAATGGTCCTAATTTACCCATAACAGCAGGAACTGTGATAATTACATCAACATCTGTCCAACCGTCTTTAATTTTTTGTAAATATTCATCTAGACCTACATAGTCAGCTCCAGCTTCTTTTGCTTCAGCTTCTTTATCCGGAGTAACTAATGCTAATACTTTTACATCTTTCCCTGTTCCATGAGGCAATGTTACCACACCTCTAACCATTTGATTCGCTTTTCTAGGATCAACTCCTAAACGTACTGCGATATCAACAGACTCATCAAATTTTGCAGAAGCAACCACTTTAATTAATGCAGCAGCATCTTTCAAAGAGTATAATTTGTTCTTTTCAATTTTTGAAGCAGCCTCTTTTTGCTTTTTTGTCAATTTTGCCATGTCTTTCTCTTAATTAAAAAGGAGCATCTCCTGATACAGTTATACCCATAGATCTAGCTGTTCCAGCAACCATACTCATCGCTTTTTCAACTGTAAAAGCATTCAAGTCTGGCATTTTGTCTTCAGCAATAGCTCTAATTTGTTCCCAAGTAACGCTAGCTACTTTTTTACGATTAGGCTCACCTGAACCAGATTTTAGCTTTGCAGCTTCCATTAACTGAACTGCTGCAGGAGGAGTCTTAACAACAAAATCGAATGATTTGTCTTTATACACAGTAATTTGTACTGGGCATATTTTGCCAGGTTTATCTTGTGTTCTAGCATTGAATTGCTTACAGAACTCCATGATATTAACCCCAGCAGCTCCTAAAGCAGGTCCAACCGGTGGCGACGGATTCGCAGCACCTCCCTTAACTTGTAGTTTAACTACCTTACTAATTTCTTTAGCCATTTTTTAAAAAATTTAACACAACAATTTACGGAAGCAATTGAAGTGATTATTATAGTGTAACGAAAATTATACTTTTTCAACTTGCATAAAACTCAACTCTAATGGTGTCTTTCTTCCGAAAATCTTAACCATAACTTCAAGTTTACGCTTTTCTTCATTAATTTTTTCAACCGAACCATTGAAACCGTTAAAAGGCCCATCAATAACCTTAACTGTTTCGCCCAAGCTGAACGGAATTGATTTTGTATCTGTATTTACAGCCAACTCATCAACCTTACCAAGCATTCTGTTAACTTCAGAAAGTCTAAGCGGAACTGGCTCCCCTCCTTTAGTTTCACCTAAAAAACCAATAACACTGGTTACTGATTTAATAATATGTGGAATCTCTCCAACCAGATTTGCTTCTATCATAACATAGCCAGGAAAATACACTTTTTCCTTAACTAATTTCTTTCCGTCTTTTACTGATACTACTTTTTCGGTAGGAACAAGCACCTGAGACACATAATCAGACATCCCTAATCTAGCAATCTCTGTTTCAATATACGCCTTCACTTTATTCTCCTGCCCACTTACTGCCCGAACAACGTACCATTTTTTAACATTATTATCTGCCATAATAAACAACTATGCTTTTAACCAGTTAAAAAATCCTTCTAATGCTTTTGCAAAAAACTCATCTACTCCCCAAGTTGCTAAAGCAAATAGAACCGAAAAAACAGCCACAATAATTGTTAGACTTTGCACCTCAGCCCATTCTGGCCAAGTTACATTTGACTTCAATTCCTCAAATGCTTCTGATATGTAATTAACAATTTTTGCCATTATGATATATTTTTTTTGCACGGGCGGAGGGATTCGAACCCCCATCAACGGTTTTGGAGACCGCTATTCTACCCTTGAACTACGCCCGTATAAAAATCAGTAGCAACCGAAGCTGCTACTGATTCAATTTATTTATAGAAAATTATTCTACGATTTCAGTTACCTGACCCGCACCTACAGTTCTACCACCTTCACGGATAGCAAAACGTAAACCTACGTTCATAGCGATTGGGCTTAACAACTCAACATTGATAGTTAAGTTATCCCCAGGCATAACCATCTCTACTCCTTCTGGTAAAGTAATAACTCCAGTTACGTCAGTTGTACGCACGTAGAACTGTGGACGGTAGTTATTGTGGAATGGAGTGTGACGTCCACCTTCTTCTTTTTTCAAGATATAAACCTCAGCTTTGAATTTTTTGTGTGGTTTAACAGATCCTGGCTTAATAATAACCATACCACGTTTGATATCAGCTTTATCAATACCTCTTAACAATAAACCTACGTTATCTCCAGCTTCACCTCTATCAAGGATTTTACGGAACATCTCAACTCCAGTGATTGTAGAAGTTAATTTCTCAGCTCCCATACCAATGATCTCAACAGGATCTCCAGTGTTAGCAACTCCAGTTTCGATACGACCTGTAGCAACAGTTCCACGACCTGTAATTGTAAATACGTCCTCAACTGGCATCAAGAATGGTTTGTTAACATCACGCTCTGGCTCTTCGATCCAAGCATCAACAGCTTCCATTAATTCGATAATTTTAGGTACCCAGTTTGGATCATTGTTCAATCCTCCTAAAGCAGATCCTTGGATTACAGGACAGTTATCTCCATCATACTCATAGAAAGATAATAAATCTCTGATTTCCATTTCAACTAACTCTAACAACTCAGCATCGTCAACCATATCCACTTTGTTCATGAAAACAACGATACGTGGAATACCTACCTGACGTCCTAAAAGGATGTGCTCACGAGTTTGTGGCATTGGACCATCAGTAGCAGCAACTACTAAGATAGCACCGTCCATTTGAGCAGCTCCAGTAACCATGTTCTTAACGTAATCCGCGTGACCTGGACAGTCTACGTGAGCGTAGTGACGGTTAGCTGTTTCATACTCTACGTGAGATGTATTAATAGTAATACCTCTTTCTTTCTCTTCTGGAGCGTTATCGATTTGATCAAAAGACTTTGCTTGACAGAAACCTGCGTCAGATAATACTTTAGTGATTGCAGCAGTCAAAGTAGTCTTTCCGTGATCTACGTGTCCGATAGTACCAATATTTAAGTGTGGTTTCGAACGATTAAAACTTTCTTTTGCCATTTTACTTAATTTTTAATCTTAGTTATATATTAATTTCAATTTCCTACTTAATTGAGCCAATGACGGGATTTGAACCCGTGACCTCTTCCTTACCAAGGAAGCACTCTACCCCTGAGCTACACCGGCAGAGAGTTCTGATTTTAGACTTTCGAATTCAAATTTCAGATTTTAAAAAAAACCGAAATCTAAAATCCAAAATCTTAACTTCTTTTTTTTGTGGGAAGAGCAGGATTCGAACCTGCGAAGGTTACCCAACGGATTTACAGTCCGTCCTCGTTGGCCGCTTGAGTATCTTCCCTAACCAATAATTTCAATATTTCAAAAGAGCCGACAGAGAGATTTCCCGATTTCACTTCGTTACTTCGGAATAAACTTCTCATCCCTTTTCAGAACTGAAGAAGCCAATCACTTTACCAACACATTCATTTTTCAAAGAGCCGATAGAGGGACTCGAACCCACGACCTGCTGATTACAAATCAGCTGCTCTAGCCAGCTGAGCTACATCGGCATTATCAATAAAAAAAGTCCGCTATTTCTAACGGACTGCAAATGTATAGATTTTATCTCTCAATCAAAACATTTTTTGAAAAAAATTTAAATTATATATGCGTTCTTATCTTTTCTTTCCTTTTTATCAGCAAACGCTCTAATGATTCCGCAGACAACTCCACCGCTTCTTCAAAGGTTTTACACTGTTTTTTTACCAGAAAATCATCCCCCGGGACATTAACTTTAACCTCTACAATTTTATTTTCCTTCTCACTAGTCTTCTCAACCTTCAAATAAACATCCGAAGAAACCACTCTATCATAGTATTTTTCCAACTTATCCATTCTTCCCTGAACGAAATTCACTAGTTTTCCATCAACTGCAAAGTTAACAGCATGAACATTTACCTTCATAATCAATATTTTTTTATGGTTAAACTTTAGAGTCATCATTCCCTCTTGGATGCGCACCAACATACACTTTTTTCAACTCCATTAAACTATTATGAGTATAAACCTGCGTTGAAGCCAAACTAGAATGCCCTAACAACTCTTTAACTGAATTCAAATCAGCCCCGTTATTTAATAAATGAGTTGCAAATGTATGCCGAAGCATATGCGGACTTCTTTTTACCTTTTCAGAGACTTTACTAAAGTAAGAATTTATTAATCGATACACAAAAGATTCACTTAATTTTAACCCCTTCTTCGTCAAAAAAAAATATTCTTCATCTTCAACCTTATCCAATCCCTCACGCTCTTTAAGATACAAACACATTTGTTTCAAAACAATCGCTAACACCGGAATCACACGCTCTTTATTTCTTTTCCCAAAAACCTTAACAACCGAGCCAGAAAAATCAACCGCATTTAACTTCAAATGAATTAATTCCGACCGCCTGATCCCCGTGGAATACAACAACTCAATCAAAAGCCTGTCTCTCACCGCCTCAAACCCAACTTCCTGCTGAATATTTTCCAAAACCTGCTCCAATTCTTTTTCAGAAAAAGGAATTTGAACTTTCTTTGAAATTTTTAACGCCCGGTGTTTCAACAAAGGACTCACCTCAATTTGCTTAATTTTTAAAAGAAATTTATAAAACGCTTTCAACGAAGCCACCTTTCTATTGACTGACACAGTAGACAATCCCGATTCAACCAAAAAAACTAACCAGGAACGAATTTGAACATACTGCACCTCAACCAAATCCTCCTGCTGAAAATTAGAAAAATTATACTGCTGAAATTCAACTACATCGTCCACATACGCACGCACCGTATGAGGAGAATATTTTTTCTCTTTTTGCAAATAATCTGTAAACGCCTCTAAATTTGTAGCCATAAAAAAACCGTTAGCATCAAATTTATAAAAATCTGACCACTAACGGTGATTATTTGTTTCAAAAAGCAACTACTAACTCTCTAAGCTGTCTTTCAAACTTTGTATGTAAGCCGCTTTTTGGAATTTCATTCTGTTTTTAACAGACGGTTTAATGAAAGCTGTACGAGCTCTTAATTGACGAACTGTTCCAGTTTTATCAAATTTTCTTTTATAGCGCTTTAATGCTCTATCGATATTTTCTCCGTCTTTAATTGGTATAATTAACATAATTTTGACACCTCCTCTCGTTAAGGCTGCAAAAGTATAAAATTAATTATGAATTACAAGTTATTAATTGTAAATTATTTTTCCGAGTAGAAAAAAGAGAAAAGAACAAAGAAAACAGACTTTCTTCCAACCCCAAAACTATCCTTTCAACAAATTTCTGGAGATTACTACTTTTTGAATCTCAGTAGTTCCTTCTCCAATGGTACATAATTTCGCATCACGGTAAAACTTCTCCACCGGAAAATCTTTCGTAAAACCATATCCACCATGAATCTGTACTGCTTCATTCGCTACTTTTACACACATTTCAGAAGCATACATCTTAGCCATTGCTCCCGCCGTAGTTACCGGACGATGTTGTTCTTTCAAGAAAGCCGCTTTATGCAACAACAATTCCGAAGCCTCAATTTCAGTAGCCATATCCACTAATTTAAACGACACCCCTTGAAATTCTGAAATTGGCTTACCAAATTGCTGTCTTTCTTTCGAATATTTCAACGCTGCTTCATAAGCTCCTTTTGCAATTCCAAGTGACAAAGCTCCAATTGAAATACGTCCGCCATCCAAGATTTTCATCGCCTGAATAAAACCTTCTCCTACCTCACCCAATCGATTGGCATCCGGAATACGACAATTATCAAAAACCAACTCAGCAGTTTCACTGGCTCGCATCCCTAATTTATTTTCTTTTTTTCCGGAAGTAAAGCCCGGCATACCTTTTTCAAAAACAAAAGCAGTCATCCCGCGGGAATCTCCTTTCTCCCCGGTACGGACAATCACCACGGCAATATCTCCGGAAATGGCATGCGTTATAAAATTCTTTGCTCCGTTTACAATCCAATAATCACCGTCTTTTTTAGCCGTAGTATTCATACCCGCAGCATCCGATCCGGTATTATGTTCGGTCAATCCCCAGGCTCCGATGTGTTCCCCGGAAGCTAATTTAGGAATCCATCTCTTTTTTTGCTCTTCATTTCCAAAAGTCAAAATATGATTCGTACATAAAGAATTATGCGCCGCAACTGACAATCCAATTGAAGGATCTACTTTAGAAATTTCTTCTACAATAGTAACATACTCATGATAACCTAATCCGGCACCTCCCAATTCTTCAGGGACTAAAACTCCCATAAATCCCATTTCACCTAATTGCTTAAACAAAGGAACCGGAAAAACCTGAGCTTCATCCCACTCCATGATATGAGGTCTTATATTTTTTTCAGCAAAATCCCTTATGGATTGCGCAATCATATTTTGTGTTTCACTTGTATCAAAATACATCATTACGGATCGTTTATTTTAAAAGTCCAAATATAAGGCTATAATATTTGCATTTTCAACAGGCATGCCTTTTATTTTTAATAAATCCGACGTATTTTTTATATCCCCATTCATACTTCTGTACATCACAATTTCTCTGGCTAAATTATATTTAAAGTAAGGAAACTGCGCCAATTCCTTTATAGAAGCATTATTAACATCAATTTTCTTAAAATTCGAAACAGCTCCAACTTTAAAAGAAACTTTCAAACGTTCCACAACTTCAGGAGATAATCCCCAAACATCTTTCATCTGTTCCATAGAAACAAAACCTCCAAGACTTTCCTTAAATTTCAAAATCCGCATCGAAAGTCCCTCACCAATTCCATATATCTTCATCAAATCCTCCTGACTCGCCACGTTAATATCTTTGACTACTATTTTTTCTTTCTTCGAAAAAGAAGCAAAATTTGCATCCCCAACAAATTGCTCTTTTGCCTGCTTTTTATTTTTCACCCAATCCGGAAATCTAAAATAAGGCGAAATTCGATTTAACAACGAATCAGAAACACCGGTTACTTCCTGAAATTCCTTTGCCGAGTTTACATATTTATTTTGTTTGCGAAAAGCCAACAAGCGGTCGATTTCCTCCACCGACATACCCAACTTATAACCTTTATAGTCAGAAATAAAATTAGGATTGAACGGATAAATCTTAACCTGCCGATGTTGCTGCTCCAGTTTATTGATTTCAGCATGCAACGAAAGCCATTTTTGTTCTTCAACACTTTGAGTTCGAACAGTTGTAAAATCAACAAAAAAATACACTAACTGAATACCAACAATAACCACAAAGAAACCTAAAATTCCTCTTTGCTGTTCTTTTGAAAACTGAAAATAGTTTTTATCCATCTTAAAACCACTAGATCACAACATTATCTTAAAAACCTAAATTTATAAATATTTTCGTTGCTTCTATCTAATTCCAGAACATAATTATTGTTTTTTCATAAAAAACTATATTTTTGAAACATAGTAATCCAAAACAGAGAAATATGTCAATCTGGAAAAGAAAACCTCTTAACCAACTTTTAGCCGAAGCAGAAGATTCGGAAAAAGGCTTAAAGAAAACGTTAACTGCTCCCGGCTTAGTAGCTTTAGGAATTGGAGCCATCATTGGAGCCGGATTATTTTCAATCACCGGTCTTGCCGCTTCGCTAAATGCCGGTCCTGCCATCACCATTTCTTTTCTTATAGCTGCTTTCGGATGTGTTTTTGCCGGTTTGTGTTACGCTGAGTTTTCTTCGATGATTCCGGTAGCCGGTAGTGCTTACACCTATTCTTTTGCTACCATGGGCGAATTCATTGCTTGGATTATAGGCTGGGATTTGGTACTGGAATATGCCGTGGGAGCCGCGACGGTATCAATAAGCTGGTCCCGTTATTTAGGAAAATTACTAAGCAGTTATGGTATTCATCTGAGTGATGCTTACATGCTTTCGCCGTTTGAAGGAGGAATTATCAATCTTCCGGCAGTTTTCATCGTCATGCTAATGTCCTTAATCTTAATCCGAGGGACTAAAGAATCGGCTTTCATTAACGGAATTATCGTTTTACTTAAAGTTTCGGTAGTTTTAATTTTTATTGCCGTTGGCTGGCAATACATCCGACCTGAAAACTACACTCCTTACATTCCTGAAAACACCGGTAAATTTGGCGAATTTGGTTTCTCCGGAATTATCAGAGCAGCCGCTATCGTCTTTTTTGCCTACATCGGTTTTGACGCAGTTTCCACAGCTGCACAGGAAGCTAAAAATCCAAAAAGAGACATGCCTATTGGAATTTTATTATCATTAGCAATTTGCACCATCCTATATATATTGTTTGCACACGTTATGACAGGCGTGGTTAACTATCAGGCCTTTGCTGGAAAAGACGGTATTGCTCCGGTGGCAGTTGCCGTAGAAGCTATGGGTCCTGTAGGTGCAAACGGCATGATTACCCCGGCTTATCCTTGGCTTAATAATGCTATTTTATTGGCTATTTTAGGTGGTTATTCTTCGGTAATTTTAGTTCTTTTAATGGGACAAAGCCGCGTCTTTTTCTCGATGAGTAAAGATGGTTTGTTACCAAAAGTCTTCTCAGAAGTTCACGAAAAATTCAGAACTCCAGCCAAAAACAACTTACTTTTCATGCTTATTGTGAGTCTTTTTGCTGCCTTTATTCCTGCCCGGGTTGTGGGAGAAATGACCAGTATCGGAACCTTATTTGCCTTCATTTTAGTTTGCTTGGGAGTTTTAATCATGCGTAAAAAAATGCCTGAAGCTCCAAGAGCTTTCAGAACGCCGTTTGTCCCTTTTGTACCGATTGCCGGAGTTTTAGTTTGTTTGTTCATGATGGTATTTTTACCGCTGGATACCTGGATTCGACTGATTGTTTGGATGATGATTGGTTTTGATTTATACCTTTTCTACGGCATGAAAAACAGCGCCTTAAACCAAGGTGAATTCAGTTTGAAAAATCAAAAAACAGTTGCCGGCAGTGGATTAGCAATGGTATTAACACTAATTATCATTGCTTTTATTCATCATAACGATCCTAATTTAGACGATATTTATCTATTCTATTTCTCTCTGGCGTTCTCTATAATTCATGCTTTTGTATATGGATACAATTATAAAAAGAGCTAACAAAGAACTTATTCTAACCAAAAAAGGGATTCTAAACCAGTTTAGACTGCCCCCAAAAGTTTAGACAAATTTATAATTAATTTTGATAATAATGAGCTCGATATTGTATCGGGCTCATTCCTTTTAAATTCAGCTTTAT
>NZ_NASZ01000033.1 GCF_014596575.1 Flavobacterium pokkalii | reverse complement strand
ACATACGGTCGATAAAATTTTAAAAGTAACAGCCGGCTCTACTCCCGAAATCGGGCAAAAAGTAGATGCCTTATATCAATCGGTGATTACTGCCGGAACACATTTGGCACCTTCTATCAAAGTGGCTGAAGCGGCTAAAGTGATTGAAAATTCGCAACGGGACATCAATATCGCTTTTGTCAATGAATTAGCTAAAATATTTAGTTTAATGAATATTGATACCAGTGCTGTACTGGCTGCTGCGGGAACCAAATGGAATTTTTTGCCTTTTAAGCCAGGACTTGTAGGAGGGCATTGTATAGGGGTTGATCCTTATTATTTGGCGCAAAAAGCACAGGAATTGGGTTATCATCCCGAAATTATTTTAGCCGGACGTCGATTGAATGATAGTATGGGGGAATATGTAGCTTCCCAGGTAGTCAAATTAATGATAAAAAAAGGAATTTCAGTTAATGGTGCTTCCTTATTGATGTTAGGAATTACTTTTAAAGAAAACTGTCCGGATGTACGCAATACCAAAATCATAGACGTGATTAAAGCGTTACAGGAATATGGAATTGCAATTACGCTTTGTGATCCATTAGCTAATCCAGAAGAAGTACAGCATGAATACGGATTAAAGTGCTACCCTAAGCCAACTGCAAAGAATCAATATGATGCTGTGGTATTAAGTGTACCTCACAAAGAATTTTTAGAGTTAAATTTGTCAACATATTTAAAAACTAACAGCATTGTTTATGATGTAAAAGGAGTTTTAGAAATTACTGTTGATGGTCGATTATAGTAGCAACATCCCAAACCCCAAGAGGGGAATTCGCCTAAACATTATGAATCCTTCCTTAAGAATGGTTGTTAGAGAGGGGTGAGAAATATAAATAAACCCATTGAAGAGAAATTAAAATCATCAGTTTGTGGTGTGTGCGTGTGTCGTGATGAAATGCAGCAAAAATGTATATAGAACAAGAAAATTTATCATCGAAAACAATTTACCTAAAGAAAAAATTTTAGCTTATATCTATTAAAAACATCAATTTTTCTTTTTCCAAAATTTTATTTTATTTTTAATTCTCTTTTTTCTGCTATATTTATTTTGAAAAGCAATATTTTTTTTCAATATCTCTTCAAAAATTTGATTTGCAGAATATTTTGAATAGTACTTAGCATATTCTTCACTCATAATGACTATCATTTCCTTTTTCGCAGCTAAATGACTAAAATTTTTCATTCTCTGTTCAAAACCCATTGAAGTGTGAAAATTCATACGATTCAAATCAACTAAATAAAATTGATATTGACCATTTTCTCCTTTGTTTATCAAAGTATTCCCGGGCGAATGATCTAAAAACTCAATTCCCTTTTCATGTAAATTAAAAGTAAATCGTGTAAACTGACGCAAAATATTCTCATGATCGGGATAATCTGGCTGATGAATCAATTCTCTATAAGTCAAATCGGCATCCAAATGCTCACTCACATAATAACTATCTTTCAATCCTAACCAATTGGCATTTTCAAAATAAGCTATAGGTTGTGGTGTTCCGATTCCGTTTTCCAACAAACGCACCGCATATTCATAAGACCTTCTGGCTTTGGATTTCCTAAAATATTTGTAAACAACACTATTTATAAGATGTGGAACTTTAAAGGATTTGATGTTTACTTTTATATCTTCTAATTCAAAAAGCTTAATCGTATTACGCTTTCCGTCTCCAAAAAGCTGTCCGGAAGTTTTAAACTTTTCAACCATTTGCTTCAAATTGGGTGCAAATTTTTGAAAATGAGAATTAATTTTCACAATCATTCCTAATTTAATTTAGAGTGCAAAGATAGCTATTACAACAAAGTATTCCTATTGAAAAAACCAAGTAAAACAACACCCTTGCCCTTTTCAAAAAATGTGTTTTCTAAAACAAACGATTACTTTTTCAAAATTATTATTCGTTACTTTGCATACATTTTTTGATATCCAATTCTAACACATAAAAATGGAAAATCTGAACGAAGAAGTCCACAAAGCCTTTGAAATTATCAAAGAGGGCGGCATCATCCTTTATCCTACAGATACGGTTTGGGGAATTGGCTGTGACGCCACCAATCCGGAAGCAATAAAAAAAATATACGCCTTAAAACAGCGCGAGGAAACCAAAAGTATGATTGTCTTAATGAATGGCGAACGAATGATGTACAATGTTTTCAAAGAAATTCCGGAAGTTGCCTGGCAAATTATCGATTTATCTGAGAAACCAACTACTTTAATTTTAGACAACCCTCGAAATGTAGCTCCGAATATTATTGCTGAAGATAAAACACTGGGCGTTCGAATTGTAAAAGAGCCTTTTTGCTATAAATTATTGGAACGAATGAAAAAACCTCTGGTTTCTACTTCAGCCAATATTTCCGGTGAGCCAACACCAAAAAGTTTTAAAGAAATCAGTCCCGAAATTATAAAAGGCGTGGACTATGTTGTAAATTTGCAGCGTGAAAAAATTTGCCAGAATCCGTCAACTATCATTAAGTTGACTAATGATTGTCAGGTAAAGGTTATTCGAAAATAATTAATTAAGCCACAAATTCACTAATTATTATTTCTAAAAACACCTTTCAATGACACAAATTATCTACAAAGAAGAAAGTTTTCAAATTATGGGAATTCTATTTGATGTACATAATAATTTAGGAGGTGGTTTTTCAGAAATTGTATATAAAGATGCTTTAGAATATGAATTTAAAAAACTTAATATCCCTTTCGAACGTGAAAAAGAATATGAAGTACATTACAAAGACATAATATTAAATCATAAATTTTATGCTGATTTCGTGGTTTATGACACAATTATTCTAGAGCTAAAATCTTGTAAAAAGCTAGATTCCAAACATATTGCTCAATGTATTAATTACTTGAAAGTATCATCGAATAAATTAGCAATTTTAGCCAATTTCAACAACAAATCTCTTGAATACAAAAGAGTTGTATTGTAATATCAATAATAAAATTTGTGCCATTTTAGAGAAAAATAATTTCATATTTAATTCGTGAATTAGTGGCAATCAAACTATGAACTACAAAGAATCCTTACATCACCCGATTTTCGAAATAATCTCTCAGGCTTCAAAAGAATTGAATGTTGACAGCTACGTTATTGGCGGTTTTGTAAGAGATTTAATTTTAGGTCGTGATTTTAAAAAAGACATCGACATTGTTGCCGTAGGTAGCGGAATTGAATTAGCCTTAAAAGTTTCTGATTTACTTCCCAAAAAACCAAAAGTACAGGTTTTTAAAAATTACGGAACGGCAATGTTGCGTTTTGGAGACACGGAAATTGAGTTTGTAGGCGCCCGAAAAGAATCCTATACCCGAGACAGTCGTAATCCAATTGTAGAAAACGGAACCTTAGAAGACGACCAAAACCGCCGTGATTTCACTATTAATGCACTGGCTTTGTCGCTGAACGAATCTAATTTTGGAGATTTATTAGATCCTTTTGACGGACTTAAGGATATGGAACGTAAAATCCTGAAAACGCCTTTGGATCCTGATATTACTTATTCAGATGACCCTTTGCGAATGATGCGTGCCATCCGTTTTGCGACTCAGTTGAATTTTGAAATTGAAGAAAAATCACTTCAGTCTATTACAAATAATGCTGAACGAATTAACATCATCTCTGGGGAACGGATTGTTGATGAGTTGAACAAAATTCTGGCAACAGATAAACCTTCGATTGGTTTTTTACTTTTATACAAAACAGGTCTTTTAGACCTTTTATTACCGGAGTTAACTGCTTTGAATCAGGTAGAAGAAATTGAAGGACAAACCCATAAAAACAATTTTTACCACACTTTGGAAGTTGTCGACAATATTTGCCCAAACACCGACGATGTTTGGTTGCGTTGGGCAGCTTTATTGCACGATATTGGTAAAGCACCCACTAAAAAATTCAACAAAAAACAAGGTTGGACCTTTCACGGACACGAATTTTTAGGCGGGAAAATGGTTAAAAAGATTTTTGAACGTTTGCACATGCCTTTGAATCAAAAAATGAAATTTGTTCAAAAAATGGTCGTAATGAGTTCCAGACCTATCGTGCTTTCACAGGATATTGTGACCGATTCAGCTGTAAGAAGATTAGTTTTTGATGCCGGAGAAGATGTAGAAAATCTGATGACACTTTGCGAAGCTGACATTACCACCAAAAATCCGGCAAAATTCAAAAAATACCATAAAAACTTTGAAATCGTTCGTAAAAAAATCGTCGAAGTCGAAGAAAAAGATTCCATTCGTAACTTCCAACCACCTATTTCCGGAGAAGAAATCATGGAAATCTTTGATTTAAAACCTTCCAGAGAAATTGGTATTTTGAAAGAAGCGGTTAAAGAAGCTATTTTGGAAGGCGAAATTCCAAACGAATACAAAGCTGCTTATCAATTTGTTTTAAAACGCGCTGAAAAATTGGGGTTGCAAAAAGTGAAATAAGTTCCAAAACAATATAGAATACAAAATGAAAAAAGAAAACAAAGCCGTAATTATCTGGTTATTTTCAGGTTGTTTATTAATATTTTTAATGGTTATTGTGGGTGGCATCACCAGATTGACTAATTCCGGATTGTCCATGACCGACTGGCATTTAGGCAAAGACACCTTCCCTCCTCTCACTGAAGCGAAATGGCAGGAAGCTTTTGAACACTACAAACAATTTCCGGAATACCAAAAAATCAATCAATTTAAAGACGGTGGTTTTTCTATTTCAGACTACAAACAAATCTATTTTTGGGAATGGTTCCACCGATTTATCGCCCGTATTTTAGGAATTGTTTTCATAATCCCTTTTGTATGGTTTTTAATTAAAAAGAAACTGGATAAACCAACCATCAAAAAATCTATTATTCTTTTAGGAATGGGAGCTTTACAAGGTTTTTTTGGCTGGTTTATGGTAAAAAGCGGGTTAATAAACGACCCTGATGTGAGTCATTTCAGATTGGCACTTCACCTTACTTTCGCCTTCATCACCTTTGCCTACACACTTTGGGTAGCTTTAGATTTAATTTATCCGGTAAAAAGAAATGTTGAAAAATCACTTCGAAACATTGCTCGTTATGCGCTGTTTTTTCTATTAATACAAATTATCTACGGTGGATTTGTTGCTGGTTTAAACGCAGGCTTAATCCACAATCACTGGCCTTTAATGAGTGACGGACAATTTATTCACGACAGTGTTTTTCTGGAACAGGACAATTTACTTTTGAGTTTTACCGAAGGAAAAAGTGGCGTGCAGTTTATCCACCGAACTTTAGCTTATGTAGTTGTTGGAATAATGCTTTATTTATACTTCAAAAGCCGAAAATTCAATTTGGACTTTAATCAGAAAAAAGGAATTCAAACCTTGGTATTTCTTGTTTTTGTTCAGTTTGCTCTTGGCGTTTTCACTTTGCTTTACGGAGTTCCGTTATGGCTAGGTTTAATTCACCAAATCAACGCGTTTTTTCTGCTTTCTGCTATGACATACAGCCTGCACCGATTGTCTAAATAAGATTTTTTGCCTATATTTATATAGACTATAGTGTCGCATTTCCTTATTCATTTAAAAAAATGTCTAAACTTGCTACAAAAGACAAATTTCTTGATTTCTCAGATTACGGAAGAACCGCAGGAACCCAAATTGCCCAAACACTAAAAAACACGCGTTTTACACCTATTCATGTAAGCTTGCTTTTTGGAGTTTCGGGCTTAATTTCCATATACTGTATTCTAAGCAATCATCCGTATTGGGCTTGTTTTTTTCTTATTTTAAAATCAATAATCGATGCAGCCGATGGCGAATTGGCCCGAATCAGAAAAACACCTTCTTACACCGGAAGATACCTGGATAGTTTACTGGATATGCTTCTTAACTTTTTAATTTTAGTTACTATCTGTTTCGTTTCCAACAGTTCACTTCTGGCCGCACTTCTGGCTTTCTTTTGCATCGAATTACAGGGAACTTTATACAATTATTATTATGTTATTTTGCGTTCCAAATGCAAAGGAGCCGACAAAACAAGCCAGATTTTCGAAAATAAAACACCTAAAGCCTTTGCCGGAGAAAGCCAAAAATGGGTTGGAATCCTGTTCAGTACTTACCAAATGAGCTATGGTATTTTTGACAAAATCATTCAAAAATTAGACTATTCAGCTGCCACTTTATCCAAATTCCCACATTGGTTCATGACCTTAGTTTCCCTTTACGGATTGGGATTTCAACTACTCTTAATCGGATTAATGCTGGCAACGGGATGGACAGAATACATCATTCCTTTTTTCATCGCCTATTCGCTCCTAATCCCTGTTTTAATTATCATTAGGAAAAACTGTATCAAACAAAAAGAGTAGGCTGCTCACCTACTCTTTCTCTATTATTTCTTAAAAAATTAGTTTTTGGTTTTAATACTGCAACCAATAGCTTTAGTCACTTCCGGAGAAGGTGTTTTTCCGCTTTCCAGGGCAGCAATCGCGTTTTCAAGATATTTCTCTTTCACCTCAGTCGCACTGTCCACATTATCATCAATCGCTCCGATGTATTTTACCACACGATTTTTGTCTAATAAAAACACATGAGGCGTTTTAGTTGCTCCGTATTGCGGAAAAATCTTTTGTCCTTCGTCAAATAAATAAGGAAAAGCAAATCCTTTTTCTTTAGCTCTTTTTTGCATTAATTCATAACTGTCATCAGGTTGTACGGACGGATCATTTGGATTAATTGCTAATAAAACATAGCCTTTAGACTTATATTTTTTAGCCAAATCATTAATCCGATCCTCGTATTTTTTAGCAAAAGGACAATGATTACAGGTAAACACAACAATAAAACCTTTTGCACTCTTATAATCTGACATACTGTACATTTTCCCATCAACCGATTTTAACTTAAAATCAGTAGCGGTATCACCAATTTTATAACCCGAAGGAGCGATAACCGTAAAAGCTGATACCAATAGCACAGCAACAAACAATAACAAAACCGATAATTTTTTCATAATAAAAACTGTTAATTAATAATTGAATTCACATATTGATCTAACTCATTGTAGTCAGAAAACATCTTTTCTACAAAAAATTTTTTCCCGTTTTTAAGAATTAAAGTAGCCGGAATAGAGCCCGACCAGTCTTTATCCACGGCCGGAAGCCAGCTATTATAATCCTTATCCGTAAGCAAAACCACCTCCGATTGTATCTGTTCGTTCTTCAAAAAAGGCAATAATACTGTCTCATATTGTGTCTTAAAATCCAAACTTACAAGCACTACTTTTAGCTTTTTATTTTCGGAATTTAACTGTTCAAAATGGGGTAATTCTTTCACGCAGGGAGCACACCAGGTAGCCCAAAAATTGACTACATAAGTGGTATTTTTATCTCCCAAAACGGCTTTCTCAAAAGCGGTATAAGAATCAAAAACAGCTACTTTTTGCGCCTGAATTTGTACCGAAAAAAGAAACGCCGCTACCGCTAAAACATAATATTTCATATTCGTTTTTTTAAATTATAGACCAAACGAATTTACAATCTTTTAATTGTTTTCCGAACTTCATTAACAAAAAATTATTGCTCAACAATATCAAAACAACACTCTTTATTTTCATTTTTTCTTACTTCAAAAAGGAGTGTTTTTATCAAAAAAACAGTCTGAAAAAACAGCCAATTTTCACCTCAAAAAAGAACCTCTTTCACAGGTATATTTTTGATGTTTTTCAACTCCAAAAAACACTTCAAAAAAAGCTAAAAAACACCTCGAAGATTACCCAAAAAAAACAAGTTTTCAAGTCCAAAAAAACACCTCTAAAAATCGAAATTTAAAAAATAAAAAACAAGCTCTAAAAAAACAACCCATAAATTAAGTTAAAAAAAACAACAAGCAAAAAATCATTTTTAGACAATCCTAATTTCCCAAAAACTACAAATCCGACAAGACTAAATTCCACCTGAAAAACATCAAAAAAAAACAATTACTGGTTTAAAAATAAAAACTATTTTTACAGCACATAACTTCTAAAAGTTAGTTTTGTTTTTTTTATTTTTTTCGAACCACAAGCTTCTTTGTATTATCAAAAAACACAAGTATAACCTCAAAAATCTTTAAAAAACCACTATAGAAATAATCTATAACAATATATTAAAAAATTAAAATCCAGTATATTACAATTAATTATTTAAACTAAAAAATTAATATTGTGATTTACAAGCTAAAAACAACAAAAACACGTATTGAAAAACCAAAACGGTTAAAACCCTAAAAAACAATTAAGAATTTAAGACAATCTATCTAAATAATTACTTTAAGTAAAAACAATCAAAAACTCCCCTTAAAACAAACACAAAAAAGACAACAATATCTCCGAAAAAACAATCCTCCTCTCCTGATTTCATTTTAACGATTCACAAACCCACCAGCTGTTTTTCCTGACAATCATTAAAACTACTTCTTCTTCAGAACAGTCCTTCTACATTTTTAACCTATCTTTACAAGCAACAAAAAAGACACCTGAAAACCAGCTTAAAAAACCACTTATTTCAGACTCTTTTTTGACCCGAAAAAAGACCAAAAACAACATCTGAAAAAACAACCTAAAAAACATGAAAACTGAGAAAGAAAAAATGATTGACGGAGACTATTATTTAGCCGGAGATCCTACCTTGATAAAAGACCGTCGAAGAGCTAAAAATTTGCTCCACCGACTCAATGTAACGGAATACCGACTGACTAAAAAAGCGAAAGAAATTTTAAAAGAACTCATCCCAAACGCCGGAAAAAATTTATACATCGAACCACCTTTTCATTGCGATTACGGTTATAATATTTTTTGCGGAGACAACGTCTATTTCAATGTCAATTGCGTGGTACTTGATTGCGCAAAAGTCACTATTGGTTCGAATGTTTTTTTTGGTCCGGCAGCACAACTTTACACTGCCACTCACCCGCTCGATGCAGAACTCAGAAAGACACTTGAAAATGCCCTACCCATAACTATCGGAGACGATTGTTGGATTGGGGGCAATTCAGTCATTTGTCCCGGAGTAACCATCGAAAAAGGATGCGTCATTGGCGCTGGTTCGGTCGTCACCAAAAACATCCCCGACAACTCACTCGCCGTTGGCAATCCCGCCAAAGTAATTCGAAAACTGAATCAATAACCAACTACTATCAAAATGCTGTCTCTAAAAAACATCCATCATATTGCTGTCATCTGTTCTGATTACGAAAAATCCAAACGGTTTTACACCGAAATCCTCGGACTAAAAATAATCCGGGAAGTTTATCGCGAAAGCCGAAAATCATACAAACTCGATTTAGCCATCAACGAACATTACTGCATCGAATTATTTTCTTTCCCAAACCCGCCTGAAAGACCCTCCAATCCGGAAGCCTGCGGATTGCGTCATTTAGCTTTTGCTGTTGAAAATTTAGATAAAAATGTTTCTTTTTTGAATTCAAAAAACATTATTGCAGAGCCAATTCGAATTGACGAATTCACTCAAAAACGTTTTACTTTCATTGCTGACCCTGATTTATTACCTATAGAACTCTACGAACTTTAATTTCTTAATTTATTTCTAAACCTAAAAAACCAGATTAACAAAACCCCTCATTTCAAAACCCCTCATTTCAAAACCTCATCAGCAATCAAAATCAAAAACAGACATTTGACTTTTCCTATAGTTAAAAAAAACTTGTTTTTTGCTGCGAAAACGCAGGTTTTTTGTTTTTTTATATAATTTTGCCATTCATTAAAGATTTCAAGTAATGAAAACCACTGCACAAATTAAAAAAAACTACCACCTTATTAAATTTAAAAAACTAGTAATCGTCTCTCTTTTAATTGGTTTTCTTTCTGCTTTTTTAGGAATTAGTCTAAAAAAAATCACCGAATATTATGAAGAAATTTTCTTTCATCAGGCAAACGTAAATCCCTTTTTCTATATTCTTTTTCCGGTTTTTGGTCTATCGGTAATTTATTTTCTGCGAGAATATCTTTTTAAGAAAAAAGAAAACAAAGGCATCAAAGAAGTGTTTGAAAGTACTAATTCGAAAACCAAAAATCTTCCTTCTTACAAAATCCCATCGCATACGATTAATGGATTATTAACTGTAATTTTTGGCGGTTCTACCGGAATCGAAGTTTCTACTGTGGTAGCTACGGCTACTATTGGTTCGGTAGCACACCAAAAAGAAAATATTTTCCGTCAGTACAAAACCGAATTAATTTGTGCAGGTGTAGCAGCCGGAATCACTGCTTTATTCAGCAGTCCAATCGCTGGAATCTTATTTGCTATAGAAGTTATTTCGAGAAAAATTACCCGTGCCTTTATCATTTCAAATTTAATTGCCGTTTCTATTGCTTTTGGGTTGTTAACCATATTAAAAGAAGAACCTCTTTTTGCCGTTAATATCAACTCCTGGCACCTAAAAGCGATTCCTTATTTTATTTTACTGGGAATTTTAGCGGGAATAAATTCGGTTTATTTAACAAAATGCGTGTTGTTCTTCAAAGCACAATTTGCCAAAATTGAAACGCATTATTACAAAATCATCTTTGGTTCTGTTGTATTAAGTATTTCCCTTTTTATTTTTCCACAGCTTTACGGCGAAGGTTATCATGCCATCAAAACAATTACTTCAACTCATAACGAAATCCCTTTAACACTTACATTAGCTTTCAGTTTTTTAGGAATATTGTTTTTAAAACCGGTTGTTACTTCCGTTACACTGGCTTCCGGTGGCGACGGTGGCGTTTTTGCTCCCAGCCTTTTTATCGGGGCTTTTTTGGGACTTTTAGTCGCTTCGGTACTCAATACTTTTTTTGATACCCAAATTATCCCAATCAATTTTATGGTTATCGGAATGGCTGCTGTTTTAAGCGCGAGTATTCACGCTCCGTTTACCGCAATCTTTTTAGTTTGTGGTTTAACCAATAATTACACTTTATTTTTCCCAATTCTGGCAGCCTGTTTCATTTCGAAATATACAGCCAAAATGATTTATCCTAATACGGTTTACACCTTTGCTCCCAGCATTTAAATTTTAAAATCATGCCAACACGCAAAATCAAACGCAGCTACCGCAAAACCCGTTACATCCTTTACAAAGAAACTTTAATTGACTACAAAGAACAATTTTGGTCCTTTTTAGGCTCCTTTGTCGGCATCGGACTGATTGCCTATTTCCAAAGCCAGCAATTCTCACATCAGGATGTGGTCTATTTAATAGGTTCTTTTGGCGCTTCGAGCGTTTTAGTATATGGAATCATCGAAAGTCCATTTTCCCAACCCCGGAATTTGGTTGGAGGACACTTAATTTCAGCTTTTATCGGAGTGACTGTTCATCAATTATTTCCGGATACTATATTTATTGCTGCGCCTCTGGCTGTTTCCTTATCGATTGTGATGATGCAAATAACCAAAACCCTGCATCCGCCCGGAGGAGCTACAGCTTTGATTGCTATCATTGGAACACAAAAAATTAAAGCTTTAGGCTATTGGTATGTTCTATCGCCGGTTTTAACCGGAGTGCTTATCCTGCTATTTACCGCCTTATTTTTTAACAACATGACATCCAGCCGAAGATACCCGGCACACAGCACCTATCACAAACGCTATTTAAGAAGTATCAAACGGCTGATAAAAGGCAACTAATTCACAACCAAAACTCTCGCTGTTTTTTTGATAAAATTTCACAAATCGCATTGGGATTAAAAAGGATTAAATGTACCTTTGGCTTTTATAAAAATGACGATTATGGTTTATAAATTTAGAGTAATCTTAGACGCAGAAGAAGATATTTTCAGAGATATCGCCATCTTGGAAGACGATACATTAGAAGATTTACACAACGCTATCTTTAATTCTTTTGGATTTGATGGTATGGAGGTTGCTTCTTTTTACACTTGTGATGACACCTGGAATCAGGAAGATGAAATTTCACTTTTTGACACCGGCGATGTTCCCGGAGAACAACGCATCATGAGCGATTATAAACTTTCGGATATTCTTGACGAAGAAAACACTAAAATTATCTATGTATATGATTTTATCAATATGTGGACTTTCTTAGTAGAACTTGCCGCAATTGAAGATCAAACTGCCGGAGCCACTTATCCGGAAACTTTATTTGCTCATGGCGAAATGCCTGATGAAGCTTTGGAAAAAAACTTTGAAGCAGACAATGCAGATGATTTTTATGACGAATTTGAAGACGGCTTAGACGATGACGACATGGATATGTTTGAAGGAGACGACAGCTACGAAGATTACGGATTTGAAGAAAATTGGAACTAGAATAACCTGATAAAAAAACTTATTCAAGAGCCAAGATGAAAGACCTCAACAAACTGTCTTTTTTCTTGGCTCTCGCATCTAAAAACAGCACAAAAAATGATCAACCTATTCAACGCACACATCGAGACTCTTTCTATCCACCGGGTAGGAAATAAAAGCCGAAATGAAGCTATCTTTTTATCGGAACAACCTTTTAACCTTCAGGACGAAATTGTTCCGCTTATCAAAGAATTTTTCCTGAAACCATTTCGTGAAAAAGAAGAAAACTATTATCAGTTTGCTCACGAAGTCGATTTGGATTATAATGACATGTACAAATACACTTCTGAGATTTTTAACAATCCGGGCAGTTTACATGAAACTTCCAAAAAAATCACCAAACATCTTTTTGAACAATCCAATCATCCGCATATTAAAAACGGAGAAGTTTATGTAACTTATTTAACTAACGTAAACATCGATAACACGCCGGTTGACGCTATCGGAATCTTTAAAAGCGAATTGCAAACAGATTTTCTGCAATTTGAAGAAAAAGAATCTAATTTGGAGATGATTTTACAACAGGGAATCAATTTGAATAAATTAGACAAAGGCTGTTTGATTTTTAATCATAAAAAAGAAGAAGGTTACAAAATCCTGACCGTGGACAGCAACCGTTATGATGCCCGTTATTGGTTAGAACACTTCCTTTCAGTAGATGCTTTTGAAGACGAAAACTTCATCACCAAAAAGTATTTGAAATTTTGTCAAAACTTTGCCAAAGACGTAGTTTTCCCTGCCGAAGACAAAAAAGAAGAAGTTATGTTCATGAACCGTTCGGTGAATTATTTTGCTAAAAATGATGAATTTGAAGAAACAGAGTTCTTAAATGAAGTTTTAGATAATCCGGATTTGATTCCTGAATTTAAAAACTACAAAGTTGATAAAGGCGAAAAATACAGCATTGAGGATGTCACTTCATTCCCAATTGCCAATGCCGCCGTTAGCGATGCCCGAAAATCAATCAAAAACGTAATCAATTTAGACACAAATATTCAGATTAAGATGGATTTTATTAATCCGGAAAGTGCCGAAAAATTTGTAGAAAAAGGCTGGGACGAAGAAAAACAAATGTATTACTATCTGGTTTATTTCAATAAAGAGCAAAAATCCTAGTTAGTTTACAATTCACTACTTAATTCATCTCCAATCGCTTAGGCGGTTGGAGATTTTTTTTTAAATCATTTAATAAAAAAATAAGTTTATACTTATGAAATTATCAAAAAAGCGTACTTAGTCGATTTTTTAAGTATTTTTATCTATAATTTTCTATTTTTATCACTCCCAAACAAAATTAACCTACTTTTTATTATGAATTTAACAGATTTCAAAGCACTGATTACTGGTAAAAAGATTCTATGCGCCATTTTTGGACATAAAATAGTTACCTCCAGAAACATTACTAATCATTTAAAAGAATACAAATGCACAGTATGCCAAATGGAATTAACGAATGACGAAGAAGGCGATATTACCCATTTAACTCCCGAATTAAAAGAAGTGAACGAAGCCTTGGTTTCTTTTTATCAAAAAAAGATTTTGGTAAAACAACACTAAAACCTCTTTTTCTATTTCAAATAAAAACAGTCCAAACAGGATAATTCACTATTTTTGTAAGCTAAACAAAAATCAAGATGAATCATCGTTTATTTAAAGAGAGTCCTTTTAAAACCCTTATTTCTTTTCATAAACTCATTGAGACACTGGAAGAAATTGCCTTATCAGATGTTGATTACCGCTCTAATTACGCTAAATCGTTACTAAAAGAAATCGAACATATTCCCGAATTTAGAACCGGAATCGAAGATTTAGCTATAATTACGGACAACAAAAAACTTATTAAAAATTTACTTGCCGATTTATTCCCGACGGCATTGACTAATAATGAAATTAAGGCGGTTACTATTCCGTTTCAGAATATAACTTTCAATTACACCAAAAGGTTCAAAAAAATTGTAAAAAACGCCGGAAATTTTGACTTGACCATCCGTGATTTTAACGAAGACCAATTTTATGTTTTAAGCTGTATTCTAATCTTAAATGCTTATTACAAACAAAATTTTGACTATAACAAACCTTTATTTTACGATATCCCCGATGCCAATGGTGTAATCTATCATTATCGAATTCTTTACAACGCCGATTTTATAGAAATATATCCCTTAGCCGAAGCTCCGGATTTGAGTTCGGAAGACATAGACGAACTCATGGATAACTTTGGAAATGTGGCGCTGTGGAAAGAAAAATTCCCTTTGGAAAGCTGGGTTTTAAAAGGTTTTGGAATCATCAGCCTTTTTGATGCTACTAAAGAAAGTGCTATTTCCAACCTAAAAAGTAATCTTTTAAGAAGTAAAAAAGATCCTGAAGAAAACGATAATACTTTAGAAAACATTTTCAGATCTTTTTTCAAAATTCCTGATTTAAGAATCGGAATCAGTTTGTATAACGATGAAGAAAAAACATTTACCAAATTGCCTTTTGAAAAAGCAAAAATGGGAAGTTTTATACTTCAAAACAAAACCGAAGTAGCCTGTTGCAATGCCTTTTTAGGCTGCTCTTTGAACAAACTTTTAGAAACGCAGGAGCTTTTTACCATTTCTAATGTGGAGGCTTTTGCCCAAATTCCGGGAAATGAAAATTTTGCTCAAATATTATTAGAACAAAATATTAAAAGCTGCATCTTTACTCCTATTGCCAAAGAAGGCAAATTACTGGGCGTTATCGAGCTGGTTTCAGGCACTGCCCGACAATTAAACAGTATTAATGCAAACAATCTCAATTTAATACTTCCTAATATTGTCAACACTTTAGAGCGCTACAACACCGATTTACAAAATCAAATTGAAGCGGTTATTCAAAGAGAATATACGGCTATTCATTCCAGTGTTTACTGGAAATTCAAAGCCGAAGCACAAAAATATTTGCAAACTAACGCTTCCAATACAAACTACAATTTTAAAGAAATTGTTTTTAAAGAAGTCTATCCGCTTTACGGACAAATTGATATTAATAAATCTTCCGAACACCGCAACAACACGGTAAAAGAAGATTTGAAAAATCAGTTAGAAAGCATTTTGAGAATTTTTGAAAAATCAAAAAGCATACGCAAAATTCCTTTGTTAGAACAACAAAAATTTGAAATACATTCTTTTTTAGGCGAATTAACAAAAGAATTAAAAGCCGATACTGAACAACAAATTCAAAATTATATTGATAAAGAAATTCATCCTTTATTGAATAATTCGATTATTGACGCCGAAGATCAAAATTTGGTTGCAAGCTATTTTGAAAATCTGGATATTAAAACCGGACTGTTTTATCAGGCCCGAAAACAATTTGACGAAGCGATGGCTATCGTCAATAAAAAAATGGCCGATGTTTTAGATCAGGAACAAAACGAAGCGCAAAGTATTTTTCCACATTATTACGAACGCTTTAAAACCGATGGTGTAGAACACAATTTATATATTGGTGCCAGCATTACTCCTGCGCAACCCTTTAATGTAATGTATTTAAACAACCTGAGATTGTGGCAATTGCAAACTTTATGCAAGATGGAACTGGAACACCATCGCTTAAAAAAAGTTTTGCCGTATAATTTGGAAGTCAGTTCGTTAATATTAGTTTTCAGTTCGCCAATTTCCATCCGATTCCGTATGGACGAAAAACGTTTTGATGTTGATGGCACTTACAACGCCCGCTATGAAGTAGTTAAAAAACGTATTGACAAAGCCCATATTAAAGGAACCAACGAAAGAATTACGCAAAAAGAGAAAATTACGATTGTTTATTCGCACCAATACGAAGAAGTTGAATATTTAAAATACATCAAATTCCTGCAGTTCAAAAACATCTTAGAACCTGCTATTGAACAATTTGAAGTCGAAGAATTACAAGGCGTTTACGGACTAAAAGCCATCCGAATCAAAGTCATGAATACCGATGAAAATTTAGACACAACTTATACGTACAAAGAATTATTAAGTGCTTTGGATTAAATTCGGGTAGTGTAAAAAGCGATGAAAAAAGCCAAGAAAGACACTATAATTCCAAACATAAAAATATTATAAGTAATGCGGAGCAATTTGTATTTCCTTTCGAGAACAACACCCAAAAAATACAAATCCTTAATCATCGAATTGTATAAATAAGTATTGTCGTTCATCATTTCATTAACTGCCCATTCGTATTCATCCAATGGCATTTTGTAAAAATTCCCAAAGAATAACAAATTTACTTTTCGGTCTTCAATGTCTTTTCGGGTAAAAGTGCCACTGGTTACTTTAGGTCTCGTGGACAAAATGGCAAAAATGATAGAAATCACACTAAAAGTAAGCATCACAAACGTAGGAATCACTAAATGAGCGTTTCCCGGACTGTCTAATTTAGGCACTATTGTAGATAATGCGATCGAAATGATAATAGCATTTACGGATAATAAAATATTGGCTTTACTATCGGCAATACCACTCAATCGGGTGTGATTGCTCAAAGTTACCCTAAACAAGGTATCAATCCCACGATCAGGTTTAGAGGCTTTAGCGGCCTTAGCTTCCTTATTTTTTTTAGTTTTTTTAGGAGTTGCTCCTTCTTCCATCTTGTTGATTTTTTCCTGAATTAAGCGAATATTTTTTTCTTTCAAAGGCTGCCAGTTTTCTTTTGCATAATCCGTATAATACTGATGACATTGGGTAAGCATGTTTAAATTTTCCTGCGCCCATTCTAAATCCGAAACCTGTTTGCACTTTACATGTTTCCATTCGTTTCTTAAAAGTTCACAACGATCACAATAATTTTCGGTAGTAAAATGGAAGAAATCAGCATCTTTAATTACTTTTTCTTCAATACTTTGTGGAATATAATGATAAACAGTCGCCCGGATAAAAGCACTTACCTGCGCGATATAATCCTCGGATTTTCCATTAGCTTTTAAAAATTCGGTTGCAATTTGCACACTTGCCTCTTCGTGATTATCCGGTTCGTTTACATAACCTGTATCATGAAACCAGGCTGCAACCACCAGCATTTCAATAGTTTTCTCATCCAATTTTTCGCTTTGCGCAAGCGTTTTTACGGCCGAAACCACATCAGTAGTATGGTTAAAATTATGGTATAAAAATGAACTAGAAAGTTTATCTTTGAGTAAATTATAAACAAAATCCTGTACTTGATCTGTAAAGTTCATAGGTAAATTTTTATACTACTAAATTATGAAATTGTTTTTGCTTATGCGATTTAACAAAATTAAAATATTTTCCGTTGCTTTTTTAGGTTCGATAACGCTCTTTTCCTGTGCAACACACCAACTGCAATTAGGTGCTAATTCCGAAAAAATCACAAATACAAACGACAAGGATAGCATAAAAATTGCCCATCGCTTTTTTTTAATTGGCGATGCCGGAAATGCCGACCAGGAAAACGCTCAAAAAATCCTTGCTGCACTGCAAAAACAACTGCAACAATCGGATAAAAATGCCACTTTATTATTCTTAGGCGATAATATTTACCCAAAAGGAATGCCTGATGAAAAAGATAAAAAAGCATACGCACTTGCGCATGAAAAACTCACTGACCAATTGGCAATTTCCAAAAATTTCAAAGGAAAAACTATTTTCATTCCCGGAAATCACGATTGGTATTCCGGCATTACGGGATTAAAACGTCAACAAAAAATAGTAACTCAGTATTTGGATTCCAAAAAAGGCTTTCTCCCTTCGGACGGTTGCCCGATTGATGATTTAAAAATAAACGAAAACCTTTGCCTGATTACCATTGACAGTGAATGGTTTTTAGAAAATTGGGATAAAATTCCAACCATCAACGACGATTGTAACATCAAAACCCGTGAAGCTTTTTTTGAGGAACTGGAAAGCATTTTAAACAAAAATCAGGACAAAACAATAATTATGGCTATTCATCATCCATTGATGAGTAATGGCACTCATGGCGGGCAGTTTTCGCTTGAAAAGCAACTTTTCCCTTTGGAACAAAAAATTCCGTTGCCCGTAATTGGTTCCTTTGTCAATCTTTTACGAAAAACTTCTGGCGTGAGTCCGCAGGACATCCAAAACAAACAATACCAAATTTTAGCAAAAAGAATTAAAACCCTTTTGCAGGATCAGAAAAATGTAATTGTAGTTTCGGGACACGACCATAATTTGCAATACATAGAAAACGAAAATATTAAACAAATCATCAGCGGCGCCGGTTCTAAATCAGAAGCCGCAAGAGCCGTTTTCCCTAATGATTTTTCGTATGGAAACAACGGATTTGCCACTTTAACTGTTTTTACAAATGGAAAAACAGTTGTTCAGTTTTTTGGAATGGAAAACAATGAGAACAAAATTTTGTTTCAAAAAACACTTTTAGAACCACAAAAAACAATCGTAAATAATTACGCAACTTCATTTACCAAAACAACCAAATCATCTGTTTATAATGACGAAATGACGCGCAAAAGCATGTTACATAATTTCCTTTTTGGAAAACATTATCGTGATTATTATAGTACTTTAATTGATGTCCCTGTGGTTGCTTTAGACACTCTTTTTGGCGGTGTAAATCCACTGAGAGCCGGTGGTGGTCATCAGTCTAAATCGCTCCGACTGGAAGATTCTGACGGAAAAGAATACGTTATGCGTGCTTTGAAAAAAAGTGTCAGCCGCTTTTTGCAAAGTGTAGCATTCAAAGATCAATATGTAGAAAACGAATTTAAAAACACCTACGCCGAAAATTTCCTTTACGATTTTTACACCACTTCACATCCTTACACACCTTTAGCAATTGGAAATTTAGCCGACCCAATTGGTGTTTTGCACAGTAATCCCAAACTTTATTATATTCCAAAACAAAAAACTTTGGGCGAATTCAATGCTGATTTTGGAAATGAATTGTATCTGGTTGAAGAAAGACCTTCTGACAGCCAAAAAGACCTTAAAAGTTTTGGAAAACCGGAAGCGATTATCGGAACATACGATTTATTAGAAAATTTACAAAAAGACGAAAAATACAGCATTGACGAAGCCGAATACATCAAAGCCCGCTTGTTTGACATGCTCATTGGCGACTGGGACCGTCATTATGACCAATGGCGCTGGGCGGAATACAAAATTGGAGATCAAGTAATTTACAAACCTATTCCCCGCGATCGCGATCAAGCATTTTCTAAATACGACGGTACTTTATTGTCTTTACTAATGAATATTCCGGCGCTGCGACACATGCAAAGTTTTAAAAATGACATTAAAAATGTAAAATGGTTCAATAGAGAACCTTATCCGTTGGATTTAGCTTTATTGAAAAAAGCATCCGCAAACGATTGGATTGCTCAGGCAAAATTCATTCAGGAAAATCTAAGCGATACGGCAATTGAAGCTGCTTTTAACAATCTTCCAAAAGAAATTCAGGATAAAACCATCTCTTCAATTATTGAAAAATTAAAAAGCAGAAAAGCACAATTAAATAAATATGCGACGGAATACAACAGGGTTTTACAAAAAACCGTACTGATTGTTGGCACCAACAAAAAAGACCTTTTTGATATTAAACCACTATCCAAAAATGAAGTTTCAATTTCCGTTTTCAGAATAAAAAAAGAAGGAAAAGAATTGGTTTACACCAAAACATTCCACAAAAAAACCACCAAAAACATCTGGATTTACGGTTTGGATGATGAAGATATTTTTGAATTCAATAACGCCCAAAAATCCGTCATAAAAATCAAACTAATTGGAGGTCAAAATCACGATAATTATACGATTTCTAACGGGAAAAACATCCGTATTATTGATTTTAAAACCAAAAAGAACAGTTTTGATATCGATTCTAAAACCAAAAAATTATTGACTAACGATTACGAAACCAATTTTTACAATTATCAAAAACCAAAATACAATGCTTTTTCCGGTTTGCCGGGAATAGGTTATAATCCGGATGACGGTGTTAAACTGGGCATTGTTGCCAATTATACTGTAAATCATTTTAAACAAAACCCTTACACTTTGCGCCATACCTTTAAAGCCAATTACTTTTTTGCTACGGATGGTTTTGAACTGAACTACCATTTAGATGTTCCAAAAATGATTGGAAAATGGAATTTTAGACTGGATTCTCAATTTACCAGTCCTAATTTTGCCATTAATTATTTTGGTTTTGGAAACAACACTGCTAATTCGGATGAAATCAACGGGATGAACTACAATCGGGTTCATGTAAGTATGGTGAAGTTTGCTCCGAAAATCGAACGAATTGGTCGTTTTGGAAGCACTTTAAGTTTTCAAATTGCCTATGAAAATTTTGATGTAGAAAACACACTGGGGCGCTTTATTGCCATTCCGAACATTGTAAATCCTGATATTTTTAAAAATCAGCAATTTGCCGGCGCAACGATGCAGTACAGTTATGAAAATTATGACAACACCTCACTTCCTACGATGGGAATGGGTTTTATGATGGCGGCCAACTGGAAAATGAACCTTACAAACAGCAAACAAAATTTTCCAACCTTAGAATCTAAAATCAATTTCAATCACAAAATAGACCGTCAGGGAAAATTAGTTTTGGCTACACTGCTAAAAGCGAAAGCTATTTTGAACAATAATTTCGAATTCTATCAGGGAGCTGCTTTAGGTGGTGATTATGATTTAAGAGGTTTTAGAAATCAACGTTTTTTAGGAAATCAATCTTTCTTTCAAAGCAGTGATATTCGTTTCACTGTCGGAAAAATCAAAAATAGTATTGTACCGATGTCTTACGGAATTTTTGGCGGATATGACTATGGAAGAGTTTGGCTTGATGGCGAAGATTCTAACCAATGGCATCAGGCTGTAGGCGGCGGTTTATGGCTTAACGGAGTCAATACCGTTACGGCAAGATTGAGCTATTTTAAAGCAACAGTAAACGAAGAAGCGCGAATTGCTTTCGGACTTGGATTTGGATTCTAATCAATAGTATTCAAATCCAGCTGATAAAGCTTCCCTCCTGTTTTCTTTACTTTTTCATCGGCAATTAAAAGCGTTTTATTGTCTTTGAAACAAATGGCTTCTTTTTGGGAAAAATGATTCAGTTGAATATTTTTTACTTTTCCCGAGAAAAAATTATCGCTGGTAAAATTTTCAAAAATCCATAATTGACTATGACTTAACAAAACCACTTTTTTGCCGTCAGGACTAATGGCGGCACTGGTTATGGCGGCATTTTGAAAATCGCCGTCCGCTTTAAATTCCCCTAATAATTGCGCCTGATGCGCTCCTGATTTATTTGGGATTCTATATAACAAAGTAGTTCCGTCAAAACCTTTACTTCTGTTTTTGGTAAACAAATAAAAATTGTTTTGATATTCGATAAAAGACTCTACATCATAAAAAAGTTTGCTCTTTTTAGGTGGAAATTCCGTTTGTTCCGGATACACAAAACTGATTTTATAGGCAGGAATTACACTTTGATTTTTCAAAGAATCTTTTGCAATTTTATAAATAGCCAAATCCTGTCGTTCATTATCATTATTACCAAAATCACCTATGTACAAATTCCCCAATTTGTCTTTCGTTATATCTTCCCAATCGACATTTTCGGTTTGAGAGATAGTTATGCTTTTTTCTAATTTTCCATTTTCGTCCAATCCGTAAATGACATTGGCATTACCACTGTCTTCCAAACTCCAGATTAAATTTGAACTTTCACTAAAAACAATCCCGGAAACTTCTTTTAATTGTTTTGGCAACAAATACAGTTCCGTTAAAACACTTGCGTCTCTTTGACAAAAAGCAATCAAAGACGAGAATAATACAAGAGGTACTATTTTTTTTATCATAAAATTAAATTTAAAAACCAGGCTTAAATAAGTCGGGATGTTTGAAATTTCGGGTAACATATTTAAAAGCGGCACTCAACAAATAGCCCATACTTGTGGCATTTTTAAAATTCAAATCATTGGTATAACGATACAATTCCATTTTTAATTGTTTGATATGTGCTTCGGGTGCAATGGTATCATTAGCCATGATGCGGAGAATTTTTTGAATTCGGGTTTCGGCAGAAAGAATTCTTTTGGCCAGAGCTGCTCGCTCTTCATTTTTATATTGCTCGATAGAACTATCCTGTAATTTCTCCTTAATTAATTGAATCATTGGGAAATTTTCTTTGAAAAATTGCGGACGATAAATCTTAAAATTCCCTTCGTAACATTGCTGGTCAAAATCGATTGCCCGAATTTTATAAACCACCTGATCAAAATCGTGAATAGGAACAATCACATAATTATAAGCGCGCATATCGCCCAAAAGCCGAATCATGCAACGCTCGTTGAATTTGACAAATTCTTTTGCAATTTGAGCCTTTTCATGTTCTGAACAGTTTTGAAGAGCCGTTTCCATAAAAACATCTCCCGGAATTCCTATAATATGTTCCTCAATTAAAGTATCGCCATACACCAAAAAATTAATTTTATCCGGCGACAAAATATGTTCTAATTCCAAACCGTAAATTCGGGAAGCATCGGCTTTTTTAATATAAAAATGAACATAATTATCATTCAGCACATTACGCACTTTTATTCGAAAAGGTTTCGAATTTCCAAAAGTACAATAATCAATAGCATCGACATTCAGGAATTTAATAATGTCCAAATTCCCGTCGGAATGCAGTAAGGAATAGATTTTTTTTAAGGTTAAATCTATCTCATTTCTTTCATATTCATTATAAAAAACTCTTGCCCATAAAGTGTCATTATCATTTTTATCATAAACATTGACAGAACCCGAAAAACGCAGCAAATCGTCATAAGCAATCGCCACTTTTGAAATCCGGTCAAAACGTTCTAAATAATCAAAAAGAAAATTATTGATGGGGTATGTTGGTTTTTTAAACAACGGAGAAATCTCACTCATGTATGCTGGTATTTATGCAAATTTACATTAATTATTTGAAAGCAAAATCAGGCGAAAAGTTTGAGAAAACCTGAATTTACAAAAAAAACACTTAACAACCCAAAAACCGCTTAATTACTGGTTATCAACATCTAAAAAAACGTCTTTTGGGTAAAGTTAAAATTAAGTAAAAAAAAGCATGTCGTTCATCGATTTTATTTGTTCGCACTGGTATTCTTAAGTATTTTTATTTTTCTGAATACTTTTTATAAGTATTTATACCTAATACAAATCATTAAAAGAATACAATTTTTACACAAAAGATACCCCCACAAATCAATCCTTAAAAACAATTCTTTACTATGCCAATTTATGAAAACTAAACAGGAAGTTTATACTAAAGAATCTTTTGAAATTGGAAAATGGGCTATCAACTTAAACACAAATACAATTTCCTGGGACGCAAAAACCAGAGAACTATTTGAAGTCAACGAAGATTTTATTCCAAATTTTAAAAATTGCACTCACTTTATTAACCGGAAAAATTTCATTGCTTTTAAAACAATTATTAATGAAGCATTTAAAAACGACGTTCCCAGTTTTGGAAAAATACAAATTATTACGGCTAATAAAACCATTAAACTGTTGGAATGCATTTGCCAAATTGAATTGGCTCAAAATCAAATTAGCAGAATTCACGGGACTTTTAAAGGCGTAAATCAACCCAAAGACATCGAAAAAGACCTCTGTCTATTATCACTCATTGGTTCTGAAACCACGGATAGTATAATTATAACCAATGCCGAAGGAGAAGCCATTTGGGCAAATCAGGCTTATATGAAATTAAGTGGTTCAACTTTGCCGAAAATCATTGGAAAAAAACCTGATTTTTTCTGTTTTTCGCCCCAAATAAATAGTGAAACCTTAAATAAAATTTCGCAATCCATTCAGCAAAAAACAGCGACTAAAGTAGTTTTTCATCATTTTGACAAACAAAATCAAAAATACTGGTTCGAATTAAACATTACTCCTGTTTTTAACGAAAACGGAATTTGTTCGAAATTCATTGCTATTGGCAGAGATATAACAGCTACTAAAGAGAAAGAAATAGAACTCAAAGAATTGTTAGAAGTGACCAGTCAGCAAAACAATAAATTACTGAATTTTACGCATATTGTTTCTCATAATATTCGTTCCCACACCAGTAATTTACAGATGGTTTTGGACGTTATCGAAAACACCGACGATATCAATGAAAAGCTCACCTTCATCGATATGTTTAAAGAAGGAACCGAAAAACTGGCTGAAACCGTAGAAAACTTAAACGAGGTAATTACTATTCAAAAAAATAGCAATATTAACAAAACCAGTGTTCATTTGAAGTCGGAAATTGAAAAAGTTAGCAGCCTTTTTCATAACAAAATTGCCATTACACAGGATATTCCCGGCGATTTAAACATTAATGTAATTCCGGCTTACTTAGAAAATATGCTGCAAAATTTAGTGACTAACGCCATTAAATACCAATCTCCTGAACGGATTCCGCGATTGGAAATAAGTTATCAAAACCAGGAAAACTATCACATTATTCTTTTTAAAGACAATGGTTTAGGAATTAACACCGAAAAACACAAACACAAACTTTTTGGCATGTACAAAACTTTTCATGGAAATGATGATGCAAAAGGCATAGGTTTATTTATTGTTAAAAATCAAATTGAAGCCATGAATGGAAAAATTGAATTAGAAAGCACCGAAGGATTAGGCAGTACATTTAAACTCTATTTTGATGAAAAATAAACTTACTTACATTATTGATGACGACCAATTATCAATTAGGTTAATGAGTATGATTATCACAAAAAATAATTTTTGCGAAGAAATAACTGCATTTCATAATCCTCAAACCGCTTTAGACGAACTCAAAAAAAACACCTCTGATTTATCCAAACTTCCGGATGTTATTTTATTAGATTTGAACATGCCCGTTTTGGACGGTTGGCAGTTTTTAGACGAACTAAATCAAATTTCATTTGGCAAAAAGATTGTCGTTTTTATTGTTTCCTCTTCCATTGATCCCTGCGATTTAGAAATGACAAAAAAATACCCGATGGTAACCAATTACATTGTAAAACCCATCAACTCCGAAAAACTAAAAAAAGCGACCTTATTATTTGAAAATGAAGTAAAATAAAGCCTTTTTTAAAAGAAAAGTACGCTTCTTAAAAACAGAGAATTATAGTAACTTTGTAAGACTATGAAAGTCGCAAGAACTATAATTCTCTGTTTGTTTTTACACCATTTCAGCCTGCAATTGCGGGCACAAAGCATTACTATTGACGACACTAAAAACGCCGCCGAACTGGTAAACTTACTCACCCAAAACAGCTCCTGTCTGCAAATTGCCAATGAATCAGTTAGCGGCGATACTTTTACTTCTGGTAAAAACAGCTATGGAACCTTTAGTAACAGCTCGGCTAACTTTCCGTTTCAATCCGGGATTGTATTGAGCAGTTGGAGCAGTACGCAATCGGCAGGACCATTTGTAAGAACTCCCGGAGAAGGAAGCGATTCCTGGCTTGGCGATACTGATTTGGATCAAACGTTAAATATCAATTCGGTAAATGCGACTGTTTTAGAATTTGATTTTACTCCTCAAACTAATGCCATTAGCTTTAATTATCTTTTTGCTTCTAATGAGTATCAGGATGATTATCCTTGCCGTTTTTCGGATGGTTTTGCTTTTTTAATCAAAGAAAAAAACAGCACTAATCCTTACCGGAATTTAGCCGTGATTCCAAATTCGACAACTCCGGTTTCTTCCACTAATATTCATCCGGCGATTGCATTTGTGGATCCGTTTGGAAACGTAAAATCCTGTACTGCATCTAATGCCTCTTTTTTTGGACAATTTAATAATACACCAAACAATTCCAGCCCTATAAATTATGCCGGACAAACTAAAGTTCTTAATTCGCGAACTAATGTTATTCCCGGAACTACTTATCACATTAAATTAGTGGTTGCCGATGACCGAAATCCTTTATATGATTCGGCAATTTTTATTGAAGCGGCGAGTTTTAACTCCGTTATTGACTTAGGAGCCGATAAATTATTAGCAACCAATAACGCGATATGTTTTGGTGAAAACTATATAATCGACACCCAATTATCGGCTACTTTTAATTACAAATGGTACAAAGACGGCGTATTATTAACTACTGAAACCAATCCGTCCTACACCGTAACAGCGCCGGGAACTTACAAAGTAGAAGTAACACTAACCCCTTCCGGCTGTGTTTCCTCCAATGAAATTAAAATAGAATACACTCCCGAAATTGTTTTAAACGATTACACCTTAATGCATTGCGATTTTGACGGAGACGGAAAAGAAGTTTTTGATTTATCTCAGGCTGATGATTTTATAAAAAACAACGACACAACTTTAAGCAACGTCATTTATTATGAAAATAGTAGCGATGCTCAATCTGACAGCAATCCTATTCTGAATCCTTCAAATTACATTAACCAATCGCCAAACCAAACGCTCATTGCCAAAGTCACTAATTCCTATAATTGTGCAAATTATGCCAAATTAACTTTGAAAATTTCAAACGACAATATTCCCAATCAAACAGCAATCATAACTGGAGTTCAAACTCATGATTTTGACGGAAATAATAACACGGCAGTGATCGAATACAGCGGTTCCGGAAATTACGAATTCTCTATCGACGGAGATTTCTATCAGGACAATCCCGAATTTTTTAACCTTTCAGCCGGAAGCTATACCGCTTATGCCAGAGATAAAAACGATTGTAGTGAATCTATTCTTTTTCCTTTTATAATTTTAGATTATCCGCGTTTTTTTACTCCTAATTCGGATGGTTTTAACGATACCTGGACCATAAAAAACCTAAATACACTGCCCCAAGCTACTATTGCTATTTTTGATCGTTATGGAAAACTCCTCAAACAGTTCAACTCCTCAAATCTGAATTGGAACGGAACTTTCAACGGTCATTTACTTCCTGCTGATGATTATTGGTTCTATCTGATTTTTGAAGATGGTAAAAACATAAAAGGCCATTTTTCATTAAAAAGGTAAATAATCACAACTTATTTATATATTTATCGAATGAGGAAAATTTTCTTGATAAGCTTATTTTTCATGGTACTGAATTGTTGGGCACAATTTAGTAAGACGCATTATATTCCGCCGTTAACCAGCCAAAATGATAATTTATTAACCGGAGATCATTATTTATATATTTCTACCCCAAGTACTAAAAATGTTGCACTGAAAATCATCGCTATTGGCGGTCAGATTATCAATGCTACTGTTAGCAACACCAATCCTTATGTCTATCAAATAGGTTTTGGTGACAATACCCAACTCCTTACGCCAAAAACAGCTACCGGAAAGCTATCAAATAAAGGATACATCATAGAAGCTGACGATTTGATATTCTGCAGCATAAGAGTAAATTCCGGTTTTGACCCAGATCGCAAAGTTTATAATCATGCCGGCGGATTAGTAACCAAGGGAAACAGCGCTTTAGGAACTACTTTCCGGCTTGGTGCAATGCTTAATCCTTTAAACGACCCTACGCTTCTTAATTTTGCTTCGATACTCGCTACCGAAAACAACACAACCGTTACAATTTCGAATATTCCTAACGGAACACTTTTAGTCAACGGCACCATTATTTCCGGTCCGATTACTCTTAATTTAAACAAAAACGAAAGCTATGTTATTGCATTAGAAAACGATAATAATACGATTTCAAACAGTTCTAATTTAATTGGAGCTTTAGTCCAATCAGATAAATCTATCGTTATTAACTCAGGATCTTTTGGAGGTAGCAATGATACTGAAGTAACGGACTATGGAAATAACAATATAAGACCCAATGGAAGAGATTTAGGATTTGATCAAATTGTTCCTTACGAAAAAACCGGAAAAGAATACATTTTTGTAAAAGGATTGGGAACTGATGAAATAGAACGCGTTTTATTAATCGCACACAAACCCAATACAGAAATATATTTAAACGGAAACACAACTCCTAATTATGTTTTACAAGCCGGAGAATATGTTCCCATAGACGGATTTCAATTTATCAACAATAATTTATACATAAGAACTACTGAAAACGTATTTGCCTACCAATGCATTGGCGGATTAAAAAAGAATCTTCCTCCTTATACCCAAACAAATCTCAAAAACAATCCCGCTGCCAATCAAAATCTTTTTTTTGTTCCGCCTTTAAATTGCTCTACGCCAAATATAGTTGATAATATTCCGTTAATTGATAAAATTGGAGATGTTAATTATTCCGGAGGATTAAATATCGTTACCGAAAGAGATGCAACAGTTTTAATTAACAACAATCCTGTCAATACCAGCCCTGTAGCTGTTATCGGAAACCCAAATTATGTACGCTACTCGGTCGAGAATCTTTCTGGAAACATCAGCATTAAATCTAGCCGTCAGGTTTATGTTTCTTATTATGGCACCAATGATGCGGCGACTTATGGTGGCTATTATTCGGGATTTGACGCTAAACCTGAAATTGCCTCTGATAAAATTGCGCTAACAACATCTGCCTGTATTCCAAATCTGATATTAAAAGTAAGTTCCAGCTTAACCTATGATAGTTATCAATGGTATTTTAATAATACTCTAATTGATGATTCCAACTCAAATTCTTACACTCCAACTCAACCCGGATATTATCAGGTAAAAGGAAGTATTTCCGGTTGTGACGTTACTCTTTTATCAGATATCATTCCTGTAAGCAATTGTCCTTCTGACATGGATAATGATGGTGTAAATGACAACATTGACCTTGATAATGACAATGACGGAATTACTAATTGCACGGAATCTTACGGAAATCAAAATCTCAATCTTACGAATTTAAATTCCGGAAATATTAATATTGGAGATTATCCTAATTCGTTTACCGGAACAATCAGTACATCAACTGTAGCAAGTAGCAATCCATTTGCAGGAAATCCCGATGGAAGTTTTGTTTCAGAAACTCCTGCCGGAAAAGGAAATTTTGTAAAATATACACTCAATTTCACAAAACCAATGAGTACCGGAATAGAATATGTTACAACAGCAAATTCAACTGATTTATTAAATGCAAATGCTCAATACGTTATTTCCTCAGATATTGACAAAACCATTACGGTTTTAAACCCAAATAATGAATTATTGATTGATACGAATTATGACGGAATTTACGAAAGCAGTGTAACCGAATATTCTTCATTTGAAATCCGTTTCCAAATAAACGGCATTACACCATTAGCTGCTGGTTCTACAAATTTTAAGTTTTTAACGCATTTAACCAATTCAATTAGTTTCACACATACAAACCTTTCGGATACAGAAATCAACAAAAGTACTTTGAAATTTTTCGCTGTTTGCGTACCAAAAGACTCAGATAGTGATAACATAGAAGACGAATTAGATCCTGACAGCGATAATGACGGCATTCCTGATTTAACAGAAAGTCAAAGCAATAACTTTGTTTTAAATACTACTGACACCAATCGTAATGGTTTATACGACATTTTCGAAACAAATTTAACTCCTGTTGACACAGATACTGACGGTATTCCGGATTATTTAGATTGGGATAGTGACAATGACGGAATTTACGACAGTATTGAAACCGGAAGCAACAATACCGACACCGATAATGATGGAATAAAAAACTACAGAGACCTGGATAGTGATGGTGATACTTGTTTCGATGTGATTGAGGCTGGATTTACATATTCAAACGGAAATGGAATTTTAGGTTCTGTTTTCCCGCCAAATGTTGATAATAATGGTGTGGTAACCAGCCGTACTAATGGCTATACAACTCCTAATCCAAATTACAGTATTGCTGCTCCAATTATAATAACCAATCAACCTATTACTTCTCCAAGCTGCGAATTACAAAATACTTCCATTTCTATTACAGCAAATGGCGACAGTTATCAATGGCAACTTTCTACAGATGGAATCAATTGGAGTGATATACCTAGCAATAGTACTTATTCGGGAGTTGCAACAAACCATCTGCATATTGATTCCGTTTCAAAAACCATGAATAATTACAAATTCCGCGTTTTCATTAACCGAAATGGAAATAGTTGCGGTTTACTTTCCAACGAAACCACTTTAATCGTTTACGATTTACCTGTTGTAAATAATATTTCTATTAAACAATGTGATGATGATTTAGATGCCAAAAGCACTTTTAACCTTACTGTTAAAAACAATGAAATTTCAACTAATTACGAAAACGAAACATTCAGTTATTTCTCAACAGCTATAGCCGCAAATACAAATGATACTTCTAAAAAAATAGCCAATCCGTTAGCATATATAGCAAACAACGGGACAAGCATTTGGTGCAGAATTGAAAATAACAATGCATGTTTCTCTGTTGCAAAAATAGATTTAGTAGTTTCAGCCACACAAATTCCGTCCTCTTTCAACGTAGTATTTGAAAACTGCGATGACTATATCGATGCCACAAATGATGATTATGACGGAATTACTGAATTTGATTTCAGTAGTGCTCAAAACGATATTTTAGCATTATTACCAGATCCTAAAAACAATTATTCTATCAAATATTACGAAACATTAGCTGATGCTTTATCTGAAACAAATGAAATTACCAACACCACAACTTATCGCAATACACTCGCTCCCAATGAACAAAAGATTTGGGCTCGCGTTGATAATGATTTAGACAACAGCTGTTTTGGCGTTGGCCCACATATTACTCTTAAAGTCAATCCTAAACCGGATATTGACATCAATGCTAATCATTTGGCTGACAGGTATATTTGTAATAACCTGCCAAATTATTATATAACCTTAGATGCCGGAATTCTTGATGGTAGTCCTACTACTGATTATACTTACATTTGGTCAAAAGACAATCAAATTCTAAGCAGTCAAACCAATCCAACTTTATCAGTTAATAAAGCGGGAATTTATACCGTAGAGGTAATTTCTCAAAAAGGGTGCAGCCGAACCAGAACGATTACTGTTACTGCTTCCGAAATTGCCCGAATTAACACTATTGAAGTAGGTGAATTAAGCGAAAACAACACGCTTTTAATTCTGGTTGAAGGTGTTGGTGCTTACGAATACAGTTTGGACGACGCTGAAAACTTCTATCAGGACACCAATCTTTTTGAAAATGTACCTGCCGGAATTCATCAAGTTTATATTAGGGATAAAAATGGTTGTGGCGTGACTTTTCAATCGGTAGCAATTCTTGGTATTCCTCGATTTTTTACTCCAAACAATGATGGTTTCAACGATTACTGGAACATCAAGGGAATCAACTCTGAATTCAATTCGAAAACTGTTATCCACATTTTTGACCGATATGGTAAACTTATCAAAGATATTAATCCTCAAGGTCTAGGTTGGGATGGTACATTTAATGGAAAATTGCTTCCTTCCGACGATTATTGGTTTTCTGTCAAACTGGAAAACGGCCAGGAACTCAAAGGACATTTTAGTCTAAAACGCTAAACAAACCTCAAAAAAAAATCCCAAATTTCAATTATGAAACTTGGGATTTTTTATGTTTAAGATTTAAAAATTAGATTTTAAATCTTTTTCTATCAGTTTCAGATAAATAAATTTTTCTTAAACGAAGTGATTTTGGAGTAACCTCTACGTACTCATCTTTTTGAATATACTCTAAAGCTTCCTCTAAAGAGAATTTGATAGCAGGAATAATTCTTGCTTTATCATCAGCTCCCGAAGAACGAACGTTAGATAATTTTTTCGTTTTAGTCACATTCACAGTCATATCATCACTACGAGTGTTTTCACCAATTACCTGACCTTCGTAAATATCTTCGTTTGGATCCACAAAGAATTTACCTCTGTCTTGTAATTTATCGATAGAATAAGGAATTGCTTTTCCATTTTCCATAGAAATTAACGAACCATTGTTACGTCCAGGAATTTCTCCTTTGTATGGCTCATAACCAATAAAACGGTGTGACATAATCGCTTCACCGGCAGTTGCAGTAAGCAATTGATTTCTTAAACCAATAATTCCACGGGATGGAATATTAAATTTAACAATCATACGCTCTCCTTTTCCTTCCATAGAAAGCATTTCACCTTTACGAATAGAAACAAATTCTACAGCTCTACCCGAAAGATTTTCAGGTAAGTCGATCGTTAATTCCTCAATTGGCTCACATTTCACACCATCAACTTCTTTGATGATTACTTGTGGCTGACCAATTTGTAACTCATAACCTTCTCTTCTCATGGTTTCGATAAGAACCGATAAGTGTAATACCCCACGTCCAAAAACCATAAATTTATCAGCAGAATCAGTTTCAGCAACACGCATTGCTAAGTTTTTCTCTAATTCTTTAGTCAATCTTTCACGGATGTGTCTCGATGTAACAAATTTTCCTTCTTTACCAAAGAAAGGCGAATCGTTAATGGTAAACAACATACTCATGGTTGGCTCATCGATAGCAATGGTTTGTAAAGCTTCCGGATTTTCATAATCAGCGATGGTATCTCCAATTTCAAATCCTTCAATACCTACAACCGCACAAATATCTCCAGCCTGAACTTCTTCTACTTTTTTACGTCCAAGACCTTCAAAAGTATGTAATTCTTTTATTCTTGATTTGATAACTTTACCATCTCTTTTAACCAATGAAATTGGCATTCCTTCTTTTAAAGTACCTCTTTCTAAACGACCAATAGCAATACGTCCTGTAAATGAAGAGAAATCTAATGAAGTAATCAACATTTGTGGCGTTCCTTCAGAAACTTTAGGAGCTGGCACATTAGCAATTACCATGTCTAATAAAGGCTCAATATTTTCTGTTTGAACTTTCCAATCCTCAGACATCCAGTTATTTTTAGCAGAACCATAAACTGCCGGGAAATCCAACTGTTCTTCAGTAGCACCTAATTCAAACATTAAATCAAAAACTTTTTCATGAACTTCCTCAGGAGTACAGTTTTCTTTATCTACTTTATTGATTACTACGCAAGGTTTTAATCCTAAATCAATTGCTTTTTGCAATACAAAACGCGTTTGAGGCATTGGCCCTTCAAAAGCATCTACTAACAAACATACACCATCGGCCATGTTCAATACACGTTCTACCTCTCCACCAAAATCGGCGTGCCCAGGAGTATCAATAATATTGATTTTTGTTCCTTTATAAGAAACCGAAACGTTTTTTGAAGTAATTGTAATACCTCTTTCACGCTCTAAATCGTTGTTATCAAGGATCAAATCTCCAGTATTTTCGTTTTCACGAAATAACTGACAATGATACATAATTTTATCAACCAAAGTGGTCTTACCGTGATCGACGTGGGCAATAATTGCAATGTTTCTAATAGCTTCCATCTGTGATTTTTAATGGCTGCAAAGGTACACTTTATTTTGATATAAAAAATAATTCTCAATACACTTTGCTATTAATAGACGCTTTTAGCCATATCTCTATCATTATCGAAAAATTAAATAAGTTTCACTGGAAATTTTACTATTAACATTTATTAATTATATTTGATTAATGAAAACCAAAACCAATCAAATAACAATAATATACTTACTTATTGCCGTTGTTTTGGCGACTTTTTTATACAAAGTCTCCTCGGTTTATTTAGCTCCCGAAAATTACCTCCTTTTTAATCTGATTAAAGATTTTATTTTAATATTTCTAACGGCAGTAGCTATTAGATTTATCCTGACCAGAAATGAAAATAAAAACAAAACCATTTTTGAAAGATTAGAAAATACCAATAACGAAATCAAAGAATCCAATGATAAGTACGATATTGTTGCCAAAGCGACAAGTGACACTATTTGGGACTGGAAAATTCAGGAAGATAAACTCAGTTGGAGCAAAGGGATAAAAGCAGTTTTTGGCTACGAAGAAGATCAGGTTGGCGACAGCTCAAGTTGGTGGTTTGGAAACATACATCCTGAAGACAGTATCAAAATGTCTATAAAACTATATTCATTTATAGAACAAAAAACTGAAAAATGGCAGGATGAATATCGTTTTAAATGCGCCGACGACACTTACAAATACGTTCTTGACAGAGGTTTTCTTCTAAAAGATGAAAATGGAAAAGCCATCAGAATGATTGGAGCACTTCAGGATATTACCAAACAAAAAGAAGAAGAACTTCGACTAAAATTATTGGAAACTGTAATTTTACAAACCAAAGAATCAATTGTAATCACTGAAGCCAACTTTAACAAAAATCTACTACCTAAAGTTATCTATGTAAACCCGGCATTCACACAAATGACCGGATACAAATCTGAAGAAATAATCAATAATTCCTTAAGCATTTTAAGAGGTCCAAATACGGATATTACTGTTTTAAAAAGAATTTTAGAAACCATAAAAAACAAAGAAGAAGGTTTACTTGAAATTAAATCTTACAGAAAAGACAAAACTGAATTCTGGCTTCGTTTTACAATGATTCCAATTTACAATGCCGAACAAGAATTATCGCATTGGGTTTCGATTCAAAGAGATGTAACCGAAGAAAAAAATCAGGAAAAAGAAAAAGAACAACTCATTAAAGAATTGACTCAAAACAATAAAGATTTAAAACAATTCTCATACATCACCTCTCACAATTTAAGAGCTCCAATGTCTAATCTTACCGGACTTTTAAACCTAATTGAAGACATTGAAATCGAAGATTCTGAACTAAAAGAAATCATTGATGGTTTTAATAAATCTACTCATCTACTAAACGAAACCATCGAAGACTTGACTAAAGTCATGATTATTAAAGATAATATTGCCATTGAAACCGAAAATATTTCGCTTAAAGATATTTTTGAAAATGTTTTCAATCAATTAACCACCCAAATAGAATTAAGTAAACCTATTTTAAAATTAGACATAGAACATGTCAATCTCTTAAATACAAACAAAGCTTATTTAGAAAGTATATTATTAAATTTACTAACAAATTCACTAAAATACAGAGCTAACAATCGAGTTTTAAGAATAACTATTGCAGCACATCAAGTGGACGACACCATACAACTCTCATTCAAAGACAATGGTATCGGAATTGACCTCGTTAAAAACAAAGATAAAATTTTTGGACTATATCAAAGATTTCATGATTACCCAGACAGCAAAGGTTTAGGTTTATACTTAGTCAAATCACAAGTAGAAGCTATGAAAGGAACAATCTCTATTGAAAGCCAGGTAAACAAAGGAACTACAATTACAATAACATTTAAAAACAAATAACATGTTAGATTTAATTCTATGTGTCGATGACGACCCGATAACACTTATGTTATGTAAAAAAGTAATCTCGAAAGCTTCTTTTTCCAATAAAATAGCTACAGCTAAAAATGGAGAGGAAGCATTACAATACTTCGATTCCATCCTAAATAAAAAAGAAGAAAAAATACCGGAATTAATTTTTTTGGATTTAAACATGCCAGTAATGGATGGCTGGGAATTTCTGGACAATTTTAATACCGAAAAATATGCTTCTGTAAACACCAAAATAATCGTCCTCTCCTCTACCATAGACCCTGAAGATCATCAAAAATCAAAAAACTACCCTATGGTCATCGATTTTTTATCAAAACCAATTACAAATGAAATGCTTAATTATTTAGAATCAAAATTACAGGGATAACTACTGAGTAGAAATTAAATCTATAATAAAAGACTTCAAACCTTAAACTTATAAAACGAATCCTAATTCTTTAGCTTGAATTAGGGTTCGTTTTTTTCACAACTATTCTCTCTAAAAAAAGGAAATAAACAACTATTTATCTTACAAAACTTAAACGAAATCATAGAACACAATAGCTCCACGAGTCATATCGACAAGTTTTTCTTTAGTCATCTTATAATAGTTCTTTGATAATTCAAAAATACGTATAAAACAAAAACCCTATCCG
>NZ_NASZ01000032.1 GCF_014596575.1 Flavobacterium pokkalii | reverse complement strand
TGTGAGCTGTGAGCTGTGAGCTGTGAGCTGTGAGCTGTGAGCTGTGAGCTGTGAGCTGTGAGCTGTGAGCTGTGAGCTGTGAGCTGTGAGCTGTGAGCTTTAATCCTTCGACAAGCTCAGGATGGACTAAGCTCAGAACAGAACAATTGTCAGACCTCAAATTAACACTGCAAATCTAATGCAATATTTTTTTTCATTTTAAATTGTTGGAATAATTATTATGTTGTGGGTTGTCAGTTGCAAGTTGTGGGTTTCAAGTGATGGGTTGTGAGTTGTGGGTTGTGGGTCTTGTTTGGTGGTAATTGAGGAGGTTTGGGATTCATAGCCCGTTTTTTACATAGCCCAAAGCCCTATAAAATTAAAGATTCGTCAGTTCGAGTTGGCTTACTATTTGCGATAGAAAATTGTAAGCCAGTATCGAGAACTATCGTTTAAAGAAGCCTTCTCTATACAAATTTTCTAAAATAGCTATTCGCATTTTTAGAAAATTCACTCGAAGTGACGGCACTGAGACTTTTTACACACCTATAACTTAAATTCAGTTCTGGGTTGTGGGTTGTGAGTTGTGGGTTGTCGGTCTTGTTTGGTGGTAATTGAGGGTGTTTTATTCTTTTTATTGCGATTGCAACACACCCCTAGCCCCTCTCATAGAGGGGAATACATGTGGTGGCATTTGAGTTTTTCATATTTCATTTCATGCTTTTACAAACTCCTAGTCCTCTCATAGAGGGAAATGCGTTTGGTGGTAATTGAGGAGGCTTAGAATTCATTAGTCGATTTTTTACACAGCCCAAAGCCCTATAAAATTAAAGATTCGTCAGTTCGAGTTGGCTTACTATTTGCGATAGAAAATTGTAAGCCAGTATCGAGAACTATCGTTTAAAGGAGCCTTCTCGATACAATTTTTCTAAAAAAGCTATTCGCATTTTTAGAAAATTCACTCGAAGTGACGGTACTGAGACTTTTTACACACCTATAACTTAAATTCAGTTCTGGGTTGTCGGTTGTGGGTTGTGAGTTATCGACAGGTGGTAATTGAGGACTTAAAGATTTTATTTCCTGTTTTTACACACCCCTAGCTCCTCTGAAGAGGGGAATGCGTTTGGTGGTAATTGAGGACCTTTGGTTTTAAATAATTAACATCTAAAACTTTTCGATGCGACTCTAGTTAACTGTCAATTTTCTTTCTCCGGCTCTAAAGGGTGGAAAAACAGGGCGCTTTCGTCATTTCTTTTCTACCCCTGCCCCTAAAGGGGAAAAGAAATTAGGATGTTATTGTTATTTCTGTTTGCATCATAGCCTTAAGGGGGAAAATTGCCGGAAAGACTTTTATTTTTTAAACCAAATTTCAAACATTGATTGGAGGTAAAGCAAATTATATCTGCAACTTCCTGATAAACATTTCATGCGGACCGCAATAATTGTTTCTGTAACAAAATGATAATACAATCAGATTTGGGCTAAAAAATGGGATAATTTCTGTTCGGCAATCTCCCAATCTCCCGAGGTATCAATATTTACATATAATTGTGAATCTGTTAGAATGTAACTCAAATTGTCACCATATAAAGTTCCCTGTTTAATACTGCTAATTTTAGTAAGATAGAGCGCTCCGTCTCTAAAAAATGTCTGTGGTAAATCCTGTCGTCTTTTGATGATTTCTTTTTCTCCTGTGACGACTTGAAGACTGCCTTTTTCGTCAGCTTCAAACACCCAATGAGGGTTAAACTGATGAGGAACAGGCAATACACTTACCAGCGAATCCGTCTTTTTTTCTATAAATGTTGTAATCGCTTCATCGATAAATCCTTTTTTACGAAATGGATACGTGGGCTGTAATAAACAAACTGCATCATAGTATTCTCCCTGTAATTCTAAAAATGCTACTGCATGTTTTATCACCTCTATGCTTGGCGTAGTATCAGTCGCTAATTCATCCGGTCTCAAAAAAGGAACTTCAGCTCCGTATTCCCCTGCCAACACTGCAATTACCTTATCATCAGTAGATACCATAACTTTAGAAAGCAATTTACTTGCCATTGCCTGTTCGACTGAATAAGCAATCAATGGCTTTCCACCCAACAATTTTATATTCTTACCCGGAATTCCCTTCGAACCTCCACGTGCGGGTATCACAGCTAAAATTTTCATTAGTATGTTATTGTTTTATGAAATTGTAATGGAAGTTTCTCTAATAATTCAGCAATAACAGTCCCTGAGTTTCCTCCTCCATATACATCTGAAACTTCAGCTTTTCCATTTTTTAAAATGGTTTGAATTGCTGTAATGATTTCCTCTTTATTATAATCTACATCTATTACATTATATCCTCTGTCTCTCTTATTTTGCCTGGAACCAATATTAATAACCGGAACCCCCAGGTAAGCACATTCTCTTATTCCTACACTCGAATTCCCTATCAAAGCCTTTGCGCTATTTAATAAGACTAAAAAATCAACACCTTCCATATTTTTAAAGAAGTGGACCTTCTCTAACGAATGGTATTCCCGAAAGGCTCTGATTCCTGTAGTAGTTCCATCGGCTCCAGCGTCGACATTGGGCCAAAACCACAAGGTTGGCATATTCAATTGATTGATTGCTTTTAATGTTTCCTCAATATGCCTTCTGGAATTTTGATATTCGGTTGTTACCGGATGTTGCATCACCACCAGGTAACCATTGGATAAATCTGGTTCTGCTCCCACTCCACCGTATTTTTGATACGGATTAAAATTCAAGCCTTTAACAGTACTAATTTCAGAAGCGATATCAATAGAAGGACAGCCTGTATTGAAAACCATTTCAGGATTTTCTCCCAGTTTAATGACCCGCTCTCGCGCACTTTCAGAAGCGACGAAATGGTAATCGGCCAATTTGGTTATAGCGTGTCGTACTTTTTCATCAATATTTCCTGTTACTTCCCCCCCCTGAATATGAGCCAAAGGAATATTCATATAAGAGGCTGCAATAGCCGTAGCCATTGTTTCAAATCGATCGGCAACGGTAACCACTACATCCGGTTTTAAATTATCAAAAACAGTTGATAACTCTAATATCCCTATCCCTGTGGTTTTTGCTGCGGCTGTCAAATTTTGTCCTTCCAGCACGTTAAAAACCTTAGCATCAATAGTAAAACCATCTTTTTCTATATAGTTTACCGCTGAACCATATCGATCCAGCAAAGCTGAAGCTGCAACAATCAATTGTAGTTCCAATGCCGGGTGATTCTTAATTGCTTTCAGCACCGTTTTTACCCTGCTATAAGAAGGTCTTGCGGTAATGACTACCGCTATTTTTCTTTTGCTCATTTAATATCTTCATCGTTTAAAAAATCCCAAGCTTCTTTATCTACCATAAGCTCTTTACCTATTATTTCCTTAAACCTGGTCGCCTCAATTCCATATCCTTTCGGTTTCTTAGCCTCCAGATCATCAAAAGTGATAATATGTCCTTTAGGCAATTTTCGGTTTACGGCTAAGGACTTTTCAAATATACTTTTTAAAGTTGAAAAACTTTGATTGTTATTTTTATCTATTGGATTTTGAATGGCTGTATAAATTGCCTTAGTATCTATTACCAATTGCTTTACTTCATCAATGGTCAAGGAAGACTCTGAGTCAGGACCAAACATCCTACGATCAAAAACTACGTGAAATTCCAAAATTTCAGCTCCTAAAGCCAAAGCCGCAATACTAACTGCCGCTTTAGCAGAATGATCGGAAAAGCCTACCGGGATATTATAGCGTTCTTTTAATTGCTGAATAACGTTCAAACCGTATTGTTCCGGTTTAGTAGGATAGGCTGTGGTGCATTGCAAAACAGACAGTTTAACATTTCGCTCTTTCAAAAATTTCACGGCTTTATCCAATTCTTCCAAATTACTCATCCCTGAAGACAAAATCACGGGTTTTCCCGTCCGGGCAATTTTTTCTAAAATCAAAAAATTATTGACTTCACCAGAGCCTATTTTATACGAAGTAACTCCAATTTCTTCCAACCAATCTACTGCCAAATTACTAAAAGGGGAACAAATAAAATCCAAACCAACAGTATCACAATGTGCTTTAATCTCTTTCCATTGCTCCAAAGTAAACTCCATTCGTTTCCAATAGTCATATCTTGTCCCGTCTTCATAAGAAAATTTAAGTCGGAAAGGTTCATGGATACTGCTTTCTGCTTCGGCTATATGCATTTGAAATTTAACTGCCTGCACAGCTGTTTCTGCCAAAGCATCGATGTAAGAATGCACAATCCCTAAACTTCCTTCATGTGCCTGAGCTATTTCTGCTATAAGGTATGGAGTAGCATTCATATTCACTTATTTTTTTAATGTATATTTTAAAAAGTAATTTCTGTCTTAACTCTTGTGGTTTTTCTAACAACCATCTGAATTGGTTTCTCTAAAAAAAGATAACTTAGTGAAGCTAGTATTAGTAAAATTATAAACCTAATCAAAAACACAATTGTAGGCTCACTTATATTGAGATATTTATTGACACTATAAGCACTAATCAAAGAATAAACCGGATGCTGTAAAATATAAATCCCATAACTGATTTCTCCTAAAAACACTAATTTTTTTTCCTGAAAAAGCCTTGTTATCAGCCCGTTATTTAAAGAAAGAAAGATGATTAACGGAATAAACAATATTGCCAGCAAACCATTATGAAAATAAAAACCCATTGGAAATTTTAAAGCCAAAAGAACGAGAGCTGCAAAAAGCAAAATTAAAAAATCATAATTAGCTTTTTTACTTTTAAATTTTTGAATAAAACACAGCCCAGCTAAATTCCCTATTAAAAATTCATTAAGATGCATTAAAGGATTGTATTTTAAGATCGCTTTTAAGACCGTCCATTCTTGAAACTCTGATAATGGATATAGTGTATGAAAAATCAACTGACTAAAAATCCAAAATAACACTACAAATACTACAATTCTATTTAAGGCTATTTTTTTAAAAAGCTGATTGAAAACAAAAGGGAAGATAAGATAAAAAACAAATTCTACAGCCAAAGACCATGCTGGTGGATTAAATGATAAAACTTTATCCGGAAACCATGCCTGAATCATAAAAAGATTAAAAAACAATCCCTTTACATCTAAATTATTGGTGCGTAATTGCGTTAAAAGCATTAAAAGAGAGGCAAAAAAATATACTGGATATATTCTTGCTAACCGGTTTATCAAATACTCTCTAACCGAGATAACCGGTCTATTACCATAAGCAAGCATCATCACAAAACCAGATAATATAAAAAAATAGCTTACTCCCACATCAGCACTTTTAAATATAAAAGCAATTTCATTATTATTAAATGGATAACATTTAACTCCATAGTGAAAAATAACAATTGAAGTTGCCGCAAGAAATCTGGTAAAAGTCAACTGTTCTATTCTCATCATTTTGCGCTATTATTTTTCAATCTGAATTTTGCATTTTCTATAATTGTATTCATCTCCACATTCCATTGTTCCTGAGAATACAAATTTTCCGGAACATTCGAAATTTCAAATTTCCCTTTCAAGAAATCGATTATAGCCTCCTCCCATTCTACAACAAGATGGGGGTTTTCTATTAACCGTCCCAATTTACCATATTGCAATACTTCCGGAACCCCTCCTAAAGCGGAAGCAATGCAGTGGCAACCACAATGCAATGCTTCAATCAAACTCAATCCAAAACCTTCCTGGCATAAAGTTGGGAAAAGATAGCAATCTGAAAGCTGATAATACTCCGGAAGTGATTCATTTGGTATTTTTCCTAAAAACCTAACTCCCTTAATTTCTTTTTCTCTTTCAGCCCCTACAACAAGTAAAACAATATTTTCAAACTGTACATAAAGATTTTTCCATACTTCTAAAATAAGTTCTAATCCCTTTTTAGGCCTATCATTAGAGCACCACAGAAATACTGTTTTATCTTCTACATTAAATTGCTCTTTTAATTTATTTTTTTCCAAATCAGCTATTTTTTTAAAGCTATCTGTATTAATACCATTAGGCAGTATTGAAAAAAAATCAGGCATTAGCTTAATCTCTTTTTTATGTAAAATGTAACTATCTTTAGTTAATAATATAATCTCATCTATGTTTTCATAAAAATCTAATGTAGCAGTTTTTTGAACATAAGGCGGGTATCCATGATAAAAAAACTGAATATAACAATTATTTCGAATGCCTTTTGATAGCAAATAATTTTGAAGAGGTTTTATCATTCCATAATTATCAACCACCTGAATAATATATTTTTTCTGAGGATTAATTAACTTATCAAGTGCCTTTAGATATTCTGTTTTTTTTCTTTTAAGAAGCCTGTTTTTGAGTTTAGAAACAAATGTAACCTTGACAAAACTATATAGTATTCCTTCAAATAATTCTTCCGGTTTTGAACAAACTATACTATCTATTTTATGATTATTTCTTAAATAATTATTATACAAAGTTGTCCAACTCCCAATACCCGAATAAGGTAAGGGCATTTGTGAAATTAAAACTACTGTTGGCATTTTTCTTTATTTAGTTTTTCGAAATTAATCGTTTAGTTCATCTTATTGACGTTATAAAACACCTTAAAAAGTTTACTCCATACCTTCTGCCAAAAATAAAACCATCCATAATAAGGATTTTTAAAATTTGTTACAGGCAACTGTACTAATTTTTCGGAATTTTCACTATTCTTTTTATTTGAGAGATTCTGTTTTTGTACCTCAGACATCCAATCCTCAACAGCATTTCCCATGTGATAAGCATAATTATTATAGGTAGCTAAACGTAATCCACCACTTCTATTTATCGGTTCATCCACATACCTAAACTCCGATTTGCGTCCAACAGGAATAAAACAAGGACTATTGGGTACCGTACTAAACAAAAGCTCTCTTCTGATTGTTAAAACCTGATGTCCACTGCCTACAATTGCCTTTATTCCATTTTTTTCTATAACCGGCCATAATTTATTTTTTGATATTTCCGGCTTTCTATTTACGCTTTGAAGACTTTTATTATAGGCCTCAAAATTTTCAGGAATTGGCATGAACTTAAATTTCACTTTACGAAAAATAATACTCTTAAAAGTAGAACTTGTTTCGTAATTTAATGAGTTACGAGTAGCTATAGGGCAAACGGAAGCTACATTTTTAATTTTTATAAAAATATCCTCAACATTTTTTTGCCATCCGTTTTCAAACAAAATATCGGTATCCGTCATTGTGATTAAAGGTTCTCGAACTCCTCTGGCAGCTCCAATAACAGCATCTATTTTCCCTATGTTTTCCTTATGATGAATAACAGAATCTATATCTCCTTTCTTAAAATTATCGTCCAGAAAATCATTTACCTCTTTACATGAGGCGTTATTTACAACTGTTATTGCACATTGATTATTTTTGGTCGTAATAAGTGAGGTTATACAAAGCTTAAAAACTTCTAATATATTTTGATAATAACCCGTTGATTCAGGTATGTATACTACTACAATAACCCGATGACCGGTACTTAATATAATATTCTTATCCTGCTTTTGAGGATTCATTCCTATTCTCATATACTCATTTAGATAATCATTCCAGACTTTTTCTTGTTTCAAATTTATTAACGAACTACCCGTTGGTGACATTAGTTTTTGACAATCATTTTCGTCAATTCGAGTGATCTTCGACAGAAAATTGTATCGAGAACAAGAAAAATTTCATCAAAAATGGTTCTCGTCACGATAGCTATCGGGACTATACAAAAACACTCGAACTGACGTTTTTAATAATTTCACCCAACGGGTTAACTTAATATCTTCTTTAAAACTAAAGAACTGTTCTCTTAAAGAACAAAACATAAATTAACAACTTAAAATTATTTTTTTTTATGACCCAAAAAACATCTAATAAAAATAATCTTTTTAATGTTTTCCCCATGCCTTTCTTAATCATTTTAATTTGCATTTTACACAAACTATTCAAGAGCAAAAAATACTGCTTTTTAGTAATTCTTTCTCTTTCTAATTGCTCTGACAAAACGTTTTTCAAATACAATGGTAATTCAAGATATTTAATAGAATTGCCTGAAATATTATTAGAATGTCTCCTATATAAAGCCAAAGGTTCATCTATATAAAAGATTTTTGATACAAAAGAACAACGTGTAAAATATTCCACATCTTCACCAGCAGGGGGCATAATTTCATTAAAAAAGCCCACCTGATCTATTACTTTTTTTCTAATCAGAGGAGTAGGCATCATCAATGTCCAATTTCCCATCATTCGCATAGCTACATCACCGTGTTTTACATCCGGTGAACCAGGTCTCCCAATAATTTCATTGGTTTTTATTCCATTCTCATCTATTACTTCACAACAACTATGAACCAATCCAAATTCAGGATTTTGTTCAAGTACTGCAAGTTGTTGTTCTAACTTATTTGGCAACCAAATATCATCATCATCTACAAAAGCAATATAACTTCCTTTAGCTTCCTTCATTCCTCTATTTCTAGGCTTGGCTGGCCCACCTGAATTTTCAATCTTTATATACTTTATTTTCTCAAAAGTTGAACACAAAATCAGGTTATTATCATTTGGAGTACCATCGTCAATTACAATAATTTCAAAATCCTGAAAAGTTTGATTTTTAATACTCTCCAGTGTTAATTTTAAATAATCCGTTCTGTTATAAGTTGGAACAATAACACTTACTAAGGGATTCGACATACTTTTTTTATTTTTTTCACGATTCTTTTCATAATACCCGAAACGGATTCCTTTCTGGCCTGATTAAGTTTACTTTGTAAAAGAAGCATATTTTTATAATCTTCATAATAAATCCCATAATGCTCCTGAAACATCCTTTCATTTTCCAACGCCTGTCTTTCTTTATATAATGGATCATTGCTTATTCCTGATAAATCATAAATAGCTAATGGATAAGGAATATGTTTAAATACAAATTGATTACTTAAAAAACATTTAATATAAAAAGCCCTGTCGGAAACTATTTTATAATTTTCGTCATACAAACCTATTTTATCAAAAACTTCACGCTTAAATAAAGTACTCTGATGTGGTAATGAGGTGCGAACAAAGAACAAAGGTGTTAAATTATCGGGAAAAATCTTTCCTCCTTCCTTATACTTATAATCCCCATAAATAATGTCTCCTTGAAAACGCTGATGCTTAATAAAGTCATCCAGAGCACTATTCCCGTTTAGTTCATCTCCACTATTTAGAAATAACAAATAATCACCATTTGAAGCCTTGATTCCTTTATTCATAGCATTATAAATCCCTGAATCGGGTTCACTTACCCAATAATGTATAAACGCATCTTGACTTTCAATATATTCTTTACTCCCATCTTTGCTTCCACCGTCTATTACTAGGTATTCAAAATTTTTAAAAGTTTGAGATTTTACTGATTGAATCGTTTTCTCTAAACCTAAAAGATTATTGTAGTTAATTGTAATTACAGTTAAAAATGGTTTCATTTTATTTATTTAAATACCAATCATATAATTTTCTTACTCCTTCTTCAATCGCTACTTGATGTTTCCAACCCAAATTATTGAGTTTGCTTACATCGGTTAGTTTTCGAAAGGTACCATCAGGTTTTTGGCTGTTAAAAACAAAACTTCCCTTGAATCCAATTGTTTTTTTAATCAAATAAGCTAAATCTTTAATGGAAATATCACTCCCTGTTCCGATATTAATATGCGTGTTCCGAAATTCTGTTTCTTTAGCTTCCCTAGCATCACCCGAGTTACCAACAACCTCATTTTTATCATTGATACAATCCGAAAAATTACGATTTTCCATTAGATATACACAGGCATCGGCCAAATCTTCAGACCACAAAAATTCCCTCATTGGTTTTCCGGTGCCCCAGATTTCTACGCTAACCTCATCTTCTTTCTTAAATATCCCAAAGGGTTCCAAGCTTTTCAAAATGACAGTTTCAGGATCCTTTCCGGTAGTTCCATCCAGAGGTAAAAGATCCAAATTAAATCTAATAGTTTTCCAATCACTATTTTCTAAAGCTTTTCCCAAATGAATTTTTCTCATCAGCGCCGGTAAAACATGGGAATTTTGCAAATCAAAATTATCGTTTAGCCCATATAAATTCGCGGGCATTACCGACATAAAATTAGTCTTATACTGTAAATTGTAGCTCTCACACATTTTTATCCCGGCAATTTTTGCAATAGCATAAGGCTCATTAGTATATTCCAAAACGTCGGTCAATAAATATTCTTCTTTAAGAGGCTGGGGTGCATTTTTAGGATAAATACAAGTACTTCCTAAAAACAACAGTTTTTTTACCTGATTTAAATAACTCTGATGAATCACATTGCTTTGAATCATCATATTTTCATATATAAAATCGGCTCTATAAGTTGAATTGGCAATGATTCCACCTACCTTTGCAGCAGCTAAAAAAACATAGTCTGGTTTTTCATTCTGAAAAAAAGCAGCTACCGCAGCAGTATCGGTTAAATCCAACTCATCGTGTGTCTTCAGCAAAAGATTAGTATAGCCTTTGCTTTGCAAACATTTTACGATTGCACTCCCAACGAGTCCTCGATGTCCGGCTACATATATTTTAGCATTCTTATCCATTTCCTTATTCAAAATAGTTATGAATTGCAAATCCGCCCTCTTTCAGATAACATTCTTTTTGCATCAATTTTACATCAGCTTCCACCATCTCTGCTACCAATTCTTCTAAATCAAATTGCGGAAACCAACCCAATTTATTTTTGGCCTTGGATGCATCACCTATCAACAAATCTACTTCAGTAGGACGAAAATACTGAGTATCGACAGCTACTACTTCCTTACCTTTTTCTATTTGAAAACGAGAATCACTACAAGATTTCACATAGGCTTTTTCATCGGCAGCAACCCCTTTAAATTCTAATTCAATCCCTAACTGATTAAAAGCCATTACAATAAACTCCCTTACAGTAGTTGTTTTTCCAGTTGCAATTACCCAGTCTTCAGCTTCATCAGCCTGAAGAATCATCCACATCATGCGCACATAATCTTTAGCATGGCCCCAGTCCCGTTGCGCATCAAGGTTACCTATGTACAACCTATCCTGCATTCCAAGTGCAATTCTGGCAGCAGCCCTAGTTATCTTTCGTGTCACAAAAGTCTCTCCACGAACGGGAGATTCATGATTGAACAAAATACCGTTACAAGCAAACATTCCATAGGCTTCCCTATAATTTACCGTAATCCAATAGGCATACAGTTTTGCTACTCCATACGGACTTCTGGGATAAAAAGGGGTTGTTTCTGATTGGGGTACTTCCTGCGCTTTTCCGTACAGCTCAGAAGTTGAGGCCTGATAGACCCTTGTTTTCTTTTCCAATCCTAGCAAACGAACAGCATCCAAAATCCTCAAGGTTCCCAAACCATCTGCGTTGGCTGTATATTCCGGTATTTCAAATGACACCTGTACATGACTCATGGCAGCGAGATTATAAATCTCGTCAGGCTGAATTTCTTTTATCAGACGGATTAGATTGGTACTATCAGTCATATCACCGTAATGCAGATAGAAATTTCTATTATCTACATGTGGATCCTGATATAAATGATCGATCCTGTCGGTATTAAACTGAGACGAACGTCTTTTTAATCCGTGAACGATATATCCTTTTTTCAATAAAAACTCACTTAAATAAGCTCCATCCTGTCCTGTCACTCCTGTTATAAATGCTACTTTCATTTATTTTTACTTACCAATTAAATTCTATTTACCAATAACAACCGTTTTCAACTTTATTAATTTTTTTGGTTTTTCGTTACTATTGGGTCTTATCCAATGTACATTAAAAAAATCTGACATGTCATATTCAAGCTCCCAACGTTTTCCAATAATACCAAATAAAATTTGTGTTGCTCCTCCCAAATGAACACTTTTTTTTCCTATTATTTTATATTGAAAATACAAATAAATTTTATTAGGATAAGCCAAGCTATATTTTGTTATGATGATTTGAATAGATATGATATTTTCTTCTTTGCCATTTTTAGTTTCCTATTAAAACCAAAATGTATCCTATGAATAAGTTCATGATAACTTTGAGACTTGGGTTTCTTATTATTTTCTATAACTTTAATTATTATTTCAAGAACATTTTTTCTGATTTTTGATGGGGAATCTACCTCTTGACTAAACACTTCCTGACTTAAAATATCAATAGCAATCTCCGAATTTTTATCAATTTCTAATAACCTCGCAATAAGTTCCTCTTCAGTTTCAAAATCTTGATAATTTAAAAATCTTTTAGGATTAAAATCTTTATTAACTAGTCTATTTCCCCAATAAATAGGAATACTATCAACAAAAATTGGTTCTAATATTTTTTCAGTTGTATAACCATCATGGCTCTCATTTTCAAAAGAAATAACAAACTTGTAATCTTGAATAAATTTTATTTTATCAGCTACTGGACCTCCAACATTATTCAACACTTTACCTCCAGAATCGACATCAATATAGCTTGAGAGATTATGAAAAAAATTGATTCGCTCTTTAGCATTGGGGTTTGAAACAACCATGCAACACAATTTCTTTTTATTATTCCATGCTTCGCTTAATTCTCTTCTGGATTTAATTTCAGTAATTTTATTATTCATATTTGCCTCATCCAAATACAATAAATACAAGGGCAATCTATAATGATCTTTTCTATTATTGAAGTCAAATGAAAATGCAAAATCACATGCCATAAAATCCGGCCTTCTATTTTCTCCTGTAAAAAAGATACGTTTACATTTATATTTCAAATAATCATATCCGTAACACGAATAAAAAATCAAATCTGGCTTTTCACTATCAATAATAACATTGTAAAATTCTGAAAGTATATTATAAAAATAGTTATTTGTCTTATCAAGATTAGGCCAAAAATCTATAAAATCAATTTTGATATCTCGCATTGTGATTTATTTGTTAAATTATGATATAGCTTTTTTCTATTGATCATAAGCCTTTCTATAAACATCAAGACATTCTGCAGCAGCTTTTTCCCAACTAAATTTCTTGACCTGTTCCAATCCTCTCAAAGAAAATTCATCACGCAATAATTTATTTTGAATTAAAGATTGCACTTTCTTTTTTAAATCATCAGCATCATTCATTTCAAAGTATACACCTGCTTCACCAGCTACCTCTGGAAACGAACTATGACTCGACAAAACTACCGGACAGCCGCAAGACATTGCTTCTAATACTGGAATACCAAAACCTTCATAAAGCGAAGGAAAAACAAAACAAATTGCTTTTTTATAAAACAAACCCAATTCCTTTTCCTTAAAATCTTGCTGCATGATTTGTGGTTCGAGTTGCATATTTTTTATATAATTTCTTTCCTCTTCAGTAAATTTTCCTCCTCCCGCACATAAGAGCTTTAAATCTTTATTTGAATATAATAGATCCTTAATGGCATCAAGCATAAAATAAAAATTCTTGTAATTATTACGAGTTCCAACGTATAAAATATATTTATCTGGTAAAAAAACTGTTTTACTTTCTGAGATTTTTATAGAGCAACCATGATAAACAACATCAATTTTTGTCTCGTTTATATTGGGATACACTTTTAATATATCTCTTTTTGTATTTTCAGAAACAGCAATTATTCTGGATGCCTTTTCTATCAAAATTTGTTTATTCTTAACTATAGTAGAAACAACCTCTTTCTGTTCTGTGAAAAAATCTGGAAACAATTCATAAATCATATCATAAACTGTCAAAACAAAAGGTTTTGAACCTAAATATTTCAAAAATTCAACATCATAATAGGTGGGAATAAAAACATCAAAATCTTTCTTAAATAATTGATGTCTCAATAAGCTATCATTCCTTTTTCTCGTTTTTTCAAGTTTCCTAATGCTCAAAACTTCTAATAATCGAACATAAAATGAATATAACTTTTGTTTAGTAGTTAATAATGTACTTTCATTATAATATATATTAGACGTTCCATAAATCGGAATCTGAACACTATTAGATATAGAAAGTCTGGAAAGAATTTCTGTATAATACCTAGAAATACCTCCATATTTTTGTAAATTAAAAGTTTGAGGATGTACTAAAATTTTCATCGACAGTTTGTAATTAATTTACATTTCCTTTATTTTTTCAATTACCGCGTAATAATCTTTATCCCTTAAACTTTCTAAATAAAACTCCTTTTTTTCCTTACCCATCATATTTTCTATATATCTGATAAGTTTATAAAGAATTTTAACCAAAAAAGTTTTTTTATTAAACTTTTCCCATTCTTCAAAGGGATTTGTAGGTAACTCGTACTTTGTTAAAATATGAAGATTAGCAGCATTTGAATAAAAATAACAATTAAATTTTTCTGCAATAATTTCAAGTGATTTTATATTGTAAAAGGAAATATGCTGCCCGGTTTCCAATGCAAAATACCTCCAATCATTTACAGATTGCATTTTTGTTCTCGGTTGCAATTCTGTTGAAAATAAAATGTTATTTGAATATTCAAACATTTTCTCAATTTCTTCAATTGGATTTGATAAATGTTCAAAAACTTCAAAGGCTGTTAATACCTCAAATTTTTCTTTACAAGTTTGATTGGTTACGTCAAAATATTGTGCAAAAATATTTTCACAATACAAATCCTGTCTGAAAAAATTTAAGCCTTTATCTCTCATTAATCGCACAAACAATCCATATCCACCAGCAAAATCAATAAATTTTCCTTTATAATCAAAATACTTTTTAATTATCCAAAATGAAATATTTTGAAAACTTAAATTCCTTGAAACCAATCCTACATCTGTAATCGCAATAACAGAGGAGTACGATTCTTCCAACCAAAACGCTTCTTCAGCCTGGATAAAACTACAATGCTGGCATTGAAAATAATCTATTTCATATTTGTTCAATATTTTTCCAGAAAATATCTTATTTGAAACCGATTGGCAAAGTTTACAATTCATGAATTTTTATTTAAACTTCCAAGGTATTTAAAAAAGCCAAAATTTTTTTTATCCAAACTATAATTGTTTTTTTTAATCCTTTCTTTGGCTTCGCAATTTTATAACAAAAGTCAGCAATATATCTGTCTGCTAACTTGTCCACCTTAATTTCCATAGGATGGTCTATTTTTCCAATATTTTGTGTAGCTAATTTTTCAAAAGCACTTGATTCTTTTGTATGTGTTGCATTTATTCCAAAGCCTATATTAGAAATTAAATTTACATTTGGCACTATATTTATTCCTTGATTATTCCATATCGAAAAAGTCCATTGATAATCCCAAGTATCAATTTCGTTATTTCTTACTCTTTCAAAAGTAGGTATCCAATATTCTTTAAATATAGCCCTTTTATCTATTCTATTGATTAATTTCTCGGTCTTAAAATTTTCTAATTTTTCTAGCCTATAATCATAATATTTCCAAGCCCTTCTCCAACTTGCCCATCCCCAAACAAAAGCATAATTTGAAAAAAAATAAGACGCCTCTCCAAATTTCTTTTCCCCCAGTAAATTACTTCCATTTATGGCAAAAATTGTTTCATTATGCTTATATTTTTCCAACAATACCTCACAATATTTAAAAAAAGAAGGATGTGGTAGGCAATCATCTTCCAAAATTATTCCCTGTTCAACATGATCAAAAAACCATGTTATAGCCTCTGATACTGCCCTACCGCAACCTAAATTTTCATCCCTGAACAAGATTTTCAACTCACAGTCCCAATCGATACCATTTAAAACTAAATCCCTTGTTTCTTTACATTTTTCCGCATCTTGAAAAACATTTGAACGCGCTCCATCTGCAGCTACATACAAAAATTTAGGTTTTAGTTTTTTTATTTCTTCAAAAACTATTTTTGTAATATCAGGACGATTAAATATAAGAAATAAGACAGGCGTTTCAAACATAATTATTTTTTAAGAATACTGATAATAACTCTTCTAATCGATTTTAAAAATGGCACCAAACTAAAATAAATTATATAACGCTTAATGATAAAAATCCATTCCTCTACTTTAAGTTTTCTAGATTTTTTTATCAAAACCTCATAAGCCATCATCAATTCTAATTTTTGTTCTTTAGTAAACATTTCGATACGCTCCTTGATAACATCCTGATAAAAAAGTATACTCGTCTCATTTTTCAAATTGTTATTCTCCTGTTGCCCTGAAATATTGAAACTTGATATTCTAAAATAAACAATTGCTTCGTTTATTGAATAAATCAATTTCCCATCAGGAAAATCCAGAAATGCTTTATAATCGCTACACCACGCTAATGGGTAATTTTTAAAACCATACTTTTTATAACTTGCTCTAGAAAATATGTATTCTGATAATGAACTTCTTGTAACACCTTTAACAATCCTAACAAACGAATCGGATGCTGATTCCCAAACGGGATGAGTATGGATTGCTGATATTGTATTGGATTCTTGTTGCACAACTTTTGTTCCAAATCGAACAACATTTGATTGATCTTTAAAACTCTCGAAATTAGTATACCATGATGCTACCACTGAGGAATCTAAATAATCATCATCTCCCAAAATCATCAGCCATTCTTCATCCCCAGACAACGCGATACATCGTTCCCATTGTTTCGTTAATGATTTTCCTCCTAAATTTTCATTAAAACGATGATACAGAAAATCAAATTTTCCTTTGTACTTTGCCAATAAAACTGTTGGGCTTTCCAAACTGGCATCATCACCTATATAAACTTTAAATCTTTTATCAGTTTGATTGGCTAAAGATTGTAAGGTTTCTTCAAAAAAGCTAATCTTATAGTAAGGTAATATTATTGCTAACATCTCATAATTTTTATCATTCTGTACCAAAACCTATAATGAAATTTAGCTACAGGTTTTAACTTAAAAAACTCAAACCACCAATAAATAGCATCCTTATACAATTTATACTCAATTAATTTTGATATAAAATCGGCACATAAGTTAACCTCTTGATTCCTTAATTTATAAAAATCAATACCACTCTCGCTTATAATGGGCAAATATTTTTTATATTTTTTATGAAATATACTAGTTGATTCAAACCAAGATTTATCTAGGTTACCTTCAGAAAAATGTTCTATAAGTATTTTATTCGTAACAATTACTTTTTTTCCTAAAATATGATGTTTCAAAGAAAGGTATAAATCATAACAATGAAAACCTATTAAGCTTTCGTCAAATTGAATTTTACCGTCATTTTTCATTACCATAAAAACTCCGTCAATTGCACTTACCTCTACAATATCTGTTTTTTCAAAACCTTGATCCCAAAGTTCTTGTGGCTTATTTTTATAATGTTGTACTAACTTTAATACAACTTTGCCTCCATCCCACCAAGCTGAAGGCATTTTCATCTTTATCTTTCCACCAGCAACACCTATTAATCCAACTTGAGAATCATTAGAAAAAATTCTCTCAATAATCCCCCCCCAATTTTTAGTATTTACAATAATATCGTCATGAATAAAACACAAATACTCTCCTTTACTCTTCTGAATTCCTAAATTATAGGCTTCAAAAATTGAATAATTATTCATAGAATTATCAACTACAATCAACTCATATTCTGAATTAATTGTTTCTTTAATATTACTATTCAGTGATTCTTCAATTTGAGAATTACGAGAACAAATTATAATAGAAATCATTACAACATCTTTAGAATTTTATACAAAAGCTTACTCCAATAATTTTTATTTATGTTTCGTAAAATTTGCACATTTTGGTATTTTACTTTTATATAATCTTGATAATTTTCAAATGCGTTATCGCTTATTAACAAATATTTATTCAAATGCTTCTTATAAATATAATTTTCTACTTGATTCAATAAAATTTTATTATTTTTTAAAAAGGCATCCATAGAATTTTCCTTCCTTCTATAAAAAAAACCTATATAATCTAACTTTACTACTTTGCTCTCCGAATTTAATATCGCTATCCAAAATTCCCAATCCTCTCTGCCACACAACAAATTTTCATCATATCCTTCTACTTTTTCCCAGTCTTTTTTGCGAAAAAAAGCAGAACAAAATATAAGATTATTCACTAATAGCTTACCGTATGAATACTCAGGTAATTCCCATTTTTCTTCTACTAAACCAAAAAAATTAGCATTACAATAAATAACAGAACAGCCTTTTTCAAACTCTTCATTTGCTTTTTCTAAATATTCATTCCCTATCTTATCATCAGCATCCAATGATAAAATCCAATCTCCTTTTGCTATTTTTATTCCCGCATTTCTGGCACTACTCAATCCTCCATTCTCTTTATAAATGTATTTGAATCTGGAATCTTTTTTTAACCAATTTTGAGCTATTGCTTCCGTATTATCCGGACTTCCGTCATTCACAATGATACATTCCCAATGAATATAAGTTTGCTCCAATACCGACTGCAAAGCCTCATCCAAAAAATGAGCTTGCTTGTAGCAGGGAACTATTATAGAGACTTTGGGGATACTCATACTTTATTCACAGATTAGTAACTTGGTTATCTAATTTATTTCTAGTCTTTCTTGTTAAATAATTAAAAACCAAAAATAAACAGTAATTAATGTGCAATTTATAATAGGTAACAATATTTATTATTCTAAAAGCATAAAAGATATTTAATACACTAAAATTTCTTTTTCTACTATTATATCTAAAAAAACCAACAAAATAATCTCTCAAATATGCTTTTAAGTGTTTTCTTTCTTGAAGTAATTTATGGTCTCTTAACATATTAGTCATATCAGGGATAAACAACAATAAGGAAGTGGAATATATTTTTGAAAATTCACATCGATCTCTCAATAAAGTAACTTTATAAACACTATCTGCTAATGCATCATTGAATACAAAAAATCTATTTTTTGATTCTAACATCGCCCTGATGTGAATTTCAGGATCATTTAATCTTGGATATAGTTCATTAAAGCCTTTTATTTTTTTTAGAAAATTAGCTTCCCATAAAGTACACATTGTCTGCCAATGAATTTTATAGGATAAAAAATCAATCAAATAACTTTTAGAAAAAGGGATTTCTTTTATCTTTCTTCCCTGATTTTCAGATTCAACAAACATTGGAAAAACCCAAAAATTTAAATCCGACTTTTCACTTGCTTTTGAAATTCTATTTGCTAAACAATATTCTAAAAGTAAATCATCGGAATCTAAAAAAATAACAAATACTCCTTTTGACAAACTTAAACCGAAATTTCGGCAAGAACTAGCTCCTTTTATTTTCTCAATAGGTCTATAATAAAACTGAAAACGACCATCTTTTTGAATATAACTATTTACTACCTCTGACGTATTATCAGTAGAACCATCATCCACAATAATACATTCCCAGTTTTCGTAGGTTTGCGCCAAAACTGAATCAAGGGTTTCACCAATAAGATGCGCCCTGTTGTAAGTTGGGATTATTATAGAAACTAGAGGATTATTCATTTAATTAAATAGATTTTTCAATTATCTCGTCCAGTACTTCTAAATGTCTGTCTAATGTAAAAATTTTTTTTATTCTCTCTTTTCCTTTTGCTCCCATTTGTTGGGCTAAACTTTTATTCTCTAATAGTTGAATCATTTTTTGAGCCATAGCATTTACATCATGTTCTGCCACCAAAAGACCTGTTTCTCCATCAACAATTACATCAGATATTCCGGCATGAAAAGTAGCTATAACAGGCAAACCCGCCGCTGAAGCTTCAAGAACAGCCACAGGTGTGCCTTCCTGATCTCCACTATCAGCCGTTACTGAATGTTGTACAAAAGCCAAACTTTTAGCTAAATAGGCTGTAAACTCTTCCTTGGATAATACTCCCGGAAACTTTACATTGTTTTCTAATTGATGATAACGTACTAAATTTTTACAAACTTCATATAATTCACCCTGTCCTCCTATAACTAATCTTGCTTGCGGAAATTTCTGAGCAACCTGTCTGAAAGCTAAAATGGTGTAATATGGCGCTTTTTTGGCTACAAATCTTCCCAATCCAACAAAAATAGATTCTGAAAATTGAGGATTGTTTTCAAAAAAACTATTATTTGGTCCGTAAGTATTGTAAATTAATTTTTCTTCAGGACATCCTAATTCCCCCAATTTGTTTTTCATAGAATGAGAAACAGCAATCACATAAGCGCTATAATCAAAAACTTCTTTATAATTATTACAGTCTTCTATAACTCGATTAACTGACGCATCATAGCCATGAAAATGAGTAATTAAAGGGATTTTTAAATACTTACAAATTTTGACAATTTTATGAGCTGTAACTCCATATTGAGCAAAAATCAGTTGAATTTTATTTTTTTTCAACGATTGTATAAAAGCTAATTCAGCACTTGAAAATTGGGTTAATTTCAATTTTTGTTTCAACTTGGCCGTGACTTTATTCCAATTAGTATTTAATAAACCGCGACCTTCTAAATATTGTGGTAAATGCCCTCCGTAATAATAAAATACTTGTCCTTTCAAACCTTTTTTTTGTGCCTGAATAAAGGTTTCTGAATAAGCATTTTGAGAGGGTGAAACCATCGCTATTCTATTTTTTTGCTGTTCCATACAATCCTGTTATCATTTGACCTTCTCCAAATTGAATAGTCGAATTATTATCCATTTTTATCAAATATTTAATTACTGGTTTTAAAACCAATGATAAATATTTTCTTTTATTATTTGACAATGGACTTCTTCTTACCCACAAACCTAACATTTGCGCCATCGAAGCATGCCATCCTCCAGTTGCTTTGATTGCTACATCTTTGAATCCTGAATTTTGCAAATGCCGTTGCAGTGAAAATGGAGTGTACCTATATTCGTCATGTGGGACTTCGTGTAAATTCCACAAAAAAGGAACAGTAAAAAAGAAAACACCATCTGGTTTCAAAACTCTATAGACCTCATTTAATATAATTTCAGGTTCTGGACAATGCTCTAAAACTTCCGTTCCAAAAGCACTTTCAAAGCTATTTGATTGAAAAGGCATACTTTTTCCATTCCAAATAAAATCAGGTTTCACTGACTTATCATATTCTAAAGCATTTTCAATATCTAATCCAACATAATTTTCAACCCTACTATTTTCTAAAATATAATTTTTATACGGCATTTTTCCACATCCTATATCTAATAAATCTCCCTTTAATTGCGGCAATGTTTGTTTTAAAGCGTTAAATATAGAAGTACGAATATAGTATCTATCTAAATTTGTATAAGAAAGTTTAATATCAATAAAATCGCTACTCGTCATGGTTTTATAATTAATCTTCCTGTGTAATCTATTCGATGCAAAAAAGGTTTAAATTCCAACTTTTCAAAAAATTCATCTACAGCTTTTTTACATCCTTCCCAATGCCCATAATCATCAATTATTAATATACCTCCTGACACTAATTTTGGATACAAAATCTCTAATTCAATTTTTGTTGATTCATACCAATCAGTATCTAATCTTAATAATGATATTTTTTCTGGTAAGTTATCCAACAATAATGTTTTTTCGACTACTCCCTCAATGAAGTTAATATTTTGCAATGGATAATTATACCTATTAATATTTTCCTTAACAATATCTATTTCAGCTTTTGCCCATAACCAAGATGTTTCAACATTCTCTTTATCCATTCTTTCACAAGCTAAATTCCCATTAATATCCAAATCAACTTCTGTTGGCTTATTCATCCCTTCAAAAGTATCAAACAGCCAAATTTTTTTATCTCTTCTATTAATTTTATTTAAAGCTAATATACAAGTACCTATACTACCTCCTCTCCAAACACCACATTCCACTATATCACCCTCTATATTATTTACATCAATATATTTAACGGCATGAATTAATGAAACAATTCTTTCCGGTGACGTCATTGTATTCTCTTGTACTTTTCCAACAACCTCTCTCTCAAAAATTGTAAAATCTTTTATACTTGACATCACATTTTTATTTTTCCCTTCATTACCACTTTTAGCTAAAAATTTAACAATACATTTTCTAACCCCATGTAAAACACTCATAATTACACTTTTACTATTTCCCATCGCGAATCTTCAATATATTTACTGGCACCAGGCTCCCATTTATAATCACTCCTAATATTTTTCATCATCTCAACTTTAAAATTACACGTTGAATTAATATAATCAAATCTTTCTTTCGTCTTAGATTCTGACAGATACACCCTAAAAGAATAGATTCCAATATAAAGTCTCAATTTTTCAAATTTGCAACTAAACTTATAAACTCCTTTCTCTCTACTAATTTTATGTTCAGAATCAATTTGCCAAGTATGAATAATTGGATTTTCAAATTCATCTATAATTTGAAAAGATAATGCTAAATTTTCAACATCGATAGGACAATTAATAGTAAATTCGACTTTCATTTCATTACCAAATTCATGAACATTACCCGGCAAACTAGTTTCTAAAATAATACTAGTTATTTTTGGAGCAACACTAATCTCATTATTAAAATAATTCAATTCATTAGTTCCTTCATTAAAATATTTTTTAATTCCTTCATCTGTATTACCTTCATAATATATATACCCATTTTTTAAAAGTATCACTTTGTTAGTTAATACCGATATTGCATTCATATCATGACTCACAAAAAGTACCGTCCTGCCTTCGCCTCTGGAAATATCCTGCATTTTGCCAATGGCTTTTTTCTGGAATTCGGCATCGCCAACGGCTAACACCTCATCGACTATTAAAATTTCTGGCTCTAAAAATGCGGCTACCGCAAAAGCCAAACGCACATACATTCCGCTGCTGTAGCGCTTCACAGGCGTATCTATGTAACGCTCACATCCGGAAAATTCAATGATTTCATCCAGCTTGGAAGCGATTTCTTTTTTGGTCATACCTAGTATAGCCCCGTTCAGGAAAATGTTTTCACGACCGGTCATCTCGCCATTAAATCCGGTTCCTACTTCGAGTAAAGAAGCGACACGGCCTCCAAATTTCACACTGCCGGTAGTAGGCGAAGTCACCCGGGACAGAATCTTTAAAAGGGTGGATTTCCCTGCTCCGTTTTTCCCAATAATCCCCACTACCTCTCCTTTGGCTATTTCGAAATTGATATCCTGCAAAGCCCAAACGTAATCGCTTTCCCCTTTCGTGGAACGGTCATTGGTTTCCCCAATTTTCAAATACGGGTCTTCCTTACCCCTGATGCTATGCCACCAACGATTCAGGTCGTGCTTTATGGTTCCGGTGCCTACCTTTCCGAGTCGGTACTGCTTGGAGATGTTTTCGGCTTTGATGATTACGTTGTGGGTTGTGAGTTGTGAGTTGTGAGGCATATTTTGTGTTAATAGTTGTGGGTTGTGGGTTATGGGTTGTGAGATAGACTTTGCGGTTATTGTTCTGGGTTCTGGGGTGTCGGTTGTGGAGCAATCAAAAACGTTTAGTGTTCTTTATCACGATTATTACACACCCCTAGCCCCTCTGAAGAGGGGAATTCGGTTGGTGGTAATTGAGGACATCAGGTTTTAAGCCTGTCGTACAACCCAATACCCATAACCCACAACTCACAACTCACAACTGATTCTACTTCCAATTTTGTTCTACATACTTTATAAAGTTAAAAATTTTTCCGCCTAAATTCTCATAATGTTGCATTAATGGTTCAAAATCGGCTTTCAAATCAGGATACAATAGCGTTATTTTATAAATATGTCCAATGGTTTCTAAACAACTGGCATGAGAGAAAACCAAAAAGCGAACAAAATCGGCTTTGTATTTTCTTCTGCCATATCCTTCTACAATATTAGACACCACACTGTCAGAGGAACGTCTGAGTTGACTCCCTAACTCATACAATTCGTATTTAGGCAACTTTAAACTAACAGGATGCACCGTTAAAAATAAATCCATCCCAATGTTGTAAATATCTAAATCTTTATAACTTTTAAAATCGCTCATTTTTTTTTTATGTTTTCGGTTGTGGAGCAATCAAAAACGTTTAGTCTCCTTTATCACGATTATTACACACCCCTAGCCCCTCTGGAAGAGGGGAATTCGTTTAGTGATAATTGAGAACATCAGGTTTACAGCCTGTCACACAACTCATAACTCATAACCCATAACTCATAACCCATAACCCATAACTCATAACTCATAACTCACAACCCACAACCCACAACTCACAACCCACAACTCACAACTTCTAAACCGTATCAATAAAACTTTTCTCTGTTCTGTTAAACAATAATACTCCAAATATAAATATACAAAATGTAAAGATTAGGGTATATAGCATTCCGCCTAAAGGCAATTCTCCTACTCCTAACAACATATAACGGCTGGTTTCGACAATATAAGCCAGGGGATTGTATTGTATGATCCAGGCGTATTCGGGGATTTTTTCTTCAATTAATGCCATCGGGTAAATGACTGCCGAGACATACATGAGCAACTGAACGCCAAAGCCTATCAGATAACTTAAATCTCTGTATTTGGTGACCAACGACGAAATAATCATTCCGAGTCCTAAGCCTAAAACTCCCATTACAATAACGGTAAACGGGAAAAAAGGGATTGCCCAATTAAAATGCAAAGGCGCTCCTTTCCAATAAAAATACGCATAAAAAACAAAGAAGATAAAGAGTTGGATACCGAATTTCAGCAAATTGGAAATTACCGTGGTCAACGGGGCTATGATTCGCGGGAAATAGACTTTTCCAAAAATTCCGGCATTGGACACAAAGGTATTGGATGTTCCGGTGAAACAGGCGGTGAAGTAATTCCACACCGTAATACTGGCCAAATTGAACAGAAAAGAGGGCACAACTCCGGTACTTATTCCTGCCAGATTATTGAACACAATGGTAAATGTAATGGAAGTAAATAAGGGCTGAATTAAATACCAAAGCGGCCCTAAAACGGTTTGCTTATACACCGTAACGATGTCTCTTTTGACAAAAAGACTGAGTAAATCACGATAACGCCACACTTCTTTTAAATTCAATGAAAAGAATTTGTTTTTGGGTGTTATCTCAAATAACCAGTCCGGCTGCTGTTTGTTGGTTTGATTCATGAATCCGAATAATCTGTTTCCTTAGGAGTAAATATACTAAGGGATTGTGAGACTATGCAATTATTTTCGATTATTGACAGAAAAAAGGGTTGTTTGTTGTGAGTTGTGAGTTGTCGGTTGTGGGTTGTCGGTTGGTGGTAATTGAGAAGGATATTGCAAAAAAGGCTTCTCGATATATTTTGGCTTATTCAAAACCTAATTTCCAAAGAAAAATTATCAAGCCAAAACACTCGAAGTGACGAAACAGACAACGAATGTCAGTTCCAGTTGTGAGTTGGTGGTTGTTAGAATTAACTGCATGTTGTATTTACACACCCCTACCCCTCTGGAAGAGGGGAATATGATTGTGCTAATTGAGAAGGATATTGTAAACAAGGCTTCTCAATATATTTTGGCTTATTCAAAACTTAATTTCCAAAGAAAATTATCAAGCCAAAACACTCGAAGTGACGAAACAGACAACGAATGTCAGTTAGAGTTGTTGGTTGTTAGAATCGACTGCATGTTCTTTTTCACACACCCCTAGCCCTATTTCAGTTGTTAGTTGTCGGTTGTTAGAATTAACTGCATGTTCTTTTTTACACACCCCTAGCCCCTCTGGAAGAGGGGAATACGTTTGGTGGTAATTGAGGACGTCAGGTTTACAGCCTGTCGCACAACCCATAACTCACAACCCACAACTCATAACTCATAACTGACAACTCACAACTCTTTTCCCTATATTTGCGGTATGTTTAGTTTTTTTAAATCCAAAGCGGTTTTGAAGGATTTGATTCCGGATGGCCATATAGATATTCACTCGCATTTATTACCCGGGATTGATGACGGGGCGAAGACTTTTGCTGATACGTTGCAACTGACTAAAGCTTTGCAAAGTTTTGGGGTCAGTGAATTCATTACTACTCCGCATATTATTCAGCATGTTTGGGAAAATACGCATGAGCAAATCATTAGCAATCAGAACAACACGGTTCAAACACTTACCGAAAAGGGTTTTAGTACTCCCTTTAAAGCGGCTGCCGAGTATTTGATGGATGACCAGTTTGTGCGATTATTTCAAAATCAGGATTTACTAACTCTGAAAGACAATTATGTACTGGTGGAAATGTCATATATCAATGCGCCGATTCAGTTGTATTCTATACTGTTTGATTTAAGGGTAGCGGGTTATACTCCGGTTTTGGCGCATCCGGAGCGTTATTTGTTTTACCATAAAAACACTGCTGAATATGATAAACTTAAAAAAGCGGGGTGCTTATTCCAACTGAATTTACTGGCTGTGACGGGTTATTACGGGGAGAATATTGCTAAGGTGGCCGAAAGTCTGCTACAAAAAGGGCTGTATGATTTTGTGGGGAGTGATGTGCATCATGACAGGCATATTGCTGCTTTTGATGACAAAGTAAAACTGAAGGATTTGAATCCGATGAAGGAGGTTATCGGGAATAATCAGTTTTTTAAGGGGTAGTTTTTTTGCCACGAATGCACTAATTATTTTTTATAATCGTTGCGGATAAAAGCTTTTTGTTTTTTTTTACCATATAAGGCATATAAGTTTTTATAACTTGAAATAGTTATTCTTAAGTACAGATAAGTGGTCAACTAAAGTTGTCTCAAAAGCGAGTGAGTGAGAAAGTTTTTTTTTAACCGCAGATTACACTAATTATTTTCTATAATCGTTGCGGATAAAAGCTTTGCATGTTTTTACCACATAAGGCATATAAGTTTTTTGAATTACTGAACCTTAAATCAGTAAAGCCTAGTCCATATAAGAAAATAAGAATCTTTGTGGGCTTTGCGGAAAGCTTTGTGAACTTTGCGGTTAAATTTAAAAACTACATAAGTCACATAAGTTTTTTGAATTACTGAATCTTAAATCAGTAGAATCAAAGCTCACATAAGGAAATAGAAACCTTTGGAGACTTTGCGGAAAACTTAGTGAACTTTGCGGCAAAATTTTAAAAACCACATAAGTCACATAAGTTTTTTGAATTACTGAACCTTAAATCAGTAAATTCAAAGCTCATATTAAGGAAACAGAAAACTTTGGAGACTTTGCGGAAAACTTAGCGAACTTTGCGGTTAAATTTTAAAAACCACATAAGTCACATAAGTTTTTTGAATTACTGAACCTTAAATCAGTAAATTCAAAGCTCATATAAGGAAACAGAAAACTTTGTGGGCTTTGCGGAAAGCTTAGCAAACTTTGAGGTTAAATTTTAAAAACCACATAAGGCACGTAAGTTTTTTTACCGAAGATTGCTTTGCCTGTTCGTTATCGTTCGGGTCCCAAATTATATTTTATAATCGTTGCGAATTAATTTATTTCCTTTAGTAGCTTTGCGGAAAGCTTGGCGAACTTTGCGGTTAAATTTTAAAAACCACATAAGTCACATAATTTTTTTTTTACCGCAGATTGCTTTGCCTGTTGGCTATCGCTCGCAAATTATGTTTTTATAATTGTTGCGGATAGTTTTATTAAGGCAATCCTTAATTCCCTTAACTACTATGCTATAAACTGTAAAAATTTATTTATCCAATACTTCAAACGTAGAGTTCATACTCTTGAATTCCGGGACGATTTTTTTCATTTTGGATACGATGGCGTCTTTTTTATGGAAGTTGGCAATAGTGATGAGGGTTTCAATTTCGTCATGCAAAATTTCAAACTCTTCCTGTACTTCCTGAGCAATCATGATTTTATGATGATGGGTAGGTATGGTCTTCGCCGTATCGTTCAATAATTCTTCGTATAATTTTTCTCCCGGACGTAAGCCTACAATCTTAATTTTAATATCCTCATCCGGAATAAAACCGGCCAGTTTAATCATCTTGCGAGCCAAATCGATAATTTTTACCGGCTTGCCCATATCGAAAATATAAATCTCGCCTCCTTTTCCCATTGCACCTGCTTCCAAAACGAGTTGGCAGGCTTCTGGAATGGTCATAAAGTAACGAATGATATCCGGATGGGTAATGGTAATAGGACCTCCTTCGGCAATTTGTCGGGTAAACAAAGGCACAACGGATCCATTAGATCCTAATACATTCCCAAAACGGGTGGTAATGAATTTGGTACTTTTTTTCTCGTTATTGCTATTGCATTTCAATTGTAATGACTGTACGTATTTTTCAGCAATACGTTTACTGGCTCCCATTACATTACTCGGGTTAACAGCTTTGTCTGTTGACACCATTACAAAGCTTCTTACCTTATATTCACAGGCTAAATCGGCCAGATTTTTAGTTCCTTCGACATTGGTCAAAATCGCCTGAGAAGGATTTTCTTCCATCAAAGGTACATGCTTATAAGCCGCAGCATGATACACCACTTCCGGCAGGTATTCTTTGAAAAGGATGTTTATTGCATCTCTGTTACGGATATCGGCTACGATGGTTAAGATAGCTGCATCGGTATCCGTGTTTTTCAACTCCAGACTTAAATGATGCAATGGCGTCTCGGCCTGATCGACCGCAATAATTCTTTTGGGTTTAAATTGTAATACCTGACGGACAATTTCACTACCAATAGAACCGGCAGCTCCGGTAATCAATACCGTTTTATCTTTTAACTGCTTGGAAATGGATTTTCCGTCTAAAACAATAGGTTTTCTTTCTAACAAATCCTCAATCTGGATGCTTTTTACCTTTTGAGAAATCTCTTTTTGGTTTTCCCAATCCGTAATCAACGGAACAATATAGACTTTGAAATTAAATTCCAGACATTGTTCTACGATAACCAATCGATCTTCTTTAGACAAACTCTTATCCGCAATAATAACACTCTCTGCCCCAACGGAACGCATCAGTGTTGGCAGCTTTTTCTTTTGAATTAAAATAGGCAAATCCATCATTCGCTTGGAGGAATTCTGGCTGTTTCTGTCCACAAAACCCACAATTTTAAAACGACTCGGCACCTCTAATTTCAGTGCATTAGCTACCGCCAAAGCATTGGCATCCGTTCCGTAAATCAGTGTTCGTGGTAATTTAATATCATTTCTTTCGGAAAAAAACTGTTCGAAAACCTGTTTCACTACCACGCGATACAAAAACAAGCCACAAAAAGAAATGACCATGTTAATAAACAGGGCGGTATTCAGGTAAATTTTGTAACCGTTAAAATATTGGTAAACAAAATTTAAGCTGACAAAAAATACTAAAACAGAAACCTGAGAAAACAATAATTTAATAGCGTCCGTATAAGAAGAATGACGGATAATCCCGGAATAAGTACGATAAATCCAAAAAGTAAAAACATTGACTCCTAACAAAAAACAGATATACGGAACTTTATTTTCAAAAGTAATAAAATGGAGACCTACACCATTAAGGACGAGTTTTGTAAAGAAAAAACTGAATACAAGAACCATTAAATCAATCCCAACCACAATCCAGCGGGGCAAATAACTCAGATCACGAATACTCCTAATCAAATTTTCCCGAGATAAAGAAACCTTAGTTCTTTTACCGCTCTCCCCTCTGTTACTATTATTTCTCAAAATACTCCTCTTTAATTCAGACCCCAAAAATAAGACATAAAAACTGTAAAAAAAACATTACCCAAGAAGAAACTTCTAACAATCAAAAAAATTATCAAATCGACAATAGAATGCGAATCTAAAAGTAAAATAACATTTCAGAGTATCTTATGATCCTAATGTTTTTTACAACTTATGCTTCAACAATCCCAACAAATACTCCCCATAACCCGATTTTTTCAAAGGTTCGGCCAGATCTTTCAATTGTTGACTACTAATAAATCCCTGTCTCCAGGCAATTTCTTCAATACATCCTACTTTTAACCCCTGACGCTCCTCCAAAACCTGAACAAATTGTCCGGCCTGCATTAAACTGTTAAAAGTCCCGGTATCCAGCCAGGCCGTTCCCCGGCTTAAGATGCCAACATTCAGTTTGCCTTTTTCAAGGTAAGCCTTATTGACATCGGTAATTTCATACTCTCCTCTGGCACTTGGCTGAATGCTTTTGGCAATTTCCACCACCGAATTGTCATAAAAATACAAGCCCGGTACGGCATAATTGGACTTTGGCTCCAAAGGTTTTTCTTCAATAGAAATGGCTTTTAATGCTTTATCAAATTCCACTACCCCATAACGTTCCGGATCAGAAACATGGTAAGCAAAAACCACTCCTCCATCCGGGTTTCTGTTCGATTGCAACAACTCCTGCATGTGCGCTCCGAAAAAGATATTGTCTCCCAAAACCAAAGCGACACTATCTTTTCCAATAAACTCCTCCCCAATCACAAAAGCCTGTGCCAATCCGTTAGGAACAGCCTGTTCCGCATAACTGAATTGGCAACCTATTTCACTTCCGTCACCCAACAATTTTTTGAAATGCGGCAAATCATGAGGCGTGGAGATAATTAATATTTCGTTGATTCCCGCCATCATCAGGGTAGATAATGGATAATAAATCATCGGCTTATCATAAACCGGCATTAATTGCTTACTTACCGCTAAAGTTAATGGGTGTAAACGTGTTCCGGAACCTCCGGCTAGTATAATTCCTTTCATTTTTTTTTATTTTGCGAATTGATACGGATTAAAACGAATTAATGCGAATTTTTCAAATTAATTATTCTCTTATAACTTAATGAAGCTGCCCCAAAATTAATCAGCATTCCTAATTCTTTATTGGTGCATTTTAAATAATTTTTCAACTGGGCATAAATATATCCGGAATATGGGATACCGCTTTTATTTCTAAATAATACCATCATAACAAACAAAATCTACCCGATAGTACTTATTTAATTTTTCATCATCATAACCCATTGGGTGAAATTGTTTTTGATTGTAAATTTTCGTTTCCTTTTAGAATTAGGGTAAACGAAAATTTATGTTTTTTTTTTTTTTTTTGGATACTCAGTCACTAAAATTTCTTTTTCTTTCCCCTCCCTAAAGGGTGGAAAAAGAAATTTGCTCACTTCTCACTATTCACTATTCACTATTCACTATTCACTATCCTTCAACAACTCCATACATTTTTGTAAACTTTCTTTATAATTTGGTACTGCCACATCGTAAAGCTGTTTAATCTTCGTTTTATCCAATAAAGAATAAGCCGGACGCTTAGCAGCTGTAGGATATGCCGAACTTGGAATACCGGAAACGGCACAATCAAAACGGCCGATTTCCTGAATGGCTTTCGCAAATTCATACCAACTAATCTCTCCTTCATTCGAAAAATGGTATATTCCTGACTGCCATTTTGGATGATTAATAATGGTGAGGATGGCCTGCGCCAAATCGGCGGCATAGGTTGGACTGCCTATCTGGTCGTTTACGACATTCAGACTGTCCCTTTCCTGCATCAGGCGCGACATGGTTTTCACGAAGTTATTTCCAAAACTGGAATATACCCAGGATGTACGAATAATAATTGCATCCGGATTATGTTGCCTACAGGCTTTTTCTCCGGCCAATTTCGTAACCCCATACACATTTATCGGTGCTGTTGGAGCTTCTTCTGTCAATGCCACTGCCGAATTCCCATCAAACACATAATCGGTGGAAATATGAATTAGCTTACAATGGTTTGCAGAGCTCCACTGTGCCATAACGGCAACTGCTTTGTGATTCAAAACATCGGATAATTCATATTCTGACTCCGCCTTATCAACGGCAGTATGTGCCGCACAGTTAATAATAATTTGCGGATTTATTTTCGAAATAGCGGCTGCTAAATTGTTCAAATCACACAAATCCAATTCCTGCCAATCGGTAAAAACCCATTCAAAAGAAGTGTCCTTTGATAGGACTCTCAACTCTGAACCTAATTGCCCATTGGCTCCTGTTACTAATATTTTACTCATCTATTTTTTAATCTAATTTTACGAATTATTTCGAATTAACCCAAATAAGAAGCTCTTCTTCCAACTCATCGTCACCTGAGCTAAGCCTGTCCTGAGCTCGACGAAGAGTCGAACGACACCGTCATCCTGAGCTTGCCGAAGGGCACAACTCACAACCCTCAACTCACTGTCTACAACCAATAAGCGTCGTCGTATTCCACTTATTTGGCAAAACCTTCACACTGTTATAAACCCGGCTACTAAACCTAATATGGATAAAAGCCAGCCACAACTCTTTATTTTGTAAAGGCTCCAGTACGAAATCCAGCTTGCTGACTCCTGCCTCTTTTTGCAAAACAATAGCATTGCTATACGAAGTTTCAAAAGTATCCAGTTCACAATTCCAGTTCGAAATGGCAATTTGAAGATGTACTTCGGTAGCATTTGGTGGCCAGTCCAGCTGTTTCAATGGATTAATCGTTTTAATACTGACTGCCAACTTCGTCCAGTTAAAGACAACCTTCCTTTTCAAAACGGCAGCAAGCGGTCTTCCTTTATTGCCTTCAAAACCAATCAGAAACCCCAAAGCAGCTTTCGACTGTAAACCAACATGTAACTGCCTTTGACCACGTTCATGCTCAAGATCTTCTTTGATTATCGCATGCAGTAACTGATTACTCCTGCCCGCTATCGAACCATCTTTAGCCCGATCATAAAAAGCTTTAACCAAACCTCTGAAAACAGCTCCTTTTTTAGCACACCGCCCAAAATCTTTAGCATGTTGTTTTACAGGAGCAAATATCGGATTCTCCCTAAAACTCTTTTTCGTATTCCCTGTTTTACCTTTCACTCGGGCAATATTACCGTCGGAAGTAATATAAAAATTCAGATCATCAAGTGTCCCTACAAGCCGAACCGGACCAAATGCTTTTGCCATATTTTTTTCTTATAAAAATACAAATAAAAGCATTAACTTTTAACAGGATTTTCAATACGTTTTGATACAATTTGATGTGTTTTGGTACCTTAATTACAAAATTGAAGCAAAAACGATGTCTTTCACAAACCCAATCACTACCCATCCCGATAGCTATCGGGACCGAGAACTGAGAACTCAAAACTGAGAACCCACAACTCACAACTCACAACTCACAACCCACAACCGACAACTCAAAACTGACTATTACAATTTTCAATAAACGGTAAAATCTGATCTTTCTCAGAGACAATAGCCTCCTTCAAATCCATTCCCCAATCAATATTTAATGAGGGATCATCATAACGAATTCCACCTTCAGAAGCCTTATTATAAAACTGATCACATTTGTACATAACCGAAGCGGTTTCACTAATTACTGAAAAACCATGAGCAAATCCCTGAGGAACTAATAATTGTTTTTTATTTTCAGCTGATAACAAAATGCTGAATGATTTTCCAAAAGTAGGAGAATCTTTTCGTAAATCAACAGCCACATCAATAATTTCTCCTTCCAAGACCCGAACCAATTTGGTTTGCGCAAAAGGAGGGTTTTGATAATGCAGCCCTCTCAAAGTTCCTTTTTTAGAAAAAGACTGGTTGTCCTGCACAAAATCGATATCGATTCCTAAAGCTTCAAATTTAGTTTTACTATAAGATTCAAAAAAATAACCTCTTTCGTCTCCAAAAACTGTTGGCTCTACTATAACCAAATCTTTTATAAATGTTTCTTCTATTTTCATATTCAAATTTTATTTTAAATCATTGGTTTCAAGAAACCTCTTTTGAACCAGACTTCTCGATACAATTTTTATCAGTAAAGCTATCGCATTACTAATAAAAATCACTCGAAGTGACGAAACAGAACGTCAATCCTCCATACCGTCAGTTCGAAGTATCGAGAACTATTTTACAAACAAAACGTCAGTTCACCACTCCGTCAGTTCGAGTTGAGAACTCATTTGCAACAGAAAATGAGTTTGAAGTATCGAGAACTATTCTTTAGACAAGACTTCTCGATAAAAATTTTCTGAAAAGCTATTCGCATTTTCTGAAAATTCACTCGAAGTGACGAAACAGAACGTCAGTTAACCGCACCGTCAGTTCGAGTTGAGAACCCATTTGCAACAGAAAATGGGTTCGAAGTATCGAGAACTATTCTTTAGACAAGGCTTCTCGATACATTTTGGCTTATTTAAATTCTAATCTCAAAAGAAAAACTATCAAGCCAAAATACTCGAAGTGACGAAACAAAACGTCAGTGCACCGCATCGTCAGTTCGAGTTGAGAACTCATTTGCGACAGAAAATGGGTTCGAAGTATCGAGAACTATTCTGAACACAAGACTTCTCGATAAAAATTTTCTGAAAAGCTATCCGCATTTTCTGAAAATTCACTCGAAGTGACGTCTCCATTTATGAGCATGTGTCTGATTGAGATCTCGTCAGTTCGAGTGATTTTTAAAGCTAAAACAATATTCATTATTAAATCAAAGCGTCTGCTTTAAAAATTGTATCGAGAACCGAGAATCATTTTGCCAACAAGACTTCTCGATAGGCTTCGCTACTCGAAGTGACGTAATAGAACATCAGTTCACCGCACCGTCAGTTCGAGTGTTTTTATAAAATAGCGATAGCGTTTTTATAAAAATGTATCGAGAACTCAGGTTTAAACAAGACTTCTCGATACGCTTCACTACTAGAAGTAACAAAACAACATAGTCATCCCAATTATCATTTAAAGAAATCAACAATCACTTCTTTAATTCTGTTTTTATCCTCCTCCGTCAGATGAGATCCCGAAGGCAGGCATAATCCTTTTTCAAACAAATCCTCTGCTACCTTCTTCCCATAATAAGGATAGTCAGAAAAAACAGGCTGCAAATGCATCGGTTTCCAAAATGGACGACTTTCAATGTTCGCTTTTTCAAAAGCCAGTCTTAAAGCTTCCCTGCTTCTCTTTTTCTCCGTATTGGTTTTAACTAAAATAGTGTTCAACCAATAATTGGAAATAAAATCAGCATGGGGAACCTCAAAAAGTTCAGCCGCTTCAATGGTTTCAAAAAGACTTTTGTAAAACAAATGGTTTTCCCTTCTTTTTGTAATATTTGCATCCAAAACCTTTAACTGTCCCAGACCGATTCCGGCACAAATATTACTCATTCTGTAATTATACCCTATTTGGCGATGCTCATAATGAACAGTCGCTTCTCTGGATTGGGTGGCATAGAAAATAGCTTTCTCTTTTAATACTTTGGAATCCGAAAGCAAAGCACCACCGGCAGAAGTGGTAATCATTTTATTCCCATTAAAAGATAAAACTCCTAAAGTGCCCAAAGTACCGCACGATCTCCCTTTATAAGAACTGCCTAAGGCTTCAGCAGCATCTTCAATAATCGGAATTTCATATTTTGCAGCAATCGAATGGATTTCTTGAACTTTGTAAGGCATTCCGTAAAGATGCACCGCTATAATCGCTTTGGGTTTCTTCCCTTTAGCTATTCGGTCTTCTATCGCTGCGGCTAAAGCTGTCGGGCAAATGTTCCCCGTATCCGATTCGCTGTCTACAAAAACGGGAGTTGCGCCCTGATACAAAATAGGATTGGCCGAAGCCGAAAAAGTCAGACTTTGACAAATGACCTCATCTCCCGCTTTTACACCTAATAGTATTAAAGCCAAATGAATAGCCGAAGTTCCCGAATTTAAAGCCGTAACAAATTTTTCGTTCCCAAAATAGTTTTCCAGCCCCTCTTCAAAGGCATCCACATTAGGTCCACCTGAAGTAATCCAATGCGTTTCTAAAGCCTGCTGAACGTATTCCTGCTCCCAACCACTTTGTTGAGAAAGCGAAAGAAAAATTCTCTTATTAGCCATTTAACTTCCAATAATCCGATGGATAACGAACATCATCTTCACTTACCCTTGCTAATGGCAAAGTAGAAAAGGATATTAATTTAGAATCCTTTTTTAAGGATTCAATGGCATTGGCATAACCCGCCGGAATATGAACTATTTTAGAATCTGATTCCGACACCTCAACCGTTTCTACTACTAAATCTGGTGACGGATTGTCCCAGTTGTCAATTTTTACATAATGAATTTTGAAAGCTCCGCTTAAACAATAAAAATTCTTCGCATCCAATTTGTGTCCCTGCCAGGCCCGAACAGGATTTTCATCGGAATTACTGATAATGTAAAACCTTTCGATTTCTTTGAAACTAAAGTTGTTTACAAAAGAAATACTGCCTCGATGATCGGAAAAATTACAGCCTTGAATTATTTTAGGATTCATATTTTTTATTTAGTTGTCAGTTGTGAGTTATGGGTTATGGGTTCTTCGAAATATCGAGAACCATTTTGCAAACAAGACTTCTCATCCCGATGACTATCGGGACATTTTGATTTATTCAACAATCTAATCGAATTCATTCCTTAATCCAAAACACTACCAATGAAGTTTTTAAGACTCTAACAATTCGCAAACTTGTCATGCTGACGAAGGAAGCATCTCCGCAATAAATCTGTTGACACTGATAGAAAACGGATTTTTCATAGCTGTTTTTTTTATCTAAAGTATCTGTGCTAATCCGTAAAATCAGTTTAATCTGTGGCCCATTATATAGTCCGCTTTAGCGGACAGGAATAAAACCGTTTCAATGCAACTCTTTCAGATCAAAACAATTGCTTCCCGATATGCTTCGCTACTCGAAGTGACGGGAACAGGGCGTCAGTTTATCTCCTCGTCAGTTCGGGTTGAGAACTCATTTGCGACAGAAAATGAGTTCGAAGTATCAAGAACTATTTTATACACAAGACTTCTCGATAAAAATTTTCTGAAAAGCTATTCGCATTTCTGAAAATTCACTCGAAGTGACGCACGTATTTATGAGGATGCACCTGATTGAGATCTCGTCAGTTCGAGTGTTTTTATAAAATAGCGATAGCGTTTTTATAAAAATGTATCGAGAACTCAGTTTTAAGCAAGGCTTCCCGATACACTTCGCTACTCGAAGTGACGTAACAAAACCTCAGTCCACCACACCGTCAGTTCGAGTTGAGAACTCATTTGCGACAGAAAATGAGTTCGAAGTATCGAGAACTATTCTGTACACAAGACTTCTCGATAA
>NZ_NASZ01000031.1 GCF_014596575.1 Flavobacterium pokkalii | reverse complement strand
AGTGTCAGAAGGTCAATCTGGGACTACTTTCAATGCAAGCGGATTAACAGGAGCTTCTACCTATTATTTTAAAATAGTTGTTAAAGATTCTAAGGGAGGTCAAACTATTGGACAAGTATGGAGTTTTAAAACTAATTAATAGAGCTTTTAATTTTAATTTAAAAAAGTCGAGTACATATTATTATAAGTATCTCGACTTTTTTTTAAAAAACATATTATAATTTCAGCCTGTTTGTAGGTGATTTTTTTGAAAATTTTGATTGTATGTATTGAAATATAAAAGTATTACTTTTTTAATGATAAAATGATATTAGGATCTATTCATTAAGTTTATTAAGATATATAGTAAATTTTGGGAATAAATAATTTTATAGATTCTATTTTTTAATGAAAAAGAACAGATAAAAGCTTAGTACTAGGGTTGTAGTGAAGAATGTTTTTCGATAAAAGTATTTAGAATAATTGGTTTAAAACAAATTGATTTTCCTTGCGAAATCGTACAATAATTTAAAAAAAAATATTTTGATGTTTTTTATTATATCTAAAAATGCTTTGAATAGCTATTGGTTAAGAAAATAAAATTATGATAATAAAACGACCGTTTAAAAAAATATCAATTGTAGTTGCTTTAAGGTTAAATTTCTTGTTGGAAATAATAAGAATATTTTCTTCAAGATTAATGATGATTCTTCTGTTTATATTTTATTGTACAACAGGATATAGCCAAAACAACTTTTTTTCCAAAACAAAATTAGAGCGCAAAATTCATGTAGGGGAAAATGATTCCCTGTCAAATGGTTATCAATTTGATTATTCAAAACTAAGTGAAGCCTTAGCGCAAACCTTTAAAACCTCAAAAAGTGCAAAAAACAAAGTAATAGTAGGTTTTCCTGATAAAAGAGGTGTTATTATTGATTTTCTGATTTCGGAACGTGCTATTTTGGATGATGAACAGCAACAAAAATATCCTGAAATTCGGTCGTATTTTGGTTATAATATTCAAAATCCATCGATAAAAATAAGTTTTAGTCTTTCTCCCTACAAAGGGCTTAGCGGAATTATGATTACTAATGATGAGTTTGTAGTTTACGAACCCTTTGATAACATTGAAACTTTTAAGGTATTAGAAAAAAAGAATATTGAAAGTAGAATGTTTGCTAATTGCTTAGCTCCTAAAAATTTAAGTAAGCTAAAAGATATTGAGTATCTTAAAAAACAGGCAGTGACAACTGTCAAAAAAAAATACAAAATTGCAATAGCGACCACAAACGAGTATTCTAGTTTTCACGGAAACACTCTTGCCAGTGTAAATGCTGCAATTGTGGCCACTTTGACAAACGTGAATGCCGTGTTTGAAAACGACTTGAATATAAGTTTTCAATTAGCCCCAAATAATGACAGTCTTTTATTTTTTGATGCAGATAGTGACCCATTTACAGAATCATCTGATTATGGGGAGTCATTACAGAAGCTTCTAGATACTAAAATAGGTGATGCTAATTATTCCATCGGACATTTATTTCGAAAAGGAGGTATTGAAGGCAACTCAAACTGTATTGGTTGTGTTTGTCAGTCAGACTTGAAAGGGAGAGCCTATTCTTCAAGTAATCATCCCACAGGATATTTTTTTGATTATAATTTAGTAGCCCATGAAATTGGGCATCAATTTGGTGCCAATCACACTTGGTCTGCTAATGGAAATGAAGGAACTGGAGTTCAAGTGGAACCTGGTTCAGGTTCTACAATTATGGGATATGCGGGTATTTCTAATTCAGCAAATGTTGGGTTGAATAACGAACCTTATTTTCATGGGATTTCAATTGCTCAAATTGAGGACTATTCCAAGCAAATATCATGTGGAGATTTCATAAGCACCACAAATACGAAACCTATTATTAAAGACTTTTCTACAATTATTTTGCCTATATCAACTCCTTTTAAATTAGAAGGACAAGCATCGGATAATGAAAATGATTCGTTGACCTACTGTTGGGAGCAAATTGACAATAGTTTTGGAAGGTATGTTTTTCCTGACCCTCAGGCGGCCAATTCCAATGCCGTTTTATGCAGGTCTTATTTGCCTTCCAAAAACAATACGAGATATATTCCAAATCTTGATGAGTTACGGTATGGTCTTAATGAAACAAAATGGGAAAAAGTTCCTAATGTGGCAAGAAAAGCTACTTTTAGACTGACTGTAAGGGATAATAATACACAGGGCGGTCTCACAGACTACAAAGATGTTGAAGTGGTATTTGATGTTAATTATGGGCCTTTTGAATTTAATTCATTTAATAGTAAATCTATTTTTTTAATCCCTAATTCCTATCAAACGATTAGTTGGAACGTAAATAAGACGAACCGCCTTCATGGGGGTAAATACCTAAAATTAGTACTCTCTACTGATGGAGGAGTAAAATATGATTATGTTATTGCGGATAATATACCTAATAATGGTGTCTTTCAATTTAAGGTACCTAACATCCTAGCAACTGAATGCCGTTTTTTGCTGGAAGCGAATGGAGGTCATTTTTTTGCAATAAATAAAGAAAATTTCTCCATTGGTCAAGAAGTGATGAATGTCTGTAAAAAATACGAATCCAGTTTAAACTTAGCATTGCCAATAAGTCATGATTTACCTGATGCTAAACAAATAAACAGTATTGATATTGAGGATACGGAAATGGTAAATGATGTTAATGTTGCGATTAATTTATCCCATGAGCAAATTAAGAATTTAGAAATTTTTATTGAAAGCCCGGAAGGAACAAAAGTGGAGTTAAAGAGCTTTGGAAGTTGTGGTCAAGAAAAAGGTATCATAGGTACTTTTGATGATGAAGCGGTGCATTTTGACTGTTTAAATAGTTCGAATAACTTCAAATTCCGTCCGCAAAAAGATGCTTTATCACTGTTTAAGGGAGAAAATACGAAAGGAAAATGGAATATTATTATTAAAGATAATTTGCCTTCATTTGGCGGTGTGTTGAATTCATGGTCCATAGAATTTTGTAAAAATATAGCCAAAGAAGTAGCGGTAAGTGAGGATTATTTTGATACTATTGCGGTATTTCCCAATCCTAATAAAGGGAGTTTTATTGTTAGCGCTCCAACTTTACATCGCTTAACTACTATAACATTGGAATTGTTTGATCCATTAGGGAGACTTGTTTTTAATAAACAAATTAAAGACACTAATTACTTAAACGAATCTCTTTCATTGAATAAGCTGCAATCAGGCTTTTATATTTTGAAAATTACAGATGGGGATAAAGTCATCTCACGTAAAATTCTTGTGAAATAAAATCGATTTCATTGGATATGTATGTGTCAGATTGTGTTTAAATCGTATTTTTTTTAGTTGTTATTTGATTAGTGTGTAAAAAAAATATTAAATAATTGTTTAATATTTAATTTTAACCCTGCAAAGCAGGACAGCGGCTATTTACATCTAAATTAAATTTGACTTATTAATTAACCAAATTTATCATTAAATGAAAACAAAATTTAAACAATTAGCCCTCGGTGGGTTTGGAGGGTTACTCCAAATTGGACTCTTAATGTCTTGTACAAATGATGTTCAAGAAACAAATAATGTAGCTGCGAGCGACGAAGAAGTTGTTGTTCCTGTTAGTAATAATTTGACTGCATTGTCATGTTCTCAAGTGTTGTACACTTGGACAGGAGGAGGGACAGATCACAATGTTGGTGTAAATGCAACAATTGATGACAGAAGTTGTACTTATGATTATACTCAAGGTACTTATGGTTCTCAATATGATTGGGGGGTGTATCGCCTTTTGTCAACAGATGATGTCGGCTCTCTTCAGACAAGAATTGAACGGGCTAGTAGTACAGTAAATAATATAAAAAGTGGAAACTATGTACGTATAACTGGCTATTGTCGCGTGTTAGAGGCTGGAACTTTTACTGATAGCCATCCTCCAACTAGTATGAGTGATAAGGATGGGACTTATTTAATTCAAGCTAAAGGTACTCACACAGGTGGAGGTGGTTCTGCTGACCCAGCCATTGCATTATTTATAGCTAAACCTGTAAGGGATTCAAATGGAAATGTCATACTAAATGGTCAAGGCAAAACGGATTCGTTTGATATTTATCGTGAAGAAATATTATCACGAGGTGGTTCTGGAACAACAGGGAGACAATTGGTTTTTATCACTAACGTTAAATATAATACAGATTTTTGGATTGATGTGTCAACTGGGTTTGATACTGTAAATGGTAATTTAAGGCATTATGTAAAATCAACTATCAATGGGGTAAGCAGTACTTTTACTGTTCCAGAACCAGAAAGAGCTTTACAGGCTAAATTACGTATGGGGGCTTACCGTTGTCATGGAGGATCTGCTACGATTTTATGGAGAAAGGGCACAACGCAAGCTAATTTTGTAAATAATCCATAATATTTAAATGGATGTCAATTCCAGTAATATAACCCTAAATTTATGTAACTACCCGAAAACTAGATTTTCGGGTAGTTTTTTTAGCTATATATGGTAAACGGTCATTTTTAGAAATTAATTTTAAAAAAAAAATATTTCACGATTGCTAACTTTTTTTATTCCTGAATTGTCCGGGTGACATTCCCGTTTTTTGTTTAAAAAGACGGTTAAAATAATAATCTGATTCAAACCCTAATTCATAAGCAATTTCTTTTTGGTTTTTATTGGAGTTCAGTAACAGCTCTTTGGACTTTTCGATTTTTAATAATAAAAAATATTGTAACGGCGATACGCCAGTTTGTTTCTTAAAATCCATTCTGAATTTTGAATAGCTTACGCCTAAGTCTTCAGCAATGGTGTTTAAATCAATAGAACTGGTAATGTTTGCGTACATGAAGCCTTTTGCTTTAGAGACTAATGAATTCAAGTCTTCAATATTGGAGCCGCCTAATCTGATGTTGTGAATTTCAGCCATCAACTGCATGCAAATGCCAGAGGCTAATCGTTGAAACCCGAAAGGCTCTTCATCAAAAAGTTTAAACAGGGTGTTGAAATGGTTTAAAACAATCGATTTGTTGCAATTAGAAATGATTGGGTCGTTTTGGATGTTGAAATTTGTCGAAAGAAACTGTTGGGCAATAGCTCCCGAGAATCCTACCCAGCGTTCTGTCCAGCCGGTTTTTTTTGAAGGTTTGTATCGATGCCAAACTCCCGGAAATAATAAAAAAACATCGCCGTCAGTGATTCTTTTTTTACCTGTTTGTGTACTTTCAAAAACGCCTTCTCCTTTGGTAATTAAAACCAGATGAAATTCATCTAGTATTCTTCCTTCGCTCCATTTAAAGATGTATTCCTCAGGATGGTCTTTTGAAGGGTATTTGCTCTCCGAGTCAATAATAGTTCGTCCCAAATTAGTCACATAGAATCCCCATTTTTTGTCATGGTCAAAAACCATTAAATATTTTCGATAAGCATTTTTCATGTCATTTTGTGCAATTGTTTTGTCAAATTATGAATTGTTATTATTGTGGTTTTTGTTGAAATTTACAAAGTTTTAATCTTAATTTATAAGCTATTTTTCTTTTTGGCTTTTAAAAAATAAAATGGAGTTTTAGTAGATTAAAATTAATAATATATCTTCAAAAAATACAATAAAATAAAATTTAGATTCCGAAAAAAATCATCTTATATGAAAAATCAGTTTCAATATCAATGCTCCAAAAAAAGTACTTTGTTGCTTAATCTCGTATTTCTACTAGTATTTTCAACTCAAAATTTTGCTTTCTCATCGGGGATACCTACCGATTTAAAATGCGAGTATCGTGTCAATCCCTTAGGAATTGATAATACCTCACCACGTTTAAGCTGGAAGCTATTTCAATCCAAAACAGTTCGCGGACAAAAGCAAACTGCTTATCAAATTGTTGTAGCAAGCAGTCTTGAAATGTTAGAAAAAAATAGTGGCGATTTATGGGATTCTAAGAAAACAGAAAGCTCACAATCAGTAAATGTTACCTACAACGGGATTGCTTTAAAATCAGGGCAGGAATGTTATTGGAAAGTTCGTATTTGGGATATAGCAGGTAAAGTATGCAAGTGGAGTGAGCCTGCGAAATTTTCTATTGGTCTTTTAAACCCATCAGATTGGAAAGGCGATTGGATTTATAAAAAAGACCAAAATAAAAAGGAACACAACTGGTATCGAAAGAAATTTTTTTTAGAGCGTAATTCTAATCAGGCATTAGTGTATGTAGCTTCATTTGGATATCACGAACTTTATGTAAACGGTCATAAAGTAACAGATAATGTCATGAATCCTGCCTACTCGGCTATGAACAAACATTTACCTTATCTTACTTACGATATTCAGCCTTATCTAAAAAAAGGCGACAATGTAATTGGCATTTGGCATGCAGCAGGCTGGGCTAGATGGGGTCGTATGGTTGAGTATCACGATGCACCATTTGTTTTCAAGGCACAAGCTGATATTAACATGAACAATAAAAAAATAGTAATTGCTACTGATAAAACTTGGAAGTGCAAAAAGAGTTACAGTGCCTATTGGGGGCCATGGGATATCCTGAATTTTGGTGGAGAAATAATTGATGAACGATTACGTGAAGATGACTGGAATACCATTAACTATAATGACAGCCAATGGGATGAAGCGGTTGTTTTTGAACAAGCCACTGCAAAAGAAGTTGGTAAAGCAGAGATTTATCTCGGAATGAAAGGTGCACTACCAGTTGCCAGCACCGATGCTAATTTACCTACAAGTAAAATAACAGCTAAGCTAAGTGCTCAAATAGTAGAACCTCAAGTACGATATAGGGAGATAAAACCCATTGGTATTGAGAAAAATTCAAACAGCTCTTATATTATTGATATGGGCGAAAATTATACGGGTCATTTTGAGATGAACCTTTATAATGGCAAGGAGGGAGATACGGTGACTTTTGAAATTGCAGATCGTAAAGAAGTAACCGCTAGTTGGGATCAACGAAGTAAATACATTTATGGAAGAACAGGCAAAGGGCAATTCAACAATCGCTTTAACCTTGCTGGGGGTCGATGGATTACCGTGTACGGACTGAATTACAAACCCGAATTGAAAGATATCAAAGGGTATGTGGTCACAAACAACCGAAAGCAAATCAGTAGTTTTGAAAGTTCTAGCGAACTGCTAAATAAAATTTATGAAATCAATCTGAAAACTTACCTTGCCAATACTATTGATGGAATTGCTGTTGATTGTCCTCATCGAGAACGCCGAGGCTGGGGTGAAGTAACCGTAGCTGCTATGTATGGTGATGCCTTGCCAAATTTTGAAAGTGGTGCTTACATGCAACAGTATGCTCAGTTTTTACAAGATACACAAAATGATGATGGTAAAATGCGTGCTGTGATTAACGGAGATGATTTTTATTTTCTGATGTGGATGGCAAATAGTCCCATTTCTATTTGGGAAACCTACCGAATGTTAGCTGATAAAAAATTATTGGAAACCCATTATGGTACAATGCAAAAGTGGATGGAATGGCTGTATCGTCAATCTGATTTTGATAAAGGAGGGGCGTTAAAGACAGGAAAGCAAGGTTCAATGGATTTTCCAGGTTTGGGCGATTGGTGTACACCCCGAGGTAATTTCTGGGTGGACAGTAATTCTCCTGTATCCGTTCATTTTAACAATTGTGTATATGCCTATATGTTAGATTGTGCAAAAAATATAGCATCGGTTTTGAATAAAACAGAAGATGTAAACACCTATGAAGAACGCCTAAAGGTACAACAAAAAGCAACTCATGAACTATCGTATGATTCTGCAACAGGAAAATATCTTGATGGCCGACAAATAAACCAAGCTCTTGCTTTGTTATCTGGAGTAACACCTGATGCTGAAAAACAAAAAGTATATGATGTTTTAGTAGATAATGTATTATACAAATTCCCGTATTACGACACAGGAAGTTCAGGTCAAGGACTTTATACCCGTTATTTTACGGAATTTGGAGAGCGCATGGATTTAGTTTACGAATTGCTAAAAGACAAGCATCACCCAAGTTACGGCTATTTTATTGAACAAGGCAAAACGGTTTGGCCAGAGCGTTGGTCGGCGGTGGGTGTGAGCCAGATTCATACCTGTTATACAGGTATTGGCGGTTATTTTATCAAAGGTTTTGGTGGAATTCGTCCAAATCCCGAAAAATTGGGTATGCAAAGTATCATCATAAAACCTGCTCTTGTGGGCGATTTAACTTTTGCCAATACCGAATACGAATCGATGTATGGAAATGTGGTGGTAAATTGGACCAAAGGAGATAATAAAGCAACATTCCACCTAGAGATTCCTGTTAACACTTCAGCAAAAGTATATTTGCCTGCCAATAATAAAAACGACATTTATGAAGGGAAACAATTAGCCGAAAAATCAGAAGGAATTAAATATGTAGGTACTGAAAAAAATGATGCGGTTGGAAATTATATCATTTATGAAGTAGTATCTGGAATTTACAATTTTAGAGTAAAAAAACTTCCAAAAGTAAGTTATCCTGACCCAATTTTAACTTCTAAAAATCTAGCTACTTTGGGCAGAATGAACGCCTCATCTATGTTTATTGAAACAGAAAAGTTGCCTGGTTTTGAAGCTTTCAAAGCTAATGACGAAAACAATGAAACCAGCTGGCAGGCTAAAGACGGCAATAACCAATATTTAGAAGTCGAATGGGTAAAACCACAAACCTTTAGTAAAGTAATTATTAATGAGCTAGGTACTACTATTGAAGGCTACAAAATTCAATTTTGGAATGATAAAGAATGGAAAGATTTGGCAACAGGAAAAAGCTGTGGACAAAATAAAGAACACAATTTCAAAGCAGTCACGGCAACTAAGTGCAGAATTGCAATTGATAAGGTCACTAAGGCAGTTTCAATAGCTGAATTTAAAATTTATAATTAAAAAACACAAAGGGAAATGACCTAAATTAATAAATCAGATCTAAATTATTATCTGCGAAAATCTGCCGAATCTGTGTGCTGATTTTTTGCACGCAGATTTACACGGATTTATGTAGATTTTTTTTCAAAATATTTTAATAAACACAGCTAAAGAAGAATTAGTTAGGGTTAGTACGGATTTTACCAATTAGATAAATAAAATCCTGAAAATCTTTTTAATCTGTGGCTTGAGAATAAATTTAGTTTCCTTGATAGCTGGAGAAAGATTGCGTATTTAATAAAAATAAAAAAATGATGAAAGTAGGATTATTTGGTATTGGTTTGGATACCTATTGGCCACAGTTTGAAGGTTTGTTAGAACGATTAGAAGGTTATCAACAACAAATCGCTGAGAAAATGGAAGGTTTTGGGGCTGAAGTTATAAATGTAGGTTTGGTGGATGCACCTCAAGTGGCAAGAGATAAAGCTGAAATCTTGAAAAAAGAAGATGTCGATTTATTGTTTTTATATGTTTCTACTTATGCCTTGTCATCAACCGTTTTGCCCGTGGTTCAAAAGTTAAAATGCCCAACCATCATTTTAAATATTCAACCTGTAGCCGCCATTGATTATGAGAGTTTTAATAAGCTGGGAGATAGAGGTGTAATGACGGGCGAATGGCTCGCGCATTGTCAGGCGTGTTCAGTACCAGAATTAGCCAATGTATTCAATCGTTCAGGAATTGATTATGAGTTTGTAACAGGGTATCTAGACGAACAAGCCGTTTGGGAAGAAATACAAGATTGGATTGATGCCGCCAAAGTTGCTAAAATTATGGCGAATAATCGATTGGGAGTTTTGGGACATTATTACTGTGGGATGCTGGATGTCTATTCAGATTTAACCAAACAAGCGGCTGCATTCGGTACACACATCGAAATTGTAGAAATGTGCGAAGTCAAAAAATACCGCGATGCTGTAACGGATGCTGAGATAGAATCAAAAATTTTAGAATTTAGAAACACTTTTGAAGTTATTGATACTTGTGAACAAACCGAGTTGGTGCGTGCTGCTAAAACCTCTATTGCCCTGGATAAACTTGTAGCGAATCATAATTTGGGTTCCATGGCTTATTATTATGAAGGCGAAACGGCCAACGAATATGAAAATATTGTAACCTCAGTAATCGCTGGAAATACCTTGCTAACTGGGAAAAATATTCCAGTTGCAGGAGAATACGAAATTAAAAATGCCCAAGCCATGAAAATCTTGGATGCCTTTGGGGTTGGCGGTTCGTTCTCGGAGTTTTATGCGATGGATTTTAATGATGATATTGTGATGCTAGGGCATGATGGTCCAGCTCATTTTGCCATTGCCGAAGGGAACGTACAATTAGTGCCACTACCTGTTTACCACGGAAAACCAGGCAAAGGACTTTCGATACAGATGACCGTAAAACACGGCCCCGTAACCTTACTCTCTGTGGTAGAAGGTAAAGATGAGGTCTTTTTATTGGTCGCCGAAGGTGAATCAGTTCCAGGTCCTGTGCTTCAAATAGGGAATACCAATAGCCGATACCGTTTTTCAATAGGGGTCAGAGCTTTTATGAACGAATGGTCTAAACAAGGGCCTTCGCATCATTGCGCCATTGGAGTAGGGTATATTGCTAACAAAATTGAAAAATTAGGAAAGCTTTTGAATTTACGTGTGGTTCGTGTTTGCTAAATGAAATTAGTAACGAGCAAGACAATATAAGACAAATAAATAATACAAATGATATACTTTAGCTTGTTAATATTAATTCCTTTGAAATCAATTCTGATCTAAATAAAATTTGATTACATAAAATCGGACCATTTAATTGTATTAAATCATTGTAATGGTCTTTTGTCTAGTCCTGAAAAAGTGATACAGGATTAATAATAAATAAAAGTACAATTTTTAGACAGTAGTAAGCATAGATTTACTACTGTTTTTTGTTTTATAAGTTCTCATTTTAATTTTATTTTGTTTATGCATCTGATTGGGAGTAAGCATATAATTAGAATAATGAGGTCTGATTTCATTATAGATATTAATAGCTTCCTTTACAATTTTCTGCATGATTTCTGTTTTTTGATTGTATTTATCAATCTTAAATTCCTGCTTTAAAATACCATTAACCCTTTCTGCTACTGCATTTTCATAAGGATCCGAATTTTGCGTCATGCTACATACAACTTTATTTTTATCAAGCTGTTTTTGGTATTCATGGGCACAATATTGGATACCTCTATCAGAATGATGTATCAACGGTAAGTTTTTGTTATTTCTGTGTTTAAGAGCCATTTTTAAAGCTTTCAAACTGCTTTCTGTATTCATATTATCAGCAACATAATACCCCATGATCTTTTTAGAATAAGCATCTGTAACCAAACTTAAATAACATGGATTATCTCTTTTCCCTATATAGGTTATGTCAGATACCCAAACCTGTTCAGGCCTGTTAATTTGTAAATCTAAAATCTGATTTTGATGTTTTCTAAATCGATGATGTGAATTAGTTGTTACATGATAACTTCGTTTAGGCTGTATTAATAAATGATTAGCTCTGAGTATATCAAAGAATTTATCTCTTCCTATTTTCATTAGTTGAAGTTTATCCAGCAGAAGATAATATAGTTTTCTTGTGCCTACTCTAGGCATTATCTCTCTGATATCATTTACCATCGAAATTACTTCTTTGGCTTTGCTTTGTTTGGATGCTCTTCTTTTAATTTTTCGATAATAAACCTGTCTGTCTATCCCGAACAAATAACAGGTAAACGCTACTGTTTTTTGTTCTTTTTTTCTGAAGCAGTCGATTGTTCGGGTGGAGAGTTTTTTCGTATATCGATGTGATATTCTTTCTCGGCTAGATCTATCATCATATCAAACAAGATCGCTTTTTTGTCTGCGACATAAGCTTGTCGTTCCAAAAGAGCCTTTTGTTTTTCTAATAACTTGACCTGAGCTTCAAGTTCCATGATCTTCTGTTGCTGTGACTTTGGCATATTTAAACGAGATTGGTTTTCCCAATCGAAGTTACCAAATTTTCGCAACCATTCTATAACAGTCTTTCTACATTGAATGCCGTATTTTTTTGTAGCCTCTGTTGCTGTGAGATCACCTTGTTCTATTTCTTGAACAATTTGCAATTTAAAAGACATCGAATAGTCTTTTTGAGTTCGCTTTACATAATTAGTTTTTAATTCCATAACGATGTTTTTTGTGTATCGTTATTTCAGGACGGGACATTTTTTTAAAATAGAATCCCTTGTATGTATTTTGGAGGAGGTTCAATATATTCTTTGAAGGGGGGGTCTAGCCACTTTTGCAAATCAATTTTGATGAAGAGATTAAATCTTATAGAATCTACTAAATTGGATGAATACCAATCAAATTTTGATTGAGCTTTTAATGCTTTTAGAATTAGAATAGTAATCAAAGACGTATAAATTAGAATCATTACGGCGTTTTCCGATGTGCCTATAAAAGCTCAGAAAAAGACATTGAAAGGTTTGTTTTACCCAAATCAGTTTTTAAAAATTGGGTGTAAAACTATCAAAATTTTCATTGATAGTAAAAAATGAAAATTTGTATTGAACTGCGAAGCAAATCACGAATACCTAGTTAAATACGATATAACATGATAAGTAAATTTGCTTAAAGGTGCTATTTTTCTTATTACACTTTAAAAGGAAACCCCATTTTTGACTCGTTTTGAGTAATTTCGGGGTTTGTTTCTTCTAAAATAATACCTGTTTTTCTGAAAAACAAGTTTTAGTATTATTATCAATGTACTTAAATTTGAAAAAAAACATAGTACGACACATGGTGAATCATGGTCTGGAAAATTACACCAATCATCAGAAGCCAAAATTACCATTTACAAATAATTGGCAAATCATAAAATTCAGGTTACCTGCTTTAGCCTCCCTTCCTTATTTGGGAATTGAGGCTAAAGCAGGTGCTGCCATTTTTATTAAAATAGATAATTCAAGTTGCTAGTTTAATTAGTATAAAAAAAACAAAATCCACAGATAACTCCAGATGTACCATACAATACAGGACAGGTAGAGGAATTAAAAATTATATTATTGTATTTTTTAAATCAGTTTTCATTCAAAGAAAATCAAAAAAATAATATGAAAAGATATATCACACTTCTTCTTTTTTCTATGTTACTTGGATCTTGTAAAGCGCTTCAAAATCAATCAGTTTCAGTTGAGAACAAGACTAATTTGACATATAAGGATAAAGTGATTTCCCTATCGTATCCAAAAATAAAAGAAAAATTAACTTGGTTAAATGACTCGAATTTTAAGGTTGTCAATTCAAAAAATCAGCAAGAAGTTCCGTATCAACTAGAGTTTTTAGGAAATAAGACACCGTTAAACTTGTTAGTTCAGTTGTCTTTAAAAGAAAAAGAAAAAATACAATTAGTATTCCTTAAAGAAAAACCTAGTGATTTTCCAACTAAAACTTTCGGTAGATATGTACCTGAAAGAGCAGATGATTTTGCATGGGAAAATGATAAAATTGCTTTTAGAGCTTATGGTAAAGCACTAGAACTTAATCCAAAGCAAAATGCCTATGGAATTGATGTTTGGGTAAAAAGAACCACTAAAATGGTTATTAATGACCGTTATAGTAGAGGTAAATATCATGAGGATCACGGGGATGGAATGGATTACTACCATGTGGGTTATACTTTGGGAGCGGGTAATTGCGCACCTTATGTAAATGATAGTATTTGGTATTCTAAAAATTATACAAGATATGAAATCTTGGATAACGGTCCCTTGCGTACCACCTTCAAATTATATTATGATGCTTGGAATGTTGATGGACATGTAGTAAAAGCCACTAAAACGATTAGCCTGGATGCTGGGTCTCAATTAAATCAAGTTGAAATGAATTATCAAGTTGAGGGTCTTACACATATTCCTATTGTTATCGGAATCATCAAAAGAGATCAGGTAGGAACTGAATTGTTTGATATTAAAGGCGGTGTGTTAAGTTATTGGGAGCCTACAGAAGCTAAGTACGGTACAACAGGTGTTGGAGTGATTATTCCAACTAAGGTAAATAATATGTATTTACGTAAAGATCAATATTTAGCTTTTACAGATGTTCCTACTAATGCCACATTCAAATATTATACAGGAGCAGTTTGGGATAGAGCGGGAGAGATTACAACTTCTAAAGAATGGTTTGCGTATTTGCAAGCTTATAAAGAGCAACTTAAAATCAATAGAGTAAAAATATCGTACTAAGAATTTATAAATTTAGAAAAGTAATAAGAAAAGATGAGTAAAGTAGTAGTAGTTACTGGTGCAGGAGGAGTGTTGTGCAGTACACTGGCAAAAGCATTAGCAAAACAAGGAAATAAAATAGCTGTTTTAGACTTGAAGAAGGAAGCAGCCGAGCAAGTTGCTAATGAGATTATTGCAGAGGGAGGAGAAGCAATAGGCTTAGCTGCCAATGTTTTGGAAAAAGAATCATTGGAACTGGCTAAAAAAGAAATTGATTCAAAATTCGGGGGCTGTGATATTTTAATAAATGGAGCTGGAGGAAACCATCCGTTAGGAACAACAACTAATCCCTTTTTAGTTAAAGAAGATTTATTAAATAAAACTGAAGGATTTAAAACTTTCTTTGATTTGGATAATGAAGGGGTAAAATTTGTTTTTGATTTGAATTTTATAGGCACATTATTACCAACGCAAGTTTTTGCTAAAGATATGATTGGTAAAAAAGGTTGTAGTATATTAAATATTTCATCGATGAATGCTTTCACACCATTAACAAAAATTCCAGCTTATAGTGGCGCAAAAGCAGCAGTGTCAAACTTTACACAATGGTTAGCAGTTCATTTTTCTAAAGTCGGTATTCGTGTAAATGCTATAGCACCAGGATTCTTTTTAACAGAACAAAATAGAACTTTATTAACAAATCAGGATGGTAGTTTAACTCAAAGAGGGCAACAAATTATAGACCAAACACCAATGGGATGTTATGGTAAACCAGAAGATTTAATAAGTACAACTTTGTATTTATGTGATGAAGCCTCATCATTTGTTACAGGTGTTGTTATTCCTATTGACGGAGGGTTTTCAGCTTATAGCGGAGTTTAATTAACAAAAAATAGTATGGAACAAACATGGCGTTGGTACGGACCAAATGATCCCGTAACCTTATCAGATATCAAACAAGCAGGAGCAACAGGAATTGTTTCGGCTTTGCATCATATTCCAAATGGAACAGTATGGGAAATAGATGAAATCAAAAAAAGAAAAGAAATCATTGAAAAAAGCGGTCTTCGCTGGAGTGTTGTTGAAAGTATTCCAGTGCATGAGAACATAAAAACTCGTTCAGCTAACTATCAGGAGTATATTGAAAATTACAAAAAAAGTATAGCAAATTTAGCACAATGCGGAATTAATATTGTATGTTACAATTTCATGCCAGTACTAGATTGGACAAGAACTGACTTAGATTTTGAAGTTGAGGATGGTTCTAAAGCATTACGTTTTGATACTACTGCCTTTGCAGCGTTCGAATTGTATTTGTTGCAGCGACCAGGAGCTGAAAATAGTTATTCAGATACACAAAAAGCAGAGGCAAAAGTTTATCTTGAAAATCTTTCACAACAAGATAAAGATAAGCTGGTTAAGAATATTATTGCTGGATTACCCGGTGCTGAAGAAGGTTATACATTAGAACAATTTCAGAACGTTTTAAATACATATCAAAATATTGATGCCAAAAAATTAAGAGAAAATTTAGTGGCATTTTTAAAAGAAATTATCCCAGTAGCTTCTCAAAATAATGTATTAATGTGTATCCATCCCGATGATCCGCCGTATCCAATATTAGGTTTGCCAAGAGTTGTTAGTACGGAAGATGATTATGCTTATTTATTTACTGAAGTTCCGGATAGGTCAAATGGAATTACCTTTTGTACAGGGTCACTAGGAGTAAGAGTTGATAATAATTTAGTTCAAATTTTCAAAAACTTTGCTGATAGAGTCCACTTTTTACATTTAAGAAGTACACAACGTGATGAAAAAGGAAACTTTTATGAAGCCAATCATTTAGAAGGAGATGTAGATATGTTTGCTGTTGTTAAAGCAGTGGTGGAAGAAGAGAAAAGAAGAAAATCATTAGGTATGATTGATGCCACGATTCCAATGAGACCAGACCACGGTCATCAAATGCTAGATGATTTAAATAAAAAAACGAATCCTGGGTATTCAGGAATAGGAAGATTGCGCGGACTTGCAGAATTAAGAGGATTAGAACTAGGAATTAAAAAATCATTTAATTAATAAAAAAAGATGTCAATAAATTTATTCGATTTAAAAGGAAAAACAGCTTTAGTAACAGGTGCTGTTCACGGTTTAGGAATGGCTATGGCTAAAGGATTAGGAAATGCAGGTGCTACTTTAGTGATTAATAATAATACTGCTCCAGAATTAGAAGCAGCTATTGAAGAGTATAAGGCTGCAGGCTTAAATGCTCATGGTTACCTTTTTGATGTAACGGATGAAAAAGCAGTTGCAGAAGCGATTGCTAAAATAGAAAAAGAAGTTGGACCGATTGATATTTTGATTAATAATGCTGGTATCATCAAAAGAACGCCAATTATTGATATGGAGGTTGCCGATTTTGAATTAGTAATCAAAATTGATTTGGTTGGACCATTTATTGTTTCTAAACAAGTAGCCAAAGGTATGATCAAAAGAGGTGGAGGGAAAATCATCAATATTTGTTCTATGATGAGCGAATTAGGCAGAAATTCAGTGAGTGCCTATGCTGCTGCAAAAGGAGGTTTGAAAATGCTTACCAGAAGTATGGCAACAGAATGGGCAAAATATAACATTCAAACTAACGGAATAGGGCCAGGATATTTTGCTACTAGCCAAACAGCACCAATCCGTGTAGATGGACATCCATTTAACGAATTTATTATCAACAGAACACCCGCTGAACGTTGGGGAGATCCAGAGGATTTACAAGGTGCTGCTATCTTTTTGAGTTCTAAAGCAAGTGATTTTGTAAACGGTCACGTACTTTATGTTGATGGTGGAATTTTAGCTACTATTGGTAAGCCATCAAACGAAAATTAAGACTCAATGTTCTGAAAATTTTATTTAAAATTTATTTATGACAGTAGTAGGCTAAGGTTTGCTACTGTTTTTTTTTTTTTTTTGATAAAAAAAATAAGAAATGGAATGATGAGAAAAACTAAATTAATGTTAACTAAAGAGCAGGTCAATGCAGGACATAAACAACTATTTATAGGTTTATATTTGGCTTTACTTAAAAAAAAACAACCTTTTAAAATGAGAAAAATAAAATTCTTAATTCCTTTTTTTGTAATAATTCTGTTGAGTTCTTCTTTTGGCTTTATAGTTAAAGGAGGCATAAACGAAGGACTTACATTTGAGTCATTAACTTGTGAAGCCATAGTTAACCCAACGGCTATTGAGAGCAAGCAACCTTCATTATCTTGGATTATAAAAGCAAAAGGTTTCAATAAATCACAATCAGCTTATCAGGTTTTGGTAGCTTCGTCAGAGGCCAAATTGAATGAAAAAGAGGCTGATTTATGGAATTCCAATCAGGTAAAATCTTCGCAATCAGTTTATGTTAAATATGATGGAAAGGAGTTGCAAGCCACACAAAAATACTATTGGAAAGTGAAAATTTGGGACGAAAAAGGAGAGTCTTCTAATTGGTCTTCGGTTCAGACTTTTCAAATGGGTTTAATGGATAATAACAATTGGGGAAACTCTAAATGGATTAGTCTCAACAAAGACAACCGTACTTCGCCACATCGTTTCAGAGAATACCAAACTGGAAAAATGAAAGAACCTGAAATGGTAGCAGGACAAGCAACGGGGTATTTTAGAAATGAAATCTCAACTAAGAAAAACATTAAAAATGCCCAAGCATACATCTGTGGATTGGGGTATTACGAATGGTATATCAACGGAAAAAAAGTGGGTAATCATGTCTTAGATCCTGCACCTTCTAACTATGATAAACAAGCTTACTATGTTCATTATGATGTGACTAATGCCTTGAAATCGGGTCAAAATGCCATCGGAATTGTTTTAGGAAATGGTTTTTACGGTCAAGATATCTCATGGAAGAGCGATAAAGAATCAGAGAAAAACATATCTTTCGGGTCACCAGCAGTACGTCTTTTAATCAAAGTTACTTATGAGGATGGCAGTAAAGCCGATTTTTATACCAATGAAAATTGGAAAGAAAACACGGGGCCTATCGTTTTTAATAATATTTATGGGGGTGATACTTACGATGCCCGTTTTGAATTAGGTAATTGGAACAATACCAATTATAAAGACACAAACTGGGGCAAAGCCAAGGTAATTACGCCAGAAGTAAAAAAAATCAGTGTACAGCAAATTCCACCTATTCGAAAATTAAAAGAGTTAACTCCTCAAAAAGTTTTTAAGGGCACTAATGGTAATTGGATTGTCGATTTTGGTCAAAATATTGCAGGTTGGGTTAAAATAAAAGTAAAGGGAACCAAAGGACAATTGATTGAAATCACAACAACAGAAGCCTTGACACAAAACGGCAAAGATATTTTTCCGGGTTCTACTGATGGTGGAGCAAATGGAATGCGACAAGTGTACAAATACATTTGTAAAGGAGAAGCTCTTGAATCTTGGGAGCCACAATTTAGTTATCACGGTTTTCGATATGCCGAACTAAAAGGGATTACAACAAAGCCTGATGCTAGTATGATTCAGGCGGTTTTAGTAGCAACCGATATTCAAGAAAAAGGAAGTTTTAGTTGCTCTGAGCCTTTGTTTAACAAAATGCACAGCATTAGCAAATGGACAATTGTTGATAATATTCATGGGATTCCAGAGGATTGTCCGCACCGTGAAAAATGTGGTTGGTTGGGCGATGCGCATGCTTTTTGCGAATATGCTTTGTACAACTACGACATGGGAAACTTCTATAAAAAATACATGGAAGACATTCGTACCCAAATGATTCCTGTAAAAGCCAACAACAATCCTGAAATCAAGCACAAAGTACCTACGATGATTGCTCCTGGGAAACGTACTTCGGGAATTGCTAAATTGGATTGGGGTGTAGCTACGATGTATTTGCCTTGGTATAATTACCTTTATTATGGAGATGATTCGATTGTAAAGGAATATTACGAAGACATGAAAGATTTGACCAATTATTACTTATCCTTCAAAGATGAAAAAGGAATTATTCAAAACGGAATGGGGGATTGGTGTCCACCTAATTGGGACCGTCTGAAAAATCCATCAGCTATGGAATGTGATCCAATTATTTCTGCAAATGCGTATTTTTATGATGTGTTGGGTATTATGGAAAAATTTGCCAAAATGAACGATGATGTTGTTTTTGAGCAAAAAATGGAAAAAGAAAAACAAGCATTATCTGAGTCCTTCAACAAAGCTTTTTTAATCACAATTCCATCCACAACATTCAAATGGTACGGAAGTCAAACCGCCACGGTGATGGCATTGCAATTTGGAATGGTTGATGAAAGTGAAATTTTAAATGTAGTTAATGGATTGGAATATGATATTAACGTTGTTAAACGAGGGCATCATTCGACTGGAATTCATGGCAACAGGTATATTTATACTGTTTTAACCAAATTAGGGAAAGAAGATTTGGCACATCAAATTTTGACAACACCTACATTTCCCAGCCAAACGTATATTATGAATTATGGTTTTACCACTTGGCCAGAACGCCAATTTGAATGGGATAAAATGAAAGAACTGAGTAATTCTTTAAACCATCCCATGCATAGTGGATTCTCGGCTTATTTCTTTGAATCGTTAGGAGGTATCAAATCTACGTATGAGGGGGCGGGATATAGAGACTTTACTGTAAAACCTGTTTTTTCTAAAAACATTACATCTGCTGACGTATCTGTACCTACTCCTTATGGAAATATTGCTAATAGTTGGAAAGTAACTGGTACAAATTTTTCAATGAATTTAGAAGTTCCTTTTAACACCAAAGCACAAGTGGTTTTAACTCCAAAAGAACTGCAAACCTTGAAAATTAATGGTGTTGCTTTTGAGGCTTTTCAAAAAGAAAATAAAGTCGTTTTGATTAATAAATCAACTGTAGTATTGGGTTCAGGCATATATGTGTTAGAATATTCAAAGGAAAGAATTTAAATGTTTTTAAAGAGGTAGTTAAATCTTAAACTAATCAAATTAGAATTGATGAAAAATAAGTTATGTATTGTTGTTTTTTTTATGTTTTTTTTTGCAGCTGTAAAAGCGCAAGTGAAAATCAATAAAAAAAATATTTCTACAGTTGATACTAAAGCATTGACTATTGACGGGAAGTATGGTATTGCTATAAATGGAAGAAGCTATCAAAAAGATGCTCTTGCTTCACATAATGGCTATCAATACATTGCATATTACAATGATCGTAGACACGTTTGCATTTCGAGGAGAAAACTTCCTTTAGGTGATTGGAAGACTATTGAGTTTTTAGATTATGATTTTAAAAGTGACGATTCTCACAACGTTGTTTCCTTAGGTATTTGTCCAAATGACGGAACGATTCATTTAGCTTTTGATCATCACGTGCATCCGCTTCATTATAGAGTTTCTAAGAAAGGTTTAGCTACTAATCCTGAAATTATGGAATGGGCAGCGTCCTCATTTAGTCCCATTTTAGATCAACTAGAAGAAAATAAACCAATCAAAATTACTTACCCAAAATTTTGGCAAACTCCTGAAGGTAACCTCCAGATGAATTACCGAGTACGAGGCTCAGGTAACGGAGACCGTATGTTAGTAGATTACAATGCTAAAACAGGAAAATGGGAAAATACCAGGCAAATTGATTCATCTATAGGGAAATTTGAAGATGAATTAGGCAAAAGTGATACGCGCTGTTCTTATCCTAATGGTTACGATTACGATGTTAATGGGAGACTACATGTAACTTGGGTTTGGCGTGAAGATAGTCAAGGGGCTAATCATGATTTGATTTATGTTTACAGCGATGACCATGGATTTACATGGAAAAACAATGAAGGAAAGTTGTTGAATGAAATTCCTAATGTCAATTCAGAAGGAATTGTTGTGCAATCCATTCCAAGGGTATTAGGATTAATGAATGACCACGGACAAGTCATTGATTCAAAAGGGAGACTTCATGTTGTAATGTTTCATGGAACCAAAGAAACAATTGAAGCGGCAGGTAGCAGCTTGGGAGCTACTCGTTGGGGGCCAAAAGAAGCTCAAAGGTATTTTCACTATTGGAGAGACGAAAAAGGAAAATGGAATAGTTTACAATTACCAATGACCGTAGGCAATCGTCCCAAGGTATTTACAGATAAAAATGATAATCTGATTATGATTTATTGTGGAACTTCCCAAAATAGTAAAAAGAATAATAAAGACCAAGATTTGGTAATAGCTGTTGCAACAGCAAAGAGTAATTGGCAAGATTGGCAAATTGCTCATAAAATCCAGGGCCCGTTTATGAATGATATGTTGGCTGATGTTTATCGTTGGAAAAATGAAAATATCTTGTCAATAATGCTTCAAGGTACGCCAGAGAATGTAAGACAGCCTAGTAAATTACAGGTAATTGATCTGAATATTATTTTTCAATGATTTTAGAGGTGTCTTTCAGTACTAAAGGCAAACCAGTTGTAATCCCAAAGGGATTAAAGATTCTGAAAATAAAAAGAAAGCAAATAAAAGAAATCTATCAGCAATTAAATGCTGGAATTTTTAATGATTTTATAGAACTCGGTTCAGGAAATTATCTTATAGAATATTTCAAAGAGTAATTAAATTGTAAAAAAAAAGTTTTAAAAAGAAAGTATATGTTAATTCTAAATAGACCATTTATCAAACCAATAGCAGTGAGTCTGTTTTTTGGATTTTGTATCTGTAATGCGCAATCGCAGAAGAATAAGGTAAAAGATACTAAAACATTAAAAATTGGCATTGTAGGCAGCTGGGGTGATCAAGGAGACGGGACATACGTCAATCCGGTTCTAAATGCCGATTATCCCGATTCAGATATCGAACAAGTGGGAGATACCTATTATATGATTACATCGAAACAACATATGTCACCAGGGATGCCTATTTTAAAGTCAAAAGACATGGTGAATTGGACCAATGTTGGGCATGTTTTTGAAAATCTTTCATGGGCATCAGAATACAATTGGGACAGGATGAATGGGTATTCTTTTGGTGTTTGGGCAGGAGATTTAGCCTACCACGAGGGAAAGTGGTATTGTTACCAGATTGACTATCAACATGGTTTAATGGTCTCTACAGCCAAAGATATTTCAGGGCCTTGGAGTAAACCCGTTATGATGCTTCCAAAAGATAAAGTATTAGACGACCCTGGAGTATTTTGGGACGAAGAAACCCATAAAGCATACGTTATAATTAACACTGCTGGAAAACAAAAAGGACCCGAGAATAAAATTGAAGGGAACGAAAATAGAATTTACGAAATGAGTTGGGACGGTACTAAAATACTTGATGAAGGTAAATTAGTTTATACTGGTATGGGTGCCGAAGCAGCTAAAATTTATAAAATTGACGGTACTTGGTACATATTTTTAGCGCAGTGGACAATGGGTGATAAATCTACCTTGCCTGGGGTTAAAAATCCAAAAAATGACAGAAAGCAGATTGTATTGCGTTCTAAAGAAAGTATTTATGGACCGTATGAAGTAAAAACTGTTTTAGAAAAAGGAACTGCATTCAACAATCGTAGTGCCAGCCAAGGGGCATTAATACAAGCCCCTGATAAGTCGTGGTGGTATATGCATCAGTTAATTCAAAATGATGATGATCCATTTCAGGGTCGCCCGCAGTGTTTAGAACCTGTAAATTGGGTAGATGGATGGCCAATTATTGGTGTTGACGAAGATAACGACGGTATAGGCGAACCAGTCAAACAGTACAAAAAGCCTATTAACGGATATCCTATTTCTGCACCAAGTACTGATGATGAGTTTTCGTCTTCAAAGTTGGGGTTTCAATGGGAGTGGAATCATGATCCAAGGAATACACATTGGTCTCTAACTGAGCGTCCGGGATGGTTGCGCTTAAAGGCAAGTAAAGTATTACCAAACCAAAAAGGGTATGGGCCTAATATTAATGAATGGACTAATAACGACGGTTCTAGTTCAGACTTTTGGCGTGCTTGCAACACGTTAAGCCAGCGTATTATGGGAATTTCCAAAGGTACGGCTGTTGCTAAATTTGATATTTCAGGTATGAAACCTAATCAAATGGCAGGATTTGTCAGATTTGGTGGGGTTTACAATCTGCTAGGCATTGAAGCAGATGAAAAAGGGAAAAGAATCCTTTTTTATATGAATACCATGGCAGAAAAAATTAAAGGGCCAGAAATCATTAAGGATGAAGTTTACATACGGACAACTAATATAGGAAATCAAGCTTTTTATGAATACAGTTTTGATAACAAAAATTACAGCTGCTTCGGTCCTACTTTTACTATAGCCTTTGGAAAATGGACAGGAGATAGATTAGGTTTCTTCTCATGGAATACAAAAGAAGATTCAGGATATATAGATGTAGATTGGTTTGTTTATAATTATGATGGACCAAAGGCAGCCAAATAAATTCTTAACTATGACAATTAAGTATAACAAATGTATTTGTTTTATCTGTAATTTCTGTATTTCAGAAAGAGAGTATAATAAAAAATACACTGTTATTCTTGTTAGATAAACTCTATAAAAAAAAAAATAAATTGAAAACCCGTTGTGCATTTTGAAATATAATTCTCAAAATATACAACGGGTTTGAAAAGGATTTACAAATTGGACTTATCCTGAAACATTCAAAATGTTTCAGGATAAGTCCAATTTTTTTTGATTAGAAACTATAATGAGTCTTCTGCTGAAAAGAATGTTATTAAGTAACTGTATAGGTTTAAAACTTTTATTGACTATTATTTTGATTCGCATTCTAAACAGAATAAATAGTTATTGATTTCCAGATAATTTAGTGTAAATGTTAAAATTTATTAACAAAATGAATTGAATCCAAGTTGATACAGGTCAATGCAGGACAGAAACTTTAACATAACATTATAATTTGGGAATATTATTAACCCAATTAACCTAATTATTTATGAATGTTAAATTTACAGTTAAGAATTTTCAAGAAAATAGAAGATTCTGGATGTGTGTGTTTGATATTGTCCTGTATAGCGATATCAAATGCCCAAAGTATTTCAGGGACTGTGATGGCGGAAGGACAGCCATTGCCGGGAGCAACAGTTCTTATAAAGGGAACAACAAAAGCTACTAGTACTGATATCGATGGTAAGTATATTATTAGTGCGTCAGCTCAAAACGTTCTCGTTTTTTCTTATATCGGATACGCAACAAAAGAAGTACCGGTAGCTAATAAAAAACAAATAGATGTTGTATTAGAGACTGATAATAAACTTGACGAAGTTGTTGTTATCGGTTATGGTGCGCAACGTAAATCCGACTTGACAGGTTCAGTGTCATCTGTGAGTGCAAAAGATATTACCGCTGTTCCGGTTTCAAGAGTGGATCAGGCACTTCAGGGTAGAGCCTCAGGTGTTCAGGTTACCCAAAACAGTGGGGCACCAGGAGCTTCTACCTCGATTAGGGTGAGGGGAGGAAATTCAATCACAGGGAGCAATGAACCACTATGGGTTATTGACGGTATTATTGTAGGGAATAATTATGATTTGAATAATTTAAACTCCAATGATATAAAATCTATTGAAATATTGAAGGATGCATCCTCTATCGCCATTTACGGTTCTCGTGGTGCAAATGGGGTTGTCCTGGTAACTACCAAAAATGGTTCAGGTAGTGGCGGTGGAAAACCTCAAGTAAGTGCGGGAGTATATACCAGTACTCAATTGGTTCCTAAAAGGCCTAAGTTTTTATCACAAGCAGAACAAATTGAATATACAAATGAAGATGCTCGCTTTAGAGGTGTAGCTGAACCTTTTCCTGGGGACCCTTCAAGCTATCCTGATAATGATTATTTTGATTTATTATTGAAACCATCACCAATATTTAATGCGGATGTTTCCATTTCGGGAGCCTCTGAAAACGGTAACGTAACCTATTATAATTCGTTGAATTTTTTTAATCAAGATGGTTTGATAGAAAATTCAGGAATTGAGAAATACATTTTTAGATCTAATATAGATTTTAAACTCAGCAAAAAACTCAAAGCAGGTTTCCGTGTCAACTATTCAAGAATAATACAGGATAATGGTGTAGTTGATTATGGAAGTCTTCTGAATATTTTGCCTACACAGCCTATTTATAACGCTGACGGAAGCTATAACGGTTTTAACGATGTAATTGGTGCTCCGTTTAATAATCCGGTGGCTACTGCAAAATTAGATACCGACCAAACTACTTCGAATAATCTTCTGGGAACAGTATATTTAGAGTATACTCCGATTCCAAATTTGATTATACGCTCTACATTTAATCCGGATATTAGTAATTCCAAAAGAAATGAATTTAATTCAAGTCAAAGACCTGATTTCTTATCTGTTGGAGAAACAGGAAATGCAAAGGTAACAGCAGTTTCATCTTTTGGATGGAATAATGAGAATACAATTCAGTACAGTACCCAATTTAATGACAAACATGATTTGACTGTTTTAGGAGGGGCTTCTTTTCAGAAATATACTTCTGAAGCTTTTTCTGCTCAGGCTTTTGGAATCACAACTGATGCTGTAGGATTTAATAATTTGGGGTTAGGAACTGATCCTTCCAGAAATATTATTGCGAGTAGTTATCCAAATCCTTTTCAGCTGGTGTCTTTTTTTGGTAGAGCAAATTATACTTACAAAGATAAATATCTTTTAACTTTAGTAGGGCGATATGACGGGACATCGGTGTTTGCACAGGGCAATCAATGGGGATTTTATCCTTCAATAGCTGGAGCTTGGAAAGTAAGCGAAGAGGATTTTATGCAAGATCAAAATGTTTTTCATGATTTAAAATTAAGAGCTAGTTATGGTCAAGCCGGTAATCAGGCTATTGGAGCATATGCAACCAAAGCAATTTTGGTTGAAGCCAATACAACTTTAAACGGGATACAACAACCAGGATTGACGCTTGGAAGACCTGCAAATCCAAATTTAGGCTGGGAAACGACCACTTCTTTTGACATGGCATTAGAAGCCTCATTTTTGAAGGGTAGAATTTTTACTGAATTTAATTACTACCACAAAAAAACTACTGATTTGTTGTTGGATGTTACTATTCCTAGACAAACAGGATTTACCAGTCAGTTACAAAATGTGGGGGCGTTACAAAATAAAGGATGGGAATTTTTATTAAAATCAACCAATATTCAAAATTCTAATTTCAACTGGAATTCTACACTAACCCTGTCATCTAATAAAAATAAGGTGTTAGATCTTGGAGGTAAACAGTTTATAGATGTTGTAGTTGATCAGATTTTAGGAGCAGGTAATCTTAGAATAATTAAAGGCGAAACAGTTCCTGTATTTACAGGTGTGCGCTACTTAGGGACTTGGAAAAGCCAAGAAGAGATTGATGCTTCAGGTTTGGCCTCTGGTACACAAGTGGTGGGTGGACCAAAATTTGAAGACTTAAATAAAGACGGTATAATTTCAAATGAAGATAATGTGGTGTTAGGAAGTCCGTTTCCAGATTTAATCTTTGGCTTTGAGAATAATATTTCGTACAAAAATTTCGATTTAAGTTTTTATTTTCAAGGTACAGTAGGAAACGAAGTGTACAATCTTAGATCAAGAGGGAATTATTTTACTCGAGGGGAGAATCCAAAATTTGCCGAAATAGCTAATCGTTGGACTCCTGATAATCCAACTTCGGATGTTCCTAGAGCAGGTTCAGACGGGGTGACTGCTATACCGAGCAACTCAAAAGATGTTGAAGATGGCTCTCATTTACGTCTGAAAAATGTACGCCTTGCTTATAATTTTCCTGTAGATAAAATGGGGTTTAAAGGCGTTAAAAATATGTCAGTATATGTTTCAGGAACTAATTTGCTTTTGCTTTCTAATTTTAGATTAATTGACCCAGAGACCAGTAGATTTGGGAAAAACGGATTAGGTAATATCGCTCAAGGATTCTCAAATGGGGAATATCCAAATGCTAAGGTTTTAAGTCTTGGACTGAATGTAACTTTTTAAAATTGAAACTTATGAAAACTAAAAAAATATATTTATATCTCTTCTTTATGATTTGCTCATGTTTTAGCTGTGAGTCTTTTTTAGAAGAAGTACCCCGTGATATCATTGCTCCTGAGAATTTCTTTGCCTCAGCAGCCGATGCCAGACAAGCCATCAACGGTGTGTATGCCATTTATAAAAATAACTCTTTATACGGACAGGTAGGTCTGGACCATTTTTACGATAATGGAGCAGATATTATAGAGCCAAATCGTGTAGCTGATGTTGTTCAACCTATCGGAAACTATACCATGAATGAATCCCTGGCAGATGAATCGATTCAAAAAATGAGCGTTTCTGATACTTGGAAGGATCTATATAAAGTTGTTTTAAATTGTAATATTATCATTGACAGAGTTACTGGTAATAATGCAATATCTCAAAGTGTACAAACAGATGTAATCGCCGAAGCCAGATTTTTGAGGGGATTAGCTTATTGGCATATTACGAATCTTTGGGGAGCCGCACCTTATTACACGGATAATCTTACTATTGATCAGATAAAAATACTAGGAAGGACTCCAAAAGAAACCATTTTAACCGGTGTTTTAGTCGATTTACAATTTGCGCAGGATAATTTGAAGCCAACATATCCCTCTGCCGAAAGGGGTAGAGCTTCTAAATGGGCAGCAGCTGTTGTGATGGCAAAAATTTATATGCAACAAAAACAATGGCAAGAAGGATTGGATAAATGTCTTGAAATTATCAATCAGTCAGGACATCAGATATTACCAACCTATGCTGCCGTTTTTGATCCTGCCAATGAATATAATGCAGAAATTATTTGGTCCTTAGATTTTGCAAGGGATATAAGAGGGCAGTTTGAAGAAGGAGTAGCTGATGCTAACGGTAATTTAAATCCAATATTTGGAAATGGAAACTGGAGACCTAGTATGTTTAATCCAAGATTAAGAGATGAACCAAAAATTACTTCGCAAAGAGCTGCGCTTTCAGCTGCTCTTACTGCTAATGGAGAAGCATTCAATGGTACGGGATTACAAATTGCATCAAAAGATTTTGCGGCAAAATTTCCAATGAATGATTTAAGAAGACCGCTAAATGTGATGGATAAATACCTAGGATTTGAATTAAGTTTTCCTTATATGGCTAAGTTTATGAATCTTTCGTTAAGCTCTTCTCCTCGTTTTAATCATTCGGATAACAGGTTAGTATTCCGTTTGGCTGATGTTAAGCTAATGGCGGCAGAATGTGAGAATGAGAGACCTGGAGGTAATCCAACAGCAGCTTACGAATATATCAAAGAAATAAGAAATCGTGCTTATGCAACTCAAGTTGAAGCCGAAGCTATAAAAGGTCTGACTCAAGACCAATTTAGAAAAGCTATTTATGATGAACGTAAATGGGAATTAGCAGGGGAATGTATGAGAAGATACGATTTAATTAGATGGGGAATTCTGTTAGATGTAGTGCAAAATCTGGAATATCGTTTTTGGAATCCAGCACAAAATATCAGATCATGGCATGTCTTGTTACCAATTCCTTTACAGGAGTTGCAACAAAATCCTAATTTATTAACATCCGATCCTACAAATAACGGATATAGAAATAATTAGTTTTTGATTTAGTTTAGTTTTTATTTTTTAAAAGACCGAGATATTAAATTTCGGTCTTTTTTTGTTGCTATGATTTAAAACCAGTACAATACAGGACAGTAGCTAGATTTGTTTGGTTTAATTTGGTTTTTTGTTTTAATTTATTTTCTATGAAATTCAATTTTCTTATTTGGTTCTGTTTTTTTATGTCCATTGTCACTTTTTCACAAATTAAACACGGTTTAAGAGATGAACAAGGAAGGCATATAATTCCAAGAGGTTTTGTAGTGGTGACTAATGAAGGCAATTTTACCACTGATGATTATATGCGAATGGTTAGAATGGGAGCTAATTATCAGGTAATTCGATTAGAATTAGGAAAATTGAGTACGTTTTCAGGAGCTACAATCGATAAAAATTACCTCTTAAAATTGGACACATTGGTCAATTTAGCTAAAAACAATGGTATGAAAACCGTTTTTAAAATGACGGTTTATGGGGTAGATCATTTTGAATGGGAAATTTTTTGGTTGAATAAAAATAGGGAATATACAACCTATATTGAAGCTTGGAAAATAATTTGGAATCGCTATAAAAATGAAGATTTTGTTTTAGGATATGATGTTGTAAATGAGCCAAGAAAACTTGCAATGAATATTTCATACAATGAATTAACTTCAAAATATCTTGTTCCTTTATATCAAAAAATTATTGATGCAAGTCAACTAATTAATCCTGATAAAAAGATTATGGTACAATCCATTTTTATGAATAAAGGAGAAGGAGTTGATAACAATCAATATGCTGAAATCACTGTGCCAATAAATAGAAAGAATGTGGTTTTTGCACCTCATATTTATCAAAATAACATGGATTTAGTCAAGCCAGTGATGAATCGTTTTGATAAAGAGTCGGATATGTTAAATGCTCCTATTTTTATTGGAGAATGGGGTTTTCCAACTTTTGCCAAAACAGACACATTAATAAGCGGAAAAATAGGTCAGTTAAAATATTCAGAATTATATATGCGTACTGCCGAAGTGTTTGATAACATGGGAGTAGGAAGTATTAAAGCTTGGTTTTCAGGGAATCCTAAAATGCAAAATTTCATGCCAGAAGGTCCTTCAACCTGGGCAATTTTTAGTGATAAAAATGCGATAGGAACTGTAGAGCGCAAGTATATTACTGATATCATTGCCAGACCTTATCCACAGGCAATTGCTGGAGATATTCTGAATTTTAAATTTGATTTTGCAAAACGAAGTTTAGAGGTTAATTTAAAGTCAGATAATAGCAAAGGAAGTTCTTCCATTTTTGTTGGTGCAAACCGACATTATCCTGATGGATTTTCAGTGTTAATTGATGATGATTTTGTGATGTATCATAATCCATTAAAAAATGCAGCTCTTGAAGTTTATAAATGCCCTAAAGAAGTAAAACCGTCTGATTTTATTTGGGATGGACAAACTCAAAAAATAATAGTTAAGAAATGGCCAAAAGATAAAGCAGAGTTGCATTTGAAAATTGTACCTGGAATAAGAAATTATAATTAAGTTGAATAATTGTTAAAAATATAGATATGAAAAAAAAAATAAGCATTAGCTTTTTTCTCTTAGCACTATTAGGATGTGTATCAGGTATAAGTTATGCTCAAGTAGCTAAAAATGAAGTGAAAGGACAAAAAAAACAACCTAACATTATTTTTTTGCTGACCGATGATCAGCGTTGGGATGCAATGGGAGCAATGGGTAATTCAATTATTCAAACTCCTAACATGGACAAATTAGCTAATAATGGAATACTGTTTCAAAATGCTTATGTTACAACTTCAATCTGTTGCGTAAGCAGAGCAAGCATATTGACGGGTAAGTATGAGTCTGAACATGGCGTTCATGATTTTAATACTGATTTAGCTCCGCAAGTGTATAAAAACACTTATACAAATCTATTGAAAGAAGCCGGATATAAAACAGGATTTATCGGTAAATACGGTGTAGGACATCATCCGCCATTTTCAACTTTTGATTTTGTATTTGATACAGAGGATGGCGGTAAAGCACAGCCTGATTATATAACCATTGGTAAAAACGGAAAGCCTATACATGATACCGATACAATAAACTCTTCTATCAAAGATTTCTTGGAAAAGTTTGCTGATAAAGGGCCGTTCTGTCTTTCTGTGAGCCTTAAAGCACCACATGAACAAGATGGAAATCCCCCTCAATACATTATACAATCCAAGTATAAAGATTATTACAAAGATGTAGAGATCCCAATGCCTGTGACTGCTGATCCAAAATATTGGGAAAAGTTGCCAGATGTTTTGAGAACCGAAACTAATTTTGGAAGAGCCAGATGGAAAGGGCTTTTTGGGACTCCTGAATTGTATCAGGAAAACGTGAAAAATTATTATCGTCTTATTACAGGTGTAGATGACCTTATAGGGGATATGATGCAAAAGCTAAAAAATCTAGGTATTGCAGATAATACCATTATTATATTAATGGGAGATAATGGCATGTTGTTAGGTGAACACGGGATGGAAGGAAAATGGTATGGTTATGAAGAGTCCATTAGGGTTCCTCTTGTGATTTATGATCCAAATTCACCAGATAAAGTAAAACAGTATAGAGCACAACAAATGGCATTAAATATAGATATAGCCCCAACTATTTTATCCATGGCAGGTGTTCCAGTGCCAAAAGAAATGAAAGGTGTCAATCTAATTGATGTGGTTCAAAATAAGATTCCTGAAAGAAAAGACTTTTTTTACCAACATTATTTTCTCGGAGGTCCTCAGATACCAAGAGTTGAAGGGGTTGTTACTCAGGGTTTTAAATACATGAATTATTTAGAGTCAGGTACTGAACAATTATTTGATATAAAACATGACCCACATGAAACGGATGATTTAATTAAAAATTCTAAATACAAATCTAAGTTAGAGCAATTACGTCTCAGGTATAATGATTTGAGAAAGAAACATGGTGTTTCTTCTGAAATATGGCTTAAAACAAGTAAAAAATTTTAAAGCGACAATCTTAGACAATGAAATTTTCCAGAATAATTATACTTACATTTTTATTTTTCATAAGCTCGTTGTGTTTTGCACAGACCACGAAGAAAGCTTCTAAGCAGGAAGATGTTGAAATACAAAAAAAAGTAAAACATCTTTTGAGGCAGATGACTTTAGATGAAAAAATTGCCGAAATGTCTCAAGATGCGCCAGCAAATGAAAGACTGGGAATTCCTTTTATGAAATTTGGTGAAGGCTTACATGGTTTGTGGTATGATGGTGTTACTGTTTATCCGCAAGCAATAGCATGTGGTTCGACATGGGAGCCTGAATTAGTGAAGAAGATGGCTTCCCAAACCGCTTTAGAAGCTCGTGCTTTGAATATTACGCATTGTTATTCGCCTAATTTAGACGTTATAACAGGTGATGCCAGATATGGTCGGGTTGAAGAATCTTACGGTGAAGACCCCTATTTAGTATCTCGAATGGGAGTGGCTTTCATACAAGGAATGCAAGGCATAGGTAAAGAAAGATTGGATAAAAATCATGTCATATCAACGGCTAAGCATTTTATAGGGTATCCTGAAAACAGACGTGGGATTAATGGTGGTTTCAGCGATATGTCTGAGCGTCGATTACGAGAAGTGTTTTTGCCTCCATTTGAAGCAGCTGTTAAGGAAGCTCAAGTGGCTTCTATTATGCCGGGGCATCAGGATTTTAATGGTGTGCCATGCCATATGAATTCGTGGTTGTTGAATGATGTATTAAGGGGGGAATTAGGTTTTGATGGATTCATTGTCTCGGACAATAATGATGTGGGAAGATTACAAACCATGCACTTTATTCCTAAAACAAGAACGGAAGCAGCTATACTTGGGTTGAAGGCAGGAGTAGATATGGATTTGGTCTTAGGGAAAGTGTTGCCTCTTTATACATACCATTCTAACATATTAAAAGACACACTTACTAAGAATCCCAAATTAGTAAAATATGTAGACCTGGCTACTTCAAGAATACTGACAGCCAAATATAAACTTGGTTTGTTTGACTCAAAGTTGAAAGATGTAAAAAAAGATACTATCGTTAGTAAAAAAGAACATCAGGAGTTTGCTTACGAAATGGCAAAAAAAGCAATCGTTTTATTAAAAAACACGAATAATCTATTACCTCTTGATAGAAATAAGATCAAATCATTGGCTATAATAGGGCCTAATGCACACGAGAAGAAGCCCGCTAATGGTACCTATTCGTTATTAGGCGGATATTCCGGATTACCGCCTTATTATGTATCTGTTTTAGATGGTATCAAAAGTAAAACAGAAGGAGAAATTACAATAAATTATGCAAAAGGTTGTGATTTAGGAGGTACCTCAAAAGAAGGGTTTGAAGAAGCAATTGCTGCAGCAGAGAAATCGGATGCTGTAGTACTTGTGGTAGGTGGTTCAAGAAAAACATGCGGAGAAGGTGTAGATCGTTCGGATGTTGATTTAGTAGGTGTGCAAAATGATTTGGTTGAAGCAATAAACAAAACCGGGAAACCAGTTATTGTAGTGCTAATTAACGGTCGTCCACTATCAGTAAATTACATTGCAGAAAATATCCCTTCGATTCTTGAAACTTGGTATTTAGGAATGCGTTCTGGAGATGCTATTGCTGATGCTATTTTTGGAGATGTCAATCCGGGCGGAAAACTTACTGTTTCGTTTCCAAGATCGGTTGGTCAAATTCCTGTAACCTATTTGGAACGTCCTGATTTTATTGGTTCAGGAAAAGGATTGTATTCTGATTCAGACAAATCCCCTTTGTTTTCATTCGGTTACGGATTAAGTTATACCACATTTAAATACAGCGAACCTAAATTTGAAAAAACAGTCATTAAAGCCGATGGTTCAACAACAGTTTCTGTAGAGGTAACTAATACAGGAAGTCGTGCTGGTGATGAGGTGGTTCAAATGTATGTTCGTGATGATTTCGCCTCAGTAGGCCGTTACCTAAAGATGCTTAGGGGGTTTGAGCGAATTGCTTTGCAACCAGGTGAAACGAAAACAGTAACATTTAAGTTGGGATTTGATGAACTGAATGTTCTTAATCAAGAAATGAAAAAAGTAGTTGAACCAGGTACATTTACAATTTCAGTGGGTTCTTCATCCAGAAATCAAGATTTAAAAACTGCTGTTTTAACTGTAAGTAAATAATAGATTAAATTCATACGCTAATGAAAATGAATTTTAAAGTCGGTTTTATTAATAAGATTAGTTTACTGTTAACCATGGTAATGGTTACGGTTTCTAATGCTCAGGATGTTCAAGAAACTATTGGAGGTGATAGAACAAAATATAATTTCAATTTGGATTGGAAATTTATTAAAGAAAATCCGGCTAAGGCAGAGTCTGAGAAATTTAATGATAAGTCATGGACTACAGTGAGTTGTCCGCATACATTTAACGATATTGATACTTTTGATGACTATAGTGCAGGAGGTCATGACGGTGAATCTAAGCAATGGAGAGGAACGGTATGGTACAGAAAGTACTTTAAACTTCCCAAAGAGGCAAATGGTAAAAAGATTTATATTGAATTTGAGTCTGTTCGACAAATCGCGGATGTTTATATCAACGGGAAATATTTAGGAAAAAACCAAACAGGATTCATTCCTTTTGGATTTGATTTGACTCCCTATTTAAAATTTAATGCAGAAAACGTTATTGCTGTAAAAGTAAATAATGATAGGGGAGATGATTTTAGAAACAATTTTCCATTGGTTTGGAATCATGAACACTGGCATCCTACCCACGGCGGGATTTATCGCAATGTTTATTTACATATCATGAATCCTTTGCATATTACCTTGCCCTTGTATGATAATTTAAAAACGGTAGGAACTTATGTTTATGCTCAAAATATAGGTAAAACTCATGCGGATGTTACAGTTCAATCCGAAGTTTTCAATGAATATAATACTCCAAAAAATATTGTAGTTGAAAATTTAATTATTGATGCCAATGGACAGATAGCCCAGAAAGATTCTAAAAATTATACCATTGATGCAAATAAAAAAGCTGTTTTTCAATCTCAATTAGGGGTTAAAAACCCGAAATTATGGTATACGCGTAACCCTTATTTATATAAGGTTATTACTGTCATTAAAGAAAATAATAAAATCATTGATTCGTACCAAACCCCTTTAGGAATTAGAACTTTTGAGTTTAATAAAGATTCTGGATTTTATATCAATGGAGAAAATACCAAACTCCATGGTTGGGGCCAAAAACCAACAAATTCATGGGCAGGTCTTGGGGCTGCTTTGCCTGATTGGTTGAGAGATTTTACTTATAATTTGATGGACGAAGCAGGCGGTAACTTTATCAGATGGGGACATTGTGCAGGGTCGCCCGCAGAGATTGCAATGGGGGATAAATACGGTTTTGTTACTTTAATGCCTGGTGTTTCAGGAGAGTCAGAAGATGAAGGCGAAACTTGGGATATTCGTATAGCTGCTTTTAGAGATATGATTGTATATTACCGTAATCATCCGTCGATTTTTATATGGGAAGGAGGCAATTGGGCTGAGTCAGCACCACATTACGAACAAATATTGGATATCATCAATACGTATGATCCTAATGGGAAACGTTTGATGGGTAACAGACGTGCGGATAATGCCGCTTGTTCTGAAAAATATATTAGTATTGAAATTGGAACCGAAGGTTGGGAAGGAGAGTATCCTGATTTGCCAATTATAGAAAGCGAGTATTGTCGTGATGAATCACCTCGAAGAGTTTGGGATGAATATTCCAGAGATGATAACTTCTTTAATCATCCTAATTTTAAAAGAAATACGTATAAACTATCTTCCGAAGATTTCGCAGTAAAACAAGCGGAGCATTGGTGGAATAAAATGGGGAAAAAACCATACCACAGTGGAGGTGCAAATTGGATTTTTTCTGATGGACCCCATGGAGGAAGATGTCCTACCGAAGTAACCAGAGCAAGTGGTGAAGTAGATGGGGTAAGATTGCCTAAGGAAGCATTCTATGCATTAAAATCAATGTGGAGACCAGAACCACAAGTTCATATTGTGGGGCATTGGAATTATGATGCCGATACAACTAAACCAGTTTATGTAATCTCAAATTGTTCAGCAGTAAAACTGTTCGTGAATAACGAATTAATAGGAGTTGACTCTATTCCGGATAATGGTTATGTTTATAAATTTGATAAAGTAAAATGGAAATCAGGTCAAGTCAAAGCCGAAGCTTTTATTAAAGGTGAATTAAAAACATCTCAAGTAAAAAAAACAACCGGTGAACCGGTTGCTATTAAGTTAACACCGATAGTAGGTCCTAAAGGGTGGTTAGCAGATGGTTCAGATGTCGCATTAGTAGATGTTGAAGTGGTCGATAAAGACGGGAACAGATGTCCATTAGATAAAGGTCGTATTGATTTTATTTTCTCGGGGGCAGGAATATGGAGAGGAGGATACAATAGCGGTAAAGAAAAATCTACTAATAATCTGTATTTAGATTCTGAATGTGGTATCAATAGGGTGGCCATACGTTCATTATTAAAACCCGGAAAAGTGATTGTAACAGCTAAGCGCGAAGGTCTTAAGATGGCAACTATAGAAATTCAATCTAAAAAAATTGATTTTAAAGACGGATTAAGTAGGATGATGCCACAGCTCTATAATGTTAAGGCTAAAGAGGAGCCACTGCCAGCTCATAGCCCTAAAATACCAATTGGAGAAGTAGGAGTAAGTAATAAAAGTCAACTTTTTGAGAAATTTAGTTATACAGGTGATTCCCCAGCTGTATTGAGAACCAATATGTTTTGGGGCAAAAAAGCGTACACAGATTTGCCTTATAACTATACGGTTATTCCAAAATACTTAAATGAGGCTGAATATATTCGTATGCCTAATTCCGATAATCGCTACTGGGCAAGAGATTTACTTCAATTTATTGCAGGTGCAGATATGATCCTTTATGTCGGTCATGACGACAGAGTACCTTTGCCAAAATTTTTAAAAGATGATTATAAGGATACAGGCGATGATTTTAAACTTGGTGAGGTCACTATGTCTGTTTACATGAGAGAAGTAAAAGCAGGGGAAAGCGTTGTGATGTCTGGTAACAGTGACGGTGAAGTGCCTGAAAACGCTAGAATGTATGTAGTGCTAGCTAAGAAAAATTAAACAACAAAAACAACAAGTTTAAAATTATGATTAGAATAATGAATAAAGGTAGAATTACAGGATTTTTTTTAGGCGCAATCTCTTTTTTGCTAATTTTTTCTTGTCATAGTGTCAAAGATAATTCTATTGCTAAATATGAAAAATCAATAAACAACACCGAAGAAAGGCCTAATATCTTATGGTTAGTAACCGAAGATATGGGGCCTTATATTCCGCCTTTTGGAGATTCAACCATTGTTACTCCTAATTTGAGCCGATTGGCTAGAGAAGGGGTGGTCTATCCTAATTTGTATTCTACCTCTGGTGTTTGCGCCCCCAGTAGGGCCGCAATTGCTACAGGTATGTATCCTACGAGCATTGGAGGCAATCACATGCGGGTAAATTCGTATATGAAAGAAACGGGTTTAAAAGCTTATGAAGCAGTACCGCCTGCAGATGTGAGAATGATTAGTGAACTACTGCGTGCCAGTGGTTATTATTGCACCAATAATTACAAAGAAGATTACCAATTTATAGCACCTGAAACGGCTTGGGACGAAAGTAGTCAATACGCTCATTGGCGCAATAGAGCCAAAGGTCAGCCTTTTTATGCCGTTTTTAATTTTACAAATACGCACGAATCGGGATTGTTTGAGCCTTATGGTTTTCGCAATATCGAAACAAGACATTACCATGCTGGGGATACTACCTATACATGGAAATCGGGTAATATGAGTGAAAAGGAAACCCCGAGTCATTTGCCAAAAGACACCAAATTCAACATTCCGCCATATCTACCGGATACCGAAGTGGTCCGAAGAGATATGTGGAAAACCTACAACAATATCGCCGAAATGGACAAACAAGTCGGAGCGGTTTTAAAACAATTGGAAGACGATGGTTTGCTCGAAAACACCATTATCTTTTTTTATGGAGACCATGGCGGACCATTGCCAAGACAAAAACGTTTGATTTATGATTCGGGTTTAAATACACCCTTGATTATCCGTTTTCCAAAAAAAGAAAATGCTGCTACCAAAGACCATCAGTTGATTAGTTTTATTGATTTTGCACCTACTTTGTTATCTTTAATTGGCGAAAAACCAAAAGAATACATGCAAGGGCAGGCTTTTTTGGGAAAATATAAGGCTAAAAGCCAACGAAAATACATTCATGCAGCTGCCGATCGTTTTGACGAAGTAACCGATGCTATCAGAGCGGTACGTGACGAACAGTTCAAATACATTCGGAATTATTTCCCTGAAAAAGGCTACTATTTGCCGTTGTCGTATCGAGAGCAAATTCCAACGATGCAACAAATGTTGCAATTCAACAAGGAAGGAAAGTTAAACGACATCCAAAAACAGTGGTTTAGAGATAGTAAACCTGCCGAAGAATTATTTGATTGCAAAGCAGATCCTCATGAATTAGTTAATCTAGCAGCAAACCCTAAATACGCTTCAAAACTACAAGAGCTGCGAACAGAAATGAATCGTTGGCTCGAAGAAATCCATGACGACCCTAAATTGCCTGAGGCAGCACTCATCCGTAAATTATGGAACGGAAAAGAGAATCAACCTCAAACGGCCAAACCAATTATATCTTATAATCAGGGAAAATTAGGGATTAGTTGTGAAACGGCTGGAGCTTCAATTGGCTATAAAATCAAAAACAAAAATGGGTCTTGGCCTAAAAGTTGGACTATTTATCAAAAACCAGTTACGCTACCACAAGCAACGCAATTAGCTGTTGTGGCTCATAGGATAGGATTCAAATCAAGTAAGCCAATAGAATTAAATGGTTTAAAGTAAAAAGGGAAACGTTTTGTTTAATTGAATTTTGTTTTTAAAGGCTGATAACTAAGGGATAGAGTTCCATAATCAAGACCTTATATTTTTACAAAATAGTATTGCTGCAGTAGCTGAATTGTTCTTGGCTGGTTTTACAGTTTATGACACGTTCTATCATGGTGTCTTTGAACTGTATGGCTTTGTCATTAATCGTAGCCTTAAAGTTGATGGTGTCGGCTTGTTGTGCTATTATAGCTTGTTTTTTACACACAAAACCCTGCTAGAGTTTAAAACTCTAGCAGGGTTGAAATACAAGAAAAACTACAACTTTTTTATCGTTGTAGTTTTGTTGATTAAAAAATGTTATTTCACAAATTGATACACATAGTGTTTATGTTTTATGTTCCTTATCACCAACATAGTGTTTGATATAGTAATGATTTCGTAA
>NZ_NASZ01000004.1 GCF_014596575.1 Flavobacterium pokkalii | reverse complement strand
GCGGCGGGGCTCACCTCTTCCCATCCCGAACAGAGAAGTTAAGCCCGCCTGCGCAGATGGTACTGCATCTTGTGGGAGAGTATGTCGTCGCCTTTCTTTGAAAACCCCGTAGCAACGGGGTTTTTTATTCTTTTTTTATCTTCGGATAAGAAATGGTACCTTAGCTCAGATGGTAGAGCAATGGACTGAAAATCCATGTGTCCCTGGTTCGATCCCTGGAGGTACCACTTTGCTCGGATGGTGAAATTGGTAGACACGCTGGACTTAAAATCCAGTGAACAGCAATGTTCGTGCGGGTTCAAGTCCCGCTCTGAGTACAAAAGCTTCAATTAGTTTTCTAATTGAAGCTTTTTTTTTGAAGAACAATTTACCTGAAAGAATTGTTTACACCATTTTTAGTTCTTTCTATTTTTTGGATGGTTCCGTCTTCGTTAAAAAATAGATTTTCAGCACATACCTGACGTTGTTTTTCTCCGCATTCGGATTCATTGTCTAACCAACGATGATAAAATAAGACCCATTTTCCTTTGAATTCTACAATAGAGTGATGGTTGTTACTTTGGTTTTCTTCGTCCATAATAACTCCCTGATATTTCCATGGGCCTTTTGGCGATTTGGCAGTGTAATACGTTAATATTCTGTTTTCTTCAGGCATGGTGTAATAGTAAGTATCTTTTCTTTTAAATACCCATGGGCCTTCTTTTTTTGGCTTATAGCCTCCCATATCCATTGGGAAAAGCTCTCCTTTTACACTAAGTAAGTCATCATTCATTTCAGCAACAAAATAATCACCTCCTCCATTAAAATAAATATATCCTTTACCATCATCGTCAATAAAGAGGCAAGGATCATTAGCGTAAGGCGTTGTCCATAGAGGTTTTCCAATGGCATCTTTGAATGGACCGATGGGGGAATCACTTACAGCTATACCAATTCCCATCCATTTTGTACTGTTTCTTGGGTTTACTCGGTCTTTAAAACCTGTTCCTGCCGGAAAGCAAAAATAATACTTGCCATTTTTGTAAGCGCAGTCTGGAGCCCAGGCGAAATTATCGGCCCAATTAAGATCGTTAACGGATAAAATAGCTCCGTGATCTGTCCAATTGACTAAGTCAGCCGAAGAAAAAACATGCCAGTCTTTCATGAAAAAATCAGTCTGACATTCTTCGTCATGGGAGGTGTAAACATACATTTTTCCGTCCTTCCATACATGAGCGGAGGGATCAGCTGTAAATATTTTGCTTCCGAAGTTGAGGGGATTTTGAGAAAATGATTTTTTTGAGCTTCCGATTAGTAAAAGAAAAGTAGATAGAATTGATATGGTTTTTCTATTCATTTAAGTTGGTTTTTAGATTATAAATCATGGTTATGGTAAATATAAGAGATTTTAAATAAAAAAAACCTTGCTTTTTAGGGCAAGGTTTAAGAAAAAGATAGTTCTTTTTATTTAGTTTTTACTAATCTGTATTTTTCAGTGGTGGTTTTTCCTGATTGGACTCCTGAAATTTCGGTAATAATGCCGTTGGAGTCTTTTTTATAACTGATTTTTTGAGGGTAATTATTTTTTAGATTCTCAAAAAGTAGTTTGTCTTCCATTTCTTTATTCAGTTCAAAACGGATAGGTTTGTTGTTGTTTTGTCCTTTTATCGTAGTGGTATAACTAAGTTTTTCTCCATTTTGTTGGAGGATGATATTTTCGTGGTGAATAGTGTCTTTGTCTTTGATAAAAAGAGATTGGGCTTTAAATGTGCTGTCGTTTACTTTTTGCCAAGTTTCTGAAAGTGTGCCCCAATTAGTTTTGTATTCCCAATTTCCAATAAGCCAATCAGCTTTTTTAATCAGGTCTTTTTCGGTTGAATTATTTTTTTGACATGCGATGACAAGCAAAAAAGCAGATAAATAGAAGATTGATTTTTTCATAAAAAAGGATTTGATGTTGTGTCAAATTCGAGACAAAATTACGAAAAATACTATTTGTTTTATTAGTTGAGATTACCATTATTTTAATATTCTTTACATATTAAAAGCTTTATTTTTGCAGTCCAATTTGAAATTTATAAAATGATTACAGACTATTTTAGAAAAAAAAGTCAGACTCCCAAAGGATATCGATTAGCAACAACCGTTTTTTTCTTTATTTCAGGTTTTGGATATTCTTCCTGGGCATCTAGAATTCCGGCGATTAAAGAACAGTTGCATTTGTCGGAAGCTGAATTTGGAACGGTTTTGTTTGCTTTTCCAATAGGTTTAATGTTAACGATGCCTTTTACACGAAGAATTTTAAATATAATGAGCAGTCGTTATTGTATGCTGTTAGGAGCAGTTATGTTTAATGTCGTTTTGGCTTTGCCTGGTTTTGCTGCATTTGTATGGCAATTGGTTTTGATTCTTCTGATATTTGGTGGTTCGCGTAATATTTTGAATTTGTCCATGAATGCACAGGCGCTAGAAGTGCAGCGTTTGTATCCAAAATCGATTATGACTACTTTTCATGCTGTATGGAGTTTGGCTGGATTTGCCGGAGCCGGATTAGGGTATGTCATGGTAACGCAACATATAGATCCTTCGTTTCATTTGTTAGGAATAAGTGTTGCAATGCTTGCAGTTACTGCCTCTTTTTATCCAATGACAATTGAGTGTGAACCGTCAAAAGAACAATCTAAGTTTTTTTCGATGCCGGATAAAACCTTGTTGAAATTTGCTATTATTTGTTTTGTGTCAATGGCTTGCGAAAATACGATGTATGATTGGAGTGGGATTTATTTTCAAAATGTTTTGCATGCGTCACAGAAGATGACTACGGCGGCTTTTGTTTTCTTTATGACGGCAGTAACCCTGGGACGTTTTTGTGGAGATTATGCCGTGATGCGATTTGGTATAAAAAACATATTGTTGTACAGCGCTATATTTATTTCATTGGGATTTTCATTGTGCTTTTTACTTCCTTTTGTGGTTACAACAATTTTTGGATTTGTCTTAATTGGGATTGGGGTTTCCTGTACGGTTCCTTTGGTTTTTAGTATAGCCGGAAAATCTAAAAATTTGAGTAGCGGTTCGGCTTTAACCTCTATTTCTACGATTGGATATTTAGGATTTTTAGTAGTTCCGCCAATGGTGGGTTATATTTCAGAAGTTTTGAGTATGAAATGGGCTTTTTTAATAATGGCTTTTTTAGGTGGAGTGATGATTTTTATGGTGAATAAAATTTCGGAAGAAAATTAATTGTCAAGAAGCTGTTAGTTAGCCCTGATGGCAGCAACATCCTTTTTTTAGTTTCTTTAACCAGAAAAAGATATAGTGAAAGCTAATCCCGATAGCTCTTAAAAAAATCTGAAAGAGGGATTCTAAAATGTGTATTCTTTTTTGTATTTTTGCACTCCAATTATAAGGACTACAACTATGTTAGACAGACTTCAGATAGTAAAGCAACGTTTTGATGAAATTTCGGATTTGATTATCCAACCGGATGTAATTGCCGATCAAAAACGTTATGTACAGTTAAATAAAGAGTATAAAGATCTTAAGGCTTTGGCTGAAAAAAGAGATGAATATGTTCTTTTGATGGCTAATATTGAGGAGGCAAACGAAATTATTGCTGACGGAAGTGATGCTGATATGGTAGAAATGGCTAAAATGCAGTTGGATGAAGCCAAGGAAAGATTGCCTCAGTTAGAAGAGGAAATCAAGTTTATGTTGATTCCTAAAGATCCTGAGGATGCTAAGAATGTGATGGTGGAAATTCGTGCCGGAACAGGAGGAGACGAAGCGAGTATTTTTGCCGGAGATTTATTTAGAATGTACACTAAATATTGTGAAAGTAAAGGTTGGAGAACATCGGTTGTGGATATGAATGAAGGTACTTCGGGAGGTTTCAAGGAGATTATTTTTGAAGTAACCGGAGAGGATGTTTACGGAACTTTAAAATTTGAAGCTGGAGTTCACCGTGTACAACGTGTGCCTCAAACCGAAACACAAGGTCGTGTACATACATCGGCGGCTACAGTAATGGTATTGCCAGAAGCGGAGGAATTTGACGTGCAAATTGATATGAATGATGTCCGTATTGATTTATTCTGTTCATCAGGACCTGGAGGGCAGTCGGTAAATACGACCAAATCGGCGGTGCGTTTAACGCATATTCCTACCGGATTAGTAGCGCAATGTCAGGATCAAAAATCACAACATAAAAATAAAGATAAAGCATTAGAGGTTTTACGCTCCCGTTTGTACGAAATGGAATTAGCTAAAAAGCAAGCCGAAGATGCTTCAAAACGTAGTTCTCAGGTAAGTTCCGGAGACCGTTCGGCTAAAATTAGAACTTATAATTATGCTCAGGGTCGCGTAACGGATCACCGAATTGGTTTGACTCTGTATGATTTAGGGAATATTATGAATGGTGATATTCAGAAAATTGTAGATGAGTTACAATTAGTGAACAATACTGAAAAACTAAAAGAAGCCAGCGAGGTTTTCTAATCGTTAACTGAATATTATTTGTTAAAAAAAACACAATTTTTTATTTAAATTAATAAGAAAAAGCACTTAATTTGCGTTTGTAAATTAAGTGCTTTTTTTTTTTGCCCTAAATTATTAACTAAATAGTATTATGTATGAAGAAGAGAATTTATCTTTCGTTATTTGCCTTTGCCGGCTTTTTTTCGGCAAATGCCCAGTCTTATTTAGGTTATACTCATGATAACTATGCTGGTGTTCAGGGAGTTTTGTTTAACCCATCGTCTATAGTTGACTCTCGTTTTAAAACAGATATCAATTTGTTTTCAATGAGTTCATCAGTAACTAATGACGCCTACGGAGTTAAGATTTTTGACGTTTTTAAGGACGGTTATGATTTTGATTTAGAAGCTAAAAAAAGTTTTAGTAATGCTAATAACGCAGCTTTTAATACCGATGTTATGGGACCATCGGTTATGTTTAACATAGCTCCTAAGCATTCATTAGCCGTTTATACAAGAGCAAGAGCTTTTGTTAACGTTATAGGGGTTAATGGACAGGTAATTAATGATCTTGCAAAAGATGATATGGAAAGTTTTCCTGAGGCAAACGTAGGAAGTTTTAATGGAGTTGGGAATTCATGGGGGGAATTAGGAATTTCTTATGCAGCAGTTTTATACCAAAGAGGACAACATTTCTTAAAAGGAGGTATTACTGCTAAATATTTACAAGGAGTAGCTAATTATCATATTCAGGGAAATGATGTAACAATGGAATTTAATGAGGATTTGATTTTGCCAGAAAATAGCACTTATACAACTACTGGTTCAGCAGTTTATGGTTCTAGTCAGGATTTTGAAACGAATTCAGATTTAGAGATTGATTCAAAATCAAGAGGTTTCGGATTTGATTTAGGTTTGACATATGAATGGAGACCGGAATACACCGCAGACAGAGCTGATATCAACGACTTAAAAGAAGTAAATAAATACAAGTTACGTTTTGGTATTTCTGTTACCGATATTGGTTCTATGAAATATGAAAAAGGAATTCGCAATTTGTATAATCTAAATGATACTTTTACTCAGGATGATTTAGACAATGCTGATGGTATTTATGATCTGTACACAAATAAAACAGTAATAAACGGAACTGTTAAATCATATTTACCAACTGCTTTACATGCTGATGTAGATTGGAATATTTACAAAAAATTCTATTTGAATGCCAATGGTGATTTAGGTGTGGTAAGTAAAGACAAATTAAATCAAAACAGTATTGCTAACCGTGTAAGTTTAACTCCTCGTTACGAGTCAAGATGGTTTAGTGCTTATATTCCGGTATCTTATATGGATTATAGCAAACAAGTACAAGCCGGTTTAGGTTTGAGAACAGGAATTTTCTTTATTGGTTCAGGTTCAATTATTTCAAATGCCATTTCAAAAAGTTCCAGAGCTGCTGATATTCATTTAGGATTTAAAATTCCTGTTTATCAAAAGAAAGCAAAAGATAAAGATCAGGATGGAGATGGTATCTTAGATAAAGATGATGCTTGTCCTACTGTTGCAGGGCCAGTTGAAAATAACGGATGTCCTTGGGGAGATCAGGATAATGATGGCGTTTTAGATAAAGACGATAAATGTCCAACTGTTGCCGGACCAACTGCTAATAAAGGTTGTCCATGGGAAGATAAAGATAATGATGGGGTTTTGGATAAAGATGATAAATGTCCATCTGTTGCCGGACCAAAAGAAAATGCAGGTTGTCCTTGGCCGGATACTGACAGTGATGGTGTTTTAGACAAAGATGATAAATGTCCTAAAGTAAAAGGAACTTTGGCTAATAACGGTTGTCCTGAAGTAACTACTGAAGTGATTAAAAAATTAAATGATTTCTCTAAATCTGTTTTATTTGACACTTCTAAAGCAACTATTAAAGCAGAATCTACTGCGAAATTAGATGAAATTGTAAAAGTGATGAATGAATACAGCAACGCTAATTTCAAATTAGAAGGTCATACTGATAGTACAGGTAATGCCGCTAAAAATCTTCAGTTATCAAAAGACAGAGCCGCAGCAGTTAAAGATTATTTAATTGCCAAAGGTATCAGCGCTGACAGACTTTCTTCTGAAGGTTATGGAATTACTAAACCAATTGCTTCTAACAAAACAGTGGAAGGCAGAGCTCAAAATCGTAGAGTAGAAATTATTGTAGTAAAATAATTTAATTTAGATTGATAAAAAAATGAGGCCTGAGTGCCTCATTTTTTGTTTTGTTTAAAAAGGAAAGCTCCCTCTTTAAGTCGAAAAGAGGGAGCTTTTTTTATATAAATAGAAGTAGAAATGGGGGGCTTATTCTTTAGCTTCTGTATTCTCTTTAGATTTAGCAGTAGCTCTGTTTATTTGGTAAAGAGTGGCAAATTTTATTTTCAAACCAGCAATTTTGATGTTGTCTTTAGAAGATAAACCTTCTTTTTCAACAGTGTTTTTACGGGTATCTAAAGCTTCGTAGATAAGTTTAATTTCATCCCAGTCTTCTCTGGTGTAAGAATCTTTATTTTGTTCGATAGTGCCAATAAAATGCAAATAAACATCAGCAATATTGTCTTTATTTACCCATTCAAATTTCATGTCTTCGCCTACATTTTCGGTAAAAAAGCTATTTCTGAAATTTTCACGCAACATAGCATCTCTTTTTAAAAGAACTGCAGCTTTGTATTCTTCATATTTGCTGTCGGCTTTATCAATCAGGGTTTCCATGTCCATTTTATTTTCCAGTTGATTCATGGCGTCCTGGGCTTCCATTTTGACTTTTTCATATCGGGCCTGAATGCTTTCCCAGTTTTTGGTGGTTTCATCAGTAGCTACCCGGCTGATAGAATCGACATACATTGTAAATTGAGCCACTTTTTGATGTGCCATTTCCTGTTTTTCATCTTTACAGGAAACACTAAGGGTGACCAGAACAGTTAAAGCTATATATTTATGGATATTTTTCATAGGTTTTCTATTTTAAATTAATATGAAGTTGATTTGTGAGTAGTATTTTTTACATACTACTCATCTTTTTCTTTAAAGTTTAAATCCGTAAGCCAATCGTAAAGCAACTTGTCCCAGACCTTTGTCGGCGGCATCGTTTCTTATCGAAGGGAAATCAGGTAAGTATTCATAACGTACACTGATATCGATGTATTTAGTTGCATAACCAATTCCCGGACTTAATAACAATGATTTGTCGTTGTATTTATTGGTTACTGCAAATGCAGCTCCGGCTTCTCCCATTAAGTAGAATTTGTCTTTTAAAACAAAGGCTTTAAAACCTAATTTGGCAGGAATATAACCTAAATCATTGTCATCTCCGCTAACGAATAAATTACTAAAACCTGTGGTTGCTGTAAGCGAATATCTTTTAGATAAATCATATTGTAAACGAACATCTCCGCCAACATTTAAGTTGTATGGGTCTTCAAAAGGATAACCCACATTGGCACCAATACCTAATTTGAATTTTTGTTCATATTTATCTCCCGGAATATCCTGAGCCATTATGGAAGTGGTTCCCAGAAGAAATAAAAATAAGACCGCGATATTTTGGATTACATTTTTCATGATGAATTCGATTTGAGTTTTACAATTATTTTTTGCTTAATTCTTTTTTGAATAGAAAGATGCTGTTTAGATTTTGTTAGTCATTCCGTTCTCGGCTTTCGATTTGCTTTCCTGAAGCAATCGATGCGCATCATCAGAAATTGTTTTGTATTTATGATCTATTTTTTCAATCAGTTTGTCAAAATCTTCTTTTGCGTGTTCTTTAAGTGCTTTGGATTTTTCTGCGATTTTCTTTCTGGTTTTTTTCCCGCTTTGGGGTGCAAATAGTATTCCTAAAGCTGCTCCTGCTGCCAGTCCGCCAATTGCTGCCAGCACTACTTTATTTGTTTTCATAATATATAGATTTTAGGGTTATTTTTTAAAGTTGTTTTCCGCTAATAATTCTCATAAGTACCGCAATTACTGCAATCACTAATAAAATATGAATCAGACTTCCGATACTGTAGATGAAGAATCCTAAGGCCCAAAATATTACTAATAATACTGCGGCCAGATAAAGTATATTTCCCATGATTTCCTTGTTTTTAGATTAAAAATATTAGAGTTTGAAACCAATATATAAACTCAAAGCGCTGTTTTTTGAGTCGGGAAAGGTATAGGTGCTTCCACCAAAAGTTCTTTCTTTCCCAATGGTTTGCAAACCATAGTTGTAACGAATTCCTAATGAAGTTGACGCAAAGTCAAAACCAACTCCTCCCGATAAACCGTAATCCCATTTGTTTAAATCATCATTATTGATGTTTTCTTCAAAGTTGAAACTACTGTTGTTACTTTCGTTAGTGGCTTTTCCGTCAATTAAATAGGCCGCATAAGGACCAAAGTGAATATTGAAGTTTGGAGTTACATTCAGTTTTAATAAAACAGGCATTTCAAGATAATTTAGTTTTAATCGGGTAGTTCCGGTGGCAAAAGCATTATCATATACTAATTCGGCACCTTTTCTGGAAAAGTTCAGCTCTGGTTGGATGGAAACAGCCGGAGAGACAGGTAAATTGGCATAGACACCGGCATTAAAACTGCTTAAAACATTATTATCGTCAACATCGTCCGTATAAAGATTTGTAAAATTAAGACCTCCTTTTATACCTGCTGACGGACTTAGGCTTTGTGCTTTTGTAAAATTTACGAATGTGAAGCATAAAAATGCGGCTAATACTAAATTTTTCATGGCATTGTATTTTAAGTTATCAAATTGGATTTATATGTAGTTCCCAGGATACAGTACAAAATTGCAACATCTTTGTATTAAAAATGTTACAGGATATTTTGAGACTTTTATACAATTGCCATTTTACATTTTGGCACAAAAAAAACGCCCGAAAAAGGCGCTTTTAGAATTTATACTAGGGTTTAGGGATGCATTTTTTGCTCTTCCTGAATGCTGGCAATATTTTGTTGGATAATTGGAATTGCTACTTTTGTCAGGTCTAATAAGTCGTTATTCAGGCTTGTTGTTGCGGTTTTTTTATAAAGTTCTAATTCGGCGAGGAGGGAGTTATGAAGTTTTTTTAAATACATACTGGTGCTTACTTCGCTGATAAAACTTTTTAAAGTTGTGGTGTCGTAAAGTGTATTTGGAATAATGATGTAATTGTCTTTGGCAATTTTTCTAATGGTATTTTTAAATTGGGTATGGTTTTCTTCTATTTGCAGTAAAACATTTTGAGTACTGCTTGGTATTTTTCTTTCCCGTGCTTTTTGGGAAATGGCTACTATTTTCAGATTGGATTCGGCAATTTCAGTTAAAACAAATTCACTTACTTTAGTGTTGGTTTTAGGTGTTTCAATTTTAGCTTCTTTGTTTTCTTTGTTTTTTTTCTCACAGGATGTTACAAACATACTGCAACAGAGAGGAAGCAGAATGAAAAAGAAAACAGGTCTGATGCTTCTTATTGTGGTCATTTGGTGAATTTTGTGTAAAAATAAATAAAAAGACTCTTGGTAATTTTATATGATTCCTTAATAATATTATATAATTCGTTTTTATCAAACAGGCAAATAAATTTCAAAAACAGCACCTTCGTCTGGTTTTCCTTTTGCAAAAATATAGCCTTTGTGATTTTTGACTATTTTTTTACAAATAGCCAGTCCTACGCCGGTTCCCGGAAACTCTTTTTTGCCATGTAATCTGTTGAAAAGCTGGAAGATTTTTTCGGCATATTTTTGTTCAAAACCTAATCCGTTGTCTTTAAAAGTTATTTTGATGTATTCTTTTTTGGAATGATCGTTTAGTTTTGGTGTTTTAGATGCTTTTACTTTTTTGGAACTAATGGTAATCAAAGGTGCTTCTTCAGTTTTTGAATATTTTAAAGAATTCCCGATGATGTTAATAAACAACTGTTGAAGTTGAAACGGAACACCTTGCACCTGATGTAGTTTTTCAACATGAATTTCGGCTTTTTTCTCTTCAATATTTTCCGAAAGTTCGCTTATAGCGTTTGCCACAATGGTATTTAAATCGGTAATTTCAAAAGTTTTTTCCGAACGGCTGGTTCTTGAATATTGCAATAAATCGTCAATCAAAATGCGCATTCGGTTAGAAGCTTCCTGAATTTTTTCAAAATAACTTTGGGCAGTTTCCGATAAATGATCTTTCTCTTTATATTCAATTCGGGAAATAAAAGTCTGGATTTTTCGCAGCGGTTCCTGCAAATCATGACTGGCAACGTGATTGAATTCCATCAATTCTTTGTTGTTTAGTTCCAATTCTTTATTTCGTAACTCGATTAACTGTGTTTTATTGAAATCGTCGCTAATATCCTGCGTGGTTCCAATCATGTTTTTGTTGCCCAAACGATCTACGAATATTTTGGCTGTTGATCGAAAATGGCGAACTTCCAGCGTGTCTTTTTTAATAATTCGGTAATGAATCAGCGGCAATAATTCGCTTGTTTCTGCTTGCTGAAAAGCTTCGATAAGGATTTCCCGGTCGTCCGGATGCACTGCATCTAATGAATTTTCGAAAGTAGGCAGGAAAGATTCCGGTTCGCAGCCTAATAAACGAAACTGATTGTCGGAATAATTAAAAGTTTTGTCTTCCAGATTTAACAGCCAGCTTCCGTATTTTCCCAAAATTTCGGCTTGTTTGCTGGATTCATCAAATATTTTTAATCGGATGTTTTGATTGATTAAGTCGTTGTAGTTTTTGATAATTCGCAAATAACCCAAACCTAAAATTAAGATGGAAATCAAGAAAGTCGAAAAAACAATTAGCGGTGTATTGGAATTGTTGTAACGGTAAAGCCTTCCTTTAGAATCTAATAATTTGTTTTCGGTGTTGAGCATGTTGTCTAATTCCATTCTCAGGGAATCCATGACTAATTTTCCGTTTTTGAAATCGTCGTTAAATTCTTTTTTATTAGAAAAATGATTTTTGAAATAGGAAAAACGACGGTCAACCAAATCGTAAATTCGTTTGAGTTGAAGCTCTTTTTTGGCGTCGTTCTGGATGGTGTTGTTTAAGTTTTGAAACGAACGATTGACATTTTTTCGGGCATCGATAAATGGTTCCAAATAGATGGAATCGTTTGTAATGATGTAGCCTCTGTGACCGGTTTCGGCGTCTTTTATAAAAGAAATAAGTTGACCTAATTCGATAGAAATTTCATAGGTATTAGTAATCGAATCGCTTATTTTATCTAATTCTTTAATGTGCCTGTATGTAATTGAGGCCAGAAAAATTAAGATAAAAAAGGCAATTAAAAATACAGCCCTGATAAAGCCTAAGGAATCAAATAACTTAGATTTAAACATAGTTTACATGCGTAATAAAAAATTATCTTTATCTAATCCCGAAGTGATGTACTGCCAGTTAAGCGTTACGACTTCGGATAAAACTTCTTTTAATTTTCCAAAGTGATTGGGTTTTTTGATATAAATATTGGCACCCAAAACAAAGGTATTTTCTATGTCTTCTTCCGAAGAAGAAGTCGAGTAAATAGCGATAACAATATCTTTAAATTTCGAATCGGCTTTGATTTCTTTTAAACATTCCATTCCTGATTTTAACGGCATATTTAAATCTAAGAAAATAATGTTTGGCAAAATACTTTCGGGATCGTTCAGGAAATTCATTAAAGCCACACCATCGTTTACGGTGTTAACGACTGTGTTGATTTTTAATTCGTCAAAAGCGTCTGTAAAAAACATTCTGTCGTCTTCGTCGTCATCTGCAAGTGTAATTAAGATGAAATCTTTTTGCATATTTTATTGGGCTTAATTGATATTTTGATTGGTAATTTCGTTTCGTTTTTTAATAATTCGCTGAAAAGCCGAAGGTGTAATTCCGGTAGTGTTTTTGAATTGCGAACTCAAATGTGCTACACTGGAATAATTGAGTTTAAAGGCAATTTCGGTCAGCGTTAAATTATGAAGGGTAATGAGTTTTTTGACATATTCAATTTTTTGAATAATAATAAAATTCTCGATTGAGGTATAAGTTACTTCCGAAAACAAATTAGAAAGATAACCATAGCTGTGATTTAATTTTTCGGCTAAATAAACCGAACTTTTAACAGCCGGAGCTTCTTCGTTAAAAATCATTTCGATAATTGTTTCTTTAATTTTCTGAACAATGATGTTTTTTTGATTTTCGATAATTTCAAATCCGTATTCGTTTAATACCACCGCTATTTTTTCGTAAGTAGCCGTATCGATACTTTCTAAAAACAAAATTTCATTCGTATTAATCAGATTGTATTTGACATTGAATACGGCTAATTTCTCTTCTAAAATTTTCTTTATTAAAAAAGCAGTGTCGGGTTTTAAAAATAATTTCAAAGCTGTTATTTTTAGGTTTTCAGTAAAAGTAATAAAACAGTTGCTTAATTGCGCTTTTTTTCAAAGTTAGATTACTCTAAAAAGTGTCGTATTACAGAATTTTTAGAGAAACTTATACAATTCTTATATTAATTAGCTTTGGGTTTGTAACTTTGCGCTTTGAAAAACAAAATGAATGACTACACAGCAACTTATTGAGCAAATCAACCTGAAAAAATCCTTTTTATGTGTGGGTTTAGATGTTGATTTAAATAAAATTCCACAGCGTTTTTTAGCATTAGAAGATCCTATTTTTGAATTCAATAAAGCAATAATTGATGCAACTCACGATTTGGCTGTTGCTTACAAACCGAATATCGCTTTTTTTGAAGCTTATGGAATAAAAGGGTGGCTGTCTTTAAAAAAGACCATTGATTATATCAATGAAAATTACCCTGAAGTTTTTACAATTGCCGATGCAAAACGCGGTGATATTGGAAATACTTCTTCGATGTATGCTAAAGCTTTTTTTGAAGATTTAAATTTTAATAGTATCACTGTTGCGCCTTATATGGGGAAAGATTCTGTTGAGCCTTTTCTGGCTTTTGAGGATAAACATACCATCATGTTAGCTTTGACTTCTAATGAAGGTGCTTTTGATTTTCAAACGCTTAATGTGGATGGCGAAGAATTGTACAAACGTGTTTTAGAAACTTCAAAAAGCTGGAAAAATTCTAAGAATTTGATGTATGTTGTCGGGGCTACAAAAGCCGAATATTTTACTGAAATTAGAAAAATTGTTCCGGATAGTTTTCTGTTAGTGCCGGGTGTTGGTGCTCAGGGAGGAAGTTTATCTGAGGTTTGTAAATACGGAATGAATGCCAATGTAGGTTTGTTAATCAATTCTTCCAGAGGAATTATTTATGCTTCTAAAGAAGATGATTTTGCCGAAAAAGCACGAGCCGAAGCCTTGAAAATACAACAGGAAATGGCTGCGATTATGCAATCTGGAAATTAAAAGAAACTTTTTAAAATAGTAGAAAACCATTAAAATTTTTTTAGTGGTTTTTTTATGCACAAAATTTAAAATCACCGATTTGGAAAAATATACTTTAACTGATGATTTGGGAACAACGCATGTTTTTAATCAGGTTCCGCAACGAATTGTTTCCTTGGTGCCTTCGCAAACGGAATTATTAGTCGATTTAGGTTTGGAAGCAAACATTGTCGGAATTACTAAATTTTGTGTCCATCCTGAGAATTTGAGAAAAAGAAAGACCATTGTAGGTGGTACTAAAAAAGTAGATTATACTAAAATTAGTGATTTACAGCCTGATATTATCATTTGCAACAAAGAAGAAAATACCTTAGAAATTGTCGAAAATCTACGTCGTTTGTATCCGGTTTGGGTGACCGATATTGAAACGATTGAGGATAATTTTAAGATGATTGCTGATTTTGGACAACTTTTTTCCTGTTTTGCAAAAGCCGAGAAGCTGAATGCGGAAATTCAAAATGCTTTAAGTGATTTTAATGCTTTTATTGAAAAGAAACCGATAAAAAAAGTTGCTTATTTTATTTGGAAAAACCCTTATATGGTTGCGGGCGGCGATAATTTTATTCATCAAATGCTGCAATTGAATCATTTTGAGAATGCTTTCGGAAATCAATCCCGATACCCAGAAGTACATCTTCAAAATTGGAATGAAAAGGAATCGTTGGATTGTATTTTTCTTTCTTCCGAACCTTATCCGTTTAAAGAAAAAGATATTTCCGAAATAGCTTCGTTTTGTCCTTCCACAAAAATTGTTCTGGTAGATGGAGAGATGTTTTCCTGGCACGGAAGCCGTTTGTTATTGGCTTTGGATTATTTTAAAGAATTGCAGCAAAAATTATGATTGGCAATCTTCTAAAACTAATTCTTCTTCTTTGTTGGAAGAATTATTGGTTTCTTTTTGTTTAATTCCGGTTAAGATTTTAAACTCTTCCTGTAGTTTTTCAATTTCATTTTTCTCTTTCAAAAGACCTTTCATAACAGTAAATTTTTGGCAAATTTACATTAAAACAACATAAAAAACCTAGTTTTTTATGTTAAGTTTAGCATTTCGGCAGTTTATAGGTGTAAAAGCTAAGAATAATATTAAAAAGAGTTCTTGTGTGATTTTTGGATTGGTTTTGCTGATAAAGCGTTTTTTTGAGGTGAAAAAATAAAATGAATCAAAGAAGAAACAGGGAGATCATAAAATAAAGAAGTGCTAGTATTGGGATACTAGCACTTGTTTAACTAACCAAAACCAAATATAATAAATAACCAGTTCATTACATTGCAAAGATGCTACTTAATGACTGAAATAGCTGTTAAGGTTTTGTTATTACTTTGTTGGTTATAAGTTAAGTTTTAAACGTCTGTTTAACAAAAAAGATTTCCTTTAAGAAAAGATAACTGTTTTGTTGTTGTACACCATCGTTTTACGTTCGGCGTGTAATTTAATTGCTTTGGCTAATACACTACGTTCTAAATCACGTCCTTTTACAATAAAATCCTCTATAGAATGACTGTGCGAAACACGGGTGATGTCTTGTTCAATAATTGGTCCTTCGTCTAATTCTTCGGTAACATAGTGGCTGGTAGCGCCAATAATTTTAACACCTCTGGCAAAAGCCGAATGGTAAGGTTTGGCTCCCGGAAAAGCCGGTAAGAAGGAATGGTGAATATTGATAATTTTATTTTTATACAATTCAATCAATTTTGGTGTGATGATTTGCATGTAACGCGCCAAAACGATAAAGTTAATTTTGTATTCCTCTAATAAAGCAATTTGTTGTTTTTCGCCTTCTTCTTTAATGTGTTTGGTAAAAGGAACATGGTGAAACGGAATTTCAAAACGTTCGGCAACACCTCTTAAATCTTCGTGATTGCTTATAATTAGCGGAATTTCCAAAGGCAATTCTCCGGCACTGTATCTTCCTAAAATATCATACAGACAGTGGTCGTATTTGGAAATAAAAAGCGCCATTCGGGGTTTGTATTCCTGAGTGTAAATTTCCCAGGACATATTGAATTTATTGGCTAAATTGTTTTGGAAATCTTTTTTTATAGATTCTAAATCAAAATTTTCAATGTTGAATTCGCATTCCAGACGCATGAAAAAAACATTTTCATTGGCGTCAACATGTTGGTCTAAATAAATAATGTTTCCTTCAATTCCTGCGATGTAATTCGTTACCGAGGAAATAATGGCTTTTTGATCCTCACAGTGGATGAGTATGGTGATTTTTTGCATTTTATATTACTTCAATAAGTCAAGAGAAATGTTTTATTTGTTGTCCTGCATGGCAAAAACTTTTTGCAATAATGGTGATGTTCTTGCGCTGATATTAGTTCGAATGTTTTTTTCTTCTACAGCAATCATTTTAAAAACGCCGTTCATGGCTTGTTTGGCAACATAGTCCGTTAAATCAGGATTTACTTTGGTTACCAACGGAATGCTGTTGTACTTCGTAATGATATTCGACCAAACTTTATCAGCACCTACTTTAGAAAATGAATTTTTAATAACCGGATTGAATTTTCCATACAAAGCAGTCGAAGTTGAGTTCTCTAAATAAGTTGTCGCCGAGCTGTCATTGCCTAATAAAATCCCTTTAGCGTCGGTAAAAGACATGTTTTTAACTGCGCTTACAAAGATAGGGGTGGCTTCTTTTACAGCGTCTTCGGCGGCACGATTCATTACCTTTAAGCCTTCATCGGCTAGCGAACTTAATCCGATACGTCTTAATCCGGTATCCACTTTTCGGAGTTCTTCCGGAAGTAAAATTTTTACAGCTTCGTTTTTGTAAAAACCGTCGGTAGTGGTCAATTTGCTTACCTGTTTGGTGATTCCGTTATTAAGGGCTTCTTTCAATCCGCCGGCAATGTCAATAGTTCCTGTGGTTCCCACCTGAGGCAATTGATTCATGACTTGTTGCATTTCGGCACAGCCGTAAAATCCGCTTAGTAGTATTAAAAAAAGTATTTTTTTCATTTTAGGTGTATTAAGATTTTCTGTTTACGGCCAAAAATACTATTTAATTCTATTATTTAAGCTGCTTTCCTGCAAATAACGTTTCAATGTGTCCGGATTTCGATTTTTTTTGCTGACTTTAGTTAAATTTACTGTTGAAACAAATTGAAATTGAGAAATGGCATTTTTGATAAATAAAATTAATTTGAAGGCGGTGTTGGATAAAAATACCGGATTTGGAACCAATGCAAACAGTTATGGAGGACGTTTTGTAAATAAAAATGGTACCGCCAATGTTGAAAAACGCGGACTTCATTTTTTACATCGCATTAGTTGGTACCACACCATGATTGATATGCCGGCCTGGAAGTTTATGGCGGTTATTTTTTCGTTTTATCTAATAATTAATTTGTGTTTTGCATCCGTTTACTTTGCAATTGGTATAGAACATTTGGACGGAATTCCTTTAACGGATAGTGATTGGATTAAATTTGGTCAGGCTTATTTTTTTAGTGCGCAAACTTTTACAACGGTGGGTTATGGGCATATTAGTCCTGTGGGTTTTTTAACGAGTTTACTGGCGGCAACTGAGGCTTTGATTGGATTGCTTAGTTTTGCTATTGCTACCGGTTTGTTTTTCGGACGATTTAGTAAACCCACTGCTTTTTTGAAATTTTCTCATAATGCCTTGATTGCGCCATACGGTAGTGGGAAAGGGCTGATGGTACGGATGACACCTTTTAAGAATACTAATTTTACGGATGCCGAAGCTAAGATGACTTTAGGGATGAGTGTTGTGGAAGACGGAGTCCGGGTAAATAAATTTTATTCGTTAAAATTAGAATTGGAGCGTATAAATGCTTTGACACTGAGTTGGACTTTGGTGCATCCTATTGATGAAAATAGTCCTTTGTATCAGTTTACCAAAGAAGATTTTGGGAATATTGATGGGGAAATTCTGGTTTTTGTAAAAACTTTTGATGATATGTTTTCCAATACAGTTGCCACACGAACGTCTTATACTTTTGATGAAGTGGTTTTTGGGGCCAGATTTGTTCCCATGTATAAAAGAAGTGCTGATAATACCAAAACTATTTTGGACTTGGATAAGTTGAATCAGTTTGAGAGTTATCCATTTTAGCTGACGCGGTTAATGTTGTTCGATTTAGGAATAAAGTAGTATATTTGTTTAATATTATTTTAAAATAAATGAACAATATTAAAACGGTTTTTAGTATAAAAGATCTTGAAAATCTTTCAGGGATTAAAGCGCATACCATTCGTATTTGGGAGAAAAGGTATCAAATTTTAGAACCAATGCGAACGGATACTAATATTCGGTTGTATGATTTGAGTAGTTTGCAAAAGTTGTTGAATATTAGTTTTTTGCATGAATACGGATATAAAATTTCGAAAATAGCTTCTTATCCGGAAACTGAAATTCCGGAATTAGTACGCCAGATTGTTTCGGCTAAAAACGCAAAAAATCATGCCCTGAATGCTTTTAAAATGGCAATGATTAATTTTGATCAACAATTGTTTTTTAATACTTATGATTGGCTGGCTTCGGAAAAAACGTTTCAGGAAATTTTTCAGCAGGTGTTTTTGCCGCTTCTGGATGAAATAGGTTTGTTGTGGCAAACTGATACTATTTCGCCTGCACATGAACATTTTATAAGTTATTTAATCCGGCAGAAAATCATTTTAAACTCTGAAAAATTGCAGGTTTTAAATCCGACTAAAACTAATAAAGTCTTTGTGTTGTCGCTTCCTTTGAATGAAATTCATGAGTTGGGATTGATGTATTTGCATTATGAAATTCTTTCATCAGGCTACCAAAGTATTTATTTAGGTGAAAGCATGCCTGTGTGTTATTTGAAAGATTTAAAAAAGCATTTTGATAATATTGTTTATGTTTCCTGTTTTACGGTCAAACCGGATCGGGACGAAATAAACTCTTATGTTCAGGAAATGGCTAATGAATTATTAGATGATTCTACCGAATTATGGTTTACCGGAAGGTTAGCCGCTTTGATTCGTCAGGAGTTATTTTCCGAAAAAATCAGCGTGTTTTCTGCTGTTGAGGAATTATTAGTGCGGATTTGATTTTTTGTTTAATGTTTTTTGTATATTTGTTGAACAAATGAAAAAGAAAATTACAATTATAGGTTCTGGTTTTTCTGCTTTGTCAGCGGCCTGTTATTTGGCGAAGAAAGGTCATGAAGTAGTTGTTTTTGAGAAAAATAATAGTATTGGCGGCAGAGCAAGGCAGATGAGAAAACAGGGGTTTACCTTTGATATGGGACCCAGCTGGTACTGGATGCCGGATGTTTTTGAACGTTTTTTTGCTGATTTTGGAAAGAAAACAACCGATTATTATGAACTTATAAAGTTGAATCCTGCATACAGGGTTTATTTTGGAGTGCAGGAGTTCATTGCCATCGCTGATAATTTAGACGAAATTGTGGATGAATTTGACAGTATCGAAACAGGAAGTGGTAAGCAGCTTCAGGAATTTATGGTTGAAGCCCAAAGTAATTATGATATTGCTATAAAAGATTTGGTTTATCGACCGGGCGTTTCTCCGCTGGAGTTGGTAAGTTTGGAAACAGTAAAAAAGATAGGTCAGTTTTTTGGAAATATCAGTCAAGATGTACGGAAGAAATTTAAGAACGAAAAGTTAATCCAAATTTTAGAATTTCCGGTTTTATTTTTGGGAGCAAAGCCATCAGATACTCCTTCATTCTATAGTTTTATGAATTTTGCCGATTTCGGACTTGGAACCTGGCATCCTAAAACCGGAATGTTTGATGTGGTTCGGGCCATGGAAAATTTAGCGACAGAATTAGGAGTTCAGTTTTTTGTGAATTCGAATATTGAGAAAATCATTGTCGAAAATAAAACAGCCAAAGCTATCGTTGTTAATGGAGAAAGAATCGAGTCGGATTTGGTTTTAAGTGGCGCCGATTATCAGCATACGGAAACATTATTAGACAGGAAATATCGTCAGTATTCGGAAAAATATTGGGAAAGCAGGGTTTTTGCACCTTCGTCTTTATTGTTTTATGTGGGATTCAATAAAAAATTAGAGAATATTTCACACCACATGTTGTTTTTTGATACCGATTTTAATCAGCATGCCAAAGAGATCTATGATGAACCCAAATGGCCTGCTGATCCTTTGTTTTATGCTAATTTCCCATCGGTTACAGATAAAACTGCTGCGCCTGACGGCATGGAATCGGGATTTTTCTTAATCCCTTTGGCACCGGGAATTGAAGATACGGCTGCGTTAAGAGCGGAATATTTTGATAAAATCATGCAGCGATTTGAAACAATTACGAAGCAAAGTGTAAAAGAACATATTGTATTCAAAGAGTCTTTTTGCAAGAATGATTTTGTGGAGCAATACAATGCTTATAAAGGAAACGCTTACGGAATGGCGAATACTTTATTGCAAACGGCTTTTTTGAGGCCAAAACTAAAAAGCCAAAAAGTTCGTAATTTATATTTTACAGGACAATTAACCGTTCCGGGACCGGGAGTTCCTCCGGCTTTAATTTCCGGAAAGTTGGTTTCTGATTTAATTGATAAACAATTTCAAAAAGAAAAATTATGAAGCAATTATTTGACGAGGTTTCTATTAAATGCAGTAGGCTGGTTACCAAAAGCTATAGTACTTCATTTTCTTTGGCGGTGTATATGCTTTCGCCAAGTATTAGAGATGCGATTTACAGTATTTACGGTTTTGTGCGGTTTGCCGATGAAATTGTAGATTCTTTTCACGGATTTGACAAAGAAAATCTAATTAACGAATTCGAAAAGGAATATTACAAAGCCTATCATTCCGGCATAAGTTTGAATCCAATTTTGAATTCCTTCCAGCAAACGGTTAAGGAATATAATATTTCTGACGATTTGATTCAGGCTTTTTTGAAAAGCATGAAAATGGATTTAATCAAGCAGGATTATGATTCGAAAGCCGAATATGAAGAATATATTTACGGCTCGGCAGATGTAGTAGGATTAATGTGTTTAAAAGTTTTTGTTCGTGGTAATAATCAAAAATACGAGCAATTAAGGGATGAAGCCATGCGATTGGGGTCGGCTTTTCAAAAAGTAAATTTCCTCAGGGATTTAAAAGACGATAATTTAATCCTGAATCGCAATTATTTTCCCGGAGTCGATTTGAATTCTTTTGATGAAAAGGCTAAAAAAGCCATTGTCGAGGAAATAAAGGAAGATTTTAAAGTGGCTTACCAAGGAATTGTAAAATTGCCTATCGAAGCTAAATTTGGCGTTTACACCGCCTATGTGTATTATAAAAAATTGCTTCGAAAACTCGAAAATACGCCTTGTAAAGAAATTGGGAATAGCCGAATTCGGGTTTCTAATTACACAAAAGCGACACTTTTAGCGCAGTCATTTGTGACCTACAAGTTGCGATTGGTTGAATAATTTAAGAATTATAAATAGCAAAAATGATTTCATTTTTAATTACAATAGTCGTTTTTCTTTTGATGGAATGCGTTACCTGGTTAACGCACAAATACGTCATGCACGGTTTTATGTGGTATTTTCATGCCGATCATCACCAGCCCAAATACAATCATGTTTTTGAACGCAACGATATTTTCTTTGTCATTTTTGCCATTCCCAGCATCATCCTTTTCTATTTTGGAGTCGAAGGCGGAATGAACGAATTGTTTTTTATAGGTCTTGGGATTACTCTTTACGGTTTTTGCTATTTCATGATTCACGATGTCTTAATTCATCAGCGTTTCAAGTGGTTTAAAAACACTAAAAACAAATATTTAATTGGTTTACGAAAAGCGCACAAAGTTCATCACAAGCATTTAGGAAAGCAGGACGGAGAATGTTTTGGGATGCTTTTTGTTCCTTTTAAATATTATAAAATCTAAAATAATTTGGGCGTGTCTCCGCTTTTACTATCGTTACAGCGGGGTCAGGCTGTACGCTATATCTTTTATGCAGTCCCGAAGGGGCGGGACTGCATAAAAGGATGCCGCTTCCATCCTTCACGCAAATCCAACTAACGAAAAAATCAAATGAAAGTATATTCTAAACAAAGCGTTCAAAAAGTCAATGCATCTGTTGAAGAATGCTGGACTTTTTTTTCCAGTCCGCGCAATTTGCAAAAAATGACACCATTGACAATGGGTTTCGAAATCACAGATTTTGATGGAAAAAATATGTATCCCGGACAAATTATTCAATACAAAGTTTCGCCGCTTTTAGGGATAAAACTCACTTGGGTTACCGAAATTACCATCGTAGAAGAAAATCGTTATTTTATAGATGTACAGCGATTTGGTCCTTACACCTTATGGCATCATAAACATTTTTTTGAACCTGTGGAAAATGGAGTTCTCATGACCGATTTGGTGCATTATGCATTGCCTTTAGGTTTTATCGGGCGCATGTTGAATGCTTTGGTAGTCAAAAACAAACTCAAAGAAATTTTTGAGTATCGGGCAGAGAAAATCAAAGAAATCTTTAATTCCTGACAAAAATGACTAAGGCTGCTGTTTCTTTTTTTTGGTTCCGACGCGATTTAAGACTCGAAGACAATGTGGGTTTGTTCTATGCTTTGCAGTCAGAATTTCCCGTGATTCCTTTGTTTATTTTTGACGAAGCTATTCTGAATAGTTTACCTAAAGACGATGCAAGAGTAGGGTTTATTCATGAAACTTTATCAAAAATCAATGAAGCCTTACATTTGACCGGAAGTTCACTTTTGATAAAAAAAGGAAAAACGCAGGAAGTTTGGCAGTCACTTCTGGAGGAATTTGATGTTAAAGAAGTTTTTTTTAACAAAGATTACGAACCTTATGCAATCCAACGCGATGGGCTAATTTATGAATTATTGGAAAAAAACAACAGTATTTCATTCGCTTTTAAAGATCAGGTCGTTTTTGAAGAAAGGGAAATCACCAAGGCTGACGGCTTGCCTTATACGGTTTTTACGCCTTATAAAAACAAATGGCTGGAGCAATTTCGAAAAAATCCAATCAGGGAATATGATACGTCCGGATTGTTTTCAAATTTTTATAAAAGTAATTTTAGCTTTCCTTCTTTGGAACAGATTGGTTTCGTAGAAAGTAGCATCAAAGTAAAACCTTATACGTTGGAAGGATTAGCGAATTATCAGGAAACACGCGATTTTCCAGCGGAAGATGCCACTTCTTATTTGTCGCCTCATTTGCGATTTGGAACAGTGAGTGTTCGTAAAATGGTTGTTTTTGCTGATAAAACCAATGCTGTTTTTTTGAGTGAATTGATTTGGAGAGAGTTTTTTATGCAAATTTTGTATCATTTTCCAAAAGTGGTTACTCAAAATTTCAGATCGGCTTATGATGGCATTCAATGGCGCAATAATGAAGAAGATTTTAAACGCTGGTGCGAAGGAAAAACGGGTTATCCAATGGTGGATGCCGGAATGCGTCAGCTGAATCAAACCGGTTATATGCACAATCGGGTGCGGATGGTGGTAGCGAGTTTTTTATGCAAACATTTGTTGATTCAATGGCAATGGGGCGAAGCTTATTTTGCTGAAAAATTATTGGATTATGAATTGTCTGCTAATGTTGGTAATTGGCAATGGGCGGCCGGAACTGGTTGTGATGCTGCGCCTTATTTTCGTGTTTTTAATCCGGACATTCAACTTAAAAAGTTTGACGAAAAAGGCATTTACATTCGAAAATGGATTCCGGAATTCGATTTGGGTTATGGACAACCCATGGTCAATCACGCTATGGCAAGAGACAGAGCCATTGCAACTTATAAAGCCGGGATTTTTAAATAAATGGTTTAAATTGTTTTCAATGAATTGGTTATTGTATCAGATGGAGATTATTTTATCAATTTATTTAGCATACCTTGAAAAATAAATCCGTGAAAAGGCAAAACAGAGTACCAATACAATTTTCCTAAAAATCCTCTGGGTTTGAATGTTGCCGATTGATACAAGGTATTTCCAATGATTTTAAATTCGAGCCAGGCTTCACCCGGAAGTTTCATTTCGGCAAATAAAATTAGTTTTCCTTCTTCTTTGTTTGCATACAAAACCCGCCAAAAATCCAATACATCACCAGAGTGAATGGAATTTCTGTTGGTTCGTCCTCTTCGTAACCCCACACCTCCAAATAATTTATCGATAAAGCCTCGGATGTTCCACAGCCAATCGCCATAATACCAACCGGTTTCTCCGCCAATAGACCAAATTTGATTGATTGTATAATCACGGTTTATAATTTCCATTTTTCGTCTGTCAATGAAACAGTCTTTTTTAGGGACTTTTAAAAATTCGGAGATGTTTTTTTTAAACCTTCCGCTAACTAAGGAATCTTTCCAGCTCGATGCTACCTGATCTTCTTTTACTTTTAGCAGGGCTTTTGATAAGGCCATTTCGTAAGTTATGGGTTGAATGTTTAATAGTTTATTGATTTTGGAATCTTTACAAACTACTTCTACTTTCATACTGCTGACTAAGGCAGTGGCTAATTTGTAAGATGTTGAAGTAACAAAATACAGCCAGTAAGAAGATAATTTAGGGGTCATAACCGGAACGGTAAAAATCCAGCGACGGAGGTTTTTTGCTTTGGCAAAACCTAGCAACATTTCTTTGTAAGTGAGAATATCAGGTCCGCCAATATCAAAACTCTGATTGTAGGTAAGCGGATTTAATAGTGATTTGGATAAAAATTCTAAGACATCCGTTATGGCAATAGGCTGGCATTTGGTATTGAGCCATTTGGGTGTAATCATCACAGTGAGTTTGTTGACTAAATCCCGAATAATTTCGAATGAAGCGCTGCCGGAGCCTACAATAATTCCAGCTCTTAAGGCTGTTAAAGCAAAAGTTCCCGTGCCTAAAATAGTCTCTACGTTTTTTCGGGAAGATAAATGTTTAGAAAGTGTGTTGTCATTTACAATTCCGGTGAGGTAAATTACCTGTTGAGTATTGGTTTGATTGATTCGTTCTACAAAATTTTTAGCCGAAATACTTTCTAATTCATCATAATTATCAGATGAGCTGGACATGGAATGGATGAGGTAATAGACTGCATCGATGTTGTTTGGAATTTGCGTTAATGTTTCTTTTTTTAGAAAATCAATTTCAATTATTTCTACTTTGTGCTGTAATTCATCCGGACAGTAAAACCTGTTTCTGTCTCTCACACAGCATACTACATCGTGACCTTGTTGAACCAAAATAGGTAAAAGTCGTTTGCCAATATAACCTGTAGCACCTGTTAAGAGAATTTTCATTTTTTTATATTTTAAAGCTAACGATGCCGTAATCCATTTCAAATACTTGACCCGAAATAGATTTGGCTTTATCTGAAATTAAAAAATCAGCCATTTCAGCTACTTCTGTTGGTTTTAAATAGGCTTTCATAGGATGTCGTTCCATCATGTTGTCTTTCATCTTTTCATTTCGCAAAATGCTTGCTGAAAGTGATGTTTCAGTAATAGTTGGGGCAATAGCATTAATTCTTACAGAGGTGGCTAATTCGGCAGCTAGACTTTTTGCTAAGCCTTCAATTCCTGCTTTTGCAGTTGCAATACTGGCATGAAACGGCATTCCTAATTTGCTTGCTACAGTACTAAATAATAGTATTGAAGGATTTTTTCCTTTTTTTAAGTCCGGTAAAAAATGCTGAATCGATTTTACAGCTCCAATAACATTTATTTCAAAATCATTTCTAAAATCATCCAGACTTAAATTCCCTATTGGTTTTAAATTTATAGAACCCGGACAATAAATTAAGGTATCAATAGTTTCGATTTTTGGTAATGAATTGTGCAGTATATCGGCAGTATAATGTTTAAGATTTGCATGTGAAATATCGGGCGTTGTTCTACTGATATTATGAACACAATTAGTTTCTAATTGTTGTTTTACAATAGCATTTCCAATTCCTTTACTGCCTCCTATAATTACAATAGTTCTCATTTTCAGATTTTTAAATGGAATAAATTTGATTTAGTTTTTATTATATAAAGATAACAAATTGTTTAATTATTTTTTGTTAATGTTAAACAAAATATCTTTGTATCTTTGAATAAGAACTAAAATGATTCTGATGAAAAAGAATGTTTTAATAACGGGAGGAACTGGCTTTGTAGGCAAACATTTAACGGCAATGTTGGTTGCTCATGGTTTTTCAGTATCTATTTTAAGTCGAAAAAAACAACCTGATACCGATGATGTTTCTTTTTATTTATGGGATTTAGAAAAGCAAACTATTGCTTCCGAAGCTATTGAAAAAGCCGATTTTGTCATTCATTTGGCAGGAGAAAGTATTGCTCAAAAGCGTTGGACAAACAAAAGAAAAGAATCTATTTTATCCAGCAGAGTGGCGTCAGCGCAATTGCTTTATACAGCTTTGCAAAAAAAGAATCACAAAGTAACTGCTTTTATTTCAGCTTCGGCGGTGGGGATTTACGGAGCTGTAAACGGAAAGGAAATTTGTACTGAAGAAATGCCGCCTGCCGACGATTTTTTAGGCTTGAGCTGTCAAAAATGGGAAGCAGCCGTGCAACAGTTTGAAGATTTGGGCATTCGCACAGTGAGGATTCGAACCGGATTAGTCTTGGGAGAAAACGAAGGTTTGTTAAAACAATTAAGTAATGTTTTTAAATTGAAATTAGGTGCTGTTTTAGGATCCGGAAAACAATTTATGCCTTGGATTCACATTGATGATTTGTGTCGGATTTATTTAGAAGCAATCATAAATTCAGAGATGAACGGGGCTTATAATGCCGCTATTACTGATGATACTAACAATAAAATATTTTCGAAAGTTTTAGCCGGGATTTATAATTATAAAATTTGGTTACCCAATGTTCCTGCTTTTTTGATAAAATTAGCTTTGGGTGAAATGGCGAAACTGGTTCTTACAGGAAGAAGAATTTCCAATGTAAAAATAAAAGCATCCGGGTTTAAATTTCAATTTGAAAATCTGGAAATCGCCTTGCGTGATTGTCTAGGGAAATAAGCGGTTTTTATCAGATTATTGTAAAATATAATTCACATTTACTGTTACGGTTTCAGCAATTTTTGGTTTGATAATTTTAGGGATGCTAATGTTGAAATCTTCCGGAGACAGGATAAAATCAGCGTTTAATTCCAGATTATTTCCTGTTTTTTGGATAATAACCGGGACTGTAATTTCTTTGGTTACTCCATGTAAAGTCAGGGTTCCGCTAACATCATATTTTTGTCCTTTTGCATTTGTTTTGTTAACATCAAAATCTTTAATTTTTCCTTTAAAAATGGCTTTTGGATACTTACTGCTTTCGATAAAATTTTCATTAAAATGTTCTTCCATCAGAGCAACTTTAAAATGAAAGCCTCTCATGAGAGCCAGGCTGGCTATTTCTCCGGTTTTAGTGTCCATAATACAGCTAACGGTAGTATTACTTGCTTTTACTTCTTCAAATGACGGAACAGAAGCTTCAAAAGTAATACGGCCTGTTTTAGTTATTTTTTTGTCCTGCGGAAAAACAGTTGTTTTTCCCAAAAAAAGAAATGCGGCGATAAGGAATAAAAGTCTCATTTGTATTATTCTACGTAACCATTGTTTTTCCAGGTAATAAATTTGTCTATGGTAGCCTGAGGTAATCGGGTACCGTCCTTAGGCATCATATTAGTGTTTCCTTGTGGGAGCGAAATTCTGTCGATTAGTCCGTTGCTTTCTACTGCCGTTTTAACTTTTGCATAAGTATTTAAAGATATTGGTGCATTGTTAGTTGGAGTGCTGCCATGACAGGAAATACAATTGCTTGAGATAACAAGACTAATTGTATTAGTATACGTTACAGTTGTAGGGGTAGGATTCGGATCTGGATCCGGATTTGGATTTGGGTCTGAACCGGGATCTGAATCACCGCCTGATGAACAACTACTCAATAACAACACCATTGCTATTGAGAAAAATTTTAAAATTGTTCTCATGACTTTTGTATTTATATTTTAAGTAAATTTACTAAATATTTCTTTTTAAATATTTAAAAATCAGTAGATTGTTTGTTTTGTTTTTACGATTATGAAAAAAAAAGTAAGCATAGGAATATTGGTTTTATTGCTGTTTTTGGTTGCAACTTATTTGTATGTTTATAAGGAACATCGGGATATTGCAACTGAAAAGGAAAGTTATGCGGTGGATGTGAAAACTCTTTTTGATGCTTATCAAAACAATGAAACCGATGCTGATGCAAAATATTTAAATAAAACGATAGTCGTTAGCGGCGAAGTTAGTTTGCTAAATCCCGAAACTCATTCGGTTGTTTTAAATCAAAAGTTATTTGCTGTATTTACTGACACCTTACCGTCTGAAGTAACAATCAAATCCAATGTGAAAATTAAAGGTCGTCTTATTGGATATGATTCTCTTTTGGAACAGCTTAAAATGGATCAATGTATAATTTTAAACTAGTTTAAAGATGAAGATAAAATGTGCATTTCTGGTTTTCTTTTTCCCTTTATTTCTTTTGGCTCAAAATGATTTGTTAAAAGAAATTGATACTCCGTCAATGGAAAATACTACGGAACTTTCGGCTTTTAAGGCTTTAAAAATTGTAAATTTTGAAACAACTAAAGTTATCGGGAAAGGAGATTTTTATTTGATAATTTCCCATCGTTTTGATTATCTGGATAAGGGATTTGAAGATTTTTTTGGTTTAGACGGGGCTTTTACCCAAATTAAATTTGCTTATGGTGTAAGTGATAAAGTAACGGTTCAGGCTGCCCGAAGCGGATTTCAGAAGACTTATGATTTGGGCGTGAAATGGTTATTGGCAAATCAAAAAAGTGATGGTTTTCCGTTGGCAGTGGCTTTTTTCAATAGTATTGCCGCCAATACAGAATTGGATAAAGATAATTATCCTTCACTTGAATTTCAGGATCGTTTGAGTTATGTGAGTCAGTTATTGATTTCAAGAAAGTTCACGGATAATTTTTCACTGGAAATGGCGCCCACTTTTTTCTACGAAAATTTTCTTGTAGAAGTTTTAGATGAAAACAATAATGTAATTACACCTAATCCGCAGGATAAAGCGCAATTTGCTTTAGGAATGGGAGGAAGGTATAAATTGTCCAAAAGATTCTCTCTAAATCTGGATTATGGTGTTCATTTAAACCGGGCATCTCAGTCGGTTTTCAAAAACCCGTTGTCTGTTGGTATGGACATTGATACCGGCGGTCATATTTTTCAAATTCTTTTTACTAATGCAAGAGCGATGCACGAAGCCGGTTTCTTAGGACATACTACGGGAGACTGGGGGAAAGGAGAGATTTCTTTTGGGTTTAACCTGATAAGAGTTTTTTAAGTTCTTTATTGTAAAGTGCAATTCACATTTACATTTACCGTTTTAGAAATTTTACTGCGAACTATAAAAGGGATTTCTATTTTGAAATCATCGGTGTTCAAACTAAAATCCGATTGAATGACAATGTTGTTTTCGGGAGTTTTGGAGATTTTTACCATTACGCGGATATTTTTTGTAACGCCATGCATATTCATGCGTCCTTTGATGATGTGTTCGGTAGGAATGGCATTAATTTTGGCGATAGAAAATTTTTCTATTTGACCTTTAAAAGTTGCTTTTGGGTATTTTTTACTTTCCATATAATTAGCATTAAAATGGTCTTCCATTAAGCTTCTTTCAAAATGAAAATTTTTAATACCCGCAACAAAATTAATAGTACCGTTTTTACTGTTCAAAAAAGCAAAAACCTTATTGTTTTTGGCTTCAACAGCTTCATAGAAAGGAACCGATGCTTCAAAAGTAATGATGCCATTAGTTGTCATTTTTTTATCCTGAGCAACTATTGGAACAATGAAAAAAAAGGAAAAAAGGAGTAGAATTTTTTTCATGGCAGCATTAATTTTTCTACTTAAAGTTAGAAAAAAAAGTGAAAAAATCCTAATAAAACTGCGACTAAGATTGGGTAGAATATCGTTTTTTTATTGCTTTTTATCCGAAATACAAAAGGAGATTTAGATATAAAATAAAAACCGTTTTCATTTAGTAAAGATTAATGAAAACGGTTTGAGATTATTCGCTGAGGTCGTGGTCTTTTTTGGCCCGGGCCAGGATACTTTCGGGTAGTGCTTTTTTGGCTTTGGCACCCATTTTTTTGAGTTTTTCAACCCGATTGATGAGGTTTCCGCTGCCTTCAACCAGTTTGTTCATCGCACCACTGTATTCCACTTTGGTTTCGTCTATTTTTTTACCTATTTTGATTAAATCGCCAACGAAACCTTCAAATTTATCGTATAAAGCTCCCGCCTGACGGGCAATTTCAAAGGCATTTTCCTGTTGTTTCTGATTCGTCCACATGCTGTCGATAGTGCGTAAAGTAGCCAGTAAAGTAGCCGGAGTCACGATGACAATATTTTTTTCGAAAGCTTTGTTGTACAGACTTACATCTTCATTTAACGCAATCGCAAAAGCAGGTTCAATCGGGATGAAAAGTAATACAAAATCAGGACTTTCAATTTGGTACAAATCCTGATAGTTTTTATTGCCTAATTGTTCTACATGACGTTTGATTGAATTGACATGTTCTTTTAAAAACGAATTTTTATTTTCGTCGTCGTCTTCATTGATGTATTTTTCATAAGCGGTCAGCGAAACTTTCGAATCGACAATCATTTTTTTGCCGTCGGGCAAATTAATCACCACGTCGGGCATCACGCGATTTCCTTCATCGGTGGTAAAACTTTGCTGTACTTCGTATTCGCGTCCTTTTTCTAATCCTGATTTTTCTAAAACACGTTCCAAAACTAATTCGCCCCAGTTTCCCTGCATCTTACTGTCGCCTTTCAATGCTTTTGTCAAATTCAGGGTTTCCTTGCTCATTTGAATGTTCATTTCGCGTAAGCCTAAAATTTGTTGGCGCAAAGCCGCATGATAATCGATACTTTCTTTGTGTGTGTCTTCGACTTTCTTTTCAAATAATTGAATTTTATCCTGAAGCGGCGTCAGAATGTTTTTCAGGTTTTCTTTATTTTGTTCGGTAAATTTATTCGACTTCTCGTCCAGAATTTTATTGGCTAAATTTTCGAATTCTTTAGTGAATTTTTCCTGTAATTTTTCTACTTCGTCTTTTTGCTCTTTGTTGCGTTCCCAAAGATTTTCAAAATCCACTTCTTTTTTAGAAAGCTGAATTGCCAGACTGTCTTTTTCAGTTCGAATGACTTCTTTTTCCTGATTGCTGATTTCTAATTGTTTTTCGAATTTGATTTTTTCATTCGAAAATTGTTCTTTGTATTGTTCTAATTGAGTGGTTAGCGCGATTAATTTTTCTTCTAAAGCGATTTTTTCCGATTGAAAACGAGCGGAAAAAATAAGTTTTCCAATAAAAATACCAATGGCAAGCGCAATGATAAACGAGATTAAAAAAGGAAGCATATTGAACATAAGTGCGTTTTATAAATGTTGAAAGCAAAAATAAAGATTAATGCCGACTTAGCGGTTTTTTTATTTGGTTCACAAAAGCTTTTTTTTATGCTTTTTTCACGCAACCTTTTTTATTTTTTTACTCTAATAAGTATCAGTCAGCTAGTGGTATGGGAAAAATTAAGTTGTCTTTTGGGTTTGTGATGGTACTTTTTTTAGGATGCTGTTCCTCAAAAAATGAGTTGGACACAGCACAAAGCCGTCTGGCTGTAATTGGGATCTGGTATTGGCAGCAATCCAGCGGCGGCATTAGCGGAAACGAATTAATTACACCCGAAAGTACCGGTGTAGTTATAAAATTGGTTTTTGGAGCGAATAAAAAAGTAACCGTTTTTACGAATGATATGGAGACCGGAAATTATCCCTATACTATTAAAACCGGCAAAAGTATTTTTGATAATCAGGAACATTATTTACTGAATTTTAACGAGATGAATTATGTAATTCGATATATTGATAAGAGCGAAATGAGTATTCAGGACAATTTTGCCGATGGTTATATTTTAACCTATGTCCGATAATTTAAAATAAGAATGTTTTAAATTTGTTAACATTAAATTGTTTTTAAGCCTTATTTTTTGAAAGAACCAATAGACCATTATATTCGAAAATGTATCGAAAATGATAGAGGAGGACAACAGAAAATTTATCAGTTGTTTGCTCCTGTATTGTATGGTCTGTGCCTGAAATATATGAAAAATGAAGAGGATGCTAAAGATGTTTTTCAGGAAGCTTTTGTGATTGCTTTTCAAAAAATGGAGCAATACCGTTTTGAGGGAAGTTTTGAAGGCTGGCTGAAACGTATTTTTATCAACAAACTCATTGAGACTTTGAATAAGAGAAAAAAGAATGTTTTGCTGACAGATGAAATGTATTCGGAAGAAATGATTGATGAAGACGAAGAAACTGAACGTTTTTTAATTCCGCAGGAACAATTATTAGCATGCATTCAACAATTACCCGATCAATACCGATTGGTTTTTAACCTGTATTATTTTGAGAAAATGAAACACAAAGAAATTGCCAGTGTACTGAATATTTCGGAAGGCACTTCCAAGTCAAATTTGAACCGTGCTAAAAGTAATTTGCAAAAGCAAATTAGTGCCATCAGAGCTTTGAAACAAATAGATTAATGAAAAGGATTGGCTTCAGGCCACGTTTATAAAGAACTTATGAAAAAAGATGATATAGAGAAACTATTTTCTTCTTTGGAAGATTTTTCCAAAAACCCTCCTGATGATTTGTGGAAAGGGATTGAGGAAAAATTAGCTTCTTCCGAAAAGAAAAAGGGCTTTGCTTTTTGGTGGCCGGTTGCTGCTAGTTTCCTAATTGGTTTAGGACTTTTGGCTACTTTTTATTCAGACAAAGGACATTCACTGCAAAATATTCCGGTGCAGCATGAAAATGGAGTAGTGAATCAATCCAAAGGAACTCAATCGGAAGAGAATGAAGACAGCTTAGTGAATAAGGAATCAAAACCGGAAATTTTAAAAGGAGTAGTAAGCAATAAAAATAAAGAAGAGCAGCAGACAGTTCAAAAAAACAGCGTTGTAAGTGCAAATCAAAATCCAATTTTACAATCTAATCAAAAAGCAGTATCAGGGATTTCAAAAGCGGCAGCTACTATTAAAGAGGATAAAAGTAAATCATTAATATCATCAAAATCAGAGGGGAATTTAACAGATAAAACACCAATTGCAACTAAAAATATCGCTGAAACTACTGTTCCCGATTCTAAAATAAAAGAAAATCCAATTGCCGCTAAGACGGAAGAAAACGCTTTGGAGACTATCGCTCAAGAGCAGCAAAAGAAAGAAAAAACAACTTCGGCCGAGGAGAAATGGTCGTTGCAGTTATTTGCCGGAATTAATAGTTCGCAAAATGTAAGAAATCAAAAGTCTTTAGGAAATACTATTGAATCTCAAACCGGATACAATTATGGGGTGAAAACCAATTATAAATTCAATCGTCGTTGGGCGGTGAGAGCCGGAGTAAAGGTAAGCGAACTTGGGCAACAGTTAGCAAATGTTTCTTATGTGAATTCGGCGAAAAGTTTAGTGAATGTTTCTAAAATTCCGTTTTCGCCACAACCTAAGGAGAAGCACAACATTGTGAATAATCCGAATTATTTATTTATTCCTCAGCAGCCCAATCAGCCACAAAATACCTTAAGCGCTACCTTTTATGAAACAGCCAATTTATCCCAAAGAATGCAGTATTTAGAACTGCCTTTGGAGGTTTCTTATGCTATTTTAAATAAAGGAAAAGCCCGCATTAATTTGAATACCGGAGGATTTGTAGGTACGGTAATTTCTAATGAAGTTTTATTGAATAATAATGCCATCGGTAAAAATTCGGATGTGAATGAAATGGTTTTTGGAACGGTTTTAAGCAGTACGTTGCAATATGAATTGTACAAAAAGACCAAGGTTTTTGTAGAACCGGGAGTGAATTATTATTCGCAGCCTGTTCAAAATCAAAATTTCAATCAATTACAATTGAATTTTAATTTCGGTTTGAATATTTCTTTTTAGGTTTTTTGTCTGAATTTATTTTGAGTCGAATTCGCTTCGAAATGTTTTAGCGCTGCTTTCATTTTGTTTATTTTTGCGCAAATTTTACTTCAGAGCATGTCGCATCAGCATTTTATTCTTCACAAACCTTATGGTTATCTGAGTCAGTTTATTTATGAATTGAAGCGAAAGAAAAAACTATTGGGAGAATTGTACCCTTTTCCGGAAGGAACGATGGCCATTGGTCGCTTAGACGAAGATTCGGAAGGATTGCTATTGCTGACAACCGACGGAAAAATGAGTGAATATGTTCGTTCCAAAAAAGTGGAAAAAGAATATTATGTTCAGGTGGATGGACAAATAACTCAGGAAGCAATTGATGAGCTAAAAAAAGGCGTTAAAATTGGTTTCAACGGAAAAAAATACCTCACCAAACCCTGCGAAGCCAGATTGTTAGATGAAATTCCCGATTTTGGTCCCCGAGGAAAAAAAATCAGAGACGAACGTCACGGGCCTACATCCTGGGCTTCCATTACTATTAGCGAAGGAAAGTTCCGTCAGGTGCGAAAAATGACTTCGGCTGTTGGATTTCCTACGTTGCGTTTGGTGCGTGTGAGAGTTGGCAATGTATATCTGAATCATTTAAAAGCCGGAGAAGTAATTGAAGTAGAAAATTTCAATATCAAATAACCCAATAAACAAATCAAAATAATGCTTAATATCGTTTTAGTAGAGCCTGAAATTCCAAATAATACCGGAAATATTGGTCGTTTGTGTGTAGGAACCGAAAGTCGTTTGCATTTGATTCATCCTTTTGGTTTTGTGATAAATGACAAAAATTTAAAACGTTCGGGTTTGGATTATTGGGTGTATCTGGATGTGACTGAATATCAAAATGTATCCGAATGGCTGGAGCAGATTCCGGATCAATCCAGAGTTTTTTTGATGAGTTCACATGCCGAAAAATCGTATTTGGAAAATAAATTTCAGGACGGTGACTGGTTGGTTTTTGGTAAAGAAAGTGTGGGTTTGAGTAAAGATTTTTTGGCTTTATTTCCACAAGAAAATCAACTGACGATTCCAATGTCTAATAAAATCAGAAGTTTTAATATTGCTAATTCAGTGGCTTTTGTGGTTGGCGAAGCTAAGCGACAGTTGGCTCTAAACAGCATTTAAATTTTTCAAAGCTATAAAAAAGAAAAGAGGAAGTGTTGCTTCCTCTTTTTTTTTACCTGTTATTCCCGTGCGACAAAACCACTTAAAGTGATGTAAGTGTTGCCGTTATCGGGATTGTGATAAATATTATATTTTGTTGGATAATTTCCGGGTTTTTGGAAAAATTCCGGTTGGGAATAATCGTTGTAACTGTCCATTTTAGAGAGCAAATGTTCCAATGTAATCATTGGTTCTATAAATACAACATTACCATCATAAGAACCGTAAATCATAATTTTGGTGAAAGGTAAAAAGTCGGGTAAATTAACCGGTAACCAGTGTTTACCCATTTGCGGCTCGGCAGTGGCATCACCGGGCGGAGTAAAATAATCGGCAGGCATGTATCCTTGCGGTGGATAATTATTGAATGCGGCATCAGTTTCTTCAGACCAGGCCGGAATAGCCATTTGCTCAGCTACCGAAATCATGTAAAAGTGAATGTCAAAATGAGGAACGTCAAAAACGCCTTCCGGAATATGTCCGTGCGGATTCCAGTTGAGTCCTATGTGGTTGAATGGCGTAAGTTGTTTGGCTTTCAGATGTAAAGGAACAATGATTGTCGAGTGGTCTGCAGGGATTTTTTTGTCATCTTCATCAGTAAGATTTTTAAAAGCTTCGGCGGTCATTTCCAGGCCAATTTCGTTGGGATTACCACTTTGAGTAACGCTTATCCAGGAACGGACTTTTCCATAACCCAGCCGGACTTCCGGACCTTTAAAAACAAGTAGTTTTTCGGAATTAACTTTTCCGGAAAGTAATAAGGTCGAATTAGCTTCTAAATCACTGTTCGTCATTTCGTCTGAACTACAGGCAAAAAGTGCAAGCAAAGCTCCAAAAGCAATCGTTTTTTTGGACAGAGTAAACAAATTTTCCATGATTAAAGAATTTAAATGATTATTTAATGATGTAGATAAGTTTAGCTTTGGAGCAAAAAGAAAGAGAATAAAAGTACGATTTTTTTAAAATAAATCGCTGGTTTTTAGTGGTTTAATTTTTTTAAATTTGAAAAAATTAACTAATTACAAACTTCCCTTTTGTAGCATCAAAAACAATGTGTTCGTCTTTGAATAAGCTGTTAAAACTTCCTTTGGAAATTAAATTGCAGGGTTGATCCTGAACGACAGTTTCGGGTGTCATAATAATCATTTCATCACTTAATTGGATCGCCAAATCGATGTCATGCGTTGAAAAAAGGATGCATTTTTGGGTTTCCTTCGTGAGTTTTTTCAGGAGTTTGAATAAGGCCACTTTGTGCAATAAATCCAAATGAGTGGTTGGCTCGTCTAAGATAATGAGTGGTGTGTCCTGAGCAAGTGCCCGGGCAACTAAGACTTTTTGCAGCTGGCCGTCACTAATTTCAAAATGTTTTTTGGAAGCCAAGTGTTCGATTTGCGTAAGCACTAAGGCTTCGTTGACTTTGGTAATATCTTCTTCGGTTAAAGTGCCAATCCAATTGGTGTAAGGCTGTCTTCCTAAAGCGACCAATTCAAAAACGCTTAAATTGCTTGGAGGCAATTTCTCGGTTAAAACCAAACTTAAATTTTTGGCTAAGGCCAAAGTATTCATGTGGTGAATGTCTTTTTCGTTCAAAAAAACAGTGCCCGAAATGGTTTTTTGAATGCCGGTGATAGTTCGTAATAAAGTTGATTTTCCAATCCCATTTGCACCAATTAAAGCGACTAATTTGCCTTTTTCTAAAGTCAAATCAATACCCGAAGCTACAATGTTTTGCTCTTTTTTATGAGCATATCCAATGCTTATTTGTTTGGCCTGTAATATGATATTGGAAGTATTCATAAATTATTCGGCTAATGAAAATTGAGAATCATAGAGGTTTTTATAGTAACCGGATTCTTTGTTTATTAATTCATGATGCGTTCCTTCCTCAACGATTAATCCTTTGTCCATTACAACAATTTTATTAGCATTGACTATGGTTGCCAGTCGGTGTGCAATAACGATAGAAGTTCTTCCTTTGGTAATGGTTTCGGTGGCGCGCTGAATTAATTCTTCGGAATAAGTGTCAATAGAAGAAGTAGCTTCGTCCAGAATTAAAATACTCGGATTGCTCACATAAGCTCTTAAAAAAGCAATCAGCTGACGTTGTCCAGACGATAGCATGACTCCGCGTTCTTTGACATCAAAATCATAATTGTCGGGCAGACTCATGATAAAATTATGTACGCCAATTTCTTTTGCTGCAGCATAAACCTGCTCTTTCGTAATATCGGGATTGTTTAAAGTGATGTTGTTGTAAATGGTATCGGCAAAAAGAAACACATCCTGAAGTACAATGGCAATTTGTTTTCGAAGCGAACTCAGTGTATAATGGTCAATATTAACATTGTCAATACTGATACTTCCGCTTTTGATTTCATAAAAACGATTCAATAGGTTGATAATGGTTGATTTTCCGGCACCAGTTGACCCCACGATGGCAATAGTTTCTCCGGGATTTACACTTAAATCAATTCCTTTGATGACTTCTTCTTTGTCAATATAACTAAAACGAACGTCTTTAAAAGTAATAGCACCTTTAAAAACAGGAGCTTCAATAGTTCCGGTATCCTGGATTTGGTCTTGTTTATCAATGATTTCAAAAACACGATTGGCAGCAATCATTCCCAGTTGCATCTCGTTGAATTTATCCGCAATCTGACGTAACGGGTTGAACAACATACTGATGAACATGGTATAAGAGAACAAATCTCCAAAAGTGGTAAAATGATCGCCATTTAAGATTTTGATACCGCCGTACAACACTACAAATCCAAGAGTTAATGACGAAATAATATCAGCAATCGGGAAAAAGATGGAGTTGTACAAAATGGTTTTTATCCAGGCATTTTGATGTTTTTCGTTGATTTCTTTGAATTTTTTGGATTCAATTTCTTCGCGGTTAAAGAGTTGTACAATCTTCATTCCCGTTACTCTTTCCTGAACAAAGGTGTTCATATTGGCAATTTGGGTGCGTACTTCTTCAAAAGCAATTTGCATTTTACCTTGGAAAATTCGGGTTACAAATACCAGAATAGGCATTGCAATAATGACAATCCAGGTGAGTTTCCAGTTCATGTAAAACATAAAAATAAGTACCACAAGCATTTTCATCAGGTCACTTATAATCATGAATAAACCCTGGCTAAAAATTCTTGCAATCGACTCAATATCAGAAACTGAGCGGGTAACTAATTGTCCAACCGGTACCAAATCAAAATATTTCATTCGGAAACTCAAAATGTGTTTGAACAATTTGATTCGAATGTCTTTTACAATATCCTGTCCCAGCCAGTTGGCCCAATACACAAAATAAAATTGGGAAAAAACTTCTAATAAAAGTACGATTCCCATTAAACTAATGTAGAGCAAAAGTCCCGGAGCATCTTCGGTTTGAATATAGCTGTCAACAGTTTGTTTTAATAAATACGGACGTAAAGCAGCAAAAACAGATAAGGAAACAGCAAATATAACCACACCATTAAAACGCCATTGATAGGGTTTGGTATATTGCAATATTCGCTTGAATAATCGGGTGTCAAATACTTTTGCTTTCATTTGTTTTGTTTTAGTTCTTAGTTTATAGTCCTTAGTCCTTAGTTTTTAGAATAAAAATAAAAAAACTAAGGACTAGTTACTAAGGACTAATCCTCTATATAAGGATATTTAATTTTTGTTAAATACAATCCGTGGGCAGGAACTGAAAATCCTGCTTTTTCTCTGTTTTTACTTTCGATAATAGATTTAAAATCGTCCAAATTTATTTTATGCAAACCAATGTTTACCAAAGTTCCGACAATAGAACGCACCATGTTTCTCAAAAAACGGTTTGCCGAAATCGTGAAAATTAATTTATTATCTTTTTGTGTCCAATGCGCTTCAAAAATAGTACAATCAAACGTATTTACATCGGTATTAACTTTTGAAAAAGACTGGAAATTGGTGTATTGTAACAGCAATTTTGCTGCTTCATTCATCAAATCTACATCTAATTTTTGATTCAAATACCAGCTTTGTTCCTGTAAAAAAGCATCTTTAAAAGTGTTGATATGGTATTCATAGGTTCTTTTGGTAGCATCAAAACGACAATGCGCTTCATCAGTAACACTAAAAATAGCATAAATAACAATGTCTTTTGGTAGGAATGAATTGAGTTTGTAAACTAACTTTTGGGTGTCAAAAGGAGCGTCAAAATCAAAATGGGCATACATTTCCCGGGCATGAACGCCTGTATCGGTTCGTCCGGCTCCCATGAGGCTTATTTCGGAATGTAATAAAACAGAAAAAGCTTTGTTTAAAGTTTCCTGTACCGAAGGAGCGTTTGGCTGTATTTGCCAACCGTTATAAGGAGTGCCGTTATAGGCTAATTTTATAAAATATCTCAAGTTTTTAATCTCAAAGTTTCAGAATTTCAAAGGTACAAAAAAGTAACTAAGCTGCTTAGTGGCTAGATACTAAGTTTTTGTTAAGAGCTGTTTGATAATCTATTTGAGGTTAAAATTGATTTTTATGGAAAAACCATTAAGATTTCAGAATTTAACCTAAAAAAAAGCGTAGTATCTTAGCGTTTTGAAATCATAGATTCTATAACTAATAATGAAAAAAATCCTTTTACTTTCGGATACACACAGCCATATTGACGATGCTATTTTAAAATATGTAAATCAAGCCGATGAGGTTTGGCATGCCGGTGATATTGGCGATTTGAAAGTAACAGATACCATTAAAGTCGCAAAACCTTTGCGGGCTGTTTATGGAAATATTGATGATGCACAGGCGCGTTTGGAATTTCCGTTGCATAATCGGTTTATGTGCGAAGGTGTTTCGGTTTGGATGACACATATTGGTGGTTATCCGGGGAAATACAATCCGAATGTGAGAGCTGAAATGCTTGCTAATCCACCGCAATTATTTATCTGCGGACATTCGCACATTTTAAAAGTAATGTTTGATAAACAACACAATTTGTTGCACATGAATCCGGGAGCCTGTGGAAAAAGCGGATTTCATCAAATGCGTACCATGTTGCGGTTTGCAATTGATGGCGATAAAATCAAGGATTTGGAAATTATCGAATTGGGGAAAAGAGCCTGATTAGATTTTGAATTCAATTGGAACACTAATCTTAACGGTAGTTCCTTCTTTTGGAACGGAATCAATTTTAAATTTTCCTTTCATAGTGTTGATTCGGGCTTTGATTTGGTTGAGACCAAAACCGTCGATAGTTTTGTGGGGATTGATTTCAAAGCCAATTCCGTTGTCTTTTACCTGAATATGCAGTTGGTTATTTTGTTGTTTTAGAGTTAATTTGGCTCTTTTAGCCTTACTGTGTTTGTTGATATTGTTTAATAATTCACTGACAATGAAATAGATTTTCATTTCAAAATCTTCATCGTAGCGGGTTTCGGAGGTCACATTGGAGGAATAATCAAATTGGATAGCCGAGTTGGAGTTTATTTCGCATAAATCATTTAAGGCATAAAATAGTCCAAAACGGGCCAATAAAGAAGGTAAAAGCTGGTGTGATAAATCCCGAATTTTATAATGTGTTTGAATCAGGATGGACTTAGTTTTAGTGATTTCTTCACTATTTGTTTTATTTTTTGTTGAAAAAACAGTGAGGTGTAAAGCAGCCGAAGAAAGTAAAGCACTGATGTTGTCATGCAGGAACGAAGCAATTCTTTTGCGTTCCATTTCCTGACCATTTATCGAAGCGGTAATAATATTTTCCTGAATTTTACTTTCAATGTCTTTGATTCTGTTTTTTTGTTTTAATTGGCTGTTTTGAAAATAGAAATATGAAAAAACGATAACAAGCAATAAGGTCGAGATAATAATGATGCTGTACAATCGGTTTTTAGATTGTTTTTCCAGCAAAAGTTGGTGACTGGTTTTGTATTCTGTTTTAATGTTGTCTATTTCTCTTCTGTATTCGTCTATTTCAAGATTAATTCCGGCAATATTTAGTTTTCGAAGTTTTTCTTCGTTATTCAATTCGTCGGTAATTTTATTATAAGCGTTTAAATGTTCATAGGCTTTTTTATAGTTTTTTATTTTGTATAAAAACTTAGCATATTCCTGATGTGTAAAAGATAAATCGGATTTTTCGTTTTCTTTTTCTCCCAGTTTTATGGCTTTTTCAAAATAAAAAGTAGCTCTTTCGGAATTATTTTTATGGGAATGATACATGCCATTAAGCATGTTTAGGGCTACAATAGTTGATGTGTCTCCGTTTTTTGGATGGTATTTATTTACATAATTCAAGTAAGGAAGTCCGGAATCGAAACTTTGAATATCAAAATAAGCCCAGGCAATATTGAGTTTGGTGAAAAGGATTTCGGATGAATCGGCAATTTTAGTGCTGATATCGAGTGATTTTTTATAATAGTAAATTCCTTTGTTGTATTCTTTTTTGTTAAAGCAATAAATATTTCCCAAATTGTTGTAAATCCAGTTTTTAAGATGAGAGTTGTTTGTTTTATTTGCATGAACAATAGCTTTTTTGTAATAAAACAAAGCTTTTTCAAACTCGCCCAACTGATCAAAATTAGCCGCAATAGTGTTGTAATTAAGCGCAATAAGATTATTGTCTTTTAAAGTGATAGCATTAGTCAGTGCCTCGCGGGAAAGTATCAGCGACTCTTCATATTTTTCTGTTTTCATTAATTGAGTCGCTTTTTGAGTCAAAGCCGTAGTTTTTTTGTGTATTTCGCTGTTGGTTTGCGAAAACAACACATGAGTACTGCTTAGCAGGAATAGCAATAAAAAGCGGTATAAATATTTGAAAGACATGAATAAAAGAAGTAGTACTGCTTCAGGTTAAGATTTAATTAAGTTGTTTTTTAAGGCAAATTTGACCAAGCTAATGGTGTTTTTGGCATTTAATTTCTTCAAAATATTTTTACGATGTGTTTCAACCGTATTGGAACTGATAAAAAGTTTTTCGGAGATTTCTTTTCCGCTGTATTCTAAGGCAATGAGTGTGATAATTTCGATTTCTCTTCCGGTTAACTGGTATTCCGGACTAATGGTGGTTTGGTTAAGTTTTGGATTCTTTTTAGTAGCCGAATCAAAAATAGTTTCCCGAACCTGATTAGAGAAATATTCCTCGCCGGTACTTACAACCTGAATAGCTTCTACAATACTTTCTCCGGCGCATTGTTTAGACAAATAGCCGCTTGCGCCTAATTTCATTACTTCCTGAATTATTTTCAGATCGTCATAAGTCGAAAGTACAATTACTTTGCAGGGAAATCCTTTCTTAGAAAATTCCTTAAGTACTTCGATGCCGTCTTTTTCGGGCATACTAATGTCCAAAACTAAAATGTCAGTAGCATTATTGGTTACTTCTTCAAAAAGGGTTGTTCCTTTTAGTGAATAACCTACTACGTTGAAATTAGGAATTGAATTTAATAAGGTTCGCATGCCATCAATTAGTACTTTGTGGTCGTCGGCTAAATGAATTCGTATTGTTTTTTCCATGATTGCAAACTAATGTTTTCAAATGTATAAAATATAATACAAAAAAACCCGAATATTAAATTCGGGTTTCCTTCGCACTAATAAATTAAAATTATAGGGTTACCTCAATCTGTCCACAGATTTTACAAGATCTTCATCCTTTTTAATCGCTTTATTAGCTAAAACTAATGCCACGATTGCAAAAATAGGCAGAAACATCCCAATACCTTTCTCAGAAACTACAGGAGTTTCTCCAGATAAATTTAGTGAACGATATAAAAACAATCCTAATAAAATCAAATTTAATATGATATTCAATCTGCCAATGACAAATTGATTTTGTCTTTTTTTATAGGATAAAATGCTTAATACGGATAATGTGGTACTTAGTCCAAACAATATAACATACAACTGATTTTGCATAAACAAAAAGGCTTTACCGTGGCTCAAAGTCCATAAAGGAAAAATAAAAGGCAAAACTCCTGTAATAACAAAAGCTAAAAGTAAATATACGGTTTGAATTCGCTGTATCATATTCTCAATATTGCTTTACAAAAATATATTTTCTTTTTTTAAAATACTATTGTATCCTAATTTTTTATTCGTATTATTGCATTACAATACCGTAAGCACTTCATACTGCGGTGAATTCAAAATAAAAAATACACCTAAATCTTTTCAAGATTCCCCATCTTTAATTAAATTCATAGAATATTCATGTTTGATATTTCTGCATTAAAAGAAATGAAGCTTTCTGAGCTTCAACAAATAGCTAAAGCAGCTAAAACAATAAAATATAACGGTGTTAAAAAAGAAGCTTTAATTACAAGTATTTTGGAATTTCAAAGCTCTTTGGCAGCCACAGCAGTTGTCGATGAAGCTCCCGTGGCAGAGGCAGATAATAAACCTAAAAGAGTTCGTATTACCCCGGCTAAAAAGCAGTCAGCTCCTAAGAATGAAGTTGTTGCTCATGAGGAAACAGCAGAAGCGGAACAAACTGATGAGAAAACAGCGTTTCAGGCTGATACTGTTGTAAACGATGTTGTTGCGGGAGAATCTGATAAAAAGTCAGAAGAAACAGCTGCTGCCGAAAAACCAAAAGCAGTTAAGTTTAATAAAGCGAATTATGAAAAGAAAGTCGCTTTAAAGAAAAACAAAGAAAATAAAGAGGCTACTAATGATAATCCGGTAGCTGTTGAAACTGCTCAAATGGATGTTGCATCGGAAGTTGCAACTCCGGCTCCGCAAAAGAAAATAAATCCACACGAGCGCAAGCGAACTGATGAAGTAAATCAGAATAAGCAAAACCAAAATCAAAACCAAAATAATCCTAATCAGAACCAGAATCAAAATCACAAAAATAAGAAGAACACTAATTTTAGAGATGCCGATTTTGAATTTGACGGAATCATTGAAAGTGAGGGGGTATTAGAAATGATGCCTGACGGTTATGGTTTTTTACGTTCTTCCGATTATAACTATTTAGCTTCTCCTGACGATATTTATTTGTCAACATCCCAAATCAGATTGTTTGGATTAAAAACCGGAGATACCGTAAAAGGAGTGGTAAGACCTCCAAAAGAAGGAGAGAAATTCTTTCCTTTAGTACGTGTTTTAAAAATTAACGGACACGACCCGCAGGTAGTGAGAGACCGAATTTCATTCGAACATTTAACTCCTGTTTTTCCTTCAGAAAAATTCAAATTAGCCGAAAGAGAAAGTACCATTTCTACCCGAATTATCGATTTGTTTTCTCCAATAGGAAAAGGACAACGTGGTATGATTGTAGCCCAGCCAAAAACGGGTAAAACTATGCTGTTGAAGGAAATAGCCAATGCTATTGCAGCGAATCATCCCGAAGTATATCTTATTGTTTTGTTGATTGACGAACGTCCTGAAGAGGTAACCGATATGCAACGTTCGGTAAGAGGTGAAGTAATTGCTTCTACTTTTGACAGAGAACCACAGGAACACGTTAAAATTGCGAATATCGTTTTAGAAAAATCAAAACGTTTAGTAGAATGTGGTCACGATGTGGTGATTTTGTTAGACTCAATTACGCGTTTAGCCCGAGCTTATAATACCGTTCAACCGGCTTCTGGTAAGGTATTGAGCGGTGGGGTGGATGCCAATGCGTTGCAAAAACCAAAACGTTTCTTTGGAGCGGCCCGTAATGTTGAAAAAGGAGGTTCTTTAAGTATTATTGCTACGGCTTTGACCGAAACTGGTTCTAAAATGGATGAGGTTATTTTCGAAGAATTTAAAGGAACGGGTAATATGGAGTTACAATTAGACAGAAAAATTGCCAACAAACGTATTTTCCCTGCGATTGATTTGACTTCTTCAAGTACGCGTCGTGATGATTTATTATTGGATGAAAATACGCTGCAAAGAATGTGGATTATGCGTAAATACCTTTCGGATATGAATCCAATTGAGGCTATGGAATTTATCAACGATCGTTTTAGAAAAACCAGAAATAACGAAGAGTTTTTGATTTCGATGAACGATTAAAAAAGAGAATAGAAGAAAGAATAAAGAGAAAAGATAAAAATTGAATAAAAGAAATCCTCAAGTATATCGAGGATTTTTTTATGTGCCATTGTCTATTTTCTAAATTCTATTCTCTTTATTCTTGTTTTTTTACACTTTCTTTACGTTCTAACAAAGCCATATAAAATCCGTCAAAACCGGATTCTGAAGCTAAGATTTTTCGGTCTTCAACAAAAGTGAATTGTTTACCGATTTCTGTTTTCAAAAAGCGTTCTACCTGTTCCTGATTTTCTGAAGGAAGAACCGAACAAGTGGCGTAAACCAATTTTCCGCCTGGTTTTACAATTTTTGAATAATTCTCTAAAACTTCCGCCTGAACTTTTCGAATATTATCGATGAATTCCGGTTGTAATTTCCATTTGGCATCGGGATTTCTTTTTAAAACACCCAATCCGCTACAAGGTGCATCAATCAACACGCGATCGGCTTTTTCGTGTAGTTTTTTGATCACTTTTGTGCTGTCAATAATACGGTATTCAATGTTGAAAGCGCTGTTTCTTTTGGCTCTTAATTTTAATTGTTTTAGTTTGCTTTCGTACAAATCCATCGCAATCAATTGTCCTTTGTTTTCCATTAAAGAAGCAATATGCAACGTTTTTCCACCCGCACCCGCACAGGTATCCACCACGCGCATTCCGGGTTTTACATCCAAAAACGGAGCGACTAATTGTGAACTGGCATCCTGTACTTCAAATAATCCCTGTTTGAAAGCATCAGTTAGGAAAACATTGGCGCGTTCTTTCAATACCAAAGCATCGGCCTGATCGGGTAAAAATTCAGTTTCGATATCCAAATCCATTAAGATGGCTCTTAATTTCTCTTTGGTTGTTTTTAGGGTGTTGGTTCTAAGGATTACTTTTGCCTGTTGATTTTGGGCTGTAATTTCTTTTGCCCAAACTTTTTCACCTAATTCTTTTACTCCCAATTCATCCATCCAGTCCGGAATAGATTCTTTGATAGCTCTGTTTTTTGATAATTCATCAAAACGTCCTTTGATTTTTCGCTCCGGAGTTCCTTCCAGTTGGCGCCAATCCGGAATAGGGTAGCCTCTTAAAACCGCCCAGGCAGCGAACATTCGCCATAAATTATCGCGATCATAAGGTTCTTTTACATCGGCAATTTCTGCATATAATCTTTTCCAACGAACGATTTCGTAGATGGTTTCTGCAACAAATTTTCTATCGGAACTTCCCCAACGCTTGTCTTTTTTTAGTGCTCTGGCTACTACTTTATCGGCATATTCTCCTTCGTTAAAAATTGCATTTAGCGAATCAATAGTAGTATATACTAGGTTTCTGTGTAATCTCATCTTAATTATTTGAGCTGCAAAGGTAAGATTAAATGATTTGAAAGTAAATTAAAATTTTAATTCTGTAAAAATGATTTTTCTTTCGTAAAATATTTTTAAAAAGTAGTTTCTATCTGTGAAGTTTTAGAAAGGTTCTTTAGAAAAAAATACCGCAAATTCACAAATTTTAAAATCTGATATTCCTGAAATTAATTTGCGAATTTGCGATAAATAATATTTTTAAATGGAGTTCTTATTTTAACTTCTCTTTAAAAAAAGCTATAGTTCTTTCCCAGGCTAAAGTTGCTGCTTTTTCATCATAGCGAGGAGTAGTATTGTTGTGAAAACCGTGATTAACATTCGGGTAAATATGTGCGGTGTTTTCGACTTTATTTTTATTCAAAATTGCTTCAAAAGCCGGCCAGCCTTCATTGACTCTGGTGTCTAAACCTGCATATTGCAATAATAAAGGTGTTTTAATCTGTTCAGCTTCTTCGGCTGTAGGTTGTCCACCGTAAAAAGGAACGGCAGCTTTTAAGCTTGGTATTTTTACCGCCATCAAATTGGCAATCCAGCCTCCAAAGCAAAAGCCTACGACGCCAACATTTCCATCACAGTCCGGATGATTTTTTAAATGATCATATGCAGCGATAAAATCTTCCAACATTTCATAACGCTCTCTTTTCTTCTGCATTTCCCGGCCTTCGTCATCATTTCCGGGATAACCACCAAGCGGAGTTAAAGCATCCGGAGCCAGACTGATAAATCCGTTCACAGCCAATCGACGACCTACATCTTCGATGTAAGGATTGAGTCCGCGGTTTTCGTGAACGACAATTACTCCGGGCAGTTTTTTTGAAGCATTTTTTGGTTTAGAAAGCAAGCCTTTTATTTTCCACCGCCTTTGGGTGATTCGTAAAAAATATAATCAGAATCAATGTGGGGATCATTTGGTTGAATAGTGACGGAATTGACATAATCAGGAGTAATAAAGCTCAAAAGAGAGTGGAGAGTCAAACTTCCAACGGCAAATACCGATAGCTTTTCAATAAATTGTCTTCGCTCGATTTTATTATGTGCATAATCGTCATAGAGATCAAAAATTTCCTGACTGATGTCTTCTTTGGTTATTTTTTTCATTTTTAAAAAGGATTAGTTTCTTAAAAGAACTTAAAGATACTTATTTATCCAATTGATTTTAAATAAAAAAAGCTCCTGAATAAACAGGAGCTTACAAAAAAAAATAAAATTATCAAGACTAGAATTTGTATTTGATACTTGCCAAAACCTGACGAGGAGCAATAGGGTTCGCACTGTAATTTTCGTGAACCGTATAATTTAACTCGTTAGTTATATTAGATAATTTGCATAAGATGGAGAATTTCTTCCATTCGTACCCTACAGAGGCATCAACTGTAGCATAACCATCTACAGGAACTTCACGGTCTTGAATGATTAGTTTTGTTGCATCACTTGGGTCAACAATATAACGATTATTCCATCCTGCAATTCGGTTTCCAATGTAGTTTCCTATGGCTCCAACAGAAATCCCTTTTAATACACCGCTTGGTACAGTATAAAAGAAACTTAAATTAGCTGTTGTGGTAGGTGTTCTCGCCACACGATCTCCTTTGATTGAGTTTCCTACTGCAACCGGAACATCTCCAAATCTCATATCATTGTAGCTATAACCTGCATTGATTTTAAATCCTTCAAAAGGTCTCGCAGTCACATCGATTTCAACCCCTTTACTTTTAGTTTCACCACTCATGATTTTCAGATTTGAATTGGTATTTGGAGTAACTCCATCCGCTTCAAAAGGAGCAGTTTGAACTAAATTATTATTTTTAATTATATATAAAGTAACGTTTGTGCTTAAAAAGCCTCTCAAGAAGTCTGTTTTAACACCTGCTTCATATTGATCGATAATTGAAGCATCAAGAGGTTTGTCATCGTAAGTGTTTCCTGTATTTGGAGTAAATGAATTAGAATAGCTGGCAAATAAAGAAACATCTTTTGATGGTTGAACAACTAATCCAATTTTAGGAGAAAATGCATTGTCTAAACGTTTAGGATCTTCTGATACACTTGTAGCAGTTGTTGGTAAATTATAGGTAATAGCTTGAGATTCCTGCCAAGACCATCGGATTCCTGCTAAAACTTTGATGTAATCTGTAAAAGAAATCAAATCCTGTGCATATACTCCAAAACGGTTGTATTCAGTGTTTAAGTATTTTGTAGCAGTCGCATTTGGAATATCAGTTCTTTGATTAGATGGGTCAAATTCAAATAAATTTATTGTGTCGTATAAATTAGCAACATATTTTCCGTTAACCATTACTGATTTTTCATTAAAAGCATAAGTGTAGGAAGTAGTTAGCGAATTTTCAAAATCTACACCGGTGAAAATTTGGTGTTTAATTTTTCCGGTATTAAAAATTCCTTGTAAACTAAGTTGGTTTCCAAAGATTTGTTCACGGTTGTCATTTTGTGTCAACGCTCTGTTCCAGTCCCCTCTTGTTTCATAGCCGTCAAGACCTGATAATTGAGCAGTAGATTTTTGAGTTCGTTTATAGTTTTGGAATGAAGTGTTAAAGTTTAATTTCCAATTCTTATTGAAATCATGGTTTACTAAAACCGATGCACTTGCCGATTTAGTGTTACCATTTGACCAAAGAGCACCAAAATAAGCATTACGAGGCATTTTTAGAATTTCTTTTCCAATGATTCCTGTACCAAAATCCGGTGTCCAGTCGGCGCTTAAATAATCACCTTGAACAGTGATTTGTGTTTTGTCGGTAACTTTAAATAAGAATGAAGGATTGAAATAAACGCGTTCATTTTTAACAACATCTCTAAAGCTTTCGGAGTTTTCATAAGAACCTGTAAAGCGGTAAGCGATTGATTTGTTTAGTGGGCCATAAAAATCTACCGAAGGTTTGTAATAAGAGTAGCTTCCGGCTTGCATAGAGATTTCTCCTCCTCTTTCAAATTTAGGAGTTTTGGTAACCAAATTTAAAATTCCTCCCGGAGCAACGTTTCCGTATAATAAGGCTGAACCTCCTTTTAAGAATTCAACTCTTTCTAAAGAAGAAACTTCCGGTATTGATCCGGAGTTGTATCTGAATCCGTTTTTGAACATATTGTTGGCTCCCATATCGTAACCTCTTGACCAAAATGATTCCTGAGCACCACCACGAGCCGATCCTACATAAACTCCGTTCGCATTTTTAATTACTTCACTCAAGCGGATAGCTTGTTGTTGCGTAATGATTTCGTTATCAATAACCTGAACACTTTGTGGTAAATCCATTGGTTTGATACCAGATCTTGAAACGGAAACCGGTTTATGAGGTTTGTTTCCGGTAACAACAATTTCTTTAAGGATTTGACCTTTTTTGTTTTTTATGGTATCGAAAGGATTAGAAACAATCTCATCAGAAATATTATGATTTAATGCAGAAGCAATTTCCTGAGCCTGTGTAGCGATAGAAAATAATAATGCTATTGAGGGTAGTAAAACTTTTTTCATTTAGTTTTTTATTTGGATTTATTTAAAATAACAATGCAAATGTATGACCTGAATTTGGTTTTACAAAATGTTATTTGGAATAAATAAAAATAAAAATTAACAAAACATTCGTAAGTTGTTTAAAATTTCTTTTGTAAGTTTTTTTAAAACAGAATTAAACTTTGTATGTAAAAATTATTTTGTATTTTAAGTTGTTGATTTTTAGTGTTTTGTGTTTTTTTTTACAAGATTGGTTCTTAAATGAGATTGGAAAAAACAGAGATCTTGAAATTTTAACAAAAATTAGAATTATTATAACTAATGATTGACCCTAGCAAATGATTTTTTAGATTTATCTATTGATTTGAGGCGTTTTTAGGTGATTTTTAAAGAAATCATAAAGTGTTTTTAGGGAGGAAGCAGTTTGCGGAATAGCATGTCCCTTGCCGTAATTGATTAATGTAGAGGTTGGAACAGCTAAAGAGTCCAATTTATTTTTGAAATGTTTGATTTGATCGGCATAATAATGATCATCATCTGTATTATAAAAGAAAAGAGTAGGGGCAGCCGATTTTTCAACTAAAAAAGAAGAACCCATCGTTTCCCACAAGCTTCTGTTCTCTTCCAAATTTCCCCAAACCCAGGGACATCTCTGTTCTAAATTTTTATCACCATCGTCCATCGTATTATATATTAAGGTATAGTCAAAAACACCAGGGCCCAAAGCGGCTGCCTGAACGTCAGCTGAAACTCCGATATGAAAACCGGCATTTTCAATTTCGTCAATTTTTTTATCACCAATAGCCATAGAGCCCGCAGTGGAACCTCGGGAAAAACCAAAAATTCCTACTCGATTTGTAAGTTTCATTTTATTGGCAAAAAAACGCAAAGTTCTAATTGCTGATTTTACTTTTTGAGCTGCATCAGGGTTAGTCTCGAACGATTTATAAGCATCATTTGGACCATTTTCAGGTTTTCCTTTTCCCCATTGGCAATATTTTGGGTGATCGGCAATTGCCCAGGCCATCCCGTGAGCTGGTGCTCCTTCCAAAACAGAATCATTAAAACCGGCAAAAGAATAGGGCAGATAAAGTCTTTGATCCTTAAAAGCATCTGTTAGCATCCCTTTTTTATCATCAAAAAAAGCATAGCTATTACTATAGGAAAATGATAAGATAGTTGGAACTTTTACTTTAGGATTAGCGGGATAAACAATATCCATGTGCAATGAATCGCCAATGGTATATTGCTCCGGAGTGTTGTAAATTTTGGGATTATCAATGAAGTATGAAACATTTCTGGCTATTCGGTATCCTTCAAATAATACATAAGATTTGGAAAGCGAACAGTTTTTTAAACCGCAAAAATTCCCCGCAGCGATAGAATCATTTATGGCAATGATGTCTTCATTTATTTTTAAGGCTTTGGCGTTCGTATCTTTTTTGTAGTTAAGTTCAATCACACGGTAGCCTTGTGAAAGTAACCAATTCACATTTTTCTTATTGCTGTATCTTCCAATTTTTTTTATAGAAAGATTTTCTAAATAAACAACCGTCACATAATTTCCGGAGTAATCTGTAAGCGGATTTTTGGATTCTGTGGTTTTGTATGTTATGGTGTTTCCGGTTGTTTGGCTTTTCCATTTTCCTGTAGCTGCAATACTTTTTGAAAAAATCAATAAAAAAAGAGATAATGAGAAAATTATTTTTTGAAAAAATTGCTTGGTAAAAAGTGTGGAACGGTATTTCATGTTTACTGGTTTCTAACTACAGTTTTGAAAGTGGTATGGGATATTATTAAATACAAAAATAAGTTTTTAAGTTAGATTAGCAGACAAATGAAAAATAGATTCTTTGCCATGTCTTATTAATTCCCTAACAATTTCCTAATAGTAACACTATTTAAGAATTTGTATTTTTGCTTTTATATCAAAAATTATCATGAGAAAAATATTTTTACCTATTGCTTTAGCAGCAATTTTTAATGCTTTTTCGCAGCAAAGACCCAAGTTGATTGTTGGTATTGTTGTGGACCAAATGAAAATGGAATACCTCTACCGTTTTTCGGATGATTTTTCTGCAAATGGTTTTCGCAGATTAATGGACGAAGGATACGTTTTTCATAATACACATTATAATTATATGCCAACTTATACCGGTCCCGGTCATGCTTCCATTTATACCGGAACGACGCCTGCAGTACACGGAATTGTTGGGAATACCTGGTTTGATAAGTCGGTGGGAAAATCAAGATATTGTACGGATGATGCTTCGGTAACACTTTTAGGTAAAGCCGATTTAGACGAAGGCCAAATGTCGCCGTTAAATTTACAAACGACTACGGTTACCGATGAGTTGCGTTTAGGAACTAATTTTAAAGGGAAAGTAATTGGAATAAGTATTAAAGACCGCGGAGCGATACTTCCGGCAGGGCATTTTGCTAATTGGGCTTTTTGGATGAGCGATTCCGGTAATTTTATTTCGAGTACTTTTTATGGAAAGGATTTACCAAAATGGGTCAATAATTTCAATGAAAAGAAATATTACGAAAATTATTTAAGTCAAGATTGGAATTTGTTTAAACCGGAATCTGTTTATGATAAAAGTATAGCCGATGATAATACTTATGAAGGACTTTTGTATGGCAGTAAAAAACCGGTTTTTCCTTATGATTTAAAATCAATGTATGCTGCAAAAGGAGCTAAAGTAATCAAGTCAACTCCTTTTGGGAATTCTATTTTGGCTGATTTTGCCAAAGAAACTATTGCTAATGAAAATCTGGGAGCAGATAATGATACCGATTTTTTGGCGCTTAGTTTTTCGTCAACAGATTATATCGGACATTTAACCGGACCTCGTTCCAGGGAAGTTCAGGATACTTATTTGCGATTGGATGAAACCATTGCTGATTTTCTAAATTATTTGGACAAAAAAGTAGGGAAAGGCAATTATTTGATATTTTTAACTGCTGATCATGCGGCTGCTGAGAATGTAAATTTTTTAAAAGATAATAAATATGCCGTTGAAGCGGTCGATTATAAAAAGTTGTCGAACATGTTGCATGAATTTTCTAAGAAAAGTTTTGGAACAGATGTAGTTTTGAATTATTCTAATTACAATGTGTTTTTTGATAAAAAAATAATTAAAGAAAAAGGTTTGCAGTTAAATGAAGTCAAGCAGGTTTTTAAAGAGTATTTGATGACTTTACCTCAGCTAAAAAGAGTGTACAGCGAAGAAGAAATTTTGGCAGCAAATACTTCTGATTTTTATTTAAATTTTATTGCTAAAGGTTATGATCCTAAACAAAATGGTGATTTAGTGATTTTGGACAAACCGGGTTATATTGAACATGAAGGAAAAGGAACTTCACATGGAACGCCATTTAATTACGATACTCATGTGCCTTTGTTGTTTTATGGTTGGAAAATCAAGAAAGGCGAATCATTTGATAAAAAAGTAATAACTCAAATTGCGCCAACTGTTGCACAAAAAATCAGAGTCGATTTTCCTAATGGTACAGAAGCAGCTGTGTTAACTGAAGTTTTAGGAAACTAAAATTGTATCGATTTATGTTTTAAACAAAAAAGGGACTACTTTGAGTCCCTTTTTTGTTGTTATTGTTTTGCTACCGAAGTTGGTAAAGCAATTTGATTTCTTAATAAATCTTCGAAAGTTTCGTGCGCTCTGATTAAGTGCCCTTCTCCGTTAATCCATAAAACTTCTGCCGGTTTGTATCTTGAATTGTAGTTTGAAGACATAGAGTAGCAGTAAGCTCCAGCATTCCTGAAACAAAGGACATCTCCTTCGGCAATTTCCTGAATTCTGCGATTGCTGGCAAAAGTATCTGTTTCACAAATGTAACCCACAATGGAGTAAAAACGTTCTTTACCTTTTGGATTGGAGATGTTTTCAATGTGGTGTTGAGAACCGTAAAACATTGGACGGATTAAGTGGTTGAACCCTGAATCAATTCCGGCAAATACGGTAGAAGTAGTTTGTTTTACTACGTTTACTTTGGCTAAGAAGAAACCAGCTTCGCTTACTAAGAATTTACCCGGTTCGAAAATTAAAGTTAATTCTTTTCCGTATTCATCGCAGAATGCGTTGAAACGTTTTGATAATTTTTTACCTAATTCTTCAATATCAGTCTCGATATCGTCTTTTTTGTAAGGAACTTTAAATCCGCTTCCAAAATCTAAGAATTCCAGATTTTTGAAGTTTTTAGCAGCGTCAAATAAGATTTCAGCAGCATAAAGGAATACTTCGATATCTAAAATATCAGAACCGGTGTGCATGTGAATCCCTACAATGTTCATGTTAGTATTTTCAACAATACGAACTAAATGCGGTAATTGGTGTACCGAAATACCAAATTTACTATCGATATGACCTACAGAAATGTTTTCGTTTCCACCAGCCATAACGTGAGGATTGATACGAATACAAACAGGAACGTGTGGGTGCTTTGCTCCAAATTGTTCCAAAATAGAAAGGTTATCAATATTAATTTGAACTCCTAAAGCATGAACTTCTTCAATTTCTTCCAAAGAAACTCCGTTTGGAGTGTAGAAGATTCTGTCAGGAGCGTAACCTGCATGAAGACCTAATTGTACTTCCTGAATAGAAACGGTGTCTAATCCGGAACCCATGTCTTTTAAAAGTTGTAATATAGAAATGTTCGACAAAGCTTTCATGGCGTAGTTAATACGCAGTTTTTCTACCTTAGAAAAAGCTTTAGTCAGTCTGTTATATTGTGATTGTATTTTCTCGGCATCATACACATATAATGGTGTGCCAAATTGTTCTGCTAATTGAAGTAAGTCTTTAGATTGCATTTTAGTAAGTTTTACGCAAATTTATTATTCTTTATTGATACTGCAATAGATAAAAATATTTCTAACAAATTCTAACAATAAGTTATATAATAAACCTAATGTGAGTTTTGTGTTTGTTTTTATCACATTGTTAATGATTTAAAAGAAATGTTTAAAAATAAAAAAGGCTATCTGAAATTGCTTTCGGATAGCCTTTTTGTAAAGTTTATTTAAGACTACAACGGAGGTAAATCTCCACCTTCTTTAGTTGGAAGGTTAGTAGTTCCCATTAAGAACAAATCAACTTCTCTGGCAGCTTCACGACCTTCAGAGATTGCCCAAACGATTAATGATTGTCCTCTTCTCATATCTCCAGCAGTAAATATGTTTGGTACATTCGTTTGGTAATTGTTGGCTTTGTAATTGCTTCTGAAATCTGTTTCAAGGCCTAACTGCTCTGCTAAGTTTTTCTCCGGACCAGTGAAACCTAAAGCTAATAAAGCTAAATCACAAGGCCAGATTTTTTCAGAACCTTCAATCTCTATTAATTCCGGACGTTGTCCAGGAACCATTTTCCATTCAACATTTACAGTTTTAAGAGCTGTCAATTTACCATTAGCATCTTTGATGAACTCTTTGGTGTTAATTAACCAGTTTCTGTCACATCCTTCTTTGTGAGAAGAAGAAGTTTTTAACTGTAAAGGCCAGAATGGCCATGGAGTAGATTCGCTTCTTCCAACTGGTGGTTTTGGCATAATCTCAAAGTTAGTTACTGATTTTGCACCGTGACGGTTTGAAGTACCCACACAGTCAGAACCTGTATCTCCACCTCCAATTACGATTACGTCTTTACCAGTAGCTAAAACCTGGTTCTCGATTTTTTCACCCCAAACCACTTTAGTTTGTTGTGTTAAGAAATCCATTGCCTGAACTACACCGTCAGCATCTGCTCCCGGAGTTGGTAAACCTCTTCTTTCAGTGGCACCACCACAAAGAACGATTGCATCAAATGCTTTCAAATCTTCGATAGAGTAGTTTACACCAACGTTAGTGTTTACTTTGAAAGTAATTCCTTCTGCTTCAAGGATAGCGATACGACGGTCGATAATTTCTTTTTCTAATTTGAAATTAGGAATACCGTAACGTAATAATCCACCAATAGCATTGTCTCTTTCAAAAACAGTTACAGTGTGACCTGCTCTGTTTAATTGTTGTGCAGCAGCTAATCCTGCAGGTCCTGAACCTACAACAGCAATTGTTTTTCCAGTTCTGTTTTTTGGAGGTTGTGGTTTAATCCAACCTTCCTGGAAAGCACGTTCCACAATATTTTTTTCTATGTTTTCGATAGAAATTGGATCATTGATAATTCCTAATACACATGCTTTTTCACATGGTGCTGGACATAAACGCCCTGTAAATTCAGGGAAGTTGTTTGTTGAATGTAAAATCCAAGAGGCTTTTTGCCATTCACCCTGGTGTACCATGTGGTTGAAATCAGGGATTAAATTCCCTAACGGACATCCACTGTGGCAAAATGGAATACCACAGTCCATACAACGAGATCCTTGTGTTGTAATTTCAGCTTCACTCAAAGGAACTGTAAATTCTTTATAATGTCCTACACGCTCTTCTACTGCTGTGTATGATTCATCTTTTCTTTCGAATTCTTTAAAACCTGTTACTTTTCCCATTGTATTATGCTGTTAATTCTTCTACCATTTGTACCCCAGATTTCAAACGCTCTAATGCTTTTTTGTACTCTGTAGGCATTACTTTTACAAAATTTTCTAAGCTTGTGTTCCAATCACTTAATAATTCGCTTCCTTTTGTACTGTTTGTATATTGTACGTGTCTTTCGATTAAGTGTTTTAATTCGTCAGCTTCTTGTCCTTCTACTGTTTCAAATTCGATTGTTTCAGTGTTACATAAACCGTTTTTGAATTTGTTTTCAGGATCGTAGATATAAGCGATACCACCACTCATACCTGCGGCAAAGTTTCTTCCTGTTTTTCCAAGGACTACTACTTTTCCTCCAGTCATGTACTCACAACCGTGGTCTCCTACACCTTCAACAACTGCTGTAGCTCCTGAGTTACGAACTGCGAAACGCTCTCCTGCAATACCATTGATGAAAGCTTCTCCTTCGATAGCACCGAATAAACAAACGTTACCAACGATAATGTTTTCTGAAGCAACAAAAGTAGCTTTTGCTGGTTTTTTGATGATTAATTTAGCTCCGGATAATCCTTTTCCTAAATAGTCATTAGTGTTTCCTTCAACTGTAAAAGTTAATCCGTGTGCACTAAATGCTCCTAAACTTTGACCGGCAGAACCAGTGAAATTAATATTTAAAGTGTCTTCCGGTAAACCTAAGTGTCCGTAAATTTTAGAAATTTCGTTACTAACAATAGCTCCTACTGAACGGTCAGTGTTTTTAATAGGATATTCTAAAGTCATTTTTTCTTTTCTGTATAATGCACGGTGAGAATCTTTCAAGATTTGGAAGTCCATTACATTGTCTAATCCGTGATCCTGTTTCTCTGTGTTGCGAACCACCATGTCTCTGTATGCCGCCGGACGGTGTAAGATTGATGATAAATCTAAACCTCTGGCTTTATAGTGAGTAATAGCTTTGTTAGAATTGATTTTATGTGTTTGACCAATCATTTCTTCCAAAGTTCTAAAACCAAGTTGAGCCATAATTCCTCTCAATTCTTCAGCTACATAGTAGAAGAAGTTAATTACGTGCTCAGGAGTTCCTTTAAAGTTTTTACGCAATTCTTTGTCCTGAGTAGCAATACCTACAGGGCAAGTATTCAAGTGACATTTACGCATCATGATACATCCTGAAGCAACAAGAGGAGCAGTAGCAAAACCAAATTCTTCAGCACCTAATAAAGCTGCGATAGCTACGTCACGACCTGTTTTTAACTGACCGTCACATTCTACAACAATACGGCTTCTTAAGTTGTTTAATACTAAAGTTTGTTGTGCTTCAGCTAATCCAAGTTCCCAAGGAAGACCAGCGTGTTTCAATGATGTTAATGGAGAAGCTCCTGTTCCACCATCATAACCTGCGATTAATACTACATCAGCTTTTGCTTTAGCAACACCCGCAGCGATAGTTCCAACACCAACTTCAGAAACCAATTTAACATTGATACGTGCTTCTCTGTTAGCATTTTTCAAGTCGAAGATTAATTGTGCTAAATCCTCAATAGAGTAAATATCATGGTGAGGTGGTGGCGAAATCAATCCTACGAAAGGAGTTGAGTTACGAGCCGATGCAATCCAAGGCAATACTTTTTCACCTGGTAATTGTCCCCCTTCTCCTGGTTTAGCACCTTGTGCCATTTTAATTTGAATCTCTTTTGCACTAGATAAGTAGTGAGAAGTTACTCCAAAACGTCCGGAAGCTACTTGTTTGATAGCTGAGTTACGACTGTCTCCGTTGATATCCGGTTGGAAACGGGTTCTGTCTTCTCCACCTTCACCTGAATTGGATTTTCCACCTATACGGTTCATAGCGATAGCTAAATTCTCGTGTGCTTCTCTGGAAATAGATCCGTAAGACATCGCTCCGGTTTTGAAACGTTTTACGATAGCTGTCCATGGTTCTACTTCGTCTAATGGAATTGGATCTAAGTTGTCAAATTCAAATAAACCACGGATGGTCATTAAACTTTTAGCCTGATCGTTTACAGATTTAGCGTAAACATCATAACTAGCCTGATCACTTAAACGTACTGCTTGTTGTAATTTAGCAATAGTAGTTGGGTTGAACATGTGTCTTTCCCCGTTACGTCTCCATCTGTATTCTCCACCAATATTTAAACCTAAACGGTTAGGGATTAATACATCCGGATAAGCGTATAAATATCTTTCGTTGATTTCTTTTTCGATTTCATACAATCCGATACCTTCAATTCTTGAAGCAGTGTAAGGGAAGTATTTTTCAACAAATTTAGAGTTGAAACCAACAATTTCGAAAATTTGAGAACCTCTGTACGAATGTAACGTCGAGATACCAATTTTGTTCATGATTTTTAAAATACCAGAACCAATTGCTTTGTTGAAGTTGTCAACTGCTTTTTGCTCGCTAATTCCTGTGATAAATCCTTCCTGTACTTGTACTCGAATGATTTCGTTTACCATGTATGGGTTGATAGCGCTCGCTCCGTAACCAAATAATGTTGCGAAGTGGTGCGGTTCACGTGGTTCTGCTGATTCGATAATGATATCGAAGTAAGAACGCTTACGCAAACGGTTCATCTGATGGTGAACATAAGAACACGCTAATAAAGCCGGGATTGGAGCAAACTCTTTGTTAACACCTCTGTCTGATAAGATGATGATGTTAGTTCCTCTGTCAACTGCTTTGCTGATTTGAGTAATGATATCTTCTAAAGCATTTTCTAAACCATTTAAACCTTTATCTTTTTTGTATAAGATTTCAATAGTTTCTGCTTTGAAATTGTCGATATCAATATTTCTGATTTTTTCTAAGTCATCGTTAGAAATTACCGGATTTTGGATTCTTAATTTTCTACATTGTTTACTAGAAATGTCAAAAATGTTTCTGTCCTGTCCTAATGCTAAACTGATGTCAGTTACAATTTCCTCACGAATACCATCCAAAGGAGGGTTAGTAACCTGCGCGAATAATTGTTTGAAATAGTTAGGGATTAATTGAGGTCTGTCTGATAAAACAGCAAGTGGAGTGTCAGTACCCATAGAACCTAAGGCTTCTTTTCCAGCCTGAGCCATTGGAGTAATCATATCCTGAATATCCTCTAATGTATAGTTGAATAAACGCTCTCTTGTTTTTAAATCGATAGTTTCGATTGGACAAGCTTTAGTTGTAGTAGGAACGTCTTTTAAGTTCAAACGGTATTGTTTTAACCATTCTTGGTAAGGTCTTTCAGAAACAATTTTGTTTTTGATTTCTTCGTCATTTACAATACGACCTTCATTCATGTCAACCAAGAACATTTTTCCTGGCTCCAATCTTCCGTGGCTTTCTACATCTTCCGGATCAACGTTTACAACTCCAATTTCAGAAGCCATAATTAATTTTCCGCTCTTAGTTACAGTATAACGAGATGGTCTTAAACCGTTACGGTCTAATAAAGCTCCAATGTAATCTCCGTCAGAGAAAGGTACAGAAGCAGGTCCGTCCCAAGGTTCCATAATGCAAGCGTTGTATTCGTAGAATGCTTTACGCTCTTCTGACATGGTTTTGTGTTTTTCCCATGCTTCAGGAATCATCATCATCATTACTTCCGGTAAGGAACGACCAGTATGTGTTAATAATTCAACAACCATATCCATAGAAGCTGAATCTGATTTTCCAGGTAAGATAATAGGGAATAACTTCTCTATTTGCGGACCGAAAACATCACTCTTCATGATTTCTTCACGAACACGCATTCTGCTTACGTTACCTCTTAAAGTGTTAATCTCTCCATTTTGACACATGTATCGGAATGGTTGAGATAACTCCCAAGTAGGCATTGTATTCGTAGAGAAACGTTGGTGAACTAACGCCAAACGAGTTACTAAATCAGTTTGTTGTAAGTCAGTATAGTATGGCCCGATATCTTCAGGCATAATGATACCTTTATATATTAAGGTAGTAGTAGATAAACTAGGTACATAAAAATAAGAACTTTGCGAGATTTTAGAATTCGCAATAGTGTGTTCTGTGATTTTACGGGCAGCATATAATTTTGCTTTAAATGTTGCTTCGTCAATAGCTTCGTTTTTACCAACAAAAATTTGTTCGATAGTAGGTTCAGAAGCTAAAGCGATTTCTCCTAATTGAGAAGAATCAACAGGAACTTCTCTCCATCCTAAAACAGAAAGTCCTTGTGCTTTAATTTCTTTTTCAAATATGTCTTTACAAAAAACGTATTGATTGTTAATTTTTGGTAAAAATACCATCCCAACAGCATATTCACGTGGGGCAGGTAAATTGAAATCACAAACTCTATTGAAATATTCGTGAGGTATGTCAATCAAAAGTCCAGCACCATCTCCCGTTTTTCCATCAGCACTAACACCACCACGGTGCTCTAGTTTTACTAGAATTTCTAATGCGTCGTGAATAATTTGATTTGTTTTCTCACCTTTAAGGTTGCAGATAAAACCAGCTCCACAGTTTTCATGCTCGAATTCTGGCAAATAAAGGCCTTGTTCTTTAAGTTTCATGCTTGATAATTTTTTTTACAAAAATAGATATTTCATTATATATAATGTATCGGTTAGGCTTATAATGAGTTACTTTTACAGGAATAATAGAAAAATGTATAATTAATAATAATAATTGCATTATTTGGGCTGTGTATTAACAAATTATTAATATTAAGAGGGTTTTAGCCTGATATTTTGACAATTATTTCTTATTTTTTCAAATCTATAATTGATGAATTCCACGAAAAAACGTCAGTTCACTCTTTTTTTTGCGGCAAAATCTTTTTTTTGATAGAAAAAAAGCTGTGAAAACGTCTTTTTTTAACTTTATTTATAAGATATTTTAAATCACTAAAAAGATTTCAGTTTTAAGTTCGTTTTTAATACTTTTGTCGGACTTATTTTCTGAAATAAAATCAGATTCAGACAAATTCTATATTATGAACATACACGAATATCAAGGAAAAGAGATTTTAGCTAGCTACGGAGTTCGCGTTCAACGCGGGATCGTTGCTAACAGTCCAGTAGAAGCAGTTGCGGCTGCTAAACAATTAACTGCCGAAACGGGAACGAGTTGGTATGTTGTTAAAGCCCAAATTCACGCAGGTGGTCGTGGTAAAGGAGGCGGGGTGAAACTTGCTAAAGGAATTGACAAAGTGGAAGGTGTTGCAAGCGAAATTATCGGAATGCAATTAGTAACTCCTCAAACTTCTGCTGAGGGGAAAACGGTTCACAAAGTGTTAATTGCTGAGGATGTTTACTATCCTGGAGAATCTGAAACTTCTGAGTTTTATGTTTCTGTATTATTAAACAGAGCAACAGGACGTAATATGATTATGTATTCTACTGAAGGTGGAATGGATATTGAGGAAGTTGCTGAGCATACTCCACATTTAATCTTTACAGAAGAAATTGATCCTGCTGTAGGATTACAAGGTTTCCAGGCAAGAAGAATTGCTTTTAACTTAGGTGTTACTGGAAATGCATTCAAAGAAATGGTAAAATTCATCGATGCTTTATACAAAGCTTATATTGGTTCAGACGCTTCTATGTTTGAAATCAACCCGGTTTTGAAAACATCTGATAATAAAATTTTAGCGGTAGATGCTAAAGTAAATATTGACGATAACGCATTATACAGACAAAAAGCGTATGCTGATATGCGTGATGTTCGTGAAGAAAATCCAATTGAAGTAGAAGCTAAAGAAGTAGGGTTGAACTATGTTGATCTTGACGGAACTGTAGGATGTATGGTAAACGGTGCCGGTCTTGCAATGGCAACTATGGATTTAATTAAATATGCAGGTTTTGAGCCGGCTAACTTCCTTGACGTAGGAGGAACTGCTGATGCAAAACGTGTGGAAACAGCTTTCCGTATTATCTTGAAAGATCCTAATGTAAAAGCTATTTTGATTAACATCTTTGGAGGAATCGTTCGTTGTGACCGTGTAGCTCAGGGTGTTGTTGATGCTTACAAAAACATGGGAGACGCTATCAATGTGCCAATCATTGTTCGTTTGCAAGGAACAAATGCTGAGATTGCAAAAGAATTAATCGATAATTCAGGAATGCCAATTTTATCTGCAGTTCAGTTCCAGGAAGCTGCTGATCAGGTTCAAGCGGCTCTTTCTTAATTAAGAAAATCTAATATATTGAAATCCTGTTCCTTTTTGGGACAGGATTTTTTTTGTTTTTAATGTTTGTATTAATTTAAGATTAACAGCCTGATTGATTCGGAATTTTCAGTAAAAGAAGTTGTTTTCTGTTATAAATTTATTTTTATCAAAGTTTATTTGTAAGGCTGTTGTTTTTTAGGAAAATCAATTTTAAGACTTGTAAAAAGTGTTTTTAAGGTTCATTTTATCTTTGGGTTAAGCAATTGTTTTTGTGATTTTTGAATGGATTTCAGTGCTAATTTTGAACTGTAATTAAAAACAAAGAAATCATGAAAAAATTATTTTTATCGGTTATTGTTACATTATTTATGAATACAGCTTTTGCGGCTGTGGGTTCTCCAAACAGGGATAAAGATTATGAAAAGACTTTTAAAGAGTTAGCCGAACTTTTGAATACCTATTCGAATTTTGAAAGTTTACGCGAAGAAGTTGTTGTGAAAGTAAAAATCGCTATAAATGAAAATCATGAGATTGTGGTGATGAGTACCGATGCAGCCAATAGTGAATTGAGTTACTATATTAAAAACAGTTTGAATTATCAAAAGTTAGCTGCAAATGAATTAGAAATCGGTAACAAACTGGTTTTTCTGGTAAAATTTGCCAAATAACAGGAGCTGTATTGTAATTTGTAAAACCGGTTTTATTTTTAATAAATGAAACTGGTTTTTTTGTTTTAAGTTTTTTTGTTGAAATATCATCAAAAAAACTTTGTTTTAGGGGTGTTTTGATGATTTTTTTTATTTCGTTTTCTATTTTTTATATGAATAGTGAAATTTAAAATATTTTTTTTTATTAGAATTTTAAAATTTGTAGTTTAATTTTTTGTCAATCGTAAAACTTACATTATCAACAGTATAAGTTCTTTTTTGGATAGTTTTTTTGATAAATTTGTAATGAAATCTCGAACGAATTAATTTTAATTTAAAAGAAAGAAATTATGAGAAAGTTATTTTTATCAGCTGTTGCAACTTTATTTTTAACAACAGCGTTTGCTGCAGAGAAGCCTTCTAATAATCCTGAGGATTACAACAAGACTTATAAGGAAATAACTAAAATGCTCAATGCTTATCCAGCTTTTAGCGGATTAGAAGGAGATGTTTTAGTAAAAGTAAGGATTGCTATTAATGAGCATCATGAAATGGTTGTGATGAGCACTAATACAACTAATGAGGAGTTGAATTATTATATCAAAAACACGTTGAATTATAAAAAATTAACAGCAAATGATTTGGAAGCAGGTAACGGACTTGTCTTTTTGGTTAAGTTTACCAAATAATAAATAAATCCCGTCTGATATCAGGCGGGATTTTTTATAAAATCAAAGTTCGATTTCCAATTAAGATTTTTTGTTTTTCCCGTTATTGAATTTTACTTTTTCAACCACTGGAGTTTTAGGTGCAGCTTTTTTAAAGTTGGCTTTTTTCTTGAAAGTTGTTTTTGCAGCTTTTGGTTCATTAGAAACCGTCGTTTTCTTTGCAGGGATTTCGGCTTTATGTTTGGTTAAAACGTCTTTTGGGTTTTTAGGATTTTCTTTTGTTCCTCGCAAATGAATAACTAAACCGTTAAGGAAATTACGCAATACCTGATCGCCGCATTCCAAATAATTGGGATGTTTGGAATCACGAAAAAATGCGCCTAATTCGGATTTAGAAATTCTGAAATCGACCAATTCTAAAATTTCTACAATTTGGTCGTCACGAAGCATTAAGGCAACGCGTAATTTTTTGAAAATATCGTTGTTTGTCATTTTAAATTTTTTACAAAGGTACGCTATAAAGTGTTAGCTAATCTATTTCGGATTGATATTCATTTAGAATTTGAATGATTTTATCCAAATCTTTCTTTTCGTGATTGGCTGTAATAATAATCCGGTTCAAATAATCGGTTTCGGATGTGTATTTGAAATTGGTAATAATTATTTTTTTGGAAGCCAAAATAGTATTGATGTTTGCTATTTCAGGATAGATTACCGGATAATTTTCATCAAAAAGAATGTTTGGGTTTGCCAAAAGATTAGTTTTTAAGTAAGCCAGATTTCTTTTTAGTTTTTTAATTTGTTTTTGGTATAGCTTTTCCGAATCAGCCAGTGTGCTTACAAATGCCGGGTTCATTCCGGCGCTGGAAACAAAAATAGCATTGGATTTTATTGTACTGATAAAATCAGAATCGCTGGCTATTACACCGCCAGATAATCCCATCGCTTTTCCTAGTGACGAAACTAAAACTTTACGTTTGATTTTGGGGTGCTTTATCGAGGCATAAACTCCGCTGCCATTTTCGCCTAAAATTCCTAACGAATGCGATTCGTCAAGCACCAAAGTAATTTCTTTGCAATTTTCAATTTGATCTAAAAAAGAAAGTGAGACTGGTTTTACGGTGTTAGAAGGAACAGCATCGGTAAGAATGCAAATTTTTTCTGTTTTATTATCCAGTAATTTTGGATTTAGAATTCCATTGGTAAAAAGCGGAAGACTGTTTGAATTGCTGATAGCGACATGGTTGTTTGAAAAATGATAAAAAACATCTGTATCCGATATTAAACTGTCTAAAACAATTTGCCCGGCTAACATTCCGGAAGAAACAGTAAGCGCAGCTTCAGCCTGGATAAATTGCGCTAAAAAAGTTTCACCTTTTTCGTAAGCGGTGAGTTTGATATTGGCATTTCGGGAACTTCCGTAAGCGGTGCCCCAACGCTCAATGTTTTTATAAAGTATTTTTTTGAATTTTTTATTTGGCGGTAAGCCCAGATAAGCTGTCCCGCCAAAGTATAAATTTTTTTCGTTATCGACTTTGATCAATCGATCGGGAAATTTGTCAACTTTCATTAATAATTATTTTAAAACAACACCGGTGCCGTTTATTTCAGAATAGCCAATTTTTCCATTCTCAATTTGGACTCCACTGGCAATATCTTCCGAAAGTAATAAGGCGCCATCCATATCCACATAGTCTAATTGCGGAATTAAATGAGCAATGGCCGAGATTCCAACTGATGATTCGGTCATACAACCCACCATCGTTTTTAATCCCAGTTTTTTTGCTTGTTGAATCATTCTTCGGGCAGGGGTGAGTCCGCCACATTTTACCAGTTTAATATTTATTCCGTGAAAATGATTGAAGCATTTGGCTACATCGTTTTCTACAATACAACTTTCGTCAGCTATAACTGGTAAAACCGAATGTTTAAAAATAATTTCGTGTCCTTTCCAATCGTCTGCTTTTAAGGGCTGTTCTAAAAATTCTACGCCCAGTTTTTTTAATTCCACGGCATTGTTTAGTGTTTCTTCAATTTCCCATCCGCAATTGGCATCAATTCTAAAAATGGCATCGGTATGTTCTCTCAAAGCTTTTACGATGGCAATATCTTCTTTGGTGCCCAATTTTATTTTGTAAATAGGCCAGGGAAGTTCTTTCATTTTAGCCACCATTTTGTCGATGGTATCGATTCCAATGGTGTAATTGGTCAAAGGATTTCTTTCGATGTTATAATCCCAGAGTTCATGTAGTTTTTTACCTTTTTTTCGGGCATATAAATCCGTGAAAGCCATATCCAGTGCACAAAGTGCAAACATGTCATGTTTTAAATGCGGATGCATTTTTGCCCAAAAATCTTCGGGAGTTTCATCAACAGAAGACTCAATAAGCGTTCGTACGGCTTCTAAATCCTGTTTCATCATGGGGACACTAATGTGGTAATAAGGATTTGAAGTTGCCTCACCATATCCGGAGAATCCGCCACTTTTTAATTGTACAATTAAAGAAGGCTGAATATCGATTGATTCTCTAGAGATTGTAAAAGTGTGCTTTAATTGTAGCTCGTATTCTCTAATAATCAATTCCATAATTGTCTGGTTTTATGATAAAATTAAGCTATAAAAATGAATATTATTTAGTGAAGATGAAGAATTTTGATTTTCGGAATTTTTTAATCTCATTTTGCATAAATAATAAAAAACAATAGTGATAAAAGTGTTTTCTGTAAAAAGTGAATTTTGCAACTACGTATTTTGGGTGTAAAAAATTAAAATCTTGTGATTTTTTTGTCTTTTTTGCCTTTTTTATGTTGGAAAAAAAATGTGATTTTTTAATTAAATTGTTTGATTGTGGATATTTCTTTGGGTTTTTAGCATAAAAAATGATATTTTAGCTAAAATTATTTACGATATGGACACTTGTGAAGAAAAAAAGAAATTGCTTTTAGAAATGATTGCTTATGCAACCGTTGACGGACAATTGAATAAAAAAGGGTATGATTTTTTATTCTTAATTGCTAACGAATTACATTTCGAGAAAGGAGGTTTTATCGATTTATTAAGTCAGGAATTACCTCCGATGCCGGAGAACATCAAATTAGGGCGTATCAAGCAATTTTACAGGTTAATTCTCTTTTTTCAGAACGATGGTGTGTTGTACAAGCAGGATCCGGAGCTGATAGGTCATATCGCTATCAGTATGGGATTAGATCTTGATGCGACTAAGGTGCTGTTGAAAAAAATTAAAAATGCTCCTAATTCAACTATTTCTGATGAAATGCTATGGAGTATTTTTCAAAATGATTTAGACTATTAAGCCAATTGTTCCTGTAATTTTTTTATTTCGTCACGTAATTTTGCGGCTTGCATAAAGTCGAGTTCTTTTGCGGCTTTTTCCATAGATTTTCGCTTTTCGCGAATGCGTTTCTCTATTTCATTTTTAGATAAGTATTCATTTGTTTCTTCCGCGGCCTTATTGAAAGTATGTCCTAATTCGTATTCAACCAAAGGATTTTTGGTAAATACATTGTCAATCTTTTTGTTTAATGCCTGAGGAACAATATTGTTGGCGGTGTTAAAATTAATCTGTTTGGTTCTGCGATAATTGGTCTCGTCAATCGTTTTTTGCATGCTATCGGTAATTTTATCGGCATACATTATAGCTTTTCCGTTCAAATTTCGGGCGGCACGACCAATGGTTTGTGTAAGCGAACGATGCGAACGTAAAAAACCTTCTTTGTCAGCATCCAGAATGGCAACCAGCGAAACTTCAGGCAAATCCAAACCTTCACGTAGTAAGTTTACCCCAATCAAGACATCAAAAAGACCTTTTCGAAGATCCTGCATGATTTCAATACGTTCCAAAGTGTCTACATCCGAATGAATGTAACGGCAACGAATACTTACTTTTGCTAAATATTTGGCAAGTTCTTCCGCCATTCTTTTAGTAAGGGTTGTAACCAAAACGCGTTCGTCCAATTCGCAACGTTGTTGAATTTCTTCAATCAAATCATCAATTTGATTCAAACTCGGACGAATTTCGATAACAGGGTCAATTAATCCGGTTGGTCGGATAATTTGTTCCACATAAATTCCTTCGCATTTTTTTAATTCATAATCTGCCGGAGTAGCTGAAACGTAAATCACCTGATTTTGCATGGCTTCAAATTCCTCAAATTTCAGCGGTCGGTTGTCCATAGCGGCGGGTAGTCTAAAGCCGTATTCTACCAAATTTTCTTTTCGGCTTCTATCTCCGCCATACATGGCATGGACTTGAGATAGGGTTACGTGACTTTCGTCAACTACCATCAAATAATCTTTTGGGAAATAATCTAATAAACAGAAAGGTCGTGTTCCTGCTTCGCGACCATCCAAATAACGAGAATAGTTTTCAATTCCGGAACAATAGCCTAATTCCCGGATCATTTCCAAGTCGAAATTGGTGCGTTCTTCCAGTCTTTTGGCTTCTAAATGTTTGCCAATTTCTTTGAAATAATCCACTTGTTTGACTAAATCCTGCTGGATTTGCCAAATCGCATTTTGTAAAATATCCGGAGAAGTCACAAACATATTGGCAGGGTAAATAGTGAGTTTGTCAAATCGCTCAATTACTTTGGAAGTTTGAATATCAAAACTTTCGATTTCTTCAATTTCGTCCCCAAAAAAGTGAATGCGATACGCATCATCGGCATAACTAGGGAAAACTTCTACGGTGTCGCCTTTGATTCTGAAATTACCCGGATTGAAATCAGCTTCGGTTCTCGAATACAAACTTTGCACTAAAGAATGTAACAGCTTCGTTCTGGAAATCTCCTGATCTCTTTCAATGGCAATAACATTCTTTTGAAATTCCACCGGATTTCCAATACCGTACAAACAGGAAACCGAAGCCACTACGATGATATCTCTTCGTCCTGAAAGCAGGGAAGAGGTGGTGCTCAAACGCATTTTTTCCAGCTCATCGTTGATAGATAAGTCTTTTTCTATATAAACACCAGTAACCGGAATAAAAGCTTCCGGCTGGTAATAATCGTAGTAAGAAACGAAATATTCCACCGCATTATTGGGGAAAAACTGTTTGAATTCCGAATACAATTGCGCTGCTAAGGTTTTATTGTGTGCTAAAACAAGGGTTGGTCGTTGTACTTCCTGGATTACATTGGCTACTGTAAATGTTTTCCCGGATCCTGTAACCCCTAACAGTGTTTGGAATTGATCACCATCAATAATACCTTGTGCTAGTTTTTCAATAGCCTGAGGCTGGTCGCCCATAGGCTTGTAATCCGATACGACTTGGAATTTCATTTGTTTTTGTTGCAAAGTTTAGACTTGCAAAGGTACAAAAGCTTTTTTTGAAGTAGCTCAAAATTTGGAAATGCAAATAGTATTTGTTTTTGAGATTATTTCAACCAATTCCAACGTTTTGCCCAATCTTCCAGAATGTCTTTTCTCCATTTAGAGATGGTTTTACCACCCTGGATTTTTCCATCGTATAATTCCGGATTTGATTTGTCGCTGTACCAATTATTACCCAAAGGATAATCGGTGGAGTGTTTTGTTCCCGGCCATAAATTGGTCACGACAATACTTCCTTTTAAACCGTTAATTTCAGGAATTTCAGAGGTGAAAATGTAATTCAAATTTTCGGCTTTTTTGGGAATATATCTGATGGCATACTCTCCATTATCTAAATAATAGCCCGGCCATTTTTGCGTGGTATTTCCGTATGGTATTTCCATTTGGAAGCAAACATCATCCGAAGTAAAATTTGATTTTGGACCTTTTAAATGCATTTCGATAATGGAACAAAAAGCAACGCTGTCTTTAACACTAGTGGTTTGATTGTAAATTAATCGGGGACTGTGATTTATTTTTTCAAAACTTCCGCCCCAGCTGTCTCTTTCCGGATTGTCTGGATTGCCATCCATCAAATAAAAAAGAGAAGGGGAATCACCCATTTTAATTTCACCGTTGTAATATTTTTTGAAATCTAAACCCAAATTTCCCGCTCCTTTGATAACAGTGTCATAATAATTTGAATTGTTTACCTGATCAATTTCAGTATTGTTGGAGAAAAAACCGTAATAGCTTGAATTGACTTCAATGAAAAACAAATTTGGGAAATTTTCAGCGATATAAGCATAACTGTTGGCGCTCCATTTTTTATTTGGGCCGCCTATCCAATATATTTTTATTTTATCCTGAATTTCTGGTGCGTCATGCAAGGCTTGCGCAATATCTTCCAATCCGCCCCAACCCAAAACCCAAAGAGGTTGACTGCTTTTTTTCTTTGCGCATTTTATTATCCATTCCGAACCTTCGGTAGGAGCAATATATCCTTGAAACGGAGCATTGCCTTTGCGTCCTTGTTTGCAAATTGAACGCAAAAATTTTGGCTTAGCCAGTTTCTTATTGTGTTTTCTTAGTTTGGGTAAATCTTTTTCGTAAAGATCAATCATTCTGAGAATTTCTTCTTTGTTACCAGATCCGTAGGAAGGAGAGGAAACAAGCCCTTCCAGCTGAAACAAATCACTATACATGAGTAAATGTGCCATAGACTGATTGTCATCTGGATCGGTGCCACCAATATCAGTACTAATTAAAACCCGGGGTTTTACAGGTGTTGGATTTTGTGCTGAAATCAGGCTTTGTGTTAAACAAAATAGGGTAATTAAAATTGGATTTCTCATGTTTCTTTTTGTTTTAATCTAATTTTTTAGTCTTATACAGCGATTTTTTATAATTCTGAAAAAGATAGTTCAGCTAAAAGTAAGGCTGTTAAAGATAATTTTTTTAGTTGTAAAAACAAATAAAAACAAATAAAAAGAAAATAAAAGAAAGAAAAAGAAAAATTTAAGAGTTAAAAAACAATCTGTTTTGTTTCAAATTCCCAATTCTGTTGTTGGTTTTCGGTAAGGAAAGACCAGGCTAGAATACGGCTGGTTTTTTGTCCCTGCGCCATGTCAATAGTACGAATTTGAGCGGCGTTGACTTTGTTTAGGGTTTTGAATAAACTTTTTAGATGGGATTGTTTAGAAACTAAAGTGGTAAACCATAAACATTGTAACGGATAACGGGCACTTTCGAAAATCATTTGGGTAATAAAAGCCAGTTCGCCGCCTTCGCACCAGAGTTCATTGTTTTGACCGCCAAAGTTTAAAACTGCTTTTGTTTGTTTTTGACCTTTTAAATTACTCACTTTTCGCAGACTTCCCTTAGCGGCTTCTTCTGCTGATTTATGAAAAGGAGGATTGCAAATGGTGAAAGCAAAATGGTCTTCGGGTGTGATGATATTTTTGAAAATGTATCGGGACTCTATTTGCTGTTGTAAACTGATAGCATCCATCAATTTTGGATTGGCTTCAATAATTTTGGTGCAATTTTCAAGTGATATTTCATCAATGTCAGTACACACAAAACTCCAGTCGTAAACCGAATTTCCGATGATGGGATAAATACAGTTGGCTCCGGTTCCAATGTCCAGACCTTCAATTTCTATTCCCATTGGAATATTACCGTTATTACTTTCGGCTAATAAATCGGCGATGTAATGGATATAATCGGCTCTTCCGGGAATGGGTGGACAAAGGTAATTTTTAGGAATATCCCAGTTTTGAATATCGTAATATGTAGTTAATAATGCCTTATTTAAAATTTTTACAGCCTGCGGATTACTAAAATCAATCGTTTGGTTGCCAAATTCGTTAATGAAAACAAAAGATTTTAACTCAGGACATTTTTCGATTAGCAATTTAAAATCATAGCGGGAACGATGAAGATTTCGTGAATGTAAGTTTGATTTTTCCGTAACTACTGTCATTCCTAGGAGTTTAAATTTGCTGCAAAGGTACGAATTTCAAATTTGGTAAAAGTTATCTAATTGTAACTAAAAGTGAGTTTTTAGATTGATTTATAAAGAAAAAGCACATTACGAACGTGCTTTTTCTTTATTTTTTTAAATTGAGTTACAAATTCATTCCTCCTGAAACTTCTATACGCTGGGCATTCACCCATTTCGCATCATCCGTACATAAAAATGCAACAACAGTTCCAATATCATTTGCTTGTCCTACACGACCTAAAGCCGTAACTGAAGCGACGTATTTATTCAATTGTTCATTATCTCTTACGGCGCCACCACCAAAGTCCGTTTCTATTGCTCCTGGAGCAACTACATTTACTCTTATTTGATGCGAACCCAGTTCTTTTGCCTGATATTTTGTTAAAGTTTCTATAGCACCTTTCATTGCCGAATAAGCACTATAACCCGGAAGGCTAAAACGAGCTAAACCAGTTGAAATATTTACAATTCCGCCACCGTTATTGATAATTGGAACCAATTTTTGTGTTAGAAAAAAGACTCCTTTGAAATGAACGTTCATCAAATCGTCAAAATTTTCTTCGGTGGTTTCTAAAAAAGAAGTATGGATTCCAAAACCGGCATTGTTGACTAAAAAATCAATTTTGTCAGAACTGAATTTTGTGCTTAGTTCTTGATCTAAATTTTGGATAAAAGAATCAAAACTTTTTACTTCGGCAGTATTGAGTTGTAGTGCAAGAGCTTTTTGGCCTAAGTTTTCAATTTCAGAGACTACACTTTCAGCCTCTTCTTTTTTGCTTTTATAAGTTAGTACAACGTTCAGTCCTTTTTTGGCAAGACTTAATGCCATATCTTTTCCTAATCCGCGGCTTCCACCGGTTACTAATGCAATTTTGTTTTCGCTCATTGTTACAATTGTTTCGTTTAAATACTACTACAAAAGTAAAACGGCGTTACTTATTGATTATGGTGATACACACAGTTTTAATGGTGATACACACAGATTATGATAATTAATTTACGAATTAGATAAACGTTGTTGTTTTAAGAATTCGTCCCGATAATGCTTTGGAGTGCAATGCGCAAATTTTTTGAAAAACTTCGTAAAGTTAGACGGATCGTAAGTTAGTAATTCAGCAGTAGCTGCAATTGACATTTTATTTTCTTCGAGCATTCCTTTGGCAAGAGCCAAAATTTTATTTTCGAAATAATAACAAGCAGAATTTCCGGTTGTTTCTTTTATAGTATTGCTCAAATAGGTGGGATGCAAATGCAAAATTCCGGCAATATCTTTAATTTCGAGCATTTCCATAGTTCGTCCTTCTATAATATCAGCTAAATGTGTGTCCAAAGCATTTAGATAAGCTGTAGTTATTTCGTGCTGACGTTCTAATGGCGCTTTTTGAGTTTCCATATTTTAAAAATTAATCCATGCATTCCATTAATAATAAATCGCCTTGCTGATGCTCGATGATAACCATTCCGTCCTGAACAACATGATTGCTGCTTCCGGTACGATAACCGATTGTCAGGCTGTCATTTTGTAACGGATAAAAAAGATTTTCGGAATGAATTCCCGTAACATGCCCAATCGGAATCAGGGAAATTGGAGTGTTAGCGGTGTACCATTTTTCAAATTTTCTGGGCAATAAAAAAACTTTAGAATGATCGTCGAGAATGACAATTTTTAGTTTGTCCCGATACCGAACGATATTCGTTAAATTGGTAATTGTATGATCGGCTCTTTTTCCGGTGGCCCAAACAACATTGACTGCCGAAAAATTTCTTTCGCACAAATAATCAAAAGCTTTTTCTAAATCGGTTTTATCCTGATCCGGTGTGTGAACAATTTCCAGTGGATATTGTTTTTCTTTGTAATAATTGGCATCAAAACCACGGTCGAAATCCCCTAATAAAACATCGATTTTAATGTCTAATTCCAAAACACGTTCAATAGCTGAATCCAGTACAATTACAAAAGGAGACCATTCGAGTAACTGACCTAATAATTCAGGGGTGCAGGCAGCGCCATTGGCAATAATTAAAGCAGGTTCCTGATCGTCGCGAACAATATGATGTGATGACAAAAGAATTACAATTTTAAATTAGAGAATTTTGCTAACAAAGATAGCTAATAGTTTTTTGTTTTTTTTAGCCACAGATTATACGGGTTTTTAGGATTGTTTCTTTGTGAACTTTGCGGGTTACAATAAATTATTGAATCACGTAACGACGCATGTCTGTTTCGCCCAGGGCAAAATAGCCCAAAGCATAATTCTGCGGATTTGTGATGTTTTTGATATTTCCTCTTACGGTTGCAGGTGGAGTTTGGAACGGACCTCCGGAATTAGATCCGGTATTGTCAATTAAAATGTTCATGTAATTGTAATATTGTTGAGAAATTCCCATGTGCATTAATTCTACCACATCTCCGGCTTTTAAATCGTCATTGCTTGAATTACTAAAGAATTCGTTTCCCTGAAAAAATCGGTCATCATCAATGCTGTAACTTATTGTGGCTTCGTTAGTATATTGGTAGCGGTACAGGTAGAAATTATCTTCGTTAGCAGGATCGTTATAGTACGCTTTTACCTCGATATCTTTTCCGGTAAAACCACCTTCATTATTTTGCTCCACTCTGGTTATTGGTGCCAATGATTGAAAAACTTCTGTGGCAACGTAGGTTTCATCGTTGTAAATAATAGTAAGAGTGTAAGTCTCTCCAATTTTAGGAACAAATTCCGTGCAGGCATATTCGCCGGAATTCGGAATTTCTTCGAAATTAAAAATGGTGTTTTCGCTGTTCGTAATCTTGACATTTGCTCCGGTGACAATAGGAATTTCAGTATCGTAATAGCCGGTTGTGGTAGTTAATTTTATTTTTTGTGCATTGCCACTACTTTCTTTTATCCAATAAATAGAAGCTTCGACAACGAGTCGGGGAGCGGCTGTGTTTAATTTTAAATCAACCACTTCTTCACAACTGGAGCATAAACCGATAAGAAGAATTATAAAAGGGAAAAATATCTTTTTCATAGTATTAAAATTTAAAATTATAACTCACCGCAGGAACAATCCCAAAAATGGATGTTTTTACAGCTTCATTGGCTGCTGTATCGGTATTTTGTCTAAAATTCATCGAAGCGGCATTTTGCCTGTTGTACAAATTGTAAATGCTAAAAACCCATTCGCCTTTCCAGTTTCTATCTTTGTTTTTAGTAGGCGTGAGAGTTGCAGAAACATCTAAATGATGATAAAGAGGCAAACGGTTTCTGTTACGCAAACCGTAATTGGGAACATCAACCCCCAAATAATTGTATTTTCCATCAGGATAGGTGACCGGTTGTCCGGATTGCAGGATAAAATTAGCTCCAAAATCCCATTTTTCATTCAGTTTGTAAGCTGAGGTAATGGCCAGATTATGGGTTTTATCATAAGCGGAATTGTACCATTTTCCGTAATTAATTCCGATTTCTTCGGGAGTTCTGCCCGGAGTTTGTTGTTCCGATTTGGATAAGGTATAAGAAATCCAACCGTTTAAGCGACCTTCGTTTTTCTTGAACATCATTTCAAGTCCGTAAGAGCGCATTCTTCCATTTAAAACCACCTGTTCGATGGCTTCATTGGCAATCAATTCGGCACCATCAATATAATCCATGCGATTCTGGATTTTTTTGTAAAAACTTTCAATTTCAATCGAATAATCGCCGTTGCGAATGTTTTTGAAATAACCAACGGCAATTTGGTCAGCAATTTGGGGTTTGATGTAGGTGTCACTTGGCATCCAAACGTCTAAAGGAGTTGGAGAGGAGGTGTTGGAAACCAATTGTAAATACTGTATCATTCGGTTGTAACTGGCTTTTACGGCTTGATCCTCGTTAAGTTGGTAAGAAACAGCAAAACGTGGTTCGAAGTTGTTGAAGCTTTTTATAGTTTTGTTTTTACCATAATATTTTGTTCCAATGGGAGTTGCTTTTTCATAAATCTGGAAGTCCGAATTGAAAACAACCGGATTGTTATTTTCGTATAAATTAATGGTCGAATTTCCTAAACGGTAGAATAAACTGTATCGCAAACCATAAGCAACAGTGAATTTTTTACTGATTTTGTTTTCGGCTTCTATATAAGCAGCCGGTTCAAAAGCGTATTTTCGGTCCAATTGATCCGGATTTATTCCGGAATCTTCGGAAGAAGGGACGATGGTTCCGGGATTGAAATTGTAATAAATTCCATTGAAACCATAATTTAATTTGAAATTATCGGAAATATAATTTTTAAAATCGTATTTGATATTGTAATTTTTAATGCCTGATTCCCAATTAAAACCTATAAAATCCAAATCCAACCCGTAATAATAATCGCTGTAAATCAATGACAAATTCGAAAATAATTTATCTGAAAAAAGATGATTCCAACGTAAATTGAGCGTTGTGTTTCCGTAAGTATTGCTGAAACTTTTGTCTATGGCAAAAACATCGCGACCAAAATATCCCGATAAATAAAGACTGTTGTTGTCGTTGATTTTATAACTCAATTTGGTATTCAAATCATAAAAATAGGCAGAGTTATTTTTTTGTTCTTCAGAAAGTTTTAGGAACAAATGTGCATAAGAAGCCCGGCCACCAATTAAAAACGAAGCTTTGTCTTTTACAATCGGACCTTCGGCAAGCAATCGGCTGGAAATTAAACCGATGCCACCATTTACGTGAAAATCATTGCTGTTTCCGTCTTTTTGATAAATATCTAAAACCGAAGAAGCCCGTCCTCCAAAACGAGCCGGAATTCCGCCTTTGTATAATTTTAAATCTTTGATAGCATCAGGGTTAAAAACCGAGAAAAATCCAAAAACGTGTGAAGAGTTATAAATAGTAGCTTCGTCTAAAAGAATCAGATTTTGGTCGGCTCCACCACCGCGGACATTAAATCCGGATGCGCCTTCGCCGGCATTAGTAACTCCCGGTAACAGTAAAATGGATTTGATTACATCGACTTCGCCTAAAACAACCGGCATTTTTTTGATGGAAGCAATCGAAAGTTTGTTGACACTCATTTCGGGCGTTCGGGTATTGCTGCGCCCGGAATTATCTTTGATAACTACTTCGTTCAACATTTCGCCATTTTCTTTAAGCTCCCAATTCATTTTGGTGCTTTGGTTAATCGAAACATTTTTTTCGATATTTTGATAACCAATATAACTGATGACTATTTTCTGATTTCCTTTAGGGATACTTATCGAATAAAAACCGTATTCGTTAGTGGTGGTTCCGGTTTTTAATTCCGGAAAATAGACGTTGACACCAATCAAGGTTTCGTTGTTTTTACCATCAGTAATGATACCGCTTAATGTGATTTTTTGCTGTGCAAAAGCAGAAAAACTGACCAGTAATATGGTTAAAAGAAGATTTATTTTTTTTAGAATCATTTTGAGTTTTTTGTAGTACAAATGTCTGTTATTTGTAAGGTAAAACCAATTGAACAATTGTTAATTTAAAGTGATTTTTTTAAGTTTCCGAAACGCTAATAACAGTATCGGTGTCTTGTTCCGGATTTTTCTTCAAATGTTGGTTTACACGACTGAGCAGAATAATGGAAATAAAAGAAATTCCGATGATGATATAACCTAAAGTGTTGTAATGTTCCAGCGGACTGAAATTGTCTTTTTGTATCACAATAGTTCCGGCAAAGGCGGCAGCGATTCCTCCTGAAATTTGCTGTAATGAAGAGTTAATACTCATAAAAGCACCTCGGTCTTCTTTCGCAGGAACAGAAGTTACTAAAGCCGTTGAAGGAACCATTCGGCTCATAACTCCCATCATCATAATGACGTTGATTAAAGCAACTAATAAGAAAGGGGTTTCAGAAAGATTGGTATAAATGGCAACCGTAATAATGGTCCAAATGGTAGCCGCAGTGAAAATTTTGAATTTATCAATTTTATCACTTAGTTTTCCAATAACAGGCATAATGATAAGTGTTGATAAACCGGCAATCATAAAAATTAAAGGAAGTTGTTCCTCGGTTATTTTTAAGTTGTTGATGGCAAAAGCACTTCCGAAAGGCATTAGCATAAACCCTCCAAGAGACAGAATTGCCGTTGCGGCAAATCCTATGCGGTATTCTTTTTTGCTAATTGTATGCAAAAGATGTTGTGCGGGTGAATTTTCTTTTTGTATTGCAAGATGTTCGGTTAATGGTTTTAATTTGAGCGCGATTAATACCGCAATTACGACAGCCATTGCTGCGACCCATAGAAAGGGAGCGTGCCAATCCCAGGCAGTTGCGATATAAAGCCCTAAGGGAATTCCGAAAATTTGACTGGCTCCAAAAGCCATTTGAATAAATCCCATAACACGTCCGCGTTGTTGCATCGAAAATAAATCGGTAACAATAGCCATGGAAATCGATCCGATAACACCGCCAAATAATCCGGTAATGATTCTGGCGGCAACCAATAGGGGGTAAGAATTAACGAGTCCGCACAAAATGGTTCCTAATATAAATCCGGTGTAAAAGAAAAGGAGCAATTTTTTTCGGTCAAATTTATCCGCAAAACCGGCTGTCAGCAATCCGGATATTCCGGCGCTAAAGGCGTAAGCCGAAACGACTAATCCAAAATGGGATGGTTTTATTTGCATGCTTTTCATTAAAATATCACCTAATGGAGACATGACCATAAAATCAAGAATTACGGTAAATTGTGTTATTGCCAGAATGAATATGGCAAACTTCTGATAGGAAGTAAAAGGAATCGCTTGGGGATTTTTTTTCATTTTTATTCGCTTAGTTCAGAACATTTGTAATCCTGTTCTGTGATGAGTTTGATTATTTGTTCAGCACTTAGATTTTGACTTTCTATTCGTAAAACGGAATCGATATCTTCCAGATCAATATTCCATTGGTTGATTTCCGGATGTGCATCTAAAATGGGACTTATACTTTTTTTATCCTTTTCCGTTTTGATATTTGTCCCGAAAATTAAAATATTGTTGATTTCATTTTCCATAATCAAGGTTTTAAGGTGTTAGTGCTTTTAAAACCAGTTCAAAAGCTTCGTTAGTGATTTCTTTATTAAGTTTAAATGGCCCTCCTCCAAAGTTCTTTCCATCTCTTTCAAAGCGTAATAAGGAGTATAATGGACCATAGGCTATACTCCAAAAAACCTCTTTAGAGATTGTTGGAATTAATTCTTTACGTTCAACAGCATTTTTAAAGAATTGTCCCATAATGATTTTGAAGTTCTGAAGACTTTCTTCTAAAATTTCTTCTGCATAACTGGAATGCGTTAAAACTTCCCAACAACTTACATCAAGCGGATTTTCCTGAGTATGACGGCTTCTGTTTTCCCATTGTTTGTATAAGCCTTCTTTGAAAGACATTGTAGGTGAGAAGTCTTTTGCCATTTCATCAAAAAAACGTTTTCCTATTTCAATTCCAATTTTTTTGATTAACTCTTCTTTGTCAGAATAATAGATATAAAGCGTAGCAACTGAAATTTTACTTTCTTTTGCCAGTCGGTTCATGCTAAAACCTTCAATCCCTTTTTCAACTAATAGTCTGATTGCATTTAGTTTGACGATTTCTTCTTTGTTTGTATCTCTTGTTCTCATTGTTTTTTGATGTAACGGAGCAAAAGTATTAATTATAAATGAATGTTCGTTTATTTATAAAAAAATATTTTCTGATTTAAAAAGTAAAAAAAAAGACAACCCTTTCGAGTTGTCTTTAATATAGGATTAAGAAAAAATTAAGCTGTTTTTAAAGCAGCAATTTTATCTAAAATAGTATTTAAAGTTGTGCTTGGACGCATAGCTTTACTTACTAATGCAGGATTTGGTTGGTAGTAACCGCCAATTTCCTGAGCTTTGCCTTGAGCACCAATTAATTCAGCGTCAATTTTAGCTTCGTTTTCAGTAAGTTCTTTTGCAATTGGAGCAAAGATAGCTTTTAATTCCGCATCTTTATCCTGAGCAGCTAAAGCCTGAGCCCAGTATAAAGCTAAGTAGAAGTGAGAACCACGGTTGTCAATTTGACCTACTTTTCTAGCCGGAGATTTGTCATTTTGCAAGAAAGCATCATTAGCCTGATCTAAAGTTTCAGATAAAACGATTGCTTTTTCATTGTTTAATGTTTGTCCTAAATGTTCTAATGAAGCACCTAAAGCCAAAAATTCTCCTAAGGAATCCCAACGTAAATAACCTTCAGTGATGAATTGTTCTACGTGTTTAGGAGCAGATCCACCTGCACCCGTTTCAAACAATCCTCCTCCGTTCATTAAAGGAACGATAGAAAGCATTTTTGCAGAAGTTCCAACTTCTAAAATAGGGAATAAGTCAGTTAAGTAGTCACGTAATACGTTTCCTGTTACTGAAATAGTATCTTGTCCTTTGATGATTCTTTCTAAAGTAAATTCAGTTGCAGCGATAGGACTTAAGATACGAATATCTAATCCGGTTGTATCGTGGTCTTTTAAGTATAAGTTTACTTTTTCGATTAATTGTCTGTCGTGTGCTCTGTTTTCGTCTAACCAGAAAACAGCAGGAGTGTTAGATAAACGTGCTCTGTTTACAGCTAGTTTTACCCAGTCTTGGATAGGAGCATCTTTTGCTTGACACATTCTGAAAATATCATTAGCTTCAACAGCTTGTTCCATTAAAACGTTTCCGTTAACATCTACTACACGAACTACTCCGTTAGCAGTCATTTGGAAAGTTTTGTCATGAGAACCGTACTCTTCAGCTTTTTGAGCCATCAAACCTACGTTTGGAACAGATCCCATTGTAGTTGGGTCAAAAGCACCGTGTTTTTTACAAAAATCAATAGTTGCAGTATAAACACCTGCATAACAACGGTCCGGGATAATTGCAATAGTATCTTGTTGTTTTCCTTCTTTGTTCCACATTTGACCAGAAGTGCGAATCATTGCCGGCATAGAAGCGTCAACAATTACGTCTGAAGGAACGTGAAGGTTAGTAATTCCTTTGTCTGAATTTACCATAGCTAAAGCCGGACCATTTGCGATAGCCTGATCGATAGCAGCTTTTACTTCAGCTTCTTGTGCGTTTCCTGCAATTTTAGCATAAACATCACCTAAACCGTTTTTAGTGTTTACACCCAATTCAGCAAATAAAGCAGCGTATTTTTCGAAAACGTTTTTGAAATATACTTCAACGATAGCTCCAAAGATGATTGGGTCAGAAACCTTCATCATAGTAGCTTTTAAGTGAACAGAAAGTAGAACGCCTTGAGCTTTAGCTTCTTCAATTGTTTTAGCAACAAAAGATTTCAAAGCGTTTAAGTGCATTACTGAGCTGTCAATAATTTCACCAGCTTTTAACGGAGTACTTGCTTTAAGAACTTTAGTTGTTCCGTCTTGTCCAACAAATTCGATTTTTACATCAGTTGCTTCAGCTACAGTAACTGATTTTTCGCTTCCGTAGAAATCACCGCTTTCCATAGAAGCAACTGCTGTTTTAGAATCAGCAGACCAGGCTCCCATTGAATGAGGATTTGCTTTTGCATAATTTTTTACTGCTTTAGGAGCTCTACGGTCAGAGTTTCCTTCACGTAAAACCGGGTTTACGGCAGAACCTAATACTTTAGCATATTTAGCTTTGATGGCAGTTTCTGCTTCGTTTTGTGGATCTTCCGGGTAATTAGGTACGTTGTATCCGTGTGCTTGTAATTCGGCAATAGCTCCTTTTAATTGAGGAACTGATGCAGAAACGTTTGGTAATTTAATGATGTTTGCTTCCGGAGCAGTAGCTAATTTTCCTAATTCTGTCAAAGAATCTTTTACTCTTTGTTCTTCTGTTAAAGATTCCGGGAAGTTAGCAAGAATACGGGCAGCAACAGATATATCTTCTGTTTCAATTTCGATTCCGGCAGTTGCGGTAAAAGCTTTAACAATAGGTAAAAACGAATAAGTAGCTAACAAAGGTGCTTCGTCAGTTAATGTGTAAACAATCTTTGAATTTTGTGTCATTTTTTTTGTTTTATAATCGTAATTCTTCGAAGAAGAATGTGAAATGTATTGTTTGCTTTGAATAAAGCGGTGCAAATATATGTAAATCAGACCAAAATATTGTCCCGTTTGTTATAGAATTAAGCGAATTATGGGATAACTAACGACAAGGCTTTAAAATGTTATTTTTTTTAAGTGAATCTGTTGGATTTAGCCTGATTTTTTTTCGAATTGTGATTTTATAAAAAAAAGTCCTGACTCCGATGGTTCGGAACAGGACTTTTTATGATAAAGAGATAAGTGATTATCTTCTTTTGTCTTTGATTTTTGCTTTTTTACCAGTAAGTTCTCTGAAGTAGAAGATTCTTGCTCTACGTACAGCACCTTTCTTGTTGATTTCAATTTTTTGTAGAGCTGGTAAGTTGATAGGGAAGATACGTTCAACACCTACTGAACCAGACATTTTACGAATTGTAAAAGTTTCAGTACTTCCTGTACCTCTTCTTTGGATTACAACTCCTTTAAAGAACTGAGTTCTTGTTTTTTCACCCTCTTTAATTTCGTAGTAAACTGTGATAGTATCTCCAGCTCCGAAATCAGGAAAATCTTTTTTTGTTACAAATTCGCTGTTAACGAAATCTACTAAATTTGCCATTTTAATTGCTCATTTTAATTTAAAAATCTAATCAACATTCACGATTATCGCCAGAGGTTAATTAAATGTGGGTGCAAAAGTAAAATTTAATTCCTAAACTAACAATTAATAATTAATAATTTTTTAGAGACTTATTATTAGGCTTAAGTTATTCATGGTCAAGCAAGTCAGGGCGACGGTTTTTGGTGTGTTCATACGCCATATCTTCACGCCATTTATCAATTTTAGACGAATGGCCACTTAATAAAACTTCAGGGACTTTCCATCCTTTGTAATCGGCTGGTCTTGTATAGATTGGACCTGATAATAAATTATCCTGAAAGCTATCTGTTAATGCTGAGGTTTCGTCACTTAAAACTCCCGGAATCAAACGGATTAAAGTATCAGATAATACCAAAGCGCCTAATTCGCCTCCGCTTAAAACGTAATCTCCAATGGAAATTTCTTTGGTAATAAAATGATCGCGCACTCTTTGATCCACGCCTTTATAATGTCCGCACAAAATGATGATATTCTCATACATTGACATCGTATTAGCCATTTTTTGATTCAAAGTTTCTCCGTCCGGCGACATGTAGATAACTTCGTCATACTCTCGTTGACTTTTTAAATGTGTAATGCAGTCGTCAATAGGCTGTACCGTCATGACCATTCCTGCTCCGCCGCCATAAGGATAATCGTCTACACTTTTTTGTCTGTTTGTAGTGTAATCTCTTAAATTATGGATGTGAACTTCTACGAGACCTTTGTCGATGGCGCGTTTCATAATCGAAGCCTCAAATGGACTGCGTAGTAATTCAGGTAAAACAGTAATAATGTCAATTCGCATGATTCTATATCTAGGTTTTTGAATGGGGCAAAGGTACAAAGTTTTTTCAGGAGCATATGAATTGATGTAGATTAAAGCTTTTTTGGAGATTAAATTTTTGAATATTAATATGTTAAAGTTTTTTTATGTGTGTTTTGAATTTAAAAAAGTTATATTTTTGGGCGTCCCAAATTTATGATTAAAGTGCAAATGAAATATTGAATTAAGAGTTTGATTTTGCGCTGCGTATAATTTTAACCTGCTAATGAGAAATATACTTATAGGAGTATTTACAATAGGAATACTTTGTGGTTTTGGAGTGAATTCCAAATCTTTGAAAAAAAATCAAAATGAAAGTCGATTAGAGATTGTAACTAAAGAAGAAAGAATTTCGGAACAAATAGTTGCAATCAAATCGATGTTGAAATCCAATCCAAAGTTTAATAATGAGATTGCTTTTTTGCTGGATATGAAAATAATGTCGGGTAAAAATCGCTTTTTTGTATATGATTTAATTCATGATAAGATTATCGATCAGGGGCTGGTAGCGCATGGTTTAGGTTCGGGAATGTTTAGTGATTTGAAATTTAGTAACGAAAACAACTCTTATTGTACTTCATTGGGTAAATATTATATTGGTAAAAGTTATTCTGGTGAATTTGGGAAAGCCTATAAGTTATATGGTTTAGAATCGACAAATAGTAATGCTTTTTCACGAAATATTGTTTTGCATCAATATGATAAAGTGCCTTATGAAGAGCAGAATACTTATATCTGTAATAGTTTAGGTTGTCCGATGGTAAATGAAGTTTATTATAGTAGAATTCAAAAGTTGATTGATAATTCTAAGTCTAACATTATTTTGGACATTTATTATTGATTTTACTTTTCATTAAATAAACTTCGCCTTCAAATTTTCTGTTTTTTAGATTGACGCAATCTCTAATTTAATTTGTAAATTTGCGCTTCAATAAAATTTAAAAAAAAATGGAAAACGGAATATACGCTAAATTCAATACCGCTAAAGGTTCGGTTTTAGTAAAATTAACGCACGATTTAACACCGGGAACAGTAGGTAACTTTGTCGCTTTAGCTGAAGGTAATTTAGAAAACAATAAAAAACCTCAGGGAGTAAAATATTATGACGGATTAACTTTTCACAGAGTTATTCCTGATTTTATGATCCAAGGTGGGTGTCCATTAGGTTCAGGTACCGGAGATCCTGGTTATAAATTTGATGATGAATTCCACCCAAGTTTAAAACACGATAAACCAGGAGTTTTGTCTATGGCTAATGCAGGACCTGGAACAAATGGTTCTCAATTCTTTATTACGCACGTTCCAACTTCATGGTTAGACGGAAAACACACTGTTTTTGGTCATGTTGTTGAAGGACAGGAAGTGGTTGATGCTGTTGCTCAGGGTGATGTTTTGGAAACTTTGGAAATTATCCGTGTGGGTGAAGAAGCTGAAAAATGGAATGCTGTAGAAGCGTTTAGAGTTTTTGAAGGAAACAGAAAAAAACGTTTAGAAGCTGAAAAAGCAGCTGCTGAAGAGGCTTTAGAAAAATTAGCTGCCGGTTTCCAAAAAACAGATAGCGGATTGCGTTACCAATTTATCCAAAGAGGTGAAGGTAAAAAAGCAGAAAATGGAAAAACAGTTTCTGTTCACTACACAGGACAATTACCTGACGGAAAAGTTTTTGATAGCTCTTACCCACGTAAAAAACCAATTGAGTTTCCATTAGGGCAAGGAAATGTGATTGAAGGATGGGACGAAGGAATTGCTTTGTTGCAAGTAGGTGATAAAGCTCGTTTTGTAATTCCTGCTCACTTAGGATATGGTTCTCGTGGAGCAGGAGGAGTTATTCCGCCAAATGCTACGTTGATTTTTGACGTTGAATTAATGGACGTTAAATAATTTTTGATTTAAGATAGATTGCAGATTTCTGACTGTAATTAAGATTGTACATAAAACATAAAAAACCAGTTCAATTTGAACTGGTTTTTTTATGTTTTATTTTCTGCCTTCTGCCTTCTGCCCTCTAATTTCTGCTTTCTGAATACTGCAATTTGTTATTTCCATTTAATATTACAGCCAATACTTGGTTTTTGATCGGGATTGATGATTCGGTTGTATAAAACACCGTCTATTGCGCTGCGCAAATCGCTTCCGCTTAACGGAATTCCGTTTCCGGGACGACTGTCGTCGAGTTGACCGCGATAGACTAATTTGTCCTGTTTGTCAAACAGGTAGAAATCAGGAGTGCAGGCGGCATCGTATGCTTTGGCAACTTCCTGTGTTTCGTCGTATAAATAAGGAAACTCAAATTTATTTTCAAATGCAAATTCCGTCATTAATTGGGGTGCATCCTGCGGATAATTGGTGACATCATTGCTGGAAATAGCAATCATTCCTATTCCCTGAACCCGGTAATCATTGGCTATCCGAACAATTTCTTCGATTACATGATGCACAAAAGGGCAGTGGTTGCATATAAAAAACACTAGTGTCCCTTTGGATCCTTTTAAATCGGCAAAAGAATAATCTTTTTGAGATTGAGTATCTTTTAAATAAAATTCAGGAGCGGTGGTTCCCAGTGCGAGCATGTTGGATGGAGTTCGTGCCATTTGGTTTCTTTTTATTTTAAGGTATAAAGTTAATAAAATTGAAAACGTTTTGAATTGTAAAAACTAATTTTGGTATTCTGAAAAAAATTATAAAAAAATATGGAAAATAATTTAAGTTGGGCCGAATTTGAAAAAGTAGCTATGCATGTGGGGACAATTATCGGGGTTAATGAATTTCCTGAAGCCAGAAAACCGGCTTTTCAGCTAAGCATAGATTTTGGAGCAGCTATTGGAATCAGAAAAACTTCGGCTCAAATTACAAAGCGATATACTAAAGAAGAGCTTTTGAATCGTCAGATTGTGGCGGTAGTCAATTTTCCAAAGAAGCAAATTGGCAAATTTATGAGTGAATGTTTGGTTTTGGGCGCAGTTGGTAAAGAAGGAGATGTTATTTTGCTTGCTCCCGATTTTAAAATTGAAAACGGTTTACGAATAGGTTAATAGCTAATTTTTTTATCCACAAAAAAAAGTTAGCCATCAATTAAAAAATTCTCGCAAATTAATTTATGTGAATCTTTTAATTGATGGCTAAAAAAATAATGGCTTTCGATCTGTTTTTATTTTTCTACGGGCAAGTTATGATCGAGACCCCATTCGGTCCAGGAACCATCGTAAACAGCTTTTGGATTGCCGGAAACTAATTCGTAAGCAATTAAATCAATGCAGGCGGTAATTCCGGAACCACAGGAAAAATAAAGGTTTTTGTCCTGATGTGGTAATATTTGTTTGAGTTCTTCTTTGGATAAAAAATAACCGTCTTTTAAAACTTTGGAAAAAGGAAGGTTTACGGCATTCGGAATATGTCCGCTGCGTAATCCTTCACGGGGTTCTTCGATTTCGGCATGAAAACGGTCAGAAGAACGGGCGTCAATAACAATCGCTTCTTTTGAAGTGAGGTTGTTTAAAATCTGAAATTTGGTTTTAAATTTTTCCGGGTGAAAATTAGCATCAAAATCTCCTTCTTTGAAGGATTTAGGCGCTACTTTTTCGGTAGGGAAGTTTTCTTTTTCCCAGGCCGGAAATCCGCCATCAAGAACCCACACATTTTCGTGTCCCATACTTTTGAATAAATACCAGACTCTTGGGCTGGAGTAGATTCCTTTCGTGTCATAAACTACAATTTTACTGTGTTTATGAATGCCTAATTTTCGTGCTTCGGCAGCAAAAGCTTCCGGTTTTGGGAGGGTGTTAGGCAAAGGAATAGAAGTATCACTGAATTTATTTTTAATATCAAAAGTACGAGCGCCACTAATTTGTAAGTCGTGTGGCGGAGTGTCTAAAACCGCATCTAAAATGATTAATTCCGGATTGTCAAGGTTTTCTTTGAGCCAACTTACGGATACAATAGGATTTTTCATAGCGCTTATTTTTAGAGTTGAATGAGTTGTACTAAGTTACAAAATCATTTTGATTGTACCGCTTCCGGAGCTTTATGAATGACTAATTGCGGAAAAGGAATTTCAATGCCTTCTTTGTCAAAAGTAATTTTGATTCGTTTTCTGAGTTCACCGGTAATATCCCATTTTTTATCCGGTAAAGATTCACCAAGAATTTTTAAAACGATGGAAGAATCGGCAAACTCATCAATGCGTAAAAATTGTGGTGCCTGAATGATGTAATCTTTCCATTGTGAATCAGCAGCCAGGTCATTCCCAATTTGGTTAATGATAGTAATTACTCTTTCGATGTCACTGCTGTATCCTACGCCGATATTGATGTTGATTCGGGAAAATTCATTTGAAAGGTTAGAAACTCTTTTAATTTCTCCGTGAGGAATATGGTGTACCGTTCCGTCAATGTCTCTTAAAGTTGTTTTTCGTAAACTGATTTGTTCTACTTTTCCGCTGGCTAAATCTAAATCGACAACATCACCCACACGGTATTGGTTTTCGAGAATGATAAAAAGTCCGGAAATAATATCTCGAATAAGGTATTGTCCTCCAAAACCAAATGCTAAACCTACAATTCCGGCTGCGGCAAGGATGGGGCCAATTTCGATGCCGAATTCTTCTAAAACAATCAGACAAGCAATACATAAAATACAAATTTTAGAGGTTGTCGTAAAAATTTGAATCAGCGTGTTTTCTCTTTTTTCTTCGGCTTCTTTGGAAGAATATTTGTCCGGTCTAACGGCTATTCTAACGGCTTTTTCTATGAACCGTCTTAAAACTTTGTTCAGGAAAAAAGCGATTGCGATTATAAAAATAATTTTGATACCACTGGTTAGTAGCCAGGGAATGATACGTTCGCCGTATTCGTTGATGTATTTGGTAGTGATTTCCTGCCAGTTGATTGTGGTTAAATTCATTGTGTTGCCATTTTAATTAATAAAAAAAGTCCAAAAACCGATGATTTTTGGACTTTATAAATGTTTAAATTTTAATATTTTGAAGGATATTAAATATCGTCAAAATCAATATCGGTGAAATTTGATATTTCCGGTACTTCCTCTCCGGCTATTGCTTTTTCTGAAGCATATTCCTTTTTAAAATCTTTTTGATGTCTTTCTGAAATTACTTCTTCTCCTTTATGGTTTAAAACGTAAGAAGTCATTTCTCCAAGGATTTCTGTAAAAGCTGTGAAGTCCTCTTTGTACAAATATATTTTGTGTTTTTTGAAATGAAACGAACCGTCTTCTTCCGTGAATTTTTTACTTTCGGTAATGGTAATATAGTAATCATCAGCTTTAGTAGCTCTCACATCAAAGAAATAAGTTCTTCTTCCTGCACGTAAAACTTTAGAAAAGATTTCTTCTTTTTCTAACATGTCATTTTCTCTCATAATCCGTTCTGTACAATAATATGGTTGTTAATTGAAACCAAAAATGATAAAAATATATGGATTAAGCAAGATTTATAGTAATTCTTTTTCAGAAAGTTGTTTTAAATAAAGAGAGGCGTAATAGCCTTCCTGATTTATTAACTGGTTATGAGAACCTTGTTGGATTATTTTTCCGTTTTCCAAAATTATTATTTTATCGGCATTTTTGGCAGAAGATACTCTGTGGCTCACTATAATAGTTGTTTTGTCCTTGCAAATGGCGTTTAGGTTGTTTAGGATAGCTTCTTCAGTTTCGGTGTCAACTGCTGATAAACAGTCGTCAAACAATAAAATTGGAGGGTTCTTAATGATAGCCCTGGCGATGGAAACACGCTGTTTTTGTCCACCGGAAAGCGTGATACCTCTTTCACCTAAAATAGTATCATATTGTTTGTTGAATCCCATAATATTATCATGAACCACGGCGTTTTTAGCGGCTGAAATAACTTCGTCCATTTCGGCATTTTCTTTACCAAATTTGATATTGTTCTTGATGGAATCCGAAAATAAAAAGGCATCCTGAGGAACCATTCCGATATTGTTTCGTAAATCGAACAAGTTCAAACTGCTGATTTCTTTATTGTCTATTTTAATCGTTCCTTCGTTAACATCGTACATTCTGGAAATGAGTGAAAGAATCGTGGATTTTCCGGAGCCGGTTTTTCCTAAAATAGCCAGTGTTTCTCCTTTTTTTACTGTAAAAGAAATATTTTTCAGGGCAGTTATATTAGTGTCCTGATAAGTAAAACTTACATTTTCAAAATTAATAGCTCCTTCAATAATTGATTTTTCCGGATTGTTATTTTTGATTTCCGGCTCTATTTTTAAGAATTCATTGAGTCTTTTTTGTGAAGCTTCGGCTTCCTGAACCATTGAAGAAACCCAACCTAATGACGCAACTGGCCAGGTAAGCATGTTGATGTAAAGGATGAATTCGGCAATGGTTCCGATACTTTTTAAGGTTCCATTGATGTACATCATGCCGCCAACATAAATGACCACGAGGTTGCTGATTCCAATAAGCGCCAGCATTAATGGCCCGAATAAAGACTGAACTTTGGCTAAATCCAAACTTTTGCTTTTGCTTTCTAAAGCCAGAGCGGTCATGTTGTCCTGCTGTTGGTTTTCGAGTGAGTAGGCTTTGATGACTCTTATTCCGGAAAAAGTTTCCTGAGTAAAGCTGGAAACTTTGGAAAGGAATTGCTGAAAAGTAGTACTTCGTTTATTGATTTCGGTACTTAGTTTAAATATCGCATAGGATAATAACGGTAGCGGTAAAAGAGTGTAAAAAGTCAGTAAGGGCGAAACTTTGTACATAAATAAAATGACTATTGCAAAACGAATAATGGTGTTGATGGTGTACATGACGGCAGGACCAACATACATTCTTACTTTTGAAACATCTTCGCTAATACGGTTCATTAAATCCCCGGTGCGGTTTCTTTTATAGAAATTCTGAGAAAGGTTTTCGTATTGTCTAAAAACTTCATTTTTCAGGTCAAATTCTATGCGTCGCGACATTACAATTAGTGTTTGACGCATCAAAAAAGTCAAAAAACCGGCAATAATTGTGGTTGCAATAATTAGTAAAATGTTTTCAACCAGTTCGTTTTTTATAACTGACTTTAAGATTTTTTCATTTTTAAATGAAGTTTCAATAGCCAAAAATGATTTGCTAATCAGTTTTGGAGTAAACAACATAAAAATCTGTGCTATAATGGTGAATAAAATACCAAGCAAAAAATGGTATTTATATTTGATGAAGTATTTGTTTAAATAAAGTAATTCTTTCATTATTAGGAAGTGCTATTTTAAAAGAAATACAAATATAAGCAATAATAGCTATCAGGCTTTTGAGTTTATGATTCATTAAAGAATATTTTAGAAATAAGCTTCTGGTTTTTTATGCTGGACGAAGCCCCTTTTTAGAGATTTAAATTTTATTTTGACAAAGGAAATACTTATTTTTGCAGCCTAATTTTTTAAAAGTTCTTATAAGGTGGTAAATAGACGACACATTCGCGTTAAAGTTATGCAAACCATTTATGCGATGCATCAAAACGGCTCAGATAACTTAGAAAAGGAAGAAAAATTTCTTTTTTACAGTATCGATAACATTCAGGATTTATACCTTACAATGATTTCTTCCTTATTGGAAATATGCAAAAAAGAGCGAGAGTTTTTGCATTTATCCAGTCAAAAACATTTGGCAACTGCTGCAGAGCGTAACCCGAATGAAAAATTCATTAAAAACAGTATTTTTGAAATTCTTGCCGAAAACAATTCGTTGAGTATTGCATTAGAAACAAGAAAAATCAATGCCTGGCATTTGCACGAAGATTATATTTCCTTGTTGTTAAATGCAATCAAAGAGAGTTCGTATTACCAAAAATACATGAGCAATCCGGAGCGTTCTTTTGAAGAAGACCGACAATTAATCGTGGATTTGTTTACTGAAATTATTGTTCCAAATGAGAAATTATATGAATTTTTGGAAGATGATAAGTTAACCTGGATTGATGATATTCCAATGGTAAACACGCAAATTATCAAGCAATTGAAAGCGATGAAGCCAATTGAAAATGATAATTTTAAAGTGCCAAAATTATATAAAGATATTGATGATAAAGATTTCGTGAAAGATTTGTTCCGCAAAACAGTTTTGAATGAAAAAGAGCTGGCAAAAGAATTTGTGGATAAAACACCAAACTGGGATAGTGACCGTATTGCCGAAGTAGATACCATTATTTTGAAAATGGCCATTTGCGAATTGTTGAAATTCCCGTCCATTCCGGTAAAAGTAACTTTGAATGAATATTTAGAATTAGCCAAAGAATATTCTACACCAAAGAGTAGTATTTTTATCAACGGAATTTTAGATAATTTGGTGAAAGAATTAGAAACCAGTAAAAAAATGCTTAAAACCGGTCGCGGTTTAATGTAATATTAATCAATTTAAAGAAAATTAAAAATTATGGGACAATTAAGTCAGTTTGCACCGTTTCTGTTAATGTTTGTTGTTATTTATTTCTTCATGATCAGACCACAACAAAAGAAAATGAAACAGGAAAAAGAATTTGAAAACAGTTTAAAAGTAGGAGATAAAATTATTACTAAAAGCGGACTTCACGGAAAAGTAGTAGAGCTTGCCGATACAACAGTAGTGATTGAAACGATGGCAGGAAAATTAAAAATGGAGCGTACTGCAATTTCAATGGAATTAAGTGCTTCTTTAGCCAAAAAACAAGCATAAGATTTAATCTTAGCGTAAAAAAAAGTCTCATCCTGATAGCATCGGAATGGGACTTTTTTTATAGATTGTATTTTGTTACTTTTTTTTGCTTTTTTTAGATTTCGCTTCGTCTAAACCAAAGTTAGGTAAGGCGGTCAATTCGGCAATTTTGATAATAACTTCTACGGCTTTTTGCATGCTTTCCACCGGAACATATTCGTATTTCCCATGAAAATTATGTCCTCCGGCAAAAATATTCGGGCAAGGTAATCCCATATAAGACAACTGAGAACCGTCTGTTCCGCCACGAATAGGTTTGATAATAGGTTTGATGTTTAAGTTTTTCATTGCTTTTTCGGCAATGTTAACAATGTGTTTTACAGGAACTACTTTTTCTTTCATGTTGAAATACTGGTCTTTGATTTCAACTATAACAATGTCTTCACCAAATTGTTTTGCGAATTTCTTGTTGATTTTTTTGGCGATTTTTTGAATTTTCTCTTTTCTCTTTTCGAATTTTTTTCTGTTGTGGTCTCTGATGATTAATTCGACAACACTTTCTTCGATGCTACCAGTTAAATGGTGTATGTGATAGAATCCTTGATATCCTTTTGTCTTTTCCGGAACTTCATCAGCGGGTAATTCGTTAATAAAATCATTGGCAATTAACATGGAATTAATCATTTTTCCTTTGGCATAACCCGGATGAACGCTTTTTCCTTTGAAAATAATTTTTGCTCCGGCGGCATTAAAATTTTCGTATTCTAATTCGCCAATTTGACTTCCGTCCATGGTATAAGCCCATTGCGCGCCAAATTTTTCCACATCAAAAAAATGTGCGCCACGACCAATTTCTTCGTCTGGGGTAAAACCAACTCTGATTTTTCCGTGTTTGATTTCCGGATGTTGGATTAAATACTCCATTGCGGTCACAATTTCGGTAATTCCGGCTTTGTCATCGGCACCAAGAAGTGTTGTCCCGTCGGTAGTGATTAAGGTTTGTCCTTTGTATTGTAATAAATCTTTAAAATAAGAAGGTGATAAAATAATATTTTGTTCGGCATTAAGTACAATATCTTTTCCGTCGTAATTTGCTACGATTTGTGGTTTTACATTGGCGCCGGTAAAATCAGGAGTAGTGTCAAAATGAGATATAAATCCAATCGTAGGAACTTCTTCTTTAATATTGCTTGGTAAAGTTGCCATGATGTACGCCTTGTCATCTATGCTAACGTCCTGCATCCCGATTGTTTTGAGTTCTTCAACCAGTTTGTTAGCCAAATCCCATTGTTTTTCAGTACTTGGTGTTGTATTTGAATTTGGATCTGATTCGGTATCGATAGTTACATAGCTGATAAAGCGATCAATAATATTTTGCATAAAATGATGTTTTTTTATTGGAATGCAAAGATAGTGCTAATTTAGAGTATAAAACCAAATGCTTTATTGCATGTTTTCTAAAATCTTCAGGATTTTGTCCAGCTTTTCAATTTCAATAGCATTCAGTTTGGCAGCCAAAGCTTCGATTTCCAATTTGGCTTCTTTATTAGTGGCGTAGTCGTCCTGAGCCTGAATGCGGTCTCTTTCATTTTGACGATTTTGTGCCATCATAATTATCGGGGCAGCATAAGCAGCCTGAGTAGAAAATAAAAGATTGAGAAGGATAAAAGGGTAAGCATCCCAGTGTTTAATGTATCCGATGAGGTTTAAACCCATCCAGACGATTACAAAAACAGTCTGAAGGATGATAAAACGCCAGGATCCCATTCCTTTAGCAACCCAGTCGGCAATGCGACTTCCTAATTCAAGACTTTCATAATGTCTTTGATGCCAGTTTTTATTGAAGTTTATTTCCATAGTTTTTTTATTTAAAAGTAACGAAAGTTTGTTTAAAAATAGCGTAGGAAGTTAAATAGCATCCAATTATTTCTGAGAAAAGCAGTGCTAAAAAATGTGTTTAATTGTTTCTTATTCGTTTAGATAATTCTATTTTTGCACTCAAATTAAAAACCTATGTACAAACAGTTTATCCGACCGTTATTTTTTTGTTTTGATCCTGAAAAAATACATCATTTTACTTTTTCTTTAGTTCGTTTTACTTCTAAAATTCCCGGTTTTTCGGCAATTTATAAATCACTTTATTTAGTAGATGATAAACGATTAGAAAGAGAAGTTTTTGGATTAAAATTTAAAAATCCGGTAGGACTTGCGGCAGGTTTTGATAAAGATGCCAAGTTGTATAAAGAGCTGTCTAATTTTGGTTTTGGTTTTATCGAAATCGGAACTTTGACCCCGAAAGGACAGGACGGAAATCCTAAAAAACGTTTGTTTCGCTTAAAAGAAGATTCGGCGATTATCAACCGAATGGGCTTTAACAACGGCGGAGTGATGGAAGCAGTGGAGCGATTAAAATCCAATCCGGGTGTTTTAATTGGAGGAAACATTGGAAAAAACAAGGTAACTCCTAATGAAGAAGCAACTTCGGATTACGAAATTTGTTTTGATGCGTTATACGATTATGTGGATTATTTTGTGGTGAATGTGAGTTCGCCAAATACACCCAATCTTCGCGAATTGCAGGACAAAGAACCGTTGACACAGCTGTTGCAGACTTTGCAAAATAAAAATTTGGCTAAGCCAAAACAAAAACCAATTTTATTAAAAATTGCTCCGGATTTGACCGATGAGCAATTATTAGACATTATTGATATTGTAAAAGAAACTCAAATTGCAGGTGTAATTGCTACTAATACAACAATTTCCCGCGAAGGTTTGCAATCGGAAAATAAGACTGAAATGGGAGGTTTGTCCGGAAAGCCGTTGACAAAACGTTCTACTGAAGTGATTCGTTTTCTGTCCCAAAAAAGCAATAACGCTTTTCCGATTATTGGAGTAGGAGGAATTCATTCTGCCGATGATGCTATCGAAAAATTAGAAGCCGGAGCGAGTTTGGTACAACTGTACACCGGTTTTATTTATGAAGGTCCGGCATTAGTAAAAGCTATCAATAAAAAGATTTTAGGTAAGTTGTAAACTAATTCTAAATAGTATAAAATGAAAAGCGTAATTCTTAACATGAATTACGCTTTTTTAGTTTGTTCAACATTTTGCTGCTTTGCAAGTTTTAGTATCTTTGGAAACTATGGAACCAATAAAAATTATCGAATGTCCGCGTGATGCCATGCAAGGCATTAAAAGTTTTATTCCTACGGAAAAGAAAGTCGCCTATATTCAGGCTTTGCTGCGTGTGGGGTTTGATACCATAGATTTTGGTAGTTTTGTTTCGCCAAGAGCAGTTCCGCAAATGCAGGACACTGCTGCAGTTTTAGAGCAATTGGATTTGTCTAAAACCAGCAGCAAACTTTTGGCTATCATTGCCAATACCAAAGGAGCTGAGATGGCTGCTCAATTTGAACCAATACAATATTTGGGTTTTCCTTTTTCTATTTCTGAAAATTTCCAGATGCGTAATACGCATAAAACTATTGCAGAATCGATTGTGAGTATGCAGGAAATTCTGGAAATTGCTGATAAACATCAAAAAGAAGTGGTGGCTTATTTGTCAATGGGTTTTGGAAATCCTTACGGCGATCCATGGAATGTGGAAATCGTAGGAGAGTGGACGGAAAAATTAGCGGCAATGGGAGTTAAAATTCTTTCTTTGTCGGATACCATTGGAAGTTCGACTCCTGAAGTAATTCGTTATCTGTTTTCCAATTTAATTCCGAAATATCCTCAAATTGAGTTTGGAGCGCATTTGCATACAACTTATGATAAATGGTTTGAGAAAATTGAAGCGGCTTATGAATCCGGCTGCCGAAGATATGACGGCGCCATTCAGGGATTTGGAGGTTGCCCAATGGCAAAAGACGAATTGACCGGAAATATGCCTACCGAAAAATTACTGTCTTATTTTACGGCTAATAAGGAAACTTTGAATTTAAATCCGTTGAGTTTTGAAAGTGCGTATAACGAAGCTTCCAAAATTTTTCAAACCTATTATTAGAAATCGTTTTGAAATGAAATTTTTAGAATTACCTAAATAAGGTTCAGAAATGAAAAAGTATTTTTTAAGTAAAATTATTTGTTTGTTGCTTCTTGTAGGTGTACATTTTTCCTGTTCGAGTGATTTAGATTTTAATCAGTTGAACGATTTGAGGCTGGAACCGGTTTATGAGCTTAATTTTAGCTATTTTAATGTTCCGGCAACTGCTTTTGTAGCTAGTGATGGAACTAATTATCAATGGGCTTATGACGATGAGGAATTTGATGTTTTTAGAGATAAATACATCAACAGTTATCTGCAAAGAGCCGATTTTTATTTTGAAATTACCAATACTATTGCGCGTGCCTTTTCATTAAATATTGTTTTATTGGATGCCAATGATAATATGCTGACCACAATTACGATGGATGTTCCTGCTTATTCCGGAACAGCCAATACTATTTCGCAAACAGAAATTTTTCAAAACGCAAGATTAGAATTGCTTAAAAGTACCCGAAAAATGCGTTTTATGGTTGCAATGAAACCTGGACCGGTTTTGGATGAAAATAGTCCCGGGAATTTAATTTTGCGTTCAAGTGCCACAGTTTATATGGAAATACAATGAGAAAAGTTTTTTTATTCTTGTTGTTAGTGGTAGTTGCAAATTGCTTTTCTCAAAATAAGCAAGTATTGTATAATATGACTTCGGTTCCGCAATCTTTAATGTTAAATCCCGGAGCCGATTTTAAGTATAAATTTTATTTTGGAGTTCCGTTGCTTTCGGGAACTTCGTTCAAAGTTGGATCTACTGGTTTTTCAATGTATGATTTGTTTGCCAATGACGGAGTCGATTTCAATCAGAAGTTGCGAAAGGTAGTTTATGCAACCAATAGAAATGATCATGGTGCGCTGAATGAGCAAATCGAAATTTTTAATGGCGGTGTGAAATTAGGGGATTGGTTGGAAGACAAGGGGTATTTGTCCTTTGGTTTGTATCAGGAATTCGACTTTTGGAGCTATATGCCTAAGGATTTGGCTATTTTGGCTTTGGACGGTAATCAAAATTATATTGCAAAATCATTTGATTTGTCTGATTTAAGTGTGAAAGCCGAAACGGTTTCGGTATTACATATTGGTTATCATAAAAATATCGCTGATAATTTAATTGTGGGCGCCCGTGGGAAAATTTACTTCAGCGGATTCAATGCAACTTCTACCCACAATTCGGGATATATTTTAACCAGAAATGCTAATACGACAATATATGAGCAAATAGTTAATTCAAATTTAACCTTGAATACTTCGGGAATTTCAAAATATATTGACGAAGATTACAATGGAGATGTTGCGACTGATGTTCGTAAACAGCTTTTGTTTGGCAGTGATATGGGACTTGGTTTTGATTTGGGGTTTACTTATTATCCTAAAAAAAATACGCAAATTACAGCCAGTATTCTGGATGTTGGTTTTGTGAGTCACTCAAAGGATGTGGAAAACTTTACTTATAAAGGTTATTATAAGTATGAAGGAATCAATCCGGGATTTACTGGTTCAGATGACCCGGATGGTGTGTATAGTGATTTTCAGGATGCAGTTAAGTTAGACACATTATATAATAAATACACCACCTGGAGGCCAATAAAATTGAATGCTTCTTATAAATATTCTTATGGAATTAGCAGCGAGGAAGATTGTAATTGTTATGCCGGAGAGAAAAAATATAAAAATTCAGTTGGAGCTCAGCTTTTTATGATGAGTACGCCACGAACGCCTATTACAGCTCTTACGGGTTTTTATCAAAGAAATGTTTCAGACAAATTACAGTTGAAAGCAACTTATACTTTGGATTCTTATTCTTATACGAATATTGGATTGGGAATGTCAGCTACTTTAGGGAAGTTTAATCTGTATTTTATGGGCGATAATTTATTGGGTTATCGGGATGTATCCAAGGCTAAGAGTCTTTCTTTTCAGTTTGGCTTTAATTTTATTTTTGCAGATAGTAACGAACCTCCTTATTGATTTTGATGAGAATTTTTAAAGCGGTATTGTTTTGAGATATTTCAGGCTGTGAAATTTATTTGGATTCTGAATTTTAATAAATTAAAATAATTTGCTATATTTGCACGCAATTCAACTAGAAATTGCAACATGATAGCACACAATTCAAAGATTATCGGTGAAGGTTTAACTTACGATGATGTATTATTAGTTCCTAATTACTCACAAGTGCTTCCTCGCGAAGTGAGTATCCAAACAAAATTCTCAAGAAACATAACACTTAACGTTCCTATTGTATCTGCTGCTATGGATACAGTAACCGAAAGTTCTATGGCTATTGCTATGGCTCAGGAAGGAGGAATTGGTGTTTTACATAAAAACATGACTATCGAGCAGCAAGCTGCTAAAGTGCGTAAAGTAAAACGTGCAGAGTCAGGGATGATTATCGATCCGGTAACTTTACCTCTTTCGGCTACTGTTGCTGATGCAAAAGCTGCAATGAAAGAATTTGGTATTGGAGGGATTCCTGTTGTTGATGAAAATCAAACTTTGAAAGGAATTGTTACAAACCGTGATTTACGTTTTGAGAAAAACAGTTCTCGTCCGATTGTTGAGGTAATGACTAGCGAAAATCTGGTAACAGTTGCTGAAGGAACTTCATTAGTGGAAGCAGAAGTCGTTTTGCAAGGTCATAAAATCGAAAAACTTCCTGTAATTGACAAAGACAATAAATTAGTAGGTTTGATTACTTTTAGAGATATTACTAAATTGAATCAAAAACCAAACGCTAATAAAGATAAATACGGACGTTTGCGTGTAGCTGCTGCTTTAGGAGTTACTGCTGATGCGGTTGAAAGAGCAACAGCACTTGTAAATGCTGGTGTGGATGCGGTAATTATCGATACAGCTCACGGTCATACCAAAGGAGTGGTGGATGTGTTAAAAGCAGTAAAAGCCCAATTCCCTGATTTAGATGTTGTAGTTGGAAATATTGCTACACCGGAAGCGGCTCAATATTTAGTGGATAACGGAGCTGATGGGGTTAAAGTTGGAATCGGACCAGGTTCTATTTGTACAACTCGTGTGGTTGCCGGAGTTGGTTTTCCTCAGTTTTCTGCTGTTTTAGAAGTTTCAGCTGCAATTAAAGGTTCAGGAGTTCCTGTAATTGCTGATGGTGGTATTCGTTATACTGGAGATATTCCTAAGGCAATTGCTGCCGGAGCTGACTGTGTGATGTTAGGTTCGCTTTTGGCAGGTACTAAAGAATCTCCGGGTGAAACAATCATTTTTGAAGGAAGAAAATTCAAATCATATAGAGGAATGGGGTCTGTGGAAGCGATGCAAACAGGTTCTAAAGACCGTTATTTCCAAGATGTAGAAGACGATGTGAAGAAATTAGTTCCGGAAGGAATTGTAGGTCGTGTGCCTTACAAAGGAGAATTAAACGAAAGTATGTTGCAATTCATCGGTGGTTTACGTGCCGGAATGGGCTATTGCGGAGCTAAAGACATTGCTACTTTGCAGGCAACCGGGCGTTTTGTACGTTTGACTTCAAGCGGAATTTCTGAAAGTCACCCTCACAACGTAACGATTACTAAAGAAGCACCAAATTATTCCAGATAATTTTTAGCTTAAATGATAAAAAAAAGAGCTGTCTGAGTTTTTGACTTAGACAGCTTTTTTTGTTTCTGAATTAGAGGGATTTTAGAAAGGTTATTTATTTTCGGTCGCCTCTTTTATTTCTTTTGCCAAAATAGGTTCGTACATCGCTTTAATATGTCTTTTTAGTTGAATAAAGCGAACGATTCCTATAACCAAGAGTATAAAACTTAAAGACAGGGACAAATGTCCCATATATCTGATTTCTTCAAAATCCTGCATTCCTAAAAAGGCCATGCCCCCAAGAACCAGATAAATAGAGGTTCGGATATAAGTGAGCAAGGTTCTTTCATTTGCCAGTTTTGTGCGTTCAATGGCTAAGTGATCACGCAAAATGATTTCTTCTTTATTTACGTAGTCACCTGTGAATTTGACGAGTTGTTTGATTATCTTTTTCATAGAATAAAGAAAAAAATGATACAGTTTGATAAAAAGTGATTTAACTCATAATCTACATTTTGAATTAATTTTTACTGAAACAAATTGAAATTCTTATGAGTACTTTGTTTAGCGATTCTATTTTTAATAGTTCGTTTTATAGTTACTATTGTAAATGCTATAGTTGTTACAAGTTAACAATGTTTACTAAGTTACTGATTTTTTACGTATTTACTAAAGTACTTCTGAAGTGAACTTTTTTTAATTATGATATAAAAAATTTTAGAAATGCTAACGGTTTAATAAGAATCTGTAGATGCAATGAAAATTAAACGAAAGGATGTTGTGATTTATTGGAGGTTTACTTGTCTGAATAGAATATTATTCCAGATAATTTTTTGCTTAAATGATAAAAAAAAGCTGTCGGAGTGTTGACTTAGACAGCTAGCTTTTTTGTTTTTATTCGGTTTATTTTAAAACATGAGTGGCTAAAACATTGTGTACATCATAAACATTAACCGATTTGTTAAATTGTTTTCGGATACTGGGAGTTTGTTCGCTGGAAACCCAAATTTTCAATTCGGCATCCAAATCAAAAGTTCCAGCAGTTTCAATACTAAAACGGCTGATACTTTTGTATGAAATCGATTTGTACTCAATTTTGCTTCCGGTTACTCCCTGTTTGTCAACTAAAATTAGTCTTTTATTGGTGAAAATAAAAACATCTCTGATGAGTTTAAAACCCATTTCGATTTCCTCACCGGCAATTAGTAATTTGCTGTAATCTTTTAGTAATTCTTCCTGGCTAACCGTTCCTGCGTTTCCAAGTAATGCTGAAAATAATCCCATAATTTTATTGTAGTTGTTAATTAATGACTAGTGTTTCTTTTATCAAAGATATTGAAAAAATAATATTGGTAAGAAAATTATTAAGCTGAAAAGCGTGAGTCAATTTTAAATTCTAAAAAATAAAAGAGCATAACAATCCTGTTAGAATTAAAATGCTGAAACCAATCAGGATGGGCTTTCTGATGTTTTTTTTCGAAAGACTAATGCCGTAAATCATTTTCAAAACATTGTTACTTGTAACGGCATTGAGAACAGCAGTAGCTAAAATTCCTTCACTGATGTTCCATTTGCTTTGAAAAATATTAATAATAAAAGGATCAATATCGGTAACTCCGACTACAAAGGATAAAATTTGAATTCCCGAAGTACCGTATTGGCTGTTTACAAAACTGGTAAGTAAGGCAAAAACAATAAAAAGAACACCAAAAAACAATGAAGTTCTAAATTCCAGAGGATTGGACATTGCTTTAATTTCAGACTGCTGTTTCGTAGTTTTGGATTGTTTTTGATCCAGCCAGATAAAATACAAACCAATGGCAGCCGAGAGTACAGCGAGCAAACTTAAACCCGGTGCCAGTTGTATCGCTATTGATTTATTAAAGAGATAAGCCAGGATGAAAATACGAATAAACATCATTGTTGTGGCGAGAATAATTGCGGCTGTTATTTTATAATTTTCGTCGGATTCTTTACTTTTTTTAGCCAAAATGAAAGTCGTGGCAGTACTGCTGTACAATCCGCCGAGAATTCCGGTGAGTATAATTCCGGATTGCGGGAAAACAAATTTTTGCAACAAATAACTAAAATAGGAAATACCTGAAACCGCTACGATAGCCAGCCAAAATTTATAGGGCGAAATAGAAATAGTTTCTGATATAGGTGTGTTAGGCAGCAAAGGAAGAATTACTCCCGCTATGGCTAGGAATTTTGACAGTGTGATGAATTCATTGTCGTCAATTTTTTTTGAAAAATTAAATAAAGTTTCTTTGATTTCGACTAAAATTAAAACAGAAACGACAATGAGGATTACTAACCAGTCGGCTTGTGTATAAATTAGCGGAGCTAAACAAAAAGTAATAAGAGCGACTACTATGGAAGTGATACTAAATTCCTTTTGAAGGAAACTTTTGGTGAAATAAAATACGGAGAGAAATAAGCCTAAAATCAATCCGCCACCCAGAAAAGGGATTAAATTAGCAGGGTCAAGCTTGTAAAGAATGAATCCTAAAATTCCGATAAGCGTAAAAGTTCTGTCGGTTCCAAAACGACTTCCTAAACTGGAATTTATAAATTGGCGGCGTTGTTCCAGCCCGATGAGCAGAGAAAATAAGGCTACCAGAATAAATTTGATTAAATCCGGTGGTAATATATCGATAAGTTCACTAGATTCTTTCATTGTTGTGTTGGGTATAAAGACGAAAAAGTATCTTAAAATTACATCCTTTTTAGATTTATGTTGTTAAAAATTCTAACAGATTTGAAAATTTTTCTTTAGTGAGCGTTATTTTGTTATTGGTATTTTGGGTAAAAGTCAATTTCTTCCTGTAGGCTGCTTTTAGAATATTGGCGGATTTCTTTGAGACAATTTCCCTTTTCATCTTTGTTGATGCAATGGATTTGAATTTCATCAATCAAACTGTCATTTACAGCTTTGATGCTAATTTTGGAAAGATAGTTATGTTTGTAATCAAAAAAATGGGTAAAAAAAGGAGGGAAGCGGTCTGTTATTTTGGCAATAGTTCCATCAGGATTGTACTGGTAAATGGCTTCGTTTTGTTTGAATTGTTTACGGGTATAACAGCTAATTCGTTCCCTTTGTCCCGGTTTCCATCGGGTTTTACAATAATAATTTTCTTTGTCCGGATAGGATTCTACCACAAACCATAAACGTTTTTGGGTTTCTTGGATAAGATTACCAAGCGAGTCGGTTGTTTTAGAATATTTGATACGTCCGTTTCGGGTAAAAAGGTATTCCTTAGTGTATAAAAGTTTTTTTGAGTTTTGACTGATTCGGTATTTTTTTTCCGTTGCCCAATGTATTCCCTCTGTCCATTGCCTGATGTGAGTGTATTTTTTTGTGGCACAGGACTGAAAACTTAGCAGAAGAATAAAAAAGCAGCAAATTTTCATCGTTACTGGAATTTGTTCAGTACTAATTTAGTGATTTTTAAAATTTTATTGTTGAAAATATTTGCTAATGAAAAGCTTATGGATTAGGATTTCGTACTATTTGATTTTTTGATTGAACTTTATAAGCTTGTAATGCTTTTTATTTTTATACCAATAAAACAATCATCCATGCAGTTTTTTTCAGTATAACCGCAAGTTGAAATGAGTCCGTTGTTTTCGGTTTCAAAATAAGTACTCGTGTTTTTCCTTTTTATAAGCCAATCCTTTTCTGCCTTAGTATAGATTTCATCTAATGTTATAGGACTTGCAGCTATAAAAGAGGAATGAGTATTAATTTCGTTTTCATTTTCAGTCCAATTTTTTTCTTCTTCAGATATGCTTTCGGGAGCATTTATATATGTAAAATCTCTTCGAATTACAATTCCGTTTGAAACAGTAATGGTTATTTCCCAATGAGAAGGTAATACAAAAGAGCTTCCAGATACTACATACTGATAAGAATTGTTAGAGGATGCTTTAAAATCCAGCCAGGCGCTTTTGCTTTTCTCAAAATCATTTTGATAGTTTAAATCATCGTCATTCGAACAGGAGATTGAACAAATGTTGATTAGTAAAAGGGTAATAATGTAAAAAGTTTTTTTCATGGTTGTTTTGTTTGAAGGTTTGTTATGTTGATTTGGATTTTAAATTTTTAACTAATCATTATTCAGTCATTATGTCTTTGATTTCGTCAAATAAATCTTTCCATGTTGGATTGATAGATTGTATCAATTTGTTTTTGGCAGCTCTGGAACCTGCTTTTATTTGTTTTTCCCGAGCTATAGCATCTTCGATCCATTGAAATTGCTCGTAGTAAACTAATAGGTTTACATCGTATCTGGCTGAAAATGATGTTGGGTATTTCTTGTTTTTATGTTCTAAAATTCTTTGTGGAAGATTTGATGTAACACCAACATAAACTACCGTTTGATATTTATTGGTAATTGTATACAAATCCTGGTTTCATGTTTTTTTAGTTTTTATTGAGTGATCAGATTTACTCTTTTTAGTGAGATTACTCACGACATGCTATTAGATTTGCTTTTTCTAGTGAGATTGCTTCGTTCCTCGCAATGACTTTGCGCCAAGTGTGTCATTGCGAGGAACGAAGCAATCTCAAGCAGTAAATCTGTAAAAAAATCATTGTGGTTACAGAAATGTTTTCCTCTATCTGGTGTTTATTTATAATACTTAATTTCTCGTTTAAATACTGTTACAAGTTTTCCTGAAGGATTAAAAATTTTTTTCTCAATCCAATTTCCTTCTTTGTCATATGTATATTCATGCTTATTTACATAAGATTCATAACCGGAAAAATTAGCAGTTTTTATTGTGATTGTATTTTTATCATATTCAAATTCATTGTAATAACTATTATTATATTTAGTACGAATTGTTATTTCCTTAAACTTGTTTCTAGATGTACTGTCTTTGTAAGTGGTTAATATTAAATTTTGGATATAGTTCTTATTTTCATAATCTTCAAAGCGGACAATTCTATTTTGTTTGTCATATGCAAATAGTCTTTTTGTAACGTAAGAACTATCAGAATTTGCATGATTTAAGTATTCTAAGTCTCCTTTTTGTTTGTAGGTATAATAAAGTGTTTTGTACGTTTTATCAAGTTGTTGAATGTTGACAATTGAATCTCCAAAATATTTGTAGTTCCAAGTCATTGTGTCTTTTGAATATTCGAAAGATATTCTGTTTTCATGTTGAATTCGATTATTTAAGTCATACTTATATTTCCAAACTGCAGAAGAAATTATTGAATCTTTTTTCTTTCTCAATTCAGTTTTCATATTTAAATATCCTTTTTCATTAAATTCAAACCTGTAATTATGGAAACCAAGAAAATCATATAATTCAAGGGTATAAGTTGAATCGTTTGAAAATATAGGTTCATACTCTTTATGTATTACCTCTCTAACTTTTCCTTTAAACTCATATCTCTTTAAATCTGTGGAATTTAAACGTTCACGCATTTGAGAAAACCCTATTAATGGAATAAAAAGTATTAAAATAAGGAAAGTATATTTCATTTAAAGTCAATTTAAATTATTATATAATTTCAAATATATTAAAATATTCTTACAAAATGTAATTCTAATTTATTCCTAAAACAAAAAAACCTGCCGGTTTGCACCAGCAGGTTTTGTGATTTATCCGTTAAACGAATTAACAAATAACCGAATAAACTATTTTATTAAATCAAAACTACGTTTTACGAAAGTAGTTAAGGCTTCTCCTTTTAACAGGTTTTGAGACAATTTGGCCAAATCCAAAGCTTGTTTTACCAAGTGTTCCTGATTTGCTTTGTCTTCCGTATTTAAAATGGTAGATGCCAAAGGCGAGTTGGTGTTGATTACCAAATTGTACATTTCCGGCATATTACCCATTCCGAACATTCCGCCACCGCCGGTTTGACTCATTTCTTTCATTCTGCGCATGAATTCCGGTTGGGTAATCATGAACGGCGCTGCCTGACTGTCTAAAGCTTCCAGTTGTACGGTATAAGTTTGCTTGTTAACAACCGCTTCTACAGCTGTTTTTAGGTTGTTTTGCTCGTCTTCAGACAATTTTGAAATTGGTGTTTCGTCTTTTTTGATTAAATTATCAATATGATCTGAATCGACACGAACGAAAGTCAAATCTTTATTATCATTTTCTAATTTTTGAATTAGATGCGAAATAATTGGCGAATCTAAAAGCAAAACTTCGTAACCTTTTTCTTCAGCAATTTGGATGTAAGAATGTTGTGCTTCTTTGTTTCCTGCGTACAAAACAACCAATTTTCCGTCTTTGTCGGTTTGCTTGTCTTTAAGGTTTTCTTTTAATTCGTCAAGGGTGTAATATTTGTCATTAACCGTTGGGTACAAAACAAAAGCGCCTGCTTTTTCGTAGAATTTATCTTCAGAAAGCATTCCGTATTCCAGAACAATTTTGATGTCGTTCCATTTGGCTTCAAAATCGGCTCTGTTTTCGTTGAATAAAGATTTCAACTTATCAGCAACTTTACGGGTGATGTAGTTGGAGATTTTTTTCACCGCAGCGTCAGCCTGTAAACCGGAACGGGAAACGTTCAACGGAATGTCCGGAGAATCAATTACTCCTTTTAACATTGTTAAGAATTCAGGAACGATTCCTTCTACATTATCCGTTACAAAAACCTGATTTTGGTACAATTGGATTTTGTCTTTTTGAATTTGCATATCCGAACCTAATTTTGGGAAATACAAAATTCCCGTTAGGTTGAACGGATAATCTACATTCAGGTGAATGTTGAATAAAGGCTCTTCAAATTGCATTGGATACAATTCGTGGTAGAACGTTTTGTAATCTTCGTCATTTAAATCAGAAGGTTGTTTAGTCCATGCCGGATTTGGGTTGTTGATGATGTTATCTGTTTCAACCGTTTCATTTACATAATCCTCAGGAGCATCTTCCGGTTTAGGAAGTGTTTCCGTTCTGGTTCCAAATTTAATTGGAATAGGCATGAACTTATTGTATTTGTTCAATAATCCGCTGATTTTTGAATCTTCTAAGAATTCTAAAGAATCATCCGCAATATGAAGGATAATTTCAGTTCCGCGCTCGGTTTTGTCAGCCGGTTCAAGGGAGAATTCCGGACTTCCGTCGCAAGTCCAGTGAGCAGCTGGTTCGTCTTTGTATGATTTAGTTATGATTTCTACCTTTGAAGCCACCATAAAAGCCGAGTAGAAACCTAAACCAAAATGTCCAATAATTCCGGAATCTTTAGCGGTGTCTTTGTATTTTTCAAGGAATTCTTCAGCACCAGAAAAAGCCAGTTGGTTGATGTATTTTTCTACCTCTTCGGCTGTCATCCCAATACCTTGGTCGATAATGTGTAATTTTTTGCCTTCTTTGTCAACTTTTACCTCAAGAATTGGATTGCCATATTCTACTTTGGCTTCACCAATGTTGGTCAGGTGTTTTAATTTTAAAGTTGCATCTGTTCCATTCGAAATTAATTCACGTAAAAAGATCTCGTGATCGTTGTATAAGAACTTTTTAATAAGTGGGAAAATATTTTCCACTGACACATTAATTTTTCCAGTTGTCATATTTAAAATTTTTAAAGTGTTTTACAATTTGTTAGGCTTTTATTCAAATAAAATACCAATTTGCTTGAGTGTGACAAAATGTCTTATCCTTAAATTTTATAATAAAATAAGGGGATTTTGAAATAAAATTTGTAAGTTAGATTGTATCTTTGCCTAAGTTTAATATAAAAACGATAAACGATGAAAAAAATAATTTTGGTTACAGCAATTGCGCTGGCGTTATTTTCTTGTAAAACATCTTCGGTAACAGCGACTAAATTGGATCGAAACATTCAAACAGGAGTTAAAGGAAACTGGGTAATTAGTTCGGTTTCTTATCCGGGTTCTGACTACATTAAAGTCAATTCTTTTCAATTAGCTGATTCAAAATGTTTTGAAGGAAGTACTTGGAAATTTGTTTCCAATAACAACAAAGGAAATATGGCTTTAACAAAGTACGATTGTCCTGTTTTTAGTTCGCCAATTACCTGGTTTGTAAATAGCAACGGGGAATTTGTAATGAAAATTTTAGATGCTGGCGAAAAAGCTAAAAAAGTAAGAGATGGTTATGTGTTACGTGTGGCTAATTTAACCGAAAGTTCTTTCCAATTGGTTGACCGAATTGATGTTGGAGGAAAATTAACTGATGTGGTTTATCAATTTCAACGTGTTAACTAAGCCTTTTTAAAAAATAATAAAAAAAAACAGAAAGTTATGAAGAATATATCAGTAGTTGCATTAGCTTTAGTAATGGTTTTAGGTTCTCTTTTTACAAGTTGTGAATCGTTAAAAAATACAAATAAAACCCAAAGAGGAGCTGCTATCGGAGCTGCCGGTGGAGCTATTTTAGGAGGAATTTTGGGAAATAACCTTGGAAAAGGAGGAAAAGGAGCTATGGGAGCTGTAATTGGTGGAGTTGTTGGTGGAGTTGCCGGTGGTGTTATTGGTAACAAAATGGACAAACAAGCCAGGCAAATTGACCAGGCTATTCCGGGAGCTGACGTAGAACGCGTTGGGGAAGGAATTAAATTAGTTTTAAACGAAAATGCAGTGCGTTTTGATACTAACAAATCGACTTTGACTGCAACAGCAAAAAATAATTTAGACAAATTAGTGACTGTTTTTAACGAATATCCGGATACTGATATTACGATTTATGGTTATACTGACAGTACTGGTTCAGCTGATTATAATTTAAAATTGTCTGGTGAGCGTGCTAACTCGGTAAAAAGTTACTTAGTTGCTAAAGGTCTTGTTTCAAGCAGATTTAATATTCAGGGAATGGGTATTGCGGACCCAATTGCAGATAATGGAACTGTAGATGGAAGAGCGCAAAACCGTCGTGTAGAATTTGCTATCGTAGCAAATGCTAAAATGAAAGCCGACGCTGAAAAAGAAGCAGGAAACTAGTTATTAGTTTTTTACCAATACATAGAAAAGTCGTTCCGTTTAGGAGCGACTTTTTTGTTTTTAACCGCAGATTCGCAGATTTTTTTATATTAATCTGCGAATCTGCGGTAACTTTTTATTTCTTTTCAAGACCTTTACCAAAGAGATTTTTTTAAAGATATTTATGATCTTCAATATTTTTTTATATCAAAGAAATCTATCTTTGTACTTTCAAAAAAAACATTCATTTTATAATGCTTCAAGTTCAAAATATCTCCTTTGGTTATACCGAAAAACCAGTAGTTCAAAATATCGAATTTTCTGTTCAAAAAGGACAAAACATTGCTGTAATTGGCGAAAGTGGCTGTGGAAAAAGCACTTTGCTAAAATTGATTTACGGTTTGTATGATTTGGATCAGGGACAGATTTTTTGGAATGAAACAGAGGTTTTAGGAACCAGTTTTAATTTGGTACCGGGAATGCCTTTTATGAAATATCTTTCGCAGGATTTTGACCTGATGCCTTATATAACCGTGGCAGAGAATGTAGGTAAATATTTGTCGAATATCCATCCTGAAAAGAAAAAAGCCCGCGTTCGGGAACTACTGGAAATTGTAGAAATGACTGATTATGCGGATGTGAAGGCTAAATACTTGAGCGGAGGGCAGCAACAACGTGTGGCTTTGGCGAGAGTTTTGGCTTTGGAACCGGAAGTTTTACTGCTTGACGAACCTTTTAGTCATATTGATAATTTCAGGAAAAATGCGCTGCGTCGTAATTTATTTGCTTATTTAAAAGCGCAGGGAATTACCTGTATTGTGGCTACGCACGACAGTACCGATGCGCTTTCTTTTGCCGATGAAACCATTGTGTTGCAAAATGGAAAAATGGTTGATAAAGCCGATTCGTATAATTTGTACAACAATCCAATTAATAAATATGTCGCTTCGCTTTTTGGAGAAGTAAACGAATTGAAATTGTCGCAACTCATTAATGTAAGCGAAGAAGACGACGAATTGCTTTTGCTTTATCCGCATCAGTTAAAAGTGGATGAAAAAGGAATTATGAATGTTTTGGTTAAACAATCGTATTTCAAAGGCGGTTATTATTTGATTAAAGCGGTTTTTGATAGAAAAGTTATTTTCTTCGAACATGAAGCTCCTTTAGAATTTAATCAGGAAGTGAATCTGAAGATTTGTTGATTTTTTTCTGAGTTTTCTGAGTTTTCTGTGTTTTTTTTATTATTTTTAGCTGACATAAGTTTTAATTCTAATTTTAATCCAATTATAAATAAAAAAAAATATGGGAAAATTTGTAATTACAAAAAGAACAAATGGCGAGTTTCAGTTTAATCTGAAAGCAGGTAATGGTCAGACAATTTTAGCAAGTGAGGGGTATACAACTTTGGCGGCTTGTGACAACGGAATTGAATCGGTTAGAAAAAATTCTCAGGAAGACGGTCGTTTTGATCGCAAAGAATCAACAAACGGGAAGCATTATTTCAATTTGAAAGCCGGAAATGGCCAGATTATAGGAAATAGCGAAATGTATGAGTCGGTTGCAGCTCGGGAAAATGGTATTGAATCGGTTAAGAAAAATGCGCCGGATGCCGCTGTGGATAATCAAACAGCTTAGTTAAAACAGAGAATATAGTATTAGAAAACCAGTTTACAGACTGGTTTTTTTATTATATTTAGTTTTTAATATAAAAAATTGGAAAATGTATCATTCAAAAATTTCAGGTCTGGGATTTTATGTCCCTTCTACTGTGGTAACTAATGACGATTTGTCAAAAATTATTGATACCAATGACGCTTGGATTCAGGAACGCACCGGAATTCAGGAACGTCGGCATATTATAAAAGGAGAAGATACAACCACAACAATGGGCGTAAAAGCGGCCAAGATTGCCATTGAACGCGCCGGAATTGATAAAAATGAGATTGATTTTATCGTTTTTGCAACCTTAAGTCCGGATTATTATTTTCCGGGACCGGGAGTTTTAGTGCAAAGAGACTTAGGACTGCGAACCGTTGGTGCTTTAGATGTGCGCAATCAATGTTCGGGATTTGTATATGCGCTTTCAGTTGCTGATCAATATATTAAAACGGGAATGTATAAAAATATTTTAGTAATTGGTTCAGAGGTGCAATCTTCCGGTTTGGACATGACCACACGCGGACGCGGGGTTTCGGTAATTTTTGGTGATGGAGCAGGAGCAGCGGTACTAAGCCGTGAAGAAGATTTGACCAAAGGAATTCTTTCCACGCATTTGCATTCGGAAGGAATCCACGCCGAAGAATTGGTTTTAACCGCTCCGGGAATGGGAGGTCGCTGGGTAAACGATATTTTGGCAGATAATAACCCAGAGGATGAAAGTTATTTTCCGCACATGAACGGGCAATTTGTATTTAAAAATGCAGTGGTTCGTTTTGCAGAAGTAATCAATGAGGGATTAGAAGCTAATAATTTAAGGGTTTCCGATATCGATATGCTGATTCCGCATCAGGCTAATCTGAGAATTTCGCAATATATTCAAAATAAGTTTCAATTGTCAGACGAACAGGTTTTTAATAATATTCAAAAATACGGCAATACTACAGCGGCCTCTGTGCCTATTGCTTTAACCGAAGCTTGGGAACAGGGAAAAATAAAATCAGGCGATACGGTGGTTTTGGCGGCTTTTGGTAGTGGATTTACCTGGGCGAGCGCTATCATTAAGTGGTAGAACCGGAATGATTATAAATCAAAAGTCCGAAGTTGGCAGGCTTCGGACTTTTTTTTAGGGAATTATTTAAAACTACAATTATAACATACCACCACCCTGAACTTCGTTTTGATCTCTGGTTTTTCTTTGTGCCGCTTTATTTTTTCCACTGCCAAAACGGTAATTGAAACCTACATAAACCGAACGGCTTTCCCAGTTAAATTGTCCGTTTTGTTCTTTCGGAATTTCGGCTGTAAAACGATAATGCATGGTTTTAAAAATATCACTGAATTTTAGAGAAACTGTTCCGTTTCCTTTTAATATGTTAAGGCTGGAACCCAAATCGGTTTTCCACATCGGTTTTCCCAGTAATTGCAAGCCTAAATCGCGACCTCTGTACATGCTGAACAATTGGAAACGCAAATTTTTAGATGCTTTAAAGGTATTGTTTATTCGGGCATTGAAAGCAGTTACATTGGCAGAAACCGATTCGTCTGAAACTACTCCTCTTATTTTTTTGTGGTAAGCATCCATACTAATATTGGCGCTATACCATTTGGTGAAATCTAAATTGGAAGAAATTTCAAAACCGTAGGCGTTATTATCATTCAGATTAGCGTAGGACAAAATTTGTTTAGAAACATCATCCGGATTTTGATATAAGGTTCTGGTGATTTCTGAATTGATACTTCGGAAGAAAACTCCCGTTGTCAGAGAACCAATTTTGAGTTTTCGGGTGTAATTTAATTCATAAGAATAAGTAAATTGTGGTTGTAAAGACGGATTCCCTTCCGAATCAATTTGCGGAGTACTCCATTCCCGTATTGGATTTAACTGGTTGATACTCGGGCGATCTACACGTTTTGAAAAGCTCAAATTAAAGCTGTTTTTTTCGGAAGGATTGTAATTTAAAAAAGCCGACGGATAAAAATTGAAAAGGGTATTGTTGAAAGTAACATCACTTTCGTTTACTTTTTTAAATAACGCATCAGCTTCAAAATGTTCTAATCGTGTTCCGACCTGCGCATTCCATTTTCCCCATTGTTTTGAAAAAGTAGCATAGACGGAATAAATATTTCGGTCGTAACTAAAGGCAGAATTATAAGCATCATTTAATAGAAATTTATTTTTAGTGTTTTCTATTCTGCTTTCTGCACCTAATTCCAGTTTGCTGTTTTCTGAAAGCGGATTAACATAATCCAAATTAATCAAAGTATTATTGCCTTTGATACTGATGTAATTCGTTCTGGGATCGCTGTAAAAGGCGTCTTCTTTGTTGTTTCCGTTGTGTTGATTAATTTCTAATTCAAGTGTGTGGCCTTCTTTTATAAAGTTAGTTTTATAATCAAGATTATAAGTTTGCCAATGGTTGTTTACTTTATTGTTGAATAATTGATGGATATCAGCTTTATTAGGGTCAACAAAATCAATTTTGGTGTCCGAATTTCCATGAGCCAGATTGAAATTTTGATTGGTGTAGAAAGAAATGGTGTTTTTTTCGTTCCTATAAAAATCAAAACCTAATTTGGCTAAATGAGAGCTGTTTTGGTCGATAAAACGGTAGTCTTGAAAATCCTCCAGTTCGGCTTCGGTTGTGTTTATATAACCATAATTAGTGTATTTGCCATGATTGAATCCGTAATTAGCAAACCAGTTTATTTTTCCTTTTTTATAATTTACATCAAAAGAAGAATTCACTTTTGGAGTTATCGCAAATGTGAGTCCGTTGTTGATGCTTCCGTTAAAACCGATTTTACTGTTTTTGTTCAGCACAATATTAATCATTCCGCTCATGCCTTCCGGATTGTATTTAGCCGAAGGATTGGTAATCAGCTCTATTTGCTTGATAGAAGAAGAAGGAATTTGTTGTAATAACTGGGCCACATCAATATTAGTAGGTTTTCCGTCAATAAGAATTTTTACATTCGAATTTCCTCTTAAACTGATAGCGTTAGTTTGCGGATCAACGCTCACCGAAGGAATGTTGTTCATGATTTCAGATGCGGTGGCACCGGCAGAAATCAAATCTTTCCCGACGTTAATTACTTTTCGGTCAATTTTTTGTTCAATAATCGATTTTTCGCTTACAATTTCAACACTTTTTAGTTCGATGGCATTTTCTTCTAAAGCAATTGTGTTCAGATTGATGTTCTTGTTGTTGGAAGAAAGCGTGATGGATTTACTGATGGTTTTGTACCCCATGAACTGAATTTCCACATCGTATTTCGTTAATTCTAAATTTTTGATTAAAAATAATCCTTTTTCAGAAGTAACACCGCCTGTAATCATTTTGCCATTTTCCTGGATAACAATGTTCACAAAAGGAAGCGGTTCGTTCGTTTTTTTATCGATCACCTTTCCTGAAATACTGCCTAGAAGATCGAGTTCATTTGGCTGAATCGAATTTTGTGCTCCCATAGTAATCATATTACCAAAGAAACAGATTAAGATAAGTTTTAGTTTCATGATTGTATTTTTATTTGATTTTGTTTTTAGTTGACAATGCAAATATATATCTTTTGGATAATACTTTGCAATACATAGTACTGTTTTTTGTAAAAAAATATAATCTTACAAAATTTTATAGGAAATGCTTTGGAGTAATGGAAATTTATCTTGTTTTCCAATTTTCAAATCGCTACATAATGACTATCTTTGCGCACTTTATAAATTCAAAGACAAAATGACATTATCACAAGCGCTTACGCCATCTATAAAAAAAGCGATTCAGGATTTATTTGATGTAACCATCGATAAAGTTGAATTTCAGACTACACGTAAGGAATTTGAGGGAGATATTACGATGGTAATTTTTCCTTTGTTGAAAATCATAAAAAGCAATCCGGTAGAATTAGGAAATAAAATTGGAAGCTATTTAGTAGAAAATGCGGCTGAGGTGGCCAAGTTTAATGTGGTTTCGGGGTTTTTAAACATCGTGATTTCGGATGCTTATTATTTGAATTTTTTCAACGGAATTAAGGATAATGTAAAATATGGTTTTGTAACTCCAAATCCGGATGACAAGGCGGTAATGGTAGAATATTCTTCGCCAAATACCAACAAACCTTTGCATTTAGGGCATGTTCGTAATAACTTATTAGGTTATTCGGTTGCTGAAATTATCAAGGCTTCGGGAAAAAAAGTGTATAAAACCCAAATCATCAACGACCGAGGGATTCATATTTGTAAGTCGATGTTAGCCTGGCAAAAATTTGGAAAAGAGCAAACACCGGAATCAACCGGATTGAAAGGCGATAAATTGGTTGGGAATTTTTATGTGGCTTTTGATAAAGCCTACAAAGAGGAAATCAACCAATTAATGGCTGAAGGGAAAACGGAAGAAGAAGCTAAAAAGCAGGCTCCAATGATTTTGGAAGCTCAGGAAATGCTTCGCAAATGGGAAGCTGGTGATGCAGAAGTAGTGGCTCTTTGGAAAACCATGAACCAATGGGTTTATGATGGTTTTGCTACAACTTATAAAAATATGGGCGTTGATTTTGATAGTTATTACTACGAAAGCAATACGTATTTGTTAGGAAAAGATGTGGTTCAAATAGGATTAGAAAAAGGAATCTTCGAAAAAGATCCTGATGGTTCGGTTTGGATTGATTTAACTGACGAAGGTTTAGACCGTAAAATTGTGTTACGTTCTGACGGAACAGCCGTTTATATGACGCAGGATATCGGAACGGCTATTCAACGGGTAAAAGATATGCCGGATGTAGGAGGAATGGTTTACACGGTAGGGAATGAGCAGGATTACCACTTTAAAGTGTTGTTTTTAATCCTTAAAAAATTAGGATTTGACTGGGCTGATAACTTATTTCATCTTTCCTATGGAATGGTTGATTTGCCTTCCGGAAAAATGAAATCCCGTGAAGGAACTGTCGTTGATGCCGATGATTTAATGAAAGATATGAGTGATACGGCTCAACAAATTTCAGAAGAATTAGGGAAATTGGAAGGTTATTCAGAAGAAGAAAAAGCCAAATTATACAAAACCATCGGGATGGGTGCTTTGAAATATTATATTTTGAAGGTAGATCCTAAAAAACGTATTTTGTTCAACCCGGAAGAATCGGTTGATTTTGCCGGAAATACAGGGCCTTTTATTCAATATACTTATGCCCGTATTCAGTCAATTATTAGAAAAGCGGATTTTGATTTTTCTAACAATGCTAAAGTGGAATCTTTGCACGAAAAAGAAAAAGAATTAATCAAACAATTAGAATTGTTTCCGGAAGTAATTCAAAATGCGGCTCAAAATCATAGCCCGGCTTTGATTGCTAATTTTACTTATGATTTGGTAAAAGAATACAATTCGTTCTATCAGGCAGTGCCTATCCTGGGTGAAGCCGATTTAGAAATTAAAAAATTCCGTGTGCAGTTATCTAAAAGAGTGGCTAATACCATTGCGGATGCCTTTAGTTTGTTAGGAATTAATGTTCCGGAAAGAATGTAAAAACAGGTGGGAAACGACTTTGAAAAGGAGTCGTTTTTTGAGTTAAAATAAAGTTTAAAAGCGGCTCAATATTCTAATTATGTAATTGCCTAATTATCTAATTAGTTTATCTTTGCACTTCAATAAAATTAAATAAACATGTTCGATAATTTAAGCGATAAACTAGACAAAGCTTTTCATATACTAAAAGGTCACGGTAAAATTACCGAAGTTAACGTTGCTGATACTTTAAAAGAAGTACGTCGTGCCTTACTGGATGCCGACGTAAATTTTAAAATTGCTAAAGATTTTACGGCCCGAGTAAAAGACAAAGCAATCGGTCAGGATGTGTTAACTACTTTGCAACCAGGTCAGTTGTTAGTGAAGTTAGTAAAGGATGAGTTGACGGAATTAATGGGAGGTGATGTTGCAGGAATCAATTTGCAGGGTTCACCAACAGTGATTTTGATGTCAGGTTTACAAGGTTCCGGTAAGACTACTTTCTCCGGAAAATTGGCTAATTATTTGAAAACAAAGAAAAATAAAAAACCACTTTTGGTTGCCTGTGATATTTATCGTCCTGCGGCTATCAATCAGTTGCACGTAGTGGGGCAACAAATAGGTGTTGATGTCTATTCGGAGCCGGATAATAAAAATCCTGTTGTTATTGCCGAAAATGCAATTGCTTTTGCAAAAGCTAACGGAATGAACGTGGTAATTGTCGATACGGCAGGTCGTTTGGCAGTAGATCAGGAAATGATGGACGAAATTGCTCGTGTACACAATGCTATCAAACCACAGGAAACCTTATTCGTTGTGGATTCGATGACGGGTCAGGATGCAGTAAATACAGCAAAAGCTTTCAATGATATTTTGAACTTTGACGGGGTTATTTTGACCAAATTAGATGGTGATACCCGTGGTGGAGCAGCGTTATCTATTAAATCAGTAGTTAATAAGCCAATTAAATTTGTGGGTACCGGAGAAAAAATGGACGCTATTGATGTTTTCTATCCGGACCGTATGGCTGAGCGTATTTTGGGGATGGGAGATGTTGTTTCCCTGGTAGAAAGAGCTCAGGAGCAATTCAACGAAGAAGAAGCCCGTAAATTGCAAAAGAAAATTGCTAAGAACGAATTTGGTTTTGACGATTTCTTAGCTCAAATTCAGCAGGTGAAAAAAATGGGTAATATGAAAGATTTGGTAGGAATGATACCAGGTGCTTCAAAGGCTATGAAAGATGTACAAATTGAAGATGATGCTTTCAAACATATCGAAGCCATTATCTATTCGATGACTCCGGCAGAAAGAAAAAAACCGGCTTTGATTGATGTGAAAAGAAAAAATCGTATTGCCAAAGGTTCAGGAACCAAGGTGGAGCAGGTAAATCAGCTGATGAAGCAATTTGACCAAATGAGCAAAATGATGAAGATGATGCAGGGACCAGGAGGAAAGAATTTGATGAAAATGATGGGTGGTATGAAAGGAATGCCTGGTATGCCGGGAATGAAATAGGGTTTAGATTTCAGTTTGCAGAAAGCAGTTTACAAAAGACTTCCAGTTTTAAAAACACAATTATAACAATAAAGAATTATTCGGTTTTAGTTTTAAGAGGATTTTACTTTTAACTCATAACCCATAATTCATAACTCAAAATAAAGATGCAAATACTAGACGGAAAAAAAACTTCGGAAGATATTAAAAGAGAAATCGCCGCTGAAGTGCAACAAATGAAAGCTAACGGCGAAAAAGTACCACACTTAGCTGCAGTTATCGTGGGGAATAATGGAGCAAGTTTGACTTATGTAGGAAGCAAAGTGCGCTCTTGTGAGCAAATTGGTTTCGATTCTACTTTAGTTGCTTTGCCAGAAGACATTACAGAAGAGGCTTTATTGAATAAAATAAAAGACCTGAATGAAGATGATAATTTAGATGGTTACATCGTTCAATTACCTTTGCCAAAACATATCGACGAGGAAAAAATCCTTTTAGCAATTAATCCTGAAAAAGATGTTGATGGTTTTCATCCAACAAACTTTGGACGTATGGCTCTGGAAATGGAAACTTTCTTGCCAGCGACACCATTTGGAATTATGGAATTGTTAGAGCGTTACAAAGTAGAAACTTCAGGAAAACATACCGTAGTTATTGGTCGTAGTCATATTGTGGGACGTCCAATGAGTATTTTGATGAGCCGTAAAGGAAATCCTGGTGATTCAACTGTGACTTTAACACATAGTAGAACTAAAAATTTAGAAGAATATACTAAAAATGCCGATATTATTATTACCGCTTTAGGAGTGCCAGAATTCTTAAAAGCAGATATGGTAAAAGACGGAGTGGTTATTATTGACGTAGGAATTACCAGAGTAGAAGATGCTTCAAATCCGAAAGGATATGTAATTAAAGGTGACGTTGATTTTGACGGAGTAAGCCAAAAATCATCTTTCATCACTCCGGTTCCGGGAGGTGTAGGGCCTATGACCATTGCCATGTTGTTGAAAAATACGTTATTGGCAAGAAAAATCAGAAGTAGAAAATAGTAATAAGAATTATTGTTCTATAGAAAGCCTTAAACGCTAAGTTTAAGGCTTTTTTTATGATTTTTTTAAAGATGAAATATCTTCATTTCTATTTTAAGGGTTGGATTGTGGATAAAATAAAAAATTACCCTACAGTACAGGATACTGTGTAGGATAATTTTTTATAAATTGTCTGTCAATTAACAACCAAAAAATTATGAAAAAAATCTTTTTACTCTTTGCAATGCTTTTATCTGTCAGTACGATATTCGCACAAAAAACAATCGAAAATCCTAAAACCGGGTTTTCTGCCGCACCTTATTTATCTATAAAAAAAATTGAAATAACTGATTCTACAACAGTCATTTCATTTGAAATTACTCAGTATTCAGGATTTAAATTTACCATTCCTAAACAAACTTATATTAAAGATGTAGCGAATGAAGAAAAAATATTTATAAAAAGCGCCGAAGGCATTTCGTTGAAAAGTGGAAATGTTGTTCCGGAATCAGGTGTTTTAAATTATAAATTGATTTTTGGAAAATTGGATAAAAAGGTTTCTAAAATTGAATATGGTGAGGCAAATGATGGAGGGAATTGGTTTATTTATGATATTGCATTGCAGGATATACCTAACCCATCGGGTATTAATAAAGAATTAGAAGGAAACTGGTTTAATGCAGAAAACGGTAATTGGGAAATTGGATTTTATGATAACAATTTGGTTTTTAAAAACCAAGTTTGGAATTATGAAAAAGTAGCTTTGAAAAAAGGAAATGGTTCTGTAAACCTGACCCATGAAAATCAAAAAGTGACTTTGTTTGTTAAAAAAGGGAAAGAAGGAAATTATTTTATTGGTGAAAACCCAAAATCACTAATTGCTTTTGCTAACAAATCTCAAAATGAAATAGCAAAATTAAACAGCGCTGATATTGCTTATGGACTACCTATTTTCAAAAGTGATTCAGCAACATATAGCGGATATATTAAGAATTATAGCCCTAAGACTGCTGTAAAAACAATAGCCATTCACGTTGACGATATTATCACTGGAGCGCAAAATACTTTTGTTGCCAAAATTAAGGATAATGGTTTTTTCTCTATAAAACTTCCATTGTACTATCCGCATGAAGTTTGGGTGCGTTCCCCTATTTTTAATGGTTCCGTTTATTTAGAACCAGGAAAAGATGTTTTTCAATTGTTTGGAGATAAACGAACAATTTATATGGGAGAATCGGGTAGGCTAAATGCTGATTTATTGAAAACACAGAAAATAAGACGAACGGATTATGAATGCATGATGCGTACTATTTTAGATAAGAATCCGGAAGCTTATAAAGTTTATTGTCAGAATGTAGCAAATAAAAAGCAGGAAGCATTAGAGTCTTTAAGAAAATCAAATGCAATTGAGGCTAAAGCTTATCAAATTGGGAAATTAGAAATAGAATACAATGTTATTGCTCAAATGATGAATTATCAACGCGATAAAGAAACTGCTTTTCGATTAAAAAATAAAATACCTAATAATCAAAGGGAAATTAGCCTTAAAAAAGATACTCTTACGGCAGATTATTATCAATTTTTGACAGATGGCATTATCAATAATCCATTAGCAGTAATTTCTACGCATAGTTATCAAAATGTTATTAATAGATTGCAGTTTTTAGATTTATTAAGTATAGGAAATATTTCAAATTCGTTTTTAGAAACCGCTGATGAAATCGTAAAAAGTGGTTATTCTTTAACAAAAGAAGAACAACAATTATTGATTGATTTTAAAGATGTTGAAACTTTTCAAAATCGACCTGCTCAAAAAGATTTTGATAAAAAATATGGGAAAATAAGTGTTTCTTTTTTTGCCAAACACCAAAAAATAATCAAAGAAATAAGAAAAGATGGTATTTATAATACTTCAGATTTAGAAGCGTATTTAATCAAAAATAATATACCAATTTCAAAAGAGGAAAAAGAGTTTTTAAAGGCAGAAAAAAGACTTGCAAAAGGGACATCTCCTGAACAAATAAAGAAAAATGTTTCTGTTTATGAAGAACTTAATTCTTTTTATAAAAAACATCAAATTCTTTTGAGTCAAATTTATAATGATAAAAGAGCTGCTTTCAGAAATAAAAAACTAGCTGAATTGTTTAATGTAAAAGCTGGTTTTGCAACTGATATTATGAAGTCTCAGGAGATTTGTAATAAAGTAGTGGATCAGGTTACTCCTTTATCAGAAGAAGAATTGGTCCGAGAACAACAATCCATAAAAACCCCTTTTATTGCAGATTATATTAAAAAATGTAATAATGAAACACAGGCTAAAATTGAAGCAAATAAATCAAAAACGGGTTATGTACTCAATGAAACGCCAAAAACGGAAGCAAATAAATTATTTGCCGAAATAATGAATAAATATAAAGGAAAAGTAGTTTATGTTGATTTTTGGGCAACCTGGTGTGGACCTTGTCGTTCCGGAATTGAAAGAATCAAACCTTTGAAAGAAGAAATGAAAGAGAAAGATATTGTTTTTGTGTATCTAACCAATCAAAGTTCTCCGGAAAAAACGTATTCGGCAATGATTCCGGATATAAAAGGAGAATATTATCGATTATCAACTGACGATTGGAATTACTTAGCCGAAAAATTTAATGTTTCCGGGATTCCACATTATGTGTTAGTAGGTAAAAATGGGGAAGTTATCAATCCAAAGTTAGGGCAACATTCCAACGAAGATTTGAAGAAAATTTTAGAGAAACAGATGTAATAATAAATAAAGTCACCGATAGAATATGTTTTTTTGTTGGAGGTTTATTGATTTACCATTATGAAAAATACATTTTTAACCTTTACGGTTTTACTGGTTTGTTTTTTTGCTTATTCACAAAATGCAAAAGTAACTACTGATTCAAATAGCAAATTCGTCAATAAAGTGCTGCCTGCTAAAACCTCGTATTTAAATTTAATTGATGATATCAATTGTAAAATAAAAGGGAAATTAAACAGTGGAAAGTCGACCTATCTAAAGTTGGTAACAGACAGAGATAATCCTTTTATGAGTGGAATTAAAATTCCGATTGTGAATGGATATTTTGAATATGATTTACATACTCCATTTGCTGAAAAATATACTTTGATACTTGGAGAAGAATTAGAGAAAGGAGCATTCCGTCCCATTTCTTTTTTTGTAGAGAATGGAGAGGTCGATTTTAAGTTGCACGAAACAAAAGATTTTGATAAAAATAGTATTGTTGGCGGCTTATTAACCGATAAAATGCTTGCTTTTAAAAAAGAGAAAGACAAAGTTTTTAAACCCATAGAGAAAATTTTCAGTGAGGAAATAGACTCTTTATGGGATTCTGGAAATTATTTTAGTGAAGAATATAATAGAATTACGGAAAAGATTAAAACCAAAGGCAATGACAAAGATGAGGAGCTGAATAAATGGTATAAGTCTCGTGATGAATTAATGGAAAACGGAAAAGCCTATACATCCAGAGCTTTGTTTTTAAATAATAAAATGGATTCCATTCAGAAAATAAAATACGATTGGGAAGCAAAATATATAGCTAAAAAGAAGAACATTGTTTCTTATTCTCTTTTATTGGATGAAGTACGATGGTATAAGCAATTTAAGAAGAATATGGATTTTAATGAAGTGCGTAATTTGACATCCATTTATGCTAAAATGTATCCTTTACATCCTTACACGAAACAAATATCCGATATTATGGAAGGTATTACAACGGTTAAAGTAGGGGGGATGTTTGTAGATTTTTCGGCACCAACAATTGAAGGGACTATTGTTACAGCTTCGGATATTGTAGCCGGAAAAGTCGCATTGATTGATTTGTGGGCATCATGGTGTGGACCTTGCAGGGTTACTAGTAAAAGTTATATTCCCATTTATGAAAAATACAAGGACAAAGGATTTGTGATTTTAGGCGTTGCTAATGAATTTAAAAATACAAACGCTTTTGAAAAGGCAATTGAAAAAGACAGATATCCTTGGTTGAATTTGATTGAAATGGATAATAAGAACCGAATCTGGGACAAATACAATATTTCTAATTCAGGAGGCTCTACCTTCCTTGTTAATTCTAAAGGAGTGATAGTGGCCGTAAACCCAAGCGCTCAAGAATTAGATAAATTATTAGAGGGATTATTAAATTAATCCCTCTTTCTATTTCTAAACCTCGGATCGTTCTTTTTGATGAATTCGGTTTTACGTTTGGGAGCTTCCGTTTTAGGTAAACTGGCTTCTTCGGTTTTACTGGATGGTGCAATTAGCTCATTGAGTTCTTTAATTTCGGCATCGGTTAATTCGCGGTAGCGCCCTACAGGAATGTCCAGTGAAATATTGATAATTCGGATGCGTTTCAAGGCTGTAACATCATAGCCTAAATATTCGCACATTCTACGAATTTGGCGATTCAAACCTTGAGTCAGAATAATTTTAAAGGTGTTTTTGCTAATTTGCTCCACCTTACATTTTCGGGTTACGGTGTCCAGAATGGGAACGCCATTTCCCATGCGTTGGATAAATCGGTCAGTGATGGGTTTGTTAACTGTAACGGTATATTCTTTTTCGTGATTATTTCTGGCGCGGAGAATTTTGTTAACAATATCTCCGTCATTGGTCATGAAAATCAACCCTTCTGAAGCTTTGTCTAAACGTCCGATAGGGAAAATTCGTTTCGGATAATTGATGTAATCCACGATGTTGTTACGTACTTCCAGATTCGTAGTACATTCAATTCCCACAGGTTTGTTGAAAGCTAAATAAATTGGTTTTTCGTTTTTTTCGTGAATGAGTTTGCCGTCTACACGAACTTCGTCATCAGGGGCAACTTTAGTGCCTAATTCCGGCACAGTGCCATTGATGGTTACGCGACCTTCTTCGATGAATTTGTCGGCTTCACGACGCGAGCAAAAACCGGTTTCGGCTATGAATTTATTAAGACGTTTTAGATTTTCTTCCATGCTGCAAAAGTAAGCAATAATACAATATCAATGATAATGGCAATAACAATAGCAATAATAATATTCAATGCGAATTTTGATGTACTATTTTTGAAATTGAGATTGAAATTGAAATTTACTTTTTATTCAAAAAGAAATTGATATACTTTTTGATACAATTCGTCGTCGTGTAAACTATGTCCTAATCCTTTTGTTTCAATAAAAACAGAATCCTGCCAGGCGCCGGCAATTTTTTTAGCCTCTTCAAATAAGACGATATCATCTTCAATATCATGGGCAATAAGCCCTTTGGCTTTTATTTTGGAAGCAAATAATTTTCCGGTGAATTGTTCGATTTTAAGATTAAAATGGTGCAGGTAATAATTTTCCATTCCTTTGGAAATTTTAGCATTCAAACTTAATAAATGAATGTAGTTGTCCAAAATGATTTTAAAATCACTTGGCGAACCTAAAACGACCATTTTTTCAATGCTGTTGTTTTGATAAGTAGCCTGATAATACAAACAGGTTTTTCCGCCTAAAGAATGACCAATAAGATATTGAGGATGGAATTTTTGAACCAAAACATCAATAAAAGAGGCATATTGCGGGATGTTAAATTCTTTTCCGCCGGATAATCCGTGTCCCGGAGCGTCTAAAGCAATAATAGTGCTGCCGGATTTTTTAAGATGAGCAATTAGTTTTTCCCATCTGGAAGCATTGCTTTCCCAGCCGTGAACTAATAAAACGATATTTTCATTGCCTTTCCAGGTATAGGTTTGGAAATGATTTCCCTGATATTGATAACTTTCTTTTTCGGTTTCTTTCAGGATTTCGGGAAGTTTATCTTTTTCCAGTTTGCCGTCGCGGGGCTCGCTAAAAAGGGCATAGGCTAGTTGGGTTGCCTTTTCAGGAAAGACAAAACTTAGGGCATTAAGGTATAAACCAATGGATTTTGTAAAAAGAAAATAAACAGCTTTTTTCATAATAAAAAAGTCCCGATGTTAAATCGGGACTTAAATATAATTAAATACTAGCGAATAAGTTTTCCATTTTTTGTTTTTCTTCTTCGGCTAAGCTGCTGTCAACCAAAATTCTTCCGGAGTGCTCATCGATGATGATTTTTTTTCTGGAAGCAATTTCCACCTGAGTTTGCGGCGGAATAGTGAAGAATGAACCAGCAGAAGCACCTCTTTCAATCGAAACTACTGCTAATCCGTTACGTACGCTGGAACGAATTCTTTTGTAAGCAGCTAACAATCTTTCTTCGATTTGCTCTTGGAATTCTAATGATTTTTGAGTTAAGAATTCTTCTTCTTTGGCAGTTTCTGCCATGATATCATTTAATTCTAATTTTTTGTGTTTTAAATGATTTGATTTTAACTCTAATTTTTCTTTAGATTGTGCAATAACTTCTTTTTTGTGTTCAATAGAAGCTTTCATTTCTCTCATTTGCTTTTCAGCTAATTGGATTTCAAGCTCCTGAAATTCTACCTCTTTAGTTAAAGAGTTGAATTCTCTGTTGTTACGTACACTTTCCTGTTGTTTTGTATATTTTTTAATAGCTTCTTTGTGCTCGTCGATGCTATTTTTTTTAGCTTTAATTTGCTCTTCAATTACTTCAAGTTCCCCTTTCAATTTTTCAGAACGAGTGCTTAAACCAGCAACTTCATCTTCTAAATCTTCCACTTCAAGAGGAAGTTCGCCTCTTACATTTCTAATTTCGTCAATTCTCGAGTCAATCAATTGTAAATCGTAGATGGCTCTCAACTTGTCCTCAACACTTAATTCTTTAGTATTAGTCATATTTTATAAGTACTTAACTGGATTTGTATTTTCTTCTGATAAAATGATGGCAAAATTAAGAATTTTTTTTCGAAGAAAATCAACAATATAATTTTTTGTATAGCGTTCGCTTTCAAAATGTCCAATATCAGCTAAAATCAGCTGATTTTCGGCTTCATAAAATTGGTGATACTTCAAATCGGCGGTCAAAAATGCATCAGCTCCGGCCTGAATAGCATTTTTGATAGCAAAACTTCCCGAACCTCCAAGCACCGCAACTTTTTGGATTTTTTTTCCTAAAAATTGAGAATGGCGAATCCCCTCGGCCTGCATTTTATCTTTAACCAATGCTAAAAAGGATTTTTCGTCCATTGGATTTTCCAGTTCGCCAATCATTCCCAAACCGATATTTTGGTGCTGATTTTGCAAATCATAAATTTCATAAGCCACTTCTTCATACACATGGTTTTTAAACAGAGCTTTTAAAATTTTAGATTCTAAATATTTTTCAAAAGTAACTTCGATTTTGATTTCGTCACTTTCTACAAATTCAAAACGCTCTCCAATTTCAGGATTGCTGTTTTCGTTACCCATATAAGTCCCGATTCCCTTGGAATTAAAACTGCAATCTTCGTAATTTCCTATTTTTCCGGCTCCGGCATCAAACAAAGCATTGCGTAATTTTTCAGCATTTTCAGGAATCGTATAGGTGATTAATTTTCGAATGAAATTTTGCTTCGGAATTAATATTTTCGTTTTTTTCAAACCAAGAGCCTCGCAGAAAATTTTATTGACTCCCTGTTGATGATTATCCAAAGCGGTGTGAACGGCATAAATAGCAATATCGTTTTTTATGGCTTTCAAAATGGCGCGTTCCACATAATTTTTACCGGTTATTTTTTTGATTCCGGAAAATAAAATAGGGTGAAAGCAAACCACCAGATTGCAATTTTTAGCAATAGCTTCGTCAATTACATTTTCCAATGCATCATGACAAACTAAAACTCCGCTTGCTTCAGTGTTTTGATTCCCAACCAGTAAACCCACATTGTCAAAATCTTCGGCATAGGCCTGTGGTGCCATTTCTTCGAGAACAGAAAGAATTTCTTTTATTTTCATGATTTTTATTTTTTAGCCACTAATGCACGAATGTTAAGTAGAATAAGTAGGGTGTAATTATTAAAAAACGAATTACATTCAATAGCTATCTTTAAGATTTATACAACCAAATATAGGGATAAAGTAGGTTTTTAAAAAAAAATCAAAGAATTTAATTCGTGTATTGGTGGCTTATCTTTTATATTTGTTTTATGAATTTACTTCGAAAAATACTTTTTCCGTTTGCTATTTTATATGGTTTGATAACCAGTATTCGAAATTTTCTTTTTGATAAAGAGATTTTAAAATCCTACAGTTTTGATTTACCAATAATTGCTGTGGGAAACCTAAGTGTTGGAGGAACCGGAAAAACGCCTCAGATCGAATATTTAATTCGTTTACTTTCTGCAAAATATAAAGTAGCTACTTTAAGTCGCGGTTATAAACGAAAATCAGAAGGTTTTGTTTTGGCTGATGCCAATGCGAATGCCGAAATCTTAGGTGATGAACCTTTTCAGTTTTTTCAAAAATTCCCTGAAATTCTGGTGGCTGTTGATGCTAACCGAAAAAATGGTATAGAGCAATTGCTTTCGCAAAAAGAAAAGCCAGAAGTAATTTTGCTGGATGATGCCTATCAGCACCGAAAAGTAAAAGCCGGATTTTATATTTTATTGACCGCTTATGGTGATATTTATGCCGATGATTTTATGTTGCCTACAGGTAATTTGCGTGAAAGCCGTAGTGGTTCGCAAAGAGCCGATTTAGTTGTTGTTACTAAATGTCCGCCAAATCTTTCAGAGACGGAACAACTTTCGATAAAAAATAAATTAAAATTGGCCGAAAATCAGGAGTTGTTTTTTAGTTGTATTGCTTATGACGATTTTGTTTATTCGGCAGATAATAAAATAAATGTCAGCGAAACTAAAAAGGAGCCGAAATTGCTTTTGGCAGGAATAGCGAAGCCGGAACCTTTTTATGCTTATTTGAAAAATGAAAAAGATATTTGCTTGACTTATCCGGACCATCATCATTTTTCGGAAAATGATATTCAGGATATTGTAGTTCAGGCTCAGGACAATATCATTATTACTACCGAAAAAGATTATGTGCGATTGAAAGGAAAATTGCCTGAAGAACAACTTTTTTATTTACCAATACAAAGTAAGTTACTTTCAGCAGCCAATCAGTTTGATGAAAAAATTAAAAATTATGTGGGATTTAGTTCAGGAAACCGTTAGTTATATTAAGGATAAAACCAATTTTACACCGGAATTTGGAGTGATTTTAGGTTCGGGTTTAGGCAATTTTACCGATGATATTCAAATTGAATTTTCATTGCCTTATGCTGAGATTCCTAATTTTCCGGTTTCTACTGTCGAAGGACATAAAGGTGCTTTAGTTTTTGGGACTATTGGAACTAAAAAAGTAGTGGCCATGCAGGGACGTTTTCATTATTACGAAGGTTATTCGATGCAGGAAGTTACTTTTCCGGTACGCGTGATGAAATATTTAGGCATTGATAAACTGGTTGTTTCCAATGCTTCCGGTGGCGTAAATTCTAATTATAAAGTTGGAGATATTATTCTAATCAACGATCATATTAATTTGGTTCCGGAACATCCGTTACGCGGAAAAAATGAAGAGCGTTTTGGACCGAGATTCGTTAATATGAGCGAACCGTATTCGAAAAAAATGATTGCTCTTGCAAAGGAATTGGCTCAAAATGAATCTATCGAAGTAAAAGACGGTATTTATTTAGGTTTACAAGGACCTACTTTTGAAACCCTTGCCGAATACAAAATGGTCAAAATTTTGGGTGCTGATTGTGTAGGTATGTCCACTGTTCCTGAAGTAATTGTGGCGCGTCATATGGATTTAGAAACTTTTGGGGTTTCAGTTATTACAGATATGGGAGACGAGGAAAGTATTGAAACGATTTCTCATGATGAAGTGTTACAAGCCGCCAAAAATGCTGAACCTAAGGTCAGAAAGTTAATCAGAGAATTGATTTTGAACGCTTAGTTTACCAGATATTTGGATAAAATAACGTAAAAATCGTTTGGAATAAATGGCTTGGTAATCACATCATTCATGCCGTAAGAAAGTAACATTTCCCGGTTTTCGTTTAGCGAAATGGCCGTCATCGCAATAATAGGTGTTGTGGTGTCAAATTTTCGGATTTCTTTTGTTGCAATTGTTCCATTGATACCTGGCAAATGTACATCCATTAAAACCAAATCGTATTTGTTGTTTTTCATTACTTCAATGGCTTCTTCACCGTTGTCGATTACTTCGCAAAGAATTTCTCTGTTTTCGAGCATTCTTTTGGTAATCATCTGATTGATTTTGTTATCCTCAACCACTAAAATATTTTTTCCTTTTATTTTAGAAAGATCAAAAGAGTTCTCTTGTACAGGTACTTGTTCATCAGGCTGTTGTTCGTTAAAAGCTAAGGCTAATTCAAATGAAAAAGTTGAGCCTTCGCCTACATTACTTTTAAGATGTATTTCACTCTCCAGTAAGTTTAGTATTTTTTTTACAATAGTTAAACCTAAACCGGTTCCGCCGTATTTTCGATTAATTTCGGTAGAACCTTGAGAAAAACTGTCAAAAACGCTTTCCAGTTTTTCTTCCGGAATTCCTATTCCGGTATCGATAATTTCAAAAGCGATGATTGCTTTTTGGTTTTGAAGAGATTTTAATTTGGCTATAATACTTACTTTTCCGTTTTTAGTGAATTTAAGTGCATTGTTGATTAAATTCATGAAAACTTGTGACAATTTGATTGGATCACCAATTAAATGTGTTGGAATAGCATTGTCAATCTCAAGAATAAATTCGTTTTTGTTTTTTGTAGCAACTTCGTTTAATGAATTTTTAATGTCAATTAATAATTTTTTTAAATCAAAATTGATACGTTCTATTTCAATTTTATTTGAATCAATTTTATTGATTTCTAAAATGTCATTGATAAAGGCGGTCAAGTAATTTCCGGAATATTGTAAAGAACTAAGGTAATGTAACTGCGATTTTTTAGGATTTTCTTCTAGTAAAAGATGAGTAATTCCATTAATGGCATTCAGCGGAGTACGCAATTCGTGACTTACAGTTGAAAGAAAATCGGCGCGGGCATTGGAAGCTTTTTCGGCTTTTTCTTTGGCAATTATCAATTCGTTATTTTTTTCCTGTAATAATAAATTGGATTTTTTTCGAATAATATTGATTTTGTAAAGTGAAAAACTCAATAGCGAAAGAATCGCAATAAGTGCAACAGACAGATAATTGATTAATCGGGAGAATTTTTCGGTTCGTTCCTGATCTTTTTTCTTTTTATTGATACGAGCCTGATTGATTTTTCGCTGACTTTCTTTAAATGCTTCGTAATCGTTGATACCTAACTTTTCATTGTTGGCAATGGCAAGACTTTCTTTTAAATTGAGATGCAATTTTAAATAGGAATAGGCGCTGCTTTTGTCCAGCATTTTGTCGTAAACAAGGCTGATGGCTAGTAAAATATGGGATTTTTGTTCTGAATTTTGATTTTTAGCGTTTAAATTCAGCGCCTTGTTAAAATAACTTAAAGCTAAATTATAGCGATTGTTTTGTTGTTCAATAAGTCCCATTTGGTATAAAGCTTCCGCTTTAGTATCCATTAAATTAGGAGTATCGGATTTAGAAATAATGGTGTTCAGCTGTGCAGAAGCCAGTTCATATTTTTTATTTTCCCTATTGATAATCGCTTTTTGAAGCAGGATTAAATCGTCGTTGTCTTTGAGTTGTAAGGCTTTCGAAATTGCTGCAGTTTTGTTAATGCAGGTTTCGGCAGCAGTCAAATTTGCTTTTTCAATATAAGTCAGTCCTAAATAATAATAGGCTTTGGCATATTCAGGAGTTGGACTGAGTGTTTTAAAAAGACCAATGCTTTCGGTAAGTTTTTCGATTGCATCGTCGTGTTTTTTTAAGTTGTAATACAAGCGTCCCAGTTTAGCGGTCTGGATGGCTTGTTCTTTGGTGTTTGCTTTTTCCTGAGCATAATTTATGGCTTTTTGTGTATAGAAAAAGACTTCTTTGTATTGATTTTTTTTGATATGAATATTGGCTAAATTGTTGTAATAGCCAATACTGTCCGTTTCTTCATGTTGAGAATACAGGATTGAATTGAATAGAAAGATGAAAATCAGGTAGAATTTGATTTTTAAATGCATCCAGTTAGTTTGGTTTGGTCAATAGTATTAAATCAATCAGGCGCGATGAATATCCAATTTCGTTATCATACCAACCAACCACTTTAACCATTTTATCAATTACAGAGGTAAGTTGGGCATCAAATAAACATGAATTTCTATTTCCTACTATATCAACGGAAACAATAGGGTCTTCAGTATAATCCAATATTCCTTTTAACTCATTTTGCGCAGCTTTTTTAAAAGCTTCGTTGATTTCAGCTATCGATACTGCTTTTTTTACATTAAAGGTAATATCGGTTAGTGAACCATCAGGAACAGGAACACGAATACCACATCCGCCAATTTTGCCGTCTAAGATAGGAAAAATTTTTGTTAATGCTTTAGCCGCACCTGTAGTTGTAGGAACAATTGACTGACTGGCTCCTCTGGCTCTGCGTAAATCCTTGTGTGGCTGATCGTGTAAACTCTGGTCAGTTGTAAATGAGTGAATTGTAGTGATGTAAGCCTGCTCAATTCCGCAAAGTTCGTCGATTATTTTGATCATCGGAGCAGCGTTGTTCGTAGTACAACTGGCATTTGAGATGATTTTTTCGGTTCCATCCAAAATATGTTCATTAACACCTAAAACGACTGTTTTGATAGTGTCCACTTCTGAAGGAGCTGAAAGAATTACCTTTTTTGCACCGGCAATAATATGTTCGTTTAAGGCTTCGTAACTTTTATGTTTTCCGGTTGATTCAATTGCAAAATCAATATTTAAATCTTTCCAGTTCAGATTGGAGATGCTTTTTTCGTGATAAAACAAAAAGTGTTTGTCTTCAATAGAAAAACCGGTTTCGTTTACTGTAACATTTTGAGGCAAAACACCGTGAATACTGTCGTATTTTATCAAATGTGCCATTGTTTTGGTATCGGCAATATCATTGATAGCAACTACTTCTATTTCCGGGTGATTTAAAAGAAGACGAAACAGATTTCGACCGATACGACCAAAACCATTTATGGCAATTCTTGTTTTCAAGTTTCTTGTTTATTTGTTTAACGGTTTAATCGGTTAAGCAAATAAACGATTAACCGAATAAACTTTTTATAATATGTGTTTTTGTGCTTTGTAGGAAGAACGAACTAACGGACCACTTTCTACGTGACGAAATCCTAATTCCAAACCAAATTGTTCATACTTGGCAAATTGTTCCGGAGTGATAAATTCCTTAACCGGAAGGTGTTTTTTACTTGGTTGTAAATATTGTCCAAGCGTTACAACATCAACATTGGCGGCACGTAAATCTCTCATCGTTTGGAATACTTCTTCTTCTTTTTCGCCAAGACCCAGCATAATTCCGGATTTGGTTCTGTTGATTCCTTTCTCTTTAAGATAACGCAATACTTCTAAACTTCGGTCGTACTTTGCCTGGATTCGCACTTCACGAGTCAATCGGCGAACGGTTTCCATGTTGTGAGACACAACTTCTGGATTTGCTTCCACAATACGATCAATATTTCTTTCGATTCCCTGAAAATCAGGAATAAGTGTCTCTAAAGTGGTATTGGGATTCATACGGCGGATAGCTCTTACCGTTTCTAGCCAAATAATAGAACCTCCGTCTTTGATATCATCTCTGTCTACACTTGTAATTATGGCATGTTTAATGTTCATGATTTTGATAGAACGGGCTACTTTTTCCGGTTCATCCCAGTCAACGGTTTCAGGTCGTCCAGTTTTTACGCCACAAAAACCACAAGAACGTGTACAGATATTACCTAAGATCATAAAAGTTGCTGTTCCTTCACCCCAGCATTCTCCCATATTAGGGCAGCTTCCAGAGGTACAAATGGTGTTTAGACTGTATTTATCTACTAAGCCACGAAGTTCTGTATATTTTTTTCCAATAGGAAGTTTTACTTTAAGCCATTTCGGTTTTGCCACATTTGGTTGGGCTACACCTTGAGTTGCAACGGGATTTGTGTTTTCTACAACAGTTTCCATAAATCAATTTTAAGGCTACAAATATACGGAATGTTGATTTAAAAAGATAGTTTTTAAACCGGGAAGCTTTCATAGAAAAATAGTGCGGATTGTTTTAAATGTTAAATTTAGCCGGATAAAAACAGAAAAGGAGCTGGCTTTTTAGCAACAACTCCTTTTCCTTTTTTAACTAAATCTAATTAATTAACCTGAACCACTATGGGTAAATTATAAGTTGTTCGTACTGGTTTTGAATTGTAAATACCAGGCGACCATTTTACTTTGATAGATTGTAAAACTCTGATGGCTTCTTTTTCTAGTGCAGCTCCCGGTTTATTGAGCACTTTGATATCGGTCATGCTGCCGTCTTTTTCGACTACAAATGAAACAAAAATGCGGACGTTTTTGTTTTCATCCATTACCGGGCTGTTGAAATGATTCCCCACATAGCGGTAGAATTTTTCTATTCCTCCCGGATATTCCGGTTTTTTGTCCAGCATTACATTATTTACGATTTCACTTCCGTTAGTGTCTGAATTTCCGGTGCCGAGTGCCGAACCATTTCCGTTTCCTGTTCCTCCGGCTATTCCAATTTCAGAACCGGTATTTGAGCCTGACATGGCGTTTCCAGTCGTTGGATTTTCAACCGGATTGGTGCGTTCCAAAGTATAATTATCTACAGGGGTTGCTTGCTGAGCTGCTACCACAGTAGGATTGTTAAGTTGTTTAGAGTCTGTTACATCGACTGGAGCTTTGGCGGCTGGCAATGCCGGAGCTGCAGCTTCAGGCGTTTTATCCGGTGAATAAATGTTGTCTAATTGTATAACCGTGTCAGTCCAATCGGCAGTAGGGACTGAGATGTCGGATGTTTTAAAGAGATTTAAAAAATTGGGCAGGACAATGAGTGCGGTACACAATAAAATTCCATAAGTAAGAGCCCGAAAGGAAGTTTTGGTGGTTTCCTGACGCAATTGAAAAGCGCCGTACTCTTTGTTTCTGTTTTCGAAAACTAGGTTAATCCAGTTGCTTTCATAAAGACTTAGTTTAGACATAAGATATAGATTTAATGGTTAAGAGTTCAGTTAAATCGTATGCGTATGTGGTATTTTTTTGTTAGTGTTAAATTATGCAATTAGTATGTAAATTCCTAGTGCTTGTTTAGAATAATTTTAATTAAATTTACAAATGAACCAAAAACGTCTGTTTTTAGTGTTTTTTTAATGCTAAAAGCGCCTAAAAGGTGCTTAAAACAATGTTACTTTAGTTTCCAAATGGAGCCATTTTTGGTTTGCCATTTATCTAATTTACCATCCTGAGTTAAATTGTTTAAAATTTGCTCACTTTCTGAACGGGAAATATTGGAGAGTTCCGAAAATTCTCTGGCGGTTAAAGTCGTATATTGGCTAAAGAGAGAATTCCAGGAAGTATCATAATGTTTTTTTGTTGCTTTTGGGAATGCTTTTAAAAGCATATCTTCAAAATGCGGATAAGGTTTAAAACCATAAAGTTGTGAAAATTGTTGAGAGTTATCCATGAAAAACATCGTTGGGAATCCGCGTACGCCCATTTGTCTGGCTAAGGTTAAATCTTCTTCAAAAAGTTTTTTGGCTTTGGTATCGTAATCTGTTTGCATTTGTTGAACATCTAAACCGGATGCTTTGGCTGCCTGAGCAAGATGCTCCCAGTTACAAATGTTCTTTTTTTCGAGAAAAACCATTTCTCTTATTTTTCGTAAAAATTGAATTGCTTTTTTTTCATCCTGCATTTGAGCCGCCTTAAAAGCTATGGACGGAGGATAAGAGGAGTGAAGCGGATTTTCAAGCCAAACATCGCCGTCAATTGGCATATCGTAATAAAGGCTTACTTCATCCCAATGATGAGCTACATCCGAAGGCTTGCTGATTCCGCCACTGTTGTAACTCCAGTCCGGCAACAATCCGCCCATGCGGTATTCTATTTCAATATGAGAACCATATTCCAGTTTGAGTTTTCGCAGTTGAGGTTCAATTCCCCAGCAGGAAGAACAAATAGGATCGGTAAAATAGATGATTTTAACTGCCTTTTGTTGTTCAAAGGATTGTTTTTCGGATGAATTAGCGGCAGTTGCAGGCATTTCGCAAATTCCTTTTTCAGGATCGCAGAGTAATGGATTATGATTTTCAGACATTTGAGTATTTGTTTGAGATTGACAAAAAATGGCATAAAAAAGCGCAACGATTAAAATGTTTTTGAGTTTCATTTGGAATAAATACATCGGATGTTGCCAATTACTTTTTTAAAACACTATAATTTATATTTTTGTACAAAGTTGATGACTTAATCTTTATGAGTCAATTAGTCCAAAAAAGATGACTGCTAAAAACGAAATGAACGAAAGTAATTGTCCGGCTGAAGGGCTTTTAAAAATGCTTTCCGGTAAATGGAAACCTCAGATATTCCGATTGGCGCTTAACGGTGCGTTACGGTTTAATACTTTGTTGCGTCAAATGGAAGGATCCAACAAACAGTCTGTTGCGACGGCTTTGAGAGAATTAGAAGAACAGGGGATTTTAGAAAAAGTGGTGGTAAAACAAAAGCCATTGCATATTGAATATTATTTATCGGAAAAAGGGAAGGCTTTAGTTCCTGTTTTTCTTCAGTTGGAATCGTTGTCTTAGGCAATTTGTTTGAATAATTTTTGCAAAAAAAAACAACTCTGCCTGATTTTTTGGAACAAAGTTGTTTTTAATGTAGAAACGGAATAAAAAGGGATTTTTTCAAAATACTTTTTAGTAAAATTAAACGTGAACCATAGTTGCTTTGAGGGAATAAGCGATAAACAAAACATCTTTTTTAGTTTGTTCATCAATGTTATTTTTATCAAGTGCAGTCATAATATCATCGACCACGGTCATGTATTCTCCGTTGCTGATGTTCATGCCTTTGTGGGCGGCAGTCATGTCTTTTCCTTTGTATTCTACCGGACCGCCGCTTCCAAAAGCCAGAAAGCTAATGAGGTGCTGGCGAACTTCAGCAAAATGTTCCGGATTGTCTTTTAAGGGTAAAAAACGGGATTTTACATTGGGATTACTCATGTGTAATTCTACAATATCATCAACGATGGCTTCAATTCCTTTGAGGCCGCCAAGTCTTTCAAAAAGGGATGTAGTGTTTTCCATAATTTAATTTTTTGATGGTTTGTGTTTTTTTGGATTGCTTTTGTTAGAAAGGAGTTTACCAAACCTGATAAATTTCACGAGAACCGGTAAAATACATGTCATGATAGCCTTTCATTTTTTCTTTAATTCTTTTTACTTCCTCGCTGTCCTGCATGTATTCGTCATAAGAGTGTTCGTAAGCAGTAATGCTTTCGTATTTACTAAGCATAACTACTTTGTTAAATTCTCCCGAAATGCCGGTTAAAATATTAAGATGCTCGGGTCTGTCATTCATTATTTCTTTGAATAATTTGGCAAGTTTTGAAGCATTTCCGGGCTTACAGATAAAAGTGTCCTGAACGATAATCATGATTTTAATTTTTAGGGTTAATAATTAGAAAAGAATGAGATTCATTTTATATTTAAAATGAATTAAGTAGGACAGTAAGTTGGTTCTTAGAGATTTTGATAATCAGGTTTTTTTAAAATAATTTTTAGCCAATGATGACGCCGAAAATTTCCTGAATATCGGGTTCTCCAAGTTGAACATCCATAGCAGCAAGTATGGGAATTAATGTTTTGCCAAAAGCGTTAAAATCTTCCATGTTATCCCAAACATCCAGAATATCTACTTCATTGTCGCTTCCGTAACATACATGATAAAATCGACCTACAGGATTCCCTTGTCCGGCATTTTCAAGCTGTTTAATGACTTCATGATATTTGGCTCTGGAAAACCCCAAATGTTTAAATTTGATTACAATAGCCATGATTTTATTTTTTTAATGGACTATTTTCGGTTGTATATAACCGATTTATATATCGAAGAGAATAAATTAAATCTCAACCCATTCTATATTTGAAGTTGTGAAGGGTTTCGATGCGCCGTCAGTTTATTGGGGCTTCAGAAAATTTAATATACTTAAATAAAGCATATAGTATTGATTTGTTTAGTTTGAACTAAGCTTTATAAAAGTACAAAAAAAATACGTTTTTTAGTAGGGAAAATAAGGTTTTATTTCTGGTTTGAGAGTTTATGAAATAAAAAAATCCGACTGGTTTTAGAACCAATCGGATTTGTTATTTATTAAGGAGGTTATTGCTTTGTTTTTAGTAATGACTACTAAAGTGATTTTAATGATTGGAAGAATCGGTAACTCTATTTTTAATCCTTTATTTCATAATTCAGTTCCTGATAACCCATTTCTCCGGTATCTGAAATAGCTTCAACAACTACCATAATTTCTCCTTTGTTATCGGCATTGTAAAAAGAAGCAGCTGCTTTACCTGAATCGTCTGTGTTTAATATCGGTTGCCAGTGTATTAAAGTTCTAATATCCGGATGTTGCCAACTGTCGGGCTGAATGTTTTCATATTTTGGAGCATAAAATTCCTGAGGCGTAGCAAAAACAGGAATAGTTGTTTTGGTTAGTCCTTTTGATTTTTGTGCGCCTGCCAAACCTATTCCGGCATGGGTGTAAATAGCTATAATATTACCCCAAGGAGGAGCTATGAAAGCACAATTATTGAGTTCAGTATGTACTTCACAAAATAATGTTGAAAAACCGCTGGCATATTCAATAATTTCAAAACTTTTTACTTCACTTGGAGAAATATTAGGGATATGAACATAATCATAAAAAGGAACAGCAATACCATCCACAAGTACTAAGGTCGCTTCATTGTTGACCGTGGCATATAAATTTTGATCCGGCATTCTTTCTATTCTGACTTTATCAGGATAATTAAACAGTAAAACACTGTACAACCCATACGACCATTTTTTTTCTTTGGAGAGAATCTCTTTTCCACTAATTATGGTATTAGGTTTGCCGTATTTTTCGGTTACTTTTTGTTTGTTGGGCGCCATTTTACCACTAACTGTTACCTGGTCTAAAAGAATTCCGCCAAATTGCAGTTTGAATTTCTCTTCTATTTCTTTCTGTTTTTTACTTTTATTGATAAATTTTTCAACAATACTGTCTATTGGTTCAATGGATTTATTGCGTTCAAAAAGAATAGCAGGCAATTTTTTTTGGTCAAAAACAACTGAATTACTTACTTTTCTATCTGAATTTTTATTGGTTTGAATAAGGATTTCGATTTCCTTTCCATATTCGTCATTCAAATTAAAATTAAATCGCCCTAAGCTGTCGGTTGACTGCGTATAAAAGGCTTTGTTTTTTCCATTAGTCATTAGGGTTAATTGGATGTCTTTTACGCCTTTTTTTTCAGAAAAGAGCTTGTTTACTCTGCCTGATAGCGTTAATGATTTCTCGGGATTAACAGTAAGAGAAGGATTTGGTTTGGAATAATTGTATTTACTCCATCCCTGTGTGAGTAATAGGGCGTCTAAATCAGAAGTGTTGCTGTTGTTGTCCTTGAAATAATAACCCGGATTCTCTATGTTTCCTTTTAATTCGGAGTTTATTAAAAAATAAGACAATATGTTTTGACGTAAGCTTTGCATTGTTCCTAATTCTTCTTTGTTGATAACCAATAGGGAAGTGCTGGATTTTACCGGTTTTTCATCAAAAGTTGAGGTTTGGATATCCAAATGAGTTAGTTCACGTTTACTGTAGTTTTGTTTATCAACTGAAAGATTAATTTTTAATCGGCTTTGTGGTTTTTCATTAAAATAAAGTCTTCTGGCAATGGGATTTTTGGAATTATCCAAAATGCTAAAAGCAATAATTCCTTCCGGAATTTGATCGGTAGCAAGTAATGATTGGTAAAAACCCTGATTTAGCGCGACTTTTTTTTCATATACATCAATACCTCTAAATGAAATTTGTACAATGATACTATCGTTTTTCATGTAGTTGGATGAAACTTTAAGAAGTACTTTATCATCCTGTTTGTTGACTGCCAAAGTATTTCCGGTAGCTGCAACATTAGGCAGCGGATAACGTATTGAATTTTTGTTTAAAAAAGGGAATTTTAATCGGGCATAATATTTTTTAGAATGATCGGCATTGGCAATAAAAAAACTTCCCATTCCCAGCGAATTACTTTTAAATGAAGCGATACTGTTTTTTTGTTCATCAATTATTTCGCCCTCAATATATTTCCCTTTCCCATTAGCGTCCAAAGCTTTAAAGCCTACTTTGCTACTGAGTCCGTGAACCAGTTCTCCGCTTTCAGGAAAAAATTGTAAGTCCAGATAATCTTTGTTTAAAACAAATGTTTTCGTGTAATTTTTCTGGTTTTCGGTTTCTATTTTAATCGTAGCAAATTGGCTTTCTTTTTCAACGGTATAATCCAGAATGTATTTGTCATTTTTCCCTTTTTTAATAATCAAGCTGTCTTTTTTATCATCAATTGTGACATATACATTGAGTTTGTTTTTTTGCAGAGAGTCAATAACTTGCGGGTTGAAAAATACTTCCAGATGATCGCCAATAGCTTCATCTTTGACAAGTTTAACATTTTCGATCACTGTATTTAGAGTTTCAGTTGGAAATACCTGAATGTATTCTTCAAAAACAAAAGTATTATCAAAGTTCTGATTCCATTGCGTATAAGCTCTAATCAGATAATTGCCTTTGAGTATTTTTTTATCCAATTCAAAACTGCCCTGACCAATTCCGTTTTCAATTTTGATTATTTTTTTTTGAAGAATAACTTCATTAGCATTAATGAGTTCTACATATAAAACGCCACTTAAAGGAGAAGGAATATGTTCGGAAGCATTTGCCACGATACATTTAAACCAAACCGTATCGCCATTAGTGTAAACTTTTCGATCCAATTGCAGGTATATTTTTTCAGCAAAAGAAGTATTGGAAACATTAAAAATATTTTCCTGCGCCCAAGTGTATGTAGGCAATAACCCTAAAATCCAAAAAAGGAAAATGCTGATTCCGGTAGTAATGCTATTTGATGTTTTTCTCATGATAGTTTTAAAAACTAATTATTTGGAGTAATTAATTGCTTGTCAGTTAAATAGTTTTTGATCTAAACCGTGAAAACTTTTTTGAAAACTATCAAATATAAAAATAAATCGTTGTAAAATACGATTTTTCGTATTTTTTATTGGTAAACAAAATGCAAAGTCACATTGTGAATTAGTGAGAAATTTTGAGGTAGTTTTTTTCGATGATAAGAACACTGAGAATTCCCGTAACATAAGCAAGCAAATCCAGCCAGGAAAAGGAATTCACCGCTAGTGCGAGCGTCTCGCTCGTACTTATAATGTTTTTTGATTTAGCTAATTAGTTACAGGCACGAGCAAGATGCTCGCGCGAGCACAATGTCATTAAGTTAAGCGTATTTTGTGTCATTTCGACCAGAGGGAGAAATCACATAACGTGAACAGCTTGTGTGATTCCTCATTCTTCGGAATGACAAAACAAGGTGTGTCTTCCTTAACTTAATGACATTGTGAGATAGCTAGGGAACGCTATCCAACTGAGACATTCATTATAAATCCGAGCGATCAGGTTTTTCTCCACTAGGAGAAAACGAAATTAGGAAAAAGAAACTAATTTTCAACTAAAAACTAGCGATTGCTTTTGATGCCTGTTGGCGGTTGTGCTTATTTTTTTTGGTTGTGTTTTAAAAATCTATCGATAATAATTTGCCCAGCTTCAGTTAAATTGTTTCCATCTAATTCTACAAGTCCAGCATTCACCAAATGAATTTTTCCCCATCGATTTTTGTTTTTTCCTTGCTTTATATCTATTAAATCTTTGATATCACTTTCGGTTAGGCCTAAAGCTTTTGAAATAATTTCGGTATTATCAGAAATTAATTTTTCTGCATCTTTTGATTTACCTTGCTTTTCTAAATCTATTGCTTCTTTAATGGTTTGCTCCATATGTTCCTTAGCCTGAATTTTAATGTTCCATGATCCTAAACTTCCCTCAATATTAGCAAGCCGACCAAATAATTGTTTTATGTTCTTTTTAAATATAAGAAGTATTACAATTATAACAATTGGCCAAGTAATAATCTTTAGTAATTCAATTATTATTTTTAAAGTTTCGTAGGTAGTCATATTGTTCTTTTGAAATTATTAAATTATTTGTTGATGCAAAATCTAAAATAATTTTTTCAATAAACTTGATTAATTCATCTTTATCGAAATTGCATCCAATTTGCACGTTATCTTCAAGTCTATTTTTATAAAAAGATTGTAAAGAATCTCCAGTAGGATTTATAACGCCTAAGACTAATGGTCCAGCAATATGAAATTGGCTAGAAAATCCTCTAGGTCCATAATATCCAGTTTTATTGAATCGAAATCTAAACCCTTTTTTGTCAATTTGTTTTTCAGTCCAAAAATTTCTTTCTTTTAATTTTGATTCAAATTCATCAATTATTTCTTGGATCGAATTAATATTGGTTTCATAAGCTTTTTGTTCTTCTTCATGAATAAACTTACGTTGATCATTTGATAAAATATGTTCTTCATGAATTTTTAAAACATTATCAATATTACTCCAAAAGTCTTGTCTTTCCATAATATTTATTATTTACGATTTGTAGCATTACCGCCAGCGTTCTCTTGTAGCAAGTGTTTTGCGCTGGCTTTTCTTAACGATTTACCAAATTATTAAATTATTTTCAACGTCAAATCCTTTAGCTTCAACTTTTCCTGTTTCAGTAAATCCGTATTTTCCATTATCATTTTCGGATACGGTCAATTCATTTCTCAAAATATGTGTAAGTTCAAGATTATTGCCTAAAACATAATCTGAATTAATGGCGAAATTAATTCCTTGTCCACCAAATGGAACACTTGGATAATAAATTCCGTCAACCTTTCCTTGTGAATGTGCAAGAGCAACGTTGCAATAAGCAGTTGTAATTATATAAGTTTTGGGATCATTTTTGGCAGATTTTCTAAATTTATCAAATAGAAATCTATAGAATAGAATTGTTGCACCTCTTTTTTCTGAGTCCGTTTGTTCAAGAAAAGTTTCCATAACTGCTCCGTGTTCTTTGTCATATTCTGAAACTCTGTTTTCCTTGTCTGGTGTAGTTATTATTATTCCAATCAAAGGCTTTTTTAATTTCCAACGACCAATAGTGACAAAAACCTTGTCCCCGAAATCTTTTGTGTCAGACCAATATTCTACTAACTCTGCAAATGAAGTTGGTCTGTTTTCCGAACAGTAGAATTTTGATTGATTTGGACGATTACATCTCGCAAAACTTTTAACGAATTGATTTGGTGTAATTGCAATATCGGATATTAATGGAAAAAAATCATCTGTTTCGTGAGTTCTTGTTCTAAAAAAAACTGATTTTTCTGGAATTTCATATTGCAATACTGGAAGACCTCCGATTGTTAAGTATGCCAAAACTGCTTTTTCATAAGCATATTCATTTTCCGGATTAATTGCTTCTAATAGCGCAATTGCTTTTTGTACTTTTTCTACAGTCATTTTCGGTTTTGATTTTTTTAAGCTTGCGCACAATTTTTTTATACTCGCTCCAAACTAGTGCCTATACACCCAAAATTGGGTAGCTTATCGAAGGTTTGTTTCGCTTTTTCTTTTTTCAAATATATTTAAATATTCTTACAAAATATTCTGTTTGTGAAATAAAATTTTCCTTGTAGCAGGGTTTGCGTGAGGGATGGCAGCGAGCGGAGCTCTCCCGATTTTTCATCGGGAAGCGGGAGTGTACAACCCGACCCTGATGGAACGGAGTGGAAGCAGGGTCACGCCCAAAAAAAAAGTCGTAAAAAAAATCCGACTGGTTTGCACCAATCGGATTTCTATAATTATAAGGATGAGATTGCCCCCTTCCTCGCAATGACTACTAAATGTGAATTACCTCACCGTAAGCAGCAGCAACTGCTTCCATAACCGCCTCACTCATGGTTGGGTGTGGGTGGATTGCTTTAAGGATTTCGTGACCTGTAGTTTCCAATTTACGGGCTACAACTGCCTCAGCAATCATATCAGTAACTCCGGCACCAATCATGTGACATCCTAACCACTCTCCGTATTTAGCATCAAAGATTACTTTTACAAATCCGTCCGCATTTCCTGAAGCTTTTGCTTTTCCTGAAGCTACGAATGGGAATTTTCCAATTTTTAAATCGTATCCTTTTTCTCTGGCTGCTTTTTCAGTTAAACCTACAGAAGCAATTTCAGGAGTAGCATAAGTACAACCCGGTACGTTTCCGTAATCGATAGGCTCTACATGCATACCTGCAATTTTTTCCACACAGTTGATTCCTTCAGCAGAAGCAACGTGAGCTAAAGCCTGTCCAGGAGTTACGTCACCAATAGCGTAGTAACCAGGAATGTTAGTAGCATTGTAAGCGTTTACGATAATTTTATCTCTGTCAGTAGCAATACCTACTTCTTCTAAACCAATATTTTCGATGTTCGTTTTGATTCCAACAGCTGATAATAAAATATCTGCTTCAAGAATTTCTTCTCCCTTAGCTGTTTTAACAAATGCTTTAACTCCTTTTCCTGTTGTGTCAATTTTCTCAACAGAAGAATTAGTCATTACAGTAATTCCGGATTTTTTCAAAGCTTTTTCAAATTCTTTAGAAATATCCTCATCTTCTACAGGAACAACATTTGGCATAAATTCAACGATAGTAACCTCAGTTCCCATAGAGTTATAGAAGTGAGCAAACTCTACTCCAATAGCTCCTGAACCAACGATAATCATCTTTTTAGGTTGTTCTGGCAAAGTCATTGCCTGACGGTAACCAATTACTTTTACACCATCTTGTGGTAAGTTTGGTAACTCACGAGAACGTGCGCCAGTTGCAATGATAATATGATCCGCACTGTATTCAGTAACAGTTCCGTCCTGAGCAGTAACGTCTAATTTTTTACCTGGTTTTAATTTTCCAAAACCATTAATAACGTCGATTTTGTTTTTCTTCATCAGGAAAGTAATTCCTTTGCTCATTCCATCAGCTACATTACGGCTACGTTGAATAACCGCAGGGAAATCCTTGTCAAATTCAGAAACAGTTAATCCGTAATCAGAAGCGTGTTTTAAATAATCAAAAACCTGAGCCGATTTTAATAATGCTTTTGTTGGGATACAACCCCAGTTCAAACAAACTCCACCTAAGTTTTCTTTTTCAACTACGGCTACTTTAAAGCCTAATTGTGATGCTCTGATAGCAGTTACATATCCGCCTGGACCACTTCCTAAAACAATAACGTCGTATTTCATTTTATGTATTTTATTTGGTTATAAAAAAATGAATTTTGCCGAGGCATTTTCATTTTATATTAATTTCTAAAATATTTGAGACTGCGAATTTAAGGATTTATTCTGTTTTTGAAACTCCCAAAAGCACAAACTTTTAACAGAATGCTGTTTATAAACCGTGATTTTTCGAAATCTAACAAAATAGATTCGGTTTCTTATATATTTTTAGGAATCCATCAATGCTATTGTTTCTAATAGTTTCGAAAATTATAGTTTAATAAGAGCGTTTTCTGAGTATCTGTCTATATTGTTTTTTGACCGCAAATTCGCAAATTTAAAAACATTTTATAAATAAATAATTTGCGAATTTGTGGTCAAAATTTATAATCAACCCACCATTTTTTGTTTTCTAATCAGTAACCAAATTACAATTGGTGCGCCAAAAATAGAAGTTACGGCATTAATCGGCAGGGTGATTTCACCACCCGGAACCTGCGAAATGGTATCGCAAATAAGCATGATTATGGCGCCCAGCAGTAAGGTGCTCCAAAACAAAACAGTATGATTGCTGGTATGAAAAACCAATTTGGCTATATGCGGAACAGCCAGGCCAATGAAGGCTATCGGACCGGCAAATGCAGTAATGCTTCCCGCCAGAATACTCGTAGCAAATATAATAACCAACCTTGCTTTGTTGTAATTCAATCCTAAACTTCGGGCGTAATTTTCGCCAAGAAGCAAAGCATTCAAAGCTTTGATACTGGCTAAACTCAAAAGTAATCCTGTTATAACACAAGCAAATAAAATAACGATAGAAGTCCATGAAAGATTTCCTAAATTTCCCAGAGACCAAAAGGTGAATTTTTGCAGTTGTTCGGCAGTACTAAAAAAACTCAAAGTGCCTACAATTGCTGTACTTAAACTACCAAACATCAATCCGACGATTAATATACTCATGGTGTCACGCAGCCGAACAGAAACTAATAAAACCGCCAATAAAACCGCCGAACTTCCAATGGTGGAAGCCAGTACAATACCGTAGGACGAAAGGACGATTTCCTGTAAAAAAGCTGGAAGTAAGCCTGCTCCTAAAATTACAAAAGCAACTCCTAAACTAGCACCGGAACTCAATCCCAAAACATAAGGTCCGGCTAAGGGATTTCTAAATAAAGTTTGCATCAGTAAACCACTAATGGATAGTCCGATTCCAACCAGAATTACCGTGATGGCTTTCGGTAAGCGGTAATCCATAATGATGTATTCCCAGGTCGATTTGCTGGCATGTTCACCAATTAAACTATGATAGACTTCTTTGAAAGGAATTGTTATTGACCCCAGGCTAATGTTGATGAAAAACAAAAAAAGCAGTCCTGTAACAAGATAGAAGAATAGAATAGTATTTTGTTTTTGATTTCTCAATGGAAATTAATTTAGTTTTTGTGCAAAAGTAAAATTATAATCGGGCAATAATTCAGGATGGAAAATTTTGATGTAATCTTTCAGAACCAAATCCGGTCGGCTTGGAGCTAATTCATAATAAATAGTCCCTCCGGTAGTACCAAACTTGCTTTCAAAAGTATAAACGTTTTTAGTTGTAAAAGCATTAAACTGTTTATAATGAGGGTTGTTACCGGCTAATTCATTTAGGTTTTTAAACGATCCTGTAGCGATCCAGACATCAGCATTTTTTGCTTTTTCCAATATGTTTTCAAAAGCTAGCCCCAGACTTCCACTGCCTTCAACATCAGCCCATAAATAATTGGATTTGGCGTCTTTCATAAATTCGGCAACCCAACTGTTTCCTTTGGCTACAAACCATTGATTTTGATACATCGAACCATATAAAACGGTTGAATCAGCTTTTTCATTGGCGACTAATTCTAAAGCTTCATTATAGTTTTTTACAATGTCATCAAAAAGTTCTTTCCCTTCTTTTTCTTTGCCAAATAAAGCTGCGTAGAGTTTAATCCATTCGGCTTTTCCCAGCGGGGATTGTTCCATCCAATCAGCTTGAATGAGTACGTTTAAACCACTTTTTTCTAAGTTAGCAATCATCGGATTATTATTATCAACTCCAAAAGTTACAATAGCTTCGGGAGCTAAATCAATCAGTTTTTCGATGTTTAAACGTTCGTTTTGACCTACATTTTTCACTGTCCCGGCATCAATCAATTTTCGGGTTTTAATGGAAGAAATGTAATCGGTGTGTGGAAAACCAACCAAATATTTTTCTGCGTTTAGCATTTCTAAAAAAGGAATATTCGTGGTGGAAGTAACCACGATAGATTTTAGAGGAATACTTAATTGGGTATATTTTTGCAAGCTGTCCGGAATAGTAGCATTTTTTTCTTTTAAGATATAAGTGAAATCTTTATTGGCATCCGGCCAGGGATTTAAAACCTGCACAATCGAATAACCATCGTATTTGTAAATGGAAAGATTGCTGGAATATTCAATTTCGTTTTTGACAGCTTGAATGGTTTGCGTGTTTTTATTTTCGGTCTTTTTACAGCTTAAGCATAAACTAAAAAGGATCAGGAAAATGATTTTTTGAAAAAGAGTTTTCATATTGCCATTTGGGATTTTGAGCAAAGGTAAAAGAAAATATAAAAAAAGTTCCTGTTTATTTTTTAGGATAAAAAAATGAACAAATACTATCTTTACCTCATGAATACTATAAAAGTCAAATGTTGTTCTTCTTGTGGCATCTCTTTTAACTGTGGCGATAGCAGCACGGATAAAAAGTGTTGGTGTAATGATTTTCCGCCCATTTTTTCGCTTTCTGAAGGAGCCGATTGTTTGTGTCCCGAATGTTTTAAAAATAGCTGTTCGCTCAAAATTGACGAATATGTTAGCACAATTACTCCGGAAAAAGCCTTAGATAACAAAGCGAAAGATTTGCCTAAAACAACGCATTTAATTGAAGGAATTGATTATTATTTAGAAAACGGGAATTATGTTTTCAAAGCCTGGTTTCATCTCAAAAGAGGCAGTTGCTGCGGCAATGGTTGTCGTCATTGTCCATACTAAAAAAGTTATGAGTTATGGGAAATGAGTTGTGAGGTACAGGAGAGTTTAATATTTAGGGAATACAATTAGAAATTAAGATGTATAATTAACCATTTATAATTAAAAATGATCTATTTCATAACAGGAGGAGAGCGCTCCGGGAAAAGCAGTTATGCTGAAAATATAGCCAAAGAATTATCGGAAAGACCTATGTATGTAGCAACGGCTCGAAAATGGGATGATGATTTTCAAAAACGAATTGACCGTCATCAAAAAGATCGTGACGAGCGTTGGATTAATGTTGAAAAAGAAAAGTTTTTGAGCGAAATTGATTTTTCAGGTCAGGTTGCTGTAATTGATTGTGTAACTTTATGGTTGACTAATTTTTTTGTGGATACAAAAAATGATGTGGAACTGAGTTTGAGTCAAGCAAAGGCTGAATTTGAAGCTGTGGCAAATCAACCGAATGCTACTATCATTATTATTTCAAATGAAATAGGAATGGGGGTTCATGCTGATACACACATTGGTCGGAAATTCACCGAATTACAAGGTTGGATGAATCAATATTTAGCCAAAAAAGCCGATAAAGTTGTGTTGATGGTTTCCGGAATTCCGGTAACAATAAAAGGGTAATTCGGTTTTTTTAGTTGGTTAAAAACGAAAAGCAAATTTGATGAAAACATTAGATGAAATAATAAAATCACGCCGGGACACCCGTCATTTTACTTCAGATCCTGTTCCTGATGCGGTGATAGAAAAAGCTTTGCAGGCGGGACATTGGGCACCATCAGTAGGCTTGACCGAAGCGACAAAATATTATTTAATTCATTCGGCTGAAATTAAAAAGGCTGTGAAGAATTTGTTTTTAGAATACGATCAAAAAGCCGCTAAAAGTACCGATGACGAATTGCAAAAAGCGCAATATCAGGCTTTAAAACTCGAAGCTATTGAAGAAGCTCCTTTAGGTTTGGTAATTTGTTATGATCGTTCGGTGCTGAATCATTTTACAATTGGAACCGTAGGAAGTAACGAAGCGATTAAGTTTAGTGCCGTTTGTGCGGCGCAAAATATTTGGCTTTCACTTACGGAGCAAGGCTATTCGATGGGCTGGGTTTCGATTTTGAATTATTACCAATTCAAGAAGATACTAGGGTTGCCCGAACATATCGAACCTCTGGGGTATTTTTGCGTAGGCAAACCGGCAACCGATTATGATAAGCAGCCGATGTTGCAACAACTGCATTGGAAGCAAAAATCAGAAGCGCCTTGTGTAACTGAGATTAAGGCTCTTTCCTTAATTGATGAAAAAGTAAAAGAAAACAATCCGATTTTGCAAAAGGATAGTAAATTTTCGGCAATTGCTTTGCAACATAAAATAGATCAAAAAACCAAACCAACGGGGTCATTGGGTATTCTTGAAAAATTGGCTTTACAAATAGGAACGGTTTTTCAAACCTTAACGCCCGAAATTAAACAGCCTCATTTGGTTGTTTTTGTAGCCGATCATGGTATTGCACAATATGGGGTGAGCGCTTATCCGCAGGATGTAACCCGCCAGATGATTACTAATTTTTTGGAAGGTGGTGCGGCAATTAATGTGTTTTGCAAGCAAAATAAAATTGCTCTTTCGATTGTAGATTCGGGGGTGAATTATGATTTTCCTTCGAATACAAAATTGATTTCGGCTAAGGCTGATAAGGGAACACATTCTTTTTTGAGTGGTTCGGCAATGAGCAAAATGCAAATGGAATTCTGTTTTGCTAAAGGCGCTGAAATTGTGACGAATATCGCCAAGCAGGGCAGTAATTGTGTTGGTTTTGGCGAAATGGGAATTGGAAATACCGCTACGGCTTCGGTTTTGATGAGTGTGTTGTGTAATTTTTCCATCGAAGATTGTGTGGGCAGAGGCACGGGAGTTACTGACGAAAAACTGGAATTCAAAATTGATATTTTAAGAAAAGCGATTGAAAATTATAAAGGCTCAAAGGATTTAGATAGTTATTTGACTCATTTTGGAGGATTTGAAATTTTACAAATGGCAGGCGGAATGCTCGAAGCATTTCAGCAAAATATGATTTTTTTGGTGGATGGTTTTATTTGCAGCGTAGCTTTTTTAATTGCTTTTAAAAAGAATCCGGAAATTTTAAAAAATGCTATTTTTAGTCATCAATCGGCTGAGAAAGCACATAAAAAACTATTGGATTATTTGGGCGTAAATGCTGTCCTTCAATTGGATTTACGCTTAGGAGAAGGAACAGGTTGTGCATTGGTTTTTCCAATTGTGCAATCGGCGGTGGCTTTTTTAAATGAAATGGCAAGTTTTGAAAGTGCCGGAGTGAGTGAGAAATAGTTTGGCTAAAGCCAATTTTGGAAAGAACTCCATATGCCTCCAGATAAATCTGGAGGCAATTCAATACTGGATTTGATTTTTGAAGAGATAATTATTTGAGTTATGAAGCTTTTTATGGATTGCCAATAGCTTTAGCTATTGGAACAAAAGATAATCTTTGATTGGGCTTTAGCCAAATTTTTAAAAACAATTAAAAAAATAAAGAGATGCCATTTGTAAAAGTCTATATTCATTGTGTTTGGAGTACTAAAAACAGAATTCCTTATTTAGATTCAATTGAATTGCGTCAAAAAGTTTGGCAGTATATTCGGGAAAATGCCAATCAAAAAGGAATTTTTATAGATTTTATAAATGGATATTCTGATCATTGTCATTGTCTTATTTCGTTAGGAGTTGATCAAAATATTCAAAAAGTAATGCAACTTATAAAAGGAGAATCTTCTTTTTGGATTAATAAGAATGAGTTAACGAAAGAGAAATTTGAATGGCAGGATGAATATTTTGCAGTTTCAGTATCAGAATCTATTGTTGATAAAGTTAGGGATTACATTAAAAATCAAGAGACACATCATACAAAGAAAACTTTCCAAGAGGAATATGATGAGTTTATACTGAGATATGGATTTAAAAAAATGATAAATTAGAAATAAGAGCGATAACTATAAATAATGAAAAAAGAACTCCATATATTTTTTACAGCCTTAATGTTTTATACCCGGATTCCCTGTCCTAAAAACATAAATCATCATCCGGATTACTTAAATAAAGCTTCCAGATATTTTCCATTAGTTGGTTGGATTGTAGGAGGAATTAGTTTTTTGATTTTTTATATGACTTCCTTTCTTTTTTCAGTTGAAATTGCGGTGTTGCTTTCAATGATTACTGGGGTTTTAGTCACCGGAGCTTTTCATGAAGATGGTTTTGCCGATGTATGTGACGGTTTTGGCGGCGGCTGGACTAAGGAAAAAATCCTGATGATTATGAAGGACAGTGCTATAGGGGCTTTTGGTGCGATTGGTTTAGTATTGCTTTTTTTATTGAAATTTGAAAGTTTGGTCGAATTAATAAGGATAAATCAAAGTTCAAATTTTGAGATTTTGCTTTTATTCTTGGCTGCTCATGCAGTAAGTCGTTTGGCTGCTATCTCCATTGTTTTTACCCATGAATATTCAAGAGAAGATGCCACAAGCAAAAGTAAGCCTATTGCAAAGGCTTACAGTTGGAGAGAGGTTTTAGGCGCTTTCTTTTTTGGATTGTTTCCTTTGTTGCTGTTGTCCTGTTTTTATTGGCAAATTTGGGCTGTTTTACTTCCGGTTTTTCTTAGCCGATTTTTCTTAGCCCGATATTTTCAAAAATGGATTGGCGGTTATACAGGCGATTGTCTGGGGGCAACGCAACAAGTTTGTGAAGTGGTTTTTTATTTATCAGCAATTGCAATATGGAAATTTATTTAGTGCGTCATACCGAAACAATTTGTGAAAAAGGCATTTGTTACGGTCAGTCAGATGTGGGTTTGAAAGAACCTTTTTTAGAACAATTTGAATCTATAAGAACGCAAATTCCTAATGAAGCTATTGTTTATTCCAGTCCGTTAAAGCGTTGTGTTCAATTGGCTGATTTTTTAGCCTCTTCAATTACGACTGATTTCCGATTAATGGAAATGGATTTTGGAGATTGGGAAATGAAAAAATGGGATGCTATTCCGGAAACTGATTTTACTCCCTGGATGAATGATTTTGTAAATGTTAGTGTTCCTAACGGAGAATCTTTTGTGGATTTACATCATCGGGTGACTGATTTTTGGAAGGAAAAAATTATTCCAAATAGTGCAGAAAAAATAGTGATAGTGACTCATGCCGGAGTGATTAGAAGTATTCTTTGTGCGATTTCTAATTTGCCTTTAAAAGATGCTTTTATGAATAAAGTAGATTTTGGGGCTGTCTTAAAATTAGAACTTTAATTTTAACTTGTTTTTTGTTAAGGTGTTGGTTTTTAGTGTTTTGTTTTGCTGGAATCAAATGTATAGATAAATTTGATTTTTAGCTGAATTAAGTTTTATCTTTGCCGCCGTATTGAGGTTGCTGTTTTTCGATTAGGAAAATAGCATTAAAAGGGAATCAAGTGATTGATGAATGTTGATTAACGATTTTAGATTTCAGAATTTTTTTTGCAATCTAAAAATTAAGGATTACTAATCAAAAATCTTGAGCTGTACCCGCAACTGTAAGCTATCAAGCTTGTTGTTATCTACAAAACCACTGTTTTAATTGTAGATTTTAGAATTCAGATTTTAGGTTATATCTAAAATCAAAAATCTAAAATCAAAAATTGGATGGGAAGGTCAACAACAAGACGCAAGCCAGGAGACCTGCCTATTACATCGAGTATCAAACTTTCGGGAAAAAAGGTTTGGGTATGGGTAATTCTATGCTTTTCTCCCAATTAGTAGTCATGTAGCAGTAGTACTGTTACTAAATGTTTTATTAAAATGAACAAAAAAATCGTTCGTATTAGTGCGTTATTCGTATTAATAAGTACTTGTGCTCTTGCACAAAAAAAAGGAGTTGTTTTGTCGGGAACCAATGAATTAGATGAGGTGGTTATTTCGGATTCTAAGTTTGCTTTGCCAAAAGAAAAATCGGGAAAAGTAATTGTTAAAATCACTTCAGATGATTTGAAAAAAAGGCCGGGACAATCCATCGCTCAGGTTTTAAGTACTGTTGCAGGAGTAGAAATTAACGGAAATCAGAGTGGCGCAGGAAAGGATTTGAAATATTCAATTCGTGGAGGACGCAATCGTCAAACTTTAATTTTAATTGATGGGATTCCGGTAACTGATGCGTCTAATATTAATTTAGAATACGATTTACGTTTAATTCCGGTGGAACAGGTTGAAAGTATAGAGGTAATGAAGGGGGCGGCGAGTACACTTTATGGTACGGGAGCGGCAACAGGAGTGATTAATATTACTTTGAAAAAGGCCGAGAAGAAAGCTATTGCCGGAAATGTGTATCTGAATGTGGGTACGCAAACCACAGCTCAGGAAAAAGATTATTCAGCTCAGGAATACAATCAGGGATTTTCATTTAATGGAAAAACAGAAAAGTTTAATTATTTTGGAGCTTTAAACAGTTCTGAAGTTGGCGGAATGTCTCAGGCCAGACCGACTAATGATGCTGAAAAATTTGAAGATGATTATTCTTCCAGAGTAAATAGTATTGTGAAACTTGGATTTACACCAACAAAAAAATTAAGTTTTGATTTTTTTGCCAATTACGATCGTCTTAAATATGATTTTGATACCGATTCTTTTATTGATAATTTAAGTAATTATGGAAAATCAGAGCAATTTCGTGTAGGTTTTTCTCCAAAGTATAAATATGAAAAAGGAGAATTAGTGGTTAATACTGCCGTGGGGTGGATGAACAGAGATTCATATAGTTATGAAAGTTTATCGACTTATAAGTCAAGAAATGTAAATGCAGATGCATTTAATAAATACCAAATTTCAGAAGAATTATTTGTTATTGGCGGGGCGCAATTTCAGTTTTTTGATATGGTTAATTTAACGCCTTATGGAGATATTCAAAATGAATTGGCCAAATTCAATATTATAGATCCTTATGCTACATTGGTTTATAATTCGGATTTTGGATTCAATGTTAATGCCGGAGCAAGGTTAAATATTCATAGTAAATACGGGAATAATTTTGTGTACAACATCAATCCATCGTTTTCTTTTTCAGAGATTCCTTTGAAATTGGTGAGTTCCTACAGTACCGCTTATATTACGCCAAGTTTGTATCAGTTGTATGCTTCATTTTATGGGAATTTAGATTTAAAACCAGAGAAAAACAGTACGGTTGAAGCTGGTTTTGAATTGGATTTATGGAATAAAAAAATCAATGTAAATGCCGTGGCATTTTATAGAGAAGAAGATAATTCTATTGTTTTTGTCTCAGCTGCTTATGATAATATCGACGGGAAGTATAATGCTAAAGGAGTTGAAACTATGTTTACTTATGCTGTAACTAAACAATTAAATCTGATAGGAAATTATACTTTTACTCAGGTAGAAAAAGCTTTGAATTTGTATGTGCCAAAACACAAAGTAAATGCTGCAGTTGAGTATCAACCAACGACCCGAACTTTTTTTAATGTAAGTTATCAGTTTGTGGATAAAAAGCCGGATGCTTTGTTTGATCCGGTGACTTACGAACAAACTTCGGTTGTTACAGCTGCTTATAAATTATTGAATGCAACGGCTAAGTACGAGCTAATCAAAAATCGAATGACAGTATTTGCTTCAGCGACAAATATTTTAAATGAAGACTTTTATGAAGTAATTGGGTATAATACCCGGGGAAGAAATTTTAAATTAGGGTTGAATATCAATTTGTAATTGATTTTCTTTTACAAATGAAAATGCCGCTATATAGCGGCATTTTTGTTTGTATAGGATTCTGTTTTTATTGTAATTTTGAAAGATATTCTGAAATCGAATTAGCAATTTTATCTTGAGAATCACCGTCAGTTAAGTATTTAAAATCATTTTCATTGGTTAAATATCCCAGTTCTAAAAGTAATGCAGGAGCTTTGGTATTTTTAAGTATGAAAAAAGGAGCTGTTTTAAGTGTATTTATTTTGATAAAATTATTTTCTGAAAGTTTCGTGCTTAACTCATTTGCTATTTCTGTAGATTTTTTTGAAAAATCATTTTGAGTAGCAATAAAGAATTCTGCCCCGGATTTTTGATTATCTCTATTGGCATTGACATGTATCGATAAAACTAAATCCGGTTTAAGTTCATTGATGAAATTCACCCTATCCTGTAAGCTTACAAATTGATCTTCAGTTCTGGTAAAATAAAGTTGAACATCTTTGTTGGTAGATTTAATTTTTTTTGCGATCTGTTCTACAATATTTTTTTCATGAATGTTTTTAATAGTAGCACCAAAATCAGTACCACCATGTCCTAAATCAATGACTACGTTGATTTTTTTTGGGGCAAAATCTGTTGATTTTTCAAATCCAAAGGATACAATTACTAGTGAAATTAGTAACAAATAAACAATTTTTTTCATAAGGTTTGTTTTAAATGGTTGATTGTTACTAATGTAAACTATTTTTTAATAAAATTATTGTATTTCTGTGCTAAAATACATCATGTTTTGTCCTCTAAGTATTTTAGAATCATTTAAATATTTAAAATCAGGGATTGTTTTTTCAGGGACAATGAATTTAGAAGTTCCGGTAATTTTTCCAATGGCGGTACTTAATAAAGGTTCGCTGGGATCTCCCAAAACCCCCAGCGTTTTTATTCTTTCGGTTAGTTGGTAATCCGGTTTTAAACCCGTATAAAAATAATCTCCAAAACCTGCTGCATTTACAGAGTAGGCAACTATAAGCTGCATGGCATAACGATGGCTGGGGTTTACATTTGCCTTAGTGTAAGTAGGAGAGTCATAAAGGGTAACCGAAGCTACATTTTTCCCATAGGTATAATCGCCTATTTGAATAACATTGATATAAGGATCAAGACCGTTAATAATAAGTTCGCTGGCTGATGCTGTACTTCTGGTAGTTAATACATAAACGGTAGAAAGATTCAAACTGTTTAAAGGATTTCCGCTTAGAGTACTAACAAAAGTATATTTTCGGTTAAGGAAGGATTTTTTTTCGTTATAAGCCAATTCATTAAAAATTTTCCCGGTGAATTGTCCGGTAATTAAACTGGCCAAGCGGGCTGCAGTTGCTACAGAGCCTCCTCCATTGTATCTTAAATCTAAAACTAAATCAGTAACGTTTTCTGATTTAAAATAGCCAAAAGCATCATTGAGTTGAGTGTCGTAAGAGGGATAGAATCCATTATACATTAGATAACCAATTTTATGTGTTCCATTTGTAATTACTTTTTTTAGGAAAATCGGATTTTCGGCTAGCGTTGTTTTGGTTAAATCAAAGCTTTTTCCATTGGGTGTAATTACCGGATTGTTATTGGAATCATAAGTTAAATCGGCAAAATTCATAACATAATTTTCGTTTGAACTAAATAATAAGCTACGAAAATTATTCTGAGTTAAGCTTATTCCATTGATGCCATAAAAGACTTCACCTCTTTTTATATCTTTTGTTGAGGCGTCAGAGTTAGGGATGATATACTGTACGTATCCAATTATTTGATTGCTATTATTAGGAAGGGCACTAAGGCCAAATTCAATACCATTGCTTTTGGAAGTACCGTCTAATTGTTGTTCTAAAGTAAGATAATCGCTCACAATCCAGCTGTCGCGATCTACAGCACCATATTGTGCTGCATCATCCGATCCAGGAGGACGGTATAATAAACTTTGAAATAAATCTTCGGGAGTATATTGTTCCAGAAAATCATAATATTCTAAGTTATTATTGAATCGGTTATCTGCTAAATTAGGAACATCGGTCTGCCATAAATAGAGTTCGTTTAATCCTCTCCAAATAAATTTTTGAACATCCAAATCGGTTGGTTCAGGCAATTTATCATCATAATCCTGACAACTTTGGAAGGACAAAAATGCAGCAAAAAAGCAGAGTAAATAAAGCTGTTGTTTTCTCATAATTCGAATATCGATTAGGGCTTTAAGTGTAAAAGTACTATCTTTAGTTTTATAATTTGTGATTTTTATAACAAAGAAAATTAAAATCAGAGTGTAAATTTACCTATTTTGCGGCTGTGTAGATAAAATTTTTTTGGCACAATAATGGTAATACTTTCAATAAAACAGAGAATAATTTTAATATAAAAACATGAAAATGAGAAAAATACTGATTACTTTGTTGATTGTCTTTGCTTCTGGTTCGTTTTACGGTCAGACGGTTTTTGACCAATTTGACGGTCAGGAAGAGATTGTTTCGGTAATAGTGAATAAAAAAATGTTTGAATTAATGAGTAAGGTAAAAGTGGATGCTTCCGACAAAGAGACCTTACAATATTTGAAATTAATTCAAAATTTAGACGATTTAAGAGTTTTTTCAACGACTAATAGTACGGCGGCTAAAAAAATGAGAGATGTTGCCGATAGTTACATTAAATCAGCTTCTTTGGAAGAGTTGAAAAAAGTAAATGAAAACGGAAAACAAGTTACTATTGATGTGAAACGCGCCGGAAATAACAACCAACTCAAAGAGTTTGTGATGTTTATTGATGACGATGCTAATGGAATTAACCGTTCGGTCTTGATGTCGTTAACCGGGGTTTTTAGTTTAAATGACATTCCAATTTTAACCGATAAAATGCAAATTCCGGGAGGAACCGAACTTAAAAAACTTACCCAAAAATAAGTTAATTTCAAATCATAAAAAAAGCTGTTTCTTATCGGAAACAGCTTTTTTAGTTTTAGAAGTTATGTTTTATTTGCAGAAATTTTTCAGATTTTTAACGGCACTCTGACTTCCCATTTGAGCGGCTTTTTGAAAATCTTCGCAGGCACTTTTAGGATCTTTCAGATGTACATTAGTCAATCCCCGCAGATTATACGTTAGATAATCAGCGGCATTATATTTTATGGTTACATTGCAGTCTTTTAGAGCCGCTTTGTAATCCTGAAGTTTGTAATAAATGTTGGCTCTGGTGGTGTAAGCATACATATTGTCGTCTTGTATTTCCAAGGTTTTATTAACGTCTTCCAGTGCGCCTTTAAGGTCGTTTAGTTTAATTTTTTCGATACTTCTGTTCAGATAAGCATTATCAAAAGCAGGTCGGAGTTTTATGGCTTTGTCATAATCGGCAATGGCGGCTTTTGGATTTCCGGCTTTCGATTTTTTTAATGCCTGGTCAAAATAGTTTTCAGCTGTTTGACTCCAACTAAAAGCGGATAAAAACAGTAAGCAGATTAAAAGTGGTTTTTTCATGATGATTTTTTGAAGGTAACGGGAAGTGCAAAGAGAAAATTGTTAGCTAGTAAATTTTATTTTGTGTTTTTTTTTTAAATATGTTCTTTTAGGCTTCATTTTTGATACAATTCTGCAATTGTATTTAAAATTGTATTTTTAACACCTATAAAAATTTGCTGTCAAAATATTGATAGCCAACCTAAGATTAATAGTATATGAAAACAAAAAAAATTAAAGTGGCCCTGTTAGTGGCTTTTATGGCTTTTAGTGCGTTTGCAAATGCGCAAACCGTTACTGATGAAGATGCTGCAAAAGCAAAAGAGTGGATTCATTCTTTAGAATTAAATAATAGTGAAAAAGAAAGCCGATTGGTTCAGGTAGTGTCAACTCATTTGGCTACGGTGAAAGAATGGCATAATTCGCATCCTTTTTCGACGGTTCCTGCCGGAATTAATCCACTAGACGGAAAACCGCTTTCTGATTTACACCGACAAATTATTGCTGATTCGGCCATGCCTTCTACGGTACATCAAAATTTAATGGATGGATTGCGTAAAGATTTATCAGAGGAACAGGTGGCTTTGGTTTTGGATAAATATACCATCGGAAAGGTGGCTTTTACGATGAAAGGATATGAAGCAATCGTGCCTAATTTGACAGCAACAGAAAGAGCTGAAATTCAAAAAATGTTAGAAAAAGCACGTGAACAGGCGGTGGATTATAAAAGTATGAAAGAGATTTCGGCAATTTTCGAAATTTATAAAACACAGGCGGAGCAATATTTAAATAATCACGGTCGTAACTGGCGTCAGATGTTTAGTGATTATGTTAAGAAAGTAAAAGCTGAAAAAGCAGCTGCAGCAGCTAAAAAGCAGAACTAAAGGAAGAATTGTCTTTTGACAATATTCATAAAAAAAGGTCTTTAACGTTAAAATTAAAGACCTTTTTTGGGTAAAAATGGGAAAATTATTTCACAGTAATTTGGTATGTTGCCATTTTCCAGATGGAATCGAAAGGTTTTCCGTTGTGTTCTCCGCTTTTTTTCTCGGTTTGTGTGAACTCAATCATATAATTTCCAGACCAGATTGGTGTAAATGAAAATTCACCATTTTCATTTGTCCACAATTCTTTTTCCCAACCGTTTGGCGCAATAACTTTAATTTTTTGCTCTTTAGCGATGGCTTCGTTGTATAGGGCAATGGAGGTTATTTTTGAGTTTTTAGACAAAGCAACAGCATTTTCAGTAAAAACGCTTATTTTATTCGTGTTAGAAACGGCTTCGTTTCCGACCAAGTTTTTGCCTACTGCAATAGTAGCGCTGGAGTTGTAATCCAGAATCATTGTTCCGTAAACATCTTTTACAGTGTGTTGCATTACAACGGTGTAAACACCTTCTTCTTCAGGTGTAAAAAACACCTGGTATTTGTTTTCTAAAGCATTTGGTTTCAACGAGATTTCTTTTTTAGATGGACTAATTACTAATAATTTGAAATCTTTTAAATCAGAAAACCATTTTTCGGTTTTAGTAATGTCGTTTTCTGAAAATTCTCCAAAAAACACCGAGATCTCCTGAGGTTTTCCCTTTGTCCCTGTGGCTTTGGTTTCAATCCATAAAGCATGAGCAAGTAGTGACGGGCTAACTGTTAGTGCCAAAAAAAGAATTATACTTTTCAAAAAGTTTGTTTTCATAAATGTGTGATTTAAATTAATTTGGAATGGCAAATATAAAATTATTTGTTTATTTAGAATAAATAAAAATAAATTAGCAATAAATAAAAAAAAAACAGCAATCTTTAATTTTTAAGATTGCTGTTTTGCGAATAAGTTAGAATGAAATTCGAACTATTTTTTAGAAGATTTAAGAATACTTTCAGAATAATTTTATGCATTTAAAATAAAATAAACATTTGTTTATGCCAGATGGGTTTGTTAGCTGATTAGTAAAGGGGTCTTGCGCATTTATGGATAGCTGTATTATTGTTTTCTTAATTTATTATGGTTGTTATTTTATAATTGTAAAAAAAAGACAAGAATATTTTTTATAAAAAAATAAAAAATAACAAACAACCGATTGCGTTATTTTATATATTTGTATTCTTATTAAGCTAAAATTGATTTTATGTATTCGTAGAAGTATTTATAGTTTAATAATTTATTAACTAACCAATTAATTTTTTTTTATGATTAACTATTTTAATATTAAGAGGGAAATTCTTTATCAAAGACAGTTTAGTTTTATTGTGCTGATGTTTTTTGTTTTTTCTATTGGAGCAAAAGCGCAATCGGTTGTTTCAGGAGTAGTGTCGGATGTTAATGGTCCAATTCCTGGTGCTAATGTTTTAATCAAAGGGACTAATACAGGTGTAATGACAAATTTTGATGGGGCATATTCTATTAAAGGAGTACCTTCGAATGCAGTTCTTGTATTTAGTTTTGTGGGGTTGGAGAGTAAAGAAGTTGTGGTAAAAGGACAAACGAAGATCAATGTAACTTTACAAGAAGGAGCTAAAACTTTGAAAGAAGTTGTAGTAATAGGTTATGGAACGCAACGAAAAGAAGCTGTGACCGGATCTGTAGCCTCGATAGGAGGAAAAGAGTTAAATGAAGTGCAAGCAGCAAACGTGACACAAGCATTACAAGGTAGAGTAGCAGGGGTTGAATTAACTCAGACCTCTAGTAAACCTGGAGCTGCTATGCAAATTCGAATTCGAGGAACCAGATCTCTTACAGGGGATAATGATCCGTTGGTGGTACTTGATGGAGTTCCATTCGGAGGTCAGATAGGAGATATTAATCCTGTTGACATCAAGTCTGTTGATATTTTAAAAGATGCTTCTGCAACTGCAATTTATGGTTCCAGAGGAGCAAATGGAGTTATCTTGATTACTACGAATAAAGGTTATAAAAATCAAAAAGCCAGATTTTCTTATAATGGATTTAGTGGTATTAAACAGACTTTTGGTAAATATGATATGATGGATGGTACTAAGTTTGCTGCATTACGTGATTATTCAACTTTATATTCAGACGGGGTTGATGAATCAAGAAATACTAACATAGACTGGCAGGATTTGTTATATGGTTCTGGTGAAATGTCAAGTCATGATGTAAGTGTTTCCGGTGGTACTGAGTTTGGTTCATATAGTGCTGGTTTGGGCTATTATAAAGAAGAGGCTGTCTTACCAGGTCAAAAATATGAACGTTTTAATCTTAGAGGAAGTTTAGACCAACAAATTGGAAAAATTTTTCGTATTGGATTCACCACAAATAGTAACTATGCAGTCACTAATGGAGATAATATTGGTACAGGTACTATCTTAGGAACATCTCCTTTAGCTAATCCGTATAATGAAGATGGATCTTTGAAAAGAACTGTTAGAATGGGGGCTGATGAAAACTGGGTTTATACCAGAAAAACTATCGAGGGGTTAGGAGATTCTTATGTTAATCAAACCAGAGCATTTAGTTCCTATAATAATATTTTTGCAGAGGTAAAAATACCCGGAATAGAAGGATTGAAGTACCGATTAAATACCGGATTAAATTTTCGTACTTCTAACAGTGGATATTATGAAGGTTTTGGTGTATTTGATGTAAATCCAACAACGATTTCAAATGCATCCATTAGTAATACATTGTCAACACAATGGCTTATTGAGAACCTGTTGACTTATGATAAGACTTTTGCCGAAAAACATACCATCAATTTTGTTGGCTTATATTCAAATGAACAACGTACTAGCAACAGTTCCCGAATAACAAGAAACGGCATTACTTCGGATGCATTTCAGTTTTACAACTTAGGTCAGAGTGAAGAAGAAGCCGTTATAAACCCTGGAGACCAGGATTATACACAGTGGGGGTTAACCTCCTATATGGCGAGATTAATGTATTCCTATAATAATAAATATTTTATTTCCGGAACAGTTCGTTCAGATGGTTCGTCAAGATTGGCTCCGGGCAATAAATGGTTTACTTATCCAGCTGTTTCTGCAGGATGGACAGTTTCGAATGAATCTTTTATGAAAGAAAAATCATGGATTAATCTATTGAAATTGCGTGCGGGATATGGAAAAACTTCTAATCAGGCAGTAGCTCCGTATTCAACTTTAGGGGCTTTAGGTACCAGACCGTATAATTTTGGAAGTACAAACTCTACAGGAGTATATGTTACTCAAGCTCCTAACCCGAATTTAGGATGGGAATTCTCTACAACCTGGAATTATGGATTGGATTTTGGGTTCTTTAATAATCGTTTATCAGGAACAATTGAGTATTATACAACACATACAACCGATGTCCTGCAAAGTGTGAATCTGCCACCAACAGGAGGTGTGAGCAGTTATGTTGCAAATATTGGAGAGACTGAAAATAAAGGTTTCGAAATAGCATTAAACGGTGTTATTCTAGATAATCCTAAAGGGTTAACTTGGACAGTTGGTTTTAACCTGTATGCTAACAATAACAAACTAGTTAAACTGGCGTCAGGAGCTACAAAAGATGAGGGAAATAGCTGGTTTGTAGGTCATAATATCAATTCTATTTATGATTATCAAAAAGTAGGCATCTGGCAGGAAGGGGATCCTTATATGTCTATATACGAACCAGGTCCTACCGGAATTGATCAACAAGGAACGGTGGTTGGATCTATTAAAGTTAAATATACAGGAGATTTTAATCCAGATGGTTCACCAACACGTGCAATTAATGCTAGTGATAGACAAATTATTGATACAGATCCTGATTTTCAAGGTGGATTTAATACTAATTTGACATATAAAGGTTTTGATTTTTCGGCTGTTGGTGCGTTTAAAAGTGGCGGAGTTTTAATTAGTACACTTTATGGTGGAGCGAGTTATCTTAATCTTCTTAATGGTAGAAGAAGTAATGTTGATGTAGATTACTGGACACCGGATAATAGGGATGCTGAATTCCCTAATCCAAGAGGTATTAGAAGTGGAGATAATCCGAAGTATATGTCAACTATGGGGTATTTTGACGCATCGTATGTAAAAATCAGAGCAATAACGCTAGGGTATACATTGGATCAGCAGTTTATAAGAGATTTAGGTATTGAAAAACTAAGACTTTATGTTACAGCACAAAATCCTTTTGTACTGTTCTCTCCGTACCATAAAATGTCTGGAATGGATCCGGAACCAAATTCATTAGGAAATGAAAATCAGGCAGTAGCGTCATACAATAGCAGGTTTCCGATTATTGGTACAAACACGCCTTCAACTAGAAATTATTTATTTGGACTTAATTTAACATTTTAATTTGCAAGAGCTATGAAACGATATATTTTAAGAAGAATAATTATAGGCTCAGTAGTTTTATTCTCTTTTGCAGGGTGCTCTGATATTTTAGAAGAAAAGCCACATGATTTTTATGAGCCAGGCTATTTTAAAACAGAGCAGGGAGTAATACAGGGATTAACTTCACATTATGCACATTTGCGCTGGATTTACGGACAAGCTTATTATTACAATTCTGTCCAAACGGGTACAGATGAACATACCTATGCACAAAGTGCTGATGGTAATTTTAAAGATCACGATTTGTCGGGTGTTGGAGTAATCAACCCAACGTCTAGTAGAGCTGATGTTGTTTGGAATAATTCCTATAATGATATCAATACTGCCAGCGGAATTATTGAAAATGGAGCAGCAGTGGGAGTGGCAAACAGCTTAATTGCTGAGTCCAGATTTTTTAGAGCTTTTGATTATTTTTTACTAGTGCAGAATTTTGGCGGTGTACCTTTAGATTTAGGAGCTGGCGAATTGAAATTTAATACTAAACCATCAAGATCTTCTAAACGAAATACAGTATCTGAGGTTTACACTAAAGCTATTTTTCCGGATTTAGTAATTGCAGTTAATGAATTGCCTGATACTCCAAGATTAACAGGAACAGCAACAAAAACGTTAGCTCGTTTGTATCTGGCAAAAGCATATTTGACATATGCCTGGTGGTTAGAAAATCCAAATAATATTCCAACTTATCCAGATACACCTAGAACTGATCCAGACGGACATAATTCACAATGGTACTTTCAAAAAGCTTATGATATTGCATTAGAGGGTATTAATAATCCAGGTTCATATGGTTTATTAGATTATTATTATGATGTTAATTTAGGGGCTAATGATCGTAATAAAGAAATGATGTTATATGCTGATCATACTGAAGAAAGTGAATATTACAACGGAGGAAGTCTTTCTTATGGAAGTGGTGGCTCACCAGATAATTTTGCAGGTTGGATGGGAACATGGAATTATACCGCAATAAGAAGTAAAAATGCATCTGGGACATCAGTTTCTAGCGTTCAGCGTGCCGCGGATCAATTTTTAGGACGACCTTGGACAAGAATGGCTCCACCTATAGAAGTATTCACTAAAACGTTTGCTGATAAAACTAATGATTCCAGATATGATGGAACATTTACAGCAGTATATCGTGGAAACTGGAATCTAAAAGGTACAGGTTTGACTGATGTAACAACTCTTTTTAATGCTAATTCATTAGCTGTAACTCCTAATAGTGCAATTCTAACTTTTTTAAATGATGAACCAACCACAGCAATTTCATATCCTTCAGGAGCAGGTGATAGTGGTGTAGGCGCAGGAGTTTTACCAGGCAGGTCTGATTATGTTATTTCTCCACAAGGAATAAGTAGAATTGTGTATCCTGGGTTATGGAAATTAGGACCATATCGTACCGATAATGATGGAGGATTAGGACAACCTAATGCAGGAAGTACAAGACCTTTCCCGATAGCTAAATTCTCAGAACTTTATTTTGTTGCAGCTGAAGCAGCAGTAAAAGGAGCGACTGGTTCTATGACTGCGAGAAATCTTATCAATGTAATTCGTGCTCGTGCAGGAAAATGGCGTTGGGATAATAATGGTAATATGGCTAAAAATGCAGATAATAGTATTTTATTAACCAGTGCGACCCCTGCAATAATTGATATTAATTATATTTTGGCAGAGCGTTCACGCGAATACTATGGAGAAGGCTATCGCTGGTATGATTTAGTAAGAACTCAAAAATGGAATGAACTTGCAGGCACTTACTCGATTGGTGGTTCGAATTATGGTCAGCATACGCCACAGCTTGTTACCAGAACTATTGAGCCTTATCACTATTTACGTCCTATTCCTCAGGGACAGATAGATTTAATGGAAATGAGTGATGCAGAGAAAGCTGCTTATCAAAATCCGGGATATAATAATTAATTAAAACTCGTTGGGTGAAATTATCAAAAAATAATTTCATCCAACTGGTTAATTAAAAGCACTTTTCAAATTAAAGAAATAGTAAAAGAATTTAAGAATTCATTTAATAATTTGGTTAATGTTTGTTTTTTACGTGAGAAGTCGGGAGCTGGTTACTCTCGGCTTTTTAATTAATTTGTTTTAGAGTTGGACAAAAGTTATTTTAAGTTAATGCGATAAATTTTTTTGCTCTTTTTTATAAGTGTTTTTTAAACACATATTTTGAAGAGTTGGATTGTTTTAACTCGAATAAAAAATAAAATTTATGATGAGAAAAATAATAGTAATGCTTTTTTTAATTAGGGTGTCTTTCATTTATCCTCAATATAATCAGGAGCTTAAATTGTGGTATAATCAGCCCTCGGGAAAGGTTTGGGAAAACGCATTACCAATTGGAAATGGATTTTTAGGTGCAATGGTTTATGGTAATGTGAGCAATGAAATTATTCAATTAAATGAAAACACGGTTTGGAGTGGTGGCCCTAACAGAAACGACAATCCGAAAGCCTTAGCAGTGTTACCGGAACTTCAAAAAATGATTTTTGAAGGAAAATATAAAGAGGCAGAAAAATTAGCTAATGAAGCATTTGTATCTAAAAAATCACACGGGCAAATGTTTCAATCGGTTGGAAATTTGAATTTAAATTTTGAAGGGCATGAAAAATATTCTAATTACAGAAGGGAATTGGATATAGAAAAAGCAATAGCAAAAACTTCTTATCAGGTTGATGGAGTAACTTATACCAGAGAGGCTTTTGTTTCTTTTACCAATAAAGTGATAATACTCCATCTAACTAGTAGCAAAAAAGGAAGCATTTCGTTTACTACTGCTTATACTTCTCCTCATAAAATAAAGAAATTTAAAGTAAATAAAAATAAAGATCTCGAAATTTCAGGTACTACAAGCGATCATGAAGGGGTGAAAGGTTTGATTCGATTTAAAGGAATTACTCGTGTAAAATTAGAGGGAGGAAAATTAATTCAAAAAGATTCTTCTCTTATCGTAAAAGGAGCCAATGCCGCAACTTTATTTATAAGCATTGCAACAAATTTTAATAATTATCAAGATGTAAACGGTGATGAAAATCAAAGAGCAATTGAGGAAATTAAAAAAGTTTCAGGTAAATCTTTTTCGGTATTAAAAAAGGAACATGTTTTAGCGTATCAAAAATATTTTAATAGGGTGCAATTGGATTTAGGAACGACTCCAGCTGCTAATTTACCAACAGATGAGCGTTTGAAAAATTTTAGAAATACCAATGATCCTCAATTTGTAGCATTGTATTATCAGTACGGTCGCTATTTACTGATTTCGTCTTCTCAGCCTGGAGGACAACCTGCTAATTTACAGGGAATTTGGAATAATAGTTTAAGACCTGCCTGGGATAGTAAATATACAATCAATATTAATACAGAAATGAATTACTGGCCAGCGGAAAAAACGAATTTGTCTGAAATGCATCAGCCTTTATTTGAAATGATAAAAGATTTAGCAGTTACCGGACAAGAAACAGCTAAAACAATGTATGGAGCCAGTGGTTGGATGGCTCATCATAATACAGATATCTGGCGCATTACCGGAGCTGTAGATGGTGCATTCTGGGGACTTTGGACAATGGGTGGCGGATGGCTTAGTCAGCATTTATGGGAACATTATCTTTATACAGGAGATCAGAAGTTTTTAGAATCGGTTTATCCGGTTTTAAAAGGTGCGGCTCTATTTTACGCCGATTTTTTAGTGGAGCATCCAAAATATAAATGGTTAGTGATAAACCCGGGCAATTCTCCTGAGAATGCTCCGATTGCTCATAATGGCACTTCGTTAGATGCCGGGACAACAATGGATACGCAGATTGTTTATGATGTTTTTAGTACGACAATTCGAGCGGCACAAATTTTAAATTATGATAAAGAATTAATCGAAACATTAGAGCAAAAGCGAAGTCATTTGGCTCCAATGCATATTGGTAAACATAATCAACTTCAGGAATGGCTTGATGATATTGATAGTCCAAAGGATAATCATCGTCATATTTCACACCTATATGGTTTGTTTCCTTCTAATCAAATTTCGTCTTACAGAACTCCCGAATTATTTGCCGCATCCCGAAATACTTTATTGCAGCGTGGAGACGTATCTACTGGTTGGAGTATGGGTTGGAAAATTAATTGGTGGGCAAAGATGCAGGATGGAAATCATGCGTATCAATTAATACAGAATCAACTAACACCTTTAGGAGTAAATGCCGATGGAGGCGGAACCTATAACAATCTATTTGATGCACATCCGCCTTTTCAGATTGATGGAAATTTTGGTTGCACTTCCGGAATTACCGAGATGTTAGTGCAAAGTTCCGATGGAGCTGTTCATTTACTTCCGGCTTTACCAGAAGTTTGGCAGGAAGGAAGTGTCAAAGGAATTAAAGCAAGAGGAGGATTTGAGATTGTAGAAATGCGCTGGAAAAATGCTAAAATTAAAAAGCTGATTATAAAATCAAATCTAGGAGGAAACCTTCGATTGCGTTTGCCTAACGGAATAAAACTAAAGTCAGGTGAAGTTTTATTGGAAGCAAAGGGCAAAAATTTAAATCCTTTTTATTTTGTTGATGAAACAATGCCGCCGATTATTTCTAAAGAATCAAGTATAAAATCTTTGGAATTAAAACCAACTATTTTAGTCGATTTAGCTACTCAAAAAGATTCTACATATCAATTTGAATCTGAATAATCTATTAAAATTAACCATAACCAACTTGAATTATGAAAAATAAATTACATCAGCTTTCTTTTATTATGATCTTGCTTTTAGGAGTCAATTTATTTGCCCAAAAGCCTAATCCAAAATTTTATATCTATTTGTGCCTTGGACAATCAAATATGGAAGGGAATGCTAAGTTTGAACCACAAGATACCATTGTAAATAGTAGATTTCAGGTTTTGGAAGCTGTAGATTGTGATAATTTGCATAGAAAAAAAGGCAATTGGTATACTGCTGTTCCGCCTTTAAGCCGTTGTACTACAGGATTGACTCCATCCGATTATTTTGGAAGAGAAATGATAGCTAATTTGCCTGATGATGTAAAAGTTGGAGTCATCAATGTAGCTGTTGGTGGCTGTAAAATTGAACTTTTTGACAAAGATAATTATGAATCCTATGTAAGTACATCGCCAGATTGGTTAAAAAACACGGTGGCACAGTATGATGGAAATCCTTATGCCAGATTAGTGGAAATGGCTAAAATTGCTCAAAAAACGGGTGTAATAAAAGGAATATTATTACATCAGGGAGAATCTAATACAGGTGATACACTTTGGACCAAAAAAGTAAAAGTGGTGTATGATAATTTGTTGAAAGATTTAAATCTGAAAGCCGAATCGACTCCATTATTAGCCGGAGAAGTGGTTCATGCAGATCAAGGGGGAGTATGTGCCAGCATGAACAAAATCATTGCTACTTTACCAGAAGTTATTCCAAATTCTTATGTGATTTCTTCAAGCGGTTGTCCAGATGCTAAAGATAATCTTCATTTCACGGCTGAAGGGTATAGAATGTTAGGAAAACGATATGCTGCAAAAATGCTTGAATTAACGAAAAATAAATAAGAGTATGAAATTCAGAATATATGTATTTATTGGATTTTTCTTTGGAATACTTACGGCTTTTTCCCAGCAATTAAAATTACAATCCCCAAATAAAAAAAATAGGGTGGAATTGTTCTCTATGAATGCTGGTAATAGAGGCGAATGGTATCTGAAAGTATCCTACAATACAGATAATAATACATCTGAAATTCTTCCAAAAGTACATCTTGGACTGTCTCGAAATGATCAGGATTTTTCGAAAGAACTTCTTTTTTTAAAGGCAAGTAAATCAAAAAGCATAAAGGAACATTATGAACTTCCCTTTGGAAAAAAAGCAGTGCGTGATAATGAAGCCAACGAAGTGGTGATCTCATTTGAAAATCCAAGCAAAGCTAAATTAAATCTTATCATTAGAGCTTATAATGACGGAATTACTTTTCGATATGAATTTCCTGAAAAAAAAGGAACTTATAGTTTAAAAGATGAATTTACTGCGTATGAAATTCCAAATAAAAGTATGCGATGGTTAGAAAAATGGAATTCTGCCAATGAAGGTTTGTATGCTGCTTCTAGTGAAGATAAATTGCAGCAACAAGAGTGGTGCTATCCTGCCTTATTCAATTCTGTTGACAAATCCTGTTGGTATTTGCTACACGAAGCTGATTTAGACCGCAATTATTGTGGAACAAAATTAAGTAATACGCAGGATGTAAATACATATAAACTTACTTTTCCGGATCCCAGAGATGGTAGAGGAACAGGAGAATCAAATCCGAGTATTACGCTTCCATGGCAATCACCTTGGAGGGTCATTACAATTGGTAGTTTGGCTGATATTGTAGAAAGCACTTTGGTTGAAGATGTATCGACTCCTACTCGTTTTAAAAATACAGATTGGGTGAAACCAGGAAAAGTATCCTGGAATTATTGGTCGAGTAATCACGGAACGAAAGATTATAAAATTGTTTGCGAGTTTGCTGATTTGGCTGTAAAAATGAATTGGCCTTATACCCTTTTAGACTGGGAATGGGACGGAATGACAAACGGCGGAAATCTTGAAGACGCCTTGAAATACATTCATTCTAAAGGTATAAAACCGTTGATGTGGTATAATTCCGGAGGAGATCATACCTGGGTTTCTTCTACTCCAAAAGACCGTATGCTTACCCATGAAAATCGAGTGGAAGAATTTACAAAATTGAAAAAATTAGGTGTTGCTGGGGTTAAAATCGATTTTTTTGAAAGCGAAAAGCAAAATATGATACAATACTATCTTGATATTTTGGAAGATGCTGCCCAATTTGAAATGATGGTTTATTTTCATGGATGTATTGTACCTCGTGGTTGGTCTCGAACCTATCCTAATTTGATGACTTACGAAGCTGTACGTGGAGCCGAATGGTATAATAATGGCCCTGAATTCAGTGTAACAGCACCAGAGCATAATACTATTTTACCTTTTACAAGAAATATTGTTGGAGCAATGGATTATACGCCTGTTACGTTTACCAATTCGCAATTTCCGCATCATACTTCTTACGGACATGAATTGGCACTTTCCGTAATTTTCGAATCACCTTTGCAACATTTGGCAGACAGACCAGAAGGCTATTATGAACTTCCTGATGAAGCCAAAACTTTTTTGAAGGACGTGCCAACAGCTTGGGATAACACCAAACTTATTGATGGTTATCCGGGGCAAGAAGTTACTATGGCACGACAAAAAGGGGATACTTGGTATATTGGTGGAATTAGTGCTTCTGAGCGTCAGGAAAAAACAAAGAAAATCAAGTTGGACTTTTTGAAAGAAGGGATGAGTTATCGAGCCGTTATCATTGCTGATGGTAAGCACGATAAGGATTTTAATTCACAAGTAATGGTAGTAGATAAAACAAATACTATTGACGTAAAACTACTCCGTAGAGGTGGTTTTGTAGTTTCTTTAAATCCAATTCGAAATTAATATTAACGATAAATCTGAATGAAAAGATTGCTACATATATTGTTTTTAAGCCTTCTGGCTACTTCAATTAGTGCCCAGCAGTATAAAAAGCACACTTTAACGAAAGAAGGATTGTCTATAGATTTATCTGAGGGGGTTTTAAAAATAATTCCTCTTACAAATCAATCCGTAAGAGTACAATATGAAATTGGAAATGCAAAAGAAACGCAACAGTTTGTTTTAATAAATAAACCAAAAACACCAATTTTCAAATTAAAAGAAAGTGCCAATGATTTAAAACTTTCAACAAAAGAAATTACGGTTACATTCGATAAAAAAACTACAGTAATTCAGTATTTGGATAAATCTGGAAAAGTATTCCTTAGCGAAAAAGCTAATACAAGGTCATTGAAACCAAATACCATTATGGGAGAATCTTGTTTTGTAGCTGAACAAGGATTTGAATCGCCTCAAGATGAATATTTGTTTGGATTAGGACAATTTCAGGATGGTTTTTACAATTTAAAAAATACTACTAGAAAGTTAATTCAGGTCAATACACAAATTGCCATTCCATTTTTAGTTTCTAATAAAGGCTATGGTTTATTATGGCATCAATATGGTTTGACTAATTTTAATCCGAGTAACCAAAACATTTCATTGGTTAAAAATGATATAAAAGACGGCGAAAAACGCGAAGTTGAAGTAACAACTACTTCTGGAACACAGCGTGTTTCCCAACAGCAATCCATTTATACGGGTAGTTTTTTAGTAGCAAAAGAAGGAGAATATTCTGTTATGCTTGATCTGGGAGATATGGACAGCCGCCATTTGGTTTTGATTGATGATATAGATGTTATTAATCAATCTAATTTATGGCTTCCGCCGGCGGTGAGTAAATTAGTGAATTTGAAAGCAGGAAAACATACCGTAAAAGTCGTTTGTAAATCGAGTAACACACCAACACTTGGTTTAAAATTATCAAATAATGAAACCGTTTTTAATTCTCCCAATGCCAAATCACTGGATTATGTGGTTTTTGCAGGGAAAAATACGGATGAAATTATAGCGAATTACCGAAATCTTTCAGGAAATGTACCTATGTTACCAAAATGGGCTTTTGGTTTTTGGCAATGTCGCGAACGATATACTTCTGGAGAGCATTTGGTTTCTACTATCAAAGAATTTAGAAAGCGTAATTTACCAGTAGATGTCATTGTTCAGGATTGGCAATATTGGGGCAAATACGGTTGGGGAGTTCCAAAATTTGATGAAACTCATTATCCTAAACCAGAAAAATTCATCAAAGAATTGCACGATTTGAACACTCATTTTTCTATTTCTGTTTGGGAAAATTTGAATAAAGAATCTGAAATTGCAAAACCTTATTTAGCCAAAAATTTGTTCATCCCGAATAGTCCTTGGATCGATATTTATAATCCGGAAGCCCAAAAAACACATTGGAATGCACTCGACAAAAATCTGTTTGTTCTTGGTGTGGATTCTTGGTGGATGGATGCAACGGAACCTGAAAATGATGCATTAAAAGGCAAACAAACCTTTTTTGGTTTAGGTGATTTTTATCGATTAACGTATCCATTATTTGTCAGCAAAGCGGTGTATGAAGGACAAAGAAACACGAATCCGGACAAAAGGGTGGTTACCCTGACCCGTTCGGCATTTTTAGGGCAACAACGTTTTGGTACCATCAATTGGTCAGGAGATATTGGCTGGGATTGGGATACATACAAACGTCAAATAGTGGCGGGATTGAATTATAATCTTACCGGAATGCCCTATTGGACCACTGATATTGGAGGCTTTTTCCGTCCTGGTCCAGGACAATATAAAGACGAAAAGTATCACGAAATACTAACGCGTTGGTTTCAGTGGGCCGTTTTCAATCCAATATTCCGTATGCATGGCTATCAAACGGAAACGGAACCTTGGAAATATGGAGAAAAAGTGGAAAATAATATGAGGTCAATGATGAATTTAAGGTACCAATTGATGCCTTATATCTATTCTGAAGCTTGGCAGATTTCCAGTAATAATTCTACTTTGATGCGACCATTGTTAATGGATTTTAAAGAAGATACCAAAGCGGTAAGTCAAGCTTATGAATATATGTTTGGAAAAGCATTTCTGGTAGCACCAGTGACTGAGGCTAATGTTACTAACTGGAATGTGTATTTACCAAAGCAAACCGCTTGGTATGATTTCTGGACTGGAAAACAATTTGAAGGAGGACAAACAATTGCAACCGCTGCTCCATTAAATCAAATTCCGGTTTTTGTAAAAGAAGGTTCTATTGTTCCAATGGGCAAAGTAATTCAAAGCACTCAAGAGAAGCAAGATGAACTTGAAATCCGAATTTATACAGGTAAAGATGCAACTTTTACTTTGTATGATGATGAAGGAGATAATTACAATTACGAAAAGGGCAAACACATCGAAATACCTATAAGTTGGAACGAAAAGAGTCAAGTGTTAACTATTGATGATCAAAAAGGAAATTATAAAAATCAATTAAGAACTTATACGATGAATATTAAATGGATTTCAGAAAAAGAAACGGTCAGTAAAACAATTAAATATTCAGCGAAGAAAGTAGTGCTAACAAAAGAATAAAATAAATACCATTAGGTAATAACTATTATAACCAACCTAAAATAATTATAAATATGAAATTGAAAACTAAGATTGTATTGGCATTTTGTTGTTTGCCAATGATTGAAATGACAGCTCAAAATCCCATTATAAAACACATTTTTACTGCTGATCCGGCTCCAATTGTACATAATGATACTTTGTTTTTGTATACTGGTCATGACGTGGCAACAGAAGCAGATACCAATTATAAAATGTCCGATTGGCACGTATTTTCAACAACGGATATGGCCACTTGGAAAGATCACGGAGTACCACTTTCACCAAGTACTTTTTCATGGGCTACAGGTGATGCTTATGCTGCTCAATGTATAGAGCGAAATGGTAAATTTTACTGGTTTGTTTCTACTTTTCATAAAAAAGATGATGTTAGTGGCGGCGGAGCTGCCATTGGAGTTGCTGTTTCAGATAGGCCTACAGGACCTTTCAAAGATGCCATCGGAAAAGCACTTGTTATTAACGAAATGACTAAAGATTTACCGCATGCATGGGATGATATTGATCCTACTGTTTTTGTAGATGATGACGGACAGGCTTATATGTTTTGGGGAAATGGAAGTTGTAAATGGGTGAAATTGAAAGAGAATATGACTGAAATAGACGGTTCGATTACTGTTTTCAAACCTAAAAACTATATCGAAGGACCATGGGTTTACAAAAGAAAAGGGCTTTATTATTTAGTATATGCTAGTGCTGGTACAAAACCAGAAATGATAGAATATTGTACCGCAACAAGCATTACAGGACCTTGGACGTATCAAGGAATTATTCAGGAAAATGTACCTAATAGTTTTACTACTCATCCAGGTATCATTGACTATAAAGGAAAATCGTATTTCTTTTACCACAACGGAACTTTACCAACTGGAGGTAGTTATAGACGCTCTGTTTGTGTAGATTATATGTATTATAATGAGGACGGAACGATTCAAAAAGTAATACAAACTACTGATGGCGTTAAAAAAATCGAGTAATAATTAATTCAATTTAAATCTTTTATCCAATGATACATAAGAACAGGTTTATCTTCTCATGTTTGTTTATAATTATCCAAATGGTCGCTTTTGCACAAGAAAAAAAAGCACAAAATCCAATTATTTATGCTGATGTTCCGGATATGTCTATGATAAGAGTAGGAGATACGTATTATATGAGTAGCACTACCATGCACGTGAATCCAGGGGTTCCAATTATGAAATCTACTGATTTAGTCAATTGGAAATTGGTTAATTATGCCTATGAAACATTGGAAGATAATAACGATAGACTCAATTTAGATAACGGTAAAAATGATTATGGCAGAGGTTCTTGGGCTAGTTGTTTGCGTTACCAAAACGGAATGTATTATGTCAGTACTTTTTCAGGAACGACAGGTAGAACTTATATTTATTCAACAAAAGATATCGAAAAAGGACCTTGGAAAGAAATAGTTTTAAATAGTTCTTATCACGATCACTCTATTCTTTTTGATGATGATGGAAAAGTTTATCTGGTTTGGGGAGCAGGAAAACTTGAAATTATAGAGCTAAGTAAAGACCTTTCAGGTGTAAAAGAAGAAACAAAAAGAGTCTTGATTGAAAATGCCAGCGCACCTGCTGGAAATAACATTATGCTAAATTCTGAAGGTTCTCAACTTTTTAAGATAAACGGGAAATACTATTTATTTAATATTTGTTGGCCTCGTGGCGGAATGCGAACTGTAGTTATCCATCGTGCCGATAACATCAATGGTCCTTGGGAAGGAAAAGTGGGATTACAAGATCAGGGTGTGGCTCAAGGCGGACTTATAGATACTCCGGATGGCAGATGGTTTTCGTATTTATTTAAAGATAATGGAGGCGTTGGTCGTATTCCATACTTAGTTCCTGTACAATGGGAAAATGGTTGGCCAATTTTGGGAGAAAATGGGAAAGTTCCTGAATATTTAGATTTGCCAACTAGCAAAGGATTAATTCCTGGAATCGTAAATTCTGATGAATTTAATCGTAAAAAAGGAGATGCAGCTTTGCCTTTGGTTTGGCAGTGGAATCATAATCCGGATAATTCACTTTGGTCGGTTACAGAGCGAAAAGGCTATTTAAGATTAAAAACATCAAGAATAGACAGTAGTTTTGTTCAAGCCAAAAATACCTTAACTCAAAGAACTTTTGGACCAGAAAGTTCCGCAACGACACTTGTTGATGTTTCTAAAATGAATGAAGGAGATCTTGCCGGACTTTCTTTGTTACAAAAGCAATATGGTTTGATTGCTGTCAAAATTGAAAACGGTTCTAAAAAAATTGTAATGATTGATGCCGCACAAGACATTCCAAAAGAAATCGAAAGTGTTCCTTTAAATCAGGACAAAGTATATTTTAAAGCAGTATGTGATTTTAAAAATAGAGCAGATAAAGGACGGTTTTATTACAGTCTTGACGGAAAAAAATGGACTCCTATTGGAAACACGATAAACCTACCTTATACACTTCCGCATTTCATGGGGTATCGTTTTGGATTATTTAATTATGCAACTAAAAATCCAGGAGGATATGTTGATTTTGATTGGTTTAGGTTTAAAAATTAAATTTTAAAAGACAAAAATGAATGTAGGTAAAAATTTCAGGAGTGTATACTTGGTTAGAATGCGAGTTTTGATAATGCTTTTGCTAGTAATTGTTCCAGTTATGGGCAATAGTCAAAATAAAAATAAGAAAGATAAATCGGAATCCAAAAGGCCTCAATACCGTAACCTTTTTAAAGAAGCAGGCTATAGCCAAAAAGAAATAGACAATAAATTAGCGAAAGCCTATTATGATGTTTTTGAAGGTCCAACACGTGTCTATTTTCAGGATGGAGATTCTTTAGGTTATGTTTCTGATGTTAAAAATAAAGATTCCCGTACTGAAGGTATGTCCTATGGCATGATGGTCGCAGTTCAATTGGATAAAAAAGATGTTTTTGATCGTCTTTGGCGATGGTCTGTAAAATATATGCAACATCAAAAAGGGCCTAGAGAAGCCTATTTTTCCTGGAGTGTAAATCCGGAAACTAAAAAACAAAACTCACCGGGTTCAGCCTCTGATGGAGAATTGTATTATATAACGAGTTTACTTTTTGCTTCAAACAGATGGGGAAATGATACAGGGATTAATTATTACAAAGAAGCCCGACGTATTTTGGATGCGATGTGGAAAAAAGATGGTACTGGAAACATTTATAATATAATTAATGTAGAGCACAAACAAATTTCTTTTGTGCCGGAAGGAGGTGCGTACCTATGGACTGACCCTTCGTATCATTTGCCTGCTTTTTATGAAATTTGGGCATTGTATGCCAAAGACGGTCATGAACAATTTTATAGAGAATGTGCCGAAGTTTCTCGCGAATTTTTGCATAAAGCTTGCCATCCTGTAACAGGTTTAAATGCAGATTATACAAATTTTGATGGAACACCACATTCAACACCTTGGATGCCGGCAGCCTTTAGATACGATTCATGGCGTGTGCCAATGAATATTGCTATGGATTATTTATGGTACGGAAAAGACAAAAAATGGCAAGAAGAATATACTAAGAAATTTCAAAATTTCCTGAGATCAAAGGGATTAGATGTTTATGACGACCAGTTTAATTTAGATGGTTCTACACCCGATTTTATTCTACAAGCAGGACCGGTGAAAAAGCTCAGACATTCTGTTGGATTGGTTTCAACCACAGCAACCGCTTCATTGATGAATAATGATAAAGCGAGTTTGGATTTTGTTCACGCTATTTGGAATGCAAAATTAGAACCTTATGAAGATGGTTATTTTGATCCCTATTATGATGGTTTGATGCACCTATTTAGTTTAATGCACTTAAGTGGTAAATATCAAATTATTACTCCAAAATAAAATTATCTATTAACTAGAAAAAAACAAAAAAATATGAAAAAGTATTCCGCTATTTTAATTATATTTTTGACTTCCTGTGGTGCATTCTGTACAGCACAAACAAGTCAAATAAGCATTGTTGAAGATTTCAAACCTTCAACAGTCAATCAACCGGGGCAAGAATATCCACAAGTGAACTCTCAAGGCTATGCCCGATTCCAAATTAAGGCACCCGATGCTAAATCGGTTGTGGTAAGTCTTGGATTGGGTGGAGCTAAAGGAGGGACTGAACTTTTTAAAGGAGAAAATGGATTTTGGACAGGAACTACTGCAGGGTCTATGGATGAAGGGTTTCATTATTATCACGTTACAGTTGATGGAGGTGTTTTTAATGATCCTGGAGCACTAAATTTTTATGGCTCTACTCGTTGGGAAAGTGGTATCGAAATTCCGGCTCATGATCAGGAATTTTATGCTTTGAAAAATGTACCTCATGGTCATGTACAGCAAATTCTTTTTCCATCAAAAAGTACCAATACTTCTCGAAGAGCTTATGTATATACACCACCAAGTTATTCAAAAGAACAATCAAAACGCTTTCCTGTATTGTATTTGCAACATGGTTGGGGAGAAGACGAAACGGCTTGGAGCAACCAAGGTCGAGTTAATTTGATTATGGATAATTTAATTGCCGAAGGTAAAATAAAACCTTTCATTATTGTGATGACTTACGGAATGACTAATGAAATTAAATGGGGAGGTATGGCAAGTTTCAAGATTGAACCATTTCAGACGGTTTTGGTAGATGAATTAATTCCTTATGTGGACGCTAATTTTCGTACGATAGCTAACCAACCCAATCGTGCAATGGCTGGTCTTTCTATGGGAGGAATGGAAACACACACCATAACGTTGAATAAACCAGATGTTTTTTCTCAATATGCATTGTTAAGTGGAGGCATTTATACTCCGGAAGAGATTAAAGATAAATCCAAAGTAAAACTAATTTTCATAAGCTGTGGAAGCCGCGAAAATCCAGATCGTGTTCAAACTGCTGTAAAAGGGCTTAAAGAAGCTGGATTGAATGCTGTATCTTATGTTTCTGATCAAACAGGGCACGAGTTTCAAACTTGGCGTCGTAGCTTAAAAGAATTGGCTCCTTTGCTTTTCAAAAATTAATAAAAGTTTGTTATGAATTATAAAAGGATTGTTTATTTAACCTTTGTTTGTTCGGCTACTATAAGTTTGGCTCAAACAAAAACTCAAGAAGTTTTAGAAGATTTCAAGCCTTCTTCAGTTAATCAGCAAGGGAAACTATTTCCACAAGTAAATTCACAAGGACGAGTAAGAGCAAGTATTCTTGCTCCAGAGGCTAATAAAGTACAGTTAGATCTTGGCGGTATTAAATATGATATGGTTAAAGATGCTAAAGGAATTTGGACTGGTGAATCACTCCCACAAGACGAAGGATTTCATTACTATCAACTGAATATTGACGGGGCTTCTGTCCCAGATCCGGGAACAGTTTATTTTTACGGAGCTGGTCGTTTAGGAAGTGGTATTGAAATTCCTGCAGTAGATCAGGATTTTTATGCCTTGAAAGATGTTCCTCACGGACTTGTTAGCGAAAATATTTATTTTTCAAAAATTACGAATTCTTTTAGGCGTTGTTTTGTTTATACTCCTGCTGAATATTATCAAAATGAAAACAAACGATATCCTGTACTTTATCTACAACACGGAAGTTTTGAAGATGAAACAGGATGGTCTGTTCAGGGAAAAGCCAATTTGATATTAGATAACCTGATTGCTGCTCAAAAAGCGAATCCGATGATTGTTGTTATGGATAATGGATATGCATACAAACCTCAAGTAGATAATTCTAGACCTGAATCTGTTTTTGAAGAAGTGGTAATCAATGAAATTATTCCAATGATAGATACCAAGTTTCGAACTATCGCTAATCGTGAGAATAGGGCTATTGCAGGGCTTTCTATGGGTGCTAATCAAACAATGAGAATTATGATGAATAATCTAAATGTTTTTTCATATTACGGAGGATTTAGTGGAACATCCAATTATCCGAGTGCAGATGCCATTGATGTGAACACTTTTTTGGATGGGAAATATAAAGATGGAAAATCGGTTAACGAAAAAATAAAGCTTTTTTGGTTAGGATTGGGAACTAAAGAACCTAGTCCGTTTCCGGGTTCTGTGGGTGCATTTAGAAACATGTTAGAAAAACAAGGAATTAAATACACCTATTATGAGTCAGCAGAAACGGCTCATGAATGGCTAACTTGGCGCAGGTGTTTGAACCAATTTGCGGCTAAAATTTTTAAATAAAAACAAATTATCAATCAATCTAAAAATAAAATAATGAGAAAAGTTATCGCTACAGCAAGCATGCTTTTTATGTGCAACCTAATTGTTGTTGCCCAAAAAATTGAAAAAGAAGGACCAAAAGGATTTGACCAGGAAAGAGCGGCTATTGCGCACGGTAAAATTGACACCATTTCTTATGATTCAAAAACAGTAGGCACAACCAGAAAAGCTTTGGTTTATACTACTCCTGGTTTTTCGAAAAGTAAAAAATATCCTGTTCTTTATTTGCTGCACGGTATTGGTGGTGATGAAAAAGAATGGTTAAAAGGAGGTTCTCCGCAAATAATATTGGATAATTTATTCGCTGAAGGAAAAATTAAACCGATGATTGTGGTTATGCCAAATGGTCGCGCCATTAAAGACGATAGAGCTACAGGAAATATAATGGCTCCTGATAAAGTGCAGGGATTTGCCACTTTTGAAAGAGATCTTTTGGATGATTTAATTCCGTTTATCGAAAAAACATATCCAACCTTGACCGATAGAGAAAACCGTGCCATTGCCGGACTTTCTATGGGGGGTGGACAATCTCTGAATTTTGGTTTGGGGAACTTAGATAAATTTGCCTGGGTAGGAGGTTTTTCTTCCGCACCAAATACTAAAATGCCGGAGGTTTTGGTACCTAATCCAGAAGAAACGAAAAAGAAATTAAATTTACTTTGGATTTCCTGTGGAGATAAAGACAACCTAATTACTTATGGTAAGCGTCTGCATGATTATTTATTGGAAAATAATGTACCTCATGTGTATTACTTAGAGCCAGGGGGGCATGATTTTAAAGTTTGGAAAAATGGTTTATACATGTATTCTCAATTTTTGTTCAAGCCTGTTGATATTTCCTCATTAAACAAATACACTATTTTAGATAACACCTCTAAAGGAGAGTAAAAAACATCAATTATGATTAAATTATTCGAATGTAGCACAAAAAAAATACTGGTTTTAGGAGTTCTGTTTCTTTTGAATTTTGCAGCAGTAATGGCTCAAAAACCAATAATTCAAACTAAATATACGGCCGATCCTGCGCCTATGGTTCACAATGACACCATATTTCTTTATACTTCACATGATGAAGATGATGCCAAAGGTTTTAAAATGCTCAATTGGTTATTGTATACATCAACAGATATGGTTAATTGGACGGAGCACGGAATTGTTGCTTCTCTAAAAGATTTTTCCTGGGCCAGACAGGATAATGGAGCTTGGGCAGTGCAGTGTATTGAGCGCAATGGAAAATTTTATTTGTATTGTCCCATGCATGGTGGAGGCATAGGAGTTTTAGTTTCGGATAGTCCTTATGGTCCATTTAAAGATCCTCTGGGTAAAAGACTAGTGTATTCTGATCATAATATTTGGGACGACATCGATCCAAGTCCGTTTATTGACGATGATGGTCAGGCTTACTTATACTGGGGGAATCCACATTTGTATTATGTTAAACTAAATGAAGATATGATTTCTACTTCAGGGGAAGTTGTAAAAGTAGATTCAAAACCTAAAAATTATCAGGAAGGCCCGTGGGTTTGGAAAAGAAAGAATCATTATTATTTGTCATATGCTTCTACTTGTTGTCCGGAAGGTATTGGGTATGCAATGAGTAATTCCGCTACAGGACCTTGGGAATACAAAGGAATGATTATAGATGCAAGCGAAAAAACAAGAGGAAATCATCCCGGAATTATTGATTATAAGGGGAAATCTTATGTCTTTGGGCACAGTTATGATTTGATTAAAAGTGAAACTTCTACCTTTTATGAAAGACGTTCTGTAGATGCTGACAGGATTATTTATAACGAGGACGGAACCATTCAAAATCATTCTTATTTTACAAATGAAGGTCCAGAACAAATAGAAACAGTCAATCCATTTAGACGTGTTGAAGCCGAAACGATGGCTTGGAGTAAAGGCGTTAAAACAGATAAAAGTGAGGATACGGGAGTTTATGTCACCCAAATTCACAATGGTGATTTCATTCAGGTGAGAGGAGTTGATTTTGCAAAAGGAGCTAAAAAAATAGAAATTATAGCTGCTTCTTTAAATGAGGGAACGGTTGAGGTTCGTTTGGATAATGAAGTTGGTGAAATTATTGGAACACTAAAAATTGAAAATACTGGTGGATGGCAAAATTGGAAAACTTTTAAGACCAAGGTAAAAAAAGTAAAGGGCGTGCATGATTTGTTTTTTATTTTTAAAGGAGGAGAAGGAGAGTTGTTTAATTTTGATGCATGGAAATTCAGTAAATAGATAAAAATGAAAAAAATAATTGTTTTATACTGCTTGATAATAGCTTCGGCAGTTTATTCGCAAAACACAATGTCAGTTTCTAGTCCTGATGGAGAGTTGATATTGAATGTATTGGTCAAAAGTGGTCAAGCTGTTTATTCAGTAACCTATAAAGGAGGAATTGTACTAGAAGATTCTCCATTGGGACTAATTACTAATGCAGGTGATTTTACGGCTAATATGAATTTTGTAAGTTCAGCTACAGCTAAAGTGGAGGAAAATTACAATCAAACAAAAATTAAACAATCGCAGGTAAGCTATAAAGCAAATACTTTAAATTGTGTGTTTTCGAATGCTAAAGAACAAAAAATAGCTGTTTTGTTTCAAGTGAGTAATAATAATATTGCTTTTCGATACGAATTACCTTCTTGGGGAGATACTAAAGTTTGTGTCGTTACTGAAGAAAAGACAGGATTTAACTTTCCATCTTCAACAACTACATTTCTTTCTCCGATGATGCGACCAATGACTGGATTTGCACGTACAGCACCTAGTTATGAAAGTGGTTACGAAGCCGATTTGCCATTGGATAAGGCTACATCTTCTGAAGGTTATGTATTTCCGGGACTTTTCCATTTAGGAGACAAAGCATGGGTTTTGTTATCCGAAACAGGAGTTAGTAGTTTATATACAGGCTCACATTTGAGTAAGTATAAAGATGGATTGTTTACTGTAGAATATCCAAATCCGAAACAAAATAACGGTTTTGGAAGCTCAGGAGCACAAATAAGCCTTCCTGGAGTAACACCTTGGAGAACGATTACTGTTGGTGAAACTTTAAAGCCAATTGTTGAAACAACAATCCCTTTTGATGTTGTAAAACCACTTTATAAACCATCACAAGAGTATAAAATGGGTCGTGGAAGTTGGAGTTGGATTGTATGGCAGGATAATAGTATGAACTACGATGATCAGGTGAAATATATTGATTTGGCAGCTGCAATGAAACTCGAATATATTCTAATTGATGCCTGGTGGGATGAAAGAATTGGCTACGAAAAAATGAAGGAATTAATCCAGTATGCTAAATCTAAAAATGTAGAGGTATTCTTGTGGTACAATTCAAATGGTTCTGCAAATGATGCGTTTCAGACCCCGCTCAATAAAATGAATACTTCCATTGCCCGAAAAAATGAAATGAAGTGGCTTAAAGAAGCAGGTGTAAAAGGACTGAAAGTAGATTTCTTTGGAGGTGATAAGCAAGAAACAATGAAATTGTACGAAGATATTCTTTCAGATGCGAATGATTATGGTTTAATGATTATTTTTCACGGTACAACTCTTCCACGTGGTTGGGAAAAAATGTATCCCAATTTTGTAGGTAGTGAAGCTGTGCTTGCCTCCGAAATGCTAATTTTCTCGCAGGATGTTCGCGAAAAAGAAGCTTATTTTGCGTCATTACATCCTTTTATTCGAAATGCGGTTGGAAGTATGGAATTTGGTGGGGTATTGTTAAATAAATTTTTAAATAAAGGAAATAAAAAAGGACAAGAACGTTTAACCACTGATGCTTTTCAGTTGGCAACGGCAGTTCTTTTTCAAAATCCTGTACAAATGTTTGGTTTGACTCCTAATAACCTTCAAGATGTACCTGCATTCGAATTGGATTTTCTGAAATCAGTTCCAACCACTTGGGATGAGACTGTTTTTATTGATGGTTATCCGGGTAAATACAGTGTAATTGCCCGAAGAAATAATCAAAAATGGTATGTTGCCGGGGTGAATGCCGAAAAAACAGCTAAAGTATTAAAACTTAAATTGCCAATGCTTGCTGGTCAAACAATCAATATGTATAATGATAAGGCAAATAAAGAAACGTATACAACTACTGCGAAAGTTTCTAAAAAAGGAGATCTTATAATTACAATACAACCTAATGGAGGATTTGTATTAACAAACTAAAACAAAATGAAAAATAGCTATAAAGTAATAGTAACAGTTGTATTTTTTTTGGTATGTACAATAGGAGAAGCTCAAAATCCTATTGTACAAACCAATTATACGGCCGATCCTGCACCGATGGTCTATAATGGCAAAGTATATTTATACACCAGTCACGACGAAGATGAATCGACTTGGTTCACTATGAATGATTGGCGATTATATACCACAGAAGATATGGTCAATTGGACGGATCACGGAGCTGTTTTGTCTTATAAAGAATTTACTTGGGCAAAAATGAATGCCTGGGCTCCGCAATGTATCGAGCGCGATGGAAAATTTTACATGTATGTACCCATTACCGATCGCCAGGGAAAAAATGGTATTGGTGTCGCTGTTTCTAATAGTCCTTATGGGCCTTTTATAGATGCTTTAGGAAAACCATTGATCTCAAACAGTAATGCCGATATTGATCCAACCGTTTTTATTGATGATGATGGACAGGGGTATTTATTTTGGGGAAATCCTGTTTGTCACTATGTGAAATTGAATGAAGATATGATTTCTTATAAAGGTGATATCCAACAAATTCCTAATACTATAGAAGCATTTGGTAAACGAGAAGGAAAAGTGAACGAACAAAGACCAACGACTTATGAAGAAGGTCCTTGGATTTATAAGCGCAATAAGCTGTATTATTTATTTTTTGCTGCCGGTCCAATATCGGAACATATTGGATATTCAACCAGTAAAAGTATCACAGGACCTTGGAAATATCAGGGTGTGGTAATGCCTACACAAGGCGGATCATTTACCAATCATCCCGGTGTTATCGATTTTAAAGGGAAAAGTTATTTTTTCTATCATAATGCAGGTTTGCCAGGAGGAAGTGGTTTTAACCGTTCGGTATGTGTAGAAGAACTTCAATTTAATAAAGATGGTTCAATTATTCCAATGAATATGACCGAAGGGATCAAGCAGAGTTTAAGTTTATTAAATCCTTATGCTAAAAATGAAGCTGAGACTATTGCCTGGTCGGAAGGAATAAAATCAATGAAAAATGATGTTGTGGGGAATTTTATTACCGCAAAATACAATGATGCTTATACTAAAGTCAAAGACGTAGATTTTCGTAAAGAAGGAGCTTCAAAATTTACTGCACGAATTGGTACAACTCATAATGGAAATGTATCAATGGAAATAAGATTAGACAGCAAAGAGGGAGAACTATTGGGAACGGTAAAAGTACCTATGACGGGAGGTAATGACCGTTGGTCGCTACAAACCATTGATATTAAAAAAGTGACGGGAATTCACGATTTATATTTTATTTTCAAAGGTAAAGCAACGAACCAAATCATGTACTTTGATTATTGGATGTTTTCGAAATAATCCTCTTTTTAAATATTTAAGCAATCGGTTGTTTTTATATTGAAAAAAGTATAAATTAGATTTTTTAAACCACCATAAATTAATGCTATTAAAAATTATTTTTTAATAAATGAATTATAAATAAACCAATTAAAATTAATGTAATGAAAAAAACTCAAGTGCAGCAATTGTTATTAATGTTAGTACTGTTTTCTTTTATGGGAGCCAACAGTCAAAGTAAATCAAAGAATAATGCACCATTATTTTCGAATTTTACCTACCAAGGAGATGATCAGGTATATAAAGATAACCCCTTAAAATCGGATGAATTTTATACTCCAATTTTGCAGGGTTGCTACCCTGATCCTGCCATTACCAGAAAAGGGGATGATTATTATATGGTTTGCTCTTCCTTTGCCATGTTTCCCGGAGTACCAATATTTCATTCTAAAGATTTAGTAAACTGGACAGATTTAGGTGGTGTGCTAAATGATGTTACTCAATTTGATCCACACGATACAGGTATTAGTGCAGGTGTTTATGCACCTGGGATTACTTATAATCCTCACAATGATACTTTTTATATGATTGTAACCGCTTTTTCCGGAGGTTTGAACAATATTATTGTAAAAACTAAAGATCCTAAGAAAGGTTGGGGTAACCCTATAAAATTAGGATTTGGAGGAATAGATCCTTGTATCTTTTTCGATGATGATGGAAAAGGATATATTGTTCATAATGATGCTCCTGATCAAGGAAAAGAGCGTTACAATGGCCACCGTGTGATTAAAGTATGGGAATATGATGTTGAAAATGACAAGGTCATTCCAGGAACAGATAAAATTATTGTGGATGGAGGAGTAGATCCGGCTAAAAAGCCAATTTGGATCGAAGCACCACATCTGTATAAAAAAGATGGAAAATATTTTTTAATGTGTGCTGAAGGTGGTACAGGCGGGAATCATACCGAAGTTATTTTTAAAAGTGATAGTCCAAAAGGGCCTTTCATTCCTGCTCCAAGCAATCCAATTTTGACTCAGCGTTTCTTTCCAAGAGACAGAGCCAATAAAGTTGATTGGGCTGGTCATGCAGATTTAGTAAAAGGACCTGGAGATAAATACTACGGAGTTTTCCTGGCAGTGAGACCAAATGAAAAAAACCGAGTAAATACAGGACGTGAAACTTTTATTCTACCTGTAGATTGGTCTGGAGAATTTCCGGTTTTTGAAAATGGTTTAATTCCATTAGAGCCAAAATTAAAAATGCCAAAAGGAGTTAGCGAAAATAAAACAGGAAAAGAAGGATTCTTCCCTAATGGAAATTTTACATTCAATGATAATTTTACCGCAACTAAGTTAGATTATCGTTGGATTGGTCTAAGAGGTCCACGTGAAAAATTTATCACAACTTCGAAAAAAGGATTAACAATTAATCCGTTTGATACTAATATCAAGGAAGTGAAACCAACTTCTACTTTGTTTTATCGTCAACAACATAATAGTTTTTCATTGACGACTACGATTGATTATAAACCAAAATCAGACAAAGATTTGGCAGGTGTTGTGGCTTTGCAAAATGAAGGTTCTAATTATGTTTTTGGAATTACGATGAAAGACAAAGACTATTATGTGGTTTTACAAAAAAATCAAAAAACAAGAAGGGATGCTGCAGTAAATTCGACCATTGTGGCAAGTGCTAAAATTGATCTTAAGAAACCAATACAATTACAAATAAAAGCCAAAGGAGACGAATACAACTTCAGTTATTCTCTTGATGGAGTCAATTTTGTTACCCTTGGAGGGCCTGTTTCAGGGGATATACTATCAACTGATGTAGCAGGAGGATTTACAGGTTGCTTATTAGGATTGTATGCAACTTCAAATAATGATGCTTTGCCAGAATAATTATAGATGATGATGATAATCCCAAACCATATTTTTGGTTTGGGATACAAAAGTTTTAATTTTATTGATTTCTCATTTCAATTAGTTTTTGTTAAAATTAACTATTGTTTTTTTTTATAAAAAAAGCCTTTTATTGTGGTTGTGATACTTAATGGTGTATATTAATATGTAATAAATATTTTATACCTATTATTTTTTCGTTTATTGCAAAAAAAAACATCACAATCGGTTGTTTTTACATTTTTTTATTTTACATTTGCTTAACACTTAATCAAAATACTGTGTTAAAAAATATTAGTGTCTTAAAGACACTAATATTTTTCCGAAAACAAACAACCGATTGCGTAATTGATTTTTGTTAAAAAGAAATGAGCTATAAAGAGCTAGTATTGAACAAAATATTGGGAACTGCAAATGGAGAGGTATTTGAAAAAATGAATCAACTAAATAACCATATAAACACTATTAACTAACCAATAACAACCAATAACAACGCCTATGAAAGAATAAAACACCAAAGAAGAACAGCTTTTATAAGGGTTTGTTTTTTTGTAAAAAAAATCGAGATATAGTTGTCTTGTATTGTTTTGAAAGAGATAAATATGGTCTTTTCAAATTAGATTTCTTTTACAGAAATTAAAAATTGTTAAAGTTGTTTTTAGTAGCTAAATCGCATCGCTTTTTAATCCTTTTTGCATACTGAAATGCGAAGAAAAACAATTAGTTATATAAATCATGAAATTAAACTGTATAAAAGTTTTCAGAAGCATGGTTTTAATTGTTTTTTTATTTAAAAGAGAAAAGCAGCTTATGTGAAATCAAGTCAAATTCTAATTTTTAATAAATTAAAAAATGTCAAAATATTAATATGAAAAAACAATTAATTAAAATTCCGCGAAAAGGTAAGTTCGTGGTAATGGGAGTTTTGTTTCAGTTTATGTTTTCAAATGTATTGTTGGCTAGTGAAGGGAGTACTTCTTTACCTTTTTTAGTAACAAAGAATAATCAGAATACCCAGCAGATAATTATAACTGGAACAATTACTTCCGCCGAAGATAAGTTGCCTATTCCAGGGGTTACTGTAGCTGTTAAGGGAAATACTAAATTAGGTGTAATAACCGATTTTGATGGGAAATATAAGATTAGCCTGCCTTCTTCGGATGCAGTTTTAATATTTAGTAGTATTGGTTTTAAAACAGTAGAGAAAAAAGTAAGCGGGCAAACTGTGATTAATATTGTAATGGCTACTGATCAGACTTCTTTAGAAGAGGTAGTGGTTGTAGGTTATGGTAAACAAAAGAAGGAAAGTTTAGTTGCTGCCATTTCTCAGGTTTCAGGATCTACACTAGAACGAGCTGGAGGGGTTCAAAGTATTGGTGCAGCTTTAACAGGTAACGCTCCTGGTTTGATTACTACTGCCAGTACAGGTATGCCGGGAGAAGAAGATCCGAGAATTGTAATACGAGGAACAGGTACTTGGAATGATTCCTCTCCACTTATCTTAGTTGACGGTATTGAGCGCCCAATGAACAGTGTAGATATTGGATCAGTTGAATCTGTTTCTGTTTTAAAAGATGCTTCTGCTACAGCCGTTTATGGTTCAAGAGGAGCAAATGGTGTAATTATTATTACAACTAAGCGAGGAAGCATAGGGAAAGCTTTAATTAGAGCCCGCGTTAATTCAACAATGAAAGTTCCTTCTCAATTACCAAATAAGTATGATGCGTATGATGCGTTAATGATAAGAAATCAGGCTATTGAGAATGAGTTGGCATTGTCTCCGTCAAGTTGGAATGATTATCTTCCACAGGATATTATCAATAAATATAGATTTCCTGCTAATCAGGAAGAAAGAGAGCGTTATCCAAATGTAGATTGGGCAAAGACATTGTTTAAGGATTATGTAATGTCGCATAATGCCAGTTTAAATGTAAGTGGAGGTACTGAATTTGTTAAGTATTTTACCAGTGCAGATTTTTTACATGAAGGCGATCTTTTTAGAAAATATAGTAATAATAGAGGTTATGAACCAGGTTATGGTTTTAATCGTTTGAATGTTAGAACTAATTTGGATTTTCAATTTTCTCCAACTACAACTTTTAAAGTAAATCTTTCTGGTTCACATGGAGTAAAGAAAAGTCCTTGGGGAGCTACAGGAGGAGAATATACTATGTGGGATGCTGCTTATTCAACAGCTCCGGATGTGTTTTTACCTTATTATGAATCGGATGGTTCTTGGGGGTATTTTGCACCAAATGAAGGGAAGGCATCAAATTCCGTCCGTAATTTAGCTATTAGTGGTGTTCAATATAGAACTACAACACGACTCACAACCGATTTTACCCTAGATCAAAAACTGGATATGTTGATTAAGGGACTTAGTTTTAATGGTAAAATAGCATTAGATAATACTTTCGTAGAAGCCGATCGTGGAGTTACTGATTTATATAATAATACACAAGAAAAATGGATTGATCCTGTAACTGGTACCGTTACTTACAAACAAAACTACGATTCCAATAATAGATTTGATTTTCAGGAAGGTATTAAATGGTCTCCAAGTGCAGGAAATGTACAGGATTGGGCTTCATATAGAAGGATTTTTTATCAGGCTCAAATGAATTATACTGTAAACATAAATTCCAAGCATGATATTATGGCAATGGGGCTTTTTAATAGGGATAAAAGTGCTACAGGAAGTGAAATTCCACGTTACAGAGAAGACTGGGTATTTAGAACTACTTATGGTTTTGCCGGGAAATATTTTGCGGAATATAATGGTGCTTATAATGGTTCTGAAAGATTTATTAAAGGGAAACGTTTTGCATTCTTTTCATCCGGAGGAATTACCTGGATAGTTTCTAAAGAAGACTTTATGAAAAAAACAGAATCTTTCCTGGATATGCTTAAGATTCGACTAAATTATGGTGAAGTTGGTGATGATAATATAGGTGGTTCCAGATGGCTTTATTTAACTCAATGGAGTTTTGGAGGACAATCTCAATTAGGTACAACCGGAGAAGGAGGAGAGCTTAGTCCTTATAATTGGTATAAAGAGTCAGCAGTTGGAAATCCGGATGTAAAGTGGGCAACGGCAAAGAAATCTAATTTAGGTGTTGATTTTGGTTTATTCAAAGGTCTTGTAAAAGGAACTTTCAATTTGTTTAAAGAAGATCGATCTGATATTTTTATTGCGGGTGGTGGAAGATCAATACCATCCTATTATGGGGCAGTAGCTCCTGCTGCTAACTTGGGAAGAGTTACTAATAAAGGTTATGAAATAGAGATTAAGTTGAATCATACTTTTGCTAATAACTTGAATTTGTGGGCAGACTTGAATATGAGTCATTCAAAAAACAAAATTATTGATGCTAATAACGCGCAGTTATTGCCTGATTACCAAAAAACAGAAGGTAAAGTTATTGGGCAGGCATATTCTTATGTTGGGCAGGGGTATTATAATACTTGGGATGAATTGTATGCAAGTACTATGACCAATACCAATGATAATCAAAAATTACCGGGTAATTATAATTTACTGGATTATAATGCAGATGGTGTAATTGATAATTATGACAATATTCCTTTTGGTCATGCTGGTACGCCTCAAAACACCTATAATGCTACTGTTGGTTTTAACTGGAAAAATTTTAGTGCGTTTGTTCAGTTTTACGGGGTTAACAACGTTACAAGGCAGGTAGTTTTAGGGAGTTTAGTTTCACAAAACCATGTAGTCTATAATCAAGGCTCCTTGTGGTCTCAGGACAATATAAATGCAGATGTTCCAATGCCTCGATGGCTTTCTACACCAAGTAGTTATAATGATGCGCAACGGCATATGTATGACGGATCTTATGTGCGCTTGAAGAATGCTGAAATTGCCTATACATTTGATGGAAGTACTTCTTTAATAAAATCGTTGGGACTTCAAAATATAAGAGTTTTTATAAACGGAGATAATCTTTTTTTCTGGTCAAAAATGCCGGATGATAGAGAAAGTAATTATGCTGGAACAGGATGGGCTTCACAAGGTGCTTATCCAACCGTTAAACGTTTTAATATAGGAGCTAATATTATTTTTTAAAATTAAAAATGTATGAAAAATTATTTCAAAACAATAGTAAAATATGGCTTTATATTTGGCTTGATATTTAGTTCGGTATCCTGCGAAGATTATCTTGACAGATCTCCGGATACAATAATTTCTGAAAATGAGGCATTTGAAAATTTTACTAAATTTCAGGGATTTACAGAAGAATTATATCAGTGTATTCCTGATTTTACGAATGCCTATTGGACAAATTCCTGGAATTGGGGAGAAGATGAAATTCAATCTACAGCACGTGATTTCCATTTTGTTGTTAAAATTGATAACGGAAATTTATGGGGCTGGCAATCCGAATACGATGGTTGGCAGGCAGGATGGATGAATAGAAGAGGAGTATCGACTAATAACGATCGTTTTGCTAAAGATTTATGGACTTTAGGATGGGCTGGTATCCGTAAAGCCAATATTGGTTTAGCCAATATGGATAAATTGCAAGATGCTACCCAGGAAGAAAAAGATATGATAAAAGGCCAACTTTTATTTTTTAGAGGATGGTTCCATTTCCAGTTCATGCAGTATTTTGGTGGGCTTCCATACATAGATACTGTTCTTCCTAGCGATCAACCATTGACTCTGCCTAGACTTAGTTATGCTGAATGTGCCGAAAAAGCAGCAGCCGATTTTAGATTAGCGGCTGATTTATTACCTGTTGATTGGGATGAAACTACTGTAGGAAAAAGAACTTTAGGAAAAAATGCCTTGCGTATTAATAAAATAATGGCTTTAGGATACTTAGGTAAAAATTATCTATGGGCAGGAAGTCCTTTAATGAATAAAGTCTCTACCGGAAGTGCTACCTACAATACAGAGTTTTGTAAAAAGGCTGCTCAGGCTTTTGCAGAATTGTTAAATCATACTGAGAGTAGTAATTCTAAATACGCATTATTGCCTTTTGCTAAGTACAGTGATAATTTTTACACTACCGGACAAAACTGGGCTATTCCGGGAGGGACTGAAGCTATTTTTAGAGGTCCATATTTCGGTGCAAACGGTTCTAACTGGGGAACAAGTAAGCAATATCAACCTGCTCCAATATTGGTTGACGGAGATGTTAAGTTTCTTCCAACGGCAAATTATGTTGATTATTATGGTATGGCAAATGGTTTACCAATAACAAATATTACTCAAGCGGATGCAGAGTCCGGATATGATCCAACTCACCCATGGCAAGGTCGTGATCCTCGTTTTTACAACGATATAGTTTATGATGGGGTACAATGTGTTAAGGGGACAATTCCTGCTGCAAATGCTGCAGATCGTTACGCGAATTTATATACCGGAGGTAATTATCGTAATATAAGTACAGGAAGTAGAACAGGGTATTTATTATATAAGTTTATACCAATTACGGCTAATAAATATGATGGAGGTTATGATTGGGGAAGTAACTTAAATATTCATATTCCATGGATGCGTTTGTCTGATATATATTTAATGTACGCCGAATCTGCAGCTATAGCTTACAACTCACCAAATGGTAAAGACCCTTCTTATAATAAAACTGCTGTAGAAGCTATAAATGTGGTTAGAGACAGAGCTAATGTAGGTCATGTTGCTAATAAATTTTTAATTACGCTTGATTTGTTTATGAGCGAAGTAAGACGTGAACGTGCAGTTGAATTAGCTTTTGAAGGACACCGATTCAATGATCTTCGCAGATGGATGTTATTTACTCAAAGTCCATATACTTTGAAAAAATCAATAGAATTTGATAGAGATCCTAGTTTTAATCCTGCAACTCCTAAAACGAATAAAGTACTTAATATTCGTGAAACGGTTATCCTAGAGAGAAATTTTAGTGATAAGCATTACTGGTTACCATTGAAAAATGCTGATGTGAACATGTATTTGGAATTTCCACAAAATCCAGGATGGTAATTATGCAGATTATTTTAAAAATTATAAATACAAATTAGAAAATAATGAGATATATACAACTAAGAATAGTGTTATGTTTTTTGATTATTGCTTTTTCTCCTACAATTCTAATTGGTCAGGCTGTTCGTACAATTGATGTCAATGGTATTGTAAAGAGTGCTGAAGGGAAGCCAATTATAGGAGCTACTCTGGTTAGTGAAAAAGATAATATTTCAACAACTACTGATTTTACAGGGAAATTTTTACTTAGTGTACCTGTGAATTCAAAATTATTAATAAATGCAACGGGTTATATTACAAAATCAGTTGTTGTTACATCTAATGAAATGAGTTTAGTGCTGGATAAGAGTCAGCAAGTTCAAGTTGCTTTTAAGAAAGTTCAGGAATCGGATCTTTTAGGAGGAGTATCTTATGTTAACTTACCGGATATTTTAGAAAAAAATTATACCACTTACAGTTTAGATGGTTTGCAAACTTTTGTTGGAGGATTTAATGGTGGAAATATTTGGGGAACAGGTGGCTATTTGGTATTAGTAGATGGTATTCCTCGTAGTGCAGGTTCTATTTTACCAGTAGAGATTGAACAGGTAACTTTTTTGAAAGGGGTTGCTGCAGTAGCCTTATACGGAAGCCGTGCTGCTAAAGGGGTTATCTATATTACTTCAAAAAAAGGGAAAATTCAAAAACAACAAATCAGCGTCAGAGCTAATGCAGGGATTGATGTAGCAAAAAGATTTCCTAAATATCTGGGGTCAGCAGAGTACATGAAATATTACAATCAGGCTCGTATGAATGATGGTTTATCACCATTGTATTCGGATGAAACGATTTATAATTATGCTTCCGGAAATAATCCTTACAGATATGCCGATACGGATTATTATTCTTCTAAATATTTAAAGGATTTTTCTCAAAGGTATGATGCTAATGTTGAAATTAAAGGGGGAAATAATATAGCCCAATATTATACAGTAGTTAATTTTTCAAGAGCAGGAGAATTATTGGATTTTGGAGAAGCTAAAAATAATAATACTAGTCGTTTTAACATAAGAGGAAATGTAGATTTGGCAATTAATGATTTCATTTCAGCCTCAATTGGTACTAATGCTATTTATTACAATGGTAGAGGTGTAAATACTAATTATTGGAATAGTGCAGCAACTACAAGACCTCATCGTTTTACTCCTTTAATACCTATCGATATGCTTGAAGAAGGAGATGATGCATCCTTTGCAATGGTAAATAATAGTAACAATGTCATTGGGGGTAAATATCTTCTTGGTGGTACTCAATTGGATTTAAATAATTCATTTGCGGCTATTTATGCTGGGGGGTATAATACTTATACTAATCGTCAGTTTCAGTTTAATACAGGTATTGACGCAAAGTTGAATAGTTTTATTGATGGTTTGTCTTTTCATTCTAAATTTGCTGTAGACTACGAAACTTCATATAATCAATCCTTTAACAATACTTATGCTGTTTATCAGGCTAATTGGAATACCTATGCCGGATTTGATCAAATTACTTCTTTAACTAAATTTGGAGAGGATGCTAAATCAGGAGTTCAAAATATTTCTAATAGTGCTTATCAGCAAACGTTGGCATTTTCAGGTCAGTTTGATTATGTCAAAAAGATTAATGAAGTTCATAATTTTTCAGGAATGTTAATTGCTAATGGATTTCAACAGTCAATCTCTGAAGTATATCACAAAGTAAGTAATGCTAATTTAGGACTTAATTTAAGTTATAATTATGCAAATAAGTATTATGTAGAATTTAGTGAAGCATTGGTTCATTCTGCTAAGTTTGCTGAAACGAAGCGAAATGCAACTTCTCCGGTATTATCTTTAGGATGGAGATTGAGTAAAGAGAATTTCATGAAAAACTGGTCTGCTCTGGATAATTTAAAACTTACTGTATCTGCAGGTATTTTAAATACAGATTTAGATGTTTCGAATTATTATTTGTATGAAAGTATTTATTCTCAAACAGATGGGGCCTGGTTTAGTTGGAGAGATGGTGCTTTAAACAGAAGTACAGATTCAAGAAGAGGGGAGAATTTAGCACTTACTTATGCTAAAAGAGAGGAAATTAATGCAGGTATAGAAGCCTCTTTTCTTAATAAATTAATCACTTTTAACGGTTCGTTCTTTGCTAATAAGATTAAGGGAAATGTGATACAGGCTAATGTTTTATATCCTAATTATTTTACTACAGGTTTTCCAAATTCTTCTTTCATTCCTTTTATCAATTATAATGATGATAAGCGAATTGGTTTTGATTTCAATGTGAGAGTTAATAAAAGAGTTGGAGAAGTAGATTTGTCATTAGGAATTGCAGGAAATTATTATGATACTAAAGCCTCTAAAAGAGCTGAACAGTTTGAAGATCAATATCAAAACAGACAAGGGAAGCCTTTAGATGCAATTTGGGGACTTAAAAACGAAGGTTTTTATACAGACGCTCAAGATATAGCTAATCATGCAACACCATCATTTGGACAAGTTAAACCTGGAGACATAAAGTATAAAGATCAAAATGGAGATGGTATAATTAATGCTCAGGATGAAGTTTATTTAGGTAAAGCAGGTTGGAGTGGTGCTCCATTTACTGGAGGTGTTAATTTTACTGCAAAATGGAAAAACTTAACATTTTTTGCCTTAGCAACGGGGCAGTTTGGAGCTCACGCTATGAAGAACAATTCTTACTTTTGGATAGATGGGGAAGATAAATATTCAGTAATGGTAAGAAATAGTTGGACTATTGATAATCAGGATACAGCTACTTATCCAAGATTAACTACAACGACAAGTGATAATAATTATCGTTCATCAGACTTTTGGATTTATAGTACCAATAGAATAGACTTGGCTAGAGTTCAGATTAGCTACGATTTCCCAAAGAAAATGATTCAAAATTCATTTATTAATGAATTGGGAGTGTATGTAAATGGAGCTAATTTGTTGACAATATCTCCTGAACGTGAAACTATGGAACTCAATGTTGGAGGGGCTCCACAAACCAGATTTTTCAATTTAGGTTTAAAAGCTTTATTTTAAAATAACAAATCATTAAATAATAAATGATATGAAAAAAACTTTTCTAATATTATTATCGGTCATTTTTACTTTTGTTAGTTGTGATGATCTTATAGAGCCGGCTATTGAAAATAATAGGGGGATTGATGATATGTATGCTGAAGCAGAATTTGCACAAGGAATTCTACTGAATGCATATACGAGACTCCCAGGAAACGGTTGGTCTTTTAGTGATGTAGCAACGGATGACGCTGTTTCAAATGATGTAGCCAATAATTATCGTAAGATTGCTACGGGACAATGGGCTGCTAATTTTAATCCATTAGATCAATGGACAAACTCAAAAGCGGCTATTCAATATATCAATATTTTTCTTGCAGAAGTGGATAAAGTGACTTGGGCTAAAGATGAAAATGTTAGTAAGTTATTTGCTCAAAGATTGAAAGGGGAAGCCTATGGTTTACGTGCCTTGTATATGTATTACTTATTACAGGCTCATGCTGGGATAACAGAAGGGAACGAGTTATTAGGTGTCCCTATTTTATTAGAGCCCGAAACATCTGCTTCTAATTTTAATATTCCACGTAATACATTTCAACAATGCATGGATCAAATTTATAGTGATGTTACCAAAGCAAGAGAACTTCTTCCTTTGGATTTTGAATTAGCAACCAGTTTACCTCCGGGTTATGATAATTTAAATGATTACAATAGAGTTTTTGGAGATCTTGCCAGACAAAGAATGAGCGGAAGAATAGTGATGTTTGTTAAAGCTCAGGCTGCACTATTAGCTGCCAGTCCGGCATTCAATAGTGGAAACTCTGCTAATTGGGCTGCTGCCGCTAATTCAGCAGGAGAATTATTAGTTCTTAATGGAGGTATTGCAGGTATAGATCCTACAGGTTTAACCTGGTATAAAAATACCGCAGAAATTGCGGCACTAGGTACAGGAGTAAATTCGAAAGAAGTAGTTTGGAGAACTGATATTGCTAATAGTAATAACTTAGAGGCTGATAATTTTCCTCCTACACTTTATGGTAGAGGACGTGTTAATCCTACACAAAATTTAGTAGATGCTTTTCCTGCAGCTAATGGGTATCCTATTACTAATGCTACAAGTAATTACAATCCAGCTACTCCGTATGCAAATCGTGACCCACGTTTAAAACATTTTATTTTAGTGAATCAGGATGTGGCCGGGGTAAGTTCAACGGTTATTACAACTGCCAGTAACGGAACTACTAACGATGCATTAAATAAGGTGGAAACATCGACAAGAACGGGTTATTATATGAAAAAACTATTAAGACAGGACGTGAATTTGAATCCTAATTCAACAACTAGTCAAAGACATTATAGACCTCGTATGCGTTACACCGAATTGTATTTAATTTATGCTGAAGCAGCCAATGAAGCTTGGGGGCCTTTAGCAACAGCTAGTTATGGTTTTTCAGCTTATGATGTGATTAAAGCAATAAGAAAACGTGCTGGTATTACACAACCGGATAATTATTTGGAATCCATTAAATCAGACAAAGATGCTATGCGTGAGTTAATAAGAAATGAACGTCGTTTAGAATTATGTTTTGAAGGATACCGTTTTTGGGATTTACGCAGATGGAAATTAAACTTAAACGAATCAGCTCAAGGTATGGATATTCAAGGGACTACAGCTTCTCCTACATATACTAAAATTCCTTCTGTTGAGAATAGAGTTTTTACTAATGATATGTTCTATGGTCCAATACCATATAGTGAAACGCTGAAGTTTAACGCGTTGATTCAGAATAAAGGATGGTAAAGTTTATAAAACTTATAGAGTACTATTTATTTTTAATATAATTTCAGAAGAAAATGAAAAATAAGATATTTTTAATGTTCACAATTTTATTCATCACTTTAACATCTTGTTCAAATGAAGAAGTGGTGTTTGATAATTTTGATTACCAATCTGTTTACTTTGCTTATCAATTTCCGGTTAGAACAATAACTCTGGGGGATGATGTTTTTGATACCTCTATGGATAATGAGCACAAATGCAGAATCATGGCAACTTTGGGAGGTGTATATAGTAATGATAAAAATGTTACTATTGATGTTGAAGTTGCTAATCCATTAACAACCGGATTGTTGTTTAAAGCGGCAGGTGCTGACATTGTTGCTATGCCTAGTAATTATTATACTTTATCATCAGATAAAATTATTATTTCCAAAGGACAAATTACAGGAGGTGTAGAGGTTCAATTGACTGATGCCTTTTTTGCAGATCCACTTGCTATAAAAAACACTTATGTGATTCCTCTTAGAATGACTTATGTGATGAATGCCGATACTATTTTATCAGGTAAGGAATTAGTTGCTAATCCTAACAGAGCTATAGCTTCTGATTGGTCAGTTGCTCCAAAGGATTTTATATTTTATGCCATAAAGTATGTTAATCCTTGGGATGGTTTTTATTTGCGAAGAGGAAAAGATGTTATAGTAGGCAATAATGGAAATACTTCATTAAATAAAACAATTGTTAGACATCAGGCTTATGTAGAAAAAGATGAAGTTTTTAAAATCAATACGCTTTCATTGACCAATATTGATTTTCCTGTAGTTTATAAAGACGCCGGAGGTAATAATATCAATTGTAAATTAATTCTTTCTTTTGATGAAGCAGGCAATTGTGCCGTTTCTTCTTCTAATCCAGGTAGTTATACAGCAACCGGAACAGGAAAATTTGTTAAAAAAGGAGAGAAAAATAGTTGGGGATCTAAAGATAGAGATGCACTTTATCTTGATTACACGGTTAATTTAGCAGATTTTAATGTTGCTACTAAAGATACTCTGGTATTACGTGACAGAGGAGTTAAAGCGGAAACATTTAGTCCGGTGCGTAAGTAATTTATTAAGGTAATTTTTATCTGTTTAAAAATAAATCATATGAAAAAAATATATAGAATTGTACCATTTGCTGCGTTTTTAATAATGTTAGCATCCTGTACTGAGTCACATGTACTTTCGTACGATGTTGAAAAACCGGTTACTATTGCTAATCAGGAAGAAATTAATGCTTATGCGGATTTAAAAACGTATGTGGATAGAGAAGCTAATCCTAATTTTAAATTAGGATTAGGAATGAGTTTGTCTGATTACGTAAATAAAAATGTAATGTATAGATTAGCCAATAGAAATTTTGATGAGATTACTTTGGGTTACGAAATGAAACACGGCGCAATAGTTCAAGCTGATGGAAGTCTTAATCTTGACAATGTCAATAAGTTATTAAAAACAGCTCAGGAAGCTAATGTTTCCGTTTTTGGTCATACGCTTTGTTGGCATGCCAATCAAAATGCGACTTATTTGAATAAATTGATTGCTCCGGATGTTTTATCAACAACGGGTCCAGGTTGGGATTTGATAATGGAAAATAATTTTGAGACTGATAATACTTCCAATTATCAGATTAATGCAGGTTTAACTTCAAGCTATACTGCTGCTGGTCAAGGGGCAAACGGTACAGGCAGAGCACTTAAATTAACCAATGCCAGTGTTCGTACTAATGAATGGGATGCACAGCTTTACATAAAGTTTTCTCCGGCTGTACAAGTGGGAGAGAAATACAGACTTACTATGGATGTGCGTGCTGATGTTACAGCATCTTCTCCTACACAGGCACAATTAAACCCCGGTGGTTATAGACATTGGGATTTCTTTGGTTCAGTTCCTTATACAACAACTTGGGCAACTTATGTTAAAGAGATTACGGTTTCTGAACAAATGAAAGACTGTAATACAATTGCTTTTAATCTTGGAAAAACAGCTTCCAATTTTTACTACGATAATGTTAAAATAGAAAAGTATAATGCAACAGGAAGTATTCAAACTCAAGAAAAAACACCTGAACAAAAGAAAGCTATCATTGCAGAAGCACTGGATAAATGGATAACCGGAATGGTTACTAATTGTAAAACTTATGTAAAAGCCTGGGACGTAGTTAATGAACCAATGTCAGACTGGCCAAATCAATTTGAATTAAAAACCGGTGTTGGTAAAACCAATATGGCTGCTGATGAATTCTACTGGCAGGATTATTTAGGGAAAGATTATGCGGTGGAAGCGTTTAGACTAGCTAGGTTACACGGTAATCCAAATGATATACTTTTTATCAACGATTACGGTCTTGAAGGAGGTGGTGATAAATGTGATGGTCTTATTCAGTATATCAATTATATTGAAAGTAAAGGACAAATAGTTGACGGTATAGGTACTCAAATGCATGTAACCTTAGGTGAAACTACCATTGAGAGAATTAGAACAATGTTGACAAAATTAGCGGCAACAGGCAAACTCGTGAAAATATCAGAACTTGATATGGGAATCAAAGTGGGCGGAGTCACGGTAAAAACTGAAAATGTTACTTCTGCCCAATTACAGCAGATGTCAGATTTTTACAAGCAGATAGTAGAAGCTTATTTTGATATTGTACCAGCTGCTCAGCGTTACGGTATTACGCAATGGGCTGCAACCGACAGTCCGGCTAATTCATCATGGAGAGGGGGAGAACCAATTGGACTTTGGGATTTAAATTACACACGTAAACCTGCTTATGTTGGTTTTGCTGAAGGTCTTAAGTCTTCAAAATAAATAAAATTAAAAGTATATAAATATCTTTTTTTAACTCCATCATAAAATAGTTAGTTTGAGTTTACCCTTTGGGCGTACTTATTTTTTTAATTACGTCCAAAGGTTTTTTAATTTAAAAATGAAACCCAATGAAATTATATAAGTTATTGAGTATTCAACTTGTTTGTTTATTCCTGTTTTCCTGTTCAAAGGATGAAACTCCAACTTCAAAAGACCCTATAAAAGAAGTACCCGCCGAAGAAACAGTTACGTGGCCATTAGGGACACCTAAATTAAAAGTGGAAGGAAAATATTTAAAAGATCCTTGCGGAAATATTGTTAAGTTACATGGAGTAGCCATGACTCCAAGTCCTTGGTTCAATGGTGGAGCAGTGGGTGAATGGCGTTGGAACAATTATGATGTAGCTGGATGTTTATCCTATAATAAAGCAATAATGGATAAATTATCTGATGCAAAACAAGGTTGGTACCTTAATTATGTTCGTTTACATATTGATCCTTATTGGACAAATAATCAAGGTGTTTCAGGTATTCAGGAAAATGATATTTCCCAATTTAATATTGACCGCTTTAAGGACGCTATAGATAAAGTGATTCTTCCGCTTATAGCTCATGCAAAAACAAGAGGAATGTACATTATTTTGCGTCCACCTGGTGTTTGTCCTGAACAAATAGGTGTAGGAGATGCTTATCATGATTTTTTAAAAGTAATATGGGATTATATATCTAAACATCCGTCCTTAAAAAATGTCGATCATGTGATGTTTGAATTGGCAAATGAGCCAATCAGAATAAAACTTCCAGATGGAACTTATGGAGCTAATACTCAGGCTCATTTTGATCAGTTGAAATTGTTTTTCCAACCTATAGTAGATATGATTCGGGCAAATGGAGCTAATAATATACTGTGGATTCCGGGTTCCGGATGGCAGTCTCAGTACAAAGGATATGCAGTAAATCCAATTTCGGGAACTAACATTGGTTATGCGGTTCATATTTATCCCGGATATTGGGGAAAAGATAATAATGATCCTGCGGTTTTTAGAGCCAATTGGAATGAAAATATCAAGCCTGTGGCAGATATTGCTCCAATTGCCATTACAGAAATTGACTGGGGGCCTGATAAATATCCTGTATGGGGAAAAGGAGGAGTGACCGGAACTTCAGGAGGATGGGGTTTTGGCGCTAATTTTAAAGCTATTACTGATGAATCCGGAAATGTAAGCTGGAATGTTTTATCACCTGAAAATCTTATTGACAGAGGCTCGCTTACAGGAGGTGTTGCTTATGATAATGATCCACAGGCATGCGCAAATCCAGTGAATAAATGGTTTAAAGACTATGCTAAAACAATGAAGTTATGTAACTAAAATGGTACTTGTTTAGTTGATAAAATGCTTCTTGATTATCTGAAAGGAGAAAATAATTTAAGTCATGAAAATATTAATTGAGCTTAGTACTTATAAATATCAAGAATAATCCAAGAACTTTTGTTGATTATATTGATAAAATAAACAAAGATGAAATTAAATAATTAGGTTTTGACCTATCCGATTTATTAAGTAAAATAATTTGTGAAAATTAATATTAAACACAAAACCAATCAACCAAAATAACCCTTTGAAGAGCTGTCCTGATTTTGGACAGCTTTTTTTTGATAAGATTATTTATAAATCTTTAAATCAGGAATTGATTCGCATTTTACTTTTATTATTTTGAAAACTTGTTTTTAGCGATTGATTAAATAAAATAGATATAAAAAAAAACAGTAGTAAATTTTTACTACTGTTTTAAAATTTTTTTATGATCCTGTAAAGAGCCTTTTTACAGGTCAGACAGGATTCGTTTAATCCTCATTTTTGTAGGGATTAATTGTTTGTATCGTCCCGTCTTCGTTGTAGTTTATCTCGGTTACTTTTATTGATCGAAGATGGGTAATCCCTTTTGATAGACTTGAATCATGATAAAATAAGTACCATTTTTCGTCAACTTTGCAAATAGAATGGTGGGTTGTCCATCCTACAACAGGTTCTAAAATTATTCCCTGATAGGTAAATGGGCCATAAGGACTATCGCCTATGGCATAGCAAATATAATGAGTGTCTCCGGTTGAATATGAAAAATAGTATTTACCCTTGTATTTATGAAGCCACGGGCCTTCAAAAAAGCGGCGTTCGTGATCTCCGGCTAGAATTTCATGACCATTTTCATCTAAAATTTTGATTTCTCTGGGTTCTTCATCAAATTCTTTCATGTCATCTGAAAGTCGAGCCACTATTGGACCTAAAGCAGACTGATAATCTTTTGGTTCTTCATTTTTTTCGGCATATTTATTATTTCTGTACTTTTGAAGCTGACCTCCCCAAATCCCTCCAAAATACATGTAATATTTTCCATCTTCGTCTTCAAACACAGCCGGATCAATCGAATAGCTGCCTTTGATAGCTTCCTTTTCAGGTATGAAAGGTCCTGTTGGTGAATCACTAATGGCAACACCAATTTGGAAAATTCCATTGGTACGCTTGGCAGGAAAATAAAGGTAGTATTTTCCATTTTTATGTGCCGCATCCGGCGCCCACATTTGGCGTTCTGCCCAAGGGACATCTTTTACATGTAAGGCAAGTCCGTTGTCTTTTGCTTCAGATGTAATGGAATCCATGGAAAAGACATGATAATCCTCCATTCCAAAATGATCGCCATTGTCATTGAAAGCAATTCCGGCATCAATATCATGAGAAGGGTAAATATATACTTTACCATTGAAAACATGTGCGGAGGGATCAGCAGTGTAAATATGAGATACTAGTGGCTGAGAAATCGCATTTTGTTCTAATTCTTTAAAGTCGATATGTTCGATACTTTCTTCAGGCATAATTTTAGTTTTTGTATTAGTGTGTATGTGATTATTAAGATCTTCGTTGTTTTAATTCCGATTCGATTTGGATTTCCATTTTTTTATCAATTTCATAGAAAAACAGCAAACCAACTCCCAGCAGGAATGGAATGGCAGGAAAGATGCTAACTAATAATTTTATTCCATTAACGGCACTTTCCGGTTGTTGTAATGAATTCGGGATATAATTAAAAATTCCTAATAGCGATGTGGTTAAAGCTCCTCCAATGCTTAAACCAGTTTTTAAACCTACCATCATTGCTGAAAAAATAATGGCTGTGGCACGACGGTTTGTTTTCCATTCCGAAAAATCAGCCACATCGGCAATCATCGCCCATAAAACAGGAATAGTAATTCCATAGAAAAAACCGTGGAAAATTTGAGATAAAAACATCAATGAAACCGATTGCGGAGGATAGAAATAAAAAGCAATGATAAATAGTGTTGATATAAAAAGAAAGAATCTGAAAATATCTCTTTTACCATATTTGTCTGCTAATTTTTTTGACAAGGTTATTCCAACAATCATAAAAATAATGCCACCGGCGTTAAATAATCCGAATCCGGCCGAGATAGGATCGTCACCAAAATGGTTTAAACCCAAAGAGGAAAGGATATTTAAAATAGGTTGAATAAATACGGTTAATTGCTCCTTGTCTACATAATTTTCAAAATAATAAACATAAGAACCGCCTTTTAAAGCTAAGGTGATAAATACCAAGGTGGTAAGCGTTAGCATGATTAGCCAGGGTTTATTTTTTATTAAATCGCCCAAATCTTCTTTAACACTTGATTTTTGTTCCGGTTTAGGAACAATACGCTCTTTTGTAGTGAAAAAAGTAATTAAAAGCATGATAGTTCCTATAATAGCCAGAATGGTCATTACTTTTTCAATACCGATTGCTTTATCGCCATTTCCGGCACTTTTGATAATTCCTAGCATGAATACTTGCACAAAAAACTGAGCGAACATTACCGCCACAAATCGGTATGAGGATAAGCTGTTTCGCTCCGCCATTTCTCCCGTAATTACGCCGCTTAAGGCAGAATAGGGGAGGTTATTTGCAGCATATAGCAATAGCAAACAAGAATAGGTTATTACTGCATAAATTACTTTTCCCTGATAAGCGAAATTTGGTGTGCTAAAAGCCAATAAGGCTACCACTCCTAAAGGAACCGAAGTCCATAAAATCCAGGGACGAAATTTTCCCCATTTTGAATTGGTTCTGTCAGCAATGGCACCAATAACCGGATTAAAAATAAATGCAGCTATCAATCCAACAATAAGCATAATTATCGAGGAATCAGTAGGGGATAATCCGTAAATATCGGTATAAAAATAAGCCAGATAAGTCATCAAGGTTTGGAAAACCAAATTGGCAGCTAAGTCACCCAGACTATATCCTATTTTTTCTTTTATGGATAATTTTTGTGAAGTCGTATTCATGAAAGTTATTTATTTGTTTTTTGTTTTAAACTTAATACTTGATAATAGGCTTTCTTAGGCTGTAAATTAGCATCAAATAACAGAGGATAATCCGTTCTTCCTCTAATCGGGAAGTCATTTAACCAGGACTGTGTATCATTAACTCCCCAAAAAGTAACTCTGCTTATTTTGTCTTTGTGTTTCAGAAATAGTTTAAAGATATCTTCATAACGCTGCGCAAGTTTAACCTGTATGGAATCCGGTAATGATTTAGGATAAGGATTCATTTTTTCATTATTTTCAAATCGTTGACTTACCTCGGCACCCTGTAATCCGAAAGGACTAGGTAAAGCAGATACATCAAGTTCAGTAATAGCCACTTTTACACCTAAATTGGAATACGCAAGAATACTTTTTTCTATTTCCTGAATTGTAGGTCTGTCAAGATGCCAGTGTCCCTGCATGCCAATACCGTCAATTTTAACTCCTTTTTCCTGTATTTTTTTTACCATTCTGATTACACCTTCTCTTTTTGCGGGATTTGTCATGCTGTAATCATTATAATAAAGATCCACTTTAGGGTCAGCTGCCGCTGCAAGTTGGAATGCCTTAGCTATAAAATCTTCCCCAAGTGTTTTTAAAAACACCGATTTTCTTAAACTTCCATCATCGTTGACTGCTTCATTAACAACATCCCAGGAATTAATTTGACCTTTGTATTTTTTTACAATGGTTGTAATGTGGTTTTCGAATGCAGCATTCATTTCGGCACTGTCTTTTATTTCAGAAAACCATTTCGGTAATTGGCTATGCCAAATTAAAGTATGCCCGTGAATAAACATATTGTGTTTTTTTCCGAAAGCCACATACTTATCGGTTGTTTCAAAATCAAATTTATCTTTTTGCGGATGCACAAACATTGATTTCATGATGTTTTCAGCAGTAATTGCATTAAACTCTTTTGAAATGAACTGAGTTACCTTGGGGTCTTTTTCCTCAATTTGATTGACATCTAATGCGGTTCCAATATAAAAATCGCCATTAAAAGCATCTTTAAGTGAAGCGCCTGTAGTTGTCAATTTAGTATTGATTTTATTATTACAGCTACTTAAGGCAAAAACTGCCGAGAAGAAGAGTAAAATTGGTTTGGTTGATTTCATGTTTTATATTTTTTGATTAATTTTTAATATTCAAACTTTGAGGAGGACCTAAATAACTTTGCTTTAAATTGCTTTTTTCTGTTTCGATTATAATTTTTTGAAGTACTAATCCTTCGTCAATTCTAAAATAATTTAGAGTATGATTGCCTTCTTGTATATCAAATTCGGTTGTAATCACTTTAATATTATCCGACACATTTTTATCCCAATATTTAGGTACTTTTCCGTTATAATCAAAAATATTAGGTTCTGAAGAATAATTTATTTGAGTAGGTTTTTCGTTGTCAAAAGATAATCCATAGTAAAATCCTTCCCTTGTAGAATAGTTTATGGTTGGAGAAAAATACAAATGGACTTTTACTTTTCCGGCCTTTTGAAAATTCACGTTATAGGAAAGTTTCGGTGAATTGTCAGTCAATGCTACGCGTCCTTTTTGGATAGGTAAGGAAATAACTCCTGCACTACTTTTACCTAAATTTTCGACTACTTCCCATTTGAAATCTTCAGGTTCTGATTTACTTGAAAAATTTTCGGCATTGATGACTATGTAACCATTATTTTCTACAAAACCCACAGCGTTATTTCCTAGGATATTGTTTGTTATTATACTAACCGGAATCGTTTTACCGGCTCCTGAAATTATGATTTCAGAAGTTTGAATGCCTTTAGGTGCTATTTTCCAATTTATTTTAACAATGATACGTTCTTGTTGGTCAATTGTTCCTTTTCTTTTAGAAATCTGTATCCAATTAGATTTTGTACTGATAGTAAAATTAAAAGATTTTGAACCTCGATTGAAAATATCAATATAAGAAACGCTGTTCGAAAATGTGCTAAATTCCGGTAAAACAGTGACTTCTGTGGAGTTGGGCCACCATTTTGTACTCCCTTCAATAGCAATTCCCATTTCGGCTTTTTCGGGTATCGAAATCGTATTGGTTTGAGGAATAATATTGGTTTTAGGATCTTGCCAGTTGGTATAACCAATATGGGTTTGAGACATCATATGATTCCATTTACCATTAGCCATTGTATTCTGGTAAAAAGCTGTAAATTCAGCATCTTTGTCAAACAATGTTTTTACTTTATCAGCATATTGATTAGTAGCCGCTCTGCCCTGACTGGCATACAGATTGTTTTTTGCGGCGCTAACATACATTTCGTTCAAATTGGCACTGGCCAGCACAGGATACAATACCAATTGATAAAAAGCATCTTTATATTCCGGACTTAATTTAGCATTGATTGCTTGTGCTTTTTCAGCTAATTTATTGTAATCGGCAACGACATTTTCGGCTTCGTTATAATGAATTATACTATAGGTTGAAGGATTTAGTAGTTCGGGTTTTCGATTTGAATTGTACTTGCTGTACATTTTTAATATTTCAGCAATAGCATTAGCATTTTGTACACCAAAATTTGTCGTAGCCCACTGTACATAGTAATCTTGTAAATTTGAAGTATTCCAATATTCCGGATTCCAGGCATAATCTAAGAAGAATTCAATTGGGAATTCCATAGGTTTTATATCCCCAACATTAACAATCCAAACTTTGTTTGCACCATGTTCATAAGCGAGATGCATTTGTTCCCATGTACGCTCTATTTGGTTGGTATTGATCCATTTATAGCTTCTGGGACCTCCTACATAATCAAAGTGGTAATAGATTCCAAAACCTCCTTCACGTGGCTTTGCATTCAATTCAGGTAGTTTTCTTAAATTACCCCAGTTGTCATCGCAGAGCAGTAAAGTAACATCATCCGGGACTTGCATTCCTTTGTCATAGTATTCCTGAACTTCTTTATACAAAGCCCAAATTTGAGGTGTTTTTTCCGCAGGTTTTTGGGTTACGTTACTAATGATTTCGCGTTGTGTTTTTACAATTTTTTCTAAAAGTTCAATAGCTGTACCTTCGGTCATTGGTTCGTCTCCATCACCGCGCATACCAATGGTAACCAGTGTTTCTTTAGTACCCATTCGTTGCATTCCATCTGTCCAGAATTTTTTTAAACCTTCAGGATTTTTATTAAAATCCCATTCACCATTAATAGCTTTATTCCATTCTCCATGGGCTTTGGCTAATGGTTCGTGATGCGATGTTCCCATTACAATACCATATTCGTCAGCCAAAATTCCGTTTTGAGAATCATCTGCATAAAATTTTTCACTCCACATGGCTGGCCATAAATAATTGCCTTTCATTCTAAGGATTAATTCAAAAACTTTATCGTAGAATTTAGCATTGAATTTTCCATAATTTTCGCGAACCCAACCTGTAAGAGCAGGTGCTTCGTCATTGATAAAAATGCCTCGGTATTTTACTTTTGGTTCTCCCAAAGTATGAATCCCCGGTAAAACATGTAATTCCGATTGTTTTTTTACAGGTACATCAGCCCAAAAATACCAGGGAGAAACGCCAATTTGATTTGACAAATCATACATGCCGTAAATTGTTCCTCTTTTGTCTGAACCTACTATTACTAAAGCTCTTTTTATGTTTTTTGTTGGATTTTCTACAATTTGGGTACTGAATTTTTCCCATTTTCCAGTTAGTTCAGTGGCATTTATTTTTCCTTCTTTCACTAATTGGTCAATGATAGCACTATGTCCTAATGTACCAATGATAATGACATTTTCGGTTTCTTGATTTGTGTTTTGTAGCCTATTGGGATGCAACTGAGTTACTTTGTACAGATCATTTTCTAAATGTCCGGAAACACGTAAAACACCCGCAAAATCATTATCACTTACTAAGATTGAGGCAATTTTACCTTTGCTTACAATAGGAAAACTTCCTTTTGTAGTTGAATTAGTTACATATTTATTGGGATTGATAGCATAATTTTTTTGAACAGTCAAAATCAATACTGTCAATAAAGTATAAAAGCTATATTTTTTGATTATGTTTTTCATTCTGTTTTTTTTTCAATCCTTTATTCTAATTTGTACTATTCCTGTTTTGTCAATTCTAAAATGCTGTTTTTTATTAATTATTTCCCGGAGCAAATGGAAATTTAAGCGATTTAAAATACTCTAAGGTTTGTGTCGGTTTTTCAACTCCACTTGGTAAATCTTTTCCAGAAAATTGTTGAAAATACAGCAAACAGGCATCACGCCACCATTTGGCTTCTTTCTGTTGAATATTTAAAAGCATTTCTACTTCATTAAAACGTTGTTCATCAACATAAGGTTTTATCTTATTCCAAGTACTTTGCATACTCGCTACTTGATTTACACCTTCCTGATATTTTAGTGCTAATCCATTCCAAAGTGTTGCTCCATTTTTTAGTTTATAATCCCAGGATACATGATGAAACCATAATAGGTCTTTTTCCGGGCACTTGGCTATATCGTTAAATTCTTTCGCTACTTCGGGAGCGTATTGTGCTGTTGCATTGCTTCCGGTTGAAGAACGGTCAAATCCAATTCCATTTTTATCGGCTTTGTGATAATAGACTGGATTCCATTCCGGTCTGGATAAATTACTCACCCACGGACCAGGACCGTAATGATGTCCGGTATCCATAATATGATGTAAACCTAGTGGAGTCATATAATTGACAACGGCTTCTCTGGACTCTATCATCATTTCTTGAACAGGCAAAACAAATTTTTCATCATTTGAAAAGGTCATTCGCAACCATTCCTCTGCAATGGTTTTTGAATCTAAATTAGGATTCCAGGCCAGGCGTCCAAATCCGTACCAATTTGCCTGAGCAAAAGGATGTCCGCACCAGTTGAGGTCACTGCCAATGTTTGCAACCCCGGCTATTCCTGTTAATTGATGATTATCTAAAGAACCGTCTATGATTTTTGCAATACTAGAACCTTTTCCTTTGCTGAAGGTATCTGCTTCTAAAGTTTCCTGAAATAATTTTGGTAGAAATACTAAATGCGTACTAAATCCTAAATATTCCTGAGTGATTTGAAATTCCATCATTAAAGGAGTTTTAGGCATTGCACCGAATAATGGATGAAATGGTTCTCTGGGCTGAAAATCGATTGCACCATTTTTAACCTGTACAATTACATTATCTCTAAATTTTCCATCATAAGGAACAAATTCGCTATAGGCTTGTTTGGCCCTGTCATCAGCATCGTGTTCAGAATATACAAAAGCTCTCCACATCACAATTCCGCCAAAAGGCGCTATAGCATCTGCAAGCATATTGGCTCCATCCACATGATTTCTGCCATAATTTTGTGGTCCGGGCTGTCCCTCAGAGTTGGCTTTAACTAAAAATCCTCCAAAGTCAGGAATGTATTTATAGATTTCTTTGGCTTTATCTTTCCACCATTGTTGAACTTCAGAAGACAAAGGATCGGCAGTATTTAATTTTCCAATTTCGATAGGAGCAGAAAAACGCGCCGTTAAATACACCTTAATTCCGTAAGGCCTAAAGGTATTGGCTAATGCCTTTACTTTTTCTAAGTATTGCGGTGTTAAAATCAATGCATTTGCGTTTACATTATTTAAAACGGTTCCGTTGATACCTATTGAAGCATTAGCACGGGCATAATCAATATAACGTTGATCAATAAAATCAGGAAGTTTTTGCCAGTTCCAAATAGACGATCCTGCATAACCTCTTTCTACGCTTTCGTTTAAATTATCCCAATGATTGAGAATTCGAACATTTGTATTTGGCGAATCAATTATGTTTAAATTACTGATGGATTGATTGGTTTGGAGTAATCGTAAATAGTGAAATATACCATATAAAAGACCAATATCTTTCTTAGAAGTAATTAAAATTTGAGGTTTGTTTTTTAGCTGAATTGTTTTAATAACAAAGCCTTCATTATTTATTTTCTGTAATTCGGTTTTTGTTTGATTTAGCAATTCCGGTGATAAATTTGACTCATTGGCAAGAATAATATTGGCTGATTCAGCTGTTTTGTTTGATAACGGGACTGTTTTGTTAATTAGACTTTTGAAGGCATTCTGTAATTCTTTTGCGGCAATTTGAATTGTTTCTGAATTCCCAATCGTCACAATATTTTTGTTTATTGCCTGATATTCGGTAATTTTTTCTGAATTCGCAACCTTATTATATTGAAGCCACAATTTATAGTCTGTTTGAGCTATTGTTTTCTGGATACCAAATAGTAGTACTAATCCATATAAGAAAATTGGATTTTTATGAATATCTATAAAAAATAATTTAATCGAGTTCATTTTGTTAGCTAATTAAATACAATTGTTCTTATGAATTTATTTTTTATTCGGTGCTATAATTTTTTGTTTTATATTTGCAATCGGTTGCGTAAAAGTAAAGCATAGAAATATAATAAAAAAATTTTATGTTATTTTTTTTATATTCCTAATGATTTTTATTAAAAAGTAAAAAATATTTAAATTATGAAGAGATTTTGTTGTTATTCCGTTTTGGTACTCTTGTTTTTTACCATTTTGCCTTGTAAAGCACAATTGAAGGCAAAAAATGATGGATTATTTAGGTTTAATAATCCTTCTTTGCCAATTGATGCACGTGTACAGGATTTAATTTCCAGATTAACATTGGAAGAAAAAATTGAGCAAATGATGAATAGTACTCCGGAAATTAAACGGCTCAATATAGCACCTTATGATTATTGGAATGAAGCTTTACACGGAGTGGGGCGGTCTGGAGTAGCAACTGTTTTTCCTCAGGCTATTGGTTTAGGAGCGACTTTTGATACCGATTTAGCATACAAAGTTTCCAGTGCTATTTCTGATGAAGCCAGAGCTATGCATAATGTAGCAAAAGCCACAGGAAATCATTTAAGGTATAGCGGATTGACATTTTGGACGCCTAATATTAATATTTTTAGGGATCCAAGGTGGGGACGCGGACAGGAAACTTACGGGGAAGATCCGTTTTTAACTGCGCAAATAGGAACAGCATTTGTGAAAGGATTGCAAGGCGATAATCCAAATTATCTAAAAACAGCGGCCTGTGCCAAACATTTTGCCGTTCACAGCGGCCCTGAAAAAGTGAGGCATGGTTTTAATGCCGAGGCAACTCCTAAAGATTTATGGGAAACCTATTTGCCAGCTTTTCAATCTTTGGTTGAAGAGGCAAAGGTAGAATCGGTAATGTGTGCTTATAATAGTACTAATGGGGAACCTTGTTGTGCCAATAAATATTTAATTAGTGACGTACTAAAAAAGCAATGGAACTTTAAGGGACATATTGTTACAGATTGCGGGGCGATAGAGGATTTTTTTACGACCAAAGAAAATGGCGGTCATGGTGTTTCTAAAAGCAAAGCCGAAGCTGCCGCACTTGTTTTAAAAAGCGGAATCAATTTAAATTGCGGGAGTTCTTTTTCGGGCTTGTTAGAAGCTGTGAAATTAGGTTTGGTAAGTGAAAAAGAAATCGATGCGCAATTAGCAGTTCTTTTGAAAACAAGATTTAAATTAGGTTTATTCGATCCAATGGGAAGTAATCCTTATGATGTTATTTCGTATGATGTTGTTAATAGTGCCAATCATAGAGCTTTGGCAAAAGAAGTAGCTCAAAAAAGTATCGTTTTGTTAAAGAATAATGGTATTTTGCCTCTAAAAACCAATCTTCCAAGATATTTTGTCACAGGACCAAATGCGTCCAGTATTGAGGTACTATTAGGAAATTATTATGGAATTAATCCAAATATGGTAACTATTTTGGAAGGAATTACATCGGCAATTAATGCTGAGAGCCAATTGGAATACCGTTTAGGTGCGATGCTCAATAAACCATCAATAAATCCGATTAATTATGCAACTGGTAATGCCGGAAGCAGTGATGTGACGATTGTGGTTTTAGGAGTTTCAAGTAATTTAGAAGGGGAGGAGGGAGATTCTATTGACTCTAATTCAGCCGGAGACAGATTAAATTATGATTTGCCTGAAAATCAAATAGAATACCTTAGAGATTTAAGAAAAACAGCCGATAAAAAATCCGAAAATAGAAAGCCTATAGTTGCTGTTGTAACAGGCGGAAGTCCGATGAATTTAGCCGAAGTTCAGGAATTGGCTGATGCCGTTTTACTTGTTTGGTATCCCGGTGAAGAAGGAGGGAATGCTGTCGCAGATATTCTTTTTGGAAAAGTGGCTCCTTCTGGAAAATTACCTATTACTTTTCCAAAATCATTAGCTCAATTACCTCCTTTTGAGGATTATTCTATGAAAGGAAGAACCTATAAATACATGAATGTAGATCCTATGTATCCCTTTGGTTTTGGCTTAAGTTATACTACTTTTTCCTATAGTGATGCCAAATTGTCTTCTGAAAAAATTACAAAAAATCAAAATGTAACTATGTCGGTAAAAGTTACTAATACCGGTAAGCTTAAAGCAGATGAAGTAGTACAGTTGTATGTTTCAGATTTGAAAGCTTCAGTTGATGTGCCTAATTTTCAGTTAAATGCGGTAAAACGAATTGTATTAGAAGCCGGAGAATCAAAGGAGGTTTCTTTTGAGTTGACTCCAAAAGCATTTGAAATTATAAAAACAGATGGGTCAAAAACTATAGAATCGGGTGATTTTAAAATTTATGTTGGTGGCTCCAGTCCTATGAAAAGAAGTTTTGAATTGGGCGCTCCTAAAATGGCAGAAATAAAATTAACTGTGAAATAACTAAAAAATCGAAGTAATGAAAGTTTTCAAAAATGTAATTATCCTATTATTTTTTGTGCAAGTAGGAGCAGTTAAAGCTCAAATAAGATTACCTAAATTGATAAGTGACGGACTGATTTTGCAAAGAAATGAAAAAGTAAAACTATGGGGTTGGGCTTCGCCAAATGAATCCGTTCAGTTAACATTTAAATCTAAAAAGTATCTTGCCAAAGCCGATGAAAAGGGAAATTGGGCTATTCAATTACCCGCTCAAAAGGCAGGAGGTCCTTATGAAATGATTTTTAATGCTAGTAATGAAATCATAGTAAAAGACATTTTGTTTGGCGATGTTTGGATTTGTTCGGGACAATCTAATATGGAATTGCCTATGGAGCGCCTGAAAGAGAAATATGGAGAGGTGATTAAAAACGCCTCCAATTCTAATATCCGACAGTTTTTGGTTCCTGATAAATATGATTTTAATGAAGAAAAGTCGGATGTAGATTCCGGAAGTTGGGTTTCTGCTAATCCAAAAACAGTGCTGGAGTTTTCGGGAGTGGCTTATTTTTTTGCTAAAGCAATTTATGAAAAGCAGCATGTTCCTATTGGTTTGATTAATTCAGCTTTAGGAGGTTCTCCAATTGAATCCTGGTTAAGTGAGGGGGCTTTAAAAGCTTTTCCAGAAGCTTATCAGGAAAGCCAGAAATTTAAAAATAAAGAGCTAATCAAAGAGATTGAAGCTGGTGATAAAAAAAGGAATGATGACTGGTATGATTTATTAAATAAAACCGATTTGGGTTTAGAAAATCATTGGGATTTAGCAGGGACTTATGATAAAGATTGGAATCAAATGCAAATTCCAAACTATTGGGCTGATACTTCATTAGGGAATGTAAATGGAGTAGTCTGGTTTCGCAAAGAAATTGAGGTTCCAAAAGCTATGGTTGGAAAACCAGCCAAGTTGTTTATGGGTAGAATTGTTGATCAGGATTTTGTTTATGTAAATGATCAATTAATAGGAACAACGAGTTATCAATATCCCCCACGTAGATATGATGTAAATGCAGATGTTTTGAAAGAAGGAAAAAACACCATTTCTATTAGAGTAATAAACAATTCCGGAAGAGGTGGATTTGTAGAAGATAAACCTTATTTTCTGGCTGTAGGTACTGATACTATTGATTTAAAAGGAACTTGGAAGTATAAATTAGGCGTAGCGATGCAGCCTTTAAAAGGACCAACATTTATAAGATGGAAGCCGGAAGGATTGTTTAATGCTATGATAGCACCTTTGACTAATTTAAAAATTAAAGGAGTGTTGTGGTATCAGGGAGAATCAAATGCTGGAAATCCAAAAATCTATGCTAAAGCATTGCCTGCTTTAATTCAGGATTGGAGAACTAAATGGGGGCAAGGTAATTTTCCTTTTCTGTATGTGCAATTGCCTAATTATATGGAAACTTATGCCGAACCAAGAGAAAGTAATTGGGCAATTTTAAGACAAGCACAGCTTGAATCTTTAAGTGTTCCTAATACGGCTATGGCTGTTGCTATCGATTTGGGGGAATGGAATGATATTCATCCTTTAAACAAAGAAGACGTTGGAAACCGTTTGGCATTGCTGGCTCGAAAAATAGCCTATGGAGAAAAGAATTTAATTGCTTCAAGTCCTATGCCTTCAAATTCGGTTTTTGATGAAAATAAGGCAATAATTTCTTTTAAAAATACAGGTAAGGGCTTGGTTGTGAAAAATGGAACAGATTTAAAATCATTTGCAATTTCCAATGATGGGAAGAAATTTGTTTGGGCAAAAGCTAAAATAGTAGGGAACACTGTTGAAGTTTGGAATGAAAATATAAAGAATCCGATAGTTGTTCGTTATGCCTGGGATAATAATCCGTCGGAGGCTAATTTATTTTCAAAAGAAGGATTGCCTTCGACTCCTTTTGAAGTTAAAAAATAATGCAGATTAAGTAAAATAAAAGAACTCATTGAATTTGCTTTCAATGAGTTTTTTTATAATAATTTATAGAAGTGAATTAGTTTTTTTGAGAAGACTCTCTAACTAATACTTCCGTGTCTAAATAAGTGATTCCTTTTTCGGCACTTTTTTTGGCCGATTTGATGTTTTTCAAAATAATTTCGGCCGAAATTTGTCCCATTTTAGCTGCTGGATGTGTAATTGTGGATAAATTAGGGTCGATTATTTCTGAAATGGGATCATTGTTAAAGCCAATAATAGCAATATCTTCTGGAACTTTAAGCCCTCTTTTTTTTGCACTTTGAATGGCACTAACTGCCATAATATCCCCGGAGGCAAAAATTCCATCTGGACGAGTTTTTAAATCGAGTAATTTGTTGCTGGCTTTGACCCCTTCTTCGTAGGTTACTGCTTTTAAGTCAACTATTAGTTCTTCTTTTGGAGTTATATTATGTTTTTTCAAAGCATCTAGGTAACCTCGCATCCTTTCGGTGTATAAATTTCCAAATTTAGATCCGGCAGTAAGATGTCCTATTCGGGTACAGCCTTGCTCAATAAGATGTTCTGTGGCTTTAAATCCGGCAGCATAGTTATCAATGATAACTTTAAAAGTATCAAAATCTTTTGGAACTCTATCTACAAATACTAACGGAATATCTTTACTTACAAATTGTTGAAAATGAGAAGTGTCAGTCGTTTTCATTGCTAAAGAGCAAATGACACCACTTACTCTACTGCCGTACAAAGATTTGGCCATGCTCACTTCTGCTTCATAAGAGTCATTAGATTGCATGATAATAACATTATATCCTGATTTCTGTGCTGTGATTTCAATACCACTAATCAAAGATGACAGAAAGGGTTGTGTTACTGTAGGAACAAGAACACCTATGGTTTGGGTTTTATTTCCTCTTAATCCGGCAGCTAAAGTATTAGGAACGTAGCCCATTTCCTCAGCAACTTTTTTAACTTTTTTAATTGTCTTTTCACTGATGGTATGATGGTCTTTTAGTGCTCGTGATATTGTTGAAGTAGCCAGATTTAATTTTTCAGCTATATCATATATGGTCACCACTTTATTTTCTTCCATAAATATTAATCGTTTGTAAACAAATATACATTTTATAATAAGTATTGAGGTGTTATCATCCTGATTTTTAGTTATTATTTCTTTTAACTAAATTTTGTCTGTTTGCTATTATAAAAGGATTTACTGCAAAAGTAGATAAAAAAACAATCGATTGTATTTTTATGAGTAGTGAATAAAATAATTTTGAATGTCGGAATAATGTCGGAATTTCACAAATAAAAAAATCCTTGTTTTTGTAATAAAAACAAGGATTTTTGATTTTTAAGAGTGACCATGGAGGGATTTGAACCCTCACGCCCTTGCGAGCACCACCCCCTCAAGATGGCGAGTCTACCGTTTCTCCACATGGCCTAAAAGAAAAAAAGGTTAAGTAAAAATTACTTAACCTTTTGTGACCCGACTGGGGCTCGAACCCAGGACCCCATCATTAAAAGTGATGTGCTCTACCAACTGAGCTATCGAGTCATTGCATCAGAGAACGTTTGTTTTTCAAGTGATCACTCATTTGTGACCCGACTGGGGCTCGAACCCAGGACCCCATCATTAAAAGTGATGTGCTCTACCAACTGAGCTATCGAGTCTTGCATCGTTCCCTGATTGCGGGTGCAAATATAAGGACTTTATTTTAAGTTTTCCAAGCATTTTTATTATAAATTTGTCTTTTTTTAATAATAAATTTTAACACTCTAATTTATAGGGTTTTATTCTATGAAGAAAATTATACTGTTAGGTTACATGGGTTGCGGTAAGTCAACCATCGCTAAAGAATTGTCAAAAAAAATAGCTGTCCCGTTCATCGATTTAGATGAATTTATTGAAAAAAAGGTCAAAATGGACATTAAAACTATTTTTGCCGAGAAGGGAGAAATTCATTTTAGAAAGCTCGAACACGAATGTTTTGTCGAATTATTGAATTTAACTGAGCCCGTTATTATAGGTTTGGGAGGAGGAACTCCATGTTATGCCAATAATCATGAGTTATTAAAGAGAGAAGATGTCTTGTCGGTTTATTTAAAAGCCTCTATTGATACTTTAGTAAGCCGTTTGTCTTTAAATAAGAGCAACAGACCCCTTATCGCCAACAAAAATGATGTGGAGATGAAAGAGTTTATTGCTACTCATTTATTTGAAAGAAGTTATTATTACAATCAGGCACAATATAGTGTTGCTGTAGATGAACAAACTATTGAGCAGACCGTAGGGGAGATTTTGGCAATTTTAGCTTAGCCAGGCGCAGCTGTTGTTTTGGTCAAATTCTACCTGTACATGTTCTAATAAGGAAGTGGAAAGGGAAATACCTTTAAAATCGGCTTTTACAGGGTATTTTTTATGATTACGGTCTACTAATACCGCAGTTTTGAATTTTTTTAAAGGCACATCCAGGAAATGTTTTACGGCATAAATTAAGGTTGTGCCTGAATTCAAAACGTCATCAATAAGAATAAGTCCTTTGTTAGCATATTCCTGAGCTGGAACAGATGTTTGAATAGGCTGTTGCGGATGTTGTTTGTCAATATGAACTTCGCATAACAACACTTTGAGGTCGGAAATGGATTGAAGTTCCTGAGCAATTTTTTCGGCAAATACATAGCCATTTTTTGCAATTCCGGCCAAAACTACTTCTTCTTCGTCGATGAAGGTTTCGTAAATTTGGTATGCAATTCTTTTGGTTTTGTGTTTGATTTCCTGATGACTAAGAATGATATTTTTGCTCATTTTAAAAATGTTGTTTAAGGTTTGTGATGTAGTTTTTTTAGGTTATTCGAATTTAAAATTATCCTCATCATCTTCGGGATAATTCTCGTTTCCGTAATCATCAATATCTCTACGGTCTTTTTTAGTTGGACGACCGGTTCCGGCTTTGCGATAATGTTCTTTGGATAATTTTAATAATTCCAGATGTTGATAAACTTCGGGCGGCGTATCATTTCTTCTGTAAATATCGACCAATTTGGCTCCCACACGATTATCGGGGATGTCTAATACGGTAATGGTTTGGGTAATTTGATCTTTTCTAAAAGTAATAACATCGGTAGGAAAAACTTCTTTAGAAGGTTTAGCAACCACACCGTTTACGGTGATATGATTCTTTTTACAGGCCTCGGTGACCACGTTTCGGGTCTTGTAGTATCTTACACACCATAAATATTTATCTATTCGCATAAAAAGTTATAAAATCAAAGTTAAATAGTTTACAAAAATAAATCAATATTGTATCTTGCGCACTTAAAATTCAGCTATAATGAACAAATTTAAGTATTATTTTATTGTAATAATTACAAGCCTCTTTTTATTTTCATGCTCTAAAGATGATAACTCTATTGAAGAAATACCACTTAGAGATTATCAGGAACAGTTTACAGAAGATAATACTACTATAGAAGAATATCTGGAAACTTATACATTTACGGTTACAGAAGCTCCGGGACAAACAGAAGATCAGGATGTTGTTTTTTCTAAAATTACTGATCCGGTAAATGAAAAATCAATTAAGTCTTATCTTAATAGTGCTACTTATCCAAAACTGTTAAAAAGAGATGTTGCACTACATGATATTACCTATTCGGTTTATTATTTAGTTTTAAGAGAAGGAACAGGTGAGTCGCCAACGAATGTTGATGCTGTTTTAACGTCTTATAGAGGGCAGTATTTGTACAAAAGTACCGTTGATGAAGTTACAACTTTGACTCCTACACAATTTGAGGAAGTTAAATATCCGCAGTCGTTTTTTAATTTGTACAGTGTAATCACAGGATGGAGTGAAATTTTTCCAAAGTTTAAAACAGGAACTGCTATTTCAAATTCTGACGGAACTGTAAGTTATAATGATTTTGGAGCGGGAGTTATGTTTTTACCTTCAGGATTAGCTTATTATAGTACAGGAAGCGGTTCAATTCCAAGTTATACACCTTTGGTTTTTAGTTTTAAATTGTATGCCATTAAGAGATCCGATTTAGATGCTGATGGTATTCCGGATTATTTGGAGGATTTAAATGGTGACGGTTATATGTATTCTTTAGCGGAAGGTGTTGATAATCCGGATGATTCTGATAAAGACGGGATTCCTAATTTTTTAGATACCGACGATGATAATGATGGTTATGTAACTAAATTTGAAATAACAGTTAACGGAGTGGTAACACCTTTTAATATGATTCCTGATTGTGGTGGAAATATACCAACAGATCCAAGCAAAAAGAAACATTTGGATGCAAATTGTCACTAGATTTTCATTTTGAGATAATAAAAAAAATCCCGTCCTGAGATTCATCAAGACGGGATTTTTTGTGTAATTAATTTGGGAAAAAATTAATTTTTAGTTTTGTGTAAGCCAATTTCTGAAATCATAAAATTCCTGAGGGGAAACTCCGTGACCAATTGGATATTCGTGATATACAACGTCAATGCCCAAGTTGGTTAAAAATGGCTTGGTTTTTCTGGCCCATTCTACAGGGATTACCTGATCTACTGTTCCATGAGCAGCGAAAATTTTTAAATTGGAGAAATCATTGTTTTTATAATTTTCGTCAAATATAGGTTCGCTCACATAGCCGCTTAAAGCAATTACTTTTTGTACTTTGTCCGGATATGATAAAGCAATTGCATTACTTAAAATTGCTCCTTGGCTGAAACCTAATAGCGTAATGTTATTTTTGTCAATTGGGTAATGAGCAATTAATTCTTCGATGAACTTCGCAATCAAATCACGGGATAATTTTGCCTGTTCGTGGTCGGAGAATTTATTTTCATTGGCATCAAAATTAATCGCATACCAGGCATAACTACCGTATTGTAAATCATAAGGAGCACGGGCTGAAATTACATAATATTCCTCCGGTAACTCGGAAGCAAAAGAAAACAAATCGGCTTCATTGCTGCCGTAACCGTGTAATAATAATAGAAGCGGATTTGTATCTAATTTTATTTTGGGTTCTCTGATGAGGTATTCTAAGGATAAATTCATTTGTTGAATTAAATGTTTTTGAATATTTTTTGGAATTGTTCGCCTAAAATAGGAATCGCTTTCATTTGTCCCTGCAAAGCTCCCAGGAATCCGTAAATCCAAAGAATAAAATAAAAGATATAAAAGGCAGAAGAAATAGTCCAGCTGTCAAAATAACCAATAAAATACCCAATTAAAAAAAAAGATAAAAAGATACCCAGCGCCTGACGAATATGGAAAGAGGCAAAAGGATCTTTTTTGTCATTGTTCATAAACAGCGCAATTACAGCTCCAATAATCGTGAAATAGCTTATGATGGCTATGTTTTTACTTTCTTTATCTAAAGTCATTGTAGTTTTATTTGCTTAAAATTATTTTTCCCTGATTTACAATTCCGTAGGCTTTTCCTTTTAATTCCTGACCTAAAAAAGCGGAGTTTTTAGATTTGGACAAAATGGCTTCTTTGGTAAAAATGCTTGTTCCTTCCGGATTAAATAAACTCAGATTGGCTTTTTCGCCTTCTTTTATCGGATGATTTTCGATACCAAAAATAGCTTTTGCCGCTGTTAATTTTTCGATAGTTTTTTCTAAAGCTAAAACCGTGTTCAGTGCTCCAAAAGCAGTTTCCAGACCAATTGTTCCGTTTTTAGCCAAATCAAATTCCATTTTTTTGTGTTCAATATCTATCGGATTATGGTCGGAAGTAATAATGTCGATGGTGTTGTCCAGCACTCCGGCTAATAAAGCCTGACGGTCTGCTTCCGTTCTTAATGGCGGAGTTACTTTGTAACGGGTATCAAAACTGTCTAATTTTTCGTCCGTCATTGTTAAATGATGCACGCTCACGCTGCAACTTACATTTAAACCTTTGGTTTTGGCTTCTTTGATTAAAGCTACCGATTTTGCTGTAGAAATCGTAGGAATATGCATTTTCCCGCCGGTGTATTCAAGTAAGAATAAATTACGGGCAACCTGCAATTCTTCGGCTAAATTTGGAATTCCTTTGAGTCCTAAACGGGTAGAAACAACGCCTTCATTAACCACTCCGTTTCCTTTGATGTTAGCGTCCTGAGCATAAGCAATTACCACGCTGTCAAAATCCTGTGTGTATTGCAAGGCAATTTTAAGCAAATTGGCATTTTCAAAACTTTTATTATAATCCCCAAAAGCAATGGCGCCGGATTGTTTCATGTCATACATCTCGGCCATGTCTTTTCCTTCGGAATTTTTGGTCAAAGCTCCAATAGGAAAAAGTTCTGTTGCCTGTCCGAAAGCTTTGTTTTTAACAAAATTGATTTGCGATTGATTGTCAATTACCGGAAAAGAATTTGGTTGCAAAGCAATGGCTGTAAAACCACTTTGGGCAGCAACGTTTAATCCGTTGGCGATGGTTTCGCGGTCTTCAAAGCCCGGTTCTCCCAATGAAACACTGCTGTCAAACCAGCCTTGGGAAACATGTAGATTATCCAGTTTTATTTCTTCGGCATGATCTGGATTGGGTAAATTACTCCCCATTTTTTCAATTAAACCATTTACTATTAAAATATCTACCGTTTGCTGATGAAAAGGGCTTTGCGGATCGATAATTTTTGCGTTTCGGATAATGATTGTCATATTTTTTATTTCAGGAATTTTATAATCGCCATTTCGCATATCAGGAAGAGCAGTGCAAAGATAACAAACCATTTCCAAAGTTGCTTATCCATTCGGTCGCTTTGTAGGCGGTGAAAAATACTTTCTGCCGAATCGGCTCTTGTGTAATCGGATAGTAATTGGGTATTGGTTTGCTGAAGATTGCTTTCGCTTCGGTTGTAATTAAAACTGATATTTTCAACCCATTGTTTTTGATTGTAAATTTCAAAATTTCCGGCTTGCTGCGGCAGGTCGTTAAAAGTGAGTTTTACTTTTGTATTCATTATTTGTTGGGTTGGGATAAATTGTTCCTGCTCATTTTTGATTTCCAAAATACCGTCTTTGGAAAGAGAAGCATCGACAATAAACGGATTAGAATTGCCAATTGTTAGCGCGTTTACGCCATTATTTTGGTTAAAAAGTGCCATTTTATAAAAAACAGGAACAATTAAAGGTGATTGTTGAAAATTAGAATTTTCGGTATTTAAAGCTGCCGAAAAAACAGAAACGGTTCCGGAAGTATTTTGGATTGTCGATAAAAATGGACTTTGATCTTCGTACAATAAAGCGGCTGACTGCTTATTTGAAATTCCAAACGAACTTTTAGTCATTGGATATTGAAAATTACTGATTTTGTTTTCAAAAACACCTGAAAACAGGGGATGATCAAAGTTTATTTTGGTGATTAATTTTGAGTTGGCTTCGATGGATTTAAATTGGAAATTGCCAAAAGCGCTTATAAAAGAAGTTAGCGCCGTAGCGGAACTTTTGACAGACGGAATAAGAATCAGATTGCCCCCTTTTTGAACAAAATCTTTCAGTGTAATTTGCAAAGCTTGAGGAATTTCGTCCAATTCATTGAGTACAATCGCGTCTTGTTTTTCGAGTGTGTTGTAGTCTAAAGTGCTTAACTCGGTGTTACTGTAATTAAATTCATCCGGCGTATAAATGCGTTGTAAAAAGTTGCTTTTGGCATTTTCGCCAATACTGATTAGCTTTGTTTTTTTGGTGTTGGCAATGCTAAAATAATAGTTGTTGTCGTAAGTCAGGCTGTTATCGGAAATGGAAACATAACCCTGAAAAGCCTGTTTGGCAATATTAAAATGTAATGATTTTTTTGAACCGTCTAAATTAGCAACCGTTTTTGCGATTAACTTTTTCTGGTTATAAATCGCTACAGGAACCGATTTGATTTCGTTGCCAAAACGGGATAAATTGACTTCAATATCATAAAAATCATTCGTGGTTTCAGTAATAAAAACACTGTCAATGCTCAGATTATTTTTTTGTTCCGATTCTGGAATTACAAAGTAACAAAGGTCGTTTTTAGCAATACTTTTGAGTTGTTTTTTATTCATTCCTACAGCATCGCTAATCACAATAATGTCTTTTTTAGCATTTGTAGGATGAGCATCAATTCGGGCTAAAATGGCGTTTAACTCAAAGGGAATCGCACTGTATTTTAGATTTTGAAGCGTATTTCTAATCGATTTGATGTCGGTGTTCCAATAGCTTTCGGTATTAGTTAGTAAGGAGAAATTTTTGTTTTCCGGCGTTGTTTCCAGCAGTTCCTGAATGGCTCTTTTTAATAATTCGCCTTTTTTGCCTTTGGCCTGCATACTAAAAGAGTTGTCCAGAATAATGTAAGTTTCATTCGAACGGTTTTGGCTGTCTTTGGCATCAAAAAAAGGTTGGGCAAAAGCCAAAATCAGACAGAAAAAAAGCAATAATCGGCAGGCGAGTAACAACCATTTTTTGAGTTGGGAACTTTTTCGGGTTTGAATAGAAATCGATTTTAAGAAACGAACATTGGTAAAATATTCTTTTTTAAACTTTCGAAACTGAAACAGATGAACCAAAATAGGTATAAGCAATAAAAAGAGAAAGTATAAAATTTCAGGATGTTTGAATTGCATTCTTTTTTGGTTTGATTTTGTATCCAAAAATAGTTAAAACTCTTCACTTTGTTTTGAGCTTCTGAAATTTTTTGTTCCTGATTTACCTGGATTATTTTTGAATCAAATTTACAGGACTATAATTTGTTGCTGATTAATCTGTATTTTAGCATTTATCTAAAAACTCTAAAAATGAAAAAAAGCGTTTTACTTGGATTGTTGTTACTTGGCAGTATTTCTTTTCAGGCGCAGGAAAAGAAATTTAATTTAGTCATTGGGACCTACACCAAGAGTTGCGAAAGCAAAGGAATTTATGTTTATGATTTTGATGTAGAAACCGGAGTTTCTCAGTTTAAATCTGCAACAGAGAATATTATCAATCCCAGTTTTGTAACGGTTTCTAAAAAGAATGATTTTGTGTATTCGGTTAATGAAGACGGACCTAAAAGTACCGTTAGCGCTTTTAGCTACGATTCGAAAAATGGAAAGTTAGATTTTTTAAATAAGCAAAAGATTCAAAATCCGGGACCTTGTTACATTATTAATGATGACAAAAACGTGATAGCAGCCAATTATACCGGCGGAAGTGTGGCGGTTTTTGGTAAAAATAAAAATGGAAGTCTGACGGAATTAAAACAATTAATTACGCATAGCGGAAAAGGGATTAATCCTAAACGTCAGGAAAAATCACATGTACATTCGGTGCAATTTTCACCCGATCACAAGCTTGTATTGGCAACCGATTTGGGAACTGATAAATTATATGTGTACCAATACGATTCAAAAGCAGCAAAGCCTTTAGCTTTAAAAGACAGCATCAGTGTGAAAGCGGGGAGTGGGCCAAGACATTTTGCTTTTAGCAAAAACGGAAAAAAGATGTATTTGTTACAGGAACTGGATGGTACACTTTCGGTTTTTGGTTATAAAAAAGGAAAATTAGAATTGGTTCAGGAAACTTCGGTTGTTGAAGAAGGATTTACACAGCCTTTTACCGCTGCTGATATTCATATTTCGCCGGATGAGAAATTTTTATATGCAACCAATAGAAAAGAAGCTAATACCATTAGTTGTTTCAAAATTCTAAAAGATGGAAAATTAGAATTGGCTTCCCGAATCAGTACTTTGGGTGACGGACCGCGCAATTTTGCCATTGACCCAACTGGAAATTTCCTTTTAGTGGGACATCAATACACTAATAATGTGGTTGTTTTTAAACGTAATATCGAAACAGGAGCTTTAACCGATACCGAAAAAAGAATCGGATTGTGTTCGCCAGTTTGTTTGATTTTTACGAAACAATAATTGTTATGAATTTGGCTTTATCAAATTTTTTGTTTGAAAATAAAATTTTAAGAACCGAATCAGCAGCGATTTTACTTCGTTTTTGGAACAAAGATAAAATGTTAAAAGCAAGAGAATTACTCTTAGGCTTTCAACAAAAAGATTCCAATTTATATTTTGTCAAAAAAGGTTGTGTTCGATTATTTGTAGTGGATAAAAATGGCGAACAAATTAATTTAGGGTTTGGCTATGAAAATTCATTAATTACCTGTTTTCAAACTTTTATAGAAGGAAAGCCTTCTTTGATAAGTATTGAATCGATTGTGGATACTGAATTGGTAGCTATTGCCAAAGAAGATTTGATGCCGTTGATTCGAAGCAATCCTGAAATAGCTTTATGGTATCAGTCAATGTTAGAGTTAACTTTAACGGGACATATACAAAGGCAGGTTGAGCTTTTAACGTTAAAACCCAAAGAGCGATATGATGTGTTTCTCAAAAGGAGCGGACATTTATTAAACAGAATACCGTTGAAATACATTGCTTCTTATTTAATGATGAAACCGGAAACTTTAAGTAGAATACGGGCACGAATTTCTTGATTTAAATCAAGCAGGATTTATGAGGTTAGTTTCAAATTTGTGATTGTAAATTTTAAAATCATTAATTATGAAATTAGTTTCAGGACAAAAAGCGCCTTCATTTGTTACTAAAGATATTTTTGGAAATACCATTGATTTGAATCAGATTCCAAGTGAAAAAATACTGTTGAGTTTTTTTCGTTATGCCGAATGCGCTATGTGTAATCTTCAGATAGCAAAAATGATGAAACATAAAGATTTATTTGCTCAAAAAGGAATTCAGTTAATAGCGGTTTTTGAATCTCCGGCAGACAGTCTCAAATCAAGTATTGCTAACAGACACCAATTTGATTTCCCCATTATTGCCGATACCAATCGGGAGTTGTATGATTTGTATAAAGTAAATCCTTCCTGGCTTAAAACATTGCGGACGATGTCGGTTAAAGGAATGCAACATTTGAATGAAGCAACCAAAAAAGGGTTTAAAGCAGGTGGAAAAGTAGAAGGTACATTACATCAAATTCCTGCTGATTTTTTAATAGGAAAAGATAAAATCATTCAGATTGCGCATTACGGAAATAGTGTTATTGATCATTTACCTTTGGAAGAAATTTTTTAAAAGACAGAAAAAACAGATTGTAAATTAAAGAATAAGAACCTCTAATCTACAATCTGTTTTTTTTGTTTTCTGCAAACTGCAGATTGCTTTCTGAGATCTTAAGACTATTTCTTCTTTTTCTTTTTAGCAGCTTGTTGTTTCAACATGTTTCTATTGACAGAGCCATGAGTTTTTTTCTTGGTTTTAGAAGGCCCACCCAAGTTGATTTTTGTGTTCTTTTTGGCCTTATCATGAAAAGCAGCACCACCTTCAATTTTAGGTTTTTTCATCAAATGCTTAATGGGTTGTCTGTCTTTTTCAGGACCAATTAACTTATCTGAAATTTCAACTTCTTCAGGGAAGGCTTCAATTTCCAATTCCATATCCATCAATACTTCAGCCTCAACTTTAGCTTCTTCTTCACGAGGAGTTACAAAACTGATGGCTGTTCCTGTACTGTCTGCACGACCGGTACGACCAATACGGTGCATGTACAATTCGGCAAACTCCGGCATTTCAAAATTGATAACGTGAGTGATGTCTGAAATATCCAAACCTCTCGCCATGATATCCGTCGTAATCAATCCGCGTAAACTGCCTTCCTGAAAAGAAGCCATCGTATTCAAACGGTAATTTTGTGATTTATTAGAATGGATTAATCCAAATTGTCCTTCAAAATCTTCCTCGATACGTTCGTGAAGCATGTCGGAAATCTTTTTGTTATTGACAAAAATCAGCACGCGACTCATGTCTTCATTCGTAGCTAATAAGTGTTTTAATAAATTGATTTTAGTATTGAAATTCGGAACGTTATAGGTGATTTGAGTGATTTTTTCCAAAGGTGTTCCTGAAGCAGCCAGTGTTACTTCTTCCGGATAATCGAAATAATCGTTCAAAATTGCATCGACTTCATCGGTCATGGTTGCCGAGAATAAAATGTTTTGACGCTTTCTTGGCATCATAGCAAATAAAGAAGTCAATTGTACTCGGAAACCTAAATTCAGCATTTCGTCAAATTCGTCAATGACCAGTTTTTGCATGTCTTCAAAACGCACCACATTGTCCAGCGCTAAGTCCATGGTTCTTCCTGGTGTTCCTACCAGAATATCAGAACCTTCATAAACATTTTTCTTCTGCGTATTGATGTTTACACCTCCATAAATCCCGATAGTTCGGATGGACATATGTTTAGTCAATTTTTCGATTTCTTCTACAACTTGAACTACCAGTTCGCGGGTTGGAACCAGAATAACAATTTTAGGTGTATGTGTAGTACTGAATTTGTATTGTTTTAATAAAGGTAACAGATAAGCAAAGGTTTTACCTGTTCCGGTTTGTGCAATTCCCATCATGTCTCTTCCGGACATAATTACCGAAAATGATTTCTCCTGAATAGGAGTAGGAGTAGTAAGTCCTATTTCATCAACAGCTTTTTGTAATGATTTAGGTAGATTGAATTGCTCGAAAGTAGCCATAAAACGTAAATTTTGTGCAAAGATAGTCTTTTTGAGGCTAATGAGAGAATAGGTAAGAGGAATCTGTTTTTTATTGGTTTTGTCTTAAAAAAAAAGCAGGGATCTAATTAAGAAGATATCCTGCTTGTTTTATTTTTAAGCTCATTATATTTATGCGCTTATGGCATTTTTGATAGAATTTTCGAAAAATTGGTTCTTAGCAAACAATCTTTTTACTCTAAGTTTTAATTCATTCGGGTTAAATGGTTTTGATACAAAATCATCTGCACCTAAGTTAAAGGCTTCCATTACGGTTCCTTCTTCTTCTCCCATTGCCGATACAACAATAACTGGAATATCTGCGTGATTTTCTTTTGCAAAACTTATTATTTCTAATCCGGATTTGAATGGGAGTATGATATCGGTAATAATCATAGACGGATTGATGGTTTTTAATTTTTCGAGACCTTCAATACCATCTTTTGCAATTACTGTTTCGTATCCTTCTTTTCGAAGCACGAATTCTAAAATTTTCACCATTAAAATATCGTCTTCAATAACTAAAATTTTCTTTGCGCTATTTTCCATTTTTATGTGATATTTTGTGTTTAGAAACTTTTTTTATAAAATTTTTTTTTAAAAAGATTACTAACAAATATAACTTTAAAAAATTAATTTATCGATAAAGAGTAAAAAATATCGATGAAATACATTGTTTGTCGGTGTTATGTAAGTTTTGTATTCTTTTTTTTATAATTTGTATTGAAACATTAAAGCTATTTCTATTTCATTTTGTATTAAATGAGGAGTATATTCCTGATTGTTAACAGTTAATTGTATACCTGTTAGAAAATTTTTGTTTATTAATTTGAAATATCCGCCTCCAATTCGATAAGAGTTTAACGAAACTCTATTTTCATATTGTCCTAAAGTAGATCTCTCATCAGGAGAAGAGCCATAACCGGCAATTAAGCTTAGGTAGTCAAACTGCGTATCAAAATAATATCGGCTAGTTAGTGTAAATGCCGGATAAATAGAATTGTTGTTGCTTTGAATATAAGATTTTAGGTTAATCCAGTATGAGCCAATGTATTTTCCAATCCCCACAACAGCAGTAGTAAAATCGGCATCAAGTGTTTTTACATATCGGATTCCTAAATCGGCTTCCCATCCATTTGAAAAGTTTTGAAAATAGGAGTATCCTAATTTTAATTTTGGAAAAACAGCTTTTTCACTATACGCTGCATTAAGATAGGAATAACTTTTTTTACCTGTAAAAAGGTAAGATTCAGCTTCATATTGGACACCGTCAATAATACTTTCGCCTGAAGCGAATCTGTTAGCGTAACTTACCCGACCAATTAATGAACCCCAGTTGCGTTGTCTGATGTATTGCAAACTTCCTAAATGCCAAGGGCCGTAATTTTTCCTGTCAAAAGCAGTATAACTATAATTAATTCCTATTCTTTCTGAATTGTTTTTGGTTTCTAAAATGAAAATGCGTTGCTTTAATTCGGCATCATTTGGATATTGTAATTCCAATATTTTTACATAGTCGTATTCTTTTTGTTCATTATTTTCTAACTGATAAACGAGAAGTTTTTTATATCGGAAATTTTTGTTTTCAGGATGGTTTTGGAGTGCTTGGTTTATTGTTATCTCGGCTTCATTATATTTTTTTTCTTCTAAATTCAAATTGATTAAATACAAAAAAGCTTCTTCATACTTTGGATTTCTGTCTATAACATAATTGAAATAGTAACGGGCACTATCTTTTTTTTGAGTTATTTGATAAATTCTTCCGGACAATAGATAAAAATCCAGATAATCAGGGGCAAGTTTAATTCCTAATTGCGACTTTTTTAATGCCGATGGATAATTTTGTTCAACATTAGTTTCGTGAAGAGCTTCTTTTAATAAATTATCAGTATCAATTTGTTGAGCAAAAAGACTATAATTTAGTAAAAGGATTAGATAAGTTAATATTGTTAGTATTTTTTTATTATTAGTTATCATAGTGTTAATTGTCATTTTGAGTGTTAAAACCTTGTCTTTGCATATTTCCCCAGGCCTGTTCTTTTTGTCTAAAAAAATGATAATAACCTTTTAAAGAGGCATAAACATTTATAGGGTGATAAAAAATAGGTTCAATAATCGCAGTCATAATAAGAATAAGTATTTCTTTTACGCTAGAGTAGTGTTTGTAAAGTATTTCGTCTAATAAAATAGATATTATTGTGAGATTTAAATAGAATAGATACACTGCAATGGTCAGGTATAAAAAACTCTCGTAATTTATGTTCAAATAGAAAAAAGAGATGATTAATGTAATAAATCCAATTGCTTCTAAAATAGGTACTAAGAATTCGAATGCGAAGAAATAGGGGAAAATTAAAAATCCGGTTCTTCCATATTTCGGATTAAAGAACATATCTTTATGTAAATTAAGTGTTTGGATTAAACCTCTTGCCCAACGCACACGTTGACGAATTAATATTTCTCGATTTCCCGGAACTTCTGTCCAGCATAAGGATTCAGGAATGTATTTTACTGAAAAATCAAGTTTATTATCATACATGTATTTTCGCATTCGGGTAATAAGTTCCATATCTTCTCCTAAAGATTTGTGCCAGTACCCTCCGGCTTTAACGGCTATTTCTTTGTCAAACATTCCCAGTCCTCCGGAAACTAAAAGTAAGCTGTTTAATTGACTCCAGGCCATTCTTCCAAATAGAAATGCCCGTACATATTCCAATTCCTGAAATCTCGGATACCAGCCTTTAGGGAATCTAATTTTTACTAAAAATCCCTCTTTTACTTCACATGAATTTGAAATTCGAATGCCTGCACCTGTTGCAATTACTCTTTTTTTACTTTCAATAAATGGTTTAGCCAATTTTATGATAGTATCATTTTTTAAAATACAATCAACATCAGTACAAAGAAATAAAGGATGTTTTGACGAATTAATACCAGCATTAGAAGCATCGGCTTTACTTTTTCCATTTTCTTTATCCACAACTAAAAGTTTAGAATAAACCGGGTTTGTCGATTTGTAATGGCCTCTCACCGTTTTTGTTGGGATTTTTTCCTGATAAAAGAAATCTATTTTGACTAATTCAAATTCTTTAATGAGTTTTTCTAAGGTATCATCCGTACTACCATCATTTACCAGTACCACTTCGTATTTAGGGTAATTTAGAGAAAGTAAAGATTTTACATTGTAAACTACATTAGCTCCTTCATTAAAGGCCGGAGCAATTACAGAAACTCCCGGGATGTAGTTTGACTTTAATAATACATCATCATGAATAAAATATTTCGCATTAAGATGTTTTTTAATAGCATAATAAGATAATCCTGCTAATAACATGTAAAAAATAATATAAGTAGAAGAAAAAGCAGCTACAAATATTTCATAATATTCGATAAAATTTTTGAGTATCATATAGAAGGTATTTTTACATGTTGAATCATTTTACTAATCTCATGATTGCCAATAAAGTTTTCAATATAGTTTGAATTCATTTTGGAAAGACTTTTTACCGCTTTTAGTTTAATGTCTGAATCTATCGGTTTTTTTAATAAGTTATAAATAAACTCTTCGGTGTCTTTACTTCCAATTACAGCTAAAGTTTTGAGTATTTCGAGCTGGTTGTTCTTGCTTTCAGTGTCAAATAACTCAATTAGTTGTTTCTCGGTATCAAATATAAAGAGCTGTCTAATGACCGTAATAACAGCCAAGCGTATTTTTTCATCATCCGATTTTAAATATGTGGTAATCGATTGATTTTCATTTGTATAATTGTAAAAAGCCATCAGCTTAATCCCTAATCGTACAATTGATGGATTTGTTGAATGTATCCAATCTTTTAGGTTACCGGGTATTGGCGGCTTTTTTTGATGAATGATATTCATGATGTTTATTTCACCGGCTAAAAATATTGGTTTTTGGTAATTATATAAAAGGCCTAAATTTTCAGGTTCCAGTGAAATTACAGTAAGATAAGCGCTGGAGTTTAGAATCCTGTTTTTATGATTTAAAAATGGGGTTACATAATCTTTTCCTTTGCGGTATTCCAGGGCTTTTAGATGATACATGCCAAGACAATTTAAATACTTCTTTTTACTCTTTAAAAGAGAAATACTGTAGTTAAACAAATCAAACTGTTCGTAGATTAAGTGAGATGTTTTGATGATATCACCTTTTAAATTTCGTTTTAAAAAGATAATTTTATTTAAAACTATTTTTTTGCACCACTTCTTTTTAAATGGAATTTCTTTTTTGAAATCATTAATTTTTAACTTTAGTTCGTTTGCTTCGTAAGATGAAAATACTAAAGTGGTCAAAAAATCATCAATTTTGTTTTTTACTAAATTGATTTTTGGCTGACGTAAATTAAAAAGTAATCTGTTTAGGATTAATATTATAATCAAAACCAGAAATGCAAGTCCTAAAAAGGGTAAAATGATATGAGTCAAAGAGTAGGTTAGATCCATATTTTTCCTAGGTTAGTAGTTTATAATTTGGGGATTAATTACATGATAAAAGTAATAAATAAAATGTAACGACATCGATAAAGTGTATAAAAACATCGATAAAAAGCAGTTTTTGTGTAAAATAATTACAAAAAACTTACAATTTTGTATTTGGGAATAATTGTTTCTTTTGAGGAAGATTTAAAAATGCTTCAAAGAGGCTAAGTCTAAAAAGGTAAAATTTTATTTTACGGAATACAGAGCATCTAATTTGACGAAGTTTGGGTATTTAATTCGAAAATTATTTGAAGGATTAAGATTGAAATTATAATAAAAAAAAAAATGGCAACTTGAAAAGTTGCCATTTAAAGATGTAAAAAAAACTATTCTAAAATGATTTTTTGAGAATGAAATATTTTTTTACTTGAAATATCTGAAACATTAATAATAAAAACTCCTTTTGACTGTAAACTGACGTTTTCCTGACGACTTTCTTTAAGAATTCCTTTTTTGACTTCTTTTCCAAAAATATCATAGATTTTGTATTCTGCATTAGAATTAGTTTCATCGCTGTCATTGGTCATTAGTATAGAAAATGAACCATTATTTGGGATAGGCCAAACATTAACCTGAGTAGAGATTTCCGGATTCTTTTTTGTTGCTGACAAAGAATATCCGTTAACTATATTTACCCTGCGGGTCATTGTTGCTCCGGTATTATCAGTAACGGTAAAATCGAATGAACCTAATCCGTTGGCTGTTGGTCTGTATTCTACTATGTTAGAAACTAAAGTAGCATTTCCTTTTTCTACATTAGATAAGGAGTAACTAACTCCGTCGGTAAATCCTCTCGAAAATTTTTTGATATCAATACTTAATTTATGTCCTTTAGGAGATTCGTAATGAGGTAGTGACATCCATTGTAGATATTCATCCAGATTAGTGTAACCGTCTAAATCTTCATCAGCATTACTATCTGAAAAATCTCCAATTGCAGAATTTAAATTTGTTCCTTTGATAGCTTCCCACCAGTTTGGTAAACCGTCCTGATCAGTATCCCAATCAATATCTCTGCTTACTTCAGGATAATTTTCATATCCGCCAACGTCTGATTCATTATCCGGAAATCCAGGTTTACCGGTTACACTTCCGGTATAGGTAAAAGTTCCGGTTAGTGTTTCAGTAATAATTCTTTCGTCATGTTCGTCAAATTCCGGTTGTACACATCCCACATCAGAAAGTACAATTTTATATGCGTCCTCGGCTGTTTGTGTGGTTACATAAGATGGGAAAAAAGGAGTATTAACAAAGTTGTCGTATTGATAAGTTGCACCGTTTTTGAAGGTTGCTCTTCTTCCAATGGTTTGATTATTTTCGTCAAAATAACCAGGCATTACATTTCCGTTAAAATAACAACGTTGTGTTCCAGTTCCTACATTTTCATTGTCGGCACTAAATGCAACAAATATTTTAGAACCAGCTCCGGGTTTATAGTAATTATTAACAAAGTTAACCTCTTTAGTTCCTCCATCAGTAGTTCTGTTGCCCCAATTGTAAACCACATTATTTGTGATGTCCATTCTGCCGGCATAAGTACCATTACCGTCTAATGCACCTCCAAGACTCCAGTTACGACCGTAATTATGTGCTAACAGATTATGGTGAAAACTTCCGATGTCTCCGCTTATGGTTCCTGCATAACCGTGTTCTGTTCCTGCCGGATAATTTTGATGTCCTGCGGCATTTAAGGCTTCCGAAATTAAGGTTCTTTGCAGGGTAATATTTTTACCGGAACGAGAACTAAACGCTTCATCTATTGTCCAACTGATGGAACAATGATCGATGATACTATGATTCGCACCGGTTAATCCCATTCCGTCATAAGTAGGACCTGCGCCTAATCGAACGCGTACATTTTGTACGATAGCATCATTTCCGGTAATTCCAAAAGGAGCGGAGCGAATACAGATTCCTTTGCCTGGTGCCGTTTGTCCCGCAATAGTAACATAAGGTTGACTTAAAACCAAACGCGAGTTTAATTGGATAATTCCAGAAGTATTAAAAACAATCGTTCTTGGACCAATATCATTGGTAACGGCTTCACGTAAACTTCCCGGACCGCTATCATTCAAATTGGTTACTGCAATCACTTTTCCGCCCCTTCCGCCGCGTGCGAAACGACCATAACCTTCGGCTCCCGGAAAAGCTAACTGAGCAGGACGTAAACGCCAAATGTTTCCTTTTACAATTTCACCATTTGCTAAAACTTCATCAACTCTCCAATAATAAGTCTCTCCAGTGTATAGTCCATTTACAGAGTAAGAAGTATTTTCTTTAGTTTGATTTCCTTTATATAAAGAAGAAGAGATGTTTGCGGCTTCAATTGCAGCTAAATCTGAGCCGAAATAAATATTGTGAGATACGGCATTAATGGCAGATGTCCAGCTTAAGGTGGTGCTTCCGGAGTTTAATTCTACGTGTTCATCATTGTCGTTGGGTTTCGGGTTAGTTGCCTGATTAAAAATGTTAGGTGTATTTAATTCAATTCCATTCAACATCACATTTTTATAGGTTTCATTTCCTGATTTTTCGGCCGCAAAACGAATAATTACATCGGTTCCTGTCGTAGCCTGAAATTTTAAATAAGCTGATTTTGCAGTTGCAGGAGACAGCGCTCTTACAGTAGGAATCAAATTATCGATCACTAAATTTTCATTGATAGATATATCAATTGGACTAAATGTATAAACGGGGCTGTCTACAGCATTTAAAAAAGCCATTAAAGTATGTTCTCCGGTTTCTAATCCGCTTATTTTAAGCTCTATATGACCACCTTCGTTTGCAGTACCGTTTTTCACAGTGACTCCATCACAGACTAATCTGGCGTAACTAGGAGCCTGAACTCCGGCTTTGTACCAATTGGTACCTAAAATTTCTCCTTTGTCTCCAACTTTGGTTACTGTAAATGTGACGCCGTTTACTGTTTTGCTGGCTGTATTAGTGGTAATTACCCAAGGGGTATACCCGGATTCACTCACTTCGGCAGTGCTTCTTCCTGATTGATCAAAATCAATTTTTACTACTGGATTCTGAGCAAAAATTGCGGTGGTTTTCATAGTAAGGCATGCTATAGCCATTACTAATGATGGTTTCATGTAATTTTTTAGCATTTAAGTAGGTTTTTTTTAAGGTTATTAATAGACATATTTATTTAAAATATTTTATTTCATAGTAGATTTTTTTTAGGTTAAAATGAATTATTTTAAAATGTAAACGTTTACATTTTTTAACATGTTTTTCAAAGATTTTATTTTAGTTCGGGTATAAAATTAGAAATATAGAAAACAAATTAGGGGTAAAAATTGCTTTTTAAGCAGGGTCAAATTACAATTTGATGCTAAAACAGTACTAAATTGACAAAAAAATATTGGTTATTGTTATACTTTTTAATTGACTTTGATTGAGACTAAAGTAGGAATAGTAAATCGGTTTAAAAACCTTCAAAGACCCCAAGTCCAAAAAGTGCAAAATCGTACTTTACAGGGTCGGTAGCATCAAGTTCACGAAGTTTTGTGTCTAATTCTAAAAGTGCTTTTCCATCATTTTGTTTACGAAGTAACAAACCTAATTTTCGGGCAACATTACCAGAATGAACATCCAGTGGACAGGAAAGTTTCGAAGGAGCGATAGATTTCCAAATTCCTAAATCCACTCCGTTGTTGTCCTTACGACACATCCAACGCAAATACATGTTGATCCTTTTTGCTGCCGAATTGTTCAATGGATCCGAAATGTGTTTTTGAGTTCGGGAAAGATGCGGGATTTCAAAAAATATTTTCTTGAATTCCGAGATGCTTTTTTGCATAGAAATTTCTTCCTGATTTTTAGCAAAAACAGCTTCCAGTCCGTCATGATTTTTATAAATATTTTGAAGTGATTGGATGAAACCAATAAAATCCTGACCGTTGAAAGTGCGGTGTACAAATGATTCTAATTGTTCTAAATTATTTTCAGAATGTGACATGACAAAATCATAAGGAGAATTTCCCATCAAATCCATCATGCGGTGACTGTTTTTTATAATCATTCTTCGGTTTCCCCAGGCAATGGTGGCGCTCAGAAAACCGGCAATTTCAATATCCTCTTTTAAAGTGAATAAATGCGGAATTTGAACCGGATCGCTTTCTATGAAATCAAGTGTGTTGTATTGCAGTACTTTTTCGTCCAGAAAATCTTTGAGTTCGGAGAAATTCATATTCCGGAATGTATATTAATGGTCGCTAATTAAGCCGTCAACCATAACCAGTTTTCGGTCGGCCATATTGGCTAATTCTTCGTTGTGTGTCACAATTACAAAGGTTTGACCAAATTCATCTCTTAACTTAAAAAACAACTGATGTAAATTTTCCGCCGAATGTGTATCCAAATTTCCGGAAGGTTCATCGGCAAAAATAATTGCGGGTTTGTTAATTAAAGCTCTGGCAACAGCCACACGTTGTTGTTCTCCGCCGGAAAGTTCGCTGGGTTTATGATGAATTCGATGCGAAAGTCCTAAATAAGTCAGTAGTTTGATGGCTTCTTCTTCGGTTTCTTTTTTGTTTTTTTTGGCAATAAACGCCGGAATGCACACATTTTCCAGAGCGGTAAATTCCGGTAATAATTGATGAAATTGAAAAATAAATCCCAAATTCAAATTCCTGAATTTGGATAAATTTTTATCATTCATCGATAAGATATTTTCATCGTTGATACGAAGTTCAATTTCGTTTTCCTGATTAGGCTTGTCTAAAGTACCAAGAATTTGTAAAAGCGTTGTTTTTCCTGCTCCCGAAGCACCTACAATAGAAACAATTTCTCCTTTTTGAATATGTAAATCAACACCTTTCAGTACGTGAAGCTGGTCGTAATATTTATGTAAGTTTTTCGCTTGTATCATCAATTGGCAGTTTTTACAAAGAAACAAAGATTTTAAGGATTATAAAATGAAGCAGACTATATTTTTGGTTTAAAAAGCATAAATTTGAGTTAATAAAAACGAAAACATTTTTTTTAAAAGAAGCTTATGAAAAAAGAAATGATAACAGAGGTGGCAACCTTAGCAGGAGGTTGTTTTTGGTGTACGGAAGCTGTTTTTTTAGAGTTAAAAGCTGTTGAAAAAGTGGTTTCGGGTTATATAGGCGGAAAAACCGAAAATCCTACATATAAGGAAATTTGTCAGGGGGATACGGGTCATGCCGAGGCAATTCAGGTTTATTTTAATCCGGAGGAGATTTCTTTTGGCGAAATATTGGAATTGTTTTTTGCAACGCACGACCCAACAACTTTAAACCGTCAGGGGAATGATGTAGGGACACAATACCGAAGCGAGATTTTTTATCATAATGAGGAACAAAAAGTAATAGCCGAAGATTTTATTCAATTTCTAAAGGAAGAAGCTGTTTTTGAGAAACCAATTGTGACTAAAGTTTCACCGGCTACTATTTTTTATGAGGCTGAGGATTATCATCAAAATTATTACAATCAAAATAAAACACAGGGTTATTGCGCTTTTGTTATTGCGCCAAAAATTGATAAGGTGAGAACTTATTTTAAAGATAAATTAAAAAAGGACTAATCTTGGAAATGGCTTATAAAAAACTTTTTTTAGGAATTCTTTTTGATGCTATCGGAATGCTGTCTTTTAGTATCCCTTTTGTCGGGGAATTTTCAGATGTAGTTTGGGCGCCGCTTCCCGGTTTTTTAATGACCCGAATGTATAAAGGGAAGCTTGGAAGGATAGGTGGGATTATTTCTTTTGCGGAAGAATTTTTGCCTTATATTGATTTTATTCCCACTTTTACTTTGAGCTGGATTTATTATTATAAGTTTAAAAAGAAAGATTAATTAGTGTTGTCTTTAAATAAAAATCCTAAACCCATTTTGCGAAGCATTTTTTTTTCAAATGCCCAGAAAAATTTGAACTGACCAAATAAAAAACCAATAATTACCAGCAAAATTTGGTATAAAGGCAACACAATTAGCAGGCGAACAGGAGTGTGCCAGAAACCAAAATCTTCTTTTAAAATTCCTAACCAAATACAAACGGGTTTAGAAATCCATGCCGAAGCTGATCCTGTTATGGCAAAAACGATAAAAATTATGGTGAGTTGAAAATTAGACTCTATTTTCCAACGTTCTTTTAATCCTTTCATCTTTATTTATAATGATTACAAATGTATAAAGATTATCTTAAAGGAACGCGGCCGTAAAGTTTTTGGTGGTAATTATTTTGAAAATAAATCATATAATTATAAATAAGGTAGTTGACTTCGTAGCCATAATTGATATTTGAATCGTAATCAATACTCATTTCATACAAATCACGACTGTAACGTTGCGGTTGTAAAAAACGGTTGTTCCATTCGTTAATATAAATTCTGTTTTTGTTTTCTAGATAGGTTTGGGTGTAAAAACCGCGCGGATAAGCCATCGAATTGAGCCAAAAATTAAATCCGGGATCGATAATAATTACTTCGTATTCTAAATCTTTGTTGGTGATTTTTACGGTGTCATTTGTTGTTGAATCTTTATTTATTTTAGAAATTGGAGCCAATGTTTTATGAGAAGCACAACTTATTATAATGAGACCTAAAATTAATAGTATTATGAGGAATTTTGTTTTCATGACGCTCGGCGAATTGGTTTTGCCCTATTAAATTTACGAATTAAATTACTGAATTCTGGTTTTTAGGTACAAAAAAGCCATTTATTCCTGTGCTAAATGGCTTTTGAAAAAACGAGTTTAAAAATTATTTTCCGAAAAGTTTGCCCAGCATTCCGCCTAAACCTCCTTTTTTGGTGAGTTCGATAGCGTCGTCTAAATCTACTTTTCCATCCGAGTTTTGGTCTAAACCAAAATGAATTCCGTATTCTCCGATGGCTTCCATGATGCTGGCGTGTTCCGGACTGTTTCCGCCTGTTAAGGAATCCAGTAAGCCGGAAAGATTGATGCTGGTATCTTTTGGATCATTAGCTTTTTGAATTAAGGAACTTAGTACTTTTGGAATTATGGCTGTCACTGACGAAGTTGCTGTGGCGGAGCTGATTCCTAATTTTTCTGTTAATGAATTTGAAACATCTTTTGTAATTTGTTGTACGGCTGGATTGTTTTTGTCAATATCCTGACCTTGTAGGAGTCCTGCAATTTGCGATAAATCAGCCTGACTGGCTATTTTTTGTAAGCTGGAAAAAATAGAGTTGCTGGTTTCCTGCAAAACGGCTTGGTTTTGTTCGTGCGGGATTGCTTCGTTTTTTATAACTGCATCTTCACCAAATTCCTGTACTAATTGTGCTAATTGATCTAACATGAGATTCGCTTTTATAAGGTTACTTATCAAATTTAATAAAAAAAGGACTCATTAGCAATTTGTAATGAGTCCTTTTGTGTTATAAAAGCCTTAAAATTATTAGCTCAATAAACTAATGATTTGTGAAGCTAATTCAGTTCCAATTCTGTCCTGAGCTTCTCCTGTTGCAGCTCCAATGTGTGGAGTCAAAGAGATTTTTGGGTGCATTAAAAGTTGTGTAGCCGGAGTTGGTTCGTTTTCGAAAACGTCTAAACCTGCAAAAGCAACTTTTCCACTGTCTAAAGCTTTCACTAAATCAACTTCGTTGATAACACCACCACGAGCACAGTTTACAATTCCAACACCGTTTTTCATTGTAGCAAACTCTTTTTCAGTTACAATGTAACCGTTTTGAGCAGGAACGTGTAAGGTGATGAAATCAGATTCTGCAAATACTGATTCTAATGATTGTGTTTTGATTGTAGTTGTAATAGCTTGTCCGTCGAAGAACTCTACTTTTACATCAACTTGAGGGATGAAACTATCAGCAGCGATAACTTTCATTCCTAATCCAAGAGCCATTTTAGCAGTAGCCTGACCAATACGGCCAATACCTACAATACCTAAAGTTTTACCTCTTAATTCAACTCCGTTAGCGTAAGCTTTTTTCAATTCGTTGAATTTAGTATCACCTTCTAATGGCATGTTTCTGTTAGAGTCGTGTAAGAAACGAACTCCTGTTAACAAATGACCGAAAACTAATTCAGCAACCGATTCTGATGAAGATGCAGGAGTATTGATTACGTGGATTCCTTTGCTTTTAGCGTATTCCACATCAATATTATCCATACCTACACCACCACGACCGATGATTTTAATGCCCGGACAAGCATCAATAATGTCCTTACGAACTTTAGTAGCACTACGAACTAAAATCACGCTTACGTTGTTTTCGTTGATGTAGTTGGCTACTTGTTCCTGAGCAACTTTTGTAGTGATTACTTCAAAACCACCTTTTTCTAAAGCTAAGATTCCACTTTTTGAAATCCCGTCGTTTGCTAATACTTTCATGTTTTGTTATTACATTACGAGGTTTAAACCTCAAATTAATTGAATGTTTTAGAAGCTGTTTCCCGCTATCCGTTTCAATCTTGCGTCGGCGTAGATGCCTGCCGCCACAAGGATTTCCGCTTCTATCGGGGCTAGAGCCTCTGCTAGCAATTTCAATTTAAAGATTGAAAAATTTAAAGATTCAATCAATAGATTTTATTTAAATAAATATAGATTCTTTAATCTTTCGATCATTGAATCTTTTAATTTATTTAAACTGCTTTCTCTAAAGCCTGCATTACATCTACCAATACTTGTACGCTTTCAATTGGCATAGCATTGTAAATAGACGCTCTGTAACCACCTACTGAACGGTGACCAGGAAGGCCAGAGATTCCGGCTTCTTTCCACATTTTGTCAAATGTTTCAGTGTGCTCCGGATTCTTTAACAAGAAAGTTACATTCATGTTAGAACGGTCTTCTGTAACAGCAGCTCCTTTGAATAATGGGTTTCTGTCAATTTCGTTATAAAGCAATTCAGCTTTAGCATTGTTAAGTTTTTCAACCGCTGCGATACCACCTTTTTCCTTGATCCATCTCAATGTCAATAGAGATGCGTACACAGGGAAAACAGGAGGAGTGTTGAACATACTTTCTGCTTTAACGTGTTTGGCATAATCCAACATACTAGGAATGTTGCGACCGTTTTTACCAATGATTTCTTCTTTGATAACTACTAAAGTTGTTCCTGCAGGGCCCATATTTTTTTGAGCACCGGCATAAATAATGTCAAATTGTGAAAAATCTAATTCTCTTGAAAAAATATCCGAACTCATGTCGCAAACTAACGGAACATTCGTTTTAGGGAATTCTTTCATTTGAGTACCAAAAATAGTGTTGTTTGAAGTACAGTGGAAATAATCTGCATCAGCAGGAATTTCATATCCTTTAGGTACATAAGTGTAGTTGTCTTCTTTTGAAGAAGCTACAACAACAGTTTCTCCAAAGAATTTGGCTTCTTTAATAGCTGCAGTAGCCCAGGTTCCTGAATCTAAATAAGCTGCTTTTCCTCCTTCTTTCATTAAGTTGTAAGGAACCATTAAAAATTCTAAACTAGCTCCACCGGCAAGAAAAAGTGCCTGATATCCTTTTCCTTCTAATCCAAGTAATTCAAGAACTAATGCTCTTGCTTCGTCCATAACAGCAACAAAGTCTTTGCTGCGGTGCGAAATTTCTAAAATCGATAATCCTGAATTATTGAAGTCTAAAATAGCTTGTGCTGATTTCTCAAAAACTTCTTGTGGTAAAATACAAGGTCCTGCGCTGTAGTTGTGTTTTTTCATGGTGTAGTTTATGTCCAAAAAATTAAAATGCAAATTTCGGTAATAGGAGTCGAATAAGCATTAAATTATTCATAATAATTATTAAAAATTTTTCTATGTTATTAACAAAAACGATATAGTATCGATATTATCGGCATAATCCCATAATTTTGGTTGTTGGGTTTGTCCGAATGCAATGCTGTTTTTTATCAAATTATTGCTTGTAATACACTGGATTTGGTCGCTGTCTTTCTGTAGTTTTTTTTCTACTTCCGGCAAGGCGTCGTAATATTCGTAAAATACGCTGGAAATTGGCGATGCGTAGCTATTGTCTTCTTTGATTGTTAAAAAACCATTGTCTAACAATTGAAAATTACTCATCAGGAAAACCGCTTTGTTGTAATCGTAATTATTAGCGTATTTTTCATAATGTATCACATCCTGATATTCAAACATGGCTTCAAAAAAAGCATTAAAACTGTAGCCTTTTGGAACAAAAAGTTTGGAAACATTGCGGCATCCTAAACCAAAATACCTAAAAATATCTTCACCCAAAGCGATTAATTGTTCTTTGGTTTCCTCTCCGTTTAAAACAGCAACTGAATTGCGGTTTTTGCGAATAATAGAAGTCTTGTCCTTAAAATAATATTCAAAATAACGGGCGGTATTGTTGCTTCCGGTAGCGATTACGGCATCAAAATTTTCCAGTTTTCCTTCGGTAAAAGTGATTTTTTCGGCTAATTCGGGAGCAATATGAATAAGGTATTTGGCTAAAAAAGGTAATAAATGTTGGTCATTTGAGGATGTTTTTACCAAAACATCATGTCCTGTTATTAACACACAAAGAAAATCATGGAAGCCTACCAACGGAATATTTCCGGCAAGAATTAAGGCTATTCGTTTGGATTTTACATTGTCAAAAGAATACATTGAAAGCCATTGATTGAGGTTTTCTTCGGTTAAAGCGGTAGCCCAGGAATTTATTGCATAATACACTTGTTCAGGCGTGTACCAGCCGTTATGGGATTGTGAAAGCTCAATCAAATTAACAAAAGAATCAAAAAAAACAGCATTGCCCTGTACGTCTTCTCTCTGTTTATTTTCGGCCTCAGAAAATTGGCTGAGAAATTTTCCTAATTCCACAAAAATATTTTTTTTGCTTTCTATTGTCATATTGTTTGCTTATGAAATGTTTTGATTGTAATTTTGCACAAAAATAAGTATAATATAGTCGAAAGACAAAAGTTATAATCTACAGGTTATTAAAACTTGAAAACTTTTGTACTTTAACCATAAAACCAAGTAATAATGGCAATTATCATAACAGACGAATGTATCAACTGTGGTGCATGTGAACCAGAATGTCCAAATACAGCAATCTATGAAGGAGCTGATGACTGGAGATACAAAGATGGTACAAAATTAAGTGGAACAGTAGTTCTTCCTGACGGAACTGAAGTAGATGCTGAAGAGGCGCAAACTCCAATTTCTGATGAAATCTATTATATTGTTCCGGGAAAATGTACAGAGTGTAAAGGATTCCACGACGAGCCTCAATGTGCTGCTGTATGTCCTGTAGATTGTTGTGTTCCGGATGAAAATCATGTTGAGGATGAGGAAACCTTGTTGAACAGACAGGCTTTCTTACATAATGAATAGTGAATTATATTTTTAATTTCAATTTAAAAAAAATCCTAAGCTTTTTGTTTAGGATTTTTTTTTGGCCACGATTACAAAAGTATCAAAAGCGTATGTTTTGCGGTCAATGATTTCCTGAATTTCAAAATTGTGCAGGTATAAAAATAATTGGATTTCGTTTAGTGTAAACACCCGTACCGTAGAATAATCATTAGCAATAATAGTAGTGTTGTCTATTTTGTCTTTATAATATTTTGCCGTCCATTCCAAAATAAAATTGTCGTGCGAACTGATTTCCCAATCGCTTTTTCGAAGATAGGAATGTCCTTTGTGTCTCGCACTGTGGATGACTGTTTTGTTTTCTTTGATAAAAGGGATGTAGCGATTAGCATCGATAAAATCAAAAATAATAATGCCGTTTGGATTCAGATTGTTGTATAAACAGTTAAAAGTGTCGTTAATATCATTATTAGTAATCAGATAACTGGTGGAACGGCTGGTAATAATGATAGCATCCGCTTTTTTTTCCAGATTAAAATCGCGCATGTCGCCGTGGAGGAATTCACAATCCGGATTTCTTTTTTGCGCAATGGTAATCATGCTTGTGCTAAAATCAAGTCCGCGGTAGTTTTGGTGGTTTTCAATAAAACGTTTGGCAATATTTCCTGTTCCGCTTCCTATTTCCAGAATAGATTTTGGTTCATTTTTTTGAAGCAGATTGTTGTAAAAAGCGTATTCTTTGTCATAATCTATAAAACTTTGGTACATGGCGTCGTAAATTTCGGCCATTTCATCGGGATAAAGATTAATCATAGCGTTTTAGAATTTGAATCCTTCACAGCTTAAGGATTTAATTAGTCAAAAAATGCATTTGCAAGATAAGCTTTTTTTTGCGTGAACTAAATGCTTTGCATAAATTTTAGAATTATGTTAACTCTGCGTTTTATATAGTATATTTGCACACTTTTAAAATAAAAATTAAACACATAGCAAAACGCTAGTTGTAAATAATACGATCATGAAAGCAGGAATTGTAGGATTACCAAATGTTGGGAAATCAACTTTATTTAATTGTTTGTCTAATGCTAAGGCGCAAAGTGCAAACTTTCCTTTTTGTACTATCGAACCTAATATTGGTGTGGTAAATGTACCGGACCCGAGAATTGCCCGTTTGGAAGAATTGGTGAAACCGGAACGTGTGCAAATGGCAACGGTTGATATCGTAGATATCGCCGGATTGGTAAAAGGTGCCAGTAAAGGAGAAGGTTTAGGAAACCAGTTTTTGGGAAATATCCGTGAGTGTAATGCTATTATTCATGTATTGCGTTGTTTTGATAACGACAATATTGTGCATGTTGACGGGAATGTAAATCCGATTCGTGACAAAGAAACCATTGATATCGAGTTGCAGTTGAAAGACTTGGAAACGGTTGAAAAACGTTTGGAAAAAGTAAATCGTGCGGCTAAAACCGGAAATAAAGAAGCGCAAACAGAAAAAGCACTTTTGGACCGAATTAAAGAAGCTTTATTACAGGCAAAATCAGCCAGAACAGTGGTGCCTCAGTCGAATGAGGAAGAAGCTTTGATAGAAGATTTTCAGTTGATTACCACTAAACCGGTTTTGTATGTTTGTAATGTAGATGAGGCTTCGGCGATAAACGGAAATAAATATGTAGATCAGGTTCGCGAATTGGTAAAAGATGAAAATGCCGAAGTAATTGTGCTTTCAGTAGGAGCTGAGGCTGATATTACAGAGTTAGAAAGTTACGAAGAGCGTCAGATTTTCTTAGAAGATTTAGGATTGAAAGAACCGGGATCGGCAGTTTTAATTCGTGCGGCTTATAAATTATTAAACTTACAAACTTATTTTACTGCTGGTGTAAAAGAAGTTCGTGCCTGGACGATTAATATAGGTGATACTGCTCCAAAAGCTGCCGGAGTAATCCATACCGATTTTGAAAAAGGGTTTATTCGTGCCGAGGTAATTGCTTATGATGATTTCTCTAATTATGGTTCGGAATCTAAAGTGAAAGAAGCCGGAAAATTACGTGTGGAAGGAAAAGAATATATTGTAAAAGATGGTGATGTGATGCATTTCCGTTTTAATGTGTAGTTTTTTAGAATAAAGAAACCGAAAAAGAAAATAGATGAAGCCGTCTCAAAACTGAGGCGGTTTTTTTTGTGCTTTATATTTGGTTTAACATAAGTTATTTCGTATATTTAGTCGTTGATTTACAACTGATTAAAT